>CAYPYD010000028.1:0-1800 GCA_964415195.1 uncultured Eubacteriales bacterium | reverse complement strand
GTGCTTTGCTTTCTGAAAGTCTTTTGTGTAAACCAAATGTCAATCTATCAGCATTCTCACTGTAGAATATATAAATTATATCTGTTTCGTGTAGTTTAGTTAATCCATCAAGTCCTGGTACTCCAACGTTTTCATAGTCGATTAAAAATATAGACATGATTCAACCCCTTTCGTATATATTATTATTAATTATTTTTTATTTTTGCCCTTCACAAAATCCCTGGCATTCTTGATGCCACCAAATTGTGAAAACATTTCATCTATTTTCTCTTTTTCAATTTGTTTTGAATTCAAACCTTCATATTTTGCTTCTTTTCTTAGTTTTTTGTAACTTAAAAGTCGTTCTTCATCTAAAGCTCCATCTTTAATCGCTTCTTTGACTTTACAGCCAGGTTCATTCTCGTGTTGGCAATCCTTGAACTTACAATCTTTTGCCAGTTCTTCAATATCATTAAAAGCCTTATTTAAATTAACGCTTTCTAAGCCTAATTCTCTCATTCCTGGTGTATCTATAACAGCACCCCCAGTTGGTATGAGTTTTAATTCTCTACTGGTTGTTGCATGTCTTCCTTTATCATCATTTCTGATTTCTCTAGTTTCTAGAATATCTTCACCAAGTAATCTGTTTATTAGTGTGGATTTGCCTACTCCAGATGATCCTATAAAAGCTACAGTTTGTCCTGGCAGAATATATTTCAGGACATCTTTATATCCATCAATACTTAATCCCGATGTTATTATTATATCTACACCTACTGCTATTTTTTCTACCTCAGATAACTTATCCCCCAAATTATCACATAAATCAGACTTGGTAAGAACAATCACTGGCATCGCACCACTATCAAATGATATTGCCAGGTATCTTTCTAGTCTTCTTAAATTGAAGTCATTGTTTAGGGACATGCAGATAAATATAGTATCTATATTTGCTGCCACTATTTGGACTTCATGGGCTGTTCCAGCAGCTTTCCTTACAATGATACTTTGCCTTGTGATTATGTGGTGTATTATGGCATTACCATGGGCTTGATCTACTCTATCAATTATGACAAAGTCTCCCACTGTAGGGTAGTCTGTTATCTTAGTAGCCAAGTGGCGCATTTTACCCGATATTTCTCCAATAACTTCCCCTTTGATTGTTGCTACCTTGTAGAGTTCCTTGTTTTGCCCAATTATTCTACCCGGGTAAAGACCTGGATATAGGTCTGCTCTTTTATATATTCTATCTGAAAAACCTAGGTTCTTTAATCTATTGTCCACTCTGATTCATCTCCTTTAATTATATCAAATAAATCCTTCACAATGTACTTAAATAAGGATTTGCTGAATATACATGAATTGACTATAAAAAAACCAAACATTTTAAAATATAAAACTGTCTGGTTTTTTGTTTAACTCTTTATTTCTTGAACCCTTCCAACTATACCACCTTCAAGCATTACTTTGATGCCATGATGGTGATTAGGTGAATTTGTTAGTATTTTAATAACTTTTCCCGAGGTTAGTTTACCGCTTCTTTGATCTTGCTTTTGAACCACTAAAACCTCCTGGCCAATTTGTATGTCACTTCTTTTTGTACCGTCCATTTTATGTCTCCTTAATTTTCTATTTAAATAATAAAGTTTGTCTATATTCTTCCTTATCTTCATACATCAACTTATCAATATGCTTCAGGAATTTATTAACTCCCATTTTAGATTTATAGTCATAGATAGCATATCCCATGCTAAAATACAATTCAAAAGGATATACCCCTCGACTATTAAATTCATTAATCTTATTGTTAATTCTATTTAT
>CAYPYD010000027.1:0-1821 GCA_964415195.1 uncultured Eubacteriales bacterium | reverse complement strand
TTAATTGGAGATAAGAGGCTTTCCTCTTATCTCCAATTCATTTTTATTTTTTGTAAATTAGTTCTTGTGCATCATAATATTCGCTAGCAGGTGCTCCTGATAAGTCAAATATCATTTTTGGAGTAATTTTACCGTCTTTAATTGCTTTTACTGCAGCTGCGCCAGCATCTTTTTGAGCTGCTGTAGCTTTTGGTGACCAATCACCAATACGCAATAAATCTTGGCTTACGCTAGGTAAGAAATATCTAGAAACAAATGAATCATCTTTAACTTCTTTACCAATTGTCATAATTACTCCTTGAACATCTTGTACTCCAGAAGTTATAATGAAATCTTTTTGATAAGCTTTATAGAAATCGCCAGTCCAACCAATGAACTTAACATCTTTACCAGCAGCTTGTGCTTCGTCAATAGCTTGAATAATACCAGCATCACAAGCATCACCAATACCTAGAATTGTATCAATTCCTTGGTTAATCATTTGTTCTCCTGCTTTTTTACCAGCAGCAACGTCTGTCCAGCTACCTGTGTAAATTTCAGTTACTGTGATTGTTGGATCAGTTTCTTTAATTGCAGCTTTAATAGCTGTAACTTCAGCAACCAATGTTGGGATTTTCATAGCTCCAACGAATCCAAATTTTTTGCTTTGTGTAGTAGCCGCAGCTATTTTACCCATTACATAACCTAACTCATATGATTTGAACTCACCTGAAGTTAAATTAGGAATTTTTCCACCACCATTTCCACCAATTTGTAGAAATTTGATATCTGGATACTTTTCGCCCATTTCAGTTAAAGCATCAGCCCACTCATAACCATGACCGATAATTAAATCGTAGCCTTGATCTGCGTATGCTTGAAGAGCTTGTTTTTGTCCTTCTTGAGCAACGTTTTCAGTGTTGCTTACTTCGTAACCAATGTCTTTTAATCCCATTAGGCCTTCGTAAGCTACTTGATTCCAACCGCCATCATTTACTGGTCCACCAGTACATAAAGCAGCTTTGAGAGTGTCTTCCTTTTCTGCACTTCCTCCACAAGCAGTTAACATTACGCCTGCAAGTAGAATTAGTAATACGGAAATAATTTTTTTCATTTTCTTTCCTCCTTTTTTTGGTAATTCTTTACCAATATTGACTGATAATATGATTCAATCTGGAATTACGCCTTAAGACTTCATCCAGTCAAAACCGAAGTATGGAAATTAAAGTGTAGAAACCTGACCCCATTTAGTTTCTATTAGAGAAACTTCTTCTCGAAGGTCCTTTGCTCTTTTAGCTAAGTCTTTGATTGCTTCATCTTTAGAATAAGTTGTCAAAACACTATTTTCTTTAACAATCTTACCACCAACGATAACAGTTTCAATATTATCTGGTTCTGAAGAATATACAATAGCAGCTATTGGATCAGCTACAGGGCATGATGATAATGTATTTGGAGTAAATATGAAACAGTCTGCTAATTTACCAACTTCTATAGAACCGATCTTATCTTCCATGCCAAGTGCCTTTGCACCATTTATTGTAGCCATTTCAATTACAGTTTCAGCAGGCATTACCTTAGGATCAACTAAGTTGGCCTTATGAACCAATGAAGCAGCTTTTAATTGTTCTAAATAATTTTGTGTGTCGCTGCTAGCAGAGCCATCAGCACCTATACCTACATTTAAGCCTTCTTCAATCATTCTAGGTACTGGAGCGAATCCGCTTCCTAATATCATATTGGATACTGGACAATGGCAAACTGATATATTATATTTCTTAAAAATATTGAAATCGCTTTCATTCATTTGCACACAATGTACACCTATAAATCTTTCAGATA
>CAYPYD010000026.1:0-2018 GCA_964415195.1 uncultured Eubacteriales bacterium | reverse complement strand
ATAGAGATTTTATTTATAGAGATTTTATTTATAGAGATTTTATTTATAGAGATTTGATTTATAGAGATTTGATTTTATCTTTTCTGAGTTATATTATAATCCAGAGCTGAAGGTATCTTTTTGGAGATTGAGTGTGTCAACTCCAAATTTAATTGCGAATCTCAGACTACTTAATTTGGCTCAGCAAGTTTTCTAATTACATCCAGCATCCCATCAGGTTCAAAAGGTTTTACTATAAAACCCATAGCACCGATTTTCATTGACTCAGTTATCACGGCCTGCTGACCGAGAGAAGAACACATAACCACTTTTGCTTCCGGATCCATAGCAAGAATTTTCTTCAATGCCTCTTTTCCATCCATGTCCGGCATAATTATGTCCATTAGCACGAGATCCGGCTTTACTTCAAAATATGTTTGAATTGCCTCTTCCCCATCTGCCACTTCAGCAACTACTTCATGTCCGTGAATTAAAAGAATGTCCCTAATTATCATTCGCATAAATTCGGCATCTTCCACAATCATAACTCTGGCCATGTGTTTTCCTTCTCCTACTTTTAAATAAGTGACAATATAGGATTATCCTTATACGCCTACCCTTCTGGAATATTTCGATCCTTTATTTCTATCTGTGCCGAACCGCGCCTCTTGCCTGTATTTTTTTCTATTCCTTTTAATAAGTAATGTTATGAATTTGATGACTTAAGTTTAAAATACTTCAAATAGAAATTGACAGGTTAACGTAGGTAACCAACTCAAGTTTTCTTGTTTAGATAGATCTGTCTCAATTATGTAAAAAAATATATGCTAAACCTGCTATATTAAACTTTTTTAATTATCTTGCGCAAATTATGTAGTTGCAAACCTGTTTAGATATTGTTAGTAAGAGGGGGGGTTAACAAACTGTTTACAAAAGTATATTGATTTATTCTCTTCTTTCAGCCCTTTTTATTTGTTTTCCAAAAATCACAAATTCGAAAGTTAGTGGTATTTATTTTAAATTTTAATTTGATACTTTTTTGAATCTTTTCTTCAGAATAATAATATTTAAGTCTAAATAAATGACTTTTATTTCTATTTATATATTAAAAATATGATGTATATAGTTCACAAATAAGTTTATATTCTCTTGAACTTTATATATAACTTGTAAGTTGGGGAATTCGACTCTTTGCAGGTTAGTCAATTATTCACGAAATAAATATGAAAATCGAATGAACCTTTTTATATAGTCTCAAAATATAGGTCAAATTTAGCTTAAAAATGGTTGAGTAATTAAGTGACTGAAAGCTAATTGATTGACTATTTAAGTTATTGAACTTAGCTAATTGATTGAGTAGTTAAAAGGGTTGTAGGTCTGGAAATATATATAATCGAAATATTAATGAAAAGAGTTTATTTCATATTTTCCAGCAAAAATTCACTTTTAACGATGTCTGTAACAAAATCTCACTTACAGAAATCTTCAATTCAACCCCCAGGAGTTGATTTAAATGCCTGAAATCCTGATTGTTGAAGATAATTTACTTAATATGGTTGTCGAAGCAGATTTGCTTAAATCTTTTGGATATGAGCCGAAAAAGGCAAAAGATGGCTTTGAAGCTCTTGAAGTTCTGAGTGAAATAAAGATTGATCTTGTATTGCTTGATATGGAACTTCCAAAGATGCACGGGCTTGAACTGCTTCGAAGAATGAAACTTAATCCCGAAACCCGAAACATAAGGGTAATTGCAGTTACTGGATACTGTGATTCCGAAAGTGAGCAGGAGTTCCTTAAAGCTGGATGTCATGCTGTTCTTGCTAAGCCTATAAATTTTGGTAGGTTCAGATCACAAGTTGAAGAATTTCTCACATAACAGTTTTCCTTCATTTGAGGTGGAGAAGTAAACTTTTTGAAGAATTCTTCTACATGAATACTGGCTTCTCTTCTTCCTTCTCTTTAAATAAATCAGAAAATTTACCAATTCTCTCAAAAATCACTTAATTCTCTCAAAAATCACTTAATTCTCTCAAAAATCA
>CAYPYD010000025.1:0-2116 GCA_964415195.1 uncultured Eubacteriales bacterium | reverse complement strand
CCAATTAATCGTCCAGTCTCATTTTTGAAAGAATATATCATTGACAAAATTTATCCCCATGTTATATGCCAATGAGAGTACTGTTACAGCTGTTATTAACGCTACAAAAAAAGGTACCACGAAAACACTCAGTATCTTTTTGATTTCGTCAAACATGCTTTCCCATCAGTTATTATCCCTAGAATCGTTAGATTGAGTTATTGAAAAACGAAAACACAATAACATATCTACATTTCTCAAAATGTGGGCTTGTTTGCGTGATGAAATTGTGCCTGGTATTTCAGATTTAATTAATAACTCACGAACAAGACCTATTATTTAGATGTCTCTATTTTGACATCTAGATTTGATACTTTCTCTTTTTTTAGTGGTACATTAGTTTTGTTTTTAGTTTCTTGCACAATATTTTTGTATGTTTCACTCATGATTTCTACTCCTGTATATTTCTATGTAGGTGAGTTATGAATTTAGGTCCCAAAATACCCCATATGAGCCGTTCATGCAGGAAAGTTATAAATTTAGATTCTTCAAATGTCCTACGGGATATAAAAGTATTTATACTTATAAATAACCATGGAAATTTTAAATTTATTTTAGATGAGAAACAGATCAAAATTTAGTGCATAAACTGTAATATAAAATATAAAATGTATTGTGAAAAATGTAGCTTCTGATCCAATATTCGAGAACAAACACTGGGTTTAAACAACTTGGACTATAAATCGTCAGGATATCAACATTCCTGGGCAAAATGTCATCTACAAAAATAAAAAACATGCATCTTTTTGACATTCCAAAACGTTCTGCCATTTCCTCATCTGTTTTCTTTTCTATGTCCATGTTGATAACACAAACATTAGAAACAAATTTATTTTTTTTGAACAAATATATCAAAATGCAGATCCAAATGTATATAGTACTCACAAATACAATATACTCAAATAGAAAAATATTTAGTGGAAGCATATACATATATAGACCTAAATATGTATAGAATAGATTGCCGAGATATGATATGGATTGTAGAGTCATAGTAGTCTAGTGCCCGATCATAACTCGGCTTACTGTCTAATGGGATAGTAATATGATTAGAAGTGAAATTAGCCATCATTTTAAAAAATCATGCCAGTAAACAAACAAAGGAGTGGAATATATGATAGACAATAAGAAAGTAGAGCCTATAAAGAAAGATGTAAAAGAAAAAGCCGAATCAAAAATAACTGCAGAAGAAAGCGTGAAAAAATAAAGTAAGTGTTTTTTTTGGAGAAGCTTCTCGAGAAGCCTATCCCACTCAATTATTATTCTACAAACTTGACAAGTGCTGTTATTTTATTTTGATCTGGAATTTTATCTTGATCTAGATTATGTTGGTGTCCGTAAGATTATTGTACTTACTATTTTCAGCAACTTGCGGATACGGCCCAATTGTAAATACGTTTGTTTAAAATAATTTTGTTTAAGGAGTTGGAAATATGGTAAGCAGAGATAATTCAAATTTTTTGTCAGCAAGCGCATTAAAAGGAGATAAGGTTGTCAATAGAGCTGGTGAGGATCTAGGACAGGTCGAAGATTTTATGATTGACTTGGAGAATGGAAGGATAGCATATGCAGTGCTTTCTTTTGGCGGATTTCTGGGTATGGGCAATAAACTATTTGCTATTCCCTGGCAGGCTCTTAAACTGGAGCTGTATGAGCACGCTTTCATCCTTGATGTCAATAAAGAAATCCTAGAAAAGGCAGAAGGCTTTGAGAAAGGCAAATGGCCTTTAACTTGTGAGGAACTATCCAGAGTGTATACTTACTATGGATATCAACCTTACTGGAAGAAAGGATTGTTGGAGCAAACGAGAATTCCAGAAGAGATGTCAGCAAAGAAGGTTGAGTCGCTTCAGTGAGTTGTTGAAAATCGTAAGCATAAGACTCTTTCTACATTTTCAAAAAATGAGGGGTATAATTTTATCTAATAGGACTTATGCAGTTAAGGTACAAAATAAAGAGCAAGGATATCTGTCATAAATATTATTATTTAGATCGTTTGAAGTCTCAGGATACTTATTTCCCAGTTCAACTGCGTAAGTCCTGTACCTTTAATATAATAGTTAATTTATCGGTTAAA
>CAYPYD010000024.1:0-2273 GCA_964415195.1 uncultured Eubacteriales bacterium | reverse complement strand
GCGTAATGATTAAAGTTGAAAAAAGATTAGAAACACCTAAATATCTACAAATACTTACTCCAATAGTATCAGTTTTGGTAGCATTGTTTTTTTCAGCCGTATTACTATTAGTAACGGGTGAAGATGCTGCAAGGGCAATGAATACAATATTCGGAGGTTCTTTAATCAATTGGCAAGAAGTTCTGGTTAATAGTATTACCTTAATTATACTAAGTATCGGTGTTGCAGTAGCCTTTAAAATGGTGGTCTGGAATATTGGTGCAGCTGGACAGATGATGATTGGTATGATCTGTGCCGCTGGAATAGCCTTGTTCGCACCTATTGAGCTCAGAGACTCAGTATTTTTGATACCCCTAATGACAGTTGGTGCTGTAATCGGTGGTGGACTTTGGGCATTAATTTCAGGTGGTGCTAAGGCTATATGGAATGTTAATGAAGTTATTACTTCACTATTACTTAACTATGTTGCTTTATACATTTTACAATTCCTGGTTTTTGGACCTTGGAAAGGCGTAACAAGTAGTGGATTTCCTCAAACAGACCCATTCCCTGCAGCTGCCAAGATACCAGCAATATTTGCAACAGGTAGATTACACTATGGTTTGTTTGTAGCAATTGCTATTATTATTATCTTTTATTTCTTGTTGAACAAGAGTAGATGGGGTTATGAAATCAGAGTAATTGGTGAAGGCAGAAATGTTGCCAGATATGGCGGTATGAGCCTATCTAAAAATATTATTATTGCAATGTTTGTCAGTGGTGGCTTAGCTGGGCTTGCTGGAGCTATCCATGTTTCAGCGTTAGAAGGTAGATTAAGCCCACATATGAATACAGATATTGGTTATACAGCTATTATTGTAGTTTGGTTGTCTAGACTGCATCCATTGGTAATTGGAATAGTTTCTGTGTTTATGGGAGCTCTTCTATTTGCAGAGACAAATTTACCTGCAGCTGGGATACCTAGTGAAATTGCAAAATTATTACAAGGCAGTATTTTATTCTTTGTTATAGCTGGAGACTTTTTCTCTAGATACAAAGTTAAGTATGTGAAGGAATAAGGGGGTATAAAAATGAATGGATTAAATATTTTTCAAGATTTATTAGCCTCTGCAGTTGCAATGGGTACTCCTATTCTTTTTACTGCTTTAGGTGAGATAATTACAGAAAAGTCCGGGGTTCAAAACCTAGGTCTTGAAGGTATGATGTATATTGGTGCAATAACTGCATTTTTATCTGGGTTAGCTTTGACTGCTACTGGAATGCCAACTTTAACAGCAATGATATTGGTTATTGTATTTGCTGCTCTAGCTGGTTCCTTGATTGCTCTTTTACACGCATATGTTTGTTTGTCACTTAGAGCTAATCAAATTGTTTCTGGTTTAGCATTAGCTATCTTTGGTACAGGTCTTAGTTATTATTTAGGCAAGGTCTTTATTACTGATGCTACTGCTATCTTAAATGATAGATTAACAAGATTTCATTTTGCAGATGGTATTGATATACCATTTGTGGGACAATTATTAAGAGCTTTCCTTAATCAGGACTTACTAGTTTATTTAGCTTATATCTTGGTTTTTGTTGTTTGGTTCTTCATTTACAAGACTCAAAAAGGCTTAAATCTTAGAGCAATTGGTGAGAATCCTGGTGCAGCTGATGCTGTTGGTGTGAATGTAAAATTATCAAGATATATATATGTAATGATAGGTGGAGCATTCGCCGGTGTTGGTGGTTCAGCACTTATTATTTCTGCAAGTAGTGTAGGACAATGGGGACAGGGCATGATAGCCGGTCGTGGTTGGATCGCGATTGCCTTAGTAATTTTTGCCAGATGGAATCCTAAATTGGTTATCTGGGGAGCATACCTATTTGGTATAGCTATGGCTCTAGAGTCAAGGGCTCAGATCTATGGATGGTTTGACAATATCTTTATTTTGAAGATGATACCTTATATAGTAACAATATTAGTACTATTAGTTACTTTCATCTTCTCAAAACAAAAAGATATCGGTGAACCTGAATCATTATCAAAACCATACGATAGAGAAGAAAGATAAGTTTTTAAATTTATTAGAAGAAACCCTATTATACAATAGGGTTTCTTTTTTATTATGAATTTAATTATAAATTCCCGTCATAATCTTTCTTCATATTTATATTATTGACAAACTATATTGTATTTATTAATATTAAAGATAGTAATGAAAAACCGGGAGGAAACAATAATGGGAAAAGCAAAATTCGAAAGAAATAAGCCACACGTAAACATAGGAACA
>CAYPYD010000023.1:0-3137 GCA_964415195.1 uncultured Eubacteriales bacterium | reverse complement strand
TTAAGATTCAGGTCTTCGGGATAATGCTTCAAAGGTTATGTTAAAGATCCGGCTCTTGTGCACTAACCTGATTCGAGTGTTTGAATAAAAAAAGATGGAGTTAAAGGGGGTACTATTTTAGATAGTTGATGAAATTTGGTGGGGTTTTTGAAGGGTTTTTTAGATGTGAGGATTGGTAGAAAGAGGCTGACGCAGTCGGGAAGTTAATGTTTTCGGGATAAAAGAGGTAAGGTGGCTGTTTTTAATTGAGTGTAGAGGCTCTGGGAGAGTTAAACGATTATATCCAGACAGTCTTGACACTAGTGAGCTCTCCTGATGGATAAGTACTGAAAAGTTGCTATGCAATTGGTGACAACTATGCCCCTATTGGGATGTATCCAAATTATTTGAAGCGTTAAATTTATATCCACAATTAAGATAACTAAAGTTAATGGTAGGAAAAAATATAAAAGTCTTTATTTATTTATTTCTTATCATTTCTCTACTAATTTTTATGTTTGGTCTGTTGGTTTTTTCAAATCCTTATTTCTTGAATTTGTTTGCTAACTCATTAATTAATAGTAGCAGTGCCGATCCCAATGCAATAGCTTTTCAAGCTTATTCAAAAGAAGAGTTTGCTGCTGAATTTTTGAACACTACACTAACTCCAGAAGATGATTTTTCCAAGCTTTTCGAAAATCACTATGGGATTGAAAATAAAAGAGAAAGATTATTCCTGATTACCTATGACATCCAAGATCCTGATGATAAGTCTAAATATACACTTTATGGAATCAGTAAGTATACGGATCTAATCTACAAAAACACGCGAAAATTTGATATCAAAGATCCGAAACACAAGAGAATCAAACTACACAGACCCAGAAATTAACTAAACATAGGGAAAAGGGAAATTTAATGAAATTGAAAAAGATTACTTTTTGTCTTTGGTTAATTTTGGTTTTGGGAGTAATAACTACATACCTTATGTTTCCTGATAAATTTAGCCTTTCGTTCATGGAAGAGACTGCTATAGATTATCCTATTGCTGCTCTTGTGCTTTATTATCTGATTATCTCTTTCAAAGGCCTTACACTAATGCCTGGCAGCCCGGTTTTGCTGGCAGGGATGTTAATTTTCAATCCAGTTGAGGTATTTCTTGCTAATATGGCAGGAATAATGACTTCTTCTTTATTAGTATACTATTTCTCAAAATATTTAGAATTCGATGTTTTTTTTGAAAAAAAGTATCACAAACATATCCACAAAATAAAATCCCAGTTAATGGATAAAGAACTCCCTATTATTATTGGATGGAGTTTTTTCCCTTTTGCCCCCACTGACATTATTGTATACGTTGGATCTACACTGCAAATAAATGTGTTTAGATGCCTTATTGGAGTATTCATTGGAGAAGCTATAATAAATGCTTTCTATATATTTTCAGTATCAATGCTCTTAAAAGGGAGTTAATGGGGCATAGATTTTAAGAAAAGTATTTATTCAGTTAAAGACCTGGAATGTTTGATTATTTAGTCCAACCTTCCAGGTATATTAATTTGCAGACCATTCTCTTCATTGCCATGGACTTTGGCAGAAACATACAAAGTACGGTTCTGCAGAAATCCTTTCAAACAATAAATCTACACTAGTTTGAACTGAAATCTTTTATAAATCTATATATCTAATTTCAGCCCTTTATAGTTGAATTTAAACAGGTTTCTACAGAACCAAAAATATTAAATTTAAGACGGTGACTGTGAGTAGACGTGAGAATGGATTACTCTTTCAAAGTCCCGACAACAGGATAATCCTTTAATATTTCAGCCCCATGAGGGGTATTTTCTATTTCTCCAGTGACATCTATCCCTGCAGCGCATCCCTTATGATCGCCATTTTTCCAAAGATAACTATCCGAAGAGACATCATAGACCTTACCTTGGTAGGCAACGTAGATCGTCTCATTATTGCCATTATATTTTGCAAGTTCTTCAAGTGTATATTCTTTTAATC
This sequence comes from uncultured Eubacteriales bacterium, assembly GCA_964415195.1. Classification (GTDB taxonomy): domain Bacteria; phylum Bacillota; class TC1; order TC1; family TC1; genus WTXA01. Next base: position 1,145 of record CAYPYD010000023.1, on the reverse strand, counting down.
CTGTATTCTCAGTCACATTCTGCGTTTCAGTTGCTTCTTCTCCAGTAGGATTATCTTCTTCAGCTTGAGTTGTCAGCTTATTTTCCGTGCACCCTATTGTAAGGAATATTCCAAATAATACTATCAATATGATCAGTGCTTTTCCCATAACTTCACCATACAATATAATTTATAATTAATTAGTTCCAAAATGAATCTGTGAATTGTTATCTAGGGCACAAATGTGACTTTGATAATAGATGTCAAACTGCCCAAGGGCAGTTCAACTGACAAAAAAACTCTTCATCTGAAGAGTCAAAATTCACCATTAAATACCTTGCTCGTTTCTCTTGATTGTTCTATCATTTTTAAATTCTTTTTCTTTTAGGAATAATTTCTTTGTAGTAAAACCTATCCATTTCCAATGAAGTGCAACATGAACAACAAAGAAAACAACCATTAGTACCCCAATTTGATCATGAATCAGTCTCAACATGGAGCCTCCAGCATGATGATAGAAATACATAATAAAACCTGAACCCCCAACCAATATAAATTGGATGAAAAGTGCCAAATCGACCATATAATTCTCCTTTATTTTCTTTCCTTTTTTGCCAAGTTTCGTCGTAGTGGCTACTACCCATTTCCAGTTAAGGGCCATGTGAACAGCAAAGAAGACTAACATTAATAATCCAATCTGATTATGGATAAACCTGAGTGAATGACCAGCAGCTTGAGGATAAAAGTACATAATAAGACCAGAACCCCAAACTAATAAAAGCTGGAGAAATAATACCAAATTTACCATATAATTGAGCTTCATTCTTTTCATAAATTTATCACTTTTTGTTAAAATCTTGTCAAATTATAGGTTACCGTTTGCTCTATACTTCTTGATCTAGGGTGCTAATCGTCTGAAAAGAAATAAAGATACTTAGTATATAGAAGTCATAAAACAAGATTACTTTACATATTAAGCTTTATATGTCAATTATCTCGCAAATTAACCTTAAATTTGATATTCAAGATCAAAATGAGAACTAATAAAGGTTATTATGGTTCTTCGCTGTTTTTATAATTGATTTAGATTTCACCAAAATGTAGAAATACAGAACTTGTGGCTTGTTAAATTCCCATGAAACGCAAAAAACAATGAAAACACATAA
>CAYPYD010000022.1:0-4117 GCA_964415195.1 uncultured Eubacteriales bacterium | reverse complement strand
AATCAACCTCTTTAGCTAAATTATCAACGAACTCTTCAGCAAATTGTATCCAAACAGTGTCAATTAACACAGTCTTTTCTTCTTGTATCAGATAGGCGTTATAAGTAGATCCCTTTTTAGTTGAGTACTCATCTCCATGTATCTTCTCTAATTCCCAGTCTACCTTACCTACCCAGTTAATGTTATTCTTAATTAATTTTTTCATTTAAACAGCTCCTTTATAAAATTCTAAATATGTCTATCGATAATATTTTTTTAAAAACTTATAAGCTTTTGCTCTGACAGTTTTTCTTTCATTATATATATTCTTCTCAACGAATAATATCATTTCCTTCTTATATAAAGATTTAGGATATATTTTATCAAACATCTCGATAATTTGTCCAATGGCCACATTATGACACTCCTTGGAAACTTCTCCCTTATATAAAAATGTATGTTGATCAATGGATAACAGCAGGGGGACCAATAAAAACTCCTCTTCAGGATATGATGCCAATATTTTATCAATACCTTTGACCCCATTTCCAAATTCAACAATTTGAGTGGCTCGGTAAGTTTCAAAGTATCTAGCCCTTACTTTGAACCATAAATGCTCCTTATCCACTTCTAGAAGATTTGGAATTATAAGAATCGCACCCCATTTAATAAAGTTATTGCTACAATCTAATAATGCGGCAATTCTTTCGAAAAATTTATATATCATCAATGGGCTTTTATCACTAATCTTTCTTATAATTTTTTCAGCTTGATACTTTATTGCAGTCTTATTTGTTTCGATAATTTCCAGTAATTGTGGAATCAACGATTCATCACCAGAAACTATATCTACATAAGTACTGATGTCCTGCTTTGACTTTAACCATGCTTTAAGTTCGGATTTTTCCATATCTATCCTCCTGACTACTTAGGATCTAGGTTTTTTCTAGAAGAATAAGCTGCTTGCCATTTCCCATTTTTCTGTGCTTCTCTAATAGGTACCATGCCGGCTTCTATCATTTTTCCATCTGCAATCAGTTTTTCAGCTCGATTACGATTTATCAACGACCAGATACTGCCAGGTCTCCTAGGAGTAAATCTTTGAATAAATCTCTCATCATCAATGCTATACATCAGACCATCTATCCAGCCAAAGCATATTGCTTCCTCAACAGCAGAATCATAACTGACACCGATATTCTTTGATTTAACTTTCTTGATTTGCAGCCAGACCTCAGTTTTCTTGTCATGATTGTTTAGTAACCAACTACGCCAGTCTTCTCGGTCATTACAAATAAGCCATTCCTTCGGAATTCCTTTATTAATCATTTACTGAATCCATCCATTATATCTTTGATTTTTCTATCTCTTACAACCATATCCAACTTTAGTTTTTGGTACTTTTCTTCAAATCCTGGTCTACTTGTTTTAAAGAAGGTTCCTATAGGTATAGGTTCATCTGAATCCTTATATTTCCAACTCCTGATTTTTTTAAGAGCTTCATCACTATTATCCAAATCCCCATCAACCATCTCATAAACATTCTTATTATAAGCCGAATAAAGATTATTAAAAGTAATACAAACCTGTAAAACATCAACTATCGAAAAACCTTTATGAACAATTGCTTCTTTAAGTAATTGTTTAAAATGATCCTTTTTTATAGGATATCCACGTCCAATAAATGAAGCTCCACTAACCAACATTAGCTCCAATGGATTAAATGATTCTTCCTTTGCACCTTCTGGCATAGTACCACCAGTAAATTCCTCTTGTGAAGTTGGTGTAAACTGTCCAGTTGCTAAAGCATAAGTACGATTATCATGAACTACAACAGTAATATCAATATTTCTCTTCGCAGCAAAAATCAAATGATCCAAACCTTCTGCAAAACTATCACCATCCCCAACAAAACAAATAACCTTCGCTTCAGGATCGGCAAGCATAATAGCCTCGGCAACTGGTATAGCCCTACCATGAATGGAATAGAAACTATTAACATGTAAGTAGTCAACAATTTTAGCATGATTACCCACACCAGAAACTATGATGAACTTTTCTAGTGGAGTACCTTCAGCTATTAACTCTTCTAGTACCAATTCAAAAGTATCAAGAATTCCAAAATTACCACAACCAGGACACCATTCAATTGATTTATCTGTTTTTAATTTAATCATGCCAACACCTTCTTTACTTCAAGGTCCAAATCATCTACTGAAAACGGCCTGCCATCATATTTTAAAATCAGCTCATCAACATTAAAACCATTTTGTTTTAAAAGAAGAGCTAACTGGCCCTTTGCATTACACTCAACACTTATTAATCTATCAACACCCTCCAGTGACCTGGAAAGAGCATTGGTTGGAAATGGTGACATTAGAATCATTTGTACAACTTTTAAATTATATTTCCTGGCGACTTCAATACATACCCCCTTGTTAGTACCCCAACAAAGAAGTGCTGTACTACCTTCACCGAAAACTTTAACAGTCTCATAAGACTCAAGATCAATAGCTAGTTGCTTTTCTTTCCTAATCCACTTATCAGCTAAAGCTTTAGCTCCTTTAGGATTTTCAGTTGTTATTCCATATTCATCATGAGTATAGCCAGTAGCCTTAATAGCCTGTCCCACTATTGAAGGAAAAGCCATAGGAGATATTCCATCATCAGTCATTTTATAGCGTAAATATTGTCCTTGTCTATCCCAGAGAATTGCCTCTTCTACTTTTACTTCTGGTACTAAACTTGCATTAAAGCTATAGTAGCCAAGACCCAAGGTCTTGTCTGTAAGAATAAAGGCTGGCAATTGATATTTCCAAGCCTTGTTCATGGCAACTCCTGACCAATAGTAGGCATCTTCTGCATCGCCGGGAGCTACAATCAGTCGAGGAAATTCACCTTGACTAGCATTCAATACAAAATGCAAATCAGTTTGGCCAGAATAGGTAGGCATTCCTGTTGAAGGCCCTGCCCTTTGGCCCATAACTATAACTGCTGGAAGTTCTGCTTGTCCTGATAATCCTAGTGCTTCCACCATTAAACTAAAACCTCCACCAGATGTTCCAACAGCATTTCTGACACCCATATAGGAATAACCAAGAGCCATCAGCATCACTGCAATTTCACTCTCAGGCAGCACCACCTGAAGTCCCAGTTCCTTTTCTTTGGCTGCTAGGAACTCCAGAATAGGTGAAGTAGGAGTCATAGGGTAGGCTATATAGGCCTCGAGCCCTGCTTTAAGCAAACCAAGACTTATAGCTTCACTTCCACTTAATATTGGATATTGGAATTGCACTTTTTCTTTTTTCGATTCTTCCTTATCTATATTTACTTGTTCATAGGCAATTCTTACTACTTTTAGTTTTTCTTCTAATAGTTTGTTATTACCCTTGTTAATAATTTCTTCTAATATACTAAGATCAATATTAAGAGCCTTGCATAGGCCGGCTACCAGACTGACACCACCAAGTTTTATCATCAAACTTTTATCTTCTATTATTTCTTTAAGACTTAACCCAATATTAGTCATATTAGGATCATCTACTAGAACCTTGTCCTTATCTGAGATGATAATTGTATCATTGCTAAATCTATTTTTATGGTTATCAATAGCGTCTTGATTATGGGCTAATACAAAGTCTACTTTATCATTATGAGCCGATATTTTCTCATTGGCCCCTCTAACTAAGACAAATTGATGACCTCCAATTATAAGGGAGGGTATATCGTTATACATATATATTTGATAACCGATTCTACTTAGAATATTTGAAACTAGAAGACCTGTTTCATCTAATCCATCTCCTCGTCTACCTGCAATAAGAACTGTTATTTCTTTCATGTATTTCACACTCCATTCAAACACTTGCCTAATTGCCTTAATTATATCACATTATCCATTGTTTATATCTTGTCTAATTTCCATTCACCAGTGACTATTGGCTTGTGCTACCTGAGATTTTATATAAAGTCATTTTATCAAATATTGTAGTAGTAGAGCCTTTTCTGACTTGACAAAATTCAAAAAACAAAGTATGATTTAGGAGGTTTTAGTTTGTAATAACTCGAACTACTTGACCGCTTTCAACTGCCGATCGTGGCGAAAGCCAAGTTATTGATTGCGTTAGGAGCGCAAATT
>CAYPYD010000021.1:0-4665 GCA_964415195.1 uncultured Eubacteriales bacterium | reverse complement strand
GCAAAAACCACGCCAATCCCTCGCAGCAGCTCGGGCCAGGCTTTAAAGGTTAAGCTAATGTTAGACATATAAAGATAGGAAATAATAATGGCTACATCTACAATAAATGAATCACTGGTAAGTCAATTTATTGCAAGCCTCATTACACTTGAAAATTGTATAAATTCCTGCCCGATAGAGGAATGGAATAATGGACATGGTGATTATCCGTTTTTTCAAGTAGTATTTCATACTCTATTTTATTGTGACTATTATTTGTCAAAAAACGAAGAAATATTTAAACATCAAGAATTCCATAGAAAATATAAAGAGACCTTTGCTGATTATGAAGAACTAGAGTATAAACTTCCAGTTCGATTATATGGTAATGAATTCATTAAAGAGTATATGGAATATTGTAAAGAGAAAGTAAGAGTAGAAATTAAAGATTTAAGAATTGAAGAATTGTTAAATGTAAGAGAAGATGATATAAAGAAAATGTCAAAATTCGAACTATACATATATGTAATTCGACATATTCAACATCATGCAGCACAATTAGGATTAAGAATACAATTTATAACGAAGAAAGAGATGAAATGGGTAAGCAGAGGGTAAGAAATGTCTAACACCTGCTTCAACCCGACAACGCTATTGTCACGATTCTTGCGAGATTCTGTAAAGTAGGAGCTACAACGTAAAGTGTGGCAAGAATCGCGCCAATGGACGCATTGCGGGTTAAGCCAATGTTAGGACTATTAAATGCTAATTACATAGTAAAGGTTGATGTCGATGAAGTATAAAGGTTCACTTGTTGTTGTTGAAGACATTACGAGATCAAGATTATTATATGAAACAATACTAAAGCAAAAAGTCATCGCCGATTATGGTGAAGACATCACTTTCGAAGGCGGCTTCGTGCTTCATAAGAAAGACCATTATAGAAAACTAATCGATGAGAAAGCAATTACGGCACAATCAAATAGCTTTGAGCTATATTTTGAAGATGATGATCTAGAGATTATAGAGAAAGTACTTATTAAGAACAAATTTGAGTTTGTACATGAACTTAGAGAACAGCCTTGGCGGCAAAAAGTACTACGATTTTATGATTATGATAAAAATATTGTAGAAATTGGAGAGAGTCTAGAGCATGTAGCATATAGGCTATTTCTTGAGAATAAATCATATGAAGAGATAAAGAAGATAACATATCTACCAATAGAGAAGATAAAAGAATCAATAACGAGATTTATTGAAGAAAGAAAGTCCTAACACATGCTTCAACCGGATAATTCCTTTGTCACGGTTTGTGCATCTCGCTTTGCTCGATTACGCACAAACCGCGCCAAGCCCTTCGGGCACGGAATTACCGGTTAAGCCAATGTTATGCGGACGCGCTTACGCGCGCATAGAAAAGAATATAGGAATATTGAAATGTACAAAATTGGGGATGCAGTATACAAGTTGTGCTTGTTTGATACTAATACATTAAGCTATATAATCAGAGACAAGGAAAGGTTTAAAAAGCTATTTGACAAGTATCCCTTTCCGGATTACTTATATACATATTCACCATATGTACTATATGAGATTGGCAAACATAGAGAATTATTTGAAAAGTATATTGAGTTCTTTTCTATATTCCCAAGTTTACTACTAAAGAATGAAGTTGAACTCTTCATTGAAGAGATGAAAACTACACAAGGTAATTATAGCCCTAGTATTTGGGCAATTAGTCCGAACTCAATAATAGGTGAAGGCTCATCGAAGACTAAATTAAAACAACTCTTTTCTCTTGTTGATATAGATAAGAAATTTCTTGCATTACAAAAAGATATCGAAAATAATTATACAGTAATGGTTGAATATGCCGAGTGGGCTAAGAAATATACAGATAGTACTCCTAAAAAAGTAATTGCTGAAAGAATAATTGAAGTATTTTCGGCAAATATGATTGGATCTTGGCTTACTAATTCAGGTATGGTTGCAGATATAAAAGCACACTTAAAAAATGATATTGTTAATACAATTTCGAATGCTTGGTATATGAAGTTTGTTACAGATAAAAAAAGGAATACAGATTTTAATGATGTAGTAGACATCTACAATATCTCAGCCCTTAAGTATTGTGATGTATATATAGGTGAGAGGAATATGGTAGATGTTATTTCGAAAATGCAGCAAAAAAGAATTCATGAAGGTATAATAATAGAAAAGGCAAGTAAATATTTATAGTTTTCGCATAACAACCGCTTCAACCTTATAAATCCTTTGTCATGGTTTTTGCGAGAAGATCACGCAAAAACCACGCCAAGCCTTCGCAGTAGCTCAGGCGCGGATTTAAAGGTTAAGCCAATGTTAGGATTATTTAGGGGGGGGGATTTGACATATTATCTAGATACAAATGCATGGTCGAATATATCAATGCTCCTAATAAATGATCGCCAAAAATATAGTAGGCTTCTTGATTATATAAATACTAAAGAGAATATAGTTATTTTCTATTCAGATACTAATGTAATTGAAACGCTACGTAGAACAAATGCTGAACATATTCAAAATGATTATAATTGTTATAGAGATTTTGCTAAATGCCGTTTAGTTAATATTCATGGAAAAGTTGAGATAGTAGATCCTAAACTAGTTAAACTTAGAATCGATAATGAAAGGGCTATTTATGACAGCTTGAAACCATTATTTGATACTTATGTAGAAAAAAACTTAAATGCTAATGCTAAAATGCCTAAAACTAAAAATAATTTGTTTGATAAGAGAGAATTAAATAATATTGATCATAAAGATATTATTCCAGAATTAGAGCGAAGAATCGATGAGCAAATAGAATCACAACCAAGAAAAGAAATAGGTAGAGGTATAGTTTTTAATGAACAACAGCTTAATAACATTATACTAGGAAATATAAAGAATGAAACTAAAGCGTTTGAAAAAATGCCTGGGTATATAGAAAAAGTTGAAGATTTTACTAAAAATGCTAGTAAGTATATTCAAAGTATTATGGATGAATCTTTCAAAATGATATTTAAAGCTTCAAATGGACAGATTGGGAAAGATCCATTTACTGCATTAGATAAAGCAATTGATAATAAAAAGTATGAAACAGGAGTTTTTGCTGCATTAATAGGAGCCTTTCAATATTTTCCTGATGATCAGCAATTATTGCGAAAAAAAGGCGTATCAACTGATATGGATGATATTGCACATATCAATTGTGCAGTAAATTGTGATTATTTTGTTACTAACGATAAAAAGCTTACTAAAAGGGCTTTAGCTTCAATAGAGAAAACAAAAGTAAGTATGAAAATAATCGGAATTGAAGATTTCTATAATATTTTTGAAGAAAAATCCTAACAAATGCTTCAACCTTATAAATCCTTTGGCATGGTTCTTGCAAAAAGATCGCGCAAGAACCACGCCAAGCCCTACGGGCACGGATTTAAAGGTTAAGCCAATGTTCGGTGGATTAATATTTTCGAATAAGAAGGTTTACATTGAATGTATTTTCATTAAATGATCTATATGTTTTAAGTTGCCTTGAAAGACTTGGTGTTCGTAAGAGCAATCCATGTTCGACTATGCATCTTTTAGATAAGCTGAAAGAAAATTATAGAATGAGTCGCGAAGAAGCTATTTCAACAATAGTACATCTTGGGGAAATAGGCTACGTCGATGGAAATGATCGGTTTATATCGTTTTCTGATACATTTGACGATATGATATTTAAGGAAAAGGAGAAAACAATGGATAAAGAATATTCACTACAAGAGAAAAAGGCTGCAAGATTCAAATTACTTGAGACTATATATAAAGAAGCTGGTGGATCTGAAAGTGCTATGCTTAATATCCATGAAGTTGGTCAATCTTTGGGATTTGCTCCTGAGTTAACAAGACTTTCCTATGAATATTTACGCGGTGAAAATCTTATTGAATTTAAGGCATTAGGAGGTCTAGTATCCTTAACACATTATGGTATTCGTGAATATGAACAAGCTATAGAAGCACCGGAAATTGAAACGAAATATTTCCCAGCAGCGAATATCGTAAATAATATACTTCATATTGGAAAAATTGAAAATTCACAAGTTCAGGTTGGAACAGCTAATTCTACACAAGTAATTAATAAAAATAAAGAATTTGACGAATTAGTTAAATGGATAATGGAGATAGAAAAAGCACTCATAACAGAAAAAATGGAAGAAACAGTAGATAAAATAAAAGAAGAAATTGAATCAATAAAAACACTTTTAAGTGCAGAGAAACCAAATAAAAAATATATTAATATGGCCATGGCAACAATAAAAGACCTTATGATTGGTGTAGCTTCTAATGCTCTATTCCAGCAATTGGCAGCCTCAATTCCTGTGCTAATCCCCTAAAAAGAACCACCGAACAACTGCTTCAACCTTATAAATCCTTTGGCACGTTTTGTGCAGAACAACAATGCACAAAACGCGCCAAGCCTTCGCAGTAGCTCAGGCGCGGATTTAAAGGTTAAGCCAATGTTAGAAAGACGCTCCCGCGCAGGAAGAATATAAAGAAGACTTGATTAGTAGAACTTGATAGTGTATACTATGAAGTGTATACTGGAGGGAATTATGAAGATAACTACTAAAGAACTAAGGATTCAGCCTGGTAAAATAATAGATCAAGTTGTTAATGGACAAG
>CAYPYD010000020.1:0-6011 GCA_964415195.1 uncultured Eubacteriales bacterium | reverse complement strand
TTGAAATCGCTTTCATTCATTTGCACACAATGTACACCTATAAATCTTTCAGATAAAATCCCTGTTGTCTCTAAGAATTCCATAGTGGACTTGCCGTATGTCTCCATTGAAAATTGATCATCATCAAAAGATTCTAGAGTATGCATTGTAACTGGAATTTTATATTTTGCAGAATATTCCGCACATTTTTTAAATCCTTCTTCACTCAAGTCCCATATTATTCCAGGAGCTAAGGCTAGAGAGATACGGTCTTCGTCTTTAAGCTCTATTAATAAATTATCAACATCTGCAAAAAACATATCTTCTGTTTCATCAATCGGACAAGGTGGTAAACCTGGAAAATTGCAAACTTTTGTATGTCCTCTACCTAATACCCCTCTAATGCCTGTTCTCTTGAAAGCTTCTACAACCGCATAATCCAGACCCAGTTCATGGGCGTGGCAATACTGGTAATCTAGGACCGTGGTTGCACCTGTATTCAAACTCTCTAGACAGCCTGCAGTGGCCGCCGCAAGAATAAGATCATAATTTATAAAGCCATAGGCTTTTTTTACTGAAGCATCTAGCCAGTCAAAAAGACTTTTATCTCTTCCAAGTCCTTTTAAGGAATTTTGGAATAGATGGCTATGTAAACTAATGAAACCTGGGAAAAGCGCTTTGCCTTCTCCATCAATAACTTTATCTGCCTTATATTCAGCTTCAAGCTCTTCCGTTTTTCCAATGGCAACAAATTTTTGATCTTTGATTGCAACAAAACCATTTTGTATTAATTCCCTTTTGTCATTTACAGTTACAATCATTATATTTTTGATAATTAAATCTACGTTGTTCATTTAAAATTCCTTTCTTGCATCCTGCATGCAGGATGTTGCCTTGTGCACATTATACACCGTTTTCACTAAAAAAACACCTATTTTTCAAAATTTTTCAAAATTCTTTTGTGAAATTTTTCGCATTAATTATTTGTCGTATCTGATAGCCTGTCTTGTGTAAATAAAAGATGATTTATGATTATTTAACTGAAGAATTTCAGCATGGGGATGATCATCAAAACTAAAAGGCATATTCCAACCAGGACTTAGTTGTCCACCAATAAAGGTAGTTGTATATGTCAAGAAATATTCGTTCATTATCTTTTCTTTCATCATTATCCAAGTGATTGTAGGTGATTCTACAATGACTTGATTAACACCAGCTAATTTCAAACTTTTCATGAATAATTTTAAATCTGTTGCATTGCCACTATCTGCACTAATAACTGAAATGACTTCGGAAACAGTATTTATAATCTCACTAAGTTTTTCTCCGCTATCACCATCAACTAGGTTCAAGACATGTTTAAACTTGCCCTTACCTTTTTCTTCAAGATATTGTGCTCCTCTTGTAGTTGTGAAGATACATAATGGGAGTTTATTTTGACTAAACAATTGATGATCTAGTGGTATATCTGTTCCATCTAAAGTTATTATTACTGTACCTGGATGTTCTGTTTTTTTACCTAGGTACTTTACTCTCTCTTCTACCAGGTCTTTGTCAAATACTACATTCCATAAGTCTTCTTCAGCTTTAAGGGTATTACTTCCTTGAATAATTAAGTCGCTATAGGCTCTTAAAAAATTCAATACATAAAAATCTGTAAGTGCTCCATCAGGATTGAGTCTATTGGATATTGCTACAAGTGGTCCTTCTGGTCTTTCAGGATATGCCATCTTACCATCCATTGACAAGGCAATAGATGCAAATGAATAAGGATATTCTGTACCATTTGGAAATGATAATCTACCATAGGTTTTCTCTACCTTTGGCAAATATTTACTTGTATCACTTACACTGTTTACTTCAGTCAAAAGTTCCTCATTAAGGTAGCACGTAGTACTAGTTACTTTTTTTTCATCAAATTCTATACTTGGAAAACTCATTTTCTAACCTCCTAATATTTTAATTTTATTATTAATTAGTTTCGCACATTTAATAACTTAGTCAAAAAATATTAAGTAGTCTTAAATAGCAAGTCATCGTATCTGGTTCAATATCTACTGATATTTTTTTAGCTCTTATTTCTTTCACCATCGATTATTTAGTATTATCTCCTTGTTTTAATTACTAAATGATACTTCATAAGTTTCGATTTTTCAAGTAGCTTTTTATGAGATTTTTTTCTTGACCTTTAAACTTATAGTGGTATAATTGCCTGATAAGGAGGTGTTTGAATGATTAAGCATATAGTATTATTCAAATTCATGACTGAAAAGAAAGTCAGCGATATGGATACACTAATAGAAAAATTAAGAAAACTACCAGAACAAATCGATCTGATTCGCAGTTATGAAGTAGGGGCCAATATTGTGGAAGGTCCTAGAAACTATGATGTAGCTTTAGTATCAACCTTTGATTCTCTTGCAGATTTAAAGGCTTACGGGGCTAGTGACCCTCACACTGAGTTCATAAAATATATGAGCACTTGTGTTGAAGATGTTAAAGTTCTAGATTACGAATACTAAAAAAGGATTGATTAAAATCAATCCTTTTTTTCTTTATTTAATTTGTCAATATTTTATTATTCTCTTTAATTTCCTATTTTTTGTTTTTTAATAGTTCTTTAATATATTCTTCTAAACTCTTCCCTTCGATTTTAACATCTCCGGTTTCAAAATCTGTTGCCAATTTAAAGAAATTTATGAACAGCTGAGTATCTGCCCAATAAAAGGTCTCCAAATGACCTGGAATGAAATTGATAATTAAATCCTTTTCAACTAATGACTCAAACTGCTCACCATTCAATTGCTTGATCGGTGTCATCATACCCATAGTTATTCCCAAATCTTCTAGTACCCACATATTATTATTCCAAAAACGTCCTTCAGTCTTTGTTTTTACTGAAAGTATCTCCCTATTAGTAATGCTACTCAAAACTTTTCTAATAGAATCACTAGTAAACTCATCATTAAATAAAACTTTCAATTCTTTTCTACTAGCTAATTCTGACAAAAAGATATCACTAACTTTTTCCCTATCAGCAGTAGCTTGCCAGTAATAGATAAATAGTTCTAATACCTCTGTATTTATTTTAACATTCATTTTTCACATTCTCCTTTTCAAAAAAGACTTCATACCATAACAAGAAAATATAGATAGTCCAAATTTTCCTACTATTGTCTTTCTTCCCTTTATAGTGTCCATTTAAAAGATCCATTAATTGATCATAAACAAAAAGCTCTCTGGCTATTGGTTTATTAAAATAGCCTTTAACCTTTTCATAATACTCCTTCTCCTTTAACCATACTCTAATCGGTACAGGAAATCCAAGTTTTTTCTTATCTGCTACTTTTTTCGGTATAACTCTTCTTGCAGCAAGTCTTAATGCATACTTGGTATTTTCTTTATTCACCTTATACTTCAATGGTATAGTTCTCGCCAACTTGAAAACTTCCTTATCCAAGAAAGGAACTCTAAGTTCAAGGGAATGAGCCATGCTCATCTTATCAGCCTTAAGTAATATATCTCCAATCATCCAGGTATTTATATCAACCAATTGCATCTTTGTTGTATCATCATAATCCTTACCAAGTTCGAAGAAATCCTTTGTTACCATATTTGTGTCTGGTGCAGTTGTCTTAATTCTTAAAAGTTTTTTTCTTTCCTTGTTGGAAAATACTTTTGCGTTACCTATATATCTATCTTCTATTTTTTGTCCGGCTCTTTGTAAAAAAGATTTACCTTTTATGTCTGGTAAAATATTAGCGAAACCACCAATTAATTTTCTCAATCCATATGGAATTTTATTGAAGCCAGCCAAGCTAAATGGTTCTCTATAGATATTATAGCCACCAAATAATTCATCGGCTCCTTCTCCAGATAAAACTACCTTAACATATTTACTTGCTAATTCACTAACAAAATACAAGGCTATAGCTGATGGATCAGCCAGGGGTTCATCCATATGATATTGAACCTTTGAAAGAGAATCCCAATACTCCTTATCACCAATTAACTTGCTTTCATTTTTTATACCTATTAACTGGGATAGTTCTTTAGCATACTCTACCTCGTTATATTTATCATAATTAAATCCAACAGTGAAAGTCTTATCACCTTGGAAAACTGTTGCAGCATAACTTGAATCGATACCGCTGGATAGAAATGACCCTACCTCAACATCACTGATTTTATGAGCTTTTACAGAATCGATAAATACATCTTCTATTTTATCAACTAAAGGTTCTAATTCCATTTTCTCATCAGTATCAAAAGTAGCTTGGAAATATCTTTTGATATCAATATTTCCATTCTTGTATATCATATAGTGTCCAGGAGTTAACTTGTATATTCCCTTAAAGAAAGTTTCAGGCAAACTTGAATATTGGAAGCTTAAATAACTTTCCAAGGCATCAAAGTTTAATTCCTTTTTAAAATCAGGATGGTCTAGAAAACTCTTGATTTCTGAACCGAAAAGAAAACCATTACCAGCCTTGCCATAGTATAGAGGTTTGATACCAAAATAGTCTCGTGCTATAAACAAGCTTTGATCTTTCTTATTATATATTGTAAAGGAAAACATACCTCTTAATTTATTAAGCATATCTTTTCCATATTGTTCATACAAGTGTATTAATACTTCCGAATCAGAATGTGTATAAAAAACGTGATCTTGTTTGATTAAATCCCGTTTAAGTTCTTGATAGTTATATATTTCTCCATTAAAAAATAGGACAAGACTTTTATCTTCATTAAAAATAGGTTGCATACCATCTTCTAGACCAATGATACTTAATCTTCTAAAGCCTATGGCAACATTTTCGTCAATATAGACTCCTTCACTGTCTGGTCCTCTATGGATTATTCTATCCATCATCTTTTTGATGACTGGTTCTTTTGTAACAATATTACTATTTATAAAGCCTACATAACCACACAAATGATAATCCTCCTTTTTTATAACTACTTCATTATATCTTAATTTTTAAAAAATAGGAACATCAATTGGATTTTTAAAGGTAATCTGTGATATAATCTACCTAAGTTAGGAGGGTTGTAGAATGACAGAAAAACATATAATTACATTAGCTAAACCTTTGCTTCAAGAAACTAAAGAAACAGGAGGCTGCGGGAATTGCCAATCAGCGTGCCAGTCAGCTTGCAAGACTTCTTGCACTGTAGCAAATCAATTGTGCATTAATGAATAAACAACCCCTAAAGGTCCTTCAAGGGCCTTTTTACTTGGAGGAAAATATGAAAGACATAAAAATTATAGAAAAAAACGGGATGAATATCATACTTGATGTAAATAGTGGCTCCATCCATATTTTTGATGATTTAGGTAAAAATACCTTAATTAAATATATTAACGATGAAGATATTAAAGATGATGATGAGCTAAATGCCTTTGAAGAAATTAAAACCCTCATAAACGAAGGTAGTCTTCTTTCAAAAGATAATGGTGAATTACCTAAAGCTGTAAATAAAAGTCTTAAGTCAATATGTTTAAATGTAGCCCATATTTGTAATCTGGCCTGTCCTTATTGCTTTGCCTCAGGTGGTAGCTATAAGGGCCATGAAGCTTTAATGTCTCTTGATGTTGGTAAACAAGCTATAGATTTTTTGATTGAAAAAAGCAAAGGTCGTAAAATTGTTGAAGTGGATTTTTTCGGTGGTGAACCACTATTAAATTTTCAACTAATCAAGGATGTTGTTGCTTATGGTGAAGAAAAAGCCAAAGAATTAAATAAATCCATAAAATGGTCAATGACAACTAATGGTGTACTCTTAGATGAAAATGTTTGTAAGTTTTTAAAGGATCATAATATAGGTACAGTCTTAAGTATAGATGGTCGTAAAGAAATTCATGATAAATACAGATATTTCAAAGATAAGTCCGGTAGTTATGACAAGGTTGTCAAAAACTACCAAAGATTCAAGGATTATAGTGATGACTATGTAGCCAGAGGTACTTATACCAAAGGTAATCTTGATTTCTATAATGATATTGAAGTTTTGAAGGAACTAGGATTCGA
>CAYPYD010000019.1:0-6203 GCA_964415195.1 uncultured Eubacteriales bacterium | reverse complement strand
TAAGGGCTTTCTTTATGGGGGGAATAATAATGAGAATAACAGGTAATGAAGAACTGAAATTTGCGGAAGGTCGTGACATAGTTTTCTTTCTTGGTCAGGATTTCTCCTTGGAAGGAACTAACCTATTTAAAATAATTCCAAATTTGAAATCAAAAAGCTATATAATAAATGAAAGTGGGTATGATTTAGAAAAATTATGTCCATTTTATAACATTGAGACAGTCTTTCTTAAAGTTGATCATCAACTGATTGAAGAGGCTGTCTATTTATTCATTCAAGTAAATAATAATGATCTTACTAATATCAGAATAATCATTGAAAAAAGTTCAACAAAGGAGAAAAACCATATTTTACTAAATAATCCTGAATTGTATTATTACTATTTGGAGAATTTGAAGAATTTAAATGTGGGCGTACATGTACCTAAGCTTGAAAGTCATAAGGCTATAAATGTTGTAGGTGTTGAGAATGTTGAAAATCCTTTTTATTATGGAAATCTATTTGGTATAAAAAACTATATCGATCTTTATTGGGGAGACATCCTTGAAGAAAAACTTGGAGTAAAAAATACAAAAGGAAATCTTTATAAAAATCTAGACAATGTTTACAAGGAAAAGAAAAATGAACTTGAAAAATTATTAAAGTATAAAATTCCTAGTAAATCGTTAGATTTAAGTCTGGAAAAATTCAAAGCTAGACCACTAACGATAAAGGAAAACATTGAAAAGTCTATTATGGAAGGTGATTACGACCATCTCCCTGAATTAACAAAGAACTTAATAAATGGAGATAATGGTCAATTTAATAATATTTATGAATGGGTCAAATATTTGGAGTGTAAAGCTCCAAACAAAATTGTACAAGAAATACTTGAAGCAATCTTGAATTCGAACGATGTGATAATTGATAATAGGTATTTACCTTTGGTGTATGAAAAACTAGCGATTTCTTACCAAAAAGACGGTGATTTCAAATCAGCTGCAAAAACATATAGAAGGTTTTCTGATTTAGAGAACATTAACGGAGAATTGAAAAACGTAAGTAGCGATTTTTTAAGAAAAGAGATAGAACTGCTATACTTTGCAGGGGATTTCAATGAAATTATTAATCTTTGTATTGAAGAGAAACTAACATTATTAAGTAGTTCAGATGCACCAACAGTAGCCCTTTGTCTTGCATTAGCCTATAATGAAATAGGTAATCATGATAAAGCCCTACAATCTTTAAAAGGTGAGGGTGAGGAAAAAGATTTTCTTAGAAATATTTTTAAATTAAATAAAGGTGAAGTTGGGTCTCACTTCATTGTAAAGCCAGGAGGCTTTTCAAAAATCGCCTTGTATAACGAAATGTTGACAGCTATGGCTTTAATGAAGGACAATCAATATCTTGACACTATAAAAGTTTTTAATAGAATGAAGGAAATCCTTGGGAAACCACAGAATCTAATTGGTAGAAGAGCTTTGCTCTTAGTTTCTCTCTTTAAAGCAAGAGCTATGAAAAAAATTGGTAATATTAGAGAAAGTTCAAAAGAATATTATATTATTTTGGAAAATCATAAGAATGAGTTCATTAAGGAAAATCGAAGTGTCATTCTGGAAATCATTTGCGAAATAGCAGAATTAGAAAAATCTCTGAATAATTTAAGCAAAAGCATTGATTTAATTGAAAAAGGATTGACCTACAATATTGAGGTTGAAGAAGATTATGATATAAAAGCACGAGTTAAACTTCTCTTATTAAAATTGGAGATAGTTAATAGTTTAGGTGAGAATGACAAAGAAATAGTTGCAACTCTAGAAGGCATATTAAAAGACAGAAGAGAATTAGATGACTTTAAACCATTACAAGTGAGAATGAACGCTATTTTAGTTAAAGCATACATAAATAACTATCGTATTGGTGATGCTCTTGAATTAGTAGAAAGCAGCTACGATAAATACAAAAATGAAAAAAACGAGGATGTTGAATTAGATCTTCTTGATATGCTTGAAATAGCCAAAGAACAATATATGAACACAGAAGCTAAAGTTAAGGGTAGTATACAACTAAATAGAATAATTGATAAATACTCTGATAATACAAATGCTGCTGTTCGTATAAGAACAGCTCTTGCATTAAAAGAAATTGCCGACTATAAGTTTAGTATTAGTGATGATGATGGTGCAATTGAAAGTTATAAGAAATTAATTGATGAATATGGACCAAATAATTATAAGAAACTTGAAAGTATATTACAAGAAACTATAATTAAACAAGGAGAAATACTATATAAAAAAGGTGAGTATTTTGCAGCAAGAGTATTAATAATGGAAATTGAGGGGAAACTTGATTCTGATATTGATGCTGCCAGAGAACTGTTGCTAGCAAAGTGCAATGAAAAACTTGGCAATATTGATATAGCTATCGGCGGATATGAAGAATATCTACAAAAGATGGAAGACAAAGAAATTACCACTGAAGACAAAATTAAAATCTATAAGAATTTAAGCGTTTTAATATCTAGCTTAAAGAGAAATCGTAAAGCTATTGAATATTTAGATAAAATTCTTGACTTGGAGACAGTAGAGCTAGCTCGATTAGAAACTTCCTTGACCAAAGGATGCCTTCTCTATGATATTGACAAAGAGCAGGGCTATAAGGTTTATAAGGACATCATTAGTGACTTTGGGACCAATAAAGACAATAAAATGATTGAAACTACTATTAATGGCTGTTCAAAAGTGATGGCAGAACTGACTAACAAGGATATGCCACTATATATGGATGTCCTTAACAGGGCACTAGATAATTTTAATAAACTCTCTAAGGATTCTAAGCTAAATATTTTTGAATCTTTATCTCTTGCTGCAGATAAATTGCAATTGTCTGGTAAGTTGGCTGAAGAATTGCTTTTAAGAAAGAAAATAATTAAATATTTTGGAGATGTTGAAAAAGCTGATTATAAGATTGAATCAGCATATCATTACTTAAGGATATTGGAAATCAACCTCAAAGAACATAGTATTGTTGACTTAGAAAGCAGTTGTGCACAATTTAAAAGTTACTTTATTGGTAAGCAAGAAGATTCTGTAAGAGATTGCTACCAACAAGGCTTGCTTCTTTATGGCAAAGAGTTTGTTAAAAGAAGTGAATTTAGAATTGCTAAAAAGATTCTTGCTGAACTTTTGAATTTAAATGATGAAATGTACATTGGTAAGCTATACTATGGTAAGGCATTAATTTCATTGGGAGAAAAAAGGAAAGCCTTAAAAGAATTTAAGGAAATAGTTGATAACGATATATCTGGTGAATTGTTTGAAGCCGTATTAGAAAAAATAAAACTTATTAAGAAAGAAAAATCTATATTTGGGGGAAACATAAAAAAACTGATACAAGAAATAGAAGAGAGAATAATCCCTATAATCAACACTAGTGGAAGCAATGCAAATAAAATTACTATTGGCTTTGAATTAGCATTGCTATACAAGGAAATTAAGAATATCGACAAATATCAGGAACTATTGAGAGGGTTGATAGAAAAATACTCAAAGCATGGTGATCCAGAATTAATTGATAGACTTCAAATTGTCTATAAGGAACTGGAATAGTAGGAGTTTGATTAATCTAAATACTTTTGGTATAATACTAAAAGGGATTTTATACACAATTAGGTTGGGAGATACATGGAAAATAAATTAATTAAAGAAAAAGCAAAAGAGATAAGACGAGAAATAATCAAAATGCTAGGTGAAGCCAAGTCAGGTCATCCTGGAGGATCATTGTCAGGAGCCGATATAATTGCAGCTCTATATTACAAGGAAATGAAGCTAGATCCTTCTAAACCAGATTGGGAAGATAGGGATAGATTTATTTTATCCAAGGGTCATGCGGCACCATTGCTATATAGCGTTTTGGCTTTAAAGGGTTACTTTGATACGGATATTTTAAAAACATTAAGAAAAACTGGCAGTATACTACAGGGGCATCCGGATATGAGAAAGGTTCCTGGGGTTGAAATGTCTACAGGTTCATTAGGACAAGGATTCTCTGCAGCAGTAGGAATGGCTTTAAGTTTTAAATTGTACAATAAGTCAAATAGGGTGTATGCTTTACTAGGTGATGGAGAATGCCAAGAGGGTATAATATGGGAAGCGGCTATGGCTGCAGCACATTATGACCTGGATAATCTTGTCGCAATATTAGACAATAACGGATTACAAATAGATGGAAAATGTTCAGAAGTTATGTGCTTAGGCTCATTGGCAAATAAATGGCATGCCTTCGGATTTCATGTTATTAGCATTGATGGACATAATATAGAAGAAATTGTCAATGCATTAGAAGAGGCCAGGACAGTCAAGGGGAGACCTACTCTAATATTAGCAAAAACAATCAAAGGTAAAGGTGTATCCTTTATGGAAGATAGAGCAGAATGGCATGGTTCAGCACCAAGTCAGGAACAAGTTGAACTAGCGTTGGAAGAATTGAAGTAGGGGGAAATATGGACCAAATAGCAACTAGAGACGCCTATGGAAAGGCTCTAAAAGAATTAGGTATGATTAATGACAATATTATTGTATTAGATGCGGATTTATCAAAATCTACTAAAACAGCAGATTTTCAAAAAGTAAAACCAAATCATTTTGTCAATGTAGGAATAGCAGAACAAAACCTTATGGGGATTGCAGCTGGAATAGCTGCAACAGGTAAGATACCTTTTGCTAGTACTTTTGCTATGTTTGCAACCGGCAGAGCTTTTGAAATAATACGAAATTCTATTGCATATCCTAAACTAAATGTTAAAATTGTAGCTACACATTCAGGTGTTACAGTTGGAGAAGATGGTGGCAGTCATGCTGCTATTGAAGATATAAGCTTAATGAGAAGTGTACCGAATATGACAGTTATAGTTCCAGCTGATGGAGTTGAAACTGAAAAAGTAATCAAGAAAATAGTGGAGTATAACGGACCTGTTTATGTTAGATTAGGCAGATCAAAGGTTCCTGTAATATATGATGACTCTTATGAGTTTGAAATAGGAAAGTTCAGTACTTTGAGAGAAGGTACTGATGTATCAATTATTGCCTGTGGCATAATGGTTTCAAAAGCTCTTGAAGCTGCGGAAGAATTAGCAAAAAATGGTATTAATGCAGAAGTTATTAATGCTTCAACTATTAAACCATTTGACGAAAAAGCAGTATTAAACTCAGTCAAAAAAACCAATTGTGTTGTAACTGTAGAAGAACATAATATTTATGGCGGACTTGGCTCTGCAGTTTCTGAAGTGCTCTGTTGTAATTATCCGGCTCCTTTGGAAATGGTTGGAGTTATGGATGTATTTGGAGAATCTGGATCACCAGATGAATTATTAGAGAAATTTAAATTGACATCAAATGAAATAATTAATAAAGTTAATGTCGTAATTAAAAGAAAGTAGATTGAAGGGACAGGTAATGAATCAACCAGCAATTGTACGTTTAGAAAATGTAACCAAAGTATACGGAAATAAGACTATTGGCTTAGATCACGTTACAACTAATATACATAAAGGAGAATTTGTATTTCTTGTCGGGGCTAGTGGTGCTGGTAAGTCAACATTTTTGAAATTGTTATTTAGAGAAGAAAAACCAACATCCGGTAAGTTGTATGTTGGAAACAAGAATATTTCTTTGTTAAAAACAAAGGAATTAAATATCTTAAGAAAAAACATAGGAGTTGTCTTCCAAGATTTCAGACTATTAGAAGACAGGACAGCCTATGAAAATATAGCTTACGCTATGGAAGTATTGGGATATGCAAAAAAAGATATTATGGATAGAGTGCCTAAGATTTTAAAAAAGGTAGGTATGCAACATAGACAAGAACATTATCCACAACAACTTTCAGGTGGGGAACAACAAAGAATTGCCATCGGAAGGGCTATAATCAATTCTCCAAAAATACTTTTGGCAGATGAGCCATCAGGTAACGTAGACCCAAGTACAGCAGTTGAGATAATGGATATTTTCAAAGAAATTAACAGTGTAGGCACTACAATAATTATGGCTACACATGATAGATTTATTGTTGACCAATTAGCAAAAAGAGTGATAGAACTCAAAAAAGGTCAAATAACAAGAGACCAAGAGGGAGGAAGATATACCTATGAATCTTAAACAAATAGGTTATTTTTTAAAACAAGCTTTAAAGAATATGGCTAGAAACAAGGTTATGAGTTTTTCTAC
>CAYPYD010000018.1:0-6777 GCA_964415195.1 uncultured Eubacteriales bacterium | reverse complement strand
AGACTGTTACTGGTACTGTTCGTTTAAAACTTTATAAGGGTAATTGTACTATTGCTGGTACTAAGTCACCTTATTCAATTTATGATACTGATATTGCTTCATTCACTATGGATGAGGAACTGTATAATCATAAGGATGCAGAAGGCTTTATAAATTGTTTCGGACTTCCTCTTAAGATGAGAGCTTTGAAACTTAATAAGAAAAATTAGGAGGAGTATCATGGAAAAAGTTAATGTTCGTAGTTTAGTCGTATCAGCTATTTTTGCAGCTTTGGTAATTGTTTCTATTTTTTTCATCAAGATACCGATGATTGGTCAAGGTTATGTGCACATTGCAGATAGTTTTATCTTGTTAAGTGCAATTCTTGGACCTTTTTATGGATTTTTAGTTGGTGGAATCGGTGCCTTGTTGGCAGATTTATTATCTGGTTATGCAATTTATGCTCCATGGAGCTTGATTGTTCACGGTCTGCAAGGTCTTTTAATGGCTCTGCTTATTGTGAGAATTGCTGATTTGACTTGGATTAAATTCTTTATCGGTGGTTTAATAATTAGTTTTTTAACAGTAGTATTAGGTTATGCCTTTGTAGAATACCTATTATCAGGTGGACAAATGGCTCTAGCTCTAGCTACAATTCCAATTAATTTCTTGCAAATATTAGTTGGTACTGCAGTTGGTACTGCTCTTTATGGACCAATTAAGAAATTTGTATCAATGAAGAACAACTAAAAGTTTTTACTGAAAAAATTCAATAAATAAAGTAAATGGAGTCGTATATTGATACGACTCCATTTTTATTGTTTAAACCAATATATTTAAGGGGGTAGGATAAACGTAGCGTTTAGTCATTTAATAAGGTTCTAGCCCTGTTTTGATAGGATTTTGCTATGTGTTTAGGAGCTAGTATCTTAGCATCATCTCCAAACTGGAACAACCAGCCAAAGAAGGAGGTGGAAACACAAACATTTATTGAAACCTGGAAATGATCATCATCTATTTTACTGATGGTCACATCCTTGCCGAACTTATCAAGAATAACGTTGATTAAATGATTCTTTAATTTAAGATTAACCCTTTCTTCAGGACCTCTAAACATTGAAAAAGTCTTCCTGGCATATTCTCCAACATTGAAATTAATTGGAAGTGGCACAATTTCTTCACTCTCTGTGACTACATTTTCCATTCTATCGATTCTAAAATTGGAAATATCATCATATTTTTGATGATGGGCGATAACATAATAATTCTCGTCATCCCAAAAAAGAGCATAAGGTGAAATTGTATAGGGGTCACCGTTTTGACGGTAAACTCTTTCCTTGTTAATATCATAGTCGAAATATTTAAACCTGATTTTCTTTTTTTCAGCTATTGCCAGATTAACAGCATCAACATTGTAGTAAACTTGTTCATTAATTGTCTTAACTCTGTTACGGACTATGATGTTTCGTCTTATTTGCTTGCTTTCATGATTACTAGAAAGCAAAGCCAGCTTTTTTATAAGGGTCTGAGATTTCTTTTCGCTGATGAACTTGGCACTTGCAACAGCATCAGCCAATAGTTTTAATTCAGGCAATTGGAAATCACGTTCACAAATATAGTAACCTGTAGTTTTAGTCTTTTTACAAATAATATCGTGTCCAAATTTATTTAAAGCTTCAATATCAGAGTAAACAGTCTTTCTTTCAACTTCAATATCATATCTTTTGAGTTCCCTTATAATATCCTTAACAGTCAACATATGATTCTCATCGGATTTTTCTAGAAGTATTTTTTGAAGATATAGAAGCTTCAACTTCTGATTAGCTGATTTTGGCATCATTACCTCCCCATTAACTTAATATTTAATACATCTTACTTAATTATACACTAAGAATAATCCTATTTCCTACAAAATTATAGTAAATTAAAATAATTTCTAGTTTATACTGTAATAATATCAAAAATCAGTATCCAAAAAACTGGATACCAATATCAAATTTCTAGTCATTTTTTTATACCATTTACCTATCTTTAACCCTATATTTTAAAGGGTTTTTATGATACAATATAGAAGTATATATCATAAAGAAAAAAGGAGAAAAAACGATAGATGGATGATCAAAAAAAAGCCCAAGCTTCAAGCTATAATGCAAGTCAAATTCAAGTGCTTGAAGGACTAGAAGCAGTAAGAAAAAGACCGAGTATGTACATAGGCAGCACCAGTCTAAGAGGACTACATCACCTAGTATATGAAATTGTCGATAATAGTATCGACGAAGCCTTGGCAGGGTTTTGTGACAAAATTGACGTTATCATCGGAAAAGATAATGAAATAACGGTTAAGGACAACGGTAGAGGAATACCGGTAGACCTTCACCCAAAACTTAAAAAGCCGGCTGTAGAAATTGCACTGACAATACTACACGCAGGCGGTAAGTTCGGAGACGGCGGATATAAGGTTTCCGGAGGACTTCACGGAGTGGGCATGAGCGTAGTAAACGCACTGTCTACCTCACTGGTAGTACAAGTAAGAAGAAATGGCAATGTATACGAACAAAGTTTTTCAAGAGGAAAGGTTACAACGCCATTAACCATAGTTGAAGAAGGTATAATTGGAACTGGAACCCAGATATCTTTCAAAGCTGATCCGGAAATATTTGAGGAAACAGTCTATGACTTTCTAACTTTAAGCCATAGAATGAGAGAACTATCATTTCTAAACAAGGGTATAACCATCACTCTAAAAGATGAGAGAAGCGGAATCGAAGAAACCTTCCATCACGAAGGTGGTATCGTAGACTTCGTTCTCCACTTAAATAAAAACAAGGATCCTCTCTTTAAAGATCCCCTTTTCATATTTGGACATAAAGATGACGTAGAAGTAGAAGTAGCCTTCCAATATCATGACGGCTATGTTGAAAATCTATTGTCATACACCAATAATATTCATACCACTGAAGGTGGAACTCATGAGGTGGGATTCAAGACTGCCTTAACTAGAGTTATGAACGATTATGGTCGTAAGAAAAACCTTATTAAGGAAAAGGAAGACAATCTATCAGGAGAAGATATAAGAGAAGGTCTTACTGTAGTTGTAAGTGTCAAGGTGTTAAATCCTCAATTCGAGGGGCAAACCAAGACAAAGCTAGGTAATAGTGAAGTAAGAGGAATAGTCGAGTCAATAGTTGGAGAAAAACTAGGAACATTCCTAGAGGAGACTCCTGCTGTAGGCAAGAAGATAATAGAAAAAGCCATGATGGCCAATAGAGCCAGAGAAGCAGCTAGAAAAGCCAGAGAATTAACAAGAAGAAAGAATGCTCTAGAGTTTTCAGGACTTCCAGGTAAGCTTGCGGATTGTTCCAGCAACGACCCTGAAATGTGCGAAATATATATCGTAGAGGGAGATTCTGCGGGTGGTTCAGCAAAGACAGGAAGAGACAGAAACTTTCAGGCAATTCTACCACTAAGAGGTAAGATTCTAAATGTAGAAAAATCCAGAATTGACAAAATATTAGGAAACAATGAAATCAAGTCCATGATAACTGCCTTTGGCACAGGAATTGGTGAAGATTTTAACACTGATAAGCTGAGATATAAGAAAATAGTTATCATGACAGACGCCGATGTCGACGGAGCGCATATTAGAACTCTATTATTGACTTTCTTGTTTAGATACATGAGACCATTAATAGAACTTGGATATGTATATATAGCTCAACCACCACTTTTCAAAGTAAAAGTCGGCAAGGATGAAAGTTATGTTTACACTGACAGAGAACTTGAAGAAAAATTAAAAACTCTTGCAGAGGGATCTTATGCCCTACAAAGATACAAAGGTCTAGGAGAGATGAATCCTGAACAACTGTGGGATACTACCATGGATCCAAACAAGAGAACCTTCCTACAAGTTGCTATCGATGATGCAGCCGAAGCTGACAGTATCTTTACAGTTCTGATGGGAGACTTGGTTGAACCAAGAAAAGAATTTATTCAAAACAACGCTCATAAAGTGAGTAATCTAGATATTTAATGGAGTTAGAATGAAACCTGGTAAATTAACTATAGAACAATTAAAGAAAATTGTATTTCCATATACTGGTATAAGAAGGCCGGAAGTTCTTGTACACGCAGCAATTGGAGAAGATTGTGCAGTGTTAGATTTAAAAGATCAACTTTGCGTAATATCTACAGATCCAATAACTGGTGCCAGCAAGGATAACGGCTATCTTGGAGTTCATGTAGCCTGTAATGATGTTATAGCAAGTGGTGGCAAGCCACTGGGAATACTAGTAACCCTGCTTCTTAATGAAGAGACAACTGAAGAAGATATCAGGAGAATCATAGAAGGCACAAACAACGCCTGTAAGGAATTAGGTATAGAAATAATCGGAGGACATACGGAAATTACTTCCAGTGTCAAGGAGAGTATTCTTTCACTAACAGCACTTGGAACCAAAGATAGAAAATATCTGGAAAATCAAGTTGCCATTGAAGAGGGAGATGAAATAATCTTAACAAAAGGCGGAGCTATTGAAGGAACCTCGATTCTCTACAGTGATTTTCCAGAGATTTTTGAAGGAAAAGTAGATGATAAATTAATAAAAGAGGGACAGAACATGTTAACCTGGCTTTCAGTATTAAAAGAGGGTGTAATAGCCATGGAACATGGTGCCAAAGTTATGCATGATGTCACTGAAGGTGGAGTCCTTGGTGGTGTTTATGAAATAGCTGAAAATACTGGATTAGGTGTTGAACTTCATGAAGATAACATCTATTTACATCCAGCAACAAAAGCATTATTAAATATATTTCCTGATTTGGAACTATTAAGACTGATATCAAGTGGTTCTTTATTGATTGTTGGAAAAAAAGATAATGAGATAAGAAAGAAATTGAAAGAAGCCGGGATAGAAAGTTTTTCTATCGGTAGTTTCACAAAGGATATGTCAAGATTATTGCACAGAGCAAATGGTGAAGTTATAGACATAGCTGAACCTAAAAGCGATGAGCTATGGTCAATAATAGATAAACTCAAAGAAAGATAGGAGTGGAGACTTTGGAAAATTTCACCCATGGTAAAATATTACCAATAAACATCGAGACAGAAATGGAAAAATCATATATTGACTATGCGATGAGCGTTATAGTCGGCCGTGCTCTTCCAGATGTTAGAGACGGAATGAAACCTGTACATAGAAGAATTCTCTATGCAATGCATGAATTAGGCATGGGTTCAGATAAACCCTATAAAAAGTCAGCCAGACTCGTCGGTGACGTTTTAGGTAAGTATCACCCACATGGTGATACAGCTGTTTATGATGCTATGGTAAGACTGGCCCAGGACTTTGCAACTAGATATTTATTAGTTGACGGTCATGGTAACTTTGGTAGTATTGACGGAGACTCAGCAGCAGCAATGCGTTATACAGAAGCGAGAATGTCCAAGTTAGCTGCAGAAATGTTATCTGATATAAACAAGGAAACTGTAAATTTCATTCCTAACTATGATGAATCATTGAAGGAACCAACAGTATTCCCGGCCAAGTTTCCGGCACTATTAGTGAACGGTTCTTCTGGTATTGCAGTAGGTATGGCTACTAATATACCACCTCATAATCTTGGTGAAGTTATAGATGGTCTTATTTCTTTGATTGATGATCCAGAGGTAACAATTGAAACCTTGATGGAACATATCAAGGGACCAGACTTTCCAACAGGAGCCCATATTATAGGTATGGCTGGAATTGTATCAGCCTATATGACTGGTAGAGGTTCAGTTCGTATGAGAGGTAAATCCCATATTGAACATAATGCTAAAAATGGTAAACCAAGAATTATCATCACTGAAATACCTTACCAGGTCAATAAATCTAAACTAATTGAAAAAATAGCCGACTTGGTTAGAGAAAAAAATCTTGAAGGTATTACTGACCTAAGAGATGAATCTGACAGAAGAGGTATCAGAGTAGTTATAGAGTTGAAAAAAGATGCCAATCCTCATGTAATCTTGAACCAGTTATACAAACACACACAGCTTCAAGATACATTTGGGGTTATAAATCTGGCAATTGTTAATGGTAAACCTGAAGTCTTGAACTTGAAGGAAATGCTATATTATTACCTAGAACATCAAAAAGAAGTCTATATTAGAAGAACCCAGTTTGATTTAAGAAAGGCTGAGGAAAGAGCACATATTGTTGAAGGTTTAAGAAAAGCTATTAACAATATTGACGAAGTTATTGAAATTATCAAGAAGTCAGCTGATATTAAAGCTGCTAGAAGTAGTTTAATGGATAGAATCGGCTTAAGTGAAATACAAGCAAATGCCATTCTAGAAATGAGATTAAGCAAACTAACCGGTCTTGAAAGAGAAAAACTTGAAGATGAATACAAAGATCTATTGATCAAGATTGCTTTCTTCAAGGAAATTCTTGCTGATGAAAAGTTATTGATGTCCTTGATAAAAGATGATTTAACGGAAGTGAAAAGAAAGTATGCCGATGCTAGAAGAACAACAATTCTTCCGGCTGAAGGTGACTTTGTAATTGAAGATTTAATTGCTGAAGAAGATGCAGTTATCACAATTACTAATACTGGATATATTAAAAGAATGGCTCTGAGCCTATATAAAAGTCAACAAAGAGGTGGCGCGGGCAAAAAAGCCTTAACCAAGAAAAATGATGATTTTGTTGAACATCTGTTTGTAACTACAACTCATAATTACTTGATGTTCTTTACTAATAAGGGTAGAGTTCTAAGACTTAAGGTTCATCAAATACCTGATTCTGGTAGAACCGC
>CAYPYD010000017.1:0-6915 GCA_964415195.1 uncultured Eubacteriales bacterium | reverse complement strand
GTTTGGATACAATTTGCTGAAGAGTTCGTTGATAATTTAGCTAAAGAGGTTGATTTGGATACGATTGATTTTATTATAGCTAATCATGGGGAAGTAGACCATAGTGGTGCTCTTCCTGCTTTGATGAAACGAATTCCTGGTAAACCAATATATTGTACAGCTAATGCGGTCAAGTCCCTTAAGGGGCAGTATCATCAAGATTGGAATTTCCAGGTAGTAAAAACTGGAGATAAGATTGATATTGGTAATGGGAAAAGTTTGATATTCATTGAAATGCCTATGTTGCATTGGCCTGATAGTATGGCCACATATATGACTGAAGATAATGTGTTGTTTAGTAATGATGCTTTTGGTCAACATCTGGCAACCGAGAAAATATTTAATGATTTAGTGGATCATTGCGAGTTAAATAATGAAGCGATTAAATATTATGCTAATATTTTAACACCTTTTAGTCCTATCTTGAGAAAGAAACTTGATGAGATAATTTCTCTAAATCTTCCGATTGATATTATTGCTACAAGTCATGGTGTTGTTTGGAGAGATAATCCAATGCAGATTGTTGAGAAATATATGCAATGGGCTAATGACTATAAGGAAAATCAGATAACCATAATTTATGATACTATGTGGAATGGTACTAGAACAATGGCTGAAAGGATTGCTGAAGGTATAGAACTAGCTGATCCTGAAGTGGTGGTTAAGGTCTATAATCTTTCTAAGAATGATATTAATGATCTTATTACAGAAGTATTTAAGTCTAAGATGGTTGTTATTGGTTCACCTACAGTAGTTAATGGAATAATTCATGGTATGGCTGGTTTTATTCAAATGATGAAAGAAATGAAGTTCAAGGGTAAGAAGGCTACTTCTTTTGGTTGTTATGGCTGGAGTGGTGAGTCTGTGAAGGTTATGAATGAGCTTTTAACTAGTGCTGGTTTTAATGTTTTTGATGAAGGCATCAGAAATCAGTGGAATCCTGATGAAGAAGCAGAGGCTGCTATAGTAGAATTTGGCAAGAAAATAGCACTTGTAGATTAAATTATATAGTTTAGAGAGATAAAGGGTATATATGCCTTTTGTCTCTTTTCTGCACAAAACAACTTGACTTCTGCACATTTTATATATAAAATAATGCATAAAGGGTATTATTATGTGCAGAAAGAGGTTGTATATGAGATTATTTGATTATAGTACCATTCCAAATGAATTATTTTGCAGTGATATAATGAATCTTGTAGCTGCTATACATGAGTACAAGGGTAAGCAACAATTATTTATTGAAGCACAACCAGATATTTTAAAATCTATGTTGGAAATTGCTAAGGTGCAAAGTACAGGAGCATCAAACCGAATTGAAGGAATATATACTTCAGACGAAAGATTAGATGCTATAGTAAAGGATAAATCAGCACCTAGAAATAGATCAGAATCAGAAATTGCTGGTTATCGTGAAGTTCTTCAATTAATTCATGAAAATTATGATTATATGGTTCCCAGAGTAAACGTGATATTGCAATTACATAGAGATCTTTATCAGTTTAGTCCATCAGGAATTGGAGGAAAGTTTAAGAATTCAGATAATATAATTGCTGAAACTGATATTGATGGTAATAATGTAATTAGGTTTAAGCCATTATCAGCTTTTGAGACCCCTGATGCTATGGTAAGGATAACTGATTCTTTAATTGATTCATTAAATTCCGAAAAAAATGATTCGCTGCTTATCATTCCAATGTTCATTTTGGATTTTCTTTGTATTCATCCATTTAATGATGGTAATGGACGTATGAGTAGATTATTAACACTTTTGTTACTTTATAGTTCAGGATATATAGTTGGTAAGTATATTAGTATAGAAATGATAATTGAAAAAACAAAGGAAACATATTATGAAGTATTAAAAGACAGTTCCATAGATTGGCATTACAATCAAAATCTATATCTTCCATTTGTAAAATACTATTTAGAGATAATACTAAAAGCATATAAGGAATTTTCTAATAGAGTTGAGCATTTGCAAAACAAGAGCTTATCAAAACCAGAAAGGATAAAAAATCTATTTGAAAACTCACTAAGTAAATTTTCTAAAAGGGATATACTTGAAAAATGCCCTGACATTAGTGTTTCGACCATTGAAGTTACGCTTTCTCAATTGCTGAAAGAAAATTATTTAATTAAAATTGGTGCCGGTAAAAATACAACCTACATTAGAAATACCAATAAAAAAGAGGAGATTTCATGACAGAGTATATGTTACTGTAATCATGTAACAGAACAAGATATCATAAATGCAATAAAAAATGGAGCTTCTTCAATAGAAGCAGTGATAGAAGTTACAGGAGCCATGAAAAACAGTAATTGTGCAGTTAATAATCCTAAAGGAACATGCTGCTATAATGATCTTGTTAGTGTATTTAATAAACATAGTTAAAAACCTATGGAAAATTGCCTATATCATTTTGATATAGGCAATTTTTGTAGTTGAATTGCATATATTTTTATTACATATTTTTTAATATCAAAAGTAATGATACTTATTGTTTAAAAAAACGTTAATTGGTACAATGACCATATAAGACAATATCATTGACATAGACATTGACGAGCTTAGATAAAGTCATAACAAGGAGGGTTTAAAATGGGAGAAATGAAATGTCCAGTAACAGGAAGAACAAGCAAAGCAGTATCTGGTAGTGGCACAACAAATAAAGATTGGTGGCCTAACAAGCTCAATCTCAGGATTCTACATCAGAACTCCAATCTCAGCAATCCATTGGGTGTTGATTTTAATTATGCAGAAGAATTTAAAAAATTAGATTTAAAAGCAGTCAAAGAAGATATATATGCACTAATGAAAAATTCACAAGACTGGTGGCCTGCCGACTATGGCACCTACGGTCCTTTATTTATAAGAATGGCCTGGCACAGTGCGGGCACTTATAGAATGGGAGACGGACGTGGAGGAGCAAGTGATGGCACCCAACGATTTGCTCCGCTTAATAGTTGGCCAGACAACGTAAACCTAGATAAGGCAAGACGCCTTCTTTGGCCAATCAAGAAAAAATATGGCAATAAAATATCCTGGGCTGATCTTATGGTCCTAGCTGGTAATTGTGCTATGGAATCAATGGGATTCAAGACCTTTGGTTTTGGTGGAGGTCGTGAAGACGTATGGGAACCACAAGAAGACGTATACTGGGGAGCAGAGTCAGAATGGCTTGGGGACAAGAGATACACTGGAGAACGTGAACTGGAAAACCCACTAGCTGCAGTGCAAATGGGCTTAATATATGTAAATCCTGAAGGACCAAATGGACAACCAATAGCAACAGCTTCAGGTATTGACGTAAGAGAAACCTTTGCTCGTATGGCTATGAACGATGAAGAAACCGTAGCCCTTGTAGCCGGTGGTCATACTTTTGGCAAATGCCACGGTGCAGGACCAGCTACTCATGTGGGACCAGAACCTGAAGGGGCTCCAATTGAAAATATGGGTCTTGGATGGCAAAGTACCTTCAAAAGCGGTAAAGGCGGAGATGCAATAGGAAGCGGTATTGAAGGAGCCTGGAAACCAAAACCTAATAAATGGGATATGGGTTACTTAGATACGTTATTCAAATACGACTGGGACTTAATAAAAAGCCCGGCAGGAGCTTGGCAGTGGAAACCATCAGACCCTGCAGCAGCTGAAACTGTAGAAGATGCTCATGACCCAAATAAGAAACATGCACCTATGATGACAACAGCTGATCTATCCTTAAGGATGGATCCAAAATACAAACCAATTGCACTTGAATATAGAGATAATCCAGAAAAATTTGCCGATGCATTCGCTCGTGCCTGGTTTAAATTGACACATCGTGACATGGGACCTAAATCACGTTACCTAGGTCCAGAAGTGCCTAAAGAAGACCTTATTTGGCAAGATCCAGTGCCAAAAGTTAATCATGATTTAATTGATGAAAAAGATGCTAAAGAACTGAAGAAGTTGATAATTGATTCAGGTCTTACAGTATCACAATTAGTTACAACAGCTTGGGCTTCAGCCTCAACTTTCCGTGGTTCAGACAAACGTGGAGGAGCAAATGGAGCTAGAGTAAGACTTGAACCTCAAAGAAATTGGGAAGTTAATCAACCAGATCAATTAGAGAAGGTACTTGTAACTTTAGAGAAAATTAAGGATCAATTTAATGGTGAACAAAGTGGAAATAAGACAGTTTCACTTGCAGACCTTATAGTATTAGCTGGAAATGCAGGAATTGAAAAAGCTGCCAAAAATGCAGGGAAGGATTTGGTTGTACCTTTCTTACCTGGACGTACAGATACTACACAAGAAATGACCGATATTGATTCATTTAAAGTACTAGAACCTAAAGCTGATGCATTCCGCAATTATCAAAAAACTAAATTCGCAGTTTCAATTGAAGAAATGATGGTTGATCGTGCACAGTTATTGACATTGACAGCCCCAGAGATGACAGTCTTAGTTGGTGGAATGCGTGTTTTGAATACTAATTATAGTCAATCAAAACATGGGGTATTTACCACTAGACCAGAAACTCTAAGTAATGATTTCTTTGTTAACTTAGTAGATATGGAAACTATATGGAAGCCAATAAGTGAAGAAAGTGAAGTATTCGAAGGTAGAGACCGCAAATCTAATGAACTTAAATGGACTGCCACAAGAGTAGACTTAATATTTGGTTCAAATGCAGAGCTCAGGGCTATAGCTGAAGTCTATGCAGGGGATGATGCCAACGACAAGTTTATTGAAGATTTTGTATTAGCCTGGA
This sequence comes from uncultured Eubacteriales bacterium, assembly GCA_964415195.1. Classification (GTDB taxonomy): domain Bacteria; phylum Bacillota; class TC1; order TC1; family TC1; genus WTXA01. Next base: position 2,119 of record CAYPYD010000017.1, on the reverse strand, counting down.
ACAAGGTAATGAATGCAGATCGTTTTGATATTAAGTAAGTAACAAAAACATAATTGATAAAATAAAGGGCATAATTGCCCTTTATTTTTTTATATAAGGATAGATTTTTATTTATAAATGATATAATAAACGTAATGAATATTAAATTGAATTAATAATAAACTAGACTTTTGTCTAAGATGGGGGCGTATATGAATTTAAATACAGAAGAATTAGACAAACTTATCCAACAAGTAATGAGTTTTGATCATATGTACCAATTAATAAGAGTTATAGATCCTATTAATAAAACAGTTGTTTTCGAAAGAGATAAGGATGAGTTAGAGCTTAATGAAAAATTCGAAAATTGCTATAATATCTGGAATAAAAACAAGATTTGTAATAATTGTATCTCAATGAGAGCATACAACGAAAATGATGTTTACATAAAGATTGAAACTACTGACGATAAAATCATTATGGCAACAGCAATTCCCATAAAACTAGAAGAGGAAACTATTGTAGTTGAACTAATAAAAGATGTTACAAAAAGTATGATATTGGATGATTCCAAATTATCAAAAAGTTCAGAAATAGTAAAACTTCTTGAAATGGCCAGTCTAGCTGCAGTTACAGACGATCTTACAAATATCTATAATAAAAGATACATCCAAGAAAAACTGCCAGTGGAATTGGTCATAGCCAAACTTAACAAAGAACCTCTATCCTTATTAATCACAGATATTGACCACTTTAAACTAATAAATGATACCTATGGTCACCTGGCTGGTGACTATATATTAAAAGAATTTTGTCATATACTAAAAACTAATCTTAGAGAAGAAAAAGATTGGATTGCAAGATTTGGTGGGGAAGAATTCATGATTTGCCTTACACAAACAGATTTTCAAACAGCATTGATAGTAGCAGAAAGATTAAGGAAATCAATTGAGGAAGCAGTTTTCATATATAATGGAGAAAGAATAAGGCTGACAGCAAGTTTTGGGCTATGTACTAACAATAGTGAAAATGATTACGATATAGAAAATTTTGTTCAATGTGTTGATGAAAACCTCTATAAAGCAAAAAAAGCAGGAAGAAATATGGTTGTAGGTAAATAGACAGGAGAAATATATGAGTTTAGCAAATAATCTAATTATAAACATATATTCTATCTTAATTTTAATTGTTATATATAATCACTCTAATAAAATTGACGATAAGAAGAAATTTAATAATAAGATTTTCATGTCAATGATACAGTTGACTATAATTTTGCTTGTACTTGATATATTTAGCAGATTCGATGGTAATCCAGATACTATTTACACCATATTTAATCATGTTGGTAATTTTTTAATTTTTCTAATAAGCCCTGTATTAGCTTCTCTTTGGTTGACGTATGTACATTATCAAATTTTCAATCAGGAAAAGAAAACAAAAAAAATAATAACACCATTGTTAAGTATTAATCTAATTAACGCTCTTATGGTATTACTCAATCTATATTTTGGATGGTTTTACTATATAGATAAAAACAATATATATTACAGGGGCCCATATTTTATAGTTCCTGCTTTCATTACAGTTGCTATAATACTATTTGCTTCTATTTTAATACTTAAATACCGCAATAATATAGGTAAAAAAGTCTATTTACCCCTTGCCTTATTTGCTGTACCACCTTTAATCAGCATTATTTTACAAGTGCTTTTTTACGGTATATCAATCATGTTGAATGGTATTGTACTTTCACTGTTAATTGCTTTTTTATATATTCAGAATACAAGTATGTCTACTGATCATTTAACAGGTTTATATAATCGAAAAAGATTTGAAAGTTATATAAAAGAAAAAATTAATGCAGCCACAAAATATAAAACCTTTTCTGCAATAATGTTGGATATAAATAATTTTAAAACTATCAATGATACATTTGGTCATGAGATCGGTGACAAAGCTCTGGAAATTTCTGGTAAATTATTAAAAAGTTCCATTAGAACAAATGATTTCATAGCACGTTATGGTGGTGATGAATTTTTTCTAATCTTAGATATTTCCAATGAAAGAGAACTCAAGGCAACAATAAATAGAATTAACAATAAGATTAATGAATTTAATAGTCGAGGGGTATATCCTT
>CAYPYD010000016.1:0-9838 GCA_964415195.1 uncultured Eubacteriales bacterium | reverse complement strand
CCACAAGGTGACAGACCGCCTCAACAACCTAGACCACAAGGTGACAGACCGCCTCAACAACCTAGACCACAAGGTGATAGACCAATCGCCAAGGTAGACGCTCCAGGAACTAATTCACCTGGAGTTAAAAAAGATTTTAAGAAAAAAGTAGAAGTTAAAAAGCCGGGTCCAGCCAAAGTTGAATATAAAAGCAACAGAATGGGTGATGGTGACGATAGATGGAAATATAATAAAAGGAACAGAAATAGAAGACAAAAGTCTGATGTTGAAAAAATTGAAGTTAACTTAAAAAAAATAACTTTAGGAGAAGAAATACAAGTTAAAGATTTAGCTATGCGTTTAAATAAAGCATCTGGTGAAATAATTAAAAAATTAATTACATTAGGAGTTATGGCTACAATCAATCAATTTGTTGATTTTGATACAGCATCGCTAATTGCTACAGAATATGGAATTGAAGAAATTGAATTCAAATCATTAAAGAGACAAACAGAACTTCTTGTAGAGGATGATGATCCAAAAACATTGAAATCAAGACCTCCTATTATCACAGTAATGGGACACGTTGACCATGGTAAAACTTCACTTTTAGATGCAATAAGAAAAACAAATGTAATTGCAACTGAAGCTGGTGGAATTACTCAACACATTGGGGCATACCAAGTACATCATGCTGGAAAGAAAATTACATTTATCGATACACCAGGGCATGCTGCTTTTACTTCAATGCGTGCTAGGGGAGCGAAAATTACCGACATTGCAATACTTGTCGTTGCCGCAGATGATGGCGTTATGCCTCAGACTATAGAAGCTATAAACCACTCTAAAGCAGCTGAAGTACCTATTATTGTTGCTGTTAATAAGATTGATAAAGAAGGGGCAGATGCTACTAGAGTGATGCAACAATTAACAGAATATGGACTTGTATCAGAAGAATGGGGCGGAGATACTATTTTTGTACCTGTTTCAGCTAAAAACAATGAAAACATAGATACATTGCTAGAAATGATACAATTACAAGCCGAAATGTTAGAGCTAAAAGCCAATCCAAATAGATTAGCTGAAGGATTTGTTATTGATGGCAGGCTAGATAAAGAAAAAGGTACTGTTACCTCATTACTTATCAACAAAGGAACTTTAAAAATCGGAGACATGATATTGGCCGGAGAGTCCTATGGTAAGGTAAAAGCGATGATGAATGACGGTGGCAAAAGCATTAAAAGTGCCGGACCAGCTACACCTGTTGAAGTATTAGGATTATCTGTAGTGCCAGAAGCTGGTGATGTATTCCAAGCTGTTAAAGATGAAAAACTCGCAGCTTACTTGGCTGATCAAAGAAAAATTGTAAAAAAAGAAGAACGTGGAAGAAAAAATCAGATGGTTTCACTTGAAAACTTATTTGAAAAAATCAGTGAAGGCAATTTGAAGGAACTGAATATAATCGTTAAAGGTGATGTTCATGGATCTGTAGAAGCTTTATCACAATCAATTAGAAAAATTCAAAGTGATGAAGTTAAAGTAAATATAATTCACGAAGGTGTTGGGGCAATTACAGAAACTGACGTTAAGTTAGCTATGTCATCAGATGCATTGATTATAGGTTTCAATGTTAGACCAGACACTAATTCAAAAAAACTTGCAGCTGAAGAAGAAGTCAATGTAACACTATATCGTGTCATCTATGAAGTTATAGATGACATCAAGAAAGCTATAAGTGGACTTCTAGCACCAGAAATCAAGGAAGTTGAACTTGGTTCAGTCGAAGTAAGACAAGTTATTAAGGTGCCAAAAATTGGTCTTGTAGCTGGTTGTTATGTTCTTGATGGAAAAGTAACTAATAATTCCAAATTGAGAGTTTTAAGAGATGGAATAATTATACACGAAGGTGAAATAGACTCACTAAAACGTTTTAAAGACGAAGTTAAAGAAGTTGCACAAGGTTATGAGTGTGGCTTGAGTGTAGTCGGTTTTAACGATGTAAGAGTTGGAGATATAATTGAAGCATATACTTTAGAAAGTATTGCTAGGAAGTTAGATTAGGAGTAAATTATGATAAGAAAACATCATCGTAGTCAAAGACTAGAGGGTGAATTAATGAAAGTTTTAGCGGAAGTAATAAGAGAGGATCTTAAGGATCCTCGATTAAACTTAATTTCTATTACTGATGTAACAGTAGCAAAGGACCTATCGTTCGCCAAGATTTTCATAAGTCATCTTGATGAAGAAAAAGCAAAAGCAGGTTTAGATGCATTAAATAAGGGTAAAGGTTTTATAAGAAAACAAATTGGAATGAAACTTAAATTGAGAATAGTTCCTGAAATTGCCTTTTTCATAGATGACACTCTAAACTATAGCTTGAAAATTAATAAAATATTAAAGAGCATTGAAAAGGAAAATAAACCTAACAATGAAGATGAAGAAGAGAAAGAATAGATATGAAGGAATTTAAAAAATATCTAAAAAAACTCAAAATACAACCAATGCTTGTTGTGAGTCATGAATCACCTGATGGTGATGCGATTGGCTCATCAATTGGTATGGGTTTCTTACTTAAGGAATTAGGTTTTGATCCATTAGTTATCAATAAAGATAATATTCCAGATAAATACAGTTTTTTAGAAAATAAAATCAAAATTAGAAAACTTGAAGATTTAAGTGAAGAAGAAAAAAAAGAGAAATATCTTGTATTTATAATGGATTCTGGCAAATTAGACAGAATAGGCTTTGTTCTAGAAGATATATTTCATAATTATGATGGGATAATTAATGTTGACCATCATATTAGTAATGATTTCTTTGGAAGTAAAAATTTTGTATTTCCCAAAATGGCTGCCACTTCTGAAATAGTAGGTAGCATATATCTTGACTTATTCGGTTTTATACCAAGTGAAGCTGCAACTGCTATCTATACTGGGGTTATGACAGATACAGGTAATTTGACATATGAATCTACTACTAGCGCTACAGTAGCTCTAGTGAGTATTTTGCATGAAATGAATGCTGATTTTAATAATATGCGAAAATTTGTATATGAAAATGAAAGTATCGGACAAATTGCCGGTGTTAGAACTATATTGAATAATTTAGAATATTTGATGGATGGATATATAGCTTATACTTATCTTAATTATGAAGATATAAATGCTAATAATTTGACATCTGGTGATATAGAAAACTATGTTGATTACCCTAGAAAAGTATCAACTAGTGAAGTTGCAATTCTTTTCAAAGAATTCAACAAAGATGAAATCAGAATATCCATAAGAACAAAAAGCGAAATAGATGCAAATAAAATGGCTGCTGGATTTGGTGGCGGAGGTCATAAAAGAGCTGCTGGATTTAGAATAAGAAAACCACTAGATGAAGCTATGAAGTTCGCATTAAACAAAATAGTTGAAGGTTTGAAAAATAATGAATGGAATAATTAATGTCTTTAAAGAAAAAGGCATGACATCCCATGATGTTGTCTATGGTGTAAGAAAAATATTAAAAACTAAGAAAGTTGGGCATGCTGGAACTCTAGACCCAGAAGCTGAAGGTGTTCTTGTTGTAGGCGTGGGTAAAGGAACAAGATTACTAGAATATGTAGGTGATGGGTATAAAGTTTATGAGGGTGAGATAGTATTTGGTCTCAATTCTGATACAGAAGATATACATGGTGTATTAGAACAGGTAGAATTTTCAAGTGAATTACTAGAAAATTCTAAGTTGGAGAAAATTATTGAAAGCTTATCAGGTACAATAATTTCACAAAAACCTCCAATGTATTCAAGTGTCAAAGTCAAAGGCAGAAAACTTTATCAATATGCTAGAGCTGGTATAGAAATAGAACGAGCTAGTAAGAATATAGAGATTAAAAGGTTATCTGTAAAGGATAACCTATATTTTGCAGATGGTTACTGGAGAGCCAAATTTACAGCTGGTGTATCCAAAGGTACCTATATTAGAACACTATGTGTCCATATAGGCGAATTACTTGGTATTCCTGCTGTTATGGGTAGTTTATTAAGATTACAAATAGGACATTTTCTAATTGATAATAGTCTTAAACTTGAAGTGTTAGCTAACATGGAGGCTAAAGGTGATAGATCATTCCTATTACCAGTTCGCGAAGCAATCATAGACCAGATGTTACAAATAGAACTAGATGAAGAAGCATATAGTAAAATTAAATTAGGTCAAAAAATAGAAAATAGATTTCCAGTTGAAAATGAAACAATATTTGCGGGTATATATAAGGATGAACTCGTTTGTATATTGAAAAATGTTGAAGGAATTTTAAGAATAATAAAAAATGTAGGTGTTTAATGGTTATCTTTAATGGAATAGATGAATATAATCTAGAAGGTGAAATTACCGCAATATTAGGTAATTTCGATGGTTTGCATCTTGGTCATCTTGAATTAATCAAGTCTGGCTTAAAGTTAGGTGGTATGGTTGTAATTATTACATTTGAACCACACCCTTTATCTAAGAAACAACCAATGTTTAAAAGATTGCAAACATTCAAAGAAAAACTTGCTTGTTTTAAAAACCTAGGAGTTGATGGAGTAGTTATTATTGATTTTAACAAGGAATTTGCTGGAATGAGTAAGGATGACTTTATTGAGAATGTTCTGGTAAAAAAACTGCATGTAAAAAATGTGGTAGTAGGATATAACTACCATTTTGGAAAAGGTGCAAGTGGGAATAGTTCTGATCTAACTAACTCAAGTCTAAAGTTTGGATTTAATTCAGTGATTATACCTGCATTTAAGATTAGTCATAAGGTAGTTAGTTCATCACACATTAGGAAATTTATTACTGAAGGTAGAATAAAAGAGGCAAATGAATTTCTCGGACGACTTTATTATCTTGAAGGCAAGGTGGTTAAGGGTCATGGAGTTGGTAGAAAAATTGGTTATCCAACAGCGAACTTGTTGGTTGATACCGATAAACTTTTACCTAAACCAGGAGTCTATAGTATTTTAGCTGCTGTTAGAGGCTCAGAATATGCAGGATTTTGCAATGTAGGCTTTCAACCAACGTTTAATGAGCGTGAGAAACAACTTGTTGTTGAAGTTAACTTATTTGATTTTGATGCTGATATATATGATGAAATAGTTGGTGTATATTTTATTGACTATCTAAGGGATGTGCAGAAATTCTCTTCTGTTGATGCTTTAATAGAAGAGCTAAAAATTGATAAAATCAGAGCAATTGATTCAGTTTCTAAGAATATTATCGTTAAGTATTGAAATTTAATTATATTTGTTATAATATTATATGGTGAACTTTAGGCTTGGTTATAGGATCTCCGACCTTAGACGAGGCTTTTAGGGATAAAATTATTTAGGAGGACAATTATGGAAAAGAAACTAAAAAAAGACATTATAGCTGAATATCAGACTAAAGAAGGAGACACAGGTTCTCCAGAGGTTCAAATTGCTTTATTAACTAACAGAATATCTTACTTGACTACACACTTGAAAGAACATAAGAAAGACTTTCATACTACTAGAGGATTAATGATGCTTATTGGTCAAAGAAGAAGATTCTTAAATTACTTAGAAAAGAATGACTTTGATAGATACAGAAGTATTATCACACGTCTTGGATTAAGAAAGTAATTAATAAAATTTATATAATTGAGCAAACATGGTATATACCATGTTTGCTTTTTTGTTGTATATTATTTTAATTAGTGTTATATTAAATTTGTAATATTATATAGTTGGATTAATTGAAATGGGGATAATTCATGGGAAGAATTGAAATGAATCAAAGAGCACCGATTTTTGAAGTTGAAGATTATCTTGGGAATAGGATATCCTTAAAGGATTATCTTGGTTCGTTTCATGTTTTGTTAGTTTTCAATAGAGGTTTTAGTTGACCTTTTTGTCAAAAGCATATGATGCAGTTGCATCTTGATAAAAATGAGTTTGAAAAAAAGGAAACAAAAATAATAATTGTAGGACCAGAAAGTAAGCAAGCATTCAACAAATTCTTTATTAGTAATTCCTATGATTTTATTGGGATTCCAGATGCTAAGAACAGCATACTGAAAACCTATGGACAGGAGATTAATATTTTTAAGTTAGGAAGAATGCCTGCTCAAGTCCTAATTGACAAGACTGGATTTGCACGTTTTGTCTACTATGGACACTCTATGTCCGACATACCAGAAAATAAAGATGTATTAAAAATTATTGATGAAATTTAGATAAATATATAACTTATCGTTTAAGGGAGTAGGTTTTTGCCTACTCCCTTAACTATTGCTTGAAACTATAAAATAGGATACAATAAAAGGGATTAAAAAGTAGAAAGAATAGAAGAGAAAGATTTGGAGGAAACCAAGTGAACAACCCATTAATTAAAAAAATACAACTAGGTAATAGCACCTTTACCCTGGAAACAGGCAGGATGGCTAAACTAGCTGACGGAGCAGTACTAAGCACTTATGGTGATACAGTAGTACTTGCGGCAGCTTCAGTTGCCAAAAAACCAAGAGAAGGAATGGACTTTTTTCCATTAACTGTAGACGTAGAAGAAAAAATGTATGCTGCAGGAAAGATACCAGGAGGCTTTATTAAAAGAGAAGGCAGAGCTGGAGAAAGATCAATTCTGACTGCAAGGCTAATAGACAGACCAATCAGACCACTATTTCCTGAGGGATACAAGAATGATATACAAATAGTTTGTACTATACTTTCAGTAGAAGATGACAACGAACCAGATATTCTGGCTATGAACTCAGCATCTGCTGCATTACACCTATCAAGCGCACCATTTGATGGTCCTATAGGAGCAGTTAGAGTAGGATATATTGATGGTAAATTTATCATTAATCCTAATTTAGAACAAAGAGATGCATCTTTAATTAACCTAACTGTCGCTGGAACAAAAGAAGCAGTAATGATGGTTGAAGCTGGAGCAAAGATCGTTCCAGAAAATATTATGCTAGAAGCAATATTATTTGGACATGAAGAAATTAAAAGAATAGTAGACTTTATAATTGATTTTAGAAATGAAGCAGAAAAGCTAGGTCTATGTAAAGATAAATTTGTATTTGTACCAGAGGAAAAAGATAATGAAGCAATTGAAAGCTTCAATAATTTTATTACTCCTGCAGTAAATCAATGCATAGAAGAAATTCTAACTGATAACCTAGCTAAACAAGCAAGAGACGAAAAGATTGGTTTGATGAAAGATACATTAATCAAGGAATACTTCGCTGATAAAGCAGAAGCATTAGCTGAAAAACCAGAATTACTAAGATGGTTCAAGGATCAATTTGAAAACATCGAAAAAGAAGCTTTTAGAGATTTGATGTTAGACAGACAAATAAGAATTGATAATAGAAAATTAACACAGGTTAGACCTATAACGTGTGAAGTTGATGTTCTTCCAAGAACACACGGTTCTGCATTATTTACAAGAGGAGAAACACAGGTTTTGAGTGTTGTAACTCTAGGACCAAATAGTGACGAGCAAATTATTGATGATATAAATACTATTACATCTAAAAGATACATGCATCATTATAATTTCCCAGCATATAGTGTTGGTGAAACAAGACCTAATAGAGGACCTGGTAGAAGAGAAATAGGACACGGTAGTTTAGCTGAAAGAGCACTAGTTCCAGTATTACCAAGTCAAGAAGATTTTCCATATGTTATGAGGGTTGTTTCTGAAGCATTAAGCTCTAATGGTTCAACCTCAATGGGTAGTGTTTGTGGGAGCTCACTATCTTTGATGTCAGCAGGAGTTCCAATTCTAGGTCAAGTATCTGGTATTGCTATGGGATTGATTAAAAAAGGCGACAAAATTGCCATTTTGACAGATATTCAGGGTATGGAAGATCATCTAGGCGACATGGACTTTAAAGTTGCCGGTACTAAAGATGGTGTAACAGCCTTACAAATGGATATAAAAATCGATGGTATTAATAGAGAAATACTTGAAACAGCATTAGAGCATGCTAAAGCTGGTAGAATGCATATTATGAACATTATGAATGAGACACTAAATGCAAATAGAGAATTATTATCTCCATATGCACCAAAGATTATCTCCATGGATGTAGATCCAGATAAAATCAGAGAGATTATTGGACCTGGGGGCAAGATGATCAAGAAGATTATCGAAGAAACAGGTGTTGGTATCAACATAGACGATAGTGGACGTGTAGAAATAGCAGGTGTTGACCAAGGAGCTATTGATAGCGCAATTGATATTATCAATAAAATATGTGCTGTTGTGGAAATTGGTAAAATTTACCTAGGTAAAGTTAAAAAAGTCACTGATTTTGGCGCTTTTGTAGAAGTCATTGAAGGTGTCTATGGCAACCCTGGAAGAGAAGGGCTTGTGCATATATCTGTACTTGATGTAAAGAGAGTAAACAAAGTCGAAGACATAGTTAAAGAAGGAGACGAAATCCTAGTCAAAGCTATGGGCATTGATGATAAAGGAAGACTCAAACTTTCAAGAAAAGATGCTATGCTTGAACAAGAATAGAAGGAGTCACTTGTGAAAAATAAGCTTATAGTTCTATTGTCAATATTATTATTAATATTGTCAGTTTTAGCCATAGTAGTCTTGGTGGTAAAGGACAATAAGGAAAAAGTGAAAATTGATGTAAAGTATGCTGTGACAAGTACTACAGTGGAAGATAATAAGGCCAAAATTAAAGTTATGGCCGGTGTATTTTCTGGGAAAAATGTAGATCCATATAGCTATGTAAAGTTAATAGACGATAATGATTTACCTTATTATCCTTTGAATGGATTTAATAAACCAAGCCTTGGCAAAGGAGATTCTTTTGAGCTTACCTTTGAGTTTTTCAATCCAGGCAGAGTAGAAAATGTATTAGAAATAAGAAATAGTGCAGGTGTTATAACTAGAATTGATATAACCCTGCCTGAAATCATACAAAAGGAAGCAACAAATATAAAGGTAACGACAGAAAAAATAATAGAACCTAAAATAACAGACAAATAAAAATGAGCAGGTATTCCTGCTCATTTACTTTTATTTTATTAAATGTTTGTTCCAGTAAGAAATCAACACTAGGTTGGCTATTAAGCTCTTTCTACTTTGCCAGAACGTAGGCAACGACTGCATACATTAAGCTTTTTTGATTCTCCAGCTACTGAAGCTTTTACTGGTTGAATGTTTGGATTCCACTTTCTTTTAGTTTTAACATGAGAGTGGCTTACATTGTTTCCAGACATTTGACCTTTTCCACAAATCTCGCATTTTGCCATATTTGGCACCTCCTATCTATCACAAACGAAATATATCTAAATCAATACTCTAAAATTATAGCAAATGTAAAATAAGAAATCAAGTTTATATTTTGAAAATAATATAATTTTCAAGGTTTTTAATTTATTGGTAATCTGATATAATATAGTAAATAGATGTTTCTAATGAGGAGGAATTTGATATGGTAGAACTAAAAGTAACACAAGAGGGTAAAATTGATATTTCAGAAAACCTGGTAAGTAAAGTAGCTGGCAAAGCTGCAGTTGAGTGTTATGGTGTAGTAGGTATGGTTTCCAAAAATTTCAAAGAAGGAATTCAAAAGTTTTTAGGTAAAGAACAATACGACAAAGGTATTGAAGTATTATATAAAGATGGCGTTTGCGAAATAAACGTACATGTAATTTTAGCTTACGGTGGAAAAATTGATGCAATAGCTCAAAATATTATGGATCAAGTAAGTTATGCTGTAGAACATTATATTCCTCATATGGATAAGGTTGTAAATATATTTGTAGACGATATCGCTATAGTAAATTAAGAAAGAGGATATAATTTTTGAATGCAATAACTGATGTAGGTGAAATAAAAA
>CAYPYD010000015.1:0-10309 GCA_964415195.1 uncultured Eubacteriales bacterium | reverse complement strand
AAGGTAATCTTGATTTCTATAATGATATTGAAGTTTTGAAGGAACTAGGATTCGAGCATTTATCTATGGAACCAGTTATAGGTGGAGACTTAACTTATGATGATCTTGAAACTATAAGACAAAGCTATGATATCTTAGCTGAAAAGTATTTAAATTGGTTATCAGAAGATAAACCTTTGGATTTTTTCCATTTCAATATTAATTTAAAAGGTGGACCCTGCATTTACAAACGTATTACAGCATGTGGAGCAGGCTTTGAATACCTTGCTATAACTCCTATAGGTGACATTTTCCCATGTCATCAATTAATAGAAAATAAGGACTATTGCCTCGGAAATATTATGACTAATACTTTTAATGATGCACTTAGTAATATTTTCCAAAATATAAATATTTATACTAAGGAAAAATGTAAAGACTGTTGGGCTCGTTTCTATTGCAGCGGTGGTTGTCACAGTAATAATTTGAAATATGGCGGTGACTTAAGTAATCCTGATAATTTAAGTTGTGAATTACAAAAAATTAGACTGGAGTCCGCAATTTATGTACAGGCTCAAAAATTGCTGAGAGAATATTCGAAAAATAATTTTAAAACAAGTGATGAAATCACTAAGGAAAAGATAATAGATATGTTAGAATAGTATTATTAGATAATTTAATTAATCAAGATGTTTAGGAGTGATAATATGCTAGATGTAACAATTATTGGTGCAGGACCTGCTGGTATGACTGCAGCCCTTTATGCTCTAAGAAGTGGTCTTAATGTATGTATAATGGAGCAGGGAGCTCCTGGTGGGCAATTATTAAAAACAGAAAAAATAGATAATTATCCAGGTTTTGCCGATGGTGTGCTTGGTATGGAACTAGCAACAAATATGTTCATGCAGATTAGTTCTTTTGCTAATTTTTCACTTATTAATGAAACAGCTAAAAAAATAACAAGAAAACCTCACGGATTTACAATCGATATTTCAACAGGTACTGTTGAAACTAAATCTGTTATTGTAGCAACTGGAGGATATCCAAGAACTTTAGATATTCCTGGTGAAAGTGAGTACTCAGGCAAAGGTGTTTCCTATTGTGCAATATGTGATGGTTTCTTCTTTAAGGATAAGATTGTTTCTGTTATTGGTGGTGGTAATACTGCTCTTGAAGATGCAGTATATCTTGCTAGTATTGCCAAGGAAGTATATTTAATCCATAGAAGAAACACTTTTAGAGGCAGCAAAATATTAGTAGATAAATTGAAGGAACATGCTAATGTGCATTTAGTTTTAGAGAAGGTTCCTGTGGAAATAAAAGGAGAAACCAAGGTTTCTGAAATAATTCTTAAGGATACAAAAACTGAAGAAATAACTAGTCTATTTGTCAATGGAGTTTTCCTGGCAATAGGTCAAATAATGAATGTTGATTTTGTAAAGGATATTCTGGCAACAGATGATTCTGGTCATATTGTTGTTGATGAAAAAATGGAGTCTGTTATTCCGGGCTTATTTGCTTGTGGTGATATAATCTCCAAAGATTTGAGACAAGTCTCTACTGCAGTTGGCGATGGGGCTATAGCAGGACAAATGGCTTATGAATACTTAAGCAGACTATAAAAATGAGGTGAATTTAATGAAGGATTATTTAAGACTGATTTTAGCTGGTATTATTGGAGCATTGATTGCTATTGTTCTTTATACTGGTGTTCTATCTATTACAGAGCGGTATCAGCTAGCTAGTAACAATGAGGGCGGGTCTGTAAATGAAGTATTGATAGGTGAAAATATATCAATCCCTGATATTGTTAGCAAGACCTCTCCTTCAGTAGTTCAAATTTCTAGAAGTGCTGGTCTTGGTTCTTCATCTTTAGGTTCAGGTGTAATTATTGATTCTGCATTGGGTTATGTGGTGACAAATTATCATGTTGTAGGTGATGAAGGAGACTTAACAGTTACCCTTCTTGATGGTAGGGTAATTAAGGCAACCAGAATCGGTGGAGATGCTGATTTGGATATTTCTGTAATAAAATTAGAAAGCACTACAAATCTTACATCAATAGAACTTGGTGATTCTAGTGTTCTAAAGGCTGGACAGATGGCTATTGCAATTGGTTCTCCTATAAGTTCTGAATTAGCGAATACTGTCACTGTAGGTGTGATTAGTGCAATTTCAAGAGAACTTACCTATACAGCTCCAAGTGGCAATTCGGTAGTTGTGAGAGTCCTACAAACCGATGCCGCTATAAATCCAGGTAATAGTGGTGGTGCTTTAATTAATTCTTTAGGACAGCTTATTGGTATAAACAGTATTAAAGTTGCTCAAGCAGGTGTTGAAGGATTAGGTTTTGCAATTCCTATTAATGATGCTAAGCCAATAATTGAAGAAATCATCAGAACTGGTACGGTGGTTCACCCTAATTTGGGTGTTAGTAATCTTACTAATATTACTAAGGATATGGCTGATTACTATAAAGTTCCAGAAGGTGTTTTAGTAGGTAGTGTTATTGAAAAAACTAACGCTAGTAATGCTGGTATAAGAGCAAATGATATTATAGTTGCTATCAACAAAACTGAAATAAAAACATCTGCACAATTAAAATCTGCAATGTACAGATTGGATTTTGGTGATGACTTAAGAATTAAAGTATATAGAGAAACTGGTTACTTAACCCTTTATGTAGTTGTTAAATAATAAATAAATAGAAAAACACCTCATTTCAAGATAGAAATGAGGTGTTTTTAAAGTTTAAAAATTTAATATTCATTATTGAAGTAATCTAATATACCTTGATAAATACCATTTACTGTACTTGTTCTATTAGCTGCATTTAGTATTTTAGCTTTATCACCATCATTAGAGATAAATCCTATTTCGAGTAAAATTGCCGCCATGGATGTTTCCCTAGTTACTGCAAGATCCTTCCCCATAACACCTCTATTTGCAAAACCTCCACCAACTGCCATTTTAGGGTTTATATAATTAGCTAAAGCTTTAGATTTTATTATACGTTGATCATAGTTATATGTAGCTGAATAATATGGATCATCTGTATTTTCTTGATTAATATCATCAGGTTTATAATAATATGTTTCAACACCATTTGCACTTATTGAAGTTGATGCATTACTATGTACACTTATAAAAATATCTGCATTAACTTCACTTGCCATATGCGCTCTTTGTCTATTATCTATAGTCAATCCTGGATCAGAAGTTGTTCTAGTAAGTAGGACTGTTGCTCCACCTGCTCTTAGTTTTTCAGCTAGTTCTAATGAATACCATGTATTAGAATCAACTTCTCTAATCCCAGTTCTTACAGCACCTGGATCATACGATCCATTAAAAGCACTACCATGCCCAGGGTCTATCCAAATAACCTTTCCTGACAATCCTTTAGACTTTTCTTCAAAATTAGGAATGTTAGATAATTTATTTAAAGTCCAACTTTGTGTGTTTGAACTTTGTACTAAAGGACTTTCTTCAAGCACAACATTTGAGGCAATAAGATTTTTATTTGTATAAGCATTTTTCAAAACATATGCAGAACCATCATAGGTAATATTCCAAAACTGCCTATTATCACTAACTATATCATAGAGTTGAAATACAGGTCCATTCTCAGTAGCATCATTAACAGTCAATAACTTTCCACTACTAACACTGACAATCTTGTACTCTCCAGATGACATTCTAATAATTTTGAATTTTTGTGCAATAGAACCATTAGCTGACCATTGGTCAACTTGGGTCATATTCCTTGGATTCGGACTTATGTATGATAATCTTGAACCTATTGGCTCCTTAGGTGGTATATTTACTAACTTGTTACTTGTCGTGTTTCTTATATTATAGACACCATCAATTACACCTTTTATAGCCTTAGTTTCTGATACTAAATCTGATTTGTTATAACTTGATGCAACAAGTTTAAAATCTGTTGAGCCTAATCTATAATCGGAATTCAAAACAATTTCAATACCATTAATTTTAGATTCAGAAGCAAGAGATAAACTCATATTATTGGCAACGTTTAATATCTTATAGCCATTATCTGGATTGGGACTAAAAGTCCATAACTGTGCATCATCACCCACCCAAGTATCCTGAACAACTGTATTATTCCTAACACTTAGAGCTTTACCACTTTTTATTGAAACAATTCTATATTCTTTGTCAGAAATATGCTCAATGTTCCAATATTGATTATTACCGTTATTGCTTGTATATTGTAATATCCCAACATTATTTGCTAAAGATGCATTATTAACATCCAATCTTAAATCACTAAAGGTCGAATCGATAGCATATATCCCCTCTGTTATTAAAGCTTTAGTGATTACAGGTGATGGCATTCCTTTGACAATTTTCATAATGTTTTGCCCATAAACATCTCCAGGTACAGCCCATTGTCCATTTAATGCAGGAAGTATAGGTCCTGTATTACGCTTATTAAGCATATTTAGTAATTCAAACCTAGGACTTGCCAATGTTACACCAAATATTTCTTTAACTCCATCGCTATTCACATCAGTCAGTGCAACATTTGTTGTATAACCCAATAAATGATGAATGTGTGCTTCTACCCCATATTCAATGGTTTTAAATCTAGCAGCCATATCACCAGCTATTAACTCAACTTTGTTAGGATCTGCACCTCTTAAATTCGTTGATTCTGCCTGTGTTATAGGGCTTCCTGTAGCATATATACCAGCAAAGTTAAAATCACCAACTTCAACCAATCCACCAAATTTCATATAACCTGTTTCATGGAAGGCTTGTGCTATTGCTACTTCTGGTCTAACACCATATGTAGTAGCTATACTATAGTATGCATTTAAAACCCTATTATAGTATTGATTAATAGTTATAGATGATCCAGGATAAATTGGAGTGGAACTGTTAAAATATGCTGAGCCTATCTTCGATATTAGATAATCCTTAACTGCTTCTTTACTTATTGTTGAAGCCCCCATTATTTCATATGCATTTGAGTCAGCTACATTTATAAAATTCACTTTTTGGTCCTTCGAAGTACTTACCGTCGCCAAAGTTGGGGTAACAACATTTACTGAACTTAGAACCCCATTTATATTTTGATTCTTAAGAACATTCTTAACATTATAAGTTGAAGTCGTATTTCCAATAGGATTTTCTATTAGATTCCAGAACTGTCCATCACTATTATCAAATTCCTGTAATGATAAATTATCACCTAAAAGTTTTTTAGAACCTATATTTTGAAGAACATACTTGCCAGAGTTAGCTGGTAATTCAATTTTTTTCCATTTGTAAAAATCCTTGTTTTCCACTGCAGTATATCTACCAAGTTTCAATTGGCCACCATCTTCAAATAAGAAGCCACCACCATTTTGCATCTGCATCAAAACAATATCGCCCGCTAGACCCTCTTCCAATTTTTGTAAATATGCACCAGTAGTAGTTCCAGGTGCCGCTCCACCCTTGTCAACCAATTGAGCCTTCATGGCTTGAATCTGATAATTATAGTTTAAAGTACCAGCGTTCTCACCATTTTTGGCCCAACCAAGCCAACCAAAATTAGTAACATAAACACTATAGTAAATATCATATCTATTTGCGACTGCACCTTCTAATTTTATACTTACTGCTTCAAGCTTTTTCCCATCATTACCTGACCATACAGTTTTATCATTCCATGTTGGTTCCCAACCTGTACCACTAACAAAAGACTTAAATACAACTTTACCATCAGTGATTTCAGGACCTAATTTCATCTGATAACCAGACATATCTGTGCCAATTATACCAGAAGCTTGACCACTATTTTTCCAAGGTGTTCCCCAGCCTAAATGCTTAACAAAAGATCTAAAATCTATTGTTCCATCCCCTAGCCTAGTGCCAACCTTAATTTGATAAGCAGAAGTTTCTTTTCCAATAATCCCAGAAAACTTACCACTACCATTCCATTGCACCAAATTAGAATCGATGAAACTTCTATATTCTAAAGCCGTATTACTCGACTCTACAGCAACTATTTTACTACTTACAAATATAGGTAATAAGACAACGCCTAAAAGCATAATAATCCTTAATAACAAATTTTTATTTTTCATATGATTTTCCCCCATAGTATATATGCACAAACTTAGCATTATATACTACCATTATAGTATTAAATAAAAAAGTTGTCAAAATTATTAAAATCTCAACAACTAGTCATTTTTCTATTCATAATATCATGCTTTAACTTTTTCTCTATCAATTATCAATAAGAAACAACCGATAGCCATGATTATTCCCAGAACAATAAAAGCATTAGCATAACCTAATAGCAAGGCTACCCAACCAAATATGAAGTTTCCAATAGCATTACCTCCATCAATAGAACTTTCCTGAATGGAAAAAGAGGTTGCTTTCAACTTCTTAGTAGTAAAACTATTCACCCCTGATACAGCGCAAATAACAGAGCTATTATTGCCAATTCCAAATAATATTGCTACTGCAAATAATGCAACATTACCCATCCAACTTATTAATGACATCCCCAACATACCTATCACAGCTAGTAATATTGCTGGAATAATTATTTTTTTAATACTGAATTTGTCAATTAGCCAACCTACAGATATTGAGGTAACCATACCAGATGCCATTAATAAAAAAATAAATAAACTTGCCGATAAACCTGTATCAAGTTTGTTTAAATAATTTGCAGCATTAGCCATAACCGTACCATACCCACCAGCTAACATTACAGTTAGAAAATAATATTTTCTTAACCTACGATCACCCAAAAGCCCCTTGTAATCACTAAATATGTTTTTACTGCTATTTGTTTTATGATAAATACAAGTCTCCTGAACCTGATACAATAATATAAAGGCAATGATCGAGATTAATATATTGGCTAAAAACATCGCATCATAACTTATTTCAATCATAGCAAGTGAAAAAATTGGTCCAATCATAAATCCTAATCCGAGTAGTGCTCTATAAATACCCATAAATGTACTCAATATATTTTCTTCAGCTAAATCACTAATAACTGAACTACCAGTCGACATAAACAAAGCTAAACTAATTGCTTGTATAGCACGTGCTGCTAAATGCCAACCATAACTTGGAGCCAGCCAAATAAATATTGTGCCTACTAAAAAAGCAAATGTACTTGCCAACATTGAAAACCTTCTGCCCTTGTTATCAGCTACTGGTCCAAGAAATATTCTTAAAATAACAGCAACAATACTATAAAAGGCTGTAGACATACCTACTTGTGCAACTGAAGCACCTGTAGATACAAGATAAACTGGTATAACAATATATGCCATTGACATATTTAACATCATAAAGAATGTTCCAGTAAGGAAAAACCATACTATTTTACTTCTAAAAAAATCTTTAATACTATTGATTTTCATTTCTATTCACCTTTCAAGCTACAACAATCAGTTTATTGTATTATTCTAATCATAAAATGTCAACAGACTTTTTCCTAAACATATAATCTGTCATGAAAATAGTTAAATAACTTATGCCCATTAATAATCCAATAATGAAAAAACTATAGCTATAACCTAAACTAATGACTAAAAATCCAAATATAAAATTGCCTATTGCAAAACCTCCATCATAAGCACTTTCTTGAATAGAAAATGAAGTAGCCATTAAATCTTTTCTTGTTCCTTTTTCAATTCCAGTTATTGAACTAATTACTGTACTATTAGTTCCAAATCCGACAGAAATAATTACAAATAATATTGCAATATTCCCGACATTTCCAATCAGAGCCATTGCAAGGAAGCCAGCCAATGCTAATATTACTGCTGGAATAATTACTCTCTTAATACCGAACTTATCGACTAATCGGCCACCAAGAAAAGATGCTATCATTCCAACACTAGCAAGTGAGAATAGAAATAGACTTGGAGATATTACTCCTTCTAATCCACTAAGGTAAATTGCTGAATTTGTTGATAATATTCCAAATCCGCTTGTAATAGTAACAACCAGCAAATAGTATCTAAGAAGATTTTGATTCCTTAATAGAATAATATAGTTGGCGAAGAAATGTTTTTTCTTAATGATATTATCCTTACTGATAACACCAGTCTCCTTTATAAATGACAATAGAAACAAGGAAATAGTTGCAAAAGCAATATTACCTAAAAACATTGCAGAAAAACTTATCTCAATTAATTTAAAGGAAATTACGGGACCAAGAACAAAGCCTAGTCCTAAAAAACCTCTATATAGACCCATACAAGTACCAAGTATTTTAGGTTCAGCTACATCACTGATCACTGAACTTCCTGTTGACATATATAGTGCTAAACCAATAGCTTGAAGCATCCTGGCTATAATATGTAATGAAAATGAAGGGGCTATCCAGATTAGTATCCAGGATAAAATGAAAGAAACAGCACTTATTAAAAGTGAAAACTTTCTTCCTTTTTTATCAGCCAAGGGACCTAGGAAAATCCTAAGTACTATAGCTGATAAACTATATATCGTGCTGGAAATACCTACTTGTGATAGAGTAGCCTGCTGACTAATCAAATATACAGGTACAATTGAATAAGAAACTGCGATGTTAATCATAAAAAAGAATGTTCCAAATAAGAAAAACAACATCCTTCTGTCTTTCAAAAATTCACGTGAACTAGTAAATTTCATTGCTTACCCCCTTAATAAAAAGAAGCCTTGTCTAGATTACACTAAACAAGGCTTCTTAGCATCCAACTAATATTATTTTTTATTCATTCCTTCGATAATATTAACTATTTTTTCATCTTGTATTAAAAGTCTTTTACTTACATCTAAATAATTTGATAGTGCTCTTACTTGCTCGTTTTGAATGATCAGCTTTTCTTTTAGAGCTTTAACGTAGCCTTCCATTGAATAATCATCAATACTGGCAGCTGTTATTTCTTTAATAGAGGAAGCATCAGAATTCAAGAACTTACTATCATCAATTGGTTCATCACTGAAAAAATCATCAGGAGCAGTATCATCATAAACACTTACATTCACTTCTTCTGTTTCTCCCATATCATCTTCTGATAAGGCATCTTGAAAAATCAAGCCTTCTGAAAAATCTGTTTCAAGTTCAATCTTATTCTCTTCTTCTTCATAGGCAGATTCTTCTTCTTCTTCCTTATAGTCTATATTAACATTTGAGAAAAAGCTTTCCTCTGGTTCTAAAGTCGAAACAGTTTCTTTTTCATCTTCAACATCAAAAAAGGAGCCACTAGTATTGAATGCATCAGCGAACAAATCTATATCTTCGTCATATTCCTTGTTCACTTGTTTAACTGCTTCTTCCATTTTTGTTTGAACTGGTTCAGTAACTTCACTAGTTTCGTTTTTTTCTAGAGAATCAATATTTTCCTTTTTTAAGATAATTGTATTGTTATCTGCTAAAGTAGCAGGTGTCTTATCCTTAGGTTCTTTTGAAGTATGTTTTAAAAGTATGCCTATTCCTTGTTCATTAATTTGTAAAACACCTTCCATAGATTTAAAATATTGTCTTAATTCAGGTTCTTGTGTAATCAACTTATAGACTGATAGTTTATTTAAACCATATTTTTCCTCAAGTTCATCTAATTTATACCACATATAAAAACCTCCCATATTCATCTAAATACAAACTAAGAATATCACAAATATTCTATTAATTCAAACAATTATTTTTTCTCACTATTCTCTGTTACTAACATTTCAATAACCTCTGAAAGTGGCTTGGAACCTAGATCTCCAACAGATCTTTTTCTTACAGCAACATGGCTATTTGCAGTTTCACTATCACCTACGACGAAAGTATAAGGAATTTTTTGCATTTGGCTTTCTCTTATCCTATATCCAAGCTTTTCGTTTCTAGCATCCACATTTACTCTTATACCAGATCTTTTTAGTTCTCCTGCAACTTCATAAGCATAATCATTATGAACTTCTGCAACAGGAATTATATTAACTTGCATTGGTGACAACCATAATGGGAAGGCTCCAGCATAGTGTTCTATCAAGATTCCAATGAATCTCTCAACAGACCCGAAAATTGCTCTATGAATCATTGCAGGTCTATGCTTTGCTCCATCTTCACCAATATAACTTAGATCAAATTTTTCTGGCATTTGGAAATCTAATTGAATAGTTCCACACTGCCACGTTCTCCCAATAGAGTCTTCAAGATGAAAGTCAATCTTAGGACCATAAAACGCCCCATCACCTTCATTTAATTCATAGTCTATTTTAAGGTCATCTAATGCGTCCTTCAATGCTTGAGTAGCTTGGTCCCACATTTCTACAGAACCCATTGCTTTTTCTGGTCTAGTTGAAAGTTCTACAT
>CAYPYD010000014.1:0-10438 GCA_964415195.1 uncultured Eubacteriales bacterium | reverse complement strand
ATATTCTTATAATTATTTAAAACACCATTTATTAATTTTTTTGCTTCTTCTCCACAATAATCTTTAGCTATGTCTACCCATTCATCTATAGAAACATTTAGTGGAATTTCTTGAAATTTTGACATTTCTGTAAATCCTAATAAAAGAATACTCCGTTCTAGGTATCCAAGTCTTGCAAAGCTCCAGTCCATTAAGCAACTATTTATTTTTTCTATAATACTATCTTTATCAGTCTCTAAATTTTCAATCAATGAATTTCCAAATATTTCATCACTAATTTTCAATTTAATATCCGAACTGCCCATATTTTCATAGGTTTCCAGTTCTTTTTGATAGATTATTTCCATAGCATATATTCTAGAGTCTCTTCTGCTCACTTAACACCTCTATTTTCAATTTACTTTGTTACCGATGACGAATCTCTGAAGCCTTTAATTACAACTTCAACATTTTCAAACTTTTCTTCTAATATACCAGAAAATACTTGACGAACATTTTGTTCAACAGAATTTGTAACCTTCGGGATACTACTGCCGAGAGCCAATATTACTGAAACTTTTAACTTGATTTTTTGTTCTTTAGTATAGCCTATCTTAATATCGCTAGACTGTACTTCATCTACATTACTAATTGCATTTTTAACCATTTGACTTATAGCATTCTCTGTTATTAATACACTATCCTTATCTTGTTTAATGTAGATCTTTTTTTGTGAATCATTTTTACTTCTACCACCAGAAAGTATAATTAATGCAACTAATGCTAATCCAAATACTCCAAGAGTTAGATAGTCGTTAGAAATTCTTAAATCTGTTCCTAATAACCAGACCATTGTTTCTGCAAATGATAATACAACAATAATGAAAAGGATTAGTATAGACAAAATTCGTCTAATCATAATTTACTCCTTCACTTCTTCCTTTTTCTCTTCAAATACTATATCACTGATTGTAATATCAACGTTTTTAACGCTAATACCAGTCATGGATTCTACTGCTTCTTTAACATTTCTTTGTACTTCTTCAGCAATTTTAACAATATTAACACCATGTTGAATTACAAGAGCTAATTCAATATTAGTACCCTCTTCATCCATATTGATTTTAACACCTTTTGCTAAATTCTTTTTACCAAACAAATCTGTAATAGGTGAAGTTGAGCTACCAATAACTTTAACAACACCTTCTACTTCTTGGGCAGCAATATTGGCAATAGCCGCAGCCACATTATCTGCAATTTTAATTTTACCTACTAATGTACTTTTTTCTGCTTCATTCATAATTAATTCCTCCTTGTTTCTAATTTCTTGATATATACTCGCCATTACGAGTATCAATAACCAATTCATCACCTTCATTAACAAATAAAGGTACTTTAATAACCGCACCAGTTTCTACTGTAGCAGCTTTAGTAACATTGGAAGCTGTGTCCCCTTTGACCCCAGGTTCAGTTTCAATAACCTTCAGAATTACAGTAATTGGAAGATCTACACCAATAGTTTCTTCTTTATAAAACATTACTTGAATCATCATATCAGGTTTTAAGAATTTTATGTTTTCTTCACCTAATTGAACTGCATTTAATGAAATTTGATCATACGTTTCGGTATCCATAAAGTGATAATCATTACCCTCATTGTATAAATACTGCATTTCTTTCTTTTCCAAATGAGCTTTTTCTACTTTTTCTCCTGATCTGAACGTTTTTTCCACAATTGACCCAGATCTTCTATTTTTCAATTTGGTTCGCACAAACGCAGCACCTTTACCTGGTTTTACATGTTGAAATTCTACAATTGTAAAAAGTTCATTATCGAATTCTATTGTCATACCTGTTTTAAAATCACTTGTTGATATCACTTAATATTCTCCCCTCGCTATAATTATTAATTCTTTATCTATATTTGATAATATTTCATAACCGTTTTTAGTTACTAATACCAAATCCTCAATTCTCACTCCATATTTATTAGGAATGTATATACCTGGCTCAATAGTTATTACCATGTTTTCTTCTAGAACATCTTCATTATTAACATTGATAAATGGCGATTCATGAATCTCAAGCCCAACTCCATGACCTGTACTGTGTCCTAAGCTGAAACCCTTTAAAGCTAGAAAGTCTTTAACCTTTTGATCAATATCCTTTACCCTTGCTCCTGGTTTAACCATATCCAATGCTTGCTTTTGCACTTCTTTAACTAAATCATAAATTTCTAAAAATTCCTTGTCAGGAGTTCCAAAAAAAATTGTTCTGGTCATATCGGAAGCATACCCTTTGTAATTTACACCTATATCAATAAGTATTGGAACATTCATTTTTAAGGGAATATTTCCAGAAACTCCATGTGGCATACTAGTCTTCTTATCAAAAATGACAATTAAATCAAAACTACTTCCTTCACCACCAAGTTTTCGTATTTTGTCTTCCAGAAAATATTTTAATTCTATTTCAGTCACACCAATTTTAACTTGATCAAGGATATTAAAAAATATCCTGTTATTAATTTCGGCGCTTTTTCTGATAAGATCAATTTCTTTATCATTTTTCACTTCTCTTAACTTATCAATTATGTTTGAAGCCATTTCATATTCTATACCCTTAGCTTCGAAGAATTTCTTATCTGAAATAGCCTGGATATATGCAATGTCCTTTTCAAAATAAACTTTTTTTATACTTAATTTTTTTAAGTATCTATTTATACATTCAAGTTTTTTCCCAAGACAATCTATAACCTCTATTGGTAATTCATTACACGCATCTTCATAATACCTAAAATCAGTAAAGAATATAACATCCTTCTTCGTTACTAATAAAGTTCCTTCAAGGTTAGCTATCTCAGTTAAATAATGAATATTGATCTTTTTAGTAAAAAGATAACCATCATCAGTTAAGTTTGCTTGTATTTTTAATATGCTATTTTTTTTCATTTTTTAATTTAAAAAAGTTAATTGCAAGAATATACCCATCTTTACCTAATCCAGATATTTTCCCGCAGGCAACTGGTGTAATAACAGATATTTTTCTAAACTCTTCTCTATTGTCAACATTTGATATATGAACTTCTAGAACATCCTTTTCAATGGCCGAGATACAGTCTCTAAGAGCATAACTATAATGTGTCAATGCGCCTGGATTCAAAACTATACCATCAACACTATCTTTCTTTTTATATAAGTAGTCAATAATTTCACCTTCGATATTTGATTGGTAACATTCAATCTCGACACCACAACCACGACCATAGTCAATCCATTGTCTTTCAAGATCATCTAGTGTCTCTGAACCATAAATATTCACTTCTCTTCTTCCTAATGCATTTAAATTAGGACCATTCACTATTAATAATTTCATAGTATACCTCTTTTTCAGATTATATCATAAATATTGGCTTTTAACTACCGCTGACTATAACATCTTGTATCAAAAGTGAAGGTGCTCCAACAGTAGTTCTTCTTTGAAAATCATTACCTACAGCAACAATATTTGAAAAAATATCAAGGATATTACCTGATATAGTAACACCTCTAAAACCTCCATGAATTTTTCCATTATCGACTTTTAGTCCAGAAGCCCCCAATGAAAATTCTCCAGTAATAGGATTAGCCATATGTAAACCCATGAGTTCCTTAATAATAATACCATTGTTTAAATTTATTATCATATCATTTATATTAACATTCCCATTTTCAAGACACAGGTTATGATAACCAATATTTGGTAATGAACTATGAGATCTTGAAGCATTACCAGTAGTTGTAGCCCCAGCTTTTTTAGCAATTGACAAGTTATATAGACCACCCATAAATATGCCTTTTTCTATTATAGATATTTTGTCGGCTTTAACTCCATCTCCATCAAAATAGGTGAACCCAAGTGCTTTCATTTCATTTCCATCATCAAATATATTAAGCTTATCAGATATCACTTTTTCTCCTACCTTATCTTTGAATAATGATTTACCCTTGTAAATATTTTCTCCATTAAAGGAATAGGATAACAACCTAAGTAAATCAACAACTACATCTGCAGAAAATATTGCAGTATATTTTTTCGAACTTACTATCCCGGCTCCCAGCATTTCACGTGCTTTTTCATTAGCTTCATTTCCTAGATCTTGCTTGAATAATTCAGCTATATCTCTTGTATAATAGTATGAATAACCAGTTTCATTAACTCCATCTTGACTAATAGCTAGTGAAATAGAACTTCCGCAATAAGCTCCAGTTTCTATTTTGTTTAAACCCTTGGAATTTATAATTTGTTTTGAATATTTATTTTCTTCATAGGTTGTACTTTCAACCATAGCTGCTATTTCTCCACTACCTATGCCATTTTTTTCTTGTGCTATTATATAATCCAGCTTTGTATCAAAAGATGTTTGAAATAATTGTTCACTATTGATATCACCTTTAAATTCTTCCTTTCCATGTATTACAATATCATCTTCATCCATGAACTCTAGAATTTCAATAGCTTCATCTATACTTTTTTGTAAATCCTTTGTATTATCACTTGTACCATAAACTAAACTTTGTTTATTACCTTTGATAACTCTAACTCCAATACCTTGAGCTTTTGATTCTTGATACTTATCAAGTTTTCCAGCTCTTATTTCAAGATCAAGATTACTACTAGTTTCAATATATAGTTCAATATCATTACATCCTCTACTTAAACCATAATCTATTGCCTCAGTTAGCTTATTCATTATTTAGTACCTCCAACAACAAGACTTGGAATTCTTAATGTAGGTTGTCCATCTGCTACAGGAGCACCTTGACCATCCTTGCCACAAGTTCCTAGTGAATAACCAAAATCATTTGCAACCATATCTATTTTATTCAAGACATCTGGACCATTGCCAATTAAAGTTGCACCTCTTACTTGTTCCCCAATTTTTCCATTTTTAATTAAATATCCTTCAGAAACTTCGAACACAAAATCACCAGTAGCAGTATTAACTTGTCCACCACCCATGTGTTTAACAAACAATCCGTTATCAACTGAAGCAATGATATCTTCCTTACTTTCTTTGCCTTTACTAATATAGGTGTTTGTCATTCTTGTAATAGGCATGGCATGATAACCTTCTCTTCTACCATTACCTGACGGTTCAATACCCAATTCATTGGCAGATTGCAAATCACTCATATATCCTCTTAATACACCATTTTCAATCAGAATATTTTCTTTGGTTTTAGTGCCTTCATCGTCATAAAAACTAGTTCCATATCTTCCTTTGATTGTACCATCATCGACCACTGAAATTAACTCTGAGGCTACCTTTTCACCTATTTTATTACCATAAACAGACATTCCTTTTTTAACTATATCAGCTTCAAGTCCATGTCCACAGGCTTCATGAACCATAGTTCCCCCAGCTTCACCTGATACTATAACAGGCATTGTTCCACTAGGTGCTTCCTTAGCTTTAAGTAAATTTTCACCTTTTAATTTAACTCCTTCTAACAAGGACTCCATGTTTCTTGTTTTTATAAAGCCATAATCACCGACTGCTCCTACCACATCATAGGCACTTTGTATTTGTTTATCTTTTTGAAAAACACCTTGAATTATAGATTTCACTCTAGGTCTTTTATCATGAACATATATACCATTAGAATTCATAATAAATACTTCTTGATCAACATCTCCATAAGTTAATGTCAATTGAATTAAAGATCCTTTCTCCAACCAAGCTAATTCATTTAAATGTAGTAATAATTCCGCTTTTTCTTTAAGTAATCCTTTATCCTTATTCGAGTTATATAGATAGGCATCGCTTCCTTCTAAAAGATGATATTTTTTTTCGATTAAAATATTATTACCACTTTCCTTATTAGCAAGATCGCCTGCAATTTGAAACAAGGCTTTCTCGCTTAAGTCTTCAGTGAAGGCAAAATAGGTCCTTCCACCATAGATTACTCTAAGACCTGCGCCAGCTCTACTACCTCTTGTAATTCTTTCTATTTTCTTGTTATCTAAGATTACTCCTAATGTGCTTTTTGATTCTAGATAAATATCTGCAAAGTCACAACCTTTGGCTGTTAGTTTTTCTAAGGTCTTTTCTAGTAATTCTTTTTCAATCATATTATAGCTCCTTGTTTAACCATTTATAATAATATTCTTTGATTTCTTCTGCAATTTGCTTTGGTGTTTTATTATTTGTATCTATTCGTACATTAGCTTCTAGGTAATAAGGCAATCTTTTTTCATATAGAGTTTTTAGTTCCTCTAATGATTTACCCTTGGCTAATGGTCTCCTGTTATTTCTATTAACCCTATTGTAAACTTCCTTTATATCTAAATCTAAAAAAACAACAAAATTATTCTTCAATGCCATGTTTCTTATTTCCTCATTTAGAAAAAGACCACCACCGGTACTAATAATATTGTTGTTACGAGATAAAAGTTTTTTTGCTACTTCAACTTCTCTGCTTCTAAAGTATTCCTCGCCTTTTCTATTAAATATTTCTGCTATAGGAATCCTTTCTTCCTTTTCAACCACACTATCTACATCAAATAGTGAATAGCCAAAAATTCCCTTTAAGGATTTCCCAATAGTAGTTTTGCCTACAGCCATAAAGCCAATTAATACTATATTATTCACTTTCAACCTCCAATAGAGAATAGGCAGTCCTAAGCATTAAATCAGTATCCTCTTCTAGACCTGTCCAGATTTTGAAGCTATGATAACCTTGATATACTAGCATTTCTAGTCCATTTATGCACTTTGCACCATTTGCTTTGGATTTTTTTAAAAATTCTGTTTCTAATGGATTATAGACTATATCAATAACCGTTTGTGCTGAAGTTAACTTCTCATATGGGAATTCTATTTCACCAGTCTGATTTTTCATACCGATTGGTGTTGTTTGAATAATAATATGGTAATCATTAATTTCTAAACACTTTAGCTCAGACCAAGCTATATGATTACTGACTATTCCAGTCTTCTTTATCCTTGATGATAAATTTTCGACTTTCTGTTTATCTCTAGCGACTATATCAATTCTAGCTACTTTATTTTCAGTTAAAAACATGGCGATACCTTTACTAGCACCACCACTACCTAAGATTAATATATTATTATTTTCATATTGAATATTGTTTCTAATAAGTGTTTCTAACAAACCTAAACCATCTGTGTTATAACCAACTAATTTACCATCTACATACTTGACAGTATTCACAGCATTCAACTTTAACGCTAGATTATCAAGTTTATCAAGATATGGTATTATTTTTTCTTTATATGGAATAGTTACATTGAATCCAATAATCAAACTATCCAAATCTCTAACTTTTTGTATGAATTGCTCTAATTCATTTTCATTTAGTTCCCACTTATCATAGGTGAAATTTACTAATAGTTTTTCAATGGCTGTTTTATGAAGAATAGGTGACAAACTGTGTCCTAGTGGATTTCCAATAATCCCCAGCATAGTTCTCATTACTTCATATTCTCCTTTTTCAAATTTCTTTTTACAAAATATTCAAAAACTCTGTAGATTTTAGTCATGAAGAAATCACTCGTAGTCATCGGTTCAACTAATATACTTTTAACACCAGCAAGTCTTGCTGCAAAAACATCAGTGAAAATCTGATCACCCACCATTATGGCTTCATTACTTTTACTATTTACTAATTTGAGACTGTCAACAACACCTTTTTTAAATGGTTTCTTAGCCATATATATTACTGGTACATCAAAGTTACCGGCTATAATTTGAGCTCTTCTAGGATAGGCATTTGAAACAAGACAAATCTTGAAACCTTCTGTTTTAGCTGACTTTATCCATTCAATTGTACTTTTGTCAGGAATCATTGTCTTAAATGGTACAAGAGTGTTGTCTATATCAAGAAGCAAAGTATTAATACCATCTCTTCTTAAAATATTAAAATCTATGTCATATATTGTATTGATAAAATATTCTGGTTTTAAATCAATCATATTAGCTCCTTATTCTTAGTAGAGAACCTGGTACAACACCAGGTATTTTATTTATTTTTAATATTTCTTTGGGATGAGGAGCGTTATCAACAAAATCCCCATTCTCATTAATTATCATATTTATATTAATCTTCAGATTACTTCCTGTTGGTAATAAGATTTCTAAAGTATCTCCAATTACAAACTTATTCCTTTGTTCAATTAGTATACTATCTTCTAACACATCTAAAACTTTTCCTACAAACTTTATATTCTTTTGGACATTAAATGGTTCATATTGTTGCATATTAACATCATTTTCATCAAGATAGAATCCTGTTGTGTAATCTCGTTCACCTATTCCATCAAGTTCTGCCATCAATCTTGGTATGGCAACCTTTAAGTCACCTCCGGCTTCAATAATATCGACAGCTTCACGATAGACTTTAGTTACAGTTGCTACATAATGGATACTCTTCATTCTACCTTCAATCTTCAAGCTAGTAACACCACTATCAATAAATGTTTCCAAATATGGCAACATGCATAGGTCTTTTGAATTAAAGATATATGTGCCTCTTTCATCTTCTTCTATTGGCATAAACTGATCTTCTCTTTGTTTTTCAACAACATAGTACTCCCATCTGCACGGATGGGTACAACTTCCACTATTTGCACTTTTACCAGTCATATACATACTAAGCATACATCTTCCTGAATAGGCCATACACATGGCCCCATGAACAAAAGCTTCGAGTTCTACATCAGTTTTTTCATGTATACCTGCTACTTCCTTTAATGAAACCTCACGCCCTAAGACAACTCTCTCTAGACCTTGTTCTTTCCAAAACTGGCATCCTGCCCAGTTTAAAGTGTTACTTTGCGTGCTTAAATGAATAGGTGTATTCGGTGCATGTTTTTTAGCAAGATAGATAATGCCAGGATCTGATATTATCATTGCATCAACTCTAATTTCGTCAAGCTTCTCTAAATATTCTATAATATTTTCTAAATCAATATTATGAGGAAATATATTTAAAGCTATGTAAAGTTTTTTACCTAATTCTACACTGATACTTTTTGCTTCTTGTAATTGCTGGAGATCAAAATTTCCGGCTTTGGAACGCAGACTAAAATCCTTGCCACCAACATAAACCGCATCAGCACCGTACAGATAAGCTATTTTTAATTTTTCTAAATTTCCAGCTGGGGCTAATACTTCTATTCTTTTCATTTTAATTCCTTTATTTTTGATATTTTTGGATTGCATCTAAATGCTCATCATAAGTCAGGCTGAAATAGTGAGAACCGTCACCTTTGGCTACAAAAAATAAATATTTGTTTGTATCAGGTTTAAGTACTGCTTGTATAGATTTTATACCTGGATTACAAATAGGTCCAGGTGGTAGTCCAGGATATTTATATGTATTATAAGGGGATTCCAGTCTTGTTTCTTCAAAGGTTACAGTGGTTGAAAATTTTTCTCTATTTAATGCATACTGAACTGTAGCACAAGATTGCAGACTCATATCAATCTCTATTCGATTAAAGAAGACTCCTGCTATTTTAGCTCTTTCATCGTCCTTAACTGCTTCTTTTTCCACAATTGAAGCCAGTGTCAACAGCTCATTGTAATCTAAGCCTTTTTCATTTGAGGCTGTTTTCAACTCTTCCCAAACTTTATCCTTAAATGTATCTAATAGAATTTTAATAATTTCTTCACTAGTTGCATCTTCATTAAAAAAATATGTATCAGGATACATAAAGCCTTCAAGCTTATATTTAACCGAAGGTTGTAAATCGAATTTTAAAAATTCATAATCAAAATTTCCCGCTTTTGCTAAT
Source organism: uncultured Eubacteriales bacterium (assembly GCA_964415195.1). GTDB lineage: Bacteria > Bacillota > TC1 > TC1 > TC1 > WTXA01. The sequence continues at coordinate 657 of CAYPYD010000014.1, read as the reverse complement.
TCTAAAAATTCAGCTTTGTTACCTAACTGTTTGCTTTCCATTAAAGTAGCTACTTGAGTTATAACAAAACCTTCAGGTATTGTTACTTTTACTCCATTTGTTAAATTTTGACCTTTGCTTAGTAGAGCAATAATCTCTTTAAAGTCAATTGGTCTCTCCACACTATATTGTCCTGCTTTGAATTTACTGCTGTCAGCAAACAGCTTACAATAGATTCTAAAGGAATTTGCAGATTTTATAATCTTACTTTCTTCTAGGACCTCAGCTATTTTTGTTAAATTTGAACCTGTTTCAATATTAAAGTTTGCCTGGCCTTTTTCTTTCGAAGGTCCAAACGAACTTGCAACATTGATTCCTGCTACAACTATGACAAATAGCAATATAAAAATAAATGCTATTTTTATATTGCTATTCTTTTTATTATTATTTCTATTTTTTCTTTTAGCTCTATTATATCGTGAGCTTTGTACGATATTATTATTGTTCCTCAATTATACACCTCTATGACTATTATTTACTAATTGAGTCAATAATCTCCTGATCATCTTCATCTTCTTCAGAATATAGTTCTTCTATTGCTGCTGCAACTGCTTGATACTCTTCGTCGTCCTCAATTGTCATTAATACTTCTTCATCATCTTCTTTGACTACTTTCAT
>CAYPYD010000013.1:0-10439 GCA_964415195.1 uncultured Eubacteriales bacterium | reverse complement strand
TACAAAAAATAAAAATGAATTGGAGATAAGAGGAAAGCCTCTTATCTCCAATTAACCTAAGGGGAGGTTAGTAATGGAAACTGTTTTAAAGGTCGAGAACCTATCTAAAATATTTCCAAAGGTTGTAGCTAATGATAATATATCCTTTGATTTAAAGAAGGGCGAAATTGTAGCAATACTAGGAGAAAATGGTGCTGGTAAAAGCACTTTAATGAATTGTCTTTATGGTATTTATCATCCTACAAAGGGCGATATTTATATTAAGGGTGAAAAAGTAAAACTTACAAAAATAGAAGATGCTGAAGCCTTAGGTATTGGCATGGTGCATCAGCACTTCATGTTAGTTGAGGAACTAACTGTGGCTGAGAACGTAATTTTAGGAAGAAAAACTGGAAAAACACCTTATTTAGACTTAAAAAAAGTTGAAAAAGCTGTACAAAAATTGTCAGATAAATATAATTTTGGATTAGATCCAAAATCAAAAATAAAAGATTTATCTGTTGGAACTAGACAAAGAGTAGAAATACTTAAAATGTTATATAGAAATGCGGATATTTTAATTCTTGATGAAGCAACAGCAGTTCTAACACCACAAGAAACTGTGGAATTGTTTAAGACTCTTAAGAATTTTGTAAATGAAGGCAAATCAGTTTTAATGATTACTCATAAACTTGAAGAAGTTATGGAATTGGCTGATAGAGTTGTAGTTTTAATTGATGGAAAAATGGCAGGGATAGTAAATAGGGTTGATACAAACCCAAGAAAATTAGCTAATATGATGGTCGGACGTGATGTGCTAATGGATTTTAATATAAAACCAGTTGAACATGACGAATTAAAGTTGCAAGTTAAAAATTTGATAGTTAAAGATAATCATGGTCTTGAAAGAATCAAAAATTTAAGTTTTGGAATTAAAAAAGGCGAAATACTAGGGGTTGCCGGAGTTGATGGTAACGGACAAGCAGAGTTAGCTGAAGCCTTAACGGGTTTAATGAAAATCGACAGTGGCGAGATAGTTATAGGCGAAGAGGTTTTCAAACACATCAAGCCTAAAAAGATATATGAAAATGGAATATCTCATATTCCTCAAGATAGACATGAAAGAGGACTAGTACTAGATATGTCAGTAAATGAAAATCTAGCCTTAGAAGGTATAGCGCATAGCCCATTTAGTAAAAAAGGAATCATTGATTTTAAATATTTGAAAAGTCATGGTAAAGCAATGGTTCATGATTACAATATTAAATGTTATGATGGTGATTGCCCAACAAAAGAATTATCTGGTGGTAATCAACAAAAAGTAATTGTTGCTAGAGAAATTGATAGAAAACCTGAAATAATAATCGCTGTTCAACCAACAAGAGGATTAGATATTGGTGCCACAGAGTTTGTTAGGAATAAATTACTAGAAGAAAAACAAAGAGGCGCAGCAGTATTGCTGATTTCTACAGAACTAGAAGAAATACTAATGGTATCTAATAGAATTGCTGTTATTCATGAAGGGGAATTTATGGGGATAATAGACAATAAAAATGTAGATATTTTAGAATTAGGTTTAATGATGACAGGTATGAGGAGGGATAAAGATGAAGAATAAAGAAAGTATTATAGCACCTTTATTTGGCCTTGTTGTAGGTATACTTGTATCAAGCTTATTGTTAATTATATTTGGATCTAATCCAATATTAGCCTTTCAAGGATTGTATGTTGGTTCCTTTGGATCTCTTGGAGCTATCTCAAATACACTAATAAAAGCAATACCATTGATTATTGGTGGATTAGCAGTAATTATATCTTATAAATCAGGTATTTTTAATGTTGGAGTTGAAGGGCAATTATTCTTTGGAGCTATGGGCGGTGCAATAATTGCAACTATGCCAATGTTTAAAGATCTGCCACCTTTGATTTCAATACCTTTATCTATAATTGTTGCTATGTTATTTGGTGGTATTTTAGGATTTATACCTGGTTATTTAAAGGCCTTTAGAGGAATAAACGAAGTAGTTGTAACTATGTTATTAAATTACATCATCATTTTTTTCCTTAGTCAACAGGTTCAACCAGGAGGTTTTTTACACGAAACTGGTACAAAAGCCAATCAATCTAATCCAGTGCACGAAGCAATGAGATTGCCTGTTTTATTTGACGGGTTATTATCAAAGGTTCACATTGGCTTGATTATAGCTTTAGTCTTGGTTGTAGTAGTATGGTTTGTTATGTCAAGAACCGCTATAGGCTTTAAAATGAAAGCAATTGGCTTAAATCCAAAAGCAGCAGAGTATGCTGGTATGGACATGAGTTTAATACAAACTAAGGTGATGATAGTCAGTGGAGCAATGGCTGGTTTAGCAGGTGCTGTTGAAATATTAGGTTATCATTATAGATTAGTTGATGCTTTTGCATTAGGTATAGGCTATAACTCAATTGCAGTAGCATTACTTGCTAGCTTAAACCCAATAGCTGTTATATTCTCTGCAATATTCTTTGGTGCTTTGCAAGCTGGAAACAACACAATGCAAATAATTGCACAGGTTCCAGAATCATTTACAAGATTGGTACAAGGCGTAGTTGTTTTCTTTGTTATTGCAGGAGCAGTATTACCTAATATTATTAGTAAAAATATGACAATGAAAAGACTGGCAAAAGAAGCCATCGAAGAAAATATTGTAAAGGAGGGTCAAGAAAATGCTTAATGCAATTTTATTATTCCTATTGACCGGAGTTATTATGGGAACACCTTTACTTATTATGGCTATGGGTGGCGTTGTTACTGAAAGAAGCGGAACATTAAATTTGGGTCTTGAAGGAACGATGTTAACAGGAGCTTTCTTTTCTTACTATATTGCCATTACAACAGGTAATGTTTGGTATGGTTTGATTGGAGGTATGGTAAGTGGTATTGTTCTAGCCTTCTTTCATGGGATAGCTATGATCTACTGGAATACTAATCAAGTAGTAACAGCTGTTGCCATAAACATGGTTGCTTTAGGACTAACTAATACATTAATGGGTGATTTTAGTAAGACCACATCAGCTGGAAATAATATATCACCAGGCTTTGAACCACTATTTAAAATTAATCTTGGAGAAGCTATTATTGGTGTAAATTGGTTTTTAATTTTAGCAGTAGTTATGATTCCTATAACTTGGTTTGTCATTCAAAAAACTACTGTGGGACTTTCAATAAGAGCTGTAGGTGAATATCCAACGGCAGCTGCAACAATGGGTATTAGAGTCAGAAGAGTTAGAATGTTATGTTTCCTATATACTGGAGCTATTTCAGCTTTAGCTGGTGCAGCACTTACAATTGGAGATGTTAGGGTATTCATTAATAATATGACAGCTGGTAAAGGTTTTATAGCTTTTGCTTGTATAGTATTTGGTAGATATACAGCACTAGGTACCGCTTTTGGTGCTATAGTATTTGGAATTTCTGAAGCCTTCAGAAATTATATACAAATATTTGCTTGGTCAATACCAGGTGGATATATGACAGCTATAATGATGCCATATATAATTACATTATTGCTTTTGATTTTTTCAAAAAAAGGTGTTGCACCAAAATCTTGGGCTATTCCTTATGAAGGTGATGAAAATTAGTTATGAAAATAGAAAAGTTTCCAGAATATAAACTTGATGAATATATTAAGGAACAAATGAAAGAAAATGAAACTTTTATCCAAGGGGAATACCAAGATAAAACAGTTGTTGTTTTAGGCAGGGTAACACCACATTCGAGCGATGTAAATGAAGCCAGGTGCAGTCAAGATGCTGTACCTATATTAAGAAGAAAAGGCGGAGGAGGCGCAGTCCTCCTTTTCCCTGGGGTACTTGTTCTAAGTTGTAGTTTTAAAAAGAATAATAGAGCAGTAGATTTAATGGGCCTTCTTGAAGAATCTGTGAAGAAAATAAAAGAAGGTATACTTAAATACATGGATGTTCCCTTGGTCATACGAGGTAATGGAGATTTGTGTATAGGAGATAAAAAAATCCTAGGATCAAGTATATATAGCACTAAAGACTACATTACCTATTATTGTACATTAATTATTAGAGGGAATTTAAATCAAATATCGGAATATCTTCTACATCCTAGCAAGGAGCCAGAATATAGAAAAGGCCGAAAACATGAAGATTTTATAACTTCAATTGAAGCCAACGTAAATATTGCAGATGAAGAAAAACTATTCACTTCGATTATCAGGTCCTTAGGGACGATAAATATAAACGACCTGATCCTAGTAGACTAGGGGGAAAAGAGGAATAATGGTTAGAAAGTTCATTACAAAAACTGAATTTGCTTACAATGAGATAAAAGACAAAATTGGACAAGGTCTCTATAAAAAGAATCATCTATACACTATTGTCGATGTAGCTAATGAAATTGGAGTAAGTAGAACACCTGTTAGTGGTGCAATTAAAATTCTTGAATCTGAAGGATATATAACTATGTATCCTGGTGTTGGTTTTAGAATAAAGGATTTATCACTTAGCGAAATCAAGGAAAGTTTGCTAATATCAGGAGCCTTAGAAATTGTAGCCATGGACTATATTATTGATAACAGTGCAATATCTGACAACAAAAAAAGATTATTAGAAGATTTCGTACATGGTAGTCAGAGAGCAATTGATAATAAAGATGGGAAAAAATATGTGGATTATGCAGAGAAGTATCACGAAGAGCTATATGGCTTAGTAAACTTGCCGAGTGTAAAAGACATTTTGAATGACCATACATTTTTACATAAGTCGTTATACATAGCAGGTGTCAATAAATGTCCTAATGATGCTAATATACTAGCAGAAGATCATTTTAAGATATTGGAATGTATAATTGCAAAAGATAAGAAAAGAATGAGAGATATTATAGAAGAACATGAACTCCATTGTTATACAATTTTGGAAAAAGTTTTAGAAAGTTAGGTGTAAAATGAGAAGATTTGAAAACAAAGTAGCGATTGTAACTGGTGCAGCTAGAGGTCTAGGAGCACAGTATGCAGTTGATTTGGCTAATGAAGGCGCAACAGTTGTATTAATCGACATGGATGATACTGGATTAGCAAACATGAAAAAAACTATAGAAGCATCAGGGGCTAAGGCCTTTACCTATAAGGTAGATGTTAGTGATGCCAAAGCTGTACAAGCTTGCATAGACGATGTAGTGAAAATTGCTGGTAAAGTGGATATTTTAATTAACAATGCAGCCTATTACAAAGGACAGCCAGTTGTTGAAACATCTATTGAAGATTGGGAAAAACAAATCAATATCAATCTTAATGGAACCTTTTATTTTACCAAAGCGGTTTTACCACATATGCTTGAAAAGAAATATGGAAAGATCCTTAACATAGCATCTGCTGGTGCTAAAGTATTCTTCCCTGGTTTTGCAGCTTATGGAGCATCAAAAGGTGGTATTATAACTTTCTCAAATATTTTATCAGAAGAAGTAAAGTATGATAACATCAATGTTAATTCAATATATCTAGGAATGGTAAATACAGAGAAGACAAGAGAAAGAATTGATTCTGATGCAGCCGTAGTAATCCCACTGGAAGATATGTTACAACCACCTGAAGTATCAAAGGTTGTTATGTTCCTGGTTTCAGATGAAGCTGCTCCAATCAAAGGTGCCGCAATCGATGTATTCGGCAACAGATATTAGGAGGAGAAAAAATGGCTTTAAGTATTAACAAAGAGGCTATGAAAGTAGTCAGAGAAATGATCCAAGACTGTGATAAGATTGGCGTTAAGGTTGTTAAAATGGACTGTGGCGCTACACTAATCGACTGTGGACTAGAGGCTAAAGGTTCATATGAAGCAGGTATAATGTTCACTAAAGTTACAATGGGTAACACTGGTACAGTTCAACTAGGTACTTGGAAGCTTGATGAAGAAATATCATTTAGCGCAGTAGAACTATTTGTAACAGAACCATTAATTACATGTTTAGGATCACAAATTGCCGGTTGGCAATTAGGTGAGGGGAACTTCGCAACAATTGGATCAGGTCCTGCTAGAGCACAAGCTGTAGTTCCTACAGACATGTATCTAGATATGACACCATACAGAGATAGAAATGATGAAGTGGTTCTTTGCATCCAGGACATCAAATATCCATCTGATGAAATTGCCAAAGAAGTTGCTGCAGCTTGTAAAGTAGATGTTAAAGATGTATATCTTTTGCTAGCTCCAAGTGCATGTATCGTTGGTAGTGTTCAAGTAGCTGCAAGGTTATTAGAGCAAGTTTGTCATAAAATGCATGAAAAAGGTTTTGAAGTTAGTAAAGTTGTAAATTGTCGCGGAATTGCTCCAATTGCACCTTTGGTAAATGATGAACTAAAAGCAATGGGTAGAATCAATGATGCCATTCTATATGGTGGCACCACAGAATTTTGGGTTGATGCAGATAATGTAGAATGTCAAAAAGTTGTTCACCAACTTGTTTCTAGCACTTCATCACCATATTACCCAGAACCATTTGAAACAGTGTTTGAAGATTGTGGATGCGACTTCTATAAAGTTGACCATGACTTCCATTCAATAGCTCGAATTCAGTTACAAAGCACAAGAACAGGAAAATGCTTTACTGCTGGTGAGATAAATAAGGAAGTAATTCGAAAGAGTTTTTTAAATTAGAAAGGAGGCTACACAATGTCATTAAGTAAAGAACATTTATTAAAAGTTTACGAGGACATGTTGCTTATACGTCGCTTTGAAGAAGAAGTTGAAGTATACGCAAAAAATGGAACTATACCAGGATTTATACATTTGAGCATTGGACAAGAAGCGGCGCAAGCTGGAGTTGTCGATGTTTTAAAAGATACAGACTACAAGTTCCCAGATCACAGAGGACACGGTGCTATCGTGTTATCAAGCAAACCTGAGGAGAGAAAAAGATGTATGTCAGAAATTTTCGCTAAAGCCACTGGTATTAATGGAGGTAGAGGCGGAAGTATGCACGTTCACGATTTATCAGTAAGAAACATGGGCTTCAATGGAATCCAAGGCTCAACTGTTGTTACTGCTTTAGGAACTGCTTTCAATTCTGTTTACAGAAAAAATGATGATGTGACAGTTGTATTTATGGGTGATGGAACATTAGGTGAAGGTACATGTCATGAGAGTTTAAATATGTCAGCGACTTGGAAGTTACCTTTAGTTTATGTATTGATCAACAATCAATATGCAATTTCAACACACTATACAGAAGCACATCCACAAAAACAACTTTCAACTTGGGGACTTGGTTACGAAGTTCCTAGTTTGACAATTGATGGTAACGATATTGAGGAAGTTATTGAAGTTACCCAACAAGCTGTAGATAGAGCTAGACGTGGTGAAGGACCTACTTTAATTGAAATGATGTCCTATAGGTGGCAAGGTCACTTCTCAGGAGACCCAGCTGCTTACAGACCTGATGGTGAACTAGAAGCTTGGAAGGAAAAAGATCCATTGAAAATAGCTAAACAAAGATTACAAGAAAATCATGGTGTTAGCGATGCTGAAATTGAAGCAATTTCTGAAAGAGTAGAAACTGAAATAGCTGAGTATGTAAAATTCTCACTAGAATCTCCAGTTCCAAAACCAGAAGATGCGGTTAAATATGTTTACACTGACAGAGAAGTGGAGGGAAGATAATGGCTAGAACTATATCATTTAGCAAGGCTCTTAACGAAGCTATGACACAAGAAATGGAACGTGATGAAAGCGTTTTTATATTAGGAGAAGACGTTGCCAAAATGGGTGGCGATTTCGGTATTACTACAGGAATTTGGGAAAGATGGCCAAACAGAGCTTTTGATACAGCTTTGTCAGAATCAGCAATTACAGGTTTATGCTGTGGTGCAAGCGTTTGCGGTCTAAGACCAGTAGCTGAATTAATGTTTGCTGACTTTATAACAGTTTGTTATGACCAGTTGGTAAATAATGCAGCAAAATTAAACTATATGTATCAAGGTGAAGCTAGTGCTCAAATGGTAGTAAGAGCTGTAACTGGTGGTGGAATCAGATGTGCTTATCATCACTCACAATGTATCGAGCCATGGTTAATGAATATACCTGGACTTGTAATTGTTGCTCCAGCTACACCATATGAAGCAAAAGGTTTACTTGTGGCTTCTATTAGAAACAACAATCCTGTTGTTTTCCTAGAACACAAACATTTATATAATGTTAAGGGTGAAGTTCCAGAAGAACTATATGAAATACCTCTTTATGAGGCTCATGTAGCAAGAGAAGGAGCTGATATCACAATAGTTGCAGCAATGAGTATGTTGAAATATGCTCACAAAGCAGCTGATGAAATGGCTGCTAAAGGCGTTTCTGTTGAAATTATTAATCCAAGAACAATTTTCCCATTAGATAAAGAAACAATTAAGAAGTCAGTAGCTAAGACTGGTAGACTAGTTGTAGTTCAAGAAGGTCCTAAAGTAATGGGTTATGGTGCTGAAATTGGTGCTATGTTAGGTGAAGAATTATTCGAATATCTAAAAGCTCCAATTAAGAGGGTTACATCTCTTGATACACCAGTGCCTTTTGCTCCAGGAATGGAAGATTATGTCTTGCCACATTATGAGGATGTAATTACCGCTTGTAATGAAGTAATGGCATATTAAGGAGGAAATTGTATGTCTACTGTAATCGAAATGCCTAGATATGGGGCTAACATGGATGAAGGGACTATTGCTACCTGGTTTGTTGAAGAGGGAGAATCTGTAACAAAAGGCCAGGCGATTGCTGAAATAGCTATCGAAAAATTAAGCAATGAGCTTCTTGCACCTGAAGATGGAATAATATTAAAATTAGTAGGTGCTGAGGGTGAAACATATGATTGTGGAACTCCAATAGCCTACATAGGACAAAAAGGTGAAGAGATTGGTGAGTCTACATCAACTGTACAAGAAAAAGATTCTTCAATTGTACAAGATCAAAAGCAAGTTGCAGATGTAGTATCCTCAAGTGATGCAACAATTGTAGTAATGCCAAGATATGGTGCAAATATGGAAGAAGGAACCGTTTCAACTTGGTTCTTCTCTGCAGGTGATATGGTTGAAGAAGGCGATGTAATCGCAGAAATATCAATCGAAAAACTAACTAATGAATTAATGGCTCCAGTAGCTGGTCCTTTTTATCCTTTAGTAGAAGAAGGTGCTACAGTAAAATGTGGCAAGACAATCGCTAAAATCGGAGAAGGTGAAGTAGAAGCTGAAGGCGAAGTGTTTTCACAATGTTCTCCTTCTGAAATGGAAGTTGTTGAAAAAAGTAAGCCAATAGTAGAAGTTGCCGATGAGGTGGCATTAGAAACAAACTCTTGTGGTTGTTCAGTTCTAACACCAAAGGCACAAAAACTAGCTGATGAACTTGGAATTAACGCTTCAAGAATCAAGGGAACAGGCTACTATAACATGGTAACTAGAGAAGATATTAAAAAAGCTTATGATTTAGGACTTCTTAAAAATGTATCTTTAGCACCAACACCTATCAACAGAAAAATGACAGCGATGGAAAAAGCCATAGCTGCAGGCATGTTCAAGAGTCTGCAGGAAACAGCACAAACAACTATAACTATGGATATGGATGTTGATAAATTGGTTGAATTTTACCAGGCTAACAAAACAGATTATGCAGCTATGGGAGTTAAATTAAGTTATACTTCAGTATTGGTAAATCTAATTGGAAAAGCTTTAAAAGAGTATCCAATCATGAGAACAGTTATAGAAAACGATATGTTCAAAGAAAATGTAGATGTTAATATTGGTATAGCGATTGATGTAGAAGGAGGACTAATTGTTCCTAACATCAAAAATGCTGACAAGAAATTCTACTCTGCTGTAGCTACAGAGCTAGCTCAGTTGGCTGAAAAAGCTAAAGCAGGTAAATTGACTGAAGATGATTTGAGTTGTGGATCATTTACCATAACTAACCTAGGAATGTTTGGGATAAAATATTTCACTCCAGTTTTAAATATTGGAGAAAGTGCCATTCTAGGACTAGGTGCTATTAGAAGAGAACTTGCAGTAAGAGATGGTGGTTTCTACAAAAAGAACCTAATGTCATTTAGCTTGACTCATGATCACAGAGTGATTAACGGGGCTCCAGCAGCAAGATTCTTAAACAGAATACAAGAATTATTAAACGAAATATAGGTGAAACATGATTAGTTTAAATAACAACGTAAAAAGAAAACTACAATTCTTATTAGATAATTCTGAAGCATTATCATGTAAAAGCTATAAGTTGCCATGTGGCGCTAACATTATCGACATGGGAATAGAAGCAAAAGGCAGTTTTGAAGCAGCCCGACTATTTACTGAAATTAATATGGCTGATCTTGGAACTGTAACCTATAGAGACTATGTACTTGAAGATGGACACAGCTGTCTAGCTGTAGAGGTTATGACTTCAGAGCCAATTTTGGCTCTGAGGTATAGCCAAATTGC
>CAYPYD010000012.1:0-14843 GCA_964415195.1 uncultured Eubacteriales bacterium | reverse complement strand
TCCCACATTTCTACAGAACCCATTGCTTTTTCTGGTCTAGTTGAAAGTTCTACATTATATTTAAAATCAAAAGTATTGTATACTTCATCAACCATTTCAATTACTTTTTTGATTTCATCTCTAATTTGATCATAAAGCATGAAAATATGGGCATCATCTTGTGTAAAGGCTCTGACTCTCATTAGTCCATGTAATACCCCTGATTTTTCATGACGATGCACCAAGCCCATTTCTGCATACCTGATAGGTAGTTCTCTATAACTATGTTGGTTATGTCTATAAACTAACATACAACCAGGACAGTTCATCGGTTTAATTGCATAGTCTAATTCATCAATTTTGGTAAAATACATATTTTCCTTATAGTGATCCCAGTGACCTGACTGTTCCCATAATTTTCTATTAAGGATTATCGGAGTTTTAATTTCTTCATACTCCCACTTGTTATACAATCCACGCATAAAGTCCTCAAGTTGATTTCTAAGCACCATACCTTTTGGAAGAAAAATCGGAAAACCAGGTCCCTCTTCTTCAATAGTAAATAACTCAAGTTCAGCTCCAAGTTTTCTATGGTCTCTTTTTTTAGCTTCTTCAAGTCTATGTAAATATGCCTCTAAATCTTTTTTGTTAGGAAATGAAGTTGCATATATTCTTTGTAGCATCTTGTTCTTTTCGCTACCTCTCCAATAGGCACCTGCCAAAGTCATCAACTTATAGGCTTTTAAATAGCCAGTTGAAGGTACATGAGGTCCACGACATAAATCTAAGAAGCCACCTTGCTCATAAATACTTATTTCTTCACCAGCTGGTAGGTCTTGGATTAATTCCACCTTATATTTCTCACCTCTTGTACCAAAATATTCTAAAGCATCTTCCTTAACAAGTACTTTTCTTATAAAAGGTGTATTTCTTTTAACTATATCAGCTATTTTACTTTCAATCTTTTCAAGATCTTCTGGTGTAAATACATGTTCCGTATCAAAATCATAGTAAAAACCATCTTTGATTACAGGTCCAATACCAAACTTTACATCAGGGAATAATTCCCCAACCGCTTCGGCCATTATATGAGCACTGCTATGTCTGTATGTATCAAGACCCTCTTCACTGTCTAATGTGAATATCTCGATTATGTCTCCATCATTTGCTTTGGTACTCATATCGACCATTTTGCCATTAACCTTGGCTACTATGGCTTCTTTTTTCAATCTATTGCTAATCTTGCCTGCTACATCAAATAAGTTGCTATCTGAATCTACTTCTAATACTTTGCCATCTTTTAATTTAATTTCCATTTTTTCCTCCTTGAATATAAAAAGTACTATCATCACAAGAGACGATAGTACCGTGGTTCCACTCTATTTCTAAAAACAAATGTTTTTACTTTACCTCTTAACGCAAGGTCGACGTGTTCCTTACTAAATTCAGGTCCCTCTCTTAGGTGGTTTTCTTTTAGTCTTTCTTAGGAAGTTTCCAGCTACCTTCCCTCTCTGTTAAGATTATCTTAAAATACTCGTCCTAATCATCGATTTAATCAATACTTACATTAATTATCTTAAAATAATCCCTATTTGTCAATGATTATTTTAAAGAAGCTACAAACTCATAAACTTGCCCTACATGGCCCTCGACCTTGACATTTCTCCATTCTTTGATTATTTCTCCCATTTCATCTAAAACAAAGGTACTTCGTTCAACTCCAAGATACTCCTTACCATAGTTTTTCTTAAGCTTAAGAACATCGAAACACTCACATAATATACTTTCCTTGTCACTTAATAACAAAAGCTCCAATTCTTGTAATTCTATAAATTTTAGATGTGATTTTATACTATCCCTACTAACCCCAACAAGAACAACATTTAACTTTTCAAAAGCCAACCTGGCTAATGTAAACTCTTTAGCCTCTTGTGTTCAACCAGGTGTGTTATCTTTAGGATAGAAAAACAGTACAACTTTCTTGCCCGAAAAATCTTTAAGGCAATACTCCTTACCATCACTAGCAGACAACAAGATTTCTAAACAATTCATCAATAATCCACTCCCTCTCAAATAGAATGCCAAAATCGATATAATATCTATATACATTTTAGCACATAATATTGTAAACTTGAATTAAGATAGTAAGAAAAGAGGATTTAAAATTATGATTTTAAAAGATGTAATAAAAGAAGATATATTTAAGTATTTTAAAGAAATATCAGATATCCCTAGATGTTCACATCAAGAAGATAGAATGGCAGATTACTTAGAACAATTTGCTAAAACACATAAATTAACCTATACAAGAGATCAAGAAAACAATCTAATAATTAACAGAAATATGGGTAATAATCAATCTACTGCCTTACAGGCACATATTGATATGGTGTGTTTGAAAACTGAGGACTCAATCCATGATTTTTCTAAAGATCCGTTGACTCTACAGCTAGTAAAAAACGTCTTGACAGCTGAAAATACTACTCTAGGAGCTGACAATGGGATAGGAGTTGCCTATATGCTTGCACTTCTAGCTGACGAGGATTATGAAGGCCCTAATTTAGAATGTATATTCACTACCAATGAAGAAGATGGAATGACAGGTGCAAATCATCTGGACCTAAAAGACCTAAAGTCAAAATTCCTATTAAATCTAGATAGTGAAGAAGAAGGAAAACTGTATGTTTCTTGTGCAGGTGGGATAGTTTGTAATTTTCAGATTCCCCTAAAATACAAAATTAGAGAAGGCTATATATATAGCATTAAAATTTCTGGCTTAAAGGGAGGTCATTCTGGTCTAGAAATTGATAAAAAAAGAGGTAATGCCATAAAACAAGCAGCCAGAATACTAAATTACCTTCAAGAAGAATCAATTACCTTTAGATTGATTGAAATTAATGGTGGTAAAAAACATAATGCAATACCTGAAGAAACTACTATAAAAATATTAATAAAAAATATAGAACAATTTGAAGCCCTGGATGCTTTGATAAATAATTGTCAGAATATTTTTCAGAAGGAACTTAGACATCATGATCCAGATGTTAAAGTAACCTTAACCTTTCTAAATAAAGACAGAGTCAGTACCCTAAGCAAAAGCACTACTATAACATTGATAGGTTTATTAAATTTAATTCCAAACGGAGTCATTAAGATGAGTGATGAGCTCCCACTTTTAGTGGAAACTTCAACTAATGTCGGAATGATAAAACAAGAGAAAGATTTATTAAAAATAACAACCTCCATTAGAAGTTCAAAGGAGGAAAGTATTGATTCATTACTGGAAATGTTTGCTCAATTAAAAATAGCTTTCAACCTTCAATTTTCAACTGAATATTCCTACCCAAGTTGGGAATATGATAAAAACTCACTGTTGAAGGAAATTGCCAAGGAGGTTTACTTTAATCAATTCAATGAAAAACTAGAAGAAATTGCAATACATGCCGGATTAGAATGTGGCTTTTTTAAAAATAAAAAAGCTGATTTAGATATAATCAGCTTTGGTCCTAATATAAATAATATCCATACTACTGACGAATCAATTGATATTACTTCTGCAAGAAAAGTATATACATTCCTTACCACCTTATTGAGAAGTTTAGGTAGTTAAGATTTTTAAGTTAATTCAATTCATCGTCTTGAAGAAATTGTGTGATCTTTTTTCTGCTTCTATCTAGAGCGTTATAGATTGATTTTATTGGCATTTTTAGTTCTCTGCTTATGTCTTCAAAACTTGTGCCACTAAGATACTCATAGAAAACAGACCATTCAAGTGAGCTTAGCTTATCTTTAATCTCTTTTTCCATTTGATCAAGTCGTTCTTTACCAAGAACTATATCCTCAGGACTAAAGGACACCTTAGTACCAACAAGATCATCCATAAGTCTTGTTTCTTCATCTTTTGGTGATTCATTTAGAGAAATATAATTATTTAAAGGTTGATTCTTAAGGCGATTTGCAGTTCTTATAGCACTTATAACCTGTCTTTTTATACAAATATCTGCGAAGCCTCTAAAAGTTGTATTCTCATTTTTATTATAACTGTGAATCCCTTTGTATAGACCAATCATACCTTCTTGGATAAGATCATCCAAGTCACCACCTTGAAGATAAAAGCCATTAACTTTTGATATTACAAATCTGTGATATTTCATTAAAATGAACTGTTCAGCATCTTTGTCGTAACCTTGTGCCAATTCAACAAGCTTATCATCATCTAAATCTCTATATCTCTCATCAAGAAAATTAAATACCATCTATGCACCTTTGCTTAAAAATTTCATAAATAATTATACCTGTTGCAACACTAACATTTAATGAGCCAACAGGACCAACTTGAGGTATCATTACTAAACCATCACAATTCTTTTTAACTAATGGGCTAATACCATTTCCTTCATTACCAACAACTAGACAGACATTGCCATCAAGTTTAGTCTTAAAAACATCACTGGCACCTTTCATATCAGCTCCATAAATCCAATATCCTCTTTTTTTCAAATTATCAATAGACTTATTAATATTCGTAACTTTGATTATTGGCATATAGAATATTGCACCAGCAGATACTTTAAATACTGTGCTAGTCACTCTTACACTTCTATCATCTGGAATAATTATTCCATTAACTCCAGCACATACTGCCGTTCTAATAATTGCTCCTAAATTATGAGTATCTTCAAGATGATCTAGTATTAAAATTAAGCCATCACCTTTAATTTTTCCAACAATCTCATCTAGATCTCTATAATTAAAGTCTGCAATGCTCGCTAGATATCCTTGATTAATCTCTCTTGTAGTTCTTAATTCTGCAGGTATGTCCTTAATCTCAATATTCTTGGCATTAGCAAGTTCTTGCATCTCCTTGTCGATAGTATTCAAATTTTCACTGTATATATTGTATACTTTGTATCCACTTTTCAATGCTTCAATTATAGTTTGTTTTCCACCTATAAGTTCCATTATATCTCCTCAAAGAAATCATTTGTTTCAATGATTTCGGCATAATCCTTTTCAGGAAAATCTGTGTCATAACCAATATCTGCAAATAAAGGTTCTAGTTTATCCTTTAAATAGAGAAGAAGGGGTATTGCAACTTCTTTAATCTGAGGATGAGCTGACTTACTACATCTTAATCCTAAAAAATTTCTCAAGGATCTCATATTCATAGTAACAGCTATCTCTGTTTTTAAGCTATTTGGTAAAATACTTCTAGCTTCTTGTGGAGTGGCTCCAAGTTCTAACAGATGAAAATAGTTTTTTTCAATCATCTCTAGAGTATACTCCCATATTTTTCTTCTTTCACCATTAAAAAAGATTGGTTCAATCACGGTTATTTCATTTCCAAATTTATCCTTGCTATAGTTACAATATCTTGTAGATTCCTGACTATAGCTTGCCATTCTATGTCTAACTAGTTCATGGCTTACACCTCTGTCGATTACAAAAAGTAATGTCATTTTTTCATGTTCTAGCACTGACTCATGATTTTTCTCTATTATAGTTTTTAGCATCCCACTAGTACCAGTTTTCTTGAATACATCCTCTGACTTATAGCAGACTCTACCATATCTCTCCAATTTTTTCAGCAATAATTCACTATCAAATTCTGGAATTAAAACCTTAGCTTTCTCTATTTTCAATTGATTCACTCCCTTCAATGGTTGAAATTATATAATTTACTATTTCATTGATTCTATCATTGTCACCCTTTAAGAAAAGATATCCGAGTAATGCTTCAACACCAGTGCTTTTTCTGTAGTCTACCATTTCTACATTCTTCGGTATGTTCTTCTTGGCATTCCTGCCTTTTCTAAGTATTACCATCTCATCTTCATTCAATAAGCTCTGAATACTATCATAGACTTTACTTTGTGCTTTGGCATTAACAAATTTAACTGCACTTCTGTGCAACTGATCTATTTTTGTTTTACCTATTCTTATTACATAATCTCTTATATGAATCTCTAAAACTGCATCACCAAGATAGGCCAATGCCAAGGAACTTACTTCTTTTTCCATGTGCTACCTTCTTTAGTGTCAATTATTTCAATATCAAGTTTTACTAATTCATTTCTAATCAAATCACCATAAGCAAAATTCTTATCTTTTCTGGCCATATTTCTAACATCTAATAAAATCTCCATAACTTTACTAAAAGTGCCATCATCTTCACTTCCAAGTACTTCTTCTTCAATCTTTTCAAATGGCAGTACAGCGAGGATATCTACTAAATACTTCTTGAATACGTTGAAAGCTTTTTCCAAACCTTTATGACTATATTTTTTTTCCTTAAGTGCTTTGGTGATTATCTTACTACCATCAAAGAAAAAACTGAAAGCTAAAGCTGTATTAAAATCATCTTGTAATGCTTTTTCTATTTTTTCCTCGATTTTTACAAATTCAGTTTCAAGAATATCTTCTTGATTATCCTCATGATCAATAATAAGTTTTTCTAGATTATTGTAGGCAGTCATCAACTTGGTTAGTGATTTTTCACTTTCTACCAAAGCTCCATCATTAAAATCTATAGGATTTCTATAGTGTGAGGATAAGATGAAATACCTGATGACTTCACCACTAAACTTCTCCAAAATTTCTCTT
The DNA here is from genome assembly GCA_964415195.1 of uncultured Eubacteriales bacterium. Taxonomy (GTDB): domain Bacteria; phylum Bacillota; class TC1; order TC1; family TC1; genus WTXA01. The sequence continues at coordinate 8,261 of CAYPYD010000012.1, read as the reverse complement.
ACTAAAAAGAAATTACCCAAAGACTTACTCATTTTCTCTTTGTTTACGGTAATAAAACCATTATGCATCCAATAGTTTACGAATGGCTTTCCAGTATAACCTTCAGATTGAGCTACTTCATTCTCATGATGTGGGAATATTAAGTCTTGACCGCCACCATGAATATCTAAGGTCGGGCTTTTTGTATATTTCATGCTCATTGTTGAACATTCAATATGCCATCCTGGTCTACCATTGCCCCAGGGACTTGTCCAATTTATTTCACCCTCCTTGGCAGCTTTCCATAAAGCAAAATCAAGCGGACTTCTTTTTTTATCACCGATTTCAACTCTGGCACCAGATTTTAAATCGTCTATATTCTTACCTGAAAGTTTTCCATAAGGCTTATAGTTCCTTACATCGAAGTAAACATCACCTTCAACTTCATAAGCAAATCCTTTTTTAATCAACGTCTCAATAAACTCGACTATTTCTTCAATATTCTCACTAACCTTAGGATGAAAAGTTGCTTCTTTTACCCTTAGACTATCAGCATCCTTTCTATATTCTCCAATGTATTTAGCTGCTAACTCCAAAGGTCCAATGCCTTCTTCCTTACTTTTATTGATAATTTTATCATCAACGTCTGTATAGTTTTGAATGTAATTAACCTGATAGCCAAGCGATGCCAAGTAATTTCTGAATGCATCAAAAACCACCATTGGTCGTGCATTACCAATATGAATAAAATTATAGGTTGTTGGCCCACATACGTACATATTAACAATTCCCTTATTAATAGTATTAAATTCTTCTTTTTTGCGACTTATGGTATTGTATATTTTCATTTATGATTTCCTTTCTTCAAGCAAGACTACAACCTGACTTTTTATTCCTTCAAGATTACCCGTAAAACCAAGATATTCTTCTGTCGTTGCCTTAATGCTAACCTGATTTTCATTAATTCCAAGAATATTACTAATATTAGCTATCATCATTGGAAGATATTCCTTTAGCTTTGGTTTTTGGGCAATTATTATAGAATCTATATTTACTATTTCAAAGTTTCGCCCTTTGATAAGATCACTAACTCTTACTAATAATTTTAAGCTATCTGCTCCCTTATACGTATCATCATCATCTGGAAAATGTTGTCCAATGTCACCTAGAGCCATTGCGCCTAACATAGCATCCATCAGAGCATGAACCAGTACATCAGCATCAGAATGACCTAGAAGGCCAAGTTCAAAGGGTATATTTACACCACCGAGAATCAATGGCCTATCTTTAACTAATTTATGAACATCATAACCAATTCCAATTCTCATTTTACCTCCCAATTAAACATTCAAATAATGCTAAATCCATAGTATCCGTAATTTTAAAAGCTTCTTCATCACCATCAACAACACTAACAGCTTTGTCATTCATTTCTAAGATACTGGCATCATCTGTTGTTGATTTAATCTTATCTCCAATATTATTTATTGCTTCAAGGTAATCCTTAACTTTTACCAATTGAGGCGTTCCTACTCTTCTAATAACAGACCGGTCAAATGTTTTTTCAACATAACTGTTCTTTACAGACTTAATAGTATCCTTAACTGGTAAAACTGGTATTATTCCACTTATATCTTTATTCAAAATACCATCAGATAACTTATCCACCATATTTTTGCTGACTAATGGCCTTACACTATCATGGATTCCTACTATTTCATCATCTTTTCCAAGACAACTAAAACCTTTTAAAACCGACTCGTATCGTTCCCTTCCCCCGCCAATATATTGAATATCTGCTTTAATATTTGCTAATGCTTTTTTTAAGTATTCAAGATAAAGTAAGTCAATAACAATTATAAATCTTTTAACTCCAGCCTTAATCAAATTGGATATGGTGTAGTAGATTATAGGTTTTCCTTTAATCTCAATATATTGTTTTGGTATATCTGCTCCCATTCGCAGGCCTTTACCTCCTGCAACTATAATATAGGGAATATCCATTAGATTTCTCCTTTTATCTTTGCAAAGATCAACCTTCCAGCTGAAGTTTGCATAACACTGGTAACGACAAGAAACACATCTTTGCCTACCATATTTTCTCCATTTTCAACTATTACCATCGTACCATCATCAAGATAGCCAACACCTTGCTTATTTTCCTTACCCTTTTTTAATATATTCAGATAAAACTCTTCACCAGGTACAAGTATTGGTTTCAATGAGTTGGCCAGTTCATTTATATTTAAAACCTTAACGCCTTGTACTCCTGCTACCTTGTTTAAATTAAAATCATTGGTTAATAATTTCCCTCCTTTAATTTTTACAAGTCTAACAATCTTACCATCTACTTCAGGAATATCATTAATAGTTGTATCATCTGTTTTAGGTATTAAAATTTTAATATAGCTTTCGCTCTGCATATTCTTAATAGTATCCAGTCCTTGACGACCTTTGACTCTTTTTAAATCATCTGCTGAATCAGCTAGTTTTTGTAGTTCATCAATAACAAAATCAGGTATTATCAGAGTTCCATCAATGAAACCCGTTTTTGCTAAATCTGCAATTCTACCATCAATTATTACACTTGTATCCACATATTTATAACTTGAGAAGTCGTCTTTTTTTCCTTTACCGATAAACGCTAGAATTTCATCTTTTCTTTTAATTGATTCTATCCAACCAACAACTCCGAGAATAACACTTATTAAAACAAGCAAGAAATTACCAACAACTGGGATTTTAACAAAAATGAATTCCATCACCCAGGCAATCCTTAAGCTTATTATAACTCCAATAATACCAATTATACCTTCAGTCAAGGTATAACTTGACATGAATTTAATTAAACCTTTTATAAGTCTTATTATTAGATAAATCAACAAAATAGCTAAAATGATATTTACAGCAATTATAATAATAATATTTAATACTGAAAATTGCATTGTGAAAATATTGCTTAAATATTCATTGTAGAAATATACTGTTAAAATCCATAATGAGCCAGCAAGTATTAACGTTGCCAAAGCTATCATGACTCTAATTATCAAATTATTGTTTTTCATCATTGCCTCCTTTATTATAGCTTAAGAAAATATTAACCGCTTCTTTTATATTGCTTACTTCTATAATTTCTATATTCTTATTATCCTTCTTCAAGCCTTTTGTTTTAGGGATAATGATTTTTTCAAAACCAAGTTTTTCACTTTCTTTTATTCTTTGTTCTAAACCGGAAACTGTTCTAATTTCACCAGTTAAGCCGATTTCACCTACTACCAAGACATTCTTGTTGATTGGTATATTGTATAAGCTTGATATTAAAGCTATTACAACACCTAAATCAAGTCCTCTATCTTCAATTTTCAACCCTCCGACTATATTGAAATAAATATCCTTCTTCCCCATAGAAAGCTTCATATTCTTTTCTAAGACTGCTATCAGTAAAATAATTCTATTTAAATCAATCCCAGTTGATAATCTTCGTGGTACAGGAAAACTACTGTCTACAGTTAATGATTGTATTTCAAGCAGTAATGTTCTAGTACCCTCAATAACAGGGACTATAATTGAACCTGGTACTACTTCTTGCATATGTGTCAAAAAATATTTACTAGGATTAATAACTTCAACAAGTCCCTCTTCGCCCATTTCAAAGACACCAATTTCCTGGGTACTTCCAAATCGGTTTTTTGCACTTCTTAAAATCCTGTAACTATGATCTTTTTCACCTTCTAAATAGAGAACAGTATCAACCATGTGTTCAAGAACTTTTGGACCTGCAATATTTCCTGATTTAGTAACATGGCCTACTATTAAAACAGAACGACTCTGTCCTTTTGCTATTTTCATTAATGAAAGAGTTGCTTCTCTAACTTGTCCAACACTTCCTGGGGTCCCTGTCATTTCATTTTGATATACAGTTTGTATAGAATCTATAATTATGTATAAGGGATCTATGTCCTCAATTGTAGCACAAATATCATCCATGTTATTTTCTGCTAAAATGTAGATGTTTTCTTTTGGTAGTCCAAGTCTTTCCACTCTCATCTTAATCTGCCTTGCAGATTCTTCACCGGAAACATATAGCACTTTGTTTTTCGAGCCTAAAGATGAAGCTAGTTGCATCAAAAGGGTTGATTTGCCAATTCCAGGATCACCGGCTATAAGAGTTAACGAACCAATAACTAAACCTCCACCAAGTACTCTATCTACTTCTTGATTGTTAGTTTTCACTCTTTTAAACTCTTCTATTAAGACATCCTCAAGCAAGGTAGCTTTGGGGTATTCTTTAGTCTTTATACTGTGTTTTTTCTTGTCATCAGCTATATCATGGTTCAATTCTTCAATGTAAGAATTCCAACTAGAACAGACTGGACATTTCCCCAACCATTTTCCCGATTGATTTCCACATTCATTACAGACAAAGTGAGTCTTGTTTTTCATTTTTATCCTTCCAACACGGTTTTAATCAATTCCTTTAATCTATCCACTTCGATACAGGTATTTATTAAGTTTCTATAATAGGAGCCATTTTTCATACCTTTAAGATACCAACCAAGGTGTTTTCGCATTTCCCTGACTGCTATGATTTCTCCCTTATCTTCTATTGTATAATCGAGTTGTCTTATAGCCATCATAAGTTTTTCTTCATTACTAGCCAAGGTGAATTTACCCGTATTAAAATATTCCATAATTTCTTTAAATAAAAAAGGGTTGCCTAGAAAGCCTCTACCGACTAAAATACCATCACACCCTGTCTCTATTAGCATCTTTTCTGCACTATATGGATCATTTACATCACCATTACCAATAACTGGTATAGAGACATTTTCTTTGACCATTTTTATGTAGTTCCAATCAGCTTTTCCACTATAATATTGTTCACGGTCTCTTCCGTGTATAAATATCGCTTCAACCCCAACCTTTTCAGCTCCTTTAATAATTGGCATTGCATCATAATTACCTTCACTAAATCCTTTTCTTATTTTTAAGGTAACCGGGACCTCGACGCTTTTTACTAGGCCTTCCAATATACTAATTGCCTTATCCGGTTCCTTCAACAATGCTGATCCTTCAAAATTCTTAACAATTTTAGGTGCAGGACAACCAATGTTGAAATCTATAATATCAGCACCAAGACTTTCCAGATATTTGGCGCTTTCAGTAATTTCCTTAATATTGTTCCCAAATAGTTGCATTCCTATCGGTTTTTCCTCACCAATAATATTTACTATTTTTCTACTTTTCTCATTTTCATAGATAAGTGCTTTAGCACTTACCATTTCGGTAAATACTAAAGGCACTCCATTTTCTTTTAATATTCTTCTATATGCTTTATCACTTACTCCTGCCAATGGAGCAGAGATAATTGGATTATTTAGTTCTATTTTTCCAATTTTAAGTGATTTCATATTTATTCTTGTCATAAATTATCTTTAGTCCTTCTAATGTTAAATTTAAATCTGCATAATGTATTTCTTTTTTTAAATATTCACTAAAATATCTTGATACGCCACCTGATAAAATTACTATCAGGTCGTTACCATAATGTTCTTTAATTAAAGAAATATAACATTTGATTGAACATGCATAGGAATAGAATAACCCACTAGATATTGAATCAACTGAGTTTTTACCTATTGGATCCTTTGGCATTTTCAAACCTACATCAGGTAATTGTGCAGTTTTTTTAAACAAACCCTCACTACCAATTTGAAATCCAGGTGCAATTGCTACACCAATGAATTCACCATATTCAGTTATAACTGAATATTTTGTCGCAGTTCCACAATTTATTATCAATAAGTTCTTTTTATATTTTACATGTCCAGCCAAAGCATCGGCTATTAAATCAGCTCCTACTTCTTTAGGATTATCTACTTTTAATTTAATCCCTGTTTTTATTCCTGGTTCAATCAATATAGGCTTAATGTTAAAATAAGTATCTAAGGCCTCTGTTAAAGCATTATTGATGCTTGGTACAACTGATGCAATAGCTGCCCCTGTTATGATGTTCTTATCAATATTATTAAGATTAAGTATGCTTATAAGATAGAGAGCAAACTCATCTTTGGTTTTTATCTTTTTGGTTTCCAAAGTGAAGGTTTTCTCGATTTTTTGTCCATTATGTAAACCAATAGTAATTATACTGTTGCCAGCATCGATTAATAATATCATTTTAAGCCTCTTTTTTTACTACTTTATTTAACGCAGGTAAAAGCACTCCACTTAATACAGTACCTACTACAAGCTCTATTGGAAAGTTTAATACTAAAATTGGTATTAAAGCAGCTAATGGATATATCTTGAATATTAGTATTAACCCTACTACTCCAACTGTATTTGTTACTGTCCCTACAAACCCGGCAATAGCCCCGGCGAGATATACATTTTTCTTTTTTAACAATTTAAATACCAAGGCACTTAAAACTCCGATTAGAATTCTAGGCACAAATATGACGACAATATTATAACCTACACTTGCTCCAAAGAAATAGAAGCTTGAAGCTCCAAAAATAAATCCTGTGAAAGCACCAACGATTGGTCCTCCTAATGCTCCTGCAATTACTGTAGGTATATGCATTATGGTCATTGCTCCCGATACGTTGGGAACTGAAAAGAATCCTAAGCCGGTTGCGGCCATGACTCCAGTAATAGCGGACAGTATGCCCACCAAGGCAATTTGTTTGGTAGAAATCTTCATGATTTTCTCCTTTTCTAACACATTTTAATAGTACAAGTTCAAAGAATCTTGTCCACTAATAATTATACCCTAAAATCACATATATTTCCATAAAATTAACGCTTATATAACAAAAGAGAACTGCATTGCAGTTCTCTTAAAGTCTATTCTTTTGATGGCATTCTATACTTTCCATTCCAAATTATTTCACCATAATTTACAGGGTCAGTATCTCCTTCTGTATTAAAGAAAAGAACAATAGAATTTTCATCCAAACCAAGCACTTCTCTAACTTCTTCTAAATCTTCAAGGCCCATAATTATAGAAAAAGCCCCAATACCAGCTGCACCAGATTCTCCCGATACAATCTTCGGATCCCTTTTTACTGGATTAGCGAATATTCTAACTCCTCTTGCAGCTACAGCATCATCACAGGTCAAGTACATTTCTGAAAAGTCCCTGATAATCGGCCAGGCAATAGGACTAGGTACACCACAAGCTAACCCAACCATAATTGTTTTTAAATCTCCATCAACATTATGTGGTTCACCATCATCTACTTCAGCTGATTTAAAAATACAATTTGCGGCATTAGGTTCAACTATTATTGCTTTTGGCAATTTAGTTTTATAGACATTGGCAAATAACCCTAATATTGCAGCGGCCATACCACCAACACCAGCTTGAAGAAATACATGGGTAGGTTTTTCATAACCTTGGAGAGCTAATTGATCTATAACTTCCATCCCCATAGTTGTATATCCTTGCATAATCCATGTAGGAACGTCTGTATAGCCTTCCCAAGCAGTGTCTTGCACCATGTGTCCCCCGATTTCCTTGGCCTTCTGGATGGCTATTTGAACAGTCTCATCGTAATTGACATCTGTAACTATAGCATCAGCACCGGTTTCCCTGATAGCTTCTACTCTTCTTTTAGCTGAGTTCATTGGTAAATACACAATTGCTTTTTGTCCAAGTTGATTTGCAGCCCAAGCTATTCCTCTTCCGTGATTACCATCGGTCGCTGTTATGAAAGGTGCATTTCCAATTTCCTCGGCTGCATGTTTCCTTATAAAATTGAAATCAACTTCATCTATGTCTTTTCCCATCTTTTCGCATATAAGTCTAGTTATTGCATATGTGCCCCCAAGTACTTTAAAAGCGTTAAGATCAAATCTATTTGATTCATCTTTTACAAATATCTTCTTAACTCCTAAAGTTTTCGCTAGGTTATCCAAGCTGTATAGGGGTGTTGCCTGATAATTATCAAATGACATATGAAAACGACGTGCTTTCTTTGCTTCTTTTTTAGAAAATATTCTAGGTAAGTTTTCTTTTTTTATATTTTTTATTTTTCTGTCATTTAATAAAAGTCTGATCATATCAGTTTGTGCGCTTTGTTTCATGACTTACCCCCTTTTGATTTAAACTAATGTAATTATAGCAAAAAAAATAGGCAAAATACACTTTAAAAAAGTAATATTCCACCATATTGGGAGTTTTTATAATATATTAACTTAAACAAGTTATTTTAATATAAAATATAAAAAGCTGGCAACGTCCTACTCTCCCAGGACCAATGTCCAAGTACAATCGGCGC
>CAYPYD010000011.1:0-17192 GCA_964415195.1 uncultured Eubacteriales bacterium | reverse complement strand
TTTTAAAACAAGCTTTAAAGAATATGGCTAGAAACAAGGTTATGAGTTTTTCTACAATATTAACAGTAGCAATATCATTGTTAATTGTAGGCTCATTTGTTGTATTTATTGTAAATGCTGGAATGTTCATCGAAAATCAAAGTGACAAGACTCAGTTATCAGTCTTTGTAGACACAAAATATACCCAAGAACAGGCTAAGACAGTTGAAAATAAACTTAAGGAAATTGATGGTGTAGACACATTATTATATAAGTCTAAAGATGAAGCTTTAAAAGAAATGATAGATAAACAAGGTGGAGAATCTGGCCTGGAGGCGATTTTAGGTGAAGAAAACCCTATGCCACATACCTTTATTATTACAGGAACCGATAATACCAAACTTGAAGGCATAAGTGCTCAGGCTCAAAATATTGAAGGCGTATACAAAGTTGATTATGCTAAAGATTTAGCTGATAAGTTGACAAGTATTGTAAATGCTGTCAGAGTAGGTGGTGTAGTAGCTGTAGGTATATTGTTTTTAATAGCAGTATTCCTTATTTCTACAACTATCAAATTAGCTCTATATGCAAAAAGAAAAGAGATACAAGTTATGAAGTATGTAGGTTCATCCAACAGCTTTATTCAAGGACCTTTCCTGGCATCTGGAATGTTGCTGGGCTTTTTAGGTGCATTTGTATCATCCGTGATTTTATTTATTGCATATAAGTTTTTAATGGACTGGGCAATAAATGTGGAATTCTTGAACTTGAGTTTCCAAAGCGGACAAATAGCCGGAATAATAGTAGGTTTACTATTATCAGGCATATTAGTTGGTGCAGTCGGTAGTTATATATCGCTGCGCAAATATCTTGAGGTTTAATATTTCAAGGTAAAGGGGGAAATCATATGAAAAAATTGTTTAAAATATTATTGAGTGTAATGGTTTTAAGTATAATTATTTTAGGACCATCAACAATGGTAAAAGCTGGGTTATCAGATGAAAAGGCAGCTACTGAAAAACAAATAGAAGAATTTAAAAAGAATATAGCAGATGCAAATGGTAACCTTGAAAAAATTATGGCACAGGTAAATATTGTTGAAAATACGATACGTCAAATAGACGCAAAACTAGTTCAAATAAATCAAGAAATTACTGTGATTGAGGGAAATATTGTAATCAAGGCAGCAGAAATTGAAAATGCAACTGTTGAATATAATAAGAAAAAAGCGGCTTTTTATGTGAATTTAAGAAGTAATTATGAAAAGGGTGGAGTAGACTATACTGCCGTAATTTTAGATTCCAGTGACTTGACAGATTTTATAAATTACAATGAATATTTTAGAATCATTAAAGAAAAAGAACAAGAAAAGATAAAGGAAATTGTTGCAGCTAAACAAGCACTTGAGGTGCAAAAACAAGAACTAATAAAAATTCAAGAAACATTAGCTGTGAAGAAGGCAGATATTGTTGCTCAAAAGAAACAACAAAGTATAGAACAACAAAAGCTTGCTTCTCAGAAGTCTTACTTTGCTTCACTTGCAAGTAAATATAAAGCAGAATTAGCTAAAGAACAAGCAGAACTTGCTGCAATTAACAAGAAAATACAAGAAGCGATGGCAAACACAGGTGGCGGAAAATTAGTTTATACAGGTAATGGAACTTTTACTTGGCCAGTACCTTCTTCAAATAGAATTACTAGTGATTATGGCTACAGAACTAGTCCAATCTTTGGTAGTGGAGAATTTCATAAAGGTATCGATATAAGTGCTAGCGGTGGAGCTGCTATAGTAGCAGCAGATAATGGTGTGGTACTTTTATCGTATTATTCCAGTTCATTTGGTAACACAGTAGTTGTAAATCATGGTAGTGGAATCATGACCTTATATGCACATATGAGTTCTCGTTCTGTTTCAGCAGGGCAAGCAGTAACTAGGGGACAACACTTAGGTGGAGTAGGTAGCACAGGTTGGAGCACTGGTAATCATTTACACTTTCAAGTAACCAGTAATGGTGATATTTTCAGCGGAAACACAGATCCCAATAAATATTTAAATTATAGATAAGATAAAGAAAGTAAGGGGCAATTTATGAAGAAAGTAGTAAAGGCGCTTTTAGCAGTAGTTCTACTGTCATTAGTTTTTTCCTTGACAACAAATAGCAAAATTGATGCTTCGTTAGCAAGCGACAAAAAAGAAACAGAACAAAATATTGCTAATTTTAAAAAGGAACTTGATAAACTAGAAAGCCAAAGATTTGAAGTAATAGCAAAACTTGAGGCTGTTGAAGCTGCTATAATAAAAGCTGAAAAGGAAATCTTAGAATTAGAAAAAGATTTATTAGCTAAAGAAAAAGAATTTGAAGTTGTTACTAACAATTACAACAAACAAAAGTCTCTTTTCTTTGATCATTTAAGAAACAAGTATGAACAAGGAGATATTGAGTACATATCTGTTGTTTTAGATTCAACAGATTTAACTGAAGTAATAAACTATAATGAATATTATAGAATTATGAAAGAAAAAGAAGCTGAGAAAATCAATGCACTACAAGCTGTAAAAGCCAGTTTAGAAGTGCAGAAAAAAGCGATAGAAAACAACAAACAGATAACTATAGAACAAAAAAATAGTATGGCAGTTGAAAGTCAAAAATTAAAGGCTGTAAAGGCAACATATGATGCAAGTATGGCAAGTGTAAGAAAACAACTTGCAGCAGAAGAAGCTGACAGAGTTGCAATACTCAAAGAGATAGCTGCATTAAATAGACCGCCATCAGGAAATTATACTGGTAATGGTAGATTGCAGTGGCCAGTTCCTTCAATACCTCCGTCAACCACAAATGTTTCCGGATTCAGGACTCCAAGTAGACCGACTCATAATGGGTTTGATATAGGAGGCTATGGAGTTACAGGGAGGCAGGTAGTTGCCGCTGATGGTGGAGAAGTAATCTTAGCTAAAAGTTATTCAGGTTATGGTAATGCTGTAATCATCGATCATAATAATGGGATGATGACACTTTATGGACACCTAGCTAGTGATAGTGTAAGTGTTGGACAAACAGTAAGCCGTGGACAAGTTATTGGTATCATGGGCAATACTGGACAAAGTTCAGGAATACACCTGCATTTTGAGGTTATTATTAATGGGGTTCATGTCAATCCAGCCCCATATATTAGATAGGAGAAATGTTTGAGTAAGATTAAGATAGTGAGCATTGTATTTTTGCTATTAGTTTTTAGTTTAGGAATAAGTTTAATTAGCTTGAATTCAAATAATATACAAGCAGATGAACTAAAGAATAAACAAGTGAAATTGGCGGAAGAGATTATTAAATCAATTAAGTTTCAGGCAGATATAAACAGTGAGCTGGAAACTATTAAAAACAAACAACAGGGTAATCCTGATGATTTAAATATTGATTTAACACTAGAAAAAACTTTTCAAAAAACTTTAGAAAATCTACAAATACAATTATTAAAAGATAGAATGGAATTTCAACAAGTCAATCAACAACTCTTAAGTGTTGGACAATCAGCAGTTTTACCATATTTAGGAGATGGGACATATACTTGGCCAGTTGATGGTTATTTCAATGTTTCACAAGGATATGGTGGTAGACATAAAGGTGTTGATATTAACACCTTGGGTGCACACCCTAGTGTTTTTGCGGTACAAACTGGAATAGTTATTAAAGCAAAGGATGAAGGTGACGGTTTTGGAAACAAGGTCGTAATTTATCATGGAGAGAATATATACACATTATATGCACATCTGGACACCATAAAAGCTAAAGTTGGTCAATATATTGATGAAGGAACCGTGCTTGGAACTGTAGGAAATACAGGAAACAGTGATGGTGATCATCTGCATATTCAACTTACTTTTAGTGGAGATGTTGAAAACAATACAATTAATCCATGGGAGTATATTAAATTAGCGGAGAAGAAATAAATTGAATAAATTAAAAAAAATTGCCAAGATCATACTAAAAGTAGTGATAGTGTTGTTTGCATTAGTTGGAATAACAACAACTGTAATAATTGCCAATCTAATTAAAACACCAAAAGAATTATTAACAGCTATAAGTACATATAAGTTAATTGTTTCAAGTTATTACATGAAGGTCAGTGATAAAGACTTAGTAGAAGGCATTTCCAGTGGTATGGCAGCATCATTAAAAGACCCATACTCAACATATTATACAAAAAAAGAGATTACAGAATTCAATACCCAATTAAATGGTATCTATGCTGGTATAGGCTTGGTGCTTGGATTGGACAAGGAAACTAATCTCATAAAAGGTATAAGGGTATTTAAAGATTCGCCAGCCGAAAAAGCAGGACTATTACCAGGAGATATCATAGTTGAAATTGATGGTAAGTCAGCAGAAGGCATGGATACAGATACTGTTGCTGTAAATGTTAAAGGAAAAGAAGGTACTAAAGTAAAACTTGTTATATTTAGAAATAATGAGTATTTGGATTTTGAAATTATAAGAGAAGTAATAAAAGTTCCTTCTGTTACTAGCAAGTATATTAATGAAAAAACCTTATATATCGAAATATCTTCGTTTAATGATAATACCTCTAAGGAATTTAGAGATATGATTAGTGGTCTTGAAAAAGAACCGGAAAACATTATTTTAGATTTAAGAGACAATGGTGGTGGTCTATTAGTCCAAGCTATAGAAATAGCTAAATATTTTACACCAGGCGGAGTAGTGTTATACGAAACAGGTCGTAACCAGAAAGAATTAATACCTTTTAAAGTAGAAGGAAATCTATATCTTAATAAACCGTTGGTAGTTTTAGTTAATGGGAATTCAGCGAGTGCATCGGAAGTCTTAGCTGGAGCAATTCAAGACTATAAGACTGGGATCTTGATTGGAGACAATACTTTTGGAAAAGCTGTGGTTCAATCCATATACCCGCTACCTACTGGAGGCGCACTTAAACTAACTACCCAAAGATACTTGACTCCAAAGAAAAGAGACCTGAGTAAAGAAGGTCTAACACCTGACGTGAAAATTGTAATGACAGAAGAAAATTATAAGAAAATCGATTATACAGCTTTACCAGATATTAATAATGATCTGCAATTGAAAGAAGCTATTAATTATTTCAACAAATAGAAATTATAAAAACTGGCTTAGGCCAGTTTTTTGTAAACAGGAGGTAATTTGGATACGCAAGATAAATTTCAATTAGTTTCAGAATTCAAACCAGCTGGTGATCAGCCAGAAGCAATAAAATCTTTGATTAATGGATTGCGCGAAGGACATGTTCACCAGACTTTGCTTGGCGTAACAGGAAGCGGCAAGACTTTTACTATGGCAAATATTATAGCAGAAGTTAATAAACCAACATTAATTATGGCACCAAATAAAACTTTAGCAGCACAATTATGTAGTGAATTTAAGGAATTCTTTCCTAACAATGCTGTTGAGTTTTTTGTTAGCTATTATGATTATTATCAACCTGAAGCCTATATACCAAATTCTGATACCTACATTTCAAAAGATAGTGCAATAAATGATGAGATAGATAAATTAAGACACTCTGCAACTTCGGCTCTATTTGAAAGAAGAGATGTTATAATAGTTGCAAGTGTTTCCTGTATATATGGATTAGGCTCACCAGAAGATTATAAAACCATGCTTTTATCAATTAGAGAAGGCCAAAACATATCTAGAGATGAGATTGTAAGCAAACTTGTAGACATTCAATATACAAGAAATGATATGAATTTTATAAGAAATACTTTTAGACTTAGAGGAGATGTAATTGAAATCATTCCAGCTAGTCTTTCTGAACAAGGTTATAGAATTGAACTTTTTGGTGATGAAATAGAAAAGATTTTAGAATTTGATATATTGACTGGTGAAGTACTGGGAAATCTAAAACATCTTGCAGTATTTCCTGCTAGTCATTATATTGTTTCTGAAGAAAAGCTTAATAGAGCAATTGAAAATATCAAAATTGAATTAGTAGACAGGTTAAAATATTTCAAGGATAATAACAAATTGGTTGAAGCCCAAAGACTTGAAGAAAGAACGATGCATGATTTAGAAATGATTCAAGAAATCGGACACTGTTCTGGTATAGAAAACTACTCTAGACATTTAACAGGAAAAGACGATGGTGAGATGCCAAATACTTTGATTGATTATTTCCCTGATGATTTTTTGATATTTGCAGATGAATCTCATGTTACAATACCTCAAGTTGGAGGGATGTATGCAGGTGACAGATCGAGGAAACAAGTATTAGTTGATTACGGTTTTAGACTTCCTTCAGCGCTTGATAATAGACCTTTGTCATTTCAAGAATTTGAAGGAAAAATAAATCAGATAATCTACACTTCTGCAACACCAGGTAAATATGAATTAGAACATAGTAGTAATTTTGTACAACAAATAATCAGACCGACAGGGCTTTTAGATCCTGAATTAGAAGTAAGACCAACAAAACATCAAGTTGATGATTTGCAGGATGAGATTAATAAGAGGATAATTAAAAAAGAAAGAGTTCTAGTTACGACCCTTACTATAAAAATGGCAGAAGATTTAAGCGCATATTTTGAAAATGCAGGTCTAAAAGTCAGGTACTTACATAGCGAGGTTAAAACCTTGGAGCGAATGGAAATAATCAGGGACCTGAGACTAGGAGTTTTTGACGTGTTAATAGGAATTAATCTATTAAGAGAAGGATTGGATTTACCAGAGGTCTCTCTTGTAGCTATACTAGATGCAGATAAGGAAGGTTTCCTAAGATCTGAAAGGTCATTGATTCAAACAATCGGACGTGCGGCAAGAAATAGTTCGGGAAAAGTTATACTCTATGGAGATAAAATTACCGATTCAATGGCCAAGGCTATTGACGAAACTAATCGCAGAAGAAGAATACAAAACGAATTCAATCAAAAAAATAATATAGTACCAAAAACAATCATCAAAAATGTTAGAGATATTTTAGAGATAACATACAAGGGTGATCAAGCTAATAGAAAGCCAGCTGCAAAATTGAAGAAGAAAGAAATGTTGGCTATGATCAAAAATCTTGAAAAAGAAATGACTTTAAAAGCCAAAGATATGAAGTTTGAAGAAGCAGCAGAATTAAGAGATTTAATATTTGAGTTAAAAACTAATTTATAGTGGGTGAGATATCTGATATAATTTAGAACATAGGTGTAAAATGAGAAAAAATATAGGATATGTTAAAAAAACGAGATTAAGAACCAAAACTGGAAGTAAGCGAAAAGTAAATGGCAACTTACCTAAGGTACTTTGGTTTATTTATCCTGCCATTTATATTTTCATCATCCAATTTCTGGGATTTGGAAGTGTTATCAAAGGTTTTATAAATACTTTTATGAATCCTTACTCATTCATACTAACATACTTTATAATAACTGGCTTATCATTTGTAATTTGGTTGTTTTTTGAGAATAGATGGATTAGTTTTTCTGTTTTAAATGTAATAGGGTTAATTATTGCTCTTGGAAATAGGTTTACAATACCGCAAGCCGAAACAGGACTCGCATTCAATAATCTTGGAATTTTTAACGAATTAGGATTGATACAAAATGCCAATGCAAGTACATTCATTCCTTTTATATTAATGATAATATTGTTTATGCCTCTATTATATATCTGCATTTTTTTTATGTATCAGTGGAAAATAGGATTAAAGTACAGAAAAATAGTAGCAATCGTTGCATTTTTAGTATTTATGATATTTTCTCAATTGATTATACCTTTAATATCAACATCCAGGACAACTTTATCAAATGTGGATAAATTAGGAGTAATTGTTTTCTTTAATAACGGTTTTTTCGGTAAGGATAAAATTAAATATCCTGAAAAAAATGAAGTGGCTGCCATAATGGAAAAAGTTGAAATAACAAATGAACAACCAATTACTAAACCTAATATCATATTGTTACAGCTTACCAATTTTGTTGATCTTGAAAGGGTTATGAATCAAAAAGTTGAGGCTATGAACAATTATAACAATACATTTACTGAAGCATCAAAGTATATAGTTGATTTATCTGCTAAACAAAGTGACAATCTAAATATTGAATTTGAAGTGCTAGCAGGGTTACCGGTAGAATTTCATCCTAACGAATTTCAAGTAAGAGAAGACAATACTAGCGACGGAACTATTAGTCTAGGAGGAATATTATCAAAACAAGGATATAATAGTTTGAGTATATTGCCATATGAAAAAAACGATAGAAATGAATTTTATAAAAAACTTAGTTTTGATGAATTTATAAGTAAAGACGATTTAGGGAAAAGTACTCCAACAGATGTTTTATCTGAAATTAAAAATCAATTAACTATCTCTGCGGAAAAAGATAAACCAGTTTTTATCTATTCACACTTGAATGTTATAGACAACAAGTACGAAGAGAATACTATTGATAGATATTTACAAGATTTAAAAACTCTTGATGATCAACTAGCCGTATTATATCAAATGATACTAGATACAAAAGAACCAACAATCGTACTTTTATACAGTGATAATATCCCAACCCTAGGGGTAGAAAATAAATTGTATTACGATTCTGGATACTTGAGAATAGAAGATACTAAGATGGAACTACAACAAAAGATTAATAGTGGAGATATGATGGTTTGGGATAATTACAATCAAGCTTCAAATTATGCAAATGGAGAATCATTTGATTTATGTAGTATTCCATATTTGTTATTAAGTGAAATGGATTTTCCGATGCCTAACTATCTGCATTATTTTAAATATTTAAAAGATGATATAAAACTCTCTCGAATTAGTTCAGATTATTTAGGAATAAGTAATGTGCTTTTTGCTAATGATACTGATGAATATAAAAGTTTGACTAAAGAATTCTCTGTTATTATCAAAGACATATTGGGCCCTTATAAACATGTAGAGGAGAACATAAAGCTATGGTCCAGGTAAAAGCACATGGGAAAATCAACCTGACACTTGAAGTCTTAGGACAAAGAAGTGACGGCTATCATGAAATTAGAAGTATAATGCAAAATATTGAACTTCATGACATAATAACTTTTGAAATAAACAACTTAGGTTTAATTAACCTTTCAGGCGATAATGATAAATTAAAATATGACGAGAGCAATCTTATATACAAATCTGCGAAAGCACTAAAGGAACACAGTAAAACACAGTTGGGTGTAGATATTTATCTAAAGAAGAATATACCGATTGAAGCTGGTTTGGCTGGTGGAAGTGCTGATGCTGCTGCAACATTTATAGGTTTGAATAAATTATGGGAACTGGGTTTAACTTTGGATGAATTATTGGTATTAGGAGCTGGTATTGGCTCAGATGTTCCATTTTGTATGCTTGGGAATACGGCTTTAGTCGAAGGTCGTGGAGAAAAAGTAACTAGATTATTGTCTCCAATCAAGGAAAAGATATTAGTAGTCAAGCCTAATTTTGGAGCTAGCACAAAATTGATATATCAAAAATTTGATAAAGCTGTAAAAGATGATACGCAAAATTATACAAAACTTATGATTGAGTCGATAGAAAGTTTTGGGGATTATAAAAAATATTTACATAATGATTTAGAAATGATAACAACAAAACTCTACCCTGAGGTTAAGTCAATACTTAATACAATGGGTGAAAAATGTAAATATTTTATGATGAGTGGTAGTGGTCCAACCTGTTTTGCTTTTGGAAATGATGATACGATAAATTTACTTTATGATATATTTAAAGGAAAATATGATGATGTGTATGTTACTTCCTTTAAACAGTAGGCTTTAGTAATTTTTATATCATAAAATTATTTTATGATATATTCACAATAATATTGTTTATTTTTCTTCATTTTGAGTTATTATAAACATGTACTAAATATACATGTTTGTATATTTATGATTGATAATGTTCAAGTTGAAAAGATTAATCAAAAGAAAAGGAGAAATAAATGGCTAAAGTTACAGACGTAAGAATTCGCAAAGGCTACGAGGAGGACAGTAAAGTTCGAGCTGTAGTTTCAGCTACATTGGATGATGCATATGTAATCCATGGGATTAAAGTTCTTAAAAGTGAAGAAGGGTATTTTATAGCAATGCCTTCTAAAAAATTAAAAGAGGGCGAATACAAGGATATTTTTCACCCGATTACTACTGAAGCACGTCAAACTTTGCAAAAGGAGATTTTAGAATTATTTGAAATTGAATTAGAAAAGATGAAGCAACAAGAAGAATAAATATTTAATTAAATCAAGTAAAGGGGATAGTTGTTTATAACTATCCCCTTTTATGTTATAATTTTAACTGTATAATCAAGTAGGAGTGTGAATAATATGGGTTTTGGAAATATGCAAAAAATAATGCAACAAGCAAAAAAAATGCAACAGGATATGTTGAAAAAACAAGATGAACTAAAGGAAAGAACAATAGAAGTAACAAGTGGTGGCGGGGCTATAAAGGTCGTCATAGCTTTGGATTTATCAGTTAAATCTGTAACTATTGACAAGGATGTAGTTGATCCAGATGATGTTGAATTATTGGAAAACCTAGTCCTAGCAGCTATGCGAGAGAGCATCGAGAAAGCTAAAAGCATTCAAGAAAAAGAAATGAGTTCTGTTACTGGAGGCCTAGGTCTCCCAGGTATGTAGGTTTAATATGATTGGACATATTAAACCCTTGCTTAATTTAATAGGTGAATTAAAAAGACTTCCTGGCATTGGTCCAAGAAGTGCTGAAAGAATTGCCTATTCAATATTAGACATGGAAGAAGACGCCGTAGCAAGTATAGGCAAGGCATTAATAGAGGCTAAAGCAAATATTAAACGTTGTCCCATATGTTTTAGTATTACTGATGATATACCTTGTAGGATATGTCAGGATGTTACAAGAAACAAAAGTGTTATTTGTGTAGTGGAAACTGCTAAAGATGTTATAGCTCTAGAAAAAGCAGGCAATTTTAAAGGTTACTATCATGTGCTTGAAGGCTCGTTATCTCCTGGTAGAAATATTGGTCCTGATAATTTAAGGATAAAGGAACTTTTAGAACGATTGGATAAAGGTGAATATGAAGAAGTTATTTTAGCACTTAATTCAAATGTTGAGGGAGAAGCTACAGCTATGTACCTTGGAAGACTTCTAAAACCTTTCTCAATTAAAGCAACAAGAATAGCCCATGGGCTACCAATAGGAGGCGAATTAGAATTTGCCGATGAGATGACCTTAATGTATGCATTTGAAGATAGAAAAGAACTATAAAGGAGTAGAAAATGAGCAAAATTAAAATGATTAATCCGATAGTTGAAATAGATGGAGACGAAATGACCAGAGTAATCTGGGATGGAATAAAGGAAGAACTAATAAAACCTTTTATAGAATTAAATACAAAATACTATGACTTGGGTTTGAAAAACAGAGATGAAACAAATGACCAGGTTACAATTGATGCAGCTTTAGCCACCAAAAAATATCAAGTTGCAGTTAAATGTGCAACTATAACACCTAATGCTCAAAGGGTTAAAGAATATGGTCTAAAAGAAATGTGGAAAAGCCCAAATGGAACAATAAGAGCAATATTAGATGGAACAGTGTTTAGAACACCAATAGTTGTTAAAGGAATCGAACCATTTGTCAGGACTTGGAAAAAACCTATTACTATTGCCCGTCATGCTTATGGAGATGTTTACAAGGATGTTGAATTAGTTGCAGATGGTGCTGGAGATGCATTTTTAAGCTTCGAGGGTGTAGATGGCAAGGAAGAGAAAATATTGGTTCATAAATTTAAGGGTAATGGTGTGCTATTAGGGATGCATAATCTTGATTCTTCTATTGAAAGCTTTGCAAGAAGCTGTTTCAATTATGCGCTGGATGTTAAAGAGGATTTATGGTTTGGCACAAAAGATACTATTTCAAAAAAATATGACCATCATTTCAAGGATTTGTTCCAAGAGATTTTTGATAAAGAATACAAATCAAGATTCAAAGATGCTGGAATTGAATATTTCTATACTTTGATTGACGATATTGTAGCAAGAGTTATACGTTCTGAAGGTGGAATGATCTGGGCTTGCAAGAATTATGACGGGGATGTAATGAGTGATATGGTAGCATCTGCATTTGGCAGTTTAGCCATGATGACATCTGTTTTAGTTTCTCCTGATGGCTACTATGAGTATGAAGCTGCACACGGTACTGTTACCAAACACTATTACCAGCACTTAAAAGGAGAAACAACTTCAACAAATTCTATGGCAACAATATTTGCCTGGTCTGGTGCAATAAGAAAAAGAGGACAAATAGACAGTGAAGTTGAATTAGTGAATTTTGCTGATAAACTAGAAACTGCTGCCATTAAAACTATTGAAGAAGGTTTTATGACAAAGGATCTTGGTTTAATGTCTACTTTAGATAATGTAAAAATTTTAGATACTTTCGGATTTTTAAGGGCGATCAGAAAGAATATGGAATAATAAGATATGTATATAGTTCAATAGAGAATTTAAGAGGATTTAAGTGGGTATGATTGCTAAGGGCTATAAACAGACGAGTATGTCGTACAGGAGGAAAAGAATGGGAAAAATCAAAATAACAACTGACGGAAATGGTGCTGCGGCACATGTGGCGTATCATTATACGGATGTAGCTGCAATCTATCCAATAACACCATCATCTAACATGGCTGAAAATGTTGACGAATGGGCTGCTAAGGGACGAAAGAACATATTTGGGCAAGTTGTTAGAGTAACAGAAATGCAATCTGAAGGTGGTGCTGCCGGTGCAGTTCATGGATCTTTGTCCGCTGGTGCTTTAACTACTACTTTTACTGCATCACAAGGTTTATTGCTTATGATTCCAAATATGTATAAAATAGCCGGTGAATTATTGCCTGCTGTTTTTCATGTTACTGCAAGAAGTTTAGCAACACATGCATTATCAATTTTTGGTGATCACTCTGATGTAATGGCGTGCAGACAAACAGGCTTTGCTATGTTGTGTTCTAGTAGTGTTCAAGAAGTTGCTGATCTTTCAATTGTCGCTCATATGGCAGCTATTAAGGGTAGCCTTCCATTTGTCAATTTTTTTGATGGGTTTAGAACATCTCATGAGATACAGAAGGTAGAGGTTTTAGAAGAAGAAGAATATAGAAGTTTCTTGCCTTATGATGAATACATTAGCTTTAAGAATAGGGGCTTAAACCCAGAAAGACCAGTAGTTAAAGGTACAGCTCAAAATCCGGATATATTCTTTCAAAATAGAGAAGCCGCTAATCCTTTTTATGACAAGTTACCTGGGATAATTGTAGAATACATGGATAAAGTTACAGAGGTTACTGGAAGAAAATATTGTCCTTTTGTATATTATGGACACCCGGAGGCTACTGATATTGTAATAGCTATGGGCTCAGTTACTCAAGCTTTAGAAGAAACTGTAGATTATTTAAACAAACAGGGAAAGAAAACTGGTGTTCTTAAAGTACATCTATTTAGACCTTTTGTTAAGGAATTTCTATTGGAGGCGATGCCAAAGTCAGTAGAAAGGATTGCAGTTTTAGATAGAACTAAGGAACCTGGTGCTTTAGGGGAACCTTTATATCAAGAAGTCAGATCTATTTTTTATGGTATGGAGAAAACACCTACCATAATCGGTGGCAGATATGGCTTAGGCTCAAAAGATGTAAATCCTTCAGATTTAAAAGCGGTTTATGATAACTTGGCTGGAGAAATGAAAAATGATTTCACTATCAGCATTATCGATGATGTTACCTTTAAATCTTTGGATTCAAGAGATAGGATATATACAATGCCAAAAAACACAATCAACTGCAAGTTTTTTGGGTTAGGATCAGATGGAACTGTTGGAGCTAATAAGTCAGCAGTAAAGATCATAGGAGATAATACGGATCTTTTTGTACAGGCCTACTTTTCATATGACAGTAAAAAATCTGGAGGAGTAACAGTATCTCATTTGAGATTTGGGAAAGAACCAATTAAATCAACTTATTTGATTGATGCAGCAGACTTTATATCTTGCTCACAACGTTCATACTTAAAACAATATGATGTCTTAGAAGGAATCAAGGAGGGTGGAACGTTCTTGCTGAATACTCCTTGGACCAAGGATGAAATAGAAAGCAAGTTGCCTGCCAATATAAAGAAACAACTTTATGATAAAAAAATTAAATTCCATATAATAAATGCTTTGGGAATTGCAGAGGACGTTGGTCTTGGCAACAGGACTAATATGATAATGCAAGCTGCTTTCTTTAAGTTATCTAATGTTTTACCAATTGATGAAGCAATTAGTTTGCTTAAAGACTCAATTGCAAAGACATATGTAAAGAAAGGCGAGAGTATAGTGAGAATTAACAAAGAAGCTGTTGATTTAAGCTTAAGCTCTTTAATTGAAGTCGAGGTCAAGGATAGTTGGAAAGATGCAATTGACGCTGTTTCTTCTATAATTGAAACCCCGGATTTCATTAAAAATGTCTGCGCTCCTATGAATGCTCAAAAAGGTGACAATATACCGGTTAGTGCTTTTATTGGCAGAGAGGATGGGCATTTTCCACTTGGAACTACTGCTTATGAAAAACGAGGCATAGCTAATAAGGTGCCTAAATGGCTTGCAGAAAAGTGTATACAATGTAATCAATGTTCATTTGTTTGTCCTCATTCAGTGATAAGACCATTCTTATTAGATGATGAAGAAAGAAAAGCATTCAAAGGTACATTACTAGAACCAAAAGGCAAAGAACTTAATGGATTGAAGTACAAGATACAAGTTAGTCCTCTTGATTGCACCGGTTGTGAAAACTGTGTGCATACATGCCCAACTGAAGCCTTAGAAATGAGTCTATTAAAAGACGAGCTTCATGAACAAGATAATTGGGAATATATGTTGAAGCAAGTCAGCGTGAAGAGTGACAGAGTTGATAAGGATACAGTTAAAGGAAGTCAATTCTTGCAACCTTATCTAGAGTTTTCTGGGGCTTGTGCAGGTTGCGGTGAAACTCCATATATCAAAGTTGCGACTCAACTATATGGAGACCAGATGATTATTGCTAATGCAACAGGTTGTTCTTCCATCTGGGGGGCATCAGCACCATCTACACCTTATTGCACTAATAGTGAGGGTAAAGGTCCTGCTTGGGCCAATTCATTATTTGAAGATAATGCAGAATTCGGCCTTGGAATTTTAATGGGAATAACCCAGCGAAGACGTAAGGTTAAACAACTTTTAAAAAGACTTAAAGATATGAAAGTTAATAGAGAAACTAAATTTGCTATAGAGAACTGGTTAGAGAGCTATAAGGATACAACCGATTCAAGACACGCCTCCAAGAAGTTAGCATTAGCATTGGAGGAAGGTGAATTCCCTCCAGAAGAAAAAGTGTTGGTAGATAATATTATTGCTTGCGATTATTTAATGTCTAAAAAATCTATCTGGATAGTTGGAGGAGATGGTTGGGCATATGATATAGGATTTGGTGGTCTTGACCATGTCTTGGCATCAGGCAAAGATGTTAATGTATTAGTTTTTGATACAGAAATATATTCAAATACAGGTGGTCAATCATCAAAGGCAACCCCTTTAGGTGCAACTGCAAAATTTGCTGCTGGTGGTAAGGCGATTAGAAAGAAAGATCTTGGACTGATGCAAATGACTTATGGTCATATTTATGTGGCTCAGGTGGCGATAGGTGCAAATAAGAATCATTTTATGAAGGTATTACAAGAGGCTGAAAGCTATAAGGGTCCTTCTTTGATAATTGCTTATGCTCCATGTATTAGCCATGGAATTAAAGGTGGCATGGTTGATACTATGAAAAGAGAAAAGGATGCTGTTGAAGCAGGATATTGGCATTTATATCGCTATAATCCTGATCGTAAATTAACAGGAGAAAATCCATTTACTTTAGATTCGCCAAAACCTACAAAACCTTTCAAAGAATTCTTAAGTCATGAAACAAGATATACATCTTTAATTGGTGTCAATAAAGAATTAGCGGAACACTTATTTGATGCCGCAGAAAAAAATGCTAAGGAAAAATACCATATGTACAAGACATTAGCTGATGGTAATTTTCACTTTTAGGGGATAATATGAAAAAAAGAAGTCTTATATTAATAATTGTCATCTTTGCTTTTATGTTATTTACAACAGGCTGTGGAATGATTAATAAAGAAGATGAAGGTCCGATAAAAGTGGGCCTTCTTCTTATGAGTTCACCTGATGACAAGGATTCAGAAGGATATTATGGGTACAGTGCGTTAAAAGCCTTAGAAAATAAATACGGTGTTGAAATTGCCTATAATGACAATATTAGAAATGAAAGTAATGCTGGTTTTCTTTTAAATAGTTATGGTAAAAAAGAATATGATCTTGTAATAGGAATAGGTAGCATGTTTCAAGAACCAATGCTAGATGTTGCTCCTTCCTATGTGAATACTAAATTTGTATGTATTGGCGGTGAGGTAAGCGAGGACAATGTTTTAGCCTATACTTTGCCTGCTGATAGTATAGGTTATATTTCAGGTATTTTAGCAGCTGGCTTTAATGAAAATAAATCTAATGGAATAGCCTATATTCAGAATGAAAATGGGATAAACTATTATGATGGGTTTTTAAAGGGTGTGAGAGAAGTTGATAATCAAACTCCTGTAGTTGAGTTTATTTTAAAAAATGATAATACATTTACAGGAGTTGTTGACAAATTCAATGGTAATAATATTGGAATAGCGGGCTTGATGTTTTACTCTGCATCATTTGAGACTGTTTTAGGTGAACGAGGTTATACATTTACTACTTTTGGTGGTGGTGTTGATGGTATTGAAGTGCCTAGAATTATTATGAATTATGATTTGCTTTTAGAATTAGTTTATCTTGATTTCTTAAAAGGCGATAATGTCGGAGAAAATATTAGCTTGAGTCTTGATGATGATATCTTGAGTGTTTATGGTTTGGATCTAATTGATATAGCATATAGATCAAGAGTTGAAGCGATTTTACCAAAAGGTAATTAGAGTTTTTGGTATTTTATGGGGAATCATTTTGATTCCCCATTTTTTATTTAGTAAATAATGTTAAAAAAATGAAGATTAATTTATAAAATAGGGTTGACCTTGGAGTGGTAAAAGGCTATACTATTAAAGCGACCAAATGAAGACGGTAGCAAGGTCATTGAAAACTGAACAATAGAAGAAGAAGAATTAAAGAAACAAC
>CAYPYD010000010.1:0-24197 GCA_964415195.1 uncultured Eubacteriales bacterium | reverse complement strand
GCTCGAATATTGGAACAAACACTACACAAAATCATGATGCAAGAAGAACAAAGCATAGAATATGCCTTGGAATTTG
Source organism: uncultured Eubacteriales bacterium (assembly GCA_964415195.1). Taxonomy (GTDB): domain Bacteria; phylum Bacillota; class TC1; order TC1; family TC1; genus WTXA01. The sequence goes on along the minus strand of CAYPYD010000010.1, from coordinate 24,121 downwards.
CTAGAGGTTTTGCATTAGTTGCCCCAGTAACATTAGATGATGATGAAGCAATGGGCAAAATCAATGATTCACTACTATATGGTGGCAGATCGCAATATTGGGTCAAGTGTAAGAATGATGAAGAAATAACCAGAATATTACCAAAATTGGTAACTGAATATTCAAAGGACTATGGCAGACTATTTAAGGAGCTGTATTTAGAAGCAGATAGAACATACTATAAAATGGACTTAAATATCCATTCACCTGCTAGAGTTGAAATTTTCAACATGAATACAGGTAATATTTTCTCTCAAGGAAATATTAGGGAAGACATAATCTCCAGTAGCTTCTTTAAGAACAAGAGGAAGAAGGTATAAAATATGAAAGCAATAGGAATTTGCGGAAGTACTAGAAAAAACGCTACAGACTTCGCAGTCAGACGTGCTCTGGAAATACTTGAAAAAGAATATGGAGTAGAAACAACTTATTTTACAGTTAGAGGCAAGAAAATAAATATGTGTATTCATTGTAACGATTGTGTTAAAAAAAATAGTAAAACTTGCACAATTTTTCAAGATGATATTTCACATATCAATGAAGAATTTCTTTCAAGCGATATAATCGTATTGGGTTCACCTATATATGAAATGGGCATGTCACCTCAAATGAGTGCTATTTTAAGTAGAACTAGACCTAATTACAATGCATTGAAAGAAAACCCAAATGTTTTTTATGACAAGCTAGGAATGGCGATTGCTGTTGGTGGAGCTAGAAATGGTGGTCAGGAAATGACTATTAATTCTCTACATGGTTTTTTCCATACTAATGGTATTATACCAATTGGGGCATCCATGGGAGTATATAGTGGAGCTGCAATATGGAGTAAAGATACTGTGCCTTTTACTGGTGAAGTTGATGAATATGGAATTAAGAATCTTGATACATTAACAAGAAAAGTAGGAGAGACGCTAAAGTTAATAAAAGGTATTAAATAAATTGAAAATATCTGAAGGGCTAAAGTCCAAATTGAACATACTCGATAATGATTGATATCCTCCATAAAAGTATATCCAACATACTTATATTATTAATCAAAATCTAATTTAGGCTTTATTCCTTCAGTATTTATTCCATGCTATTGGATAATAAGGATTGATCATAATTGGTCAATCCTTATTTGTTTTTTAGTCCAAAAACTAAAGGTTAATATGATATAATTATTGTGAGTTAATAATAATAAACTAATAGATAAGGTAACGGTGAATTGCTTGAATAAGAAGATAATAATAATTGATGGAAATAGTTTGCTCCATAGAGCCTATCACGGCATGAGACCACTTACTAATAAAGACGGTGAATATACTCATGGTATTTACGGATTTCTTAGGATGTTGGAAAATCTAATCAGGGATGAACAACCAGACGGACTAGGTGTTGCCTTTGACGTGGGTAGGACCTTTAGACATGATTTGTGTGACCACTATAAGGCTGGGAGAAAAGAAACAGATATTGAACTTAAAAGTCAATTCCCTCTTCTTAAAGAAGCACTAAGATACATGGGAATACCAGTCCTTGAAGCTGAAGGATATGAAGCAGATGATATTTTAGGAACTGTTGGAAAACTTGGAACAGAAAATAAAGATAATATAATTCTTGTTACTGGTGACAAAGATGCCTTTCAATTGATAAACGATTATACTACCCTATTTTTAACAAGGAAAGGTTTATCAGAAATTGAAAAACTAAATCCAAAGAAATTAATGGATGATTATGGTTTTACACCAAAACAAGCAATTGATATAAAAGGCTTACAGGGTGATCCATCTGATAATATTAAGGGAGTTCTAGGGGTGGGTGCCAAGACTGCCTTAAAATTGGTTCAAGAATATGGAGATATAGAAGGTATATATGAAAATATTGAAGATTTAAAAGGCAAAGTTAAGGAAAATCTAATAAAGTACAAGGAAGAAGCATATTTCAGCAGACACCTTGGAACAATCAATCAAGATGTTCCTATTGACTATAATCATTTGGAATACTCCCTTGATGAACTTGGTGACAAGGAAAAGTTAATCGAACTTTTCAAACGTTTGGAGTTCAATAATGTGTTTAAAGATTTAGTTGAAGAAGAAAAAGAAGAAACAACTTACAAGATTTGTGAAACATGCTATGGACAGGCTGACTTTTTAGCTGAATTTAATAATCTCAAAGGCAAAGTATTAATCTTGGATATCAAGATAGATAACCAAGATATAATCAGCGTAGAAGCCTTTGATGGGGAGAAACATCTGAAATATGACGTAGAGTTCATCAATCCTCTTACAACTGATTTGTTTTTAGAGGCAATGATAAGTAAAATGTGCAAGTATGTTTTTTTTGACACTAAATCTATATATCACCTATTTTTAAATAATGGTAAAGATATACATAGTTTGGAATTTGAAGATATAAGTTTGTTGGCTTATGTTATTTACCCTGAAAGAAATTTCACAAGGGATAATGTAGTAAAGGAATTTATCGGTAGTGATGGAGATAATCAATACTATTGTCAACAATTACATATTATATTTGAACTGTTAAATAAAAAAGCGGTTGAGGAAGGTGTTTATGGGGTCTATAAGGACATTGAAAAACCATTAAGCCCAATACTTGCTAAAATGGAAGTTCATGGTATAGGGCTTGATAGAGAGTACCTGAAGACTATGGAAAAGGATGTAGTAGAGAAGATTGGTTACCTAACAAATAATATTTGGAAGATGGCCGGATCAGAATTCAATATTAATTCCACCCAGCAATTAGGAAAGATTCTTTTTGAAAATTTAAACTTACCAGCTTGGAAAAAAACTAAAACAGGGTTTTCAACCAATCAAGAAGTGCTGGAAAAACTTTATGACAAACATGAAATCATTCCATTGATTCTTGAATATAGAAAACTTACAAAATTACTTAGTACTTATATTGATGGATTATTAGCAATAACCAAGGATACTAATATCATACACACAACATATAACCAAACAGTTGCTGTTACAGGACGTCTTTCAAGTGAAAATCCTAATCTCCAGAATATTCCAATAAGATTAACAGAAGGCAGGCTTATAAGAAAGGCCTTTAAACCAGTAACAGAAGGAAATTTATTCCTTTGTGCAGATTATTCTCAAATTGAGTTGAGAATACTCGCTCATATGTCAGGTGATGAAGGTATGATATCAGCATTTAAAAGCGGCCTGGATATTCATAGAAAAACAGCAAGTGAAGTATTTGGTGTTGATTATGATAAAGTTGATAGCGATATGAGAAGAAAGGCAAAAGCTGTAAATTTTGGTATTGTATATGGTTTAAGTGACTTTGGATTAAGTAGAGACTTAGATATACCTATGGCTGAAGCTAAAGAATATATTGAAAAATATTTTGCCAGATACCCAAAGATAAGAACTTGGATTGAGAATACACTCCTAGAAGCCAAGAATACTTTAAAAGTATATACTCTGACTGGTAGATATAGACTACTGTCAGATTTAAAAAGCAGCCAGTATCAAGTAAGATCTGCTGCTGAAAGAATGGCTATGAACGCACCTATACAAGGTACAGCTGCGGATATGATAAAGATTGCCATGATAAGGGTGGATGAACGATTAAGGACAGAGAATCTAAAATCCAAGGTAGTACTTCAAGTTCATGATGAATTAATAATAGAAGTTGAAATTGAGGAGTTAGAAATTATCAAGGACTTGATTAGAGTTGAAATGGCATCAGCTATGGACTTAAATGTGCCACTAGTCGTTGATTTAAAAGTCGGCGAGAATTGGTACATGGTCGAGGAGGTATAAATGCCAGAATTACCAGAAGTGGAAAACGTTATTAGAAGCTTGGTAAACAAGGTTTCAGGAAAAAAGATAGAATCTGTAGATATCATTACTCCTAGTATTGTATATAAAAGAACTGACTTTATTGATCTAGTGAAAAATAAAACTATTGAAACTCTCGGAAGAAGAGGGAAATACATCATTATAAAGCTAGATAAAGGCAATCTATTAATACATTTAAGAATGACCGGCAAGTTGTTATACAATGGAGATGTAGGCAAGCATACACATTTAAAACTTGATTTTACTGATGGGAATTATCTCATATACAACGATGTCAGAAAATTCGGTAGAATAAATTATCTAAATAACAATGAACTTGATATATATTTAAAGACAAAGGTTGGGCTTGAACCAGGTTTAATGGAATTTGAAGATTTCAAATCCAAACTTAAGAATAAGAGAGGTCCATTAAAGAAGATATTGTTAGATCAGACGGTTATAGCAGGTATAGGAAATATCTATGCTGATGAAATTTTATTTGCATCAGGAATTCATCCACTAACTGAAACTAGTAAGTTAGTTAATGAAGATTATATAAAACTTTATGATAATATTAGAGGAATACTTGAGGAAGCCATTTTAGCAGGAGGATCAACTATAAGGGACTATGTCAATGGTGATGGTACTGCCGGTGGTTTTCAAGATGCTCATCAGGTTTATGGACGTGGTGGTAAGGAGTGTAATAGCTGTGGAGCTACCTTGGAAAAAATTAAGGTAGCAGGTAGAACAACTGTATACTGCCCTATGTGTCAAAGGATAAGGTGAAAATTATGAGAATAGCCATAACAGGAGGCATTGGAAGCGGGAAGACCTTTGTTGCCAATTATATAAAATCAAAGGGTTATAAAATCATAGATACAGATTATATAGCTAAAGAGTTAATGGCTAAGGGAGAAAATAATTATCATAATATTTTAAAATATTTTGGTTCTGATATCTTAGATATAAATGGAGAAATAGATAGGGTTAAACTAAGAAATATAGTCTTTCATGATGATAAGAAAAGGAAACTCCTCAATAGCATAACCCATCCCAACATAATGGATAAGACTATAGCCGAAAGTGCTGGTGAAGGGACATATTTCATAGAGGTTCCTCTATTATTTGAAGAAAACCTTGAATCATATTTTGACCAGGCTTGGGTAGTGGATTGTAGTGAAAAAACTCAAATTGAAAGAGTTTGTGAAAGAAGTAATTTGTCTCAAGACGAAGTTCTTGATATAATAAGGTGTCAAATGCCACGAGATGATAAAATTAGCAAAGCCGATGTTGTTATCAATAGTGAAAGAAATGATATTTTTGAATTTATTGATAAATTACTGATGAGCTTGGAAACAGCAGGAATTGAATGAAAATTGATGTTGAAAGTAAATTAAGTGAGTTAAAGAATCTTAAAGCCAATTTAGGTGGTAATAGTTTTCATACAAAAAAGAGTTTAGGACAGAATTTCTTAGTAAATGAAAGTATTGCATTGGAAATAGTTGATGGTGCAGATGTAGGTAGTGAAGATATTGTATTGGAAATAGGACCAGGCGTAGGTTCTTTAACCAGATATCTTTTAGCAAGAGCCAAAAAGGTTGTAGCTATTGAATTGGACAGAAATGCCATACCTTTGTTAAAGAATAACACTAGAGAATTTGATAATCTTGAAATAATAAATGCTGATATTTTGAAGGTTGATCTGGCTGAAGTATTTGAAGGACACAGTGGTATAAAAGTGGTTGCAAATCTACCTTATTATATTACTTCACCTATATTGATGCATTTATTGGAAAATGACTTTGGAATGGAAAGTATTACAGTTATGGTTCAAAAAGAGGTTGGAGAAAGAATATTAGCAAATCCGGGAACTAAAGCTTATGGCGTATTGACACTTGCGGTAAAGTACTATGCTGATGCAAGTCTTGTAACTCAAGTTGGCAAAGAGAATTTTTTTCCTGTACCAAAAGTTGATTCAGTTGTAATTAAACTATATTTAAAAGATAAATCTGAATTATTGGAAAAAGATCTTGAAAAAGTCTTCTTTCAATTTATTAAAAGTGGTTTTGCCATGAGGCGAAAAAATATGCTTAATTCCTTCGCTGGAATATTTGGAGGCGAAAAGAGTGCCGTTCAAGATTTTCTGGATTTGGCAAAAATAGATGGTACAAGAAGGGCAGAAACCCTTTCTATAGAAGAATTTATAAAATTAACAAAATTAAGGAGTGAGTAGATGAATCCAGTAGCATTTGAAATTTATGGAGTAAGTATTATGTGGTATGGGATTTTTATATCAATTGGTGTCCTTGCAACAATTGTATATTCAAGTCTAATATTAAAAAAAGAAGGCATCTATAACGAGGATGATTTTTTTGGTCTAATTATTGCTGTTATAGTAAGTGGCTTTATTGGAGCCAGACTATATTATGTGTTTTTCAATTTAGATATGTATGATTCAATATTGGATGTTTTCAATATCCGACAGGGTGGCTTAGCATTTCATGGTGGTGTAATATTTGGCTTGATTGCTATTGCTGTATATACCAAATGGAAAAAAATGGATACACTACGTTATATGGATATAATTGGAATCGGAACCCTTTTGGCTCAAGCAATAGGGAGATGGGGAAACTTCTTCAACCAGGAAGCTCATGGTAGTGTAGTAACTAAAGGATTTATTGAAAAATTCCCTGCTTTCATTGAGAAAGGTATGTTGATTGATGGGAAATATTATCACCCTACATTCCTTTATGAATCGATTAATGGTCTTTTTTGGTTTATAGTACTTACAATACTTATACTTAAGTTAACTAAGTTAAAAAAAGGTACTTTTATTGCCTTAGCAGTAATTGTTAACTCAATCGCTAGAATCTTCATAGAAGGTTTGCGAACTGATAGTTTAATGATAGGTGATATAAAAGTCGCACAACTATTAGGTGGCTTAGCTATATTCATGTCGTTATTTTATCTTCTATATCTCTATACTAATGATATGTTTCCTTCAAAGAAAAAGAAGAAGAAGAAAAGGATTTAAAGACTTTGAAATAAGTAATGGACTAAATAACAAAATATATATTTAAAGGCATCTTGAGATGCCTTTTTCTTATTAAAAATGATATAATTATCTTTGTATGAAGGAGATATAATGGAAAAACATTTATCAGGATTAAACGAAAAACAAAAAGAAGCTGTAACCTACGGTGACGGGCCACTATTAATTATAGCAGGAGCCGGTTCAGGAAAGACTAAAGTTCTTACCAATAGAATCGCTCATTTGATTGAAAATGGAGTAAGTCCTTATGAGATACTTGCTATTACATTTACTAATAAAGCTGCTGAAGAAATGAAAAATAGGATAGCGGTTGCTACAAGTAACTTTACTACTAAAGCGTTGTGGGTCAGTACTTTTCATAGTATGTGCAATAGAATTTTGAGAAGAGACATTGAAGCCTTAGGTTATACGAATCACTATAATATTTATGATTCAAGCGACCAGGAAAACCTTATGAAGAAGGTATTGAAAGAACTTAACATTGATGATAAGAAATTTACAGCAAAGGCTGTCATTTATGCTATCAGTATATTAAAAAATAATCTAATTAGTCCAGAACAAGCAAAGAAGAAAGCTAGTGACTACTACGAAGAGACTGTTGCAAAGATATATAAGCATTATCAAAACAAGTTGCACTCTGTTGATAGTCTTGATTTTGATGATTTAATGTATCTTACAATAGAATTGTTCAAAAAGAAAAAAGAAGTGTTAGAATACTACCAAAATAGATTTAAATATATCTTCATTGATGAGTATCAAGACACTAACTATGTGCAATATCTGCTTAGTAAGCTGCTAGGAGAAAAACATAAGAATATTTGTGTTGTTGGTGATCCTGACCAGTCAATATATGGCTGGAGAGGTGCAGATATGGGAAATATTCTAAATTTTGAAAAAGATAATCCTGGCGCTAAAGTAGTTTTTTTAGAACAAAATTATCGTTCAACAGAACAAATATTAGCTGCAGCTAATGCAGTTATTAAAAACAATAGTGACAGAAAACCAAAAGACCTTTGGACAAATAAAAAAGATGGAGCATTAATAACTTGTTTTGAAGCAGAAACTGAAAGTGAAGAAGCAGTTTATCTTGCCAGAGAAATCGAAAGACAAAAACGTAAAGGATATAAATATCAAGATATGGCAATTCTTTACAGAACAAATGCCCAATCTCGTATAATTGAAAAAAGTTTAGCCCGTTATGGCATAGCTTATAGGCTATTTGGTGGTCTTAGTTTCTTTAAAAGAAAAGAAATCAAAGACATCATTGCTTATCTTCAATTTTTAAATAATCCAAAGGATCAGATTGCATTTGAAAGAATAATCAATACTCCAAAAAGAGGTATCGGTTCAACTACAGTAGATAAGATACTGAATTTCGCAGCTAACGAAGAAGTTGGTATTGAAGAAAGTATGAAACGAGCAAACGAATACTTAAATAGTGGAACTTCAAAAAAAGTTTTAGGATTTCTAGAGATGATTAGTGAGTTTAGAACTATGGAGGGTTGTAATCTAACTGATCTAACAGAAGCTATAATCAATAAATCAGGCTATCTAAAGGAACTTGAACTTGAAAGAACCGATGAGGCTAGAGATAGAATTGCTAACGTTAAGGAGCTTTTATCAGAAACAAAAGAATTTGACATACATGATGAGGAAAAAACCTTAGATTCATTTTTAGGCAATATTGCCTTGTATAGTGAAACTGATGAATTGAATGATGATAATAGGGTTACCCTAATAACTTTACATATGGCAAAAGGACTTGAATACAAGATAGTATTTATCGCTGGTATGGAAGAAGGTATATTCCCACACTTTAGATCATTAGGTAGTACAGTAGAGATGGAAGAGGAGAGAAGACTTTGTTACGTAGGTATAACAAGAGGTAGAGAAAAAGTCTATTTAACTAGAGCCTATTTAAGAAATCAGTATGGAATAACTCGTGGCAACGAAATGTCCAGATTCATAAACGAAATACCTTCATCCTTAAAGGATTTCCCACATAAGGAACAAGCAGCTGCCAAGAATACATATGAAAGAGACACATTTATGTCCAGATCAACTCCGATAGATAATAACACAAGTGAAGAAACCGTAATGACTGGATTTAGACTGGGAGATAAGGTGTTTCACAGTAAATTTGGTGAAGGTGTTGTGGTACAAATTGAAGGTGAAGGCAAAGATTTATTGCTATCAATAGCTTTTCCAAATTCAGGAATCAAGAAATTACTAGCTATGTATGCTCCAATTAAAAAACTATCACGGTAGGTGAGGAATGGAAAATATGGATATTAGGCTAAAAATAGAAGAACTTAGAAAAATATTAGAACAAGCTAATGCCGACTATTATGAAAAAGATATGCCGACAATAACCGATGGAGAATATGACCAATATATGAAGGAATTACTTCAACTGGAAAAAGATTATCCTGAGCTAATTAGTCAAGATAGTCCAACTAAAATTGTTGGAGGTAAGGTAAGCGAAAAATTTCAGTCATATGTACACAGATATCCATTGCTGAGCCTGGGTAATGCTTTTGACTACGAAGATTTAAGATCCTTTGATATAAGGGTAAAGAAAGCTTTAAACAAAGAAGCTATAGAATACATAGCAGAACTAAAGATTGACGGATTATCTATAGCTTTGATATATAAAGATGGAAAATTAAAAGTTGGGGCCACTAGAGGTGATGGAAGTTCTGGAGAAAATGTAACCAATAATATTTTTTCAGTGGAGGATATTCCAAAGAATATTAAAGTTGATGGGGATTTTGAAGTGCGTGGGGAAGTCTTTATGGATAATAGGACTTTTGATGAATTGAATGAAACTAGACTTAATGAAGGTCTACCTCTATTTAGAAATCCTAGAAATGGGGCTGCAGGATCACTTCGTCAATTAAATAGCGAGGTTACCAGGGAAAGACATTTAAAATCATTCATATATGAGATTACTTATAGTAATGTCTTGGATTATAGAAAACAAAGTGATGCAATTAAACTTCTTGCTGAAAATGGTTTTAATACTAATGACAGATTTGTTCTTGGTAGCATAGAAGATATAATTGATTTTTGCGAAAGTTTGGTTGTTGAGAGGAATAAGCTGGAATATGGAATTGATGGAGTGGTTGTCAAGGTGAATAACTTATCTGATCAATTGGAAATGGGTTATACCGAAAAAAGTCCAAGATGGGCTATAGCCTTCAAATTTCCACCAGAACAAAAAGAGACAATTGTGGAGAATATTACTATATCAGTAGGAAGAACTGGAGTCCTTACCCCTATGGCTGAATTGAAGGAAACTTTGATTGGTGGAAGTATGGTTAAAAGAGCGACTTTACACAATGAAGACTATATTCTTGAAAAGGATATTAGGATTGGTGACACTATAATTTTACAAAAAGCTGGTGATGTAATACCTGAAGTTGTTAGAGTTGTAGTGGAGAAAAGACCTAATGATAGTAAAGTGTATAAATTTCCACTTGTATGCCCAGTTTGTGGCTCTGAGGTAATAAAACTAGATGCTAGTATTAAATGTACCGGGGAACTTTACTGCCCGGCTCAATTAATCAAGGGCTTGATACATTTTGTATCTAGAGATGCAATGAATATAGATGGTCTTGGTGAAAAAAATATAGAATATTTTGTCAAGGAGGGTCTAATAAGCACCCCTGTAGATATATATAAATTAACCAAGGAAGATATTAGTGAACTCGATGGCCTAGGTGAAAAGTCTGCAAATAATATGATTCAAGCTATTGAATCAAGTAAAACAAGAGGCCTCGGACCATTATTATATGGTTTTGGTATACCTTTGATAGGAAACAAAGGGGCCAAGATATTGGCAAAAAATTTCAAGACTATTGATAAGCTGATGTTAGCAACAAATGAAGAACTATTAGCCATAGAGACCGTTGGGGATAAAATGGCTGAAAGTTTGTTAACTTTTTTCAAAGAACAAAGAAACTTGGATATAATCTCGGAGTTGAAAGCTCTAGGTGTTGTTTTTGGAGATGATACAAAGAACTTAAGTGACGACTTGATAGGTAAGACCTTTGTAATAACAGGGAGTTTTCCAGGTTATGACAGGAAAGAATTAACTAGTATAGTTGAACTTCATGGTGGTAAGGCAAGCTCTAGTGTTTCCAAAAAGACTAGCTATGTATTGGTTGGTGAAGATCCTGGTAGTAAATTAACCAAGGCTAAAGATCTTGGAGTTGATATAATATCGTTAGACGAATTTTTAGGAATGATAGGAGAAAGGTAGGGCGAAAATGAGTATAACAAATAAGGATGTAAAACATGTTGCCATACTTTCAAGATTAGGCTTGAAAGATGAAGAAATGCAAAAATATGAAAAAGAATTAAATGATGTATTGAATTTTATGGAAAAATTAAATGAATTGGATACCAATGGGGTTGAAGCTACAAGTCACGTCTTGGATATCCACAATGTTTTTAGAACTGATATTGTAGAAAAGAGCTTGGATTTAGAGGATGTATTGGCTAATGCACCTGACAGGGATGAAGATTGCTTCAAAGTCCCAAGTATTTTATAGAGGTGAATTATGGGGAAAATTAAAGAGTTACACGACCAGTTAATTAATAAAGAAATATCTGCTGTAGAATTAGCCAAGGAATATCTAAATCGTCTAGAGCATACTAACAGTAAGCTGGGAACATATTTAAGCATAACTAGCGAAAAAGCTTTAGAAGATGCACAAGTTATTGATAAAAAAATAGCAGGTGGAGAGACTATTGGTTTATTGGCTGGTATACCGATGGGTGTGAAAGACAATATTTCTACAAAGGGTATTCTGACTACTTGTGGATCTAAAATATTAGAAAACTATAAACCAGTCTTTAATGCTACTGTAGTTGATAAACTATACAGTGCAGGTGGGATAATTCTTGGTAAGTGTAATATGGATGAGTTTGCAATGGGTTCTTCTAGTGAGAACTCAGCATATAAGTTGGTAAGAAACCCTTGGGATCTAACAAGAGTTCCAGGTGGATCTAGTGGAGGCTCTGCTGCTACTGTAGCTGCGGAGGAAGTTGTTTTTTCACTAGGATCTGATACAGGTGGAAGTGTCAGGCAACCAGCTGGATTTTGTGGTGTTGCTGGTATGAAACCAACTTATGGCAGGGTTTCAAGATATGGTTTAATTGCATATGCTTCTAGTTTGGATCAAATTGGCCCAATGGCTAAAAATGTAGAAGATTGTGCAATTGTTCATGATGTAATCTGTGGATACGATAAGATGGACTCTACGTGTGCAAATATGCCTTCTACCAAGTCCTTGGAGAATTTAGGTAAAGACATTAAGGGATTACGCATCGGAGTGCCTAGAGAGTATTTTGGTGGTGACGAGAAGGTATTGAATACTCTAAAGAAAGCTTTGGCTATGTTTGAAGAACTTGGAGCAATAGTTGAAGAAACAACCTTACCTCATACAGAATATGCCTTACCAGCCTATTATATTATTGCTTCAGCTGAAGCAAGTTCCAATTTGGCTAGATTTGATGGAGTTAGATATGGTGCAAGAGACTGGGATCAAAAAGATGTTACTGATATGATGTCTGCCACTAGAGATAAGTACTTTGGAAAAGAAGTTAAGAAGAGAATCATGATCGGGACCTATGCCTTAAGCGCAGGTTATTATGATGCCTATTATCTGAAGGCATTAAAAGTGAGAACCTTGTTAAAGAGGGACTTTGATGAGGCCTTTAAAAAATATGATGTTTTAATAACTCCTATTGCTCCAACATTACCATTTAAAATTGGTGAAAATATTAAGGATTCTATTACTATGTATCTTGGTGATATATGTACAGTTACTATTAATTTGGTAGGTATACCTGGTATTGCTATACCTTGTGGTTTTGTTGATGGTCTGCCTGTAGGAATGCAAATATTGGGCAAACCTTTTAGTGAGGAATTATTATTTAATGTTGCACACAAATTTGAGCAAAGTAATGATTTTCATTTAAGAAAACCGGAGGTGAAATAGATGAATAAGTATGAGGTAGTTATAGGTTTAGAAGTCCACGTTGAGTTAAAGACTGCTACAAAGATTTTTTGTGGTTGCAAGACTGAGTTCGGTGGTGCTCCCAATACACATGTTTGTCCAGTTTGCCTAGGCCTTCCTGGTGTACTACCAGTAATTAATGAAAAGGTTGTTGAGTTTGGTGTCAGAACTGGTTTGGCAATTAATGCTAAAGTTCCAAATTATAGTAAGTTTGATAGGAAAAACTATTATTACCCTGACCTTACTAAGAATTTTCAGACATCTCAGTTTGACTTACCAATATGTGAACACGGCTATCTTGATATTGAGGTGGGTGGTGTAGTTAAAAGAATTGGGATAACAAGAGCTCATATGGAGGAGGACGCTGGTAAGTTGGTTCATAGTGGCAAGACTATTAGTAGTTCTGATTCATCCAATGTTGACTATAACAGGGTTGGAGTTCCTTTGTTGGAGATTGTTTCTGAGCCTGATATCAGATCAAGCGAGGAAGCAAAGGAGTATGTTGAATCCTTAAAGAATATATTAACCTATATTGATGTTTCTGATTGTAAAATGGAAGAAGGTTCAATTAGGGCTGATGCCAATGTTTCGGTAAGGCTTTTTGGAGCCAAGGAATTTGGGACTAGAACTGAAACTAAGAATTTGAATAGTTTAAAAGCACTACAAAAAGCGATTGAATATGAAGTAGAGCGACAAATAGAGGTTATTGAAGATGGTGGTGTTATAGATCAAGAAACAAGAACCTGGGATGATGAAAAAGGGATTACTTTATCTATGCGTAGTAAAGCAGATGCTCATGACTATCGTTATTTCCCAGAGCCAGATCTTCCACCAATTATTTTGACAGATGAATATATTGAGTCAATAAGAGCCACACTTCCTGAACTACCTGATTCAAGAAAAAAGAGATTGATGGAAGTTGATGGGTTATCTGCTTATGATGCTAATCTAGTAATTGCCGAACGATTTCTAGCAGACTTTTATGACGAGGTCAGGAAAAGTATTAATGATCCGAAGTTGATTGTTAATTATCTGATGGGTGACTACTATAGAGAGCTAGTTGCTGTTGGCCTTGATTTTAAGAATAGTCCGGTTACTGTAAATGCTTTTATTGAATTATTGATGTTGCTTCAAGACAAGACTATAAGTGGTAAGTTAGCAAAGGATATAATTCCTGTGATGATCAAGGAAGGTAAAAATCCGAAAGTTATTGTTGAAGAGAAGGGCTTGGTTCAGATTTCTGATACTGGTGCAATTGAGGCTATAATTATCCAGGTAATTGAAGATAATCCTAAGGCTGTAGAAGACTATAGGAATGGCAAGGGCAATTCAATTGGCTTCCTGGTAGGTCAAGTGATGAAAGCATCTAAGGGCAAAGCTAATCCAGGTATTGTTAATGAGTTATTAAAGAACAAGCTAGATTCATAAAAGTTTAAATGAAAATAGAATATAGTACTAAGAAATAATAAAATGAAAAGAGAAGAAACTATTGTTTCTTCTCTTTTTTATATATGTATTTATATATAAAGTAATATATTTTAATCACTTAGGATTTATATAGTTTTCATTTTCTTTGATAAACCACTCTTTTGTTTCAAGGAATTTATCGTCTCCTAGAATGTCACCATTAATCATTGAGTATAACTGGTATATTCGCTTGTATTCTTCAGTATCGTTATTATAGAACTGGTTATTCATTACCATATATGCATTGGTCATAGAATTGATATTCAAGCTCTCCAGATAATTATTTATCTTCATATAATTTGGTACTTCAACACCTGTTAAAGCTAAAAGTTTTGCAGAAACTAGACTACCATCTATATTGCCAACAGTTTTACCGACATCTTTATAATTACTCCATATAAATGCTGGGGTTACATGTGTTATATAGTCATTTTCAGGAGATGATAAATCTGTTACCAAGCCTAAATCTGTATACGCATTTCCGTTTTGATTTACTTTTGGATAATGATCACCATAAAATAAGACGATAGTAGGTTTTTCTCTTTGACTCAAATATGATATTAAATTACTAAGAGCATCATCACTAGCCTTTAGTGATGACAAATAGGCATTATATTTTCTAACAGCAACATCATTAGTCAATCCATCTCCTGTATAAGTTATTTTGTCTTCATAACCATCCGGTACAACAAATGGAGTGTGATTTTGCATGGATAGTGTTAAGATAAACTTATTTTCCTCTGTCTTTTGCTCTAATTCTTTAATCACATGTTGATATAACATTGAATCGGTCATGTAATCATCAACAGAATCCCAATATCTAGTATCTATATCAACCGATTTAAAATCGGCTAAGTACTCCAAACCATAGAATTTATCAAATCCAAGTAATTTATATGCATTATCCCTGCTATAAAAAGAACTATGAAAAGGATGAAGCAAACTAGCAGTATAACCATTGTTCTTCAATATACTACCTAAGGAAATAGTAGGCTTCGTCATATAGTTGGCATAAACAGTAGCATCACTTGGGAAGAACATTGTTGACATACCAGTTACAACTTCAAATTCAGTATTGGCTGTACCACCACAAAAACTAGGAACTGACATACCAAAACTATTAGATGCTTTTTGTAAACTATGGAAGTAAGGTATCGGATCAGCAGAAAAATTCTCCAAGCCAATTAAAGTAGGGTCAGTAAAAGACTCACTTTGAATAATAAGAATATCTGGTTTAATTGTATCTTCCTTAACAGGAGATGTTTCTACAATTGGTTTTAAGATTGCAGTTACATCCTCTTCACTAGGAGCCTTAAGACTTGTAGTATTTTGAATTTGAGCTGCAAAATAGTAGAGTGAGCCTGATTCTTCTATATATAATTTCCTTTTAATTCCAGCACTTTTAATAGTTACAGTATAAGGCCCAAGAAAGTATAAGAATAGGGAAACTAAAATAAAGGCTAAGATCCCGTTTCTTCTTATTTTGGAACTAAGCTTTATCTTCGGCATATTTCCAATTATATATATAAAGACAATTGCAAGTAGCAACACCATAACTGATGCAGTAATTATGAAAGAGGTAGATAAGTTGTTAATCATTCCACCTGCTTCTTGAATTATTAAGAAGTCAAGAATGTTCAAACCAACTCCTCTAAAGTCAATTTTCAACTTTGTTCCAAGGCCAATTAAAAAACTAATTATTGTCATAAGCGTAAAAACTAATTTTTGTTTTTTGAATAAGGCTAAAAAGAAGTAAGTTATCGTGGCAAAAAGCACAGTATTAAGAAGAAATGCGAATGGATTCTTCAACAAAAGATTAAAACCAGTAATAACATTTAAGTGGGCTAACATTTCTATAGTTAAAATGCTGATTGGAAAATATATTACCAGCATCATAATTTGAAATTTTTCTGATTTATTTTTAAACAATTAATTCACTCCTTTAAGTAACTTCAAATGTATCATTATCAAAACACCATTCATCATATTTGGCATTATTAAATACAACATTATTTATATTTTTAATATCATTATACAACTTTTTATATATCGATTGACTTGAGTCATAAAAATCACCATTTTTTATGATAAAATCTCTAAATAAACCATTAATACCTTCATTAATTAAAAGAGAACCCAATGTTCTTATATAATCAGGATAATCTAAGTTTAATTCTTTCATTAATATTGGTAAAACAGCCGTAGCATCTATATCATTGGCTGTATTAATAATCTTCCTCTTATTAGACCATAAAAATCCCGGTGATTTACTTAAGTCATAATAATATTTCCAACTGTCAAATTTACCTTTTGACCATAAGCTCTCTTCATAAAAAGCAGCATCTTGGTTTATAACAGGTAGATGATCCCCATAAAACAGTAATATTGTTTCTTTGTCACGTTTTTTTAGTTTATCTATTAGAAAAGATAAAGACTTATCAGTTTCAGTCAGACCATTTAAGAAATTATCAAAATGTATTTTGGTGTCAGGATTACTAAAACTATCCTTGTATTCTATTCCATTTTCATATAATTTACTATTGTATGGCGTATGATTTTGCATAGTTACAGCAAAGATTAAACTATTGCCTTTATCTAATTCACAGATAATTCTATTAAAAACATCTATATCCTTTACATAATTATTAGTTGTAACTTCAAATGACTTTAATGTTTGAAACTTATCAAATCCAAGCTTTTTATAAACATTTGTCCTATTGTAGTACCATTCAAGGTATGGATGAATTAATAACGACTTATAGCCATGTTTATGTAGTATGCTGCCTATTGAAGGCAGAGAATCTTTAATATAACGAGAAAACACAGTAGTATCCCTAGGGAAAAAAACAGTGGATAATCCTGTAAGAATTTCATATTCGGTATGTACTGTGCCTCCGCCAAAAGCTCTTGTAGACATAGAAAAGGAATAGCTTTCATTTAATAATTTTCGATAGAATGGAAGAGGCTCCTTGTTAAACTTATCTTGACCGAGAACTAATGGATCAAAAAAAGATTCACTCTGTATAATAATAACATCAGGAGATTCTATTTTTCTATCAAATGACAAATTCATTGATGATATATTTCTTTTCCTTTTTACAATTCTAATTTTAGGAGGATCGTTAAGGTAAGAAAGAAAATATATTATCGTTCCAAAATCGAAGACACTTAGCTTTTGATTATATAATGGTCCCATAAAATAAAATGTCAATGGTACAATTATTGATATAATGAATATACTGTTTTTAAAATAATTGTTAATAACAGGTTCGTTAAGCAATTGTGTAAGCAATAAAAGTATCATAATTGATAAGAAGGCAGTTACCACCAACCTGAACATACTTTTTTTATTTAAAGCTCCAGCCATCGATTTAGCCTCTCTTAATATTAAAAAGTCGAGAGGAGTAAACCCAGTTTGACGATAATCTATTTTGATTCTATTTGCAATACCCAAAATAATTATTACTACAGTGATTATTACTATGCTAACTTGGAATCTTTGGGTCAATAAGCTAGTAAGTATATATAAATCTATTAGTATCAGCACATTGCCCAATAAAGCGATTGGCTTTATTAAAAATACTTTTTTGAGATTCTTCTTACTTAAATACTCTAGTATTATAATTGTTACAATAGAGAAAATCAATAATTTAACGATATTCATTTAACACCTATAGGCTAATATTAATTTCGCCATCTAAAGATTTAATTCGATATCCTTTAACATCCCCAGGAGTAGCATCAGTATATTCATTACCTTTTACCGTTATAATTTCTACAGCTTGATCTTTTGAATCAATCCTATAAATAACATATTCTAGGTTTGGGTCACCTTTCCAGGTTAACTTAAAGGCATTGCCAGATTTAACTGCTTTACCTTCACTAGGTACATTTAGAGTGCTGCTTGGTTTAGATGGCAAAAGACCTTTGATAAACAAATCGCTTTTTCCTGTATTATTTGTAGTAGGAAGTCCTGTTACAGGATCAACGTACATTTCAATTATTCCACTTGGTTGGTTAAAAGTTAAGTAGGGCTTGCCTTGTAGTGCTATAGCCATTACTTGATGCCAGATATAAGCTGCTTTACCGCTGCCATATTTAGCTTTTTGAAGGTAGGAGGTACTGCTGTTTTTATCATATCCTATCCAAACTGCACCTGATAATTGAGGAGTGTAACCTACAAACCACAAATCACTATTACCTTCTTTCATATTAACTCCATTTACTACTAAATCAGTTGTACCAGTCTTACCAGCAACTTGTCTTTTATATAATTTAGCATTTGTACCTGTACCACTATTTACAACATCCAGTAGAACATTATTTACCATAAAAGCAACCTCAGGACTTATTGCTTGATTTGATGAAGGTTTACTTTCAAATATTATATTTCCGTAACTATCTTCTATTCTCCTGATAGAGTTACTTTCTACAATGACACCTTGATTAGCAAAAACTCCAAAAGCCCTTGCCATTTCAAGTGTGGTTACACCATTTTGGAGACCACCTAAGGCCATTGATAGATTATCTTTTTCACTTTCACTAAGATTAGTAATCCCTAGTCTTTTAGCAAAATCAAAGCCATATCTTGGGGTAATATCATTTAGGACTCTTACAGCAACAGTATTAATAGAGTTTTTAATAGCAGTTCTTACACTTACATTTCCTACGAAATTACCACTATAGTTATTAAACTCATAAACTTTACCAGTACCATCAAGTAGTTTTGGCTCTGGAGTATCCTTGACTATCATAGAAGGGCTAAGTATACCTTTTTCGAAAGCTGGACCATAAGCAACTATTGGTTTGAAAGTCGAACCAGGACTTCTTTTAGCACTAACAGCTCTGTTAAAACCCATTTCAACACTATAAGAACGTCCACCAACTAAACCTCTTATCGCACCTGTGGTAGGGTCGATAATAGTCATTGCACTTTCTGGTTCAACTCCATTCATACCTTTAGGGAAAAGGGAGTCATCATTATAGACAGTTTCCATAGCTGATTGGACATTTGTATCTAATGTCGTATATATTCTGTAACCACCGTTATAAATACTTTCTAGGTTTTTTTCAGTGATAATAGTGTCTGCTAATGAAGTTACATAATCAACAAAGTATTGGTAATTAGCCAAGTCTTTTTGTTCATTAACAGCTTGATTTGGAACACCTTCTACTAAGGTTATTGGAATCTTTTTAAGTTCAGTAGCTTCTTTTTTGGTTATATAGTCGACAGCAACTAATCTGTCGATAACAATATTACGTCTTGCAAGTGCTTTTTCTGGGGCTTTAAAAGGATCATAGTTACTCGGTGCTTGTGGTAGACCAGCAATTAAAGCAGCTTCCACCAATGTTAAATCTTTGGCTGATTTGTTGAAGTAAGTTACCGAGGCTGCTTCTACACCATAGGCTCCATGACCAAATGATATGGTATTGACATAATTTGTTAATATTTCTTCCTTAGTTAATCTATCTTCTATTTGCATAGCTAGGAGAATTTCTCTAATTTTTCTGACATAGCTTACAGAACTTGTATCTTCATTTGTTAATAAAACACCTCTTGCTAATTGCTGGGTTATTGTACTAGCTCCATGAGGACGACCATTCGTGAATAGGTTGGTTAAAGTTGATCGGATTATACCCTTTAAACTAAAGCCATTATGCTTATAAAAGTCAGCATCTTCTGTTGCTAGTATTGCTGTTATAAAATCGGGAGATATTTGACTATAGGTTATAGTGGTTCTATTTTGATTCTTATACTTCATACTGACAACACTATCATTCATATCATAAATCTTTGAAGTAGTGGATTGATCAAAAGCGGACTCATCCCAAGAAGGTAAAGTTTTGGAAAGATAAGCTAGGTAGATAATTCCACTTGCGGCTGCAAATATAGAAAAAATCAGAAAACCAATTAAAGCCTTAAGTATAGTGCTCCTTTGAGGTTTTTTAAATTTTGTACCATTTTTCTTATTGTTAAATGTTGTAGCTGGTCTCTTTGCACGAGTCTTACTACTTGATGCTCTTCTATTATATGAAGACATTTTTTCTTGCTCACATCCTTAATTGTTTTATATCTAATTAATTATAGCAAAAAAACAAACATTTTTCAAAACTCTCTTTTTATGGTAAAATTAGAGACATTAATTATTAAGGAGAAATATTTATGGAAATGTCTTTAGAAAAGCAATTAGAGATTATAAAAAGAGGTGCAGTGGAAATTGTGCCTATGGATGATTTAGTTAAAAAACTAGAAAAATCTATTAAGAACAAAAAACCGCTAAAGGTTAAGCTTGGCTTAGATCCTTCTGCACCAGATATACATTTAGGACATACAGTTGTACTTCAAAAACTCAAACAGTTTCAGGACCTAGGCCATGAAGTAATATTGATTATTGGAGATTTTACAGGTAGAATTGGCGATCCTACAGGAAAATCAGCAACAAGAAAGCAATTGACTGAAGCTGAAATAAATAGGAATGCAGAAACATATAAGAAACAAATATTTAGAATACTAGACCCATTGAGAACTACCGTTGTCTATAATAGTCATTGGTTGGCTAATTTTAAATTTGAGGATGTTATACGTCTTGCAGCAAAAACTACAGTTGCTAGAATATTAGAAAGAGATGATTTTAAAAAGAGATATGAGGATAATCAACCTATTGGTATCCATGAGTTTTTTTATCCTTTAATGCAAGGTTATGATTCAGTAGAGCTTAAAGCAGATATTGAACTTGGTGGTACTGACCAAAAATTTAATTTATTAATGGGTAGAAATCTTCAAAAAGAGTATGGGCAAGAAGGTCAGATTGCTCTTATGATGCCTATTCTTGAAGGACTTGATGGTGTTATGAAAATGAGTAAGTCCTTGAATAATTATATTGGAGTTGAAGATAGTCCTAAACAAATGTTTGGGAAAGTTATGTCTATTAAAGATGAACTGATTATAAGATATTTTAAATTGATAACTCAATTATCTAATGAGGAAATTAAAAGTATGGAAGAAGATATGATCAAGGGGCAAAATCCGAGAGATTTCAAGGTCAAGTTGGCTAAAACTATAATAACTCAATATCATAATATAGATGAAGCTCAAAAAGCAGAAGAGGAATTTATCAATATTTTTTCTAAAAATCAAATGCCAGAAGATATAGATGAGATAGATTTGACAGTAGATGAAGATGGGAATTATTGGGTTCCTAAATTATTGCAGATATTAGGACTTGTGAATAGCACCTCAGATGGTAAGAGAATGCTTGATCAAGGTGGAGTGAAGGTTAATGGTGAGAAAATTACTGAGTCTAATTTAAAAGTGGAAAACGAAATGATAATCCAAGTCGGCAAAAGAAAATTTGTTAAAATTATTATAAAGTGAAAATAGATTTAATTTTATAAATAAAAAGAAGGTGCAATGTTAAAGTCATTGCACCTTCTTTTTATTCTTTATATTCTATGGCTTTGTTTTCGGTTTAGTATTGTTAATTGTAGGGGTTGGTGTTGGAGTTGGCTCTGGTGTTGGAGTTGGTTCCGGTGTTGGTTCTGGTTCTGGTAGAGTTACAATATTCTTTTTAATTATTGTTCTCTTGATTATATCTAATGGATTTGGTTTTTCAAATTTCACTACAGGTACACCACTTAGGTATTGCTGCATGAATAATTTCCAAAATCTTGCCGGGAAACCTCCACCATATTGATTGTAGAATCCGTTTTCTTTATCAGCTATATCAAAGCCCATCCAGACAGATGCAGAGATATTTGGGGTATAGCCTACAAACCAGATGTCCTTATTGGCATTGTCGGCTCCTGGCAGCTGGGAAGTACCTGTTTTACCAGCCATATCTAGATTGCTTATCCTAGCTTGAGTTCCTGTACCACTAGCTACTACTGATTTTAAAAGGTCTGTTATATACCAGGCTACAGTTGGTGTGATTACTTGTTCAGATTCTGGTACATATTTATAGACTACTTTACCATTTTTATTAATAATTTTCGTGATTAGATGTGGTTTTTCCAATACACCTTTATTTCCAAATGCCCCATAGGCTCTAACCATTTCCATCGGGGTTACACCATTTTCAATACCACCAAGAGCAATTGATAAATAGTATTTCTCATCAGCTGCTAATTCGATTCCTAGTCTAGTTGCAAATTCCCAGCCTTTTCTAGGGCTGATATCATATAGAACTTGTACAGCAACTGTATTTATTGAATTGACCACGGCTTGTCTTACAGTTACTTGTCCCCTATATGAATTACCGGCATTCTTTGGTTCATAACCACTGATGTTTACTGGTCCATCAATATAGGTGTCATTAGCTGTTAAGCCCATTTCTATTGCAGGACCATAAGCCGCTATTGGCTTAAATGTGGATCCTGGCTGTCTGCCTTTAGCGTAGACTCTATTTAGTCCCATAGCTGAATAATCTCTGCCTCCAAGTAGTGCTTTAACTGCACCCGTTGTCTGGTCATATACAACCATGGCTACTTCACATTTCTCATTATTAGCATCTTTTGGAAAGTTAGCAGGGTTAGTAACTAATGATTCGAGGATTTGTTGGCCCTTAGTATCCATAGTTGTTTGAATTGTATAGCCACCTACGAATAGAGATGGAAGTCCTTCTTCTCTAAGTATTTCTTCAGCTTCTTTTATAGCTGAATCAATAAAATATCCATATTTATTATCTACTATATTAATAGATGGATTGAGGGTTATTGGCAATTCTATAGCAGTTTTCATTTCTTCATCAGTAATATATCCATCTTCATTCATAGCAGTAAGAACTGTATTTCTTCTTTCTACTGCTTTAGGCATATTATTTACTGGATCTTTGTTTATTGGTGATTGAGGGAGTCCTGCTAAAGTAGCACATTCTTCTAATGTAAGGTCTTTTAATTCTTTTCCAAAATATTTTTGTGCAGCTGCATCTATACCATATGCACTTTGTCCGAAGTATATAACATTGGCGTAATATGTAAATATTTCTTGTTTGCTCATAACTTCTTCCATATTAAGAGCTATTATGGCTTCTTGTATTTTTCTGGATAATTTTTGTGAAAATCTTTCATCTGGATCAATTAGTAGGTTTCTAGATAGTTGTTGAGTTATAGTGCTTGCACCTTCAGTTCTATTAGTTGTGTAGTTTACTACTATTGCTCTCATTAAACCATATAGGTCAATGCCTTCATGTTTCCAAAAACTTTTATCTTCTATTGCTATTACAGCATTTATGTAATTTTGAGGTAGTTCTTCATAGTTTACCCATACTCTGTTCTCAGAATAATATCTACTTGATACTAAATTTCCTGCATCATCATAGAAGTCTGAAGTTAATTGAATATCGAAGTCCTTTGGACTGATTGCAGGGATATTCTTTGCTATTGTCGAAACATATAGAGTTGTTAATACTACTAATATGGAGATTACTGATGTTATAGATAGGAAGATTATTCCCATTATTTTTAATATTCTATTTTTACCTTTTGATTTTAATGTCATTTGAAGGTCCTTTCCAGTGCTCTTTGCTAATATTTACTTCTTTAATAATATTATAGGGTAGACTAAAAATCAAGTTAATTGGAAATGAGTGCAATTATATTGAAAAATAAAAATGAAAATCTCCCAAAAAGGTTTAAAAAAGGGTTGACCTCAGTTCTGTAAAATGATATATTATTTAAGCGACCTGAGAAAATGGGTAGCAAGGTCATTGAAAACTGAACAATAGAAGAAGAAGAATTAAAGAAACAAC
>CAYPYD010000009.1:0-29549 GCA_964415195.1 uncultured Eubacteriales bacterium | reverse complement strand
AGAGAAGGCGGAAGAACAGTAGGAGCCGGTGTTGTTAGTAAGGTTTTTGAATAGTCTTAATAGATTTAATTATCAAGTCTAAAAAGCACTTGAATACTCTATTGGGTTATTGTATAATTAAAATGTTGTAATATGTGCAAAGTCAGTGGTGAAAAGCCACTGACATTGTCACGTTTTATAAAGGCGATGAAGCGGAAGGTTGCTTTTAGGAGATTTCTGCGGAGCTATGCTTGTATAAAATACAAACGAAAGGAAGGAAAAGAAATTGGCACAAGGAAAAATTAGAATTCGCTTAAAAGCTTATGATCACAGATTATTAGATCAGTCAGCAAAAAAAATTGTTGATACAGCTAAGAGCACAGGAGCTGTAGTTTCCGGACCAATCCCACTTCCAACAGAAAAAAACATTTACACTATCTTGAGATCAACACATGTTCACAAGGATTCAAGAGAGCAGTTTGAAATGAGAACGCACAAGCGTCTTATCGATATTCTCTCAACAAACCCTAAGACTGTGGATGCTTTAATGCATATTGATCTACCAGCTGGCGTAGATGTTGAAATCAAACTATAGGAAGAAAAGATTGGAAAGGAGATGAATTGTCAAATGACTAAAGCGATTTTAGGTAAGAAACTTGGTATGACATGCATCTTCCAAAATGGAAAAATGATTCCTGTTACAGTAATACAGGCTGGACCTTGTTATGTAACACAAATCAAATCCAAGGAAAATGATGGTTATCAAGGAGTTCAAGTAGGATTCCTACCAAGAAAAAAACAAAGAACAAATAAACCTCTAATGGGACACTTTGCAAAAGCAGGTATTGAAAGCCCATTGAAGATTTTAAAAGAAATCCCAGTAGCGATTAAAGAAGGTCAAGAATTGGCTATGGGTATGGAAATTAAAGCAGATATTTTTGAAAAAGGTGAAGTTATCGACGTTACTGGAACAAGCAAAGGTAAAGGTTTTGCAGGTTCTATTAAAAGACATGGTTTTGCTTGCGGTCCTATGGGACACGGTTCACACTTCCATAGAGCGAACGGTTCTAACGGTTCAATCGACGGAGCTCACGTATTCAAAGGCAAGAAGATGCCAGGTAGAATGGGTGGAAACAAAGTGACTGTCCAAAATTTAGAAATAGCTGATGTAATTGTCGATATGAATATCATATTGGTAAAAGGTGCGATTCCAGGCTCTAAAAAGAGCATCGTAACTGTTAAATCTGCAATAAAAAAGCAAGGGAGGTAGAGTAAATGGCAAAAGTAGATGTACAAAATATTCAAGGTCAAGTTGTCGACTCAGTTGAACTAAACGACTTAGTATACGCAATTGAACCAAGTAAAGCTTCTGTTCATTCTGTTGTTGTTATGCAATTAGCTAACAAGCGCCAAGGAACTCATTCTACCTTGACTCGTGCAGAAGTATCAGGTGGAGGAAGAAAACCTTGGAGACAAAAAGGAACAGGTAGAGCTAGAGTAGGTAGCACAAGAAATCCTGTATGGAGAAGTGGTGGTGTAGCTTTTGGACCAAAACCAAGAGATTACAGTTACACAATGCCTAAAAAATTAAGAAGATTAGCATTAAGGTCAGTGTTAAGTGATAAATTAGCTAACAAAGATTTAATTCTTTTAGATAATTTAACATTAGATATTCCTAAGACTAAGGACATGAGAAATATTCTTAGCGCTTTGAAAGTATCTAAGACTGCTTTAATAGTAACTTTGAACAAGGAAGATAATGTTGTCATTTCTGCAAACAACTTGCCTGGAGTAACTACTACTTTCACTGGCAGTGTAAATGTTTATGATTTGATGAGACATCAAACTTTGGTTATGACCAAAGATGCTGCCTTAAAATTAGAGGAGGTGCTTCTTAATGCGTAACCCAGCAGATATAATTATGAGACCTGTGGTTTCCGAAAAGAGCATGGACTTAGCTTCAACTGGAAAATATGTTTTCTATGTTGATAAAAAAGCAACTAAAATTGAAATTAAATGTGCGATTCAAGAACACTTTAACGTCAAAGTTGATAAAGTTCATACTATGATGGTAACAGGAAAAGTTAAAAGACAAGGTAAAACAGAAGGCAAGAGACCAGATCGTAAAAAAGCAATAGTTTCTCTTAAATCAGGAACTATACAAATATTTGATGGTATATAAACCAGAATAAGGAGGTATTAAGATGGCATTAAAATCTTTTAAACCAACTTCCCCTGGTTTAAGACAAATGACGGTTTCCACTTTTGAGGAAATCACAACAAATAAACCTGAGAAGGCTTTAACAAGCACTTTGAACAAAAAGTCAGGTAGAAACAACCAGGGAAGAATTACTGTTAGACATCGCGGTGGCGGTGCTAAAAGACTTTACAGATTAATTGATTTCAAAAGAAACAAAGATCATATTCCAGCTAAAGTAGCTACAATTGAATACGATCCAAATCGTTCAGCAAATATTGCTTTACTGCATTATGTTGACGGTGAAAAAAGATACATTATTGCACCACAAGGACTAAAAGTTGGCAATATGGTAGTATCTGGAGCAGGTGTTGACATCAGCCCAGGAAATGCATTGCCACTATCAAGCATCCCAGTTGGTACTATAATTCACAATATTGAGATGAAACCTGGTAAAGGTGCTCAAATTGTAAGAAGCGCAGGTGGACATGCTCAGCTAATGGCTAAAGAAGGCCGTTATGCACAAGTGAGAATGCCTTCTGGCGAAGTAAGAATGATTTTAGTTGATTGTCGTGCTACCATCGGTACTATCGGCAATGGCGATCATAGTAACATTACTGTAGGTAAAGCTGGAAGAAAAAGACACATGGGCATTAGACCAACTGTCAGAGGGGTTGTTATGAACCCTAATGATCACCCACATGGTGGTGGTGAAGGACGTTCTCCAATTGGTAGAAAACATCCAGTAACACCTTGGGGTAAACCAGCTCTTGGACATAGAACTAGAAAGAAAAATAAACCTTCTGACAAGTTCATCGTTCGTAGACGCTATGGTAAATAATGAAGGGAGGTAAAAATTGTGGCAAGATCAGTTAAAAAAGGACCTTATTGCGAACCTAAACTTTTAAGAAAAGTTGAAGAAATGAACAAGATTGATGAAAAAAAAGTAGTCAAGACTTGGTCTAGAAGATCTACAATTTTCCCTGAAATGGTAGGGCATACATTTAATGTACATAATGGAAAAAAACATATTCCAGTTTATGTATCTGAAGATATGGTTGGACATAAGTTAGGTGAATTTTCACCAACAAGAACTTATAAAGGTCATGCTGGAAGTAAATCCAGATAAGAGGAAGGAGGAATAATTAAATGGCGATTAAATACGCAGAAGAAAACAAAGAAGTAGCAAAAGCTGTTATGAAATATATCCGTATCTCTCCTCTTAAGGTAAGAAGTGTTGCTAATGAAGTTAGAGGTAAAGGTGTCAGAGAAGCTATGGGGATTTTAAAATTTACTCCTAGAAAAGCTGCCGGTTTTTTACTTAAAACTCTAAATTCAGCAATGAGCAATGCCGAGACTAATAACAACTTGAATAAAGATGCTCTATATATTTCAGAAATATACATCGACGAGGGTCCAACCCTTAAGAGATTTAGACCTAGAGCAAGAGGTAGTGCAGATAGAATTTTAAAAAGAACAAGCCATATTACAGTGGTAGTTAAAACGAAGGAGGTATAACTGTGGGTCAAAAAGTACATCCAAAGTCCATACGTTTAGGTATCACACAGGACTGGAATGCTAAATGGTTCGGTAACAATAAAGATTATCAAAACTTCTTCCTTGAAGATGTTAAGATAAGAGAATTTGTTAAAAAGAAATTGTACCATGCAGGTATTTCCCATATTGATATCGAACGTGTTGGTAATAGAATAACAATCATAATTCACACAGGTAAACCTGGTATAGTAATTGGTCGTGGTGGATCAGAAATCGACAACTTAAGAGTTGCTTTAAAAGATATCACTAAGAACCAAGTAAATATAAAAGTTATCGAAGTGAAAAAACCGGAAATTGAAGCTCAATTAGTAGCTGAAAACATTGCTTTACAACTTGAAAAAAGAGTTTCTTTTAGAAAAGCTGTAAAACAATCAGTTCAAAAAGCTATGAAATTTGGTGCTGGTGGAATTAAAGTTGCAGTATCTGGCCGTCTAGGCGGAGCTGAGATTGCAAGAACTGAATGGTATAGCGAAGGTAAAGTTCCTCTACATACATTACGTGCTAATGTCGTTTATGCAACTGCTGAAGCTGATACTACTTATGGTAAAATCGGAGTTAAAACCTGGGTTTACTTAGGTGAAGTTCTTCCTGCAAGGAAAAAAAGAGTAGAGAAGGAGGATGAGTAATCATGTTAATGCCGAAAAGAGTAAAATTCAGAAGACCTCATCGTCCTAGAAAAATGGAAGGTAAATCTAAAGGCGGTACTCAAGTTACTTATGGCGACTTTGGATTGCAAGCTACAACTCCAGCATGGGTTACATCAAGACAAATTGAAGCAGCCCGTATTGCTATGACAAGATACATCAAAAGAGGCGGAAAAGTCTGGATTAAAATATTCCCAGACAGACCAATAACTCAAAAACCAGCTGAAACTCGTATGGGTAAAGGTAAAGGATCACCTGAGTATTGGGTAGCGGTTGTTAAACCAGGCCGTGTTCTTTTTGAAATGAACGGTGTAACTGAAGCAATTGCTAGAGAAGCAATGAGACTTGCAGCTCATAAGTTACCTTTAAAAACTAAGTTCGTTTTAAGAACTAAAGAAGTTGGTGGTGACGCAAATGAAAAATAAAGATATGCGTAAGTTTTCAAATAATGAACTTGTATCTACGATAAATAATCTTAAAAAGGAGCTGTTGAATCTAAGATTCCAAGCAGCAACAGCGCAATTAACTAATCCAATGCGCATTAGTGAGGTTAAAAAAGAAATTGCAAGAGCAAAAACGATTTTAACTGAAAACGAAAATCAGTAAAAGGAGGAAATACTCTTGGAAAGAAATACAAGCCGAAAAACCAGAACAGGTATTGTAGTCAGCGACAAAATGGACAAGACAGTTGTTGTTAAAATTGAGACTTTTAAAAAGCACCCAATTTATCACAAGCGTTATAGAGTGTCTACAAAGTTCAAAGCGCACGACGAATTAAATGAATGTTTAGTAGGAGATAAAATTAAAATAATGGAAACACGTCCTCTTTCAAAAGACAAACGTTTTCGAGTAATTGAAATACTTGAAAAAGGCAAAAGAGTTTAGTGTTATAAGGAGGGTATAAAATGATCCAACAAGAAACCAGATTAAAAGTTGGGGATAATACAGGAGCGAAAGAGCTATTATGCATTCGTGTTCTTGGAGGCTCTAAAAGAAGAAGCGCGTCTATTGGTGATGTTATTGTTTGCGCAGTCAAACAAGCAACACCAGGAGGAGTTGTTAAAAAAGGTGATGTAGTAAAAGCTGTAGTTGTTAGAACTGTTTATCAGATACAAAGAGCCGATGGTTCATTTATCAAGTTCAATGAGAATGCTGCTGTACTTATCAAAGACGACGGAACTCCAAAAGGAACACGTATCTTTGGGCCTGTAGCTAGAGAACTTAGGGAAAAGAACTACATGAAAATTGTTTCTTTAGCCCCAGAAGTTCTGTAGAATAGTGGAGGTGAAATAATGGCATCTAATTTACATGTTAAAAAAGGAGATAAGGTAGAAATAATCTCTGGTAAAGATAAAAAGAAAACAGGTAAGGTTCTTGTAAGTTATCCAACAACTGGAAAAGTATTAGTTGAAGGCGTAAATTTAATTAAGAAACATACTAAAGGCACACAAAAGAATCCACAAGGTGGAATCTTAGAAAAAGAAGCACCAATCGATGCTTCAAATGTTCTTCTATATTGCCCATCTTGCAAAAGGGGCGTTCGTTACGGACAAAAAATAGACGGAGACAAGAAAACTCGTGTTTGTAAAAAATGCGAAAAAGAATTAGTGTAGGAAGGAGGACCCTATATTGGCTAGATTAAAAGATTTGTACAAAAAAGATATAATACCTGCTATGATGGAACAATTTTCATATAAGAACGTAAACATGGTTCCAAAAATGAATAAAATTGTTATTAACGTAGGTGTTGGTGAAGCAGTACATAATTCAAAAGCATTAGAAAGTGTTGTTAGTGAAATAACTCAAATTTCAGGACAAAAACCTATAATTACCAAGGCTAAAAAATCAATAGCTACTTTCAAGTTAAGAGAAGGTATGCCTATTGGTGTTAAGGTAACATTAAGAGGGGATAGAATGTATGAGTTCTTGGATCGTTTTGTTAACGCTTCCTTGCCAAGGGTTCGTGATTTTAAAGGAATTTCAAACAATGGATTCGATGGTAGAGGAAACTATACTGTAGGAATCAAAGAACAATTGATTTTCCCTGAAATAGAATATGACAAAGTTGATAAAATGAGAGGTATGAATATAACTTTCATCACAACAGCAAAAACAGATGAAGAAGCAAAAGAGCTGCTCGTAAAATTCGGCACTCCTTTTGCTAAACAATAAGGAGGATAATAATGGCTAAAACATCGTTAAAAGTAAGTCAAAAGAGAACTCCTAAATTTCAAGTACAAGCATACAATCGTTGTAAAATCTGCGGAAGACCACATGCTTATATGAGAAAATTTGGTATCTGCAGAATATGTTTCAGAAAACATGCAAGCCAAGGAGAATTACCAGGAGTAAGAAAAGCTAGTTGGTAAGCATAAACTTTGAAAGGAGGTTTTTAAATGGTAATGACAGATCCTATAGCGGATTTTTTAACAAGAGTACGTAATGCGAATACAGCAATGAAGAAGTCAGTGGATATTCCGGCTTCAAACATCAAACTTTCTTTAACACAAATATTGAAAGATGAAGGATTCATCAAAGATTTTGAAGTAATTAAGGAAGAAGAAACTGTAAAGAAAAATATTCGTGTTTATTTAAAATATGATCAAAAAACTAGAGTAATTTCTGGTCTTAAGAGAATAAGCAAACCGAGCCTTAGAGTTTATGTAGGCAAGGAAGATATACCAAAAGTTCTTGGAGGTTTGGGAGTAGCAGTACTTTCCACATCGCAAGGAATAATGACTGATAAAAAAGCTAGAAGAGAAGGCATGGGCGGAGAAGTTCTCTGCTATGTTTGGTAAACCATAAGGAGGAAAAGATATGTCAAGAATAGGAAATGCTCCAGTGGTTGTACCAGCAGGTGTCGAAGTAAAAATTGAAGGCACTTTTGTATCAGTTAAGGGACCACATGGACAATTGGAATACACTTTCAACAGCAATATGATCATCACATTAGAAGATGGCATATTAAAAGTTGCAAGACCTAATAACAGTAAAGATAATAGAGCATTACACGGATTGACTAGAGCATTGATTGCTAACATGGTTAGTGGTGTAAGCACTAAATTTACAAAAGAATTAGAAATGATTGGTGTTGGTTACAAATCAAGCTTGTCTGATGGCAATTTAGTTATCAATGCAGGTTATTCTCACCCAGTCGTAATGGAAATACCGAAAGATCTTAGTGTCGAGGTTCCACAACCTACGAAAATTATTATCTCTGGTATAGATAAGCAAGTTGTCGGAGCTTTCGCTGCAAACGTACGTAAAGTAAGACCACCAGAGCCATACAAAGGCAAAGGTATCAAGTACAGTACTGAGCAGGTTAAGAGAAAAGTCGGTAAAACTGGCTCCAAATAGATAAGAAAGGAGTAAGTGTTTTGATTAAAAATATTGATAGAAAAGAAATTCGTTCAAAGAAACATAGAAGAATAAGAAATAAAATCAGTGGAACAGCTGAATATCCAAGACTTTGTGTTTTTAGAAGCTTAAGACATATCCATGCTCAAATCATCGATGATGTTGCACAAAATACTTTGGTTGCTGCTACTTCTTTAGAAATTAAAGACGGAACTTCAAACAAGGAAACTGCTACTAGAGTTGGAAAACTTATAGCAGAAAAAGCAATAGCAGCTGGTGTTAAAGCTGTAGTATTCGACAGAAGTGGTTATATATACCACGGAAGAGTACAAGCCTTGGCTGATGGAGCAAGAGAAGGCGGATTAGAATTTTAACCAAAGGAGGGAAAAACGTGCACGCTGAAGATAAAAAACAAGAATTTACTGAAAAAGTAGTAAATATTAATAGAGTAGCTAAAGTTGTTAAAGGTGGACGCCGCTTTAGCTTTAGTGCTTTAGTAGTTATCGGCGACGGCGAAGGAAGAGTTGGCGTAGGACATGGCAAAGCCCAAGAAGTTCCTACAGCTATCAAGAAAGCTGTTGAAGATGCAAAAAAGAACATTATTCATGTGCCTATTGTTAACACAACAATTCCTCATGAAGTTGTTGGCAAGTTCGGTGCTGGAGCAGTTTGGATGAAACCAGCTGCAGGTGGTACTGGAGTAATTGCAGGCGGACCTGCCCGTTCAGTTCTAGAGTTAGCAGGAATTAAAAACATTTTAACAAAATCACAAGGTTCTTCAAATAAAAACAACATGGTTTACGCAACAATCGCAGGGCTAGCTTCATTGAAGAGAGCTGGAGAAGTTGCAAGACTACGTGGTAAAACTATTGAAGAACTTTGGAAATAGGAGGTCGGACATGAAAGAAGTAAAAATAACTTTAGTTAAAAGTGTCATCGGCCAAACACAAAGACAAAAAGATACAGTAAAAGCACTAGGCTTAGGTAAGATTAGTAGCACTGTAATACAAAAGATGACACCAGATATCGAAGGTAAAATTAACAAAGTAGCCCATTTGGTGAAAACAGAAGAAATATAGGAGGTTTAGCATGAAACTTCATGAATTAAGCCCTGGAATAGGAGCCAAGAAAGTTTCTAAAAGAATCGGTAGAGGTATCGGTTCAGGAACTGGCGGGCGTTCAGGCAGAGGACAAGATGGTCAAAAGTCAAGATCTGGATATAGTCGCAGAGTCGGCTTTGAAGGTGGACAAATGCCTTTGATCAGAAGAGTTCCTAAAAGAGGTTTTACAAATATATTCGCAAAGAATTATGCGATAGTAAATGTAGGTGCATTAAATGCATTTGAAAATGGCTCAGTTGTTACAGCTGAAGATATTCTTAGCAAAAGATTAGTAAACAAAACTTTAAGTGGAATAAAAATTCTAGGCAACGGAGAACTTACTAAAGCACTAACAGTACAATGCGCTATTGTCAGTGAATCAGCAAAAGCTAAAATTGAAGCTGCCGGAGGAAAAGTAGAGGTAATCTAACATGTTGGAAACTGTTGTAAATGCTTTAAAAGTAAAAGAAATCAGAAGTAAGATTATCTTTACTTTATTGATACTTTTACTTGTTCGTTTCGGATCATACATACCAGTACCTGGGGTTAATCCTGAAATATTAACCAAAGTATTCAATAACAATGGAATACTAAGTATCATAGATACATTTTCAGGTGGATCACTAAGCAGATTTACAATATTTGCATTATCCATAACTCCATACATCAATGCTTCTATCATCATGACATTGTTGACTGCAGCATTTGAAAAACTAAAAGAAATTTCCAAGGATGACCAAAACAAGATAAAACAATGGACTAGATACATGACCGTAATGTTAGCTTTAGTACAGGCTGTAGGTATTACAATTTTTATAAATTCCTACAATGCTTTCCTAGTTCCTTCTGCTTATACTTGGATTGTTAGCATCGCCACTTTAACAGCCGGAACAATGTTGTTGATGTGGTTAGGTGAACAAATCAATGAAAAAGGAATTGGAAACGGAATTTCCTTGATAATCTTCATAGGTATTATAGCGAAGATTCCATCAAGTATTAGCACTGTATTAGGTACTTTTATGGGTACAGGAGATGTATTCTACAAGGACTTGCAATTCTATTTATCTATCCTATTGCCTATTACATTATTGCTTGCAGTTATTGGTATAATTATCGTTACACAAGGTGAACGTAAAGTGCCAATACATTATGCAAAGAAAGTAGTAGGCAGAAAAATTTATGGTGGACAAAGCAGTTTCATTCCAATGAAGCTGAACCAAGCTGGAGTTATTCCAATTATCTTTGCTTCATCAATTTTAGTACTTCCAGGAACTATAATATCAATGTTTTTTAGTGGTAGTAATGTTGCAACTTTCTTTCAAAAATGGTTGGGTGTAAACACTCCTATATATACATTGTTTTATATTTTATTTATTATTGCCTTTACATTCTTTTATTCAATTATCGCTTTTAACATTAATGATGTAGCTGATAACTTGAAAAAAAATGGAGGATTTATTCCCGGAATAAGACCAGGTAGACCTACAGCGGAAGCTTTTGGAAAAATACTAAACAGAATAACTTTGTTCGGTGCTTTTTTCTTGGCAATTGTTGCAGTAATACCTAATATCCTTGGAGGCTTGGTCG
This sequence comes from uncultured Eubacteriales bacterium, assembly GCA_964415195.1. Lineage (GTDB taxonomy): Bacteria > Bacillota > TC1 > TC1 > TC1 > WTXA01. The sequence continues at coordinate 19,128 of CAYPYD010000009.1, read as the reverse complement.
GTGGAGCTTCTCTGCAATTTGGAGGAACAAGTTTGTTGATTGCAGTTGGAGTAGCATTGGACACTATGAAACAAATGGAGTCACAATTACTAATCAGACACTATCAAGGATTTATGAAATAATGTTCCTTTTAATTATGGGACCTCCTGGCTCAGGTAAGGGAACTCAGGCTAAAATATTAGCTAGAGAATACCAAATACCGCATATTTCCTCTGGAGATATTTTCAGACAAGCTATGGAGATCAATGATGAATTAGGTAACGAGCTGCAGCTAGCAATTAATAAAGGTCAGCTGGTACCAGATGATTTAACAAATAGAATTGTTGCGAGAAGATTGAAAAAAGATGATTGCAAAAAAGGCTTTATAATTGATGGTTATCCAAGAACTATTGGACAGGGTTATGCCTTGGACATGTTACTTGAGAATCTAGGTTGTAAGTTGGATAGAGTAATCAATCTTGATGTCGACTCTAATGTAATTATCGGCAGACTGAGTAAAAGACTGTTATGTAAGAACTGCGGTGCTTCTTTTAACCTTATAACTAATCCTCCAAAGAATAAGGGCGTGTGTGATTACTGTGATTACACATTAAGTGTTAGAGAAGATGACAATGACAAGACAGTTGTTAATAGACTTAACATATATGAGGAAAAAACAAAACCTTTAATAAAGTATTATGAGGATAAGAAATTATTATGTAATATAAAAGGCGATGTGGATGTAACAGAAGCAACCAAAGCTATATTAGCTTGTTTGAAGGGGTAATTATATTGATAACAATTAAGAATTCCGATAGCATTTTAAAAATGAAAGAGGCAGGCAAAATAGTAGGTTTGGTTCATGATAAATTAAGGGGACTTATCGAACCTGGTATCTCCCTGATAGAACTTGATAATCAAGCAGAGAAACTAATCAGAGAGCTCGGCGCCAAGCCAAGCTTTAAAGGTTACGGAGGCTTCCCGCGTACAATATGTGCCTCGGTTGATGAACAAGTTATTCACGGCATACCAAGCAAAAGAAAGCTAAGGGAGGGAGAGATAGTCAGCATTGATGTTGGTGCATACTATCTTGGATACCACGGAGATGCAGCTTTTACCGCGGCAGTTGGAACAATTTCAGAAGAAAAAGCAAGGTTGATTGAAATCACCGAGAAAAGCTTTTATGAAGGTTTCAAAATGGCAAAAGCAGGAAATCGTTTAGGTGATATTTCCCATAGCATAGAAAAAGTAGTTCTCGAGGCAGGTTTTTATATAGTAAGAGAATTTGTTGGACATGGGATTGGAGCTGAGCTTCATGAAGACCCGGCAATTCCAAACTATGGACCTCCTGGAAGAGGACCGCTACTTGAATCTGGTATGACCTTAGCTATAGAGCCTATGGTTAACATGGGTACTGAATCTATTATCATTCTTGATGATGGATGGACAGTTGTAACAAGAGATAACAAACCTTCTGCACATTATGAACATACTATACTAATAACAGAATCTGAACCGGTTATTCTAACTAAGGGTAAAGAAATTGTATTGTAGGGAATGTTTATAAATAGTATTAGGTAAAGACAAGAATCACAAATAATGGTTCTTAAAATTGAATTAGATCAGCGTTTTATTTTCGTTGTTTATGGTGTGTAAAGGGATTTAGCCAATCCTAATAAAAAAAATATCAAACATATCGAAATGAGTGGTATAATTAGAGATGTGTTGCATGATAAGACTCAACGAAGAAAAATGCTTCAAACAGTGAAATAGCCCGTCACATAAGGGAGTTTCAGGAAAAGAATAAAAAGGAGATGATTAAGTGTCCAAACAAGATGTAATTGAAGTTGAAGGTGTTATATTAGATTCACTTCCAAACGCAATGTTTAAAGTTGAATTGGATAATGGTCATCAAGTCTTAGCGCATATATCTGGTAAGATTAGAGTTAATTTCATCAGAATATTGCCTGGAGACAGAGTTAAATTGGAACTGTCTCCCTATGATTTGACAAAGGGACGTATCACTTATAGGTATAAATAAAAATAAGGAGGGTTTATAATGAAAGTTAGAGCATCTGTTAAGCCCATTTGTGAAAAATGTAAAGTGATTAAGAGAAAAGGCAAAGTAATGGTTATTTGCGAAAATCTTAAGCATAAGCAGGTACAAGGGTAAAAAATATTGGAGGTGTAAAAATGGCACGTATTGCTGGTGTTGATATTCCAAAAGACAAAAGAGTTGAGGTTTCCTTAACTTATGTTTTCGGAATTGGACGTGTTACAGCTAATAAGATCTTAGCTGCTACTGGAATTAATCCAGACACAAGAGTAAAAGATCTTTCTGAAGAAGAAGTAAATCGTTTACGTGATGAAATTGGAAAAAATGTTAACGTTGAAGGTGATTTAAGAAGAGAAATTTCACTGAACATTAAACGTTTGATCGAAATTAATTCGTATAGAGGTATCCGTCATAGAAGAGGTCTTCCTGTTCGTGGACAAAATACCAAGAATAATGCAAGAACAAGAAAAGGCCCTAATAGAGGGGCTGTTGCTAAAAAGAAGTAAAGGAGGTAATGTCTAATGGCAGGTAAAACAAAGGCACGTACCAAAAAAAGAGATAAAAGAAAAGTTGACTTTGGTGTAGCTCACATTCAGTCTACATTTAACAATACTATTGTGACTATTACCGATAAAGAAGGTAACACTATATCTTGGGCAAGTGCTGGAGCTCTTGGCTTTAAAGGTTCAAGGAAAAGCACACCTTTTGCTGCTCAAATGGCTGCTGAGAAAGCCGCTGAAGCTGCATTGGAACATGGTCTAAAAGAAGTTGATTGTTATGTTAAAGGACCTGGTTCTGGTAGAGAAACTGCAATACGTGCTCTACAAGTTGCCGGTATTGAAGTAGCGATGATAAAAGACGTTACCCCAATTCCTCATAATGGTTGCAGACCACCAAAACGTAGAAGAGTATAAGGGAGGAAAATAAAACATGGCAAGATATAATGGCCCTGTATGTCGTCTCTGTCGTAGAGAAGGCACAAAGCTATATTTAAAATCTGACCGTTGTTATTCCCCAAAGTGTGCTATGGAAAAAAGACCATTTGCACCAGGGCAACACGGACAAGGTAGAAAGAAACTATCTGAATACGGAGTTCAGTTAAGAGCTAAACAATCTGTAAGAAGAATTTATGGTGTATTAGAAAGACCATTTAGAAATTACTTTAAGGAAGCCGATAGACTAAAAGGTATTACTGGTGAAAACCTGCTAGTTCTTTTAGAAAGACGTCTAGACAATGTAGTTTACAGACTAGGCCTAGCTTCATCAAGAGCAGAAGCAAGACAACTAGTTCGTCACGGTCACTTTAGACTAAATGGACACAAAATGAATATACCTTCATACCTAGTATTGGTTGGAGATGAAATTTCAGTAAGAGATAAAAGTAAAGATAGTGTTAAATTTAAAGATTTAAGTGAAAACACTTCTATACCAGAATGGTTATCTTCAAATATTAAGGAATTATCCGGAAGAGTTGAAGCAATGCCAAGCAGAGAAAGCATAACAATTCCTGTAGATGAACAGCTAATCGTAGAACTATATTCTAGATAATAAAGCTAAAAGATAGGAGTAAATAATATGTTAGAAATCGAGAAAGCACAAGTTTCAATTCTTGAAACTGACGGCAAGGGTACTTATAGTAAAATTGCATTAGAACCTCTAGAAAGAGGCTTTGGCATAACTATAGGTAACGCATTAAGAAGAACATTATTATCTTCATTACCTGGAATGGCTGTAACAACCATCCGTATAGAAGGTGTTCAGCATGAATTTGCTGCAATACCAGGAGTAATGGAGGATACTACAGACTTAATTTTAGCTATTAAGTCCTTAAGATTGAAAAGCAATTCTAAGGAAAACAAAGTTCTGCGTATTGAAAAAGAAGGAGAAGGCGTAATTACAGCTGCTGATATCATTCATGATAGTGAAGTCGAAATCCTAAATCCTGACTTACATATTGCTAACTTAAGCAAAGATGGAAGACTGTATATGGAAATCAACGCTAAGCTTGACAGAGGATATAAGAATGCTGAAAGTAACAAGTACGAAGGAATGGCTATTGGTGAAATACCAGTAGACTCCCTGTTTTCTCCTGTTATCAAGGTGAATTACGATGTTAAAGATAAAAGAGTTGGCAAGGAAGCAGACCATGATTATCTTCTTCTAGAAGTATGGACTAATGGTAGTCTTACTCCTGAAGATGCAATAACTGGTGCAGCTAGACTTGTGAACAATCATATCAATTACTTTACTAACTTGAGTGATAGTGGTATTATCGATGTTCCAATCACTGAAACAGAAGGTGAGAAAAAAGATCAACTTCTAGAAAAACCTTTAGAGGAATTAGACTTGTCAGTAAGACCATACAATTGCTTGAAAAGAGCAGGTATCAATGCTGTTGGAGATTTAGTGAATTTAACAGAATTAGAAGTTATGCGTGTTAGAAATCTAGGCAAAAAATCTCTAGATGAAATTCATGCCAAAGTAATTGAATTAGGACTTAAATTTAGAAATGAAGACGAAGATTAATTAAGAAGGAGGAAATATAATGGGTTATCGTAGACTTGGAGTTCGTTCAAGCCATAGAAAATCAATGCTAAGAAATATGACTACTTCACTATTGTTAAGTGGCAAAATAGAAACTACTGAAACAAGAGCAAAAGAAGTTAAAAGAATAGCTGATAAAATGATTACTCTAGGTAAAAGAGGAAAGTCAGACCTCCATGCTGTGCGTCAAGCTTTAGCCTACCTTACTAGTGAAGATGTAGTAATTAAAAAGGTATTTGGTGAATATGCAGAAAGATATGCAACAAGAAAAGGTGGTTACACTAGAATAATCAAAACAAGATGTCGTAGAGGTGACGCTTCACCAATGGCAATACTTGAACTTGTAGAGTAACATAGAATAAACAAGAAGACTCATTAGATACATCTAATGAGTTTTTTTATGGTATAATGACAAGAGGTAACACCAGAGGGAGAGGAATTATGATTAAAATTATTAACTTAGATCACGAATACAGAAAAGATAATAATACTTCAATTAAAACCTTGAATAATGTAAATATTGATATCAATAAAGGCGATTTCGTATCAATTATCGGTCATAATGGTTCTGGTAAATCTACCTTGGCAAAGCATCTAAATGGATTAATTATACCTCAAAAAGGGGCAGTACTAATAGATGATATTAAAGTATCTGAAGATAACAATATTTGGGAGATAAGAAAAAAAGTAGGTATGGTCTTTCAAAACCCTGATAATCAGTTTGTTGGAGGTACAATTGAAGAGGATATGGCTTTTGGCCTAGAAAATATAGGTTTTCCATCAAAGGATATGATGGAACGAATTAATTATGCTGCCAAGAAAGTTGGCATGGATAATTTTTTAAAAAGACCACCTCACAAACTTTCAGGTGGCCAAAAACAAAGAAGTGCAATAGGTTCTGTCTTAGCTATGGAACCCGATTATCTAGTACTAGATGAACCAACATCAATGTTGGATCCAAAAGGTAGAAAAGAAGTTATTGAAGTCTTAAGAGAACTAAATAAAAAGGATAATATGACAATTATCCTTATTACTCATTTTATGGATGAAGTTGTATATAGCGATAAAGTAATAGTTATGGATATGGGTAATATTGTTCTTCAAGGAACTCCAAAAGAAGTGTTCAATAATAAGAAAATGCTTGCTCAAATAAATCTAGAATTACCCAAAGCTGCAATTTTACAAGAGTTGCTGAAGGATAAAGGTATAAACTTCAAAGATGAAGTATTAACAAAAGAGGATTTGGTAGAAGAAATATGGCAGTTATTTTAGAAAATGTCTATTATAAATATGATGTAGATGATAATACAAGTGAAGAATATGGTATATTCAACATTTCCATGAAGGTTGAACAAGGAACCACTGTAGGTATAATTGGTAAAACAGGTTCTGGAAAATCAACCCTGATGCAACATTTGAATGCACTTTATCTACCGCAAAAAGGCAAATTGATTGTTGGTGATTTTATTATAGATAAAAAATCTAAGGATTTAAAAAATCTAAGAAAAAAAGTCGGTATGGTATTTCAATACCCTGAAGATCAGCTATTTGAAGAAACGATCTTTAATGATCTTGCATTTGGTCCTAAAAATTTAGGGCTATCAGGGGAAGAACTAAATAGTGCGATTAAAGGTGCTATGGAAGATATGGAACTTGATTTTGAGGCTATGAAGGATAGATCACCATATGAATTATCCGGCGGACAAAAAAGGAAAGTTGCCATTGCATCAGTGTTGGCAATGAATCCAGAAATCTTAGTTCTTGATGAACCTACAGCAGGACTTGATCCTAAAAGTAAAAATGATTTGCTTAAATTACTGGTTAATATAAAAAATAAGAGAAATCTAACAGTTTTTTTTGTTTCCCACAACATGGATGATGTATATTGGCTAACTGAATATGTCTATGTCATGTGTGATGGCAGGATTGTTCTAGAAGGTCCAGTAGATGATGTATTCAAAGAAAATCAAACCTTGAAAGAACTAGATCTTGGAGTGCCATTTAGTGTTGAAGTCTTGGAACTTCTTAAAAAAAGAGGTATTTATGAAGGGCCTCTCAAACCTATGCGCTTAGAATCTTTAGCTAATTTAATAGCTGATATATTAAGAGGTAAAAATGATTAAAGATATAACTATTGGACAATATATATATAAGGATTCTACTGTACACAAATTGGATCCAAGAACTAAGATTCTTGTTTCCATGTTCTTTATGTTTGGTATTTTTCTAATTAACAATATATCAGAATATATTTTTGTTTTAATGCTTACTGCATTAACAATTTATATGTCCCAAATACCATTAATGAAAATAATTAAAGGATTAAAGCCAATACTCCCACTAATGATTCTTACAGTGATAATGAATGCATTTTTTACAAGTGGGACAACTATTTTCAGTTGGGCATTTATAAGGATAACCAGTGAAGGTCTATATTTAGCAGGATTTATGGGAATAAGAATTTTCTTCCTGATTATATTTACTTCACTTTTAACTCTCACTACTTCACCTATTACGCTTACAAATGGTATTGAAGGGTTATTGACTCCATTAAAGAGGTTTAAGGTGCCTGCACATGAAATTGCAATGATGATGAGTATAGCATTGAGGTTTATCCCAACCCTTATTGATGAAACAGATAAAATAATGAAAGCACAAAAAGCTAGAGGTGCCGATTTTGAATCTGGAAATATTATTAAAAAGACAAAATCACTAGTACCTATTCTAATTCCATTATTTATTAGCGCCTTTACTAGAGCTGATGAACTTGCTATGGCTATGGAGGCTAGAGGCTATAGAGGTGATGAAGGCAGAACCAAGTTTAAAGAGTTGAACTACAAACTAGCAGATAAGATTATTCTATTTCTGTTTGCAGTTTTATTGATATTTTTATTAATCCGAAGAATCGCTCTCTAAAATTAAATTTGGTAGAGGTGCAATGTATAGACGAGGAAGTCCTGAAAGTGGCGCAAATGATGTAATTCGAGCCTTTAAGGACAATTTAATTACAAGGAGGAGTTTTATGATAAGCATTCTATTAGGCTCAGGTTTTGAAGAAATCGAAGCTATCACAGTATTTGATATACTAAAAAGAGCAGGAGCTGATGTAGTTCTTGTTTCTGTGACTGGTACCATTGATGTCAGCAGTGCTAGGAATTTAGTAGTTAAAGCAGATGTTCTGTTAGATGAAGTTATGGACAAGAAACACCAGATGATAGTTATTCCAGGTGGAATGGGTGGCGTAAGAAGAATAATAAATTCTCCTTCAGCGAAAATATTACTACAACGTACTTATATGGATAAAACTAAAATGGCAGCCATTTGTGCTGGACCGATGGTTCTTGATAAATTCGGCTTATTCTCTGCAGAAACAAAATATACGTGTTATCCTGGAGTTGAAGAAGAGATTACTTCAGGTAATTATATAAATGAGGACATAGTTGTTGATGGACAATTTATAACCTCAGTAGCACCAGGAACAGCAGCTGAGTTTGCTTTTAAACTTGTAGAAATAATATATGATAAAAATAAAATGATGGCTGTAAGAAAATCTTGGTTTGGACAAAGGTATGAAGATTAACTATAACATTAAAATGATAAATAAAATAAAGGAACTAGATGGGAAAAGACCAAAACTTTTACTACATAGTTGTTGCGGCCCTTGTAGTACAAGTGTTATTTTGAGGCTAAAAGATTATTTTGAAATAACAGTTTACTACTACAATCCTAATATTTTCCCCATTGAAGAATATTCTAGAAGGAAAGAAGAACAGAGACTATATCTAGAATCACTGGGTATAAAATATATTCTCGGTGAATATGAAAATGAAAAATATGAATCAGCAATAAATGGATTAGAATTAGAGCCTGAAGGTGGATTAAGATGCAAAGAGTGTTTTAAACTGCGTCTTAGTAAAACGGCCATATTAGCTGATGAATTGAAAATAGACTATTTTACAACAACCTTGACAGTTAGTACTCATAAAAATAGCCAAGTCATTAATGAAATAGGATTGGATATTGCCAAAGATTATATGGTGGAATTCTTAAACAGTGATTTTAAAAAGAATGATGGCTATAGAAAATCAGTCGATATGAGTCAAGAACTGGGAATGTATCGACAAGATTACTGTGGTTGCATATATAGCATGAAAGAAAGAGAGAAGAAAATTGAAAAATAAGTTTGATAAAATTCTATTCGACTTAGACGGTACAATTACTGATTCTAAAGAAGGTATTCTTAAATCAATTAGATATGCTTATGAAAAAATGGGCTTAGAACAACCAGATGATGATTATTTGATTGATTTTCTTGGACCTCCTTTATGGGAGTCTTTTGTGCATAAAGTTGGTTTAAGTATAAAGGATGCAGAAAAAGGTGTAGCATTTTTTAGAGAAAGGTTTCAACCATTAGGTATTTTTGAAAATAAGTTATTCCCAGGCATGTATGAGTTATTGCACCTTCTAAGTCAAAGAAATGATATGAAAATATATATCGCTACAGCCAAACCACTACCCAGTGCAATAAGGGTTCTTGAATATTTTAAGATTATTAAATATTTTGATGATATTAGTGGAGCTACCTTTGATGGAACAATAAATGGCAAATCTCAAGTTATAGCTAATCTTATAGAAAGATTCGAGCCTGATTTTAATCGTGAGAGAACACTGATGATTGGTGATAGGGATCACGATATATTGGGAGCTAAGGAACATGGCCTCAAGTCTTTAGGGGTACTATATGGCTATGGTAGTAAGGAAGAAATCAAAGAAGCAGATTTCTTGGTAGAATCAGTCCCTGAATTACAAAAATTCTTATTGGGAGGTAAATAAATGGAATTTGATTTAAAAAAATCCCTGCTGGACCAATTAGAAAAGAATGGTTATGGCAAATTGCTGGATGTTCAAGAGAAGGTCATACCACATATGTTAAATAAGGAAAATATAGTAGTGGAAGCACCTACAGGTTCAGGTAAGACCTTGGCATATGCTATTCCTATACTTAACATGTTGACTGATGACAAAAACGTCAAATTTATAATTATGGTACCTACAAAGGAATTAGGTGCACAAATCACTAATGAGTTTAAAAAATTCACGGATAAGGTTCTGTTTCTACCTGATCAGGTAGGTCGAGAACGACAAATGGTTAGTCTTAAAAAGGTAAGACCTGAAATATTGGTGGGAATGCCTAACAGGCTATTTGAACTGATAGTGCTTGGTAAGATAAAGTTGAATCATCTTGAATACCTGATAATTGATGAAGGTGACAAGGTACTTAAACGTGAGAATCAACAATATGTGGAAGAAATATTAAAGAGTTCACTTAAAACAACTCCTTTAGCCTTTTTCTCAGCCACTTTTAGACCAATTGACCAAGAAACAATTAATCAATATAGACAAGATATTGTTTATATTGATTCGAAAGTAATTGTTGGTGATGTTAAACACTACTATCTAATGTCTGATGAGAAAAGAAAAATTGAAAATATGTTCAAGGTTCTTAAAGGCTTAGATGCAAAAAAAAGTATTATATTCATAAATAGATCAGTTGGAGTAGAAGGCTTGGTAGCTAGATTTAATCAGCAAACCAGAGAGGTTTTCAAGCTGCACACAGACATGGATATGCAACAGCGTAAGACAGTCCTGGAAAGATTTAGAAAGTCTAATTATTCTATTTTAATTACTACCGATGTTTTCTCTAGAGGTTTAGATATTCCTGATACTGATTGTGTAATTCATTATGATTTACCTAAGACTGGAAACATATATATACATAGAAGTGGCAGGACGGGTCGAGGATTCAGGAAAGGTTCTGTGGTATCACTTGTTGCCGAGGGTGAAAAACAGTTATTTTATGATGTGCGTAGCATGTCAAGGTTACATATTGGACAAATTGGCCTTAGAAAAGATGGAAGTATATTCTATATGACTAAAGGTGTAAATAATAGTCAAAAATAGGAGGTTGGGGTGCTAAAACCCTGACCTCTTTATTATCTCTAAAATGATTAAAGATATATATATGAGAATGTAGAAAAAGTCTAGGAGCATTTTCTTCACCATATAGGAAATCTCCAACCAGGGGATGACCAATATGAGAAAGGTGGACTCTGATCTGGTGTGTTCTTCCAGTATGTAGGGTAATTCTCAAGAGGCTATACTTATCACCCCTAGATAAAGTGAAGTATTCGGTCTTTGAATCCTTACCGGTATCTGTTACAATCCGTCTAATAGAAGGAGCATCAATCTTGGCTATTGGTTCATCAATGATTTCATGATCCTTTTCAACTACACCTTCAACTAGAGCAATATACTCCTTATAAGGTCGCTTGATTGTAAGTGCATGCTGAGCAATTGGATGTTTAGCAAATATAATAACACCAGATGTTGTTTTATCAAGTCTGTTAATTGGGTGTAAAGATTTAAAGCCATCTTTCTGGATATGATACAAAACACCATTAGCGATAGTATTATCCATATGACCAGATGTGGGGTGAGTAGCCATATTGAATTCCTTGTTTAAGGCAATATAGTCATAATCTTCATACAATATGTCAAGATCCATCTTGACTGGTAGGACATTTGATGGTTCATCCAAATATGGATCTACAGTAATTCGGTCATGGAGTGCCAATGGCTTCCAGAATTTCTGGATTTTTCCGTTGACTAGAACCTTATCATTATTTCTTAGTTTTATTAAATAATGACTGGAAAGTTCTTTCTTCTTTAGAAAATCCTTTAATGATAAACCTTGCTCTTCTATATTTACAATATAATCAATAAATCCTGCTTTAACCATGTTCCCTCCCTTAAAAATCTAATTGTCATTATACTATAGACTATAAACTTTGTCATTTTACTTTCATATGCTTAAGTAAGACTATATAATTAAGAATGAGGTGATTAATTAATGATAAAAAAAATATTTGATATCAAGTTTTTAGAAAAAGTGCTTTTCATAACATTGGGTGCCTTTCTGGCAGCCTTTTCCATTGAGGTATTTTTTCTCCCAAATCAAATAATAGATGGTGGTATTGTAGGTATTTCAATGATTCTCCATGTGGTATCAGGATGGCCTTTAGCAATATTCACATTTTTATTTAATATAGTATTTCTGGTATTTGGATATAACCAGATTGGAAGGAACTTTGCTTTAACTTCCATTTTTTCCATTAGTATGTTTTCATTTTTTCTTTCAGTATTAACATTCATGCCAGTAGTTACTGATGATGTAATATTAGGAAGTGTTTTCGGGGGTATAGTTCTTGGTCTTGGAGTTGGACTTATCTTAAGGTATGGCGGCTATGTTGACGGTACAGAAGTAGTTGCCATGATTCTAAATGAAAAAACAATTTTTTCAGTTGGACAAATACTAATGATCTTTAATTTGTTTATTTTAAGTGGAGCTGCATGGATATTTGGTTGGGACAGGGCCTTTTATTCCATATTAGCCTTCTTTATAGTTCAAAAGACTATAGATGTTGTACTAGAAGGCCTAGACCAAGAAAAATCTGCAATGATTATATCGGATGAGGCAGAGGAAATTGCTTCAGCCATAGAATGTAGACTTGGTAGAATGGTAACCTATATTGATAGTCATGTTGGTGAGGTCAAAGCTAAAAAAACACTTCTATATACAACTGTTACCAGATTGGAAATGCCTAAACTGCTTTTAATTGTTCATGAAAAGGATGCAGAGGCATTTGTTGCAATTTCAGATGTAGCAGATGTAATGGATGGAAAGTATAAGAAAAAATCTATTCACTAGGAGGAAGCATGAAAGATTTTATAATAAAAAAAGAACATGTAGGAATGACGGTATATGATTTCTTTATGAGTCAAGAATTGGACTTCGTTCCTATAGCTTTTAGTATTAATAATAGACTAGTAACACATGATACAATTGTTGAGTTAAATGATTCAGTTATATCATATTCAATGACCCATAAAATCGGTTACAACGTCTATAAAGAAAGTTTAGGGTTTCTATTAACTTATGTGATTAAGAATTTGTTGCCAGAGGGTAATTTCGAATTGTCTCATACAATCTCTAAAAGTACCTATGGTTGTTTTAGAGATGGGAGACTTATTACAAGTGATGATGCTGTCAGAATCAAATCTAAGATGAAAGAAATTATAAAGGCGGACCTACAGTTCAAGGTTAAACATATGACTAGAGATGAGGCCCTTGTAGTTTTCAAAAATAATTCAAATTACAATGAAAAATATCAATATGGAGATAAATTTCCTGAAAATATTCCTATGTATAGCTTAGGTGATGATGAAAGCTTCATGGACAACTACTATGGACCTTTAGTACCATCAGCTAAATATCTGGAAATGTTTGATGTTCAACATTTTATGCCTGGAGTATTACTAAGGCTGGCTAAAAGAAACAATCCTAATAAACTTTTCATTTTTGAAGAACAACCTAAAATATTTGACATGATAGAAGAAACTAATAGAATAGCAAATATTTTAGAGTTATCCTATATAACTTCTCTAAATAGGCAGATTATAGAAGGTCGCGGCAAGGAAATGATTTTGATTGGCGAAGCTTTGCAAGAACAGAAAATTGCAGAAATAGCTAGACATATTTCTGCAAATAGTTATAAGTATCAATTGATAATGATTTCTGGACCATCATCTTCAGGGAAAACTACTTTTTCTAAAAAGATGAAAGTATCCTTAATGGCGCATGGACATAAACCTATATTAATGTCACTTGATGACTTCTATTTAAATAGAGATAACACACCTTTAGATGAAGATGGAAAACCGGATTTTGAAAATATTCATTCTATAGACATAGAATTATTTCAAGATACATTAACTAGGTTAATTAATGGTGAAGAAGTAGAAACACCTGTTTTTAATTTCAAAACAGGAATGAGAGAACATACTGGGAAGAAGATAAAAAAGGATAAAGAAAGTCCGATTATAATTGAAGGCATTCATGGAATGAATCCAATACTAACAAGTAAAGTACCAAGACATATGAAATATATTGTCTATGTTACAGCTTTGACACCTTTAAATCTAGATCCATCAAATCATATAAAAACAGCAGATGGAAGAATAATTAGAAGAATGGTCAGAGATAACAGATCTAGATCACTAGATATAGAAAAGACATTTAGTTTATGGCCAAGTGTTAGAAAAGGTGAAGAAAACAATATATTCAAATATCAAGAATTGGCAGACATTCATTTTAATTCTAGTCTTCCACACGAACTTAATGTTTTAAAAGTATATGCTGAACCATTATTAAAAACAGTAACAGTTGATTCTAAATATTATATTGAAGCTCAACATTTATTAAATATCTTAAGATTTTGTGAACCATTAGATGCCATGTGGGTGCCTTCAAACTCTATTCTTAGAGAATTTATAGGACAAGGTATCATGGGTGGTTTGGATGTTTAATATTGGATGCCATATGTCCGTTTCCAAAGGATATAAGTATATGGGTAGTAGGATGTTGGAACTTGGAGGTAATACATTTCAATATTTTTCCAGAAATCCAAGAGGTGGAAGTGTCAAAGCGATAGATAAAGCTGATGCAGATGCTTTAACTGAATTGATGTTAGCAAATAGTTTTGCACCAATACTGACTCATGCACCATATACAATGAATATGGCCGCGGCAAAGGATGACACTTATGACTTTGCAAAAAGAGTATTTAGAGAGGATCTTGAGAGGTTGGAAGAACTTCCAAGCAAACTATATAACTTCCATCCCGGTAGTCATACAGGAATGGGGATTGACTGGGGTCTTGAAAGAATAATAAAAGGTTTGAACGAAGTTGTCTTTAAAGAATCTACATCAACAATACTTTTTGAAGTAATGGCTGGTAAAGGCAGTGAAATTGGAAGTAATTTTGAAGAAATTAAAATATTATTGGACAATGTTAACTATAGAGAAAAATTTGGTGTCTGTCTTGATACATGTCATCTTTATGAAAGTGGATATGACATCGTTAATGATCTTGAAGGGGTTCTAGATGAGATTAATAATACATTCGGATTGGATAAGGTAAAGGCCATTCATTTAAATGATAGTAAAAATCCTCTTGGTGCTAGAAAAGATCGACATGAAAAAATTGGAGAAGGCACTTTGGGAATGGGGACAATCATGAATATAGTTTCTAATCCAAGGCTAAATGGCATCCCTTTTTTACTTGAGACTCCAAATGAAGAAGAAGGTTATGCTAGAGAAATAAGGATGATTAAGGAAATGCTGCAAAATGAGAGCAACTAAAAAAAGAAAAAAAATTATAGATTTACTAAAAAAAGAATACTGGGACGCCAAAGCTGAACTTGATTTCACAACACCTTTTGAATTATTGGTAGCTACCATACTTTCAGCTCAAGCAACAGATGTACAAGTAAATAAAGTTACTAAAGAATTATTCAAGATTGCAGGTACTCCGGAAATGATGGCTCTATTGAGTGTTGATGATATGGAAAAAAGCATAAAAAGTATCGGACTATATAAAAATAAGGCGAAAAACTTACTGGCTATGAGTAAGATTTTGATAGATCATTATAATAGTAATGTGCCAATATCTATCGATGAGTTGATAAAATTACCTGGAGTAGGGCGTAAAACTGCTAATGTAGTTGTTAGTAATGCTTTTAATATTCCAGCCATAGCAGTTGACACTCATGTTTTTAGAGTTTCCAATAGATTGGGATTAGCTGATTCTAATAATGTATTAGACACTGAAAAACAATTGATGCAGGTGATAGAAAGAACAGACTGGTCCCTGATGCATCATTGTTTAATATTCCATGGAAGAAGAGTTTGTAAGGCGCGAAAACCATTGTGTGATATTTGTGCCTTGAAAGAATATTGCAAATATTTGAAAATACTTTCAAAAAAAATATAATAGTGCTAAAATATAAGATAGATTTTTTAAAAGGAGAAGTACATGTTAAAATTTTTGGACAATCTAGTAAATGACAGTAAAAAGACAATTAAAAAAATAAGACCGTTAGTTGATAGAATAAATACTTTGGAAGACAGCATCTCTAAATTAAGTGATGCTGATTTATTTGCTCAAACTGCCATGTTCAAACAGAAACTGGCAAACGGGGCAACTGTTGACGATATTATAGCTGAAGCTTTTGCTACAGCGAGAGAGGCGTCTATACGTACCTTGGGCATGAGACATTTCGATGTTCAATTAATTGGTGGTGTGGTTTTACATCAAGGTAGAATAGCTGAGATGAAAACAGGTGAAGGTAAAACATTGGTTGCCACCCTTCCTGTATATTTGAATGCTCTAACCGGTAAAGGTGTTCACGTAATAACAGTCAATGATTACCTGGCAAAGAGGGACAGTGAATGGATGGGGCAAATATATAAATTCCTAGGAATGGATGTTGGCCTTATAGTACATGATATACATCCGATGGCGAGAAAGACTGAATACTCTAAGGATATAGTTTATGGTACAAATAATGAATTTGGATTTGACTATTTAAGAGACAATATGGCAGTTAGTAAAGAAGCTATGGTTCAAAGAGAACTTAATTATGCCATTGTCGACGAAGTTGATAGTATTTTAATCGACGAAGCCAGAACACCTCTTATCATTTCTGGTGAAGCGGACAAACCGACTGAAATGTACGAAACAGTTGCAAAAATCATGCCATTAATGAAAAAGGAAACGGACTTTACTACTGATGAAAAGCAAAGAATTGCAACCTTAACAGATGAAGGTTTAGTTAAAGTTGAAAAAATGCTTGGAGTAAAGGGTGTATATGAGGACAATAATGCAGAACTAGGACATCATATTAATCAAGCATTAGTTGCTCAAGCTGTAATGAAAAAAGATGTTGACTATATAGTCAAAGATGGAGAGATTGTCATCGTAGACAGTTTCACAGGACGTCTAATGTATGGTAGAAGATATAGCAATGGTTTACATCAAGCTATTGAAGCTAAAGAAAGAGTAAGAATACAAAAAGAATCTCAAACTTTAGCAACTATTACATTCCAGAATTATTTCAGAATGTATAACAAAATTTCTGGTATGACTGGAACAGCTAAAACCGAAGAAAATGAATTCAGAGAAATATATGGTATGGACGTTGTAGTTATTCCTACAAACGTTGATGTTAACAGAAAAGATGAAGATGATAAAATCTATAAGACTGAATTTGGTAAATTCAATGCAATTGCAGATGAAGTTGCAGAGAGATACAAGACAGGGCAACCGGTTCTAGTAGGAACAATTAGTATTGAAAAATCAGAAGCATTAAGTGGCTTGTTAAAAAGAAGAGGGATACCTCACCAGGTTCTAAATGCAAAGTATCATGAAAAAGAAGCTGAGATAATTGCTATGGCTGGTCAAAAGGGCGCAGTTACTATTGCAACTAACATGGCTGGTCGTGGTACGGATATAGTTTTAGGAGAAGGAGTTAAGGAAACTGGAGGACTATGTGTTTTCGGATCCGAAAGACATGAATCCAGAAGAATTGACAATCAATTAAGAGGACGTTCAGGACGTCAAGGTGACCCTGGGTTAAGTAGATTCTTTATATCAAGTGAAGATGATCTTTTAAGAGTATATGGCGGAGAAAGAATGCAGAACCTATTAAAAATGGGTACTGATGATGACTTGCCTGTAGATAATCCAATTATTTCAAAAGGTATTGAAAGAGCACAAAAAGCTGTAGAAAATCGTCATTTTGAAGCTAGAAAACATGTTCTTGAATATGATAATATCATGAATCAACAAAGAGAAATCATCTATAGTCAAAGAAAAGATGTTCTTTTTAAAGATGATCTTAAAACAAATGTTATATCAATGATTGAAGATGTTATTGATAATTCTGTCTACAGATTTTCTGAAGGTAAAGAACAAATTTCAGAATGGGATTTGGATGGATTATTGATTTACGGTGGTCAAACATATTTACCACATGGTGGGATAAAGAAAGAAGACTTGTTGAAATTATCTGAAGAAGAAATTAGAAGGAAGTTCAGAGAATTTGCTGTAGCTGCCTATGAAAAAAATGAGGAACAAGTCGGTTCTGAAATAATGAGGTTTTTAGAGAAACAAGTTGTACTCAGATCAGTTGATAAATTCTGGATGGCTCATATAGACAATATGGATGAATTACGTCAAGGTGTGAACTTAAGAGCTTATGGTCAAAAAAACCCTTTAACAGAATATAAATTTGAAAGTTATGATATATTCCAGGTAATGGTTGAAGATATTAAAGAAGAAGTTGCCAGACTTATATATAGAGTAAAGGTAGTTGAACCACAAGAACGAATCAGAAACATCAAAGAAAATCGTACCGATGATGAAACTGGTCAAACAGTAAAGAACTCTGATAAAATTGGCAGAAATGATCCATGTCCATGTGGCAGTGGTAAAAAATACAAGCAATGTTGTGGGAGATAAAAATGTTACCTGAAGATTTACTTGAACAATTTAATGCGCAAAAAAAAGCATTCAGCGATATCAAGGAGTCTCTTTGACTTAGACAGCAAGTTGGGGAAAATTGAAATCCTTAATAGGGAAAGACTTGAACAAAATTTTTGGGAAGACCAAAAAAATGCAAGTAAGATTAATAAAGAAATCAATACTTTGGAAAATGAATTGTCTGAAATTGAAAATATGGAAACATATATAGGCAATATAGAAGCTTCTATAGAATTACTAGGTTTTGATGAAGATAAGGAAATGCTTAAAGAGTTAAAACTATCAATTGTTGACTTGGAAGCAAAGATTAACAATTTAGAGATTAAAAAGTTGTTTAAAGATAAGGTTGACTACAAGAATGCTATATTGACACTCCATCCTGGTGCTGGTGGAACAGAAGCCCAGGATTGGGTTGAAATGTTATATCGAATGTACTTGAGATGGTGTGAGAAAAAAAACTTTCAAGTTAATATTCTTGATTACCTAGTTGGTGATGAGGCAGGTATAAAAAGCATTTCCTTTGAAGTAGTTGGTGAATATGCATATGGTTATTTAAAATCTGAAAATGGAGTACATCGACTAATTAGGATATCTCCATTTGATACAAATAAGAAAAGACATACAACCTTTGCATCATTAGATGTAATTCCTGAAATAGATGATGAGGAAAATATTGATATAAGAGATGAAGACTTACGAATAGATACCTACAGAGCAAGTGGTGCTGGTGGTCAACATGTAAATAAAAAGGATTCAGCAGTAAGGATTACTCATTTACCTACTGGTATTGTTGTGCAATGTCAAAGTGAAAGAAGTCAGCTTACTAATAAACTAGCAGCAATGAAAATATTGAAAAGCAAGATATTAGAGTTTAACAGATTGGAAGAGGAAAATAATCTGAAGAATTTGAGAAGTGATCAAAAAGAAATTGCTTGGGGACATCAAATCAGATCCTATGTGTTTCAACCTTATCAATTAGTTAAGGATCATAGAACAAACATTGAAGTAGGTTCTGTTGAATCAGTTTTAGATGGAGAATTAGATCAATTTATTAAGGGCTTTCTTTATGGGGGGAATAATAATGAGAATAACAGGTAATGAAGAACT
>CAYPYD010000008.1:0-56412 GCA_964415195.1 uncultured Eubacteriales bacterium | reverse complement strand
TTTTGTTTTTAAAGAGTTTATGTTGATCATTTCGGTGATCAACATATTTTTTTATCCTACAATGTGGTATAATTTATTAGTATGAATTTGAGGTGAAACAATGTTTAATATTAATGAAATACATGAAAAAGCAATTAATTTTATAGAAGAATATATTAGAATGTCTAACACCAAAGGTGCTGTTATAGGTATCTCTGGAGGAATTGATTCAGCTGTTGTAGCTGCTCTTGCAGTAGGGGCTCTTGGTCCCAAGAATGTCTTAGGATTAATAATGCCTTGTGAAAGTAATAGAACAGATATGGACGATGCAATAGAATTGGCGGAGAAACTAGAAATCAAATATAAAGTTGTTGATTTAACTAGTACATATATGGAATTTTTAAAGGATAATTCAGAAAATCATCAATGCAATTTATCCTTTTGTAATATTAAACCAAGATTAAGAATGACAACTCTGTACTTCCATGCAAGTTTAAATAATTACCTTGTATTAGGTACCAGTAATAAAAGTGAATTAGTAACAGGATACCTCACAAAGTACGGTGATGGTGGTGTTGATATTGAACCCATTGCTGATTTATTGAAGCATGAAGTCTATCAAATAGCACAGTTGTTAGATATACCAGAGATGATAATAAAGAAAAAGCCAACTGCAGACTTGATGCCTAATCAAACTGATGAAGGAGAGATGGGATTTTCCTACGAAGAACTTGATCGATTTATTATGAGTGGGGAAGCGGAAGATAATATAAAGAAAAGAATCATGAAACTATATAATCAAAGCAGGCATAAGATAACCGGTCCGGTTATGCTAAAATTGAATAGAAAATTCTATTTAGAATAAACATAGAGGTGAAAAATGTCAGGACATTCCAAATGGTCAACGATCAAACACAAAAAAGCAAAACTAGATAACAAAAGAGCTAAAGTCTTTACCAAAATTGGTAAAGAAATTATGGTGGCAGTAAGATTATCAGGATCTGATCCAGATAATAATTCAAGATTGAAGCTAGCTCTTCAAAAAGCTCGAATTAGTAATATGCCAAGTGATAACATTAAAAAGCTTATCCAAAAAGCAGCAGGGGACAATAACAATACCAACTATGAAGAATTAGTTTATGAAGGTTATGGTGTTGGTGGTGCTGCTGTAATAGTTGATGTTATGACAGATAATAGAAATAGAACTGCTGGAGAGATTCGACACATTTTTGATAAATGTGGAGGTAATATGGGAGAGTCAGGTTGTGTATCATGGATGTTCGATAGCAGAGGTTTAATTTCATATAATCTAGATAAAGTTGATGAAGATGAAATTACAATGATTGCTATTGAAAATGGTGCTGTAGATGTTGAAGTTGAAGACGGCTTATTAAATGTATATACAGAGATTAAAGATTTTGACAGCATTAGAAATGTACTTGAAAAAAATTACCAAGAAGCAGAAGACTCAGAATTAACTAAGATACCAAGAGATAATATTGAAATACTCAATATTGATCAAGCTAAATTATTAGTTAAAATGATGGATTTACTTGAAGATAATGATGATGTTCAAGATACATATAGTAATTTTGACTTTTCTGATGAGATTGCAGGACAGCTCTAATGAGAATTTTAGGGATTGACCCTGGAACAGCTATATGTGGTTTTTCTATACTAGACTATATAGGTAATAAATTTTTTCTGGTAAGTTATGGTGTTGTTAGAACACCAGCTCATACCGAGTTGAAGGACAGATTATTAACTATTTATCAGGAATTAGATGATCTGATAGATAGACATAAGCCTGATGCTCTAGCAGTTGAAGATTTGTTCTTTAATACTAATGCTAAAACTGCACTATCTGTTGGTCATGCTAGAGGTGTGATTTTACTATTAGGTGCATTAAAAGGGATGACAGTTTCATCATATACACCACTTCAGGTAAAACAAAGTGTTGTAGGTTATGGCAGAGCAGAAAAAAAGCAAGTTCAAGAAATGGTTAAAATTATATTGAAACTAGAAAAAATACCAACACCTGACGATGCTGCTGATGCAATTGCTGTTGCAATATGTCATGGACATTCATATAAACTAAATGATAGTTTAAGAGAAAAGAGGTAATACTTTGATAGGTTTTCTAAAAGGTAAAATATTCAAGATTGGTGAGCAAAGCTTACTCCTCGATGTTTGTGGAGTTGGATATGAAGTATTTATGCCTAGTCTCGAATTATCAGCTTTAAAGGAAAATGAAGATTTGATAGTATACACCTACCATCATCAAAAAGAAGATATGGTAGCTCTTTTTGGTTTCAGAAAAGAAAAAACTAAAAGATTATTTGAATTATTAACTAGTGTAAGTGGTTTAGGACCCAAGACAACCTTGGGTATATTATCGCATATCAACGAAGAAGACCTGATTTCAGCCATTGTATCAGGAGATACTTGTACTTTGGTTAAAATACCTGGAATAGGAAATAAAACTGCTGGCAGAGTCGTTTTAGAACTTCAAGACAAACTTGAAAATATATACGGAAGTGTTGGTGGTACTAAAGACGAGTCATTTGGGTTGAGTGATAAAGGTATTGTTGCAGATGCTGAATCTGCTCTGACCTTCCTTGGTTATGGCAAAAAAGAGATAAGTGAAGTGATCAGAAAACTTGTTAAAAAGAACAAGGATTATACCTTGGATGGCTTGATTAGAGATGCATTAAAGGAATTGGGTAAATAAAAATGGAAGAACGCTTAATAGACGGTGAATTTATAAACGAAGATAGGGAAATAGAAGTTAGTTTAAGACCTAAGAGCCTGTCTGCCTATATTGGACAAGATAAAGTAAAGGAGAACTTAACAGTCTTCATTAAAGCCGCTCAAGGCAGAAGAGAGAGTCTAGATCACATATTGCTATATGGACCTCCTGGCCTTGGCAAAACGACCTTGGCCAACATCGTTGCAGAAGAACTTGGAGTACAAATCAAAGTAACCTCAGGGCCAGCAATAGAAAAAGCAGGAGATTTGGCAGCAATTTTAACAAATCTTTCTGATGGTGATGTACTATTTATTGATGAAATACATAGAATGAACCGTAGTGTGGAAGAAGTTCTATATCCTGCACTTGAGGATTTTGCATTGGATATTATAATCGGTAAAGGGCCAAGTGCAAGATCATTAAGAATAGATTTACCTAAATTTACTTTAATTGGAGCAACTACAAGGATAAGTCTCTTAAGTAATCCCTTAAGAGATAGATTTGGGGTTATTAGCAGACTAGACTATTATAGTCCTTTAGAATTATCAACTATAGTAAAAATTAATAGTAACAAACTTGGAGTACCTGTAGATGAAGATGGTGCTATGGAAATAGCTAGGCGTTCAAGAGGCACTCCTAGAATTGCCAATAGATTATTAAAACGTGTTAGAGACATTGCTCAAGTAAAGGGTGAAGGTAAAATCGATAGTACTGTTTCAAAAATGGCCTTAAATATGTTAGAAGTTGATGAATTTGGATTAGATGACATTGATAGAAAAATTCTTGATAATTTAATTTCTAAATTTTCAGGTGGCCCCGTAGGGTTAGATACTATTGCAGCTATGGTAGGAGAAGAATCAGCTACTGTTGTTGATGTTTATGAACCGTTTTTATTACAACTTGGATTTATTAACAGAACACCTAGAGGTAGGGTGGCCACCAGTTTAGCATATAAACATCTTGGTTATCCATTTATTGAATAGGTATGGCTATGAACAACGATATAACGGCAATAATTCTTGCTGGAGGTAAGAGTAGCCGTATGGGAAGTGATAAAAGCTTATTGAAATTTGGGGGTAAAACCCTAATTGAACATGTTGTAAATGCTGTAAAACCATATGTCAAAACAGTTCTTGTAGTGACTAATGAAGCAGAAAAGTACGATTTTTTAAGAGATGTTTTCTTCGTGCTTGATATAGAAAAAAATCAAGGGCCATTTATTGGATTAATTTCGGGTATTCAAGCTGCTGATACAAAGTGGTCTTTTGTAACATCTTGTGATATGCCTTTAATTGATGGTAATATAATTGATTATCTTTGGAAAAGAAAAAATTACCATATTGTTAGTCCTTCATCAAATGATGGGTATCAACCATTAATTAGTTTGTACTCAAGGGATATTTTGCCTTATGCAAAAAAAATGATGTCAGAAAATATAAGGAGTATAAATAGGTTTATAGCAACAATGGAAAATCTAGGTTATGTAGATAAAATAGATGAAAATAAATTAAAGAAAAAATTCGGTGAGAAGGTATTTTTAAATATTAATAACTACGAGGATTACCTAGAATTATTAGAGGTGTTTAATGATAGATAAAAGAATACTAACGGGACTTGGTTTCATGTTTGTTTTGCTTTTAATTGTAGCAATGGTGCTGCTTTTTGGGAAAGGTAGATCACAAACGACTGATATAAATCTATATTATATTAATCCAACTCATTTCAAATTGGAAAAAAGAGTAGTAACAGTCGAAGGTGAGGGTGATTTAAAAACTGCTCTAACTTTGTTGTTTTTAGGAATAGAAGATCCGACTATAGAAAACTTATTTCCTGCTGATATAAAGTTCAACGGAAGTACTGAAGATCAGAAAAATGAAGCCATTATTGTTGATTTATCAACTAATGTGCTGTCGGTAAATTATGGAGTCGAGGTTAATTATCTGTATATTATGTCTATTGTTAATACAGCTTCAGATTTAACTGGCTATGAGAATATTAAGTTAACTTTTGATGGAAATGTTGTTGAGTTTTTTAATAATGGACTCTTTATTGGTCAACCTTTAAAAAGAGATGATAGTGTGGTAAAATAAGACGATTGGAATTACAAGATAATCGCAGAGATGAATAATCTTTGAGGAAAGTCCTGGCTGGCACAAGCTGTGATGTGATTTACACAAGGCATGGAGCCTGCTTGTAGAGAAGGTGCGAAGGGCAACCTTCGGGAGGGTAACCTTACGGCTACTGAAAGTTTCCATTTATGGAACAAGTAGGTTATAAAAGTGCTATAGTGACGATGCCTTTTAGTAATAAAAGGAGTGAGACGACGTAAACCCCATCTTGCTAGAAACCCTCTGAGAGGGGAACCTGCTTAAGGGAACTAAGAACTAGAGGCGGGAATCCGGTAACGGGTTAGATAGATGATTATCCTAAGACAGAATCAGGCTTACTGTAATTCCAGTCAATTTTTAGGTGGTAAATGATGAGTGATAAAGAAAAGAAAGATAAGAAGAATAAAAGCGATAAAGAGAAGAAACAGGCAAAAAAAGAAAAGCTAGATATATCGAAGCATCAAATTCAAATTGAAGATGATGATGAAGGTGGAAACAAGGTTCTAATACTATTCGGGAGTCCTAAGAAAAATGGACATACTAGAAAAGTTGTAGATTCCTTTATTAAAGCTAGGAACTTTAAAGCTGAATATGTTTTTGTTAATGCTTTGAATATTAAAGGTTGTCAGGGTTGTCTATACTGTCAGTCTCATGGTGGTGAATGTAAACCAAAGGACGATATGACAGAGTTATATTCTAAGATTAAATATGCAAGGAAGATAATCATGGCTTTTCCAGTATACTATGGAAGTTTACCAGGAGAATACAAGTGCATGATTGATAGAATTTATGCCGTTTCTTCAATTGATAAAATAGATGGTAAGAATAAATATGGAAGTATATGGAAAGAGACAAGAGATATATTCATTATCGCTACTCATGGGAATTCAATACCACAGGTAAAGGAAGCAGTTGAAAGAATTGTAAGGTACTTTTGCGTTGACACGAATTCTAAATTATCGGGTACTTATTTTTCTAGACCAACTGATACAAATGATTTAAATGATGAAAATCTTTACATAGATGATCTTTTAAATGCGGGCAAGGATTTTTAGTGTTTTATTCAGTAATTCTATTGACAATCCAGGTAGGGTCTTATATAATGATTAAGCGTGATATTAAAAACACGGGCGTTTAGCTCAGCTGGGAGAGCGCTTGCCTTACAAGCAAGATGTCGGCGGTTCGATCCCGTCAACGCCCACCAATATTTATTTGAGTCACATAGGCGGAAGTGGCTCAGTGGTAGAGTATCTCCTTGCCAAGGAGAGGGTCGCGGGTTCGAATCCCGTCTTCCGCTCCATATAAGGCGACGTCGCCAAGTGGCTAAGGCAGAGGTCTGCAAAACCTCCATCCCCGGTTCAAATCCGGGCGTCGCCTCCAAATAAAACTAAATATTTTGATATTAATGCCTGAGTGGTGGAATTGGCAGACACACAGGACTTAAAATCCTGCGGATGTTAAAGTCCGTGCCGGTTCAAGTCCGGCCTCAGGCACCAAAACCTCCAGTATTATGCTGGAGGTTTTTTATACATATTTATTAAAATAATGTATAATAGATATATAAAATAAAAGGGGTGATTATATGTTTATTCAAGAAATACCAGGTTATGGAAAATTAGAAATAAAAAATCTTATACTTGACTATAACGGTACAATAGCTAAAGATGGCAAATTACTAGACGGAGTAGGAGATATTCTTATTAAATTAGGAGAAATAGTTGATGTTTATATATTAACTGCTGATACTTACGGTTCAGTTGAAAAAGAAATGGCTAACTTACCAGTAAAAGTAGAAGTTATTAAAGGTGAAAACGAATTAGTAGAGAAAAGAGATTTTGCCAGAGAACTAGGTGCAAATGTCACTATGGCAATAGGAAATGGTTATAATGATCAATTAGTCTTTAGAGAGGTTAAAATTAGCGTTGTAGTCATGGGAAGTGAAGCTTGTGCAACTATATTGTTTAATATTGCAGATTTAGTGGCTAGTGATATATATGATGCGCTAGGACTATTATTAAATCCAACTAGATTGAGATCTTCCTTAAGAGGATAATTTTAAATATAATTAGATTAATATGCAACTTTTTGATATAATTAAAAGGTAGAAAAATATATAATATAGAAACAAGAGGTAATAAATATGAAAAAATATACATGTCAAAGTTGTTGGTATACATACGATCCTGCAGTAGGAGATCCTAAAGCTGGTATAGCACCAGGTACTGCTTTTGAAGATATTCCAGAAGAGTGGTTCTGTCCAATCTGCATGAGAGACAAAAGTGCTTTTAAACCAGAAGAAGCTGTAAAAGTTGAAGGGCTTGCTCCGTTAAATAATGATTTTGATAGGTATCGTTGTAAGGCCTGCTGGTATATCTATGATCCAAGAATTGGAGATCTTCTTGCAGGAATAGCTCCTGGAACTCCATTTGAAGATTTACCTGAAGATTGGTTCTGTCCGATTTGTATGTTGACTAAAGATTCTTTTATAAAGGTTACATTAACTGATCAAATTGCCAAAAAGATCATTAACAATGAACCTTTGAATGAACATGCTGATTTAGCCAGATATAAGTGTAAGGCTTGTTTTTATACTTATGACCCTAGAGTAGGAGATCCTAAGGCTGGAGTTGCTCCAGGAACTGCTTTTGAAGATTTATCAGAAGACTGGTTTTGTCCTATATGCATGATGACTAAGGATTATTTTGAAAGAGAAGGAATAGAATAGTACAATTATTATATGGATTTAAAAAGAGCTTAATTTAGTTAAGCTCTTTTTTTGTTTAATATATAATAAGTTTTTGCTTTAAATAGGACAATAATTTTTTCCATTTTATTTAAATATGTGCGTTTTTCTTCATTCGGAAATTTTGTTCTTATTAATTTAATTAGAATACCTCTATAATAATAAATGGCCAAAAGTAGTGGATATCTGGAATCTGTATCAAATAGTATTAAGTTATTCTGACATTTCTTATATAGAGAAATTGCTTCATTTGCCAATGTATTATAGATTTTGTCAGTTTCTAAGTCACGTCTCATATCTTCAGGTATGTAGGAACGGTTTCTTTTCTTATCCTCACCAACATCTCTTAAGATATTTGTGTATTGCATGGCACGTCCTAGATCTAGTGCAAAGTCTTCTTTTGTTACTTGATTATTATTATCAGATAGAATAGGCAGAAGCATAAGGCCGACAGAGCCGGC
Source organism: uncultured Eubacteriales bacterium (assembly GCA_964415195.1). Taxonomy (GTDB): domain Bacteria; phylum Bacillota; class TC1; order TC1; family TC1; genus WTXA01. The sequence continues at coordinate 48,372 of CAYPYD010000008.1, read as the reverse complement.
TACAAGATTGCAATAATAATCAAGTTCGTTTTTTGTCTTAAAAGGTTTGAAATCCAGATCTTGGTATTGTCCTTCAAACATCATTTGAAAAGGCTTCTTTTTTAAGTGATACTTATGAAAAAAATGGGAGAAAGCTTTCCAGATTTTGTCATCTTGATCAATATTTTCTATTACTTCTAAAAACTTTCTTTCTAGCTTTATAATTTCATTTTTATCGTTTTTTAAATCTACTGTATCATCTAGAAGTCTACAAAAGGCATAAACTGAATAAACTGCCAGGGCTTTGTCTTCTGGTAGTTTTTTGAATGCTCTATAAAAACTGGTTGAATTTTCTTTAATAATATTTTCTAGGAATAAGTATTCACTATTTATCATCCTTTAATATCTCCTCGACAACTAATTTTGCTGATGTTAGAACTATTGGTACGCCCGCTCCTGGATGGTTACTACTTCCAGCGAAATATAGATTGTCAATATTTCTTGCTTTAGGTTGTGGCCTGTAATAGTTGCTTTGAAGCAAAGTTGGTTTCAATCCGAAAGTAGCTCCATACATTAGATTGAAGTCTTCCTTGAAGTCTTGTGGTGTATATATTTTTTCTGCAATAATATGCTTTTTAAATCCTTTTAATGGTTTGATATTTTCTATTTTACTGTATACATCATTCTTAATTGTTTCTAGACTTGATTTATCATTCCAATCAACCTTGCCATCTAAAAGATTAGGTACCGGAACCAGTACATATATTCCTAGCTGTCCTTCAGGCGATAGACTCTCATCAATTAGTCCTGGAGCATAAACATATAAGGAGGCATCATCTGGGTATTTACCGCTAAAAATATCGTTGATATTACCAGTGAAGTCCTCTGAGAAGGATAGATTGTGAACATTAAGTCCCGGGAAGTCTCTTTTATCCAGGCCAAGATATAGCATCAAGCACGAACATGAATATTCTAACTTGTTCAAATTATTCTTCCTGTATTTACCAATTTTATATTCTGGTGTCAATTGGTCTAGAGCATAAGGGAAGTCGCTTGTATTTACTATATGATCCCCGGGAATAATAGTATGACTAATTTGAATACCTGTAGCTTTTTTGTTTTTTATAATTATTTTTTCTACAGTAGAGGAGTAGTTTATTTTTCCTCCAAGCTCTAGAAATAATTTTTCCATTGCCTTGGTATAAGCATACATTCCACCCTTTAGGAACCAGATTCCATATATAAGTTCTATCATTGGTATAATTGTATATATAGAAGGTCCGTTAAAAGGAGAAAGACCAATATATAATGTTTGAAAACTTAATATTTCTTGTAGTTTTGGGTCCTTTACGAATTTTCCTATGGATTTATATGCGCTATCAAAGGTCTTCAGTTTTAATCCTTGATATAGGGTATTTGGGTTATAGAAATCAGTTGGTTTTCTAAAAGCTTTTTCTATAAAGTGATTCTTAGCTATCAGGTATCTTGAATATATATCTGATAGATATCTTAAAAAGCCACTTGCTTCTTGAAAACTTACTTCTTCAATTGTTGAAATCATTTTTGTTAAATCTGATGAAGCCGAATGTATAGTACCATCGTTAAAATATATTTTGTAAAGAGGATCTAATTGAGTCATACTTAAATAATCATCAGGGTTAACACCAGCATTTATGAATACTTCTTTGTATATTTCAGGCATCATAAGAATTGTAGGCCCGAGATCAAATTTGAAACCTTCAACTTTAATTTGATTCATTCTGCCACCTGGTTTGTCATTTTTTTCGAAAATCTCCACATTATAACCTTTTTTAGCAAGTCTTATGCCTGCAGCAAGTCCTGTGACCCCTGCACCAATAATTAATACTTTTTTCATTAAGCCTCCTTATTTCCAGTTATGTTTATCTCATCAAATAATTGTACTACTTAATTTTACCTTTTTAAATATGTAAATAAAAAAAGGTTTCGGAATTAACCGAAACCTTTTAAAATTTTATATTTTTATTCTTCGATAACTTCAATGACTTCAATTTCTTCAATTACTTCTTCGTCATTTGTCTTATGAAGTAGGTTGTATACTAGTCCTGCAAGTAAACCACCAACTATTGGGAATAAAATAAATACCCAAAGGTCTGTCCATGCAGTTTTTTCAACAAAACCAACTATGAAAGCAGGTCCGAAACTACGAGCTGGATTCAATGAAGCACCACTAACTTGTAAGCCCATGATGTAAGCAGCTCCAAAAAACAAGCCTATACCAATTCCTGCATTATGACGAGTTCTATTGCATCGTACATTTTGCAGATAACTGCTTGTAGATGATAAGAAAATATACACGAATAAGAATGTTGCAACAAGTTCAAATATGATTGCGGCTGTTAGAGAATAACTCCCTAGTGTATTTGCACCGATTCCATTTTGTCCTAAGCCAAAGCTTAATTCGTATTCAGTTTTTCCCATAGCTATTAAATAGACAGCAAGAGCACCGATAACTGCTCCAACTAATTGAGCAACTATGTAATAGATGCTATCTAGTACAGTAATTCTTTTACTTACTAATGCTCCAAGTGTGACCGCTGGATTTATATGCGCTCCTGATACTCTGCCGAAAGCACTATAAATACCAATTAAGGCTAATGAGTAGGCTAGAGCAACTCCTAATTGACCAACCATGTTTCCAGCTAATACGTAGGTACCAGAACCAATAAATACTAGGGCAAAGGTTCCAATTAATTCGGAAATATACTTTTTCATTTTACCAACACCTTTCATTTGTTTTATAGCCACAATTATAACATATTTATTTTATAAAAAATTGTAATATCACATAAAATTCAGTTAGTTTATGGTAGAATTAAAAGGTAAATAATTAATTTGGAGGTTGTAAATGGATCTTAATTTTAAATCTAATAGTAAATATCTGGCAGAAGTTGCAATAATTGCAGCTATATATACAATCTTAACAGTAATGCTTTCATGGATAAGTTACGGACAAATTCAGTTTAGAGTAGCTGAAGCTCTATTGGTTCTTGTGCTTTTTAAAAAAAGCGGACCAGCTGGATTAATTCTTGGATGTCTACTTGCTAATATTTTTAGTCCACTTGGCTGGCCAGATATAATATTTGGAACATTAGGAAGTGTTTTAGCGGTATACAGTATATATCGATTTAAAGATATGAATATTTTCATCACTCTATTGCCTGGGGTTATATTTAATGCAATTTTGGTAGCTCTTGAACTCAAGCTTTTTTTCAATGTACCATTTTTTGCAACAGCTCTATATGTTGGCGCTGGTCAGGCTGTTGTAATATATGCTCTAGGAATACCTTTGTACTATGCTTTGAAGAAAATAGGCTTTAAAAATGATTATGAAAACGTTTTGATAAATTAAATCATTGCATTTTATAAATGTTTGGAGTATTCTTAAAATTGGGTTGTTTTTGTATGTAGGAGGACTAAACACCCCAGTTATATTTGCAATTTTAATTTTAATTATGGAGGTGCCATATGTCTGAAAATTTAAAAAAAACTCCCCTAAATCAAGATCACTATGATTTAGGAGCTACTATGGTGGATTTCGGTGGCTGGGACATGCCAGTACAATACACAGGAATTCTAGACGAACATAAAGCTGTAAGGGAGAAATGTGGGCTATTCGATGTAAGCCACATGGGTGAAATATGGATTAATGGAAAAGATTCTACTGCTTTTATCAATTATTTAGTTTCAAGCGACATCTCACCGATGGTCGGCGGACAAATTAAATATGGCGTGCTAATGATGCCAACTGGTAAAGCTGTTGATGATCTACTAGTATATAAATACACTGACACTAAATATCTTTTAGTTGTTAATGCTTCAAATACTGACAAAGATCATAAATGGATTTTAGAGCAAAAAGGATCTTTTGATGTTGAGATTGATAATCAATCAGCTAATATGGGCGAAATAGCCATCCAAGGGCCTCTAGCAGTTTCAATCCTACAAAAACTGACAGAGACTAACTTAGATGGAATCAAATATTATTATTACCAAGAAGGTAAAGTCGATGGAATCGATGCTATCATTTCAAGAACAGGTTATACTGGGGAAGATGGATTTGAGGTTTATGTAGCTTCTGACAAAACTAGCCAAGTATGGAACGCTATTCTTAAAGCTGGCGGAGAAGATATCATCCCTTGCGGATTAGGTGCAAGAGATACTTTAAGATTCGAAGCTAAAATGCCACTTTATGGGCATGAGTTATCCGACAAAATTTCTCCACTTGAAACAGGATTGGGAAAATTTGTCGAACTAGACACTAAAGGTGACTTTATTGGCAAGGAAGCTTTAGCTAAAGAAAAAGCTGAAGGCAGAAAAAGAAAAATCGTAGGTATTGAAATGGTCGGCAGAGGCGTAGCCCGAGATCACTTCCCAGTCAAAAAAGACGGAGTGCTAGTTGGTGAAATTACTTCTGGTAGCTATGCACCTACTTTGGGCAAGAACCTAGGATTAGCTATCGTACCTGTTGAATTAAAGATAGACGATATTGTTACTGTGGAGATCAGAGGCAAAGATATTGAAGCTAAAATCGTAAAGACTCCATTTTATAAAAGAGGCTAAAACGAGTTAAACAATAAGATTTTTTAGAAAGGTGGAGATTTTATGAATTATATACCTGTTACCGAGCTTGAAAAAGAAGAAATGCTCAAAGAAATAGGAATTAGTTCTATCGATGAATTATTCAAGGATATTCCTAAAGAACTTAGATTCAAAGGCGAATTAAAACTGCCTAAAGGTTTATCTGAATATGAAACTAGAAAAGCATTAATTAAAATGTCAGCAAAAAATACTGATATGAACCAGCTTACAAATTATATGGGAGCTGGAGCCTATAACCACTATGTTCCTACTTTAGTGGACCACTTATTGAGCAGATCAGAATTTTACACTGCTTACACACCATACCAACCAGAAATAAGCCAAGGAACTTTACAAAGCATCTATGAGTTTCAAACCATAGTCTGCGAGTTGTTTGGAATGGATGTTTCAAACGCATCTGTTTATGATGGAGCTACTGCTGTTGCAGAAGCAATGGTAATGGCCTGCGATAAAAAGAAAAATGAAATCATTATATCAAGAGGACTTCACAAAGAATATGCAGAAACTGTTGAAACCTACGCTAACGGCATGGGCTTCATAGTTAAATATGCAGAATTAGTAGATGGTATTACACCAGTTGAAGCTTATGAAGCACAAGCTTCTGATGCAACAGCTGCTTACGTGGTAATGTACCCTAACTTCTATGGATGTATTGAAGATGTCCAAAAAATTGCGGATGCAGCTCACGCTAGAAAAGCATTGATGATTGTATCAGTAAGTGATTTATCAGCAATGGGTATCTTGGAAGCTCCAGGAAATCTGGGTGCTGATATAGTTTGTGGAGATGGAATGCCTTTCGCCGGACCATTAAGTTTTAGTGGACCAAGCATTGGTTTAATCGCAACAACTGACAAGTTAGTAAGAAAATTACCAGGACGTATTACAGGTATCACTGTTGATAAAGATGGTAAGAGAGCTTTTGTATTAACTATGCAAGCTAGAGAGCAACATATCAGAAGAGAAAAAGCTTCATCAAACATATGTTCAAACCAGGCTCTTTATGCTTTGGCCAACAACATCACTCTATCAACACTAGGTAAGTACGGACTAAAAGAAATGGCGGAAAATACATTGACCAATGCACATTACTGCAGAGATAAACTTCTGGAGATTGATGGCATAGAAATGTTATATGATCAGCCATTCTATAGTGAATTTGCACTTAAATTGCCAATTCCTGCCCGTGTTTTACAAAAACATTTATTAAAATATGAAATTTTAGGTCCTGTGGATTTAAGTGTATTTGGTGAGGATATGGCTAATGTTGGCTTATTCTTCGTAAGTGAAATCCGTTCTAAAGACGATATGGATAATTTAGCATATGCAGTGGAGGTGATTATCAATGAGCAAAGATTTATTTAGTCAAACAGAGGCTTTGATTTTTGATAAGAGTAGACCTGGTCACAAAGCTTATTTCTTGCCTGAAATGAAAATTGAAAAATTAGACAAGAATAAAGTTATACCTAGTCATTTAATTAGAAAAACCGAAGCAGATTTACCTGAAGTAAGTGAAATTGACGTTGTTCGTCACTTTACACATTTGTCTACTAAAAATTTTGGAGTTGATACAGGATTCTATCCATTAGGATCTTGTACAATGAAATACAATCCTAAATTAAATGAAAACACAGCTCGTTTACCAGGATTTTCTTGGTTACATCCATATCAACCATTTGAAACTGTACAAGGTGCTTTACAATTGATGTACTTATTACAAGTATCATTGGCTGAAATAACTGGTATGGATAAGGTAACTTTACAACCTGCAGCCGGTGCTCATGGTGAATTAGCTGGTATTAAAATCATCAAAGCTTACCATGATAGCAGAGGAGATTCAAAAAGAACTAAGATTATAGTTCCAGACTCTGCTCACGGTACAAACCCTGCTACAGCTACTATGGCTGGATTCCAAGTAATTGAAATCAAATCATCACCAGAAGGTGATATTGATCTAGATGCTTTAAAAGCTGTTGTTGGAGATGATACTGCTGGATTTATGTTAACAAACCCTAGCACATTAGGTTTATTTGAAAGAAACATCAAACAAATCGCTGAAATCATTCACGGTGCTGGCGGACTACTATATTATGATGGTGCTAACACTAACGCTATCATGGGAATAACAAGACCTGGAGACATGGGATTCGATGTTGTTCACGTAAATCTACATAAAACATTTGCAACTCCTCACGGTGGCGGAGGACCTGGTTCAGGACCTGTTGGTGTTAAGGAATTTTTAGCAAAATTCTTGCCAATCCCTACTGTAGAGTATATTGCATATAAAGATAAATATATCCTGAATTACGATATGCCTGATAGCATCGGCAGAATGAAAAGTTTCTATGGAAACTTCTCAGTATTAGTAAGAGCTTACACATACATTAGAGCATTAGGTTCTGATGGATTAAAAATGAGTTCTGAATATGCTGTGCTAAATGCAAACTACTTGAAAAAGCTAGTTGGTAAGCACTTGGCAGTTGAAGCTCCAGATAGATTCTGTATGCACGAATTTATCTGTACTCCAAAAAATATTCATGAAACTGGTGTTCATACATTGGATATAGCTAAACGTATGATAGACTATGGTTATCATCCACCTACAATCTATTTTCCATTGATTGTTGAAGAAGCAATGATGATCGAACCAACTGAAACAGAAGGCATTGAAACATTAAAAGAATTTGCTGAAGTTGTTGAAGCTATAGTAAAAGAGTGCAAGGAAAATCCAGAATTGGTAAAATCTGCACCTCATAGCACTTATCTAAAGAGATTAGACGAAGTTAAGGCTGTTAGAGAACCTAACTTAAGATACAGAAGACCTGAAAAAGCATAGAATTCTTTTTAAAATCAAAGGAATGAATCAATTGATTCATTCCTTTTTTTTATCATCTATTGACAAATCTATATTGTTATGGTCAAATATAGTCAGAGATAGTCAGAGATAGTCAGAGGTGAAAAAGATGCCAAGTATTAGTGATATGATCGAGAAATTTATTCTTGATATAGTGGAAAATAGCGAAGAAGGTATAATACATATACAAAGAAACGATTTATCCACAATGTTCTCTTGTGTTCCATCACAAATTAACTATGTTATAAAAACAAGATTTACAATAGAAAGAGGCTTTCTGATAGAAAGCAAACGTGGTGAAGGTGGATTTCTTAAGATTGTCAAAATACCAGTTATTCAGACTAAATTATATTTAGATAGAATAAGCGTTGGGATAAATAATTATATTGGATCTGAACAAGCCAAGAACTTCCTGATAGGACTAGTTGAGGAGAATATTTTGAGTGAAAGAGAAAAGAATATAATTTGGCAGTTGCTCAAAGACGAAAGTTTGCCTTGTGATAAGGAAGAAAAGGGTTATCAAAGAGGAAAGATGCTAAAGAATTTAATTGGTTATCTTGCAAAAGAAGGAGGAAAATAAATGGTTTGTCAAGTTTGTGGTAAAAATGAAGCAACAATTTGTATGGTGAAAATGTCTAATGATAAAAAGGAGACCATATATATTTGTCCTATATGTGCTGGACAAATGGATGATAAGTTGATTGGAAGTATCAATCAATTATTAAGTCCTATGTTTGATTCGTTTTTTAATAAAAATATTAAATTAGGTCATGATATAAATGAAATTTGTCCAACATGTGGACAAACAAGAAGAGAATGGGAAGAAAGCAATAAATTAAACTGTAAAGATTGTGTACAGTTTATAAATACTGAAGAAATTCATAATGGTAAGATTCCTAAAAATAACAAGGAAGAATTGTATGTTATAAATCTGATAAAAGAAAAAGAGGGACATCTTAAAAAGTTGATTGCTGAAGAAAATTACGAAGAAGCAGCCAAGATAAGAGATGAAATTAAAGATCTGAAGGGAGATTGTCAAGATGATAAGCAAACTTCCTAACTGGCTTAATGCCAAGGGACATGAAAGTGATATTGTAATTTCTAGTAGAGTAAGATTAGCTAGAAATATTGATAATTTAATTTTTCCTCATCGTATGAAAACTGAAGACAAGGAAAAATTAATTAATTCTGTTAATGAGACGATAGAATCTTCAAGCTTTATAAAAAGTGCAGGTCAAATGAAATTATCAAAAATGGATGAGTTATCAGGACTTGACAGGGAATTTTTACTAGAAAAACATTTAATAAGTCCAAACATGTTAGATCAGTATCATAATCGGGCGATTGTATTAGGTCTTGATGAAAGTATAAGTATATTAATTAATGAAGAAGACCATTTTAGAATACAAAGCTTTTTTAGTGGGCTCAATCTTCAAGATGCCTTTATCATAGCAGATAAAGTAGACGATGCTTTAGAGAAATTTTATAGCTATGCTTACCATGAAAAATATGGATATTTAACTTCATGCCCCACAAATATTGGAACTGGTGTTAGGTTTTCAGTTATGATGCACTTGCCAGCTCTATCTATGACTGGTGGATTAAAACTAGTACAAAGAAATCTTAATTCAGAAGGTTTTGTTATTAGAGGTTTCTTTGGAGAAGGCAGTGAAGGATATGGTAGTTTATATCAAATATCAAATCAGTTCACTATAGGGGTTAAGGAAGAAGATATTATGATAGGGTTGGAAAAGAGAATTAATGATATAATTATAAAAGAGAAAGAAAGTAGAGAACATTTATTTAAACAAAAATATTATGAAATGCAGGATATGATTTACAGGTCCTATGGCAATATAAAATATTCAATATTATTAACAGCTAAAGAAGGTATGAATCATGCAAGTCTTATAAGACTAGGCTTAGAAAGGGGTCTACCTTTTGACGTAGATATTGACTATCAACAACTAAATAACTTGATTGTACTAGCACAAAATGCCGGTTTACAAAGCTATTTTGGAAAGATGATGTCAACTGAAGAAAGAAATAGGATGCGCCCTAGGTTATTTAAAGAAATACTAAAAATCGGAGGATAAATGAATGATTTGGGATAAATTAACAAATGAAAGTAAGAGAATATTACAAATAGCTGGAAAAGAAGCAGGTAGACTAGGTCACCAGATCATTGGTACTGAACATTTATTGTTAGCTTTTCTAATTGAAGACAAGACGATTACAGGTGGCTATTTCGACCAGGCTCTTGGACTTAGTTATGGTGCTCTCTATGAGGATATAATTAATATTGTTGGTAAAGGTGAAGCCCATGATAAGGTCCTTAAAACTTCGCCAAGGATTAACAATATTTTGCTTAGTGCTGAAAAAATAGCAAACCAAATAAATGTGGAATCAATTGAACCAGTTTATATACTTTATGCGTTATTAGATGAGGGTCAAGGTATTGCAGCTGAGATATTAAGGAAATATGAAGCTCAACCTGGGCAAACATTACAATTAGTAGAAAATATAATTAATAGTGGTAATGGGCAAAAAGAAAACTATGATGAGATTGAGGACCAGGAAATAGAACCCGGATATAAGGCTCCATTAGAAAAGGGTGAGACTCCATATGTAGATAAATTTGGATTGGACCTAATAGAAAAAGCTAAGAAGGATACAATTGATCCATTAATTGGTAGAGAAAAAGAAGTAGAACGTATGATACAAATTCTTGGCAGAAAAAGCAAGAATAATCCAATACTAATAGGAGAACCTGGAGTTGGAAAAACTGCTATAGTAGAAGGTTTGGCTAGGAAAATTGTATCAAAGGATGTACCAGACTTTTTATTAGATAAGAAACTAATTACTTTAGATTTATCTGGGATGGTAGCAGGTGCTAAATATAGAGGCGAATTTGAAGAAAGATTGAAAAATGTCATTGGAGAAATTGAAAGAGAAGGCAATATTATTCTGTTCATTGATGAAATTCATACATTAATTGGTGCTGGAGGTGGAGAAGGAACTATAGATGGTGCCAATATTTTAAAGCCAGCTCTAGCAAGAGGATCATTTCAATGTATTGGGGCAACAACAATAGAAGAATTCAGGAAGTACTTTGAAAAAGATGCAGCACTAGAAAGACGATTCCAAAGTATCCTGATTAAAGAACCAACCAATGAAGAGACTGTAGCTATATTAAAAGGACTCAGAGGGACTTATGAACAGCATCATGGTGTAACAATTACTGATGAAGCTATACTAGAAGCAGTTAAATTATCTACAAGATATATTGGTGATAGATTTTTACCAGACAAAGCAATTGATTTAATAGATGAAGGGGCTTCAAGGTTGAAACTAGTCAATAGAAAGATGCCTGAAGATTTCATTAATCTCGAAGAAGAAACAGCTAAGAAAGAACTGCAAAAAAACGAAGCAGTACAAGCAGAAGATTTCGAAAATGCTGCTATATTAAGGGATGAAATTGAAGTTTTGAAGAAAAAAACCATTGAAATGAAAATACAGTGGCAAGAAAAAAATGATGCAAGGGAGATAAAACTTGTAGCTGAAGATATTGCTAATATTATTTCAGAATGGACAGGTATACCAATATCAAATATTTCAGTAGAAGACAAGGAAAAATTGTTGCGAATTGAGCAAATACTTCATGAGAGGATTATAGGACAAGATGAGGCAATAAGTGCATTGTCTAAAGCTGTAAGAAGATCTAGGGCGGGCTTGAAAAATCCTAAAAAGCCTTCAGGTAGTTTTTTGTTTCTTGGTCCAACGGGTGTTGGTAAAACAGAAACAGCCAAAATATTAGCAGAATATCTGTTTGGCAAAGAAGAAGATATGATAAGATTTGATATGTCTGAATATATGGAAAAACATACAGTGTCAAAACTAATTGGAGCTCCTCCAGGCTATGTAGGTTATGATGAAGCTGGACAGCTTACAGAAGCAGTAAAGAGGAAACCGTATAGTGTAATACTATTCGATGAAATTGAAAAGGCACATTCAGATATTTTTAATATTCTTTTACAAGTAATGGATGATGGGCGTTTGACTGATAGTCAAGGAAAGACCATTGATTTTAGAAATGTTGTAATAGTAATGACATCCAATGTTGGCGTCGATAGAATAAAAGGGATAAATAAGCTAGGTTTTAAAGCTTCAGAAAGTAACTCCAACAAAGACAATGAAGAAAAAATATTAGATGAAGTTCGTAAAGCTTTCAGACCTGAATTTATTAATAGACTAGATGATATTATTGTTTTTCATAGTCTTACTAAGGATGAAACAGGAGAAATCTTAGAGTTGATTTTAAAAGAAGTGATTTCAAGGGTAAAAGAAATTGGGATTACCGAACTTATAATCAAGGATGATTTAAAGAAAAAACTTCTTGAGGATGGGTTTAATCCTGAATATGGAGCTAGACCTTTGAAGAGATCTGTACAAAAATATGTAGAAGATCCTCTTGCTGATGGTATCTTAAGTAGAACTATCGAAGAAAACAAAGGTGTGATTATGGACTATATAAATGGAAAAGTTGTATTGGAAAACAAATAGTTTTATGATATACTAATAAGTGTTAAAAGGGGAGCTGAAAAATCGGCTGAGAGGTGAGTGTAACTCACGACCCATAACCTGATCTAGGTAATACTAGCGTAGGGAAATATATTTAGAAATAAATCTATTACCTATGTGGTAATAGATTTTTTTTTGAAAGGAAGGATTTTAAAATGGAAAACAAAAAAATCAAAATTTTAGTTGAGGGTGGCATATGTCTAGGATTGGCAATTGTTTTAGGGTTATTTAATTTATTTACAATGCCACAAGGTGGAAGTATATCGATAGCTGCTTTGCCTATCATAGTATTTGCTATGAGAAATGGATGGAAATCAGGAGTGTTTGTTGGATTGGTTTACGGGTTAATGCAATTCGCTATAGGACCATATTATGCTTTTCATCCAGTTTCAATAGTTTTTGATTATCTCCTAGTTGGTGCTATATTAGGATTAATTATCAACAATAGTTCAAATATTAAATTTGTTAGTCGATTCATTTTAGTATTTATTGCTAGATACTTTAGTTATGTATTATCTGGAGTAATAGTGTTTGCTAGTTATGCTGGTGACCAAAATCCAATAATATATTCGCTTGTATATAATACATATGCCTTAGTAGAAATGGTAGTTATTCTAGCAGTTATATTAATCCTTAAAAGCTTCTCTCCTATTTTTAAAAAGTAAAAATCATGATATAATGTGAGTTAAATAGTTAAGTCACAAGGAGGGTATATTATGATTTCAAAACATTTAAATGATGAACTAAACAAACAAATTACCTATGAATTTTATTCAAGCCATCTTTACCTAGCAATGTCTGGTAAATTAGCTAGCATAGACTTTATTGGGGCTGCTACTTGGATGAGAACCCAAGCAGAAGAGGAAAGAATACATGCCTTAAAAATCATGGATTATATTATTGAGGCAGGTGGCGAAGTCATTATAACAGGCTTTGAAGACCCTGCGGTTAATGCTGATAATATAAAAGGTATTTTCGAACAAGGTTTAGAACATGAAAAATTTGTTACAGGTAGAATTAATTTTCTAATGGATCTTGCTACTGAGGAAAAAAACTATGCAGCAGTTAATTTCTTGAACTGGTTTGTTGATGAACAAGTTGAAGAAGAATCAAATGCTGAAACAATAATCAGAAGTCTGAAATTAATTGGTAATGATGGCAATGGTTTATACCAAATTGATAAAGAACTTGGTGCTAGAGTATCTGTAGGAACTGTAACTACAAAAGCTTAAGAAAGAATATAACCAAGGAGATTAACAATGCCCAAAGCATTGTTATTTCCTTTGTTTGTAATAGGAGATAATATGAAGGGCTATATGATTTTTACTGGAACAGAACTTTTGTTGGGAAAAACACTAAATACCAATAGCCAGTTATTAACCAGTATTTTTGCAGAAATAGGTATAGATCTCTATAAAATTGTAACTGTTGGTGATAATACTTCAAGAATTATAAGTGCTTTAAAAGAAGTTCCAAAGGACGTTGAAATAGTTTTTCTGAATGGTGGACTTGGACCAACTGAAGATGATCTTACGAAAGAAGCATTAATAGAATATCTTGATATAAAAACTGTTTATGACCAACAAACATTAGATAAAATAATTAAAAGAGTTGGGAAAAAAGCTTTACCAGGAGATTTAAAGGTAGCAGAAATACCAGAAGGTGCAATCGCATTTTATAACGATGCAGGAGTAGCCCCAGGATCGGTTGTCATATGCAATGGTAAACATTATTTTCTCACACCAGGCCCACCTGAAGAATTAAGCGTCTTGATGAAGAATAAAATAATACCCTATCTCAAGGAAAATATGCTTGGTAAGGAAAAAATATATTCCAAAACATTAAAATTTGCAGGAATTGGAGAATCAAAGGCTGAAGACAAAATAAGAGATTTGATAAGAGCCAACAACCCATCAGTAGCTCCTACAATAAAAGATGGCGAAATACATTTCAGGGTTACTGCTAAAGGTGAAAATAAATTGGAACTTGAAGAAATGGTAGCTAAAGTATCAGAAAATATAATAGAGAGACTTGAAGATTACTATTTTGGAGAAGACGAACAAAGTCTAGAAAGTCTCGTAGCTAGTCAATTAACTGCCAAGGGTTTGAAGATTGCAGTTGCGGAATCATGTACAGGTGGACTACTAAGTAATACTTTTACTAATATTCCTGGGAGTTCAGATTTCTTCGATAGAGCATACATTACTTATAGTAATAGAGCTAAAATAGAAGAATTAAATGTTAAAACTAGTACACTAGAACAGTATGGAGCTGTAAGTGAAAATACTGCCATAGAAATGGCAGAAGGTGTTTTTGAAAAAACTAATGCTGATTTGGCCATCAGCATTACAGGTATTGCCGGTCCATCTGGTGGTACAATTGATAAACCTGTGGGATTAGTATATATAGCATTTAAATACAAAGAGCAAATATCGGTTGTGACTAGAATATTTAGCGGTAACAGACTAGAAATTAAAAATAAAGTCGTTAAGTTTATCCTGTTTGAAATTTTTAGAAAGTTAAAGGAGGATTAATCATGGTAATAAAAGGTGATATTTTATTTACTAAGAACAAAGATGGCTTTGAAATTTATGAAAATGGGTTTCTAATTATCGAAGAGGGGAAAGTTAAAGCAGTCCAACAAGTATATCTTGGCTCAGAAGAAATTATTGATAGAACTGGCAATCTGATTTTGCCGACATTTGTTGATTTACATCTGCACGCAAATCAATATGCCAACTGTGGACTAGGAAATGATGAAGAATTGTTGACCTGGCTAGAAAAGTATACATATCCAGAAGAAGTTAAATTCAAGGACTTGGATTATGCTGAAGAAATATATAAAGAAGTACTTACAAAACTTTGGGAAGCTGGATCCTTAAGATCAGTTATCTATGCAAGTTTATATAAAGAGGCTTCAGATTTATTGTTCAAACTAACTATTGAATCAGGATTAAGTGCCTATGTAGGTAAAGTTAATATGGACAGAAATACTCCTGATTTCTATATTGAATCAACTGAAGATAGTATTAACTTTAGTGAAGAACTAATTAAAAAATATAAAGAAAATGAACTGGTTAAGCCAATCATTACTCCAAGATTTGTACCTCACTGTACAGTTGAGTCTATGGAAGGTCAAGGTAAATTAGCTAAGAAATATGATGTGCCAGTACAAAGTCATATGAATGAAAGTCTTGCAGAAAATGCATGGGTAACACAATTACACCCGGAATACAAAACTTCAACTGAAGTTTTTGAAAAATACGGACTTTTTGGAAGTAATAGCAAGACAATAATGGCCCATTGCATACATAATACCAAGGATGAATTAGATTTGATGAAAAAAAGGAATTTCTATCCTGTTCATTGTCCTGAATCAAATGCCAATTTAACTAGTGGTATTATGGATGTTAAGGGAATGTTAGAGGCTGGTCTTCCAGTAAGTATTGGTTCAGATATTAGTGGAGGTCATCATATCTTTATGCCAAATCAAATAGTACTTGCAATACAATTATCTAAAATGAAGGCAAGAATGGAAGATGATCTTACAAGAGTGCTAAACTTATCAGAGGTCTTCTACATGGCTACTAAGTCAGGGGGCTCATTCTTTGGTAAAACTGGAAGTTTTGAAGAAGGTTATAGCGCTGATTTTCTAGTTATAGATACAAGGAGCATTATGGCTCCACGTGAAGAAAGGACTCCTATTCAAAGATTAGAGAAATTCCTTTATCTTGGAAGTCAAAAGAATATAACTGAAAAATTTCTTCAAGGTAAGAAATTAGAGAGACCATTTAAGGATTAATTATGAATAAATACTTTAACAGAGAATCAAGTTGGTTGGAATTTAATAGAAGGGTACTAGAAATTTATGATAGAAAGAACCTTTTATTAGGTGAAAAATTGAAATTTATCAGTATTTTCTATGACAACTTAGATGAATTTTTTATGGTCAGGGTTGGATCGCTATGGGATCAAAGGAAAAGCGATCAGTTAAGAATAGATGAAATTGAACTAAACCCTGAAGAAGAAATCAATTTGATAAATGCTGAAGTAAAAGAAATGTTAAAAGAATGTTATAATCGATATGAAGATCTTAAAAATCTGCTTTCTAAACAAGGTATAGACATAGTTGATATTTCATCATTATCAGACGATGAGATTAATTATTTAAATGAGTATTTTAATAATAAAATATTTCCATATTTGACTTTTAGAGTATTAAAGTTAGATACTCACTTTCCATTGATTAAAAATAAAACCATAAATGTAATATTGAGATTACTAAAAGACAATGAAGAGTATTTAGGTGAAATTCAAATACCAGAGACAATCAAAAGAATAGTTCCTGTTGGGAATAAGAAGGAAAGAAAATTTATTTTACTAGAGCAAATAATCTCTAGTAATTTAAATTTTCTTTTTGACAGTTATCAGATATTAGAAAAGAATATATTTAGAATAATTAGAAATGCTGATCTAAATTATGATGACGATGAGGCTGAAGATCTTTTGACTAAAGTAGAAAGATCAATTAAAAAAAGAAGTTGGGGGCAAGTAGTAAGATTAGAAATTGCATCGATACCATCCAAAAAATTATTAAATATCCTTAAAGAAAAAATGAAAATAACAGACAGAGAAATTTATGTTATAAATAATGATCTTGATTTAACCTATCTAGATCAAATATATAAAAAAAAATGGTTCTCCAAATACCAGCATGATGAATTTGAACAACAAAAAGTTTTCAAAGAAGGAAGCATTTTTACTCAAATAAAGGAAAAAGACCAGATTTGTCATTTTCCATATGATAATTTTCAATGTATTCTAGATTTTTTAGAGGAAGCAGCCAATGATATCAAAGTAGTAGCAATTAAACAAACACTTTATAGAGTAAGTAAAGATAGTCCAATAATTGAAGCATTGATTAATGCTTCAAACAAAGGTAAAAATGTTACAGTTCTATTAGAGGTGAAAGCTAGATTTGATGAGGCAAACAATATAGCTTGGGCTAAAAGACTGGAAAAAGCTGGCGTACAAGTAATTTTAAGTCCTCTTAAATTAAAGACACATGCTAAACTAATATTGATAGTTCGGAAAGAAAAGGAATCCAAAGACGGTATTCAAACCTATTGTCATATAGGTACAGGTAACTATAATGAAAACACAGCAATAACATATGAGGATATTGGCGTCTTTACCGCAGATAAAAATATTGGTGATGATGTTATTCAAATTTTTAATTTTTTAGCAAGTGGTAAAGAAATTGTTAAATCTAAAGAATTATTAATTAGTCCATTCAATTCTAGACAAATTTTCCATGAATTAATTGATTATGAAATCAATGAGGTAAAGAAAGGGAAAATAGGCTTGATAAAGGCAAAAATGAATTCACTTATTGATCAGGAGATGATTGATAAACTTTATGAAGCATCAAAAGCCGGCGTTAAAATAAATTTGATAGTTAGAGGAATATGTGGGATAGTACCCAACCAAAATATTCGGGTTAAAAGTATTGTTGGTAGATTCCTTGAACATAGTAGAATCTATTACTTCTATCATGGAAATCAAGAAATTACATTGATTGGTAGTATGGATCTTATGGATAGGAATTTTGACAGAAGAGTTGAAACATTATGTCCTATAAAGGATAGTGATGTAAAAAAAGAAATATTAAATACGCTAGAAATTCTTGATAAAGACGTTGTGAATAGCTATACACTAAATCAAGATGGTAAATATATAAGGGTATTAAATGATAATCCATTTGATGCTCATAAATATTTTATGAATGGAGACAAATAATGAAAAGAAAGGTTTTAGTTGCAATGAGTGGTGGTGTGGATAGTGCTGTAACAGCACTGCTACTACAACAGCAAGGTTATGAAGTGGTTGGTGTAACTTGCCAGATATGGCTTAATGATATTTGTAATATTGAATCAAGTAAATCCTGCTGTGGTAATGAAGCCATTGACGATGCTCGTAAAACTGCAAATCAACTAGGAATTAAACATTATGTTTTTAATTATAGAGATTTATTCAAGGAGAAGGTTATAGATAATTTTTGCAATGAATATTTAGCAGGAAATACTCCAAATCCTTGCATGGATTGCAATCTATATATAAGATCTATTGATTTACTAGATAAGGCTTTAGCAATGGGATTCGATTACCTTGCTACTGGTCATTATGTAGTAAATGAATATGATGAGAATAAAAAGGAATACGTTTTAATAAAAGGTATAGATCAAACAAAAGATCAAAGTTACTTTCTATATCAATTAAATCAAACTAAACTGAAACATCTACTTTTTCCTTTAGGGAAAATGAAAAAAAGCGAAGTTAGAGAAATAGCTAAAGAAAATAATATACCAGTAGCTAACAAAAAAGAAAGTCAAGATATTTGTTTTGTACCAGATGGTAATTATGGTAAGTTTATAAATGAATATAAGGTGGTAAATAGTGAGCCTGCTCTAATCTATCATAAGAATGGCAAATTTTTAGGTAAAGGTAAACCTATTTACTATTACACAATTGGTCAAAGACGAGGCTTAGTTGTTGCTTATGGTACTCCAGTCTATGTTATAAAGATTATAAATTCTGAAAATAAAGTGATAGTGGGAGAAGCCAATGATATCTATAATTATGGTTTAATTGCTAGTTCTGCCTACTATATTTCAAATAAGAAAATAGAAGACGGAACAGAGTTACTTGTTAAAGTGAGATACAGAAGTAAACCAACAAAAGCAACCTATTACAGAACTGAAGGTGGATTTAAACTCGTTTTTCTGGATCCAACTTCCTCAGTAACAACAGGACAGTCAGCGGTACTATACAGTAACGAAAATCCTGATATTGTAATTGGTGGTGGTAGAATTATTAGTGTTTTGGAAGAAGAGTCTAAGGGGTAATAATGAATAGTCAATTCATTCGAGAGCAAATAAAGGGTGGTCATATATATTGCTTTATAGGAGCAGGTGGTAAAACATCTGCTTTAAAGGAAGTTGCACAAGTTTTAGCCAGTGATGGTTATAAAGTGCTAATTACCACTACTACGAAAATTTCTATTGAAGAATTCTCCACATACAAGGTTGATATTTGCAAGAAAATTAATATAGACAAGATGCATTTTGGTATAAATGTTCAAGTTTCAAGTGAAATTGGTAAAAAATATCAAGGATATACAAAATATGATTTTGAAAATATTACAAAAATACCCATTGATTATGTAATTTTAATCGAGGCAGATGGTTCAAGAGGGCTTCCTTTTAAAGTCCCATTTGAGTATGAACCTGTTGTGCCCAACAATTCTGCAAAAACCTTCCTGTTCATATCTGCTAAAATAATGGGAGAAAAGATCAGTAAAGATAATACCTATAACCTGGAAAGGGTTCAAGAAATATTAGATAATGAAGATATGTATTTTACAAATGAAAATATCTTGAAATTGCTCAATGAAGGTTGGTTAAAAGATACCCAATATAGAAATTTAAAGATTATTATAAATCAAGGCGATATATTAATTAATGATTTTATAGCTAAGGATTTATTGAATAGACTATATAATCAGTTTGGACTTGGCTCATATTTGGTTTCTATAAAAGAAAAGGTTGTATATCAAGGTTTTGATGACAAAGTTGGTGTGTTAATACTAGCGGCTGGTGAAGGTAAAAGAATGGGTCGAATCAAGCAATTAATGAAATTTGGTGGCTCGACATTCTTGGAAGATACTATCAAAAAGTTTAATGTCTATTGTCAAGATATTGTTGTTAGCCTGGGGTTTCATAAAGATACAATAAGGGAACATATCAAGGAGATAGGGTTTGAATTTCAAGAAATTAGAGATTATAGAGAAGGTATGAGTGCTTCATTTCGGGAAACAAGACCTTTTAATGCCGATTATTTTTTAGTTGTTCCTTGTGATTTACCTTTAATTGAAGATAATTCAATAGAAATTATCCTAAAGGCATATAGAGGTAATAAAGGTGAAATTATTGTGCCAAGATTTATGGGCAAAAAAGGACATCCCGTTGTTTTTCCAATAGCTCTTCAGAGTAGTTTTAAAAATATAAAAGGAGATATTGGCGCAAGAGACATTATCAAGGAAAAGGGGTGCGTTTATGTGGATCTTGATGATCCAGGTATAATTGCAGATATAGATACCTTGAATGAATATATAAAAATCAAGGAGGAATAATATGATTAAAGTATTAATTAAGGGTGCTGGTGATTTAGCTAGCGGTGTGGCCATGGCTTATTATAAAAGTGGTTTTCAAGTACTTATGACCGAAGTAGAAAAACCGACTGTTATAAGACGAAGTGTAGCATTTGCCAATAGCATCTACGAGGGAAGAATAAAGATTGAAGGTGTAACAGGTATTCATGTTACTGAGGATAATTACTTAAATTACTTAGAAAAGGGAAATATTGGGGTTATAATTGATCCAAATGGATCGATTAAAGATAAATATAAACCAGATGTGATAGTCGATGCAATATTAGCTAAGCAGAATTTAGGAACTAGAATAGATGATGCACCTATAGTAATTGGTTGTGGACCAGGTTTTTTTGCTACTGTTGATTGTAATTTAGTTATTGAAACTAAAAGAGGTCATTATTTAGGTAAAATTATTGAAAAAGGTTCTGCTATTAAAAATAGTGGCATTCCTGGAGTAGTTGAAGGCAGAGGATTAGAAAGAGTTCTATATTCTCCAGTCAAGGGCAAAGTAGAACATATAAAAAAACTTGGAGATATTGTTGAACAAGATGATATAATATTAAAGGTTGGGGAAGTGCCTGTTAAGAGCCCCTTTAAAGGAATATTACGAGGCTTAATCGTTGATGGCATGATTGTGCCTGAAGCTATGAAAATTGGTGATGTTGACCCACGTCTAAATCCTGAATATTGTTTTACGATTTCAGAAAAAGCAATGGCCATAGGAAGAGCTGCAGTAGAGGGAACATTGATCTTAGGAAAACAAAAAGGTTTATTTGGAGTATTAAAGTATGAATAAAAAAATACTAGAAAATATCAGAGACATAACAGAAGATTTAGTTCTTGTAACCATAATCGATACCAAGGGTTCCGCACCAAGACATGCAGGCAGTAAAATGCTAGTTACAAAAAATGATATAATTGAAGGAACAGTTGGTGGGGGTGCTGGTGAATATGAAAGTATGTTAGAGGCCCAAAAACTTATAAAAAGCAAAGGATTTTTAATTATGGACATTACTAGATTAGGTGATGATCCAAAGGATTCATTGATGATTTGTGGTGGTGTCAATAAATTGATGTTACAGTATATTGATAATAAAACTAAGACCATCTTTCAAGAAACTTTAGAATTAAATAGTAAAGGACATACTGTAAAATTACGAACTAACTTAACAAATGGACAAATTGAAATTGTAGATTTTAATACAAAAGATTCAGAGGGATACTTTTACGATGTTATAGCACCTGTGAATAATTTACTTATTTTAGGTGGAGGTTATGTAGGTTATGCAATCTATCAATTAGCTGATATACTAGGATTTGAAGTCACAGTATTTGATGACAGACAAGAATTTGTATCAAAAGATAGATTTCCTAATGCAATTAGGCTAGGTTCTGGAGAATATAATGATTTATTAAATAGCTATAATTTTAATGGTTTTACATATGTTACTGTTGTTACAAGAGGACATCTGCAAGATGCTGAATGTGTAAAAGGTGTAATTGATAAAGAAAATAAATATATAGGCTTGATTGGAAGTAAAAGAAAAATTAATCTTATAATTGAAGATTTGAAAGAATCAGGTTATTCCAAAGAAAAAATAAATAAAATTCATGCACCTATTGGTTTAGATATAGGCGCAGAAACACCAGAAGAAATAGCTATATCAATTATGGCTGAAATAATTGGAGAAAAATATGGGAAGAAGATCACAAAAGACAAATAGAAGAAATAGGACACCAAAGAAAAGAAAAAAACATAGCCTTAAGGTTGTACTATCAATCATTCTTATGATTTTATTGGGAGTTTGGTTCATGATAGAAATTGTAGATAGTGAAGCTACTACTATAGCTAAAGTGGAAAATGTAGAAGTCGATCAAATTATTAAAGCTGAAGGGGCAGATCTAGACATAATTGAAGATGATGGATTTATAGTAAAACCAAATTTTAGAGAACCGACTAAAGGTATAATAATATATGCAAATGGAGGAGTTTCTCCTAAGTCGTATATACCTCTTAGCATAATACTTGCCAAAAAAGGTTATATGGTTGTTATACCTGAGTTTTTATTCAATAGCCCCAACATAGGAAGCAATACCATGAATGCTATTATTAAAAAATATGAAAGCATTCAGTTATGGACTGTTGTTGGCCATGGTAGTGGAGGAGAAGCTATGTCTGTAAACTTAAAAGCTGATGAAAAAATTAAAGGTGCTGTTTTCTTAGCGTCTTATCCAAGTGAAGAAGCAGATTTAAGTAATAGTGGACTTAAAATTGTATCAATAAAAGGAACACTTGATAAAATATTAAATTTAGAAGTATATGAAGAACGTAAGAAAAAGCTTCCTGAAAACACTATGTTTGTCCAAATAGAAAATGGTAATTTCTCATATTTCGCCAATTATGAAATTGATAATAACGCAGAAATAAGTAAATTAGAGCAACAAATACAAACATCGGTTCAAATACTTAATTTAATGGATCAAATTAGATAATAGCAAGAAAAGTTTAATTATTTAAACAAATAAAGTTAAATGATATAATTGAAAGTGAGGTAAAAGTGGATAGCATTATTCTAGGTATAGAAACTAGTTGTGATGAAACATCGGCAGCTGTAGTAAAAAACGGTAAAGAAGTACTATCTAACGTTATTTCTTCACAAATAGATATACATAAAAAATATGGTGGTGTTGTTCCTGAGGTAGCCTCAAGAAAACATTTAGAAATGATAATTGGTGTCATTGATCTTGCAATCAAGGAAGCTGGTATTGAGAAGAAAGATTTGACTGCGATAGGAGTAACAAATCAACCAGGACTTATTGGAGCACTTATAGTGGGTATAACAGCTGCTAAAGGGTTGAGTATTAGTTTAAATATACCGATAATTCCTGTTCATCATTTAAGAGGTCATATTTATGCAAATCTAGTTGAACATGATCTGAATGAATTCCCTGTTTTAGCATTGATAGTCTCGGGAGGACATACTTCACTAGCTATTTGGCATAATCATCTTGATATTGAAGTTATTGGCCAAACTCTTGATGACGCTGCTGGAGAAGCCTTTGATAAGATTGCAAGAAAATTGGGCTTAGATTATCCAGGGGGACCTGAAATTGAAAAATATGCAAGTTTTGGGTCAAGAACAAACCTCATATTTCCGATAGCTAAGTTAGGGAAAGATAATTATAACTTTAGTTTTAGTGGCTTAAAGTCAAATGTTATTAATTATCTTAATAAAATGAAAGCACAAGGCAACGAAATCATTGTAGAAGATGTCGCATTTGCAGTACAAGAAGCTATTATTAAAGCAGTTATTGAAAAAGTACTTCTAGCAAGTAAAAATTATGGCATTAAGAAAATTGTGCTTGGTGGTGGTGTTACTTCCAATAAATATCTAGTCCAAAAACTAGAAGAAAAAGGGCAGAAAATCGGCCTTGAAATATACTATCCCAAGGGAATTTTATGCACTGATAATGGGGTTATGATAGGTAGTGCAGCCTATTATTTAAGTAAAAATGACGTAAAAGGGGACTTGTTCCTAAATGCCTATTCTAGTGGAGAAATCAAATAGTTATCCACATTATCCACATTATAATAAGTTGATGTATGTGGAAACTGTGGATAAAATTGATAAAAAGGAGCTATTTTGAGTTTAAAGAAAAAACATATAGAAAATAAAAATGAAAAAAAGTATAAGAAGACTAATAAGAAAATAGAAGATAAAAACGTTGATAAGACTAACACGTCAAAAAAGTCGAAAAAATCAAAGTTAGGTTTCTATTCTAAAATATTAATTTTCATTCTATTAGGGGTTTTCTTATATTTTGCTGTGATGAGCACGAGTAATACTTATAAAGGTAGTGTCTTTCAAAGACTTGATATATTAAAACAAGATAAGAAACCATTTCTTGTTGTGATGCGTGATGATTTTTCACCTGTAAGTGATGAAAACAAAAAGCTTATTGATAATATAATTAAAAAAGCTGATCAAAGTATGATGGTTTTTGATATTTCCTATAACCCGAAAGATGTAAGCAAAGAATCAAAGTACTTTATAGATAAATTTAATATTGAAAGTTTGCCTGTATTAATTTTGTGTGATGAAAAAGGTGATTTAATAAATTCCTATTATATACCTTTAAATGAAAAACAAATATTAGGAAGTTTAGATAAGGTAAGAGAAAGCAGTGTGGATTAATGAGAACTATTGACTATATAAGAATATCTGTCACTGACAGATGTAATTTAAGGTGTGTCTATTGCATGCCTGAAAATGGTGTAGATTTACTAAAACATAAAGATATGATGAGCTTTGAAGAAATCTACAATTTAGTGAAGGCCTTAGTGCCTGTTGGCATTAAAAAAATTAGACTAACCGGTGGCGAACCTCTAGTTAGAAATGGAATTGAAGACTTAATCAGAATGTTACGTAGTATACCTGAAATAGAAGATATAACTTTAACTACAAATGGAATTTTATTAGAGGAAATGGCAGAGGGATTAAAAAGTGCCGGATTAACAAGAATAAATGTGAGCCTTGATTCCCTTGATGAAAATCGCTTCAACCAAGTTACCAGGTGGGGGAACTTGGATAAAGTACTTAAGGGAATAGACAAGTCTATTGAGATTGGTTTAAAACCAGTTAAAATAAATGTGGTTGCAATTAAGGGCTTCAATGATGATGAGTTTATTGATTTTGTTGATTATGCCTTTAAAAAGGAAGTCCAAGTTAGATTTATTGAATTGATGCCTATCGGTGAAAGTGATCATGATGCATTTTTGAATCATTATCCAATTTCAGAAATCAAGGAATTGATTGAAACAAAATATGAACTTGAAGAGACAAGTGATATTAATACGAATGGTCCAGCAGAAAATTATAAAATTATTGGCGGCTTGGGTAGTGTAGGCTTTATAGGGGCATTGTCTCATAAATTTTGTAGTACTTGTAATAGACTAAGATTGACAGCAGATGGTAAGATTAGACCTTGCCTATATATGGATTTGGAGTATGATGTCTTGAAGTTGATTAGATCTGGTGCGAGTGACGAAGCTTTAAGAAATTTTGTTTCTGAAATTATTTTAGGAAAACCTGAAGGCCATAATATGGAAGAAGGCTGGGGCAATCAGCGCAGAAGAATGTCGCAAATAGGAGGATAAAATGGATTTTACACATTTAGATGAACAAGGTAAAGCAAAGATGGTCGATGTTGGGGCTAAGAATGTAACTACAAGGACTGCTTTTGCCACAGGTAAAATCATTTTACCTAATAAAATACTTGTGGCTATTTTAGATAATAGTGTACCCAAAGGCGATGTGTTTAGTGTAGCAAGGGTAGCTGGAATAATGGGAGCAAAGAATACTTCGGGCCTTATTCCAATGTGCCATCCATTGCTTATAAATAGTTGTTCAGTTGATTTTAGTATCGATAAGAAAAATTCATTAATTATAGCAAGTTGCACAGTCAATGTTGATGGGAAAACAGGAGTAGAAATGGAAGCATTAACAGGTGTAACTATAGCACTTTTAACTATCTACGACATGTGTAAGGGTATAGATAAAGGGATGACCATAACAGATATTTTATTAGAAAAAAAGACAGGCGGAAAGTCTGGTATATATGAGAGGAGTAAGTAATAATGGCAAAAGTTTTAGCTGTTTGTATAAGTTTGAAAAAAGGCGAACAAAAAAAAGAAATTGATTTTGGAGAATGCATCGTAGATTTTGGTATCAAGGGTGATGCTCATGGTGGTGACTGGCATAGACAAATCAGTTTACTAGCAAAAGAAAGCGTTGATGAAATGAGAGCCAGAGGAATAACTTTGATTAATGGAGACTTTGCTGAAAACATTGTAACAGAGGGTATAAATTTAAAGGTGTTGCCAATTGGTTCAAGATTGTTGATTGGTAAAGATGTAGTTTTGGAAGTTACTCAAATAGGTAAGGAGTGTCATTCTGGCTGTGTAATAATGCAGAAGGCGGGTAAGTGTGTAATGCCTACTGATGGTATTTTTGCTATAGTGAAAAATCCAGGAATTATAAAGGCTGAAGATGAGATTGTGATTGAATATGTATAAAATTGGTGTGTTGACTGCAAGTGATGCAGGATCTAGAGGCGAACGAGAAGATGCAAGTAGTAAAGTTATAATTGAGATGATTAAACCTTTAGGTGAAGTAGTTGAGTATATAATGGTTCCTGACAATCGTATTGAAATAGCAGAAATATTAAAGGATTGGTCAGATAATTTGAAGCTGGATTTAATTATGACCACAGGGGGAACAGGATTTTCTCAAAGAGACATTACTCCAGAAGCTACTTTGGATATTGTTGAAAGGCTTGTGCCTGGAATCCCGGAAGCTCTTAGGGCTATGAGTTATCAGAAGACTAATCGAGCTATGCTTTCAAGGGGAACTGCAGGTATTAGAGGTGCAACCTTGATTATCAATATGCCAGGAAGTCCTATTGCTTGTAGGGAATATATGGAGTTCTTGTTACCAGTACTTGGTCACGGCCTGGAAATTTTAACAGGAAGAGCTGCAAACTGTGCTCGTTTAGATGTTAAATAGATATTTTTTCTATAAAATTTCTTGATTTTTTCTATTGAATTTGATATCATTCATATTGTTAGCACTCGAAGTAATTGATTGCTAACAAATTTTAGAAGGAGGTATAATTATGAGTTTTAAAGTAGTTGGGAATAGGGTTGTTGTAAAGCAACTTGATTCAGTTGAAAAGACAGCAAGTGGAATCTTGCTACCAGAAACAGCCAAAGAGAAACCTTTTGAGGGTGAAGTAATTGCTGTAGGTCCAGGTAGGATTCTAGAAGACGGAGTAAGGGAAACAATGGATGTTAAAGCCGGTGATAGAGTTATATTCTCTAAATATGGCGGTGTTGAAGTGAAAATTGATGATGTTGAATACTTAGTTCTTCGTCAAGATGATATATTGGTAATATTAAATTAGGAGGTAGAAAATGGCTAAGGAATTAAAATTTGGTATTGAAGCCCGTAAAGCTATGGAAGCTGGGGTGGATGCACTTGCAAATGCTGTTAAAGTAACAATGGGTCCAAAAGGAAAGAATGTTGTATTGGAGAAGAAGTATGGTTCACCATTAATTACAAATGATGGTGTTACTATTGCAAGAGAAATAGATCTTCCAGATCCATTTGAAAATATGGGTGCTAAACTAGTCAAGGAAGTTGCAACCAAGACTAATGATGTTGCAGGTGATGGAACAACTTCTGCTACTGTTCTAGCGCAAGCTATTATAAAAGAAGGGTTAAAAAATGTAACTGCCGGAGCTAATCCAATAATCCTAAAAAAGGGTATTGAAAGAGCTGTCGAAATAGCAGTCAGAGAAATCAAAGCCATTAGTAAGAGTGTAGATAGCAAGGAGTCAATTGCTCAAGTTGCGTCAATTTCTGCTAATGATAAGGAAATTGGAGATTTAATAGCTGAGGCAATGGAGAAAGTTGGAAATGATGGTGTTATAACAGTTGAGGAATATCAAGGTTTTGGCACTAATTTAAAGGTTGTTGAGGGAATGCAATTTGATAGAGGTTATTTATCATCCTACATGGTGACGGATACAGAGAAGATGGTCGCTGAACTTGATGATCCATACATTATGATAACTGACAAGAAAATAAATAATATTCAAGAGATACTTCCAGTTTTGGAAAAGATTGTTAAAACAGGTAAGTCATTATTATTGATTGCTGAAGATGTTGAAGCCGAGGCTTTAGCTACTTTGATTGTTAATAAGGTTAGAGGTACATTTAATTGTGTTGCTGTTAAGGCTCCAGGTTTTGGTGACAGACGTAAAGCCATGTTACAAGATATTGCTATCTTGACTGGTGGAGAAGTTATTTCTGAAGAGTTAGGTTTAAAACTTGATCAAGTAGAATTAGAACAGTTAGGTTCTGCTAGACAAGTTGTTGTTGGAAAGGAGTATACGACTTTAGTGGAAGGTCGTGGAGATAAGATTCAGTTAGCAAATCGTGTAACTCAGATAAAAAGAGAGTTAGAAGAGTCTACTTCTGATTTTGATAAAGAAAAATTACAGGAAAGAGCAGCTAAACTAGCTGGTGGAGTAGCAGTAGTTCAAGTTGGAGCTGCGACAGAAACTGAAATGAAAGAGAAGAAATTGAGAATCGAAGATGCTTTGGCTGCAACTAAAGCTGCTGTTGAGGAAGGTATTGTTCCTGGTGGTGGAGTATGTCTAGCTGATATTATCTCTAAGATTGTTGATGATTCATTGATTGGTGATGCTCAAACTGGTTTGAACATTGTCAAGAAAGCATTGGAAGCTCCTGTTAGACAGATTGCTGAGAATGCTGGAGCAGAGGGTTCTGTAGTTATTGAGAAGGTACTATCATCTCCTCAGGGTGTTGGTTTCAATGCTTTAACTGGTGAATATGTTGATATGTTTGCTGCTGGTATTGTGGATCCTGCAAAGGTTGTTCGTTCTTCCTTGCAAAATGCCGGTAGTATTGCAGCATTATTGTTAACAACAGAAACTCTTGTAGCTGAAATACCTGAGCCTAACAAACCTGATATGTCAGGTATGGGCGGAATGCCAATGATGTAAATATTAATTAATAAGCTCCTGTAAAAAGGAGCTTATTTTTTTGAATTTGTAAATAGTAATGGTGTTCAATACACTTTTTTTAGATATAAAAATGTGGTATACTTAAAAAGTATTTTTAAGATAATAGAGGGAGAATATCGATGACAACATACGATAGTTCAATTAAAGAAATTATCTACTCTGAAGAAGAAATAAAGAGCAGAGTTGCAGAAATTGGAAAGCAAATAACCGAAGACTATAAAGGCGAAGAACTTGTAGTAGTTGGTGTGCTAAGAGGATCTATAGTTTTTATGGCTGACCTAATCAGAAATATTGATCTTCCGGTAGTTCTTGATACTGTCGCATTATCAAGCTACTATAATGGCACAGAGTCAACTGGAAAGGTCAAAATCAATAAAGACCTTGAAAGCTCAATAACAGACAAAAATGTTTTAATTGTTGAAGATATAGCTGACAGAGGTATAACACTAACTTTCCTGATTGAAATGCTACAAGTTAGAAAAGCGAAAAGTATAAAAATATGCACTTTACTTAATAAACCATCAAGAAGAACTATAGAAGTAAAACTAGATTATATTGGATTTGACATAGAAGATCATTTTGTGGTTGGTTATGGACTAGATTTTGCTCAAAAATATAGAAATTATCCACATATCGGTATATTAAAAGAAGAAATGTACAAGGAGTAAACTATGACAAAAGAAACAATAGTAGTTCTCGATTTCGGAGGACAATATAATCAATTGATAGCAAGAAGAGTTAGAGAAGCAGGCGTTTACTGCGAAATGCTACCTTTCAGTACTAGTATAGAAGACCTGAAAAGTAAAAAACTAAAAGGCATCATCTTCTCAGGTGGTCCTAATAGTGTTTATGAAGATGGAGCTCCAAGAATTGATACAAAAATATTTAATCTAGGAGTGCCAATTCTTGGAATTTGTTATGGTATGCAACTTATGGCTCATATGCTCGGCGGAAAAGTTGAGCCCTCTAATTTAAGAGAATATGGACGAAGAGAATATACAATAGAAGAAAAATCACCATTGGTAGAAGGTATAATGTTAGAAGATACCTGTTGGATGAGTCATACAGACCAATTAACAGATTTACCAGATGGTTTTATTAATCTAGGAAGTACTGAAACAACACCACATGCGATTATGGCAAATGAGGAAAAAAAGTTTTATGGAATACAGTTTCATCCTGAAGTTAAACATACACCAGAGGGACAAAAATTCTTAGAAAATTTCCTGTACAATATTTGCGGATGCACTAAAAACTGGACTATGGATTCATATATTGAAGAAGAAGTAGCTGAAATAAGAGCACTAGTTGGTGATAAGCAAGTATTATGCGGATTAAGTGGTGGAGTAGATAGTGCGGTAGCATCCATGCTTGTACATAAAGCTATCGGAGACCAACTAACTTGCATGTTTATCGACCATGGAATGCTTAGAAAAGATGAAAGAGAAAGTGTAGAAGAAACTTTCAAAGGCAAATATGGTATTAAACTAATTACTATTGATGCAAAAGATAGATTTTTAAATAAGCTGAAAGGTGTATCAAGCCCTGAAGGAAAACGTAAAATAATTGGGGAAGAATTCATCAGAGTATTTGAAGAAGAATCAAAGAAAATTGGAACATTCGACTTTTTAGTACAGGGAACTCTTTATTCTGATGTTATAGAAAGTGGAACAGCCACGGCACAGACTATAAAAAGCCATCATAATGTCGGTGGATTACCTGATGATATCTCATTTTCTCTTATTGAGCCTTTAAAATGGCTGTTTAAGGATGAAGGTAGAAAATTAGGTCTAGCACTAGGCTTACCTGAGTCAATTGTCTACAGACAGCCTTTTCCAGGCCCAGGACTAGGTATAAGAATACTTGGGGATGTAACTGAAGATAAAATTAATATTTTGAAAGAAGCTGATGCTATAGTTCGTCAAGAAATAGAAGCATATGATCATGATAGAGAAGTTTGGCAATACTTTGCAGTTCTTCCTAATATTAAAAGTGTAGGAGTTATGGGTGATGCTAGAACTTATGCCTATACAATAGTAGTTAGAGCTGTAGGAAGTGCAGATGGTATGACAGCGGATTGGTCAAAAATTCCTTATGAAGTGCTAGAAAAAATATCTAATAGAATAGTAAATGAAGTTTCACATGTTAATAGAGTAGCCTATGACATAACAAGTAAGCCACCAGGTACAATTGAGTGGGAATAAGTACTTGTTTCATATTTATATAAGTGATATACTTGAAGCATAAAAAGTAATATCGCCCCCCTATGTTTCTAGGAAATTATTAATTTAACATTACCTAGGAATGTATATTATATAAAAAGATGACTGAATAAGTCATCTTTTTAATATTAAATTTAGTTCGGAGGAAAAATGACAAATACAGCTAGGAGAACTTCAGGACTTTCTAGAAAAAAGTTAAACAGAAACAAGAATAGCAGTCTGAATAAAAGTCAAAAAAATCGTTCATTAAGAAAAATACAACCTAAAGGAAGAAATAAAAAAATATATTCAAAATCACCTTTTAGTAGTATGGTTACTAAAGTAGCCATCGCTTTTGGAATAATGTTAATATTTTATATGATATTCATATTTGAATTTCCCGCCAACTATCCAAATAAATTTAAAGTAAGTGCAATAAATCTAGATTCAAAAGTAATGAAAATGAAGATAGAAACAGATAGTTATAAAGGGAAATTAATACCATTAGAAGTTCTATTAACCATGGGTAAAGGAGAAATTACATTAATTGGTGAAGATGAAACCACAATTGTATTTTCAGATAACAAGAAAATTATCCTCAAAGAAGGATCAAGAAAAGTTAAAATTGATGGTAAGACCCATAAATTCAATGCACCAGTTGTAACTTATAAGGATTTAGTTTTAATACCAGGTGAATTAGCAGAAGAATTATTACCAAAGAGATTTAATTTTAAAGATGGAGAAATAGCATTCACATTATCTAATGATTTACCACAAGGGGAATATCAAAACATTGAAGATTATGATGGATATCTGAGATTAGTAAATAAAGAAAATCTATTAACACAAAAATATGAACCAACTGACTTAGTTAACATGAATACATTAAAATCAATTACTGCCTATGGGACCAATACATATCTTCGTGATGAAGCTGCTCAAGCCTTGGCTAAAATGTATAATGAAAACAAGGTTGGTTATGCAATGTCTAGTGGTTTTAGAACCTTTGATGTGCAAACACAGCTTTTCAATGAAAAGGTATCGGAAAATATGAGTGCTGGTAAGACTGAGGAACAAGCAAAAGCTG
Organism: uncultured Eubacteriales bacterium; assembly: GCA_964415195.1. Lineage (GTDB taxonomy): Bacteria > Bacillota > TC1 > TC1 > TC1 > WTXA01. Next base: position 16,209 of record CAYPYD010000008.1, on the reverse strand, counting down.
ATGCTAGTACTATAGTAGCAATACCAGGTTCTAGCGAACATCAATTGGGACTTGCAGTAGACTTTGCTATTCCGGGAGTTGTCTTAACAGAAGAATTCAAGAATACGGTGCCCGGTAAGTGGCTATCTGAAAATAGTTATAAATATGGTTTTGTTTTAAGATATACCAAAGAACAAACCACAATAACAAACATAATTTTTGAACCTTGGCATTTCAGATATATTGGAGTCCCTCACAGTGAAATTCTTCATAAAGAAGGAATAGTGTTTGATACATATATTAAATTACTTAGAGAAGAAAAAGTTAAATACTTCAAAGATGAAAAAAATGAGGATTACATTATTTGGCTTTTATCTGATTTATTAAAACCGGAAAAACTTGAGTTTAATACAAGTAATGGAATCGGAGTATCTTCTGATAATGGAGAAAATATAATACTAACTATGAAAGTAAAATAGATGCTAATAATAAAAATAGAGAAAAGGTTAAAACCTTTTCTCTATTTTTATTAAAAGTTCTTTTGTTATGAAACCTATAATCAAACCGAAAATAACTGAAAATACAATTATCAGGGGCAAATAAAATAAAGCGACACTCCAACCCAGGGTATAACCAATAATTAGAAATTGACCTAAATTATGTCCCAAAGATGATGAAAGACTAGTCATAGGAATGCTAAATTTTAATTGCTTAGATATCCAAATAAAAATAATGGAGAAAATTGCTCCAGTAATATTCACAAAGAATAAGTAGTTTAGAAAGTAACCAAAGAGAAGACTCATTATTAAAACTTTGCCAGAAGATACAAAAGCTGCAGACTTTAAATCCATTAAGTAAAAAGACAATAAAATGGGGATTTGACTAAATCCTATTTTAAAAGCTGGATTTGGAAGAAAAGAAGGTAATAACATTTCAATATAACCAAATATTAATGATAATGCTAGAAAAGCACTTAACATAACAATATATTTACTCTTAATCATTTCAATACCCCGTCAATAGTTTCTTCATTACCTATAATACTTATAACAACCTTGTTAGGCAAACACACAATTGTTTGACCTGAAAGTTTTATTACACCTTCATCAATACAAATCTTGTCTGGGCATTCACTTGCTATAACTTGTATAGAACCATCATTAATCTTACAAATTAGTATATTATGTCCATCCTCATCAGAAACTAATATTTCCCTGTCAATACTTAAATCATAAGTACCATAAAGTTTTTGGGCTATTTTAATTTCAACCCTTGTCCCTTGACTACTGATTCTAATAGACAAAAAGCCTAAAAAGGCAATTGATAAGAGAACAAGAATGATAATTAATTCTTTTCTATTAATTTTTATATTGGTTATCTTGGGAAAATTCAATTTCAAAACCCTCCGTTTTAATGATTTTATCATCATTAGTTACATACAGGACTTCCACAGGATAATTTAATTTACTGATTAATTTCTCTCCATCTTCTATTGATAAAAGAAAAAGAGAGGTTGATAATATATCACTAATAATCCCCTTATTAGTCAGAACAGTAACAGATTTGTATAAATCTGTAGGATATCCAGTTTTCCCAGATAATATGTGTGAATACTTTTTACCATTAATTTCATAATATCGATTATAACTACCTGAAGTTGCTATAACTTGTCCATCATTTAATTTGACAGTTCCAATAATTCTATTTATATTATGAGGGTCTTGTACTGCTATAGTATAATAATCTCTATCATCAGGTTTTCCTAAAGCTAAAATATTACCCCCAGCATTAATTAAAGCTTTTTTTATGCCTGATTGTTTCAAGAACTTAACTGCTTTATCAAGGCTATAACCTTTACTAACAGCACCTAAATCAAGTTCCATATCAGTAGGTAATATCACTCTACTATTGAAAACATCAATAAATATATCATTAGGAGTAGAAGAGCCCAATGAATTTAAAGTCTGTTCTTTTGTTGGGAGTGTTTTGGTTGCGACACTGTCTCTCCATAGATTAATTGTCCTAAATAGGCTTATATTGAACTCTCCAGCTGTTAAATCATAAAAGGGTATACTTACAGTCAGTTGATCAATCAAATCTTGATTAACCTGATAATAAGCGCCTCTATTCTTATTTAAAGACGCAGCATTACCTTCATATTCATTATAGGAAGTAGAATTATCTTCTACTTCCTTTATAACATCAAAAGTATTATTAATTACTTTTTCCAATTTTTGTTTATCTGTATTCTTACCATATAATTTTATTTCAATTGTAGTATTCATCAAAAATTGTGTTTTGGAAACAATAATATTTTGATTCATATAGAAAAATATCAAGGTAATGACAATTAATGGTATGAATATGATAAAAGCTAATTTTTTAACGTTCACAATTAGCACTACATCCTGAACAATTTGATGTTTCTTCATCATTGGCAATAACTTTAACGATGTTGTTCTTTTCATAAACTAGAATCGCATGAGTTGGACAGACTTCTGCACATGCTCTGCAATTTGTACATTTTGAGTAATCAATTACAGCTACACCACCAACATGGATAGCATCAAAATTACATGCTTTTTCACATTTTTTACACTTAATACAGGCAACTTTACATGCAGTCATTGCATTTTTTGCTTTATCAGTATTTACGCAATTTACAAGTACTTTTTGGTCTTGAGGTATTAATTCCATCAAGAATTGAGGGCATGCTTTAACACAGATTCCACATGCAGTACATTTCTTAGCATTTACCTTCGGAAGTCCATTTACCATTTCAATAGCACCAAATGGACAACTAACAGCACATGTTCCAAGTCCAAAACAACCAAAGTCACACAGTTTCATTCCACTAAATGAATTCTTGGCTAACAAGCAGGATTTGGCTCCACTGTATTCATATATGGCCTTAGCATTATCGGCCCCGTTACATTTAACTCTGGCCATCAATGGTTTATTGTCAATATTGGCTTCTAGACCTAAAATACCAGATATTACAGCAGCTGTTGGTGCTCCGCCGACAGGGCAGCTATTTACAGGTGCTTTACCTTCGAAAATTGCAGTTCCACAACCTGAACATCCTGGGAAACCACAGGCCCCACAGTTAGCACCAGGAAGTGCTTCAATTATCTCTTCAAGTTTCGGATCAGTTTCAACGTGGAATTTTACACTTGCATAGGCAAGTATTCCACCAAGGAATAGTCCTAGAACTAAAAAAATTACAAGAGTTTCTAGCATTATAGTATACCTCCAAAACCAATGAATGCCAATGACATAAAGGCTGCAGTAATTAGTGATATTGGCAATCCTTTAAATGCTTTTGGTATATCTAATAATTCAAGCTTTTCTCTTATTGCTGAGAATAAGACAATAACCAACATATAACCTAGACCACTACCTAGTGCATAAAGATTTGATCCGATAAAATCATATCCATTATTGATATTGATAAGAGCAATACCTAAAACTGCACAATTTGTAGTTATAAGGGGTAGATAAACTCCTAAAGATTCATATAGACCTCTCATATATTTTTTCATTACAACTTCAATCAACTGAACGATAGCTGCGATAATAATTATGAAAGAAATAGTCCTTAAATACTCTAGATGAAAGGGAACTTGAACTAGATAGTAGAATGCATAAGATGCCATTGTTGCTACAACAAGCACAACAGTAACAGCCATACCCATGCCAACGGCACTAGAAGTTTTTTTGGAAACTCCCAAAAATGAACAAATACCTAGAAATTGTGATAAAAGAACATTTTTGATTAAGATACCAGAGAATATTAATCCGAAGTATAACGATAAATTATTCATTTTCTAGTTCCTCCTTCTTTTTATTAGAATAATGTCCCATGACTCCCATAATTATTCCTAAAGTAAGAAATGCTCCAGGTGGTAGAATCATAACTAACATATTAGTTGATGCTGGAAGAATAGTGAATCCAAGTATTGCACCTGTTCCTAAGAATTCCCTAAAGAAAGCAATAAGAATCATAGCAAGTGTAAATCCAGTTCCTACAGCTATTCCATCGATTGCAGACTTTAAGACACTATACTTACTTGCAAATGATTCTGCTCTTTCTAAAATAATACAATTCACAACTATTAGTGGAAGATAAATACCTAAACTTACATAAAGCGCAGGAACATATGCATGAATCAACATCTCGATAACAGTCACCAGTGCAGCAATAATACCAATATAAGCAGGGATTCTTACAGAAGCAGGAATAACTTTTCTCATCATAGAAATTGAAATATTTGACAAGGTAAGAATAACGATAACTGAAATACCCATACCAATAGCATTAGATAATGATGTAGTTACAGCCAAAGTAGGACACATTCCTAATAGCATTATCAATATAGCATTTTTCCTGTAAATACCATCTTTAAAAATATCTGAAATTTTCATATTAACCTCCCTACTTCTTATAGTTAGTGTTAAAATCATTAAGAGCTTCATTAACACTATTGACAACTGCAGTAGAGGTAATAGTTGCCCCTGTTATTGCAGTAATATTATCCTTGGCTTTTAGTTCTTCATCGGTAGATTTATCTGAAAACTGATCCAAGAATTTTGGAGCAGTGGATAAAGAACCCAATCCTGGAGTTTCACTTTGTTTAGTTACGATTACCTTAACTATCTTTGAATCAGCTGCATTTATGCCAATCAAGCTTACTACATCACTAGAATAACCAGTTGTAGATGCAAGATATAGATAACCTATTATGTTACCATCTTTTGTAGCCGTTGCTACACTGACTATATTAGAACTTTTATCATTATCCTTTTGATTATCATAAATAACTTTATATTCACTTTCTGGGAAAATAGATTCATAGTAGGAATATAGTTTGGTGGATTCACTTTCAGCTATAATATTTACTGTTATACTATTAACTAAAAATACCGATACAGCAAGAAATGCGGTTATAATACCCAGTAAAAGGCTGGTGATTAAAAGACTATTTTTTTTCATTGCTCTTCACCTTAACCTTTCCAAAAATTCTATTTCCAGTATGTCTATCAATTAGAGGAGTAACCATATTCATAATCAATATTGAAAAAACTACACCTTCAGGGAAATTGCTGAATGTTCTAATAATGATTGTCAGAACACCAAGTCCTATACCGAAAATTATCCTACCTTTTTTTGTCATTGGACTTGTAACCCAATCTGTAGCCATAAAGACAGCTCCAAATAACAATCCACCAGCCAAGATGCTGATAAGCGGGAATAAAGGTCCAAAATCATAAACCAGACTTAGTATCGCTGCAACAACAAAGGCAGAACCAATATAGGATGCAACAATTTCTGTATGGATACGTTTTTTTACTATAAGATAAATTAAACCAATTATGATAGCTAGTGCACTAGTTTCTCCAAGGGAACCAGCAACGTCACCGGTGAATAAAAGTTTAATTAAACCCCAGGCATTAGATTCTATAGCGGTGTATGCTGTTCTAGCGACTTCCATATCACCAGCTTTTATATTCATCATTACAGTCTTAACTAATGAAAGCGGAGTAGCGCTAGTAGTTGCATCAACATATGTTGAAGTCATTGGATTAACCCAATTAGTTAAAGGCACAGAAAATGCTATTAACAAAAAGGCTCTACCGGCAGCAGCTGGATTAAACACATTGTTTCCAATTCCTCCAAATAATTGTTTAACTACTACTATAGCAATTAACGATCCTAGAATTGCAATTGGTAGTGGGGTAGAAGGGGGTAAGGTCAGTCCAAGTATTAAACCTGTAACAACCGCACTTAAATCTTGACATGAATTATATCTTTTCATTACTAATCTTGAAATATATTCAAAAGAAACTGCAGCAGCAGTCGTAGTTAAAAGTACTAGAACACTTCCCATTCTGAAAAATAGAACACTAGCCAATATTACAGGAATCAAAGAGATGATAACATCTAACATAGCCATATTTACACTATTGCCACTATGAGCAAATGGAGACCAAGTAACTTTTCTCATTTTGTTTTCCATATTTATCTCCTCCTTAACTCAAGTTTGCCATGCCTGATATAATCAAGCAGTGGTATATGTGATGGACATACATAAGAACAGGTACCACATTCGATACAAGCAACTATGCCATATTCATCTAGTGAGTCAAACTTGTTGTTCTTTACTAATTGAGCTAAATTTGTAGGAGATAGGAAGGCTGGGCAATTGTCGATACAACTGCTACAACGTACACATGGTAGCTCAGGTCCAACCTTTGGTAAATTCTCTAATAATATTATCGCATTTATACCTTTAGTAACCGGTGTCATTTCTGTATACATAGTTTTACCCATCATCAAGCCACCAGCCAGCAATACATTATTCTTATTAAAATCTTCTTCATCAATAAGATCCTTAAACAAAATACCTATTGGGACATAATAGTTAGAAGGACTTTTAATATTACCAGTAATAGTCAGATAATGGTGTGTTAGTGGCTTGCCAAGCTCTACTGCATCGCAAAGTGCTTTAGCAGTACCAACATTATTTACAATTACTCCAATATCTATTGGTAAGCCACCATAAGGAACTTCTTTGTTTAGAAGCGCACTGACTAATTGTTTTTCAGCACCCTGAGGGTATTTTTCTTTAAATAATGCAACTTGTATATCAGTGTTGCCACTAAGTGATTGTCTAAATGTTTCATAGATATCCATCTTATTATCTTCTATACATATGTAACCTTTAGTAGCGCCACTGGCTAACAACATATATTTAAGGCCTCTGATAACTTCTTTACAATGATTTTTCATAATTGCATAATCAGCAGTATTATAGGGTTCACATTCTATACCATTCAAGATAACAGCATCACATTTTTTACTTCCTGTATATTTTACAGGAGTAGGGAAGGTAGCTCCACCAAGTCCAACTAATCCGGATTCTTCCATAATATCAACTATGTTTTTAGATGTTAGTTTCATAGCCTCATCAGTTGTTCTTGAAATATATTCAACTTCTTGATTACTGAAATTATTTTTAATTACAATAGATTTACTTAGTTGACCTGTAGGTTCATTGATTAGGAAATCTATATGCTCAACAAACCCACTTATAGGGGAGTGTATATTGGCAGAAAAGGTGCCATCCTTTTTTGCTATAATTTGACCTGCTTTAACTTCATCACCAACTGCAACAACAGGGACGGATGGTCTTCCAAGTTGTTGGTTAAGAGGCAGATAAAGGTATTCAGGTTCCTTAGGTATGATAATTTGTGAATTAGTGGTTAACGCTTTTTTTGCAGCACTTCCATGAATATGGATACCACCTTTAAAGGAAAATTTTTTCATAATTACACCTCAACAAATTTTTTAAACATTAAATCTAAAATGCATGACATCTCCATCTTTTACTAGATATTCTTTGCCTTCTATACGTAGTTTTCCAGCTTCTTTAGCCTTAACTTCAGATCTTAAAGTAATAAGGTCTTCATAACTGATTACTTCAGCTTTAATGAAACCACGTTCAAAGTCAGTATGAATTACTCCGGCAGCACCTGGTGCCTTGGTACCTTTAATTACTGTCCAGGCACGAGTTTCCTTTTCCCCAGCAGTAAAATAGGTAATTAAACCTAATAATTCATATGTAGCACTAATTATTTCCTCAAGACCTGAATATTCTAGTCCAAGATCTTTTAGAAATTCTTTTTTCTCTTCAAGACTTAATTCAGCAATTTCTGATTCAATCTTAGCTGAAACAGGGATTGCTATAGCTTTGTCTTCCTTAGCTTTTTCAATTACTTCCAACACAAGTGGAAGTGAGAAACGCTCATGGATTTCATCCTCACCAATATTGGCAATATATATTATTGGTTTAATGGTGAGAAGGTTAAGACGCTTGACGATTTTCAACTCATCTTCGTCAAAGTCCAAACTTCTTGCAGGTTTACTGTCTTGTAGAGCGTCTAGAATTCTTTCAACAAGGCCGTGTTCCTGGATACTTTCTTTATCTTTAGATTTGACTTTACTTTTCAACTTATCAAGTCGTTTTTCCATAGAATCAAGATCAGCAAGTATAAGCTCAAGATTAATAGTATCGATATCATCTCCAGGTCGTACCTTGCCTGATACATGAGTAATATTTGAATCCTCAAAACAACGGACAACTTGGGCTATTGCGTCTACTTCTCTAATATGGGCTAGGAATTGATTTCCAAGTCCTTCGCCTTTACTAGCACCAGCGACTAATCCTGCAATATCCACAAATTCATAAGTTGTCGGTATCGTTTTTTTTGAGTCATAAAGTTCGCTCAAATCATTTAATCTCTTATCAGGTACTGCTACAACACCCACATTTGGTTCTATAGTGCAGAAAGGATAGTTTGCAGATTCTGCACCTGCTTGGGTTATAGCATTGAATAAAGTTGATTTACCTACGTTCGGTAGGCCAACTATTCCACATTTTAGTGACAATTAATTACCTCCTCCTCATATTTATTTACATACAGTATAAGTATATTGGAAATGCCTATAAAAAACAAGGAAAATAGAGTGATGAGAACATATTTATGGTCTAAAATTATAGATTTGGCATATAGTGTAAAAACAATGAAAATGATGTATCAAGACTATATGCATAATTTAACAGAACAAGAGTTTCTAACAAAATATTTATATAGAGAAAATCAAAGTAAAAATACTAGAGATTATCTTAGATTTAAAGAAAATGAAGAGAAAATTGGATTTAAAATCATAACAATATATGATGAAATTTATCCAACTAAACTTAAATTTTCAATTAATCCTCCAATTGCCTTCTATTATATAGGCAATATTGACTTATTGGAAAAGTATACAATTGCAGTTGTTGGTAGTAGAGTAGCTCCTCAAAAATATATTAAAATTGCTAATAATCTTGGTAAAGGACTTAGCAAAATGAATTTAATTGGTATAAGTGGTTTAGCTACAGGTATAGATGCAAGTTTTCATCAAGGTATAGAGTCGAGTTTAGGAGTCTTAGGCTGTGGAATTGATAGAATTTATCCGATCTCTAATAAAGTTTTATATCAAAAAGTGAGAAGAGAGGGTGGACTGCTCTCGGAATATCCGTTAAATACAAAGCCTCTTCCATGGCATTTTCCAAGAAGAAATAGAATAATAGCAGGATTAGGTGACATATTGATATTGGTTTACGCAAAAGAGAAAAGTGGATCAATTATTACTTTGGATTATGCTTTGGATTTAGGTCGAGATATTTTCCTAACTAGTGAAATGTATGATAGACTGGATTTAAATGGTTATAATATCAGAGAGTTGAAAATGTCTATAAATTCACTTAGATATTGAAATGATTGACTATGAGTAATGTAGAATATTTGTTTAATATACTTGCAATAGAAAATTTGTTTGTGTAGAATTACCATTATATCAAGCAAGGAGGAATAAATGGCTAAGAATCTCATAATTGTGGAATCACCATCTAAGGCAAAGACAATAAAGAAATATTTAGGAAGTAACTATACAGTTAAGTCATCTGTTGGTCATATAATAGATTTACCCAAAAGTACATTAGGTGTAGATCTAGAAAACGACTTTAATCCCAAATATATAACCGTTCATGGGAAAAGTAAAATTTTAAAAGAAATAAAAGATGCTGCTAAAGGTGCATCAAAGATACTACTAGCAACTGACCCTGATAGAGAAGGGGAAGCCATTGCCTGGCATTTAAGCAATGCACTGGGTTTAAAGGGCGAAGATTTATGCAGAATTGAATTTAATGAAATAACAGAAAACTCAATTAAAGCAGCTGTAAAAAGCCCTAGAAAAATTGATCAAAGTCTAGTAGATGCTCAACAAGCAAGAAGGATTCTTGATAGAATAGTTGGATATAAATTAAGTCCTTTATTATGGAAAAAAATAAAGAAAGGTCTTTCAGCTGGCAGGGTTCAATCTGTTACAGTGCAATTGATTATTGACAGAGAAAAAGAAATCGATGCATTCATAGAAGAAGAATACTGGGATATTGATGGTAAGTTCTGTAAAGTGGATAACACCTGTTTTACGGGACAACTATATAAATATATGGGTAATAAAATTAGTTTATCAGAAGAGAAAATTACTCAGGAACATGTAGATAGAATTAAACAAGGAACTGCAATTGTAAATAGTGTAAAGATGAAGGAGAAGAAAAATAATCCAAAACCTCCATTTATAACAAGTACCTTACAACAAAAAGCAGCTAACGTTCTAAACTTTACAAGTAAAAAGACAATGCAAATTGCCCAAGAGCTTTATGAAGGTATAGATTTAGGTAAAGATAATGGTGGTTTAATAGGTCTTATTACCTATATGAGAACAGACTCAACTAGAATATCACCAGTAGCAAAGGAAGAAACCAAAGAGTTTATTAAAAACGTTTACGGTGAGCAATATATTCCTGCAAAGACTAGATTTTATAAAATAAGCAATAAGGCCCAAGATGCTCATGAAGCTGTAAGACCAACATCAATCAATAGAACACCTATGGAATTAAAAGATTCTTTGACAAAGGATCAATACAAGCTATATAAATTAATATGGGAAAGATTTTTAGCTAGTGAAATGCCTTCTGCCATATATGATCAAATGACAGTTGAAATTGGTGTTGATGATTATTTATTCAAATCTGTTGGTAGTAAACTTAAGTTCAAAGGTTATCTAATAGTAGGCGCAGATAAGGAAGATGAAGATAATCTACTACCTGAAATTATTGAAGGTGAGGAGCTTAGTATTGGAGAAATAAAAGGCAATCAACATTTCACACAACCACCTCAACGATATACAGAAGCAACTTTGATTAAAAAATTAGAGAGTTTGGGTATAGGTCGACCAAGTACATATGCTTCAATAATGGATACAATTTTAAAAAGAGGATATGTACTTAGAGAGAAGAAACTTCTATATAGTACAGAACTAGGTAGACTAGTACTAGAATTATTAGATGGATACTTTCAGAATGTCATAAATGTTAAATTCACTTCAAAATTAGAAAATGAGTTGGATTTAGTTGCTGATGGTAAGAGAGAGTGGAAAAAAATTATTAGAGACTTTTATGGACCATTTGAAATTGTACTTAAAAAAGCAGAAGATGAAATTGCAAAAATTGTACTTGAAAAGCCTCTTGATGAAGTAACTGAAGTTATTTGTGACAAGTGTGGACGAAATATGGTAATAAAAAATGGGCGATTTGGTAAATTTCTGGCATGTCCAGGCTTTCCTGAATGTAGAAATACTAAAGTCCTTGTAGAGAAAATTGGTGTTCCATGTCCAAACTGTGAAGGTGAAATAGTTGTCAAAAGAAGTAAATCGGGTAGAGTATTTTATGGCTGTAGTAATTACCCTGATTGTAATACATCATTTTGGAGCAAACCTATAGATGAAAAATGCCCGGATTGTGGAGCGATACTATTAGATAAAGGCAAAATAATTGCATGTTCAAGTTGTAAATATAATAGGAAAAAGCCTATACAAGGTGAGGAATAATGAAAGAAGTTAATATAATAGGCGGTGGACTTGCTGGCTGTGAAGCTGCTTATTACCTGGCACAAAGGGGAATTAAAGTAAATTTATTTGAGAAAAAAAGATTAAAAAAGAATGAAGCGCAAAAATCTGATTTATTAGCAGAACTTGTTTGCAGTAATTCACTCAGAGGCAACGATATTACTCAAGGTGTAGGATTATTGAAGAAAGAACTTTTAGAATTTGGAAGTCTCATTATGGAAGCAGCAATAAGTAATAAGGTCCCGGCAGGTGGGGCTTTAGCTGTAGATAGAAATAAATTCTCACAATATATTACTGATAAAATATATAATCATCCAAATATCAAAATTATAGAAGAAGAAGTGCATAAAATAGATGCCGAAAAAGTGTATATTATAGCAACAGGTCCATTAACAGAAGGGCCTATAATAGAAGAACTTAAACGATTAGTTGGTGATGAATTTTGCTATTTCTTTGATGGATCAGCTCCAATAGTTGCTGCAGATTCTATTAATATGGAAAAAGTATTTTTTGCAAGTAGATATGATAAGGGTAACCCAACAGATTATTTAAATGCACCAATGAATGAGGAAATATATACAGCATTTTATCAAAAGTTGATTAATAGTAAAAAGAACATTCCCCATTTAGAAGGTGAAAAGGAAAAATATTTTGAAGGTTGTATGCCGATTGAAGAAATGGCTAAAAGGGGCGAAAAAACTCTATTGTTTGGTCCTCTTAAACCAGTTGGATTAAGTAAAGCTGGTGAAAGACATCATGCTGTAGTTCAATTGAGATCTGAAAATGAAAGTAAGACCATGTATAACCTTGTAGGTTTCCAAACAGGATTAATATTTTCTGATCAAAAGGCATTAATTGGCATGATACCAGGCTTAGAAAATGCTGAGATTCTCAGATATGGTGTAGTACATCGCAATACCTTTATAAATAGTCCAAAGGTTTTGAATACCTATGGTAATTTAAAAAACTACAAGAATATTTTTATAGCTGGGCAATTGTCAGGAGTAGAAGGATACGTTGAAAGCACAGCAAGCGGGTTGGTTTGTGCTATACAAGTTGAAAGGTTGCTTAATGATAGGGAGTATCTTAATATACCAGGAGAAACTATGATTGGTGCACTAATGAAATACATTAGTACTGATTTAGGGGACCGTAAGCTTGAACCGATGAATGCAAATTTTGGGCTTTTACCAACACTGGCAGAAAAAATAAAGGATAAAAAATTGAAGAAACAGATTCTTGCCAACCGCAGTCTAAAGTTCTTAGAAGATTTTAAAAGGGAATTAACAAATGGATAATTTCAGTAGTATGGTTGAAGAATTTATCGATTATCTACAAAATGAAAGAAGATATTCAGAGAATACTATAAAAGCTTACAATAAGGATTTAAGCGTTTTCGCTAATTGGCTAAGCACTAATATAGAAAACGTTCAGTTAGTATATGAAGAAGAAACGGTTATCGATTTGAAAATTGACTTCAATTTAATCGATTATCATATAATCAGAAGATTTATCAATTACTTAAATAGAACTAACTATAAAAAGAGAACATTGTCAAGAAAGATTGCCACCTTAAAATCCTTCTTTAAGTTTATGAATAGACAGGAATTGATTGAAACTAATCCAATGGTTCATATAGTATCTCCGAAATTAGAGAAGAGTCTACCTAAATTTATGTATGAGTATCAAATAGAGTCCTTAATGAAAGCTCCTGACTTAAAAACACAGATTGGTCTAAGAGATAGAGCAATTATGGAAGTCCTATATGCTTCAGGTATGAGGGTTGGTGAGTTAGTCTCAATAAAATTAAAAGATATTGATTTAGATCTTGGTACTATTAATGTCATAGGTAAGGGAAACAAGGAAAGAATAGTACCAATTGGCAGTTATGCAATTGAGGCTCTCAGAAATTATTATAATTCTGGATTTTTAGAGGACAAAGGTGAATATTTATTTTATGGAGTCAGAGGGAAACGTTTAGGAGATAGGAGTGTAAGAACTTTACTGGACGGTTATATTAAAAAGGTATCAAATACCTTGAATATTTCACCTCATACATTTAGGCATAGTTTTGCGACACATCTTCTTGAAAGAGGTTCGGATTTAAGGGTTGTTCAGACATTTTTAGGACATGAAAGTTTATCGACAACACAGATATATACTCATATAACTAAGAATCAATTGAAGAAGACTTATGACAATGCTCATCCTCGAGCAAAAAAAAAGGATTAAACGTTGCTTTTACCTAGGATAAGGTATATAATTTAAGAGTAGATTAGTTTGAAAAAGTGGGAAAGCCCACTTTTTTCGTTTAAAGAAGGAGATTTGTGAATGTCAATAAGTCAAAAGATTGAAGATGATTTCAAGCCTATTGTTCAAGAACTGGGCTATGAGCTTGTATATGTAGAGTATATCAAGGAAGGTCAGGATTGGTTTCTAAGGTTCTTTATAGATAAACCTGAAGGTATAGATATTAACGATTGTGAAAAAGTTAGTAGACATATAGAACCTATTCTTGATGAGAGAGAAGATGTTAAGACCCAGTATATTCTGGAAGTATCTTCACTAGGTCTAGAAAGACCTTTAAGAAAAGATGAAGACTATTTAAATAATATTGGTAAAAAAATTGAGATTAGTCTTTACAAACCGATTAATAAAAAGAAAAAGTATATAGGCATTCTGAAAAGCTTTAATGATGAGTTGATATTGAATGTTGATGATATAGATATAGCTTTTGAAAAAGCAAATATTAGTAAAGCTAATATTTTACTGGATTTTTAGGAGGATAAAATGAACGAAAAATTGATTGAAGCGGTTAAAGATTTAGAAATTGATAAAGGCATTAGTTCTGAAATGCTTTTTGAAACTATTGAAACTGCAATTGTAATGGGTCTTAAAAGAAAACATGCAACGGATCATAAGCATGAAAAGTTGGATGTGAAGACACCATATGATAATTTTAAAGCTGAGTTAAACAGAACTAACGGTGAAATTAATATATATTTCATGAGAGAAGTTGTTGAAGAAGTTACAGATCCTGATAGTCAAGTTTCCATCGAAGAAGCTGAATCTAAGTTTGGAGCAGTAACAATCGGACAGATAATTAAAGAAGAAGTTGAAATGGATACTAAAACCATGGGAAGAATGGTTGCCCAAACTGCAAAACAAATAATAACTCAAAAAATCAGAGAGATTGAAAGAACAAACATTTTCGATGAGTTTTCAAAAAAAGAAAAAGATCTTGTTACTGGTATAATTTCAAGAATATCTCCTGCTAACAAAGATGACGAAAATAGTGGTAAATATAATGTGTTCTTAACTATTGGTAATGGAGAGGTTATACTACCTCCTGAAGAACAAGTGGAAAATGAAAGATATCATATAGGTGAAAGACTTAAAGTATACTTGGTAAATGTTAAGAAGACTACCAAAAATCCAGTAATTACTATATCTAGAAGACACAAAGATTTAATAAAAAGATTATTTGAACTTGAAGTACCTGAAATTCACGATGGTACTGTATTAATAAAGGGTATAGCGAGAGAAGCTGGTTCAAGAACTAAAATAGCTGTATACAGCACACAAGAAAATGTTGATCCAGTAGGTGCATGTATTGGTACAAGAGGTAGTAGAATTGGAAATGTTTTAAATGAATTAGGAAGTTCCAAGGAAAATGGAGAAAAGATTGATATAATCGAGTATTCTGAAAAGATTGAGGAATATATCAGCAATGCATTAGCTCCTGCTCAAATTATCGATATTGCTTTAAAAGAAGATATAAATGAAGCTAAGGTTTTAGTTTCTAAAGATATATTCTCATTAGCCATAGGTAAAGATGGTCAGAATGTTAGATTAGCTGCCAAATTAACTGGTTGGAAAATTGATATTTTAAGTGATGAGCAAGTAAAGGATTTAAAGGATATATAATAAATGGTTAAAGCAAGAAAAATTCCACAAAGATCATGTTTAGGCTGTGGCTTGAAAACTGATAAACAGAATTTGATTAGAGTTGTTAGACGACCTGATGGAGTTCTGGTAATTGATAAAAAAGGTAAAGAACCTGGCAGAGGGGCATATATTTGTCATAATGTCGATTGTCTAAAAGAGGCAATAAGGAAAAAAGCCATAGAAAGATCATTAGGGGAGAAATTGTCTGATGACATAATTGTTGAATTAACCAACCAGATTAGCTCCAATTAATTTGAAGCTATAGAAAAGGAGAAATAAAATGTCTAAACGAATATATGAACTAGCCAAGGAAAAGGGCGTTACTAATAAAGAAATTGTCTGGATTCTAGAAAAGTTGAATATACCAGCCAAGTCACATATGAGTGTATTATCAGATGATGATGTATCGAAAATTGAAGGCTATTATGGTCAACTAAGAGAAAAAGCCCACAAAAAAGAAGAAGAAAAAAGAGCGGAAATTGAAAAGACAATTTCGAAAAATAGAGCAGCTGAAGAAAAAGCTGCTGAAAAAGCTGCGGAAAAAAATGATAGAGTTATAGAAGAAATTATTGTTAAAAAAGCACCTGAAAGACAGCAATTTGGTCAATCAAGGTCACAAGGTGACAGACCACCTCAGCAACCTAGACCACAAGGTGACAGACCACCACAGCAACCTAGGCCACAAGGTGACAGACCACCACAGCAACCTAGACCACAAGGTGACAGACCGCCTCAACAACCTAGACCACAAGGTGACAGACCGCCTC
>CAYPYD010000007.1:0-81050 GCA_964415195.1 uncultured Eubacteriales bacterium | reverse complement strand
TCAACTGCCGATCGTGGCGAAAGCCAAGTTATTGATTGCGTTAGGAGCGCAAATTTTATAAGATGGTTACTTCATAACCAAATGTGTATAAGCTACACACTTGTGAAACGGTCAATAAGAGTAGTAAAAGTAGTTCAAATGCTATATAGACTCTGAAATTCTATAAGTGAAATGACAATTCTCATGAGTGTTGCGTAATATCGCAATAACATGAGTTTTTTTTATTTGGAGGTGAAAACTTGGACAAAAGACAAAACAAAGCTCCCATATTTGAAGCATTAAATGAAATGAAAAATATGAGAATAGTCCCCTTCGATGTCCCAGGACATAAAAGAGGAAAAGGCAATAAGGAACTTTTAGACTTTTTAGGAGAAAAATGCATGTCGGTGGATGTTAACTCAATGAAACCGCTTGATAATCTTTGTCATCCTACATCAGTCATTAAAGAAGCTGAAGAACTAGCAGCGGAAGCTTTTGGAGCTGCCAATGCTTTTTTCATGGTAGGTGGTACTACCTCCTCTGTCCAAGCAATGATATTATCTGTCTGTAAAAAAGATGATAAAATTATTCTTCCAAGAAATGTTCATATAAGCGTAATCAATGCTATGATTCTATGTGGTGCTATACCTATATATATTAATCCCCAAATCGATGAACGACTTGGGATTTCCTTAGGAATGTCTATCGTTGATGTGAAAAAAGCCATAGAAGAAAATTCTGATGCTAAAGTTATTCTAATTAATAATCCTACCTATTATGGAATATGTTCTAATATAAAGGAAATAACTGAACTTGCTCATCAAAAGGGAATGCTCGTACTTGCTGATGAAGCTCATGGTACACATTTCTACTTTGGTAAAAACATGCCCTTGTCTGCTATGGAAGCAGGAGCTGATATGGCTTCAGTAAGTATGCATAAGTCAGGTGGTTCACTAACTCAAAGTTCCATTCTATTATGCGGTAAAAATATTAATCCTAATCATGTAAGACAGATTATCAATTTAACCCAGACTACCAGCGGGTCATATCTTCTATTGTCAAGTCTAGATATAGCTAGAAAAAACCTCGCACTTAAGGGTGTTGCAATTTTTAACAAAGTTATTGAACTTACAGAGTATGCAAGAGAAGAAATTAATCAAATCGGTGACTATTATGCTTACTCCAAGGAATTAATCAATGGTGATACAATATTCGATTTTGATATAACTAAGTTATCAATTAATACCTTCGATATTGGCCTAGCCGGAATTGAAGTCTATGATATTTTAAGAGATGAATATGATATTCAAATAGAATTTGGAGATATGGGGAATATACTTGCTTATATTTCTGTAGGTGATAGTAATAAGAATATTGAAAGACTGATTGGTGCTTTGGCTGAAATCAGACGAAAATACAAGAGAACTAAAATTGGTATGCTAAAGAATGAATATTTAAGTCCAAGGGTTATCATGTCTCCACAAGATGCCTTTTATTGGGAAAAGACTGCATTACCATTAAGGGATAGTATAGGTCATGTTTGTGGAGAGTTTGTTATGTGTTATCCACCTGGCATTCCAATTCTTGCTCCAGGTGAGCTTATAACTGAAGAAATTATTGAATATATTAATTATGCCAAGGAAAAAGGAAGTTTACTAACAGGTTCAGAGGATATGGATTTAAATAAATTGAATGTATTGAAGAGGTGATTTGAAATGGAATTATGGTATAGCGAAAAATATACAGAAAATGTTAAAATATCCATAAAGGTTGATAAACAACTCTATAGTGGACAAAGTGAATTTCAAAGAATCGATGTTTTTGAATCTCCTGAGTTTGGTAGATTTCTAACTCTTGATGGACTTATGATGTTAACAGAAAAAGATGAGTTCATCTATCATGAAATGATAACTCATATACCTATGGCTGTTAATCCTAATATTCGTAAGGTTCTTGTGATTGGCGCAGGTGATGGCGGTGCAGTAAGAGAGCTTGTTAAGTATAATAGTATTGAAAGTATTGATTTGGTGGAGATTGATGAACAGGTCATTTCTGTTTGTAAGGAGTTTTTACCTCAGACTGCTTGTTGTTTTGATGATAGTCGTCTTAAGATATATAATCAAGATGGTTTGAAATTTATTCGCAAATATGAAAATGAGTATGATTTGATTATTGTTGATTCTACAGATCCTTTTGGTCCTGGTGAAGGGCTTTTTACCAAGGAGTTTTATGGTAATTGTTTTAAGGCTCTAAAAGAGGATGGAATTATGGTCAATCAACATGAGAGTCCATTTTATGAAGCTGATGCTAATGCGATGAAGAGAGCTCATAAGCGAATAGTTGAATCTTTCCCTATAAGTAAGGTCTATCAGGCTCATATTCCAACTTATCCATCAGGCCATTGGTTGTTTGGTTTTGCTTCTAAGAAGTATCATCCAATAAAGGACTTGAAAGCTGATTGGTGGAAATCACTTAATATCAAAACAAAATACTATAATACGAATCTTCATAAAGGATCCTTCTATCTGCCAAACTATGTAGAAGAAATGTTGGAGAATGTTGAGTAGTTTCAACATATAAATAAATATAATATAATATATAAATAATAAATAAGATAAAAATAATACAATAAATAGTTACAGGAGGTATAAATATGGGAAAAGCTTTAATAATAGGATGTGGTGGTGTTGCTGGTGTGACAATACATAAATGTTGTCAAAACAGTGATGTCTTTGAAGAAATAATGATTGCTAGTAGAACTAAAAGTAAATGTGATGTACTAAAGGCAAAACTTGATGGTGGAAAAACCAAGATTCATACAGCTCAAGTAGATGCTGACAATACACAAGAAGTAATTGATTTGATCAATAGCTTTAAACCTGATGTTGTGATTAATCTAGCTCTTCCTTATCAAGATCTTACTATAATGGATGCTTGTCTTGCTACTAAGACTCATTATATTGATACAGCCAACTATGAACCGCTTGATGATGCTAAGTTTGAATACAAATGGCAGTGGGCATATAGGGAACGTTTTAAAGAAGCAGGAATAACTGCTCTTCTTGGAAGTGGCTTTGATCCTGGTGTAACTGGTGTTTTTTCTGCCTTTGCTCAAAAGCACTATTTTGATGAGATTCATTATTTAGATATTTTAGATGCTAATGCTGGAGATCATGGATATCCTTTTGCAACTAACTTCAATCCTGAAATCAATATTAGAGAAGTAACAGCTAATGGTAGTTATTGGGAAGATGGTACTTGGATAGAAACTGAACCTTTAGAAATCAAAAGAGAATATGATTTTCCAGTAATTGGTAAGAAAGATATGTATCTTCTTCATCATGAGGAGTTGGAAAGCCTTGCTTTAAATCTTAAGGGTATTAAAAGAATTCGTTTCTTCATGACTTTTGGACAAAGCTATATTACTCATTTGAAGTGTTTAGAAAATGTTGGTATGACTTCTATTGAACCTATTGATTACAATGGCATGCAAATTGTACCTTTACAGTTTTTAAAAGCGGTTCTTCCTGATCCTGCTTCACTTGGCCCTAGAACCAAGGGTAAAACCAATATTGGTTGTATTTTCAAGGGTATTAAGGACGGCAAGGAAAGAACCTACTATATCTACAATGTATGTGACCATGAAGAAAGCTATAAGGAAGTACAAAGTCAGGCTATTTCATACACTACTGGTGTTCCAGCTATGATTGGTGCTATGTTAGTTATGAATGGAACTTGGCAGAAACCTGGTGTATATAATGTTGAAGAGTTTGATCCAGATCCATTTATGGAAGCATTAAATAAATGGGGACTTCCATGGGTAGAGGACTTTAACCCTACATTGGTTGACTAGGTTGACTAATATGAATGATGTATTAAAAACTCCCTACTATATTGTAGATGAGAATCTTCTTATAAAGAATCTTGAATTGTTGAAGGATGTTTCTAATAGAGCTGGTTGTAAGATTCTACTGGCTCAAAAGGCTTTTTCTATGTTTAGTCTTTATCCTTTAATTGGTGAGTATTTAAGTGGTACTACTGCTAGTGGCCTTTTTGAAGCTAAGCTTGGTTATGAGGAAATGGGTGGGGAAACCCATGTTTTTTCTGCAGCCTATAGGGAAGAGGAATTTGATGAGATTCTAGAAATTTGTGATCATATTGTCTTTAACTCCTTTACTCAATGGGAAAAGTATAGAGAAAAATCTTTGATGTATAAAAGTAATAAGAGTTTTGGCATTAGAATTAATCCTGAACATTCTACTCAAGGTAAAGACCATGAAATATATGATCCTTGTGCCAAGGGTTCAAGACTAGGGGTGACTTTAGAAAATTTTAAACCCGACTTACTTGAAGGTATAAGTGGTTTGCACTTTCATACACTTTGTGAGCAAAATAGTGATGATTTAGTTAGTACTATCAAGGTAATTGAAGATAAGTTTGGAAAGTATCTTTATGATATGGAGTGGGTTAATTTTGGTGGTGGTCATCATATTACTAGAGATGATTATGATGTTGAAACACTAGTTGAATGTATAAATACTTTTAAAGAAAAATATGATATTAAAGTATATCTTGAACCAGGTGAGGCGGTTGCTTTAAATACTGGTTTTCTTGTAAGTACTGTCTTGGATATTATTGATAATGGTATGCAGATTTGTATTATGGATACTTCTGCAGCTTGTCATATGCCTGATGTACTTGAGGTTCCATATCGTCCTAATATTATTGGCAGTGGTCTTTTAAATGAAAAGACTCATAACTATCGCTTGGGTGGTCCTACTTGCTTAGCTGGGGATATTATCGGGGATTATTCCTTTGATACTCCTCTTAAGGTTGGTGATAAACTAACTTTTTGTGATATGGCTATTTATTCTATGGTTAAGAATAATACCTTTAATGGTATGAATCTTCCATCGATTGTTATAGCTGATAGAAATGGTGATGTTAGATTGGTGAAGGAATTCGGATACTCGGACTTTAAAGGACGTTTATCCTAGAAAATATTTTAATAAGAAAACAGCTTCTTGTATGCAGGAAGCTGTTTTTGTTTTAAACAGCTCATTTCAATTGTAATACAGAAAGATAATGTAATATTTACTGCAAAATAAGAAAGGAATGAGTCCTGTTCTTACAGAACTCATTCCTAAGGGGGTTAACTTAATTCTTTTTATTATTTTTGTTCTCTTTTTGAACCATATGATGCATATATGAAATTACCTAATATATATAATACTGTAATAATAATAGAAGGTGTATAACCCCATATAAGTCTCATTAAGCATAAGCAAATTAGCAGGATAATACTAGTAATTATATATATTAACAATCTATATTTTTTACTTCTGTAATATACCTTATTCTTCAGCCAATTTACTGCTAATAATATAGCCGCAATTATCCATCCAATAATACAAGTGGTGGATATTAATGATTCTTTTTCTTCATCTAGAACATTAAAGCCTAATGTATAATTAACCTCTTCACCATTAATATTAAGTTTTAATATACCTCCATCTAAACCTACATAATCTTTATCAGGTGTATAAATCAACATACCATCTTTAAGAACAAGCGTTCCTGAGCTAGTTTGGTTCTGTATGTCAATATTCTTGTAACCATCAATATATTTGGAGATATCAATTTTAATACTATCATTTTTATAAACATCGAATACATCTTTATTTAATGGTATCCCATATCCAATAATAGTGGCTTTCCCAGATGAATCAATCATTGAAAGAGCCATATACTCAACATCTTTTCCATCTTGTTTCATAGTAAATTTAAATACATCTAGTCCTTTAGCTCCATCTTTTGGAGTATAGAAAATTGAACCACCTTCAATTCCAATATTACCTTTAGAACCTTCTTCTACCAATTTAATTTCACTGTTTTTATCAGAATCAGGATTTTTAGGTAAAGGATTTAGTATGTCAGTCTTTTCATCAACATAGTCAGGGTATAATACCTCAACTTTTACATTAGCTGTTTTTATAATACCAACGTCATTAACACTATACGTAAAATTATCTACACCTTTAAATCCTTGATTAGGCGTGTATAAAATACTACCATTGCTGATAACTGCAGTACCATTACTTGGTTTTGCAATACTTGTAATATTAAGTACAGTGGACTCAACATCAGAATCATTTCCTAAAACGTCAATTAATACTGATTTTCCATATAAAGTAGTTGCAATATCATTATTAAGAATTGGTTCATCATTTACAGGTTGCACATTTATTGTTGCAACCGCCATAGACAATGCACCATTTGAATCTTTTAGTACATATGTAAATGTTGTTGTCCCATTATAATTTAATGCAGGAGTAAAAGTAACAACTCCGTTATTCAATGCAAGTTTACCTGAATGTGCATAAGAAAGACCAGAAACACTACTTATGTAGATGTTATCTTTATTAGTATCCTTTAAATCAAGATCAGAATCATTTGCTAAAAGATCTAATACTGTTGCATTTGAATCTTCAAAAATACTAAATTTATCATTTACTGCAACTGGATTATCGTTTACAGCCTTGACCTCAATTTCTACAGTTGCTGTTGATAAAGCTCCTTTTGAATCTTCTATTTCATAATCAAAAGTAACTATACCATTATAGTTAGCTGTTGGTTTAAAATTAACTTTTCCGTCTTTTAAAGTTAAAGTCCCAGCTTTAGGATCAGATAGATTTCCAATACTTTTTATAGAAAGAACTTCCCCATCCTTGGCTTTAAAGTCTGCATCTGTATCATTATCTAAAAGATCAAGAAACATTAAGTCCCCATCTTCATCCATTTTAAAAGTATCTGCAACTGCTGTAGGCAGGGTATTATCTAAGACTGTAACATTTAATGTTTCAGAACGTACGTTTCCTACATTGTCTCTTGCTTCAACCTTAAGAACTACTTCCTGGCCTCTGCTATATCCATCAAGTGTATCATCAACTGTACTCTTCCATTCGGTCCATTCGGAACCGTTCCAGATTCTGTAACCTAGTACTGACAGTCCTGATAAAACATCGCTGGTTTCTGCTAAGATATCTATACTATCAATTGTTGTAGATGTAGCTTGTATTACAAAATCCTCTGGTGCCTCAAGGTCAACTCTAATACTAGCTTCACCAATTGCTGAATAGTTACCAGCATTATCTAGAGAGCGGTAGTATAGAACATAATCTCCAGATTGGTCAAAAGTATAAGTATCACCAATTTGCCAACTTCCATCGTCAATTTTGTATTGAATTTCTTTAACTTCGCTACCACCATTATCATTAGCAGTAAGTTCAATATCTACTGCTTTAGGTGTCCAAATATTGCCTGCATATGATTCTCCGTTGCTAGTCATATCTAGGTTGACACTTGGTATTGTAATATCTATTCTAATAGTTTTACTTGTAACTGTTTTATTTCCACTTCCATCAGTTACTCTAAAATATATTGTGTGAATTCCACCGTCTGTTAATTCTATAGAATTTCCTGTAGAAAAATTAATTCCGTCAGTAGAGATTTCATATAGAATATCTTCTCCCGCAGTAAAATCATCAGTTGAATCAAAAGCTGTTAATTCAATTGCTGAATTTTTCCAACTACCATCAATATATACTGGGGATATATCTATAGTTGGTATGCTTGGTGCCGTATTATCAACAAGATTTATTGGTCCAAAATATCCTGTTCTTTCATTTCCAGCATAGTCCAATATCTTGTAGTGTACATAATTATTACCTAATTTATTTAAATTGACACTATATTGGCTGTTAGTTCCCATAGAACCCCAGTCGGTAGGTGCTGTTGTAGAGTTAGTTACTCTTGCAAATCTATGACTGAATCCGCTTCCTCCAGCTTCATCTGTAAAGTTAAGGATAGCCGTTTTTGTTGTATAGTATGTGCCGTTACTGGTGTTGATAGTTGCTGTTGGTGCAGTATCATCTCGAACAATAGTCAAATAGCGGGCTGTTGTTTCTGACCAGACACCACTTGTATTTCTAACATCTAATGTAATTCTATAGGTTCCTGCTGCAGCTCCTATAAAACTAGTCTTAGGTGTTGCTCCAGAGTATATTTCTGATCCGTTCAATGATACCTTCCATAATTTTGTAGTGATTGACTCACCTGATGGATCGTAAGAGGTATCTTCGTATGATACTGTTTCGCTTATATATGATAACAGCCTACCTGGAATCACTTTGAATTCTGCTATTGGAGTTGTTGGTGTAGCACTAGTTGTTGTAGTAACGTATCTTAAATATGGTGTACTTTCTACTCCATATTCATCTGTGACTACTTGTTTAATAATATAATTCTTATCTGCAGTGAAGCTTGCTGGCTTGCCACTAGTCCAATTACTTGCTGTAGTTTCCTTATAGGACCAGACAACTGAACTTATTCCTTTGTCTGTTTGGGTTTCACGATCAGGGTCGTAGGAGTTGTCTGTTATAGTAACATTATTAGATCCGTCAAGAACCGCATTAAATGAAGCAATTGGTTGACGGTGAACATATACAGATTTTACTAAGACATCTTTGTAGTAGATGTCATATTTACCTGTTTCTGTAAAGGAAATGTCCAAATTATTCAAATATATGTTGTCATAAGGAACTAATCCAGTTGAGTTTTCATAGTAGTTTTCATTTTGGTCTATTCTCCATTTACCATTTGGCCAAGTATCATCTATGGTGTTAGTTTGTTCGCTTTCAGGTGTTATGGACATAGAACTTGGCTTGCCATATATTAAGTATTCTGTATCATTATCAACACCATCTATGTATTGATCATAGATATACTGTGCTAACGCATTAATTTGTTCACTATATGTGTCCGTAGCACTTGCATCTTTATCAACATAAGTACCGTTGCCATCGTTTTTGGCAATAAAAGCTTCTCCATCAACATTGTCTTTACCCCATCCTAGGTAATGAATATTTTCATTTCCAAGTCTAGCTAGAATTTCTCCTAAGGCTTCTGGGTCTGAAAAGTCTGCTACTGCTCCATCTTCTGCATTAATGATAAATCTTTTTGATTCATCTCTCCATTCTGGTTCTCTAATAACATCAGAAAAGCGCTTTGTGGATTCAGTGTTCATACTTACGTTATTGAATGTAAAGTGAGTAAGTCTGTTGCAGCCATGTGAAAGGTAACCTACCAAAGGTCCGAATCCATAAGATCCAAAATCTGTTGCGAGGTTTACTTCAGTTGTATTTGTTCCATTGGAAACTAGTCTCCAAGTTACTGGGTTACCATCATACCACATTTTAAAACTGTCTGTTGTTGCTTCAATCTTAATAATTCTTTCTGAATCGTTTATAGACTGATATGTGGCTATTTTTTCAAAACCTGGATAGCTTTCTATAGGTGTTGAGCCATTATTATGAAAAGTGTTTACATCTATATTTGTAAATTTATATATTTCCGCAACTGGTGGTGGAGCACTTCCTGGATAATTGAAGAATAACAAATATCCTGACATTGTTCTGTTAGCCAAGTTTGTATTACTTGTCATTGAAGTGTTGAATATGAATCCTGCTCCGTTTAGAGCATCATAGAAAGAGCCTTCATTTATTGTAAAGTCGAAGGTTTTCTTTCCCATATCTCCATTTGGCATATACATGAAGTCCTTATATGCTGGTGCTCCATAACCATAAAAATCTATATTGGTTTTATCACCAACTACTAATGGCTCTATATGTTTAGTTAGTGTGTAGTTACCATTTGTTTCTTGATAATAAGGTCTAAAGTATGGGATTACTGATGAGTCGTTGAAGTTTGTGTGGTCGTATATTTCCCAGCCTGATGTTGTATTACCAGCGCTGACTTCACTTGATTCAACAGCTTGTATCTTTATTTTATCAGAAGGCACCCCTTTTGAGATTAGAGCTGCTAGTAGGTCTGCTTCCAGGGATGTTACATCTGAATCTGACCTACCTAGTGTTAATACCACATCTAAAAGATCATCCTGGTCAACATTTATATCAATTGTTGCTGGTTCTTCTGCTTGAATAAATGTCATTCCTGGTGCACTTGTGGATATAAGTATTGTCGCGACTAGAAATAGAGATAATAACTTTTTAATTTTCTTCATCTGTGCCTCCTATTATTATTAAATTTATATAACTTGAGTATATCTATTTAATTTTACTGTATTTTATTAAATATGACAATAAATAATTTAATAAAATTTTTTATAGGCAAAAAAATTCCCAATGACCTAAGTCAAAGGGAAATTATTAATCTATAAACTAGCTCTAAGGTCATAGAAGTATTGAACAACAGGATGCTTTAATTTAATTTTATCAAACATCCTTATTAAACGTTTCTTGCCTACCCTTTTATCTACAATTGCTAGTACATTTAATAATATATCATTGCTCTCAAGACTATCTTCTATTGAAGTCGATAGAAATTTATTTGCAATAACTTGAAAATTAGATTTACTTAAAACAGTTTGTGCAGTCAAAAGTTCCTTGGCAAAAACAACCATCTTTTTATTCCTAGCCATTATTATCAAGCGATCTTCTGGTACTGCCCCATTAGTTTCAATTTTTATTGCTTCAATTTCCTCATCAATGATAGGTAATAATATATTTTTATCATTTTTAATCTCTTGTTCTGTTTGATACCATTTAATTTTTGTGGAGGTATCATTCATATTGAAGATGTTCTTTTTATTTATTGTAATATAGTTTATGCCTGACTTATCAGGTGCATAGGAATACCCTGTGGCACTATATGACAATATACTTTTAAAATCAGGGTGAAGAAAACTCTCTAGTTGTTGTCTAATTTTACTCCATGACATTAGTTCTCCTCTTTAATCTATTATTTTTCAATATTTATTCCGACTTTTTTCTTACTAGCATCTCTCTTTGAGGAAATGGTATTTCAATATTATTTTTGTTAAATTCTTGTCTGACACTTTCTTCTAAATCATAAAGAACATCCCAGTAATCAAAGGTATTAACCCAGACTTTTAAATCATAATCCAGTGAAAAGTCTCCATGTTTAGCAAGTCTAATAATTGGTTCAGGATTTGTTAGTATTTTTTCATGGTTTGCTACTACATTAGTCAATACATCCTTAACTATTTTAACATCACTCTCATAGCCAGCACTAAAAATTAAATCTATTCTTCTTGTATCTTCAGAAGTATAGTTGATTACGCTGGAGTTTATTAGATCTGAGTTTGGGATAGTAACTTTTTTGTTATCTGGTGTGATTATTGTAGTAAAGAGAAGTTGTATATCCCTGACGGAACCTGAATCTCCTTTACACTCAATGTAGTCACCTACAACAAAAGGTTTAAACATTAATATTAGAATTGCGCTAGCAAAATTAGACAAGTTTCCCTGTAATGCTAATGCTATTGCCAGTCCTACTGCGCCTAGCATTGCTACAAAGGTTGTTATCGGTATTCCTATCAAAGTAAGAAGCATAATTATATAGACTGCATAAAGCAAGAATTTAATTAATCCTTTAAGGAAGCTTCCTACATTCGGGTCTATTTTTACTATAGACTTTGACTTGTTAAAGATAAGCATTATTACTTTAATAACTATATAGCCAATTACTGCTATAACTATAAATTTAATTATTTGATTTGCATTATCGTTTATTAATTCTCTTATTGTATTCATATTTTCTCTCTCTTTTAAATTATATTAGAATTTATTAACTACACCCGAAGAGAACCACGGAATCCTCTTACTCCATAGTAGGAGATTGCTCCGTTATGATAAAGGAATACTCTCCCATAACGAAAATCACAAAACATTGCTCCACCTAGTTTTCTTACATCATCTGGTGTTTTCACCCAACTAGAAGTTTTCTTGTCAAATTCTCCTAATTGTTGTAACTCTCTATATTGTTCTTCAGTCAAGATTTCAATACCAAACTCTTCTACCATTCCTATAGCACTACCTACCGGCTTATTCTCTTTTCTTGATTCAAGTGCTTCATCGTCATAGCATAAGTTTCTTCTACCAATTGGACTCTCAGGTGAGCAATCATAAAAGATATATTCATCATTATTTTCATCATAACCAATTACATCAGGTTCACCACCTGTTCTTTCCATTTCACTAAGTGACCATAGTTTATCGGGATTTGATCTGAGTTTAACCTCTATTAAGTTCCAGTCTAGTTTTTCATGTCTTGACATGTTTTTATCAAATCGAGTGTTTAATAATTCGATTAGTATTCTTACTTGTTCTGATGTTAGTTCTTGTTTGATGTTTTTCATTATTTTACCTCCTGATTATTTTTATTCACCTTTATATGCTTTTTCAATTATTGATAAGTCGAATTTTTTCATTTGCAGGAAAGCTTCCGTTACACGCTTTAATGTTTCTTTATCAGCGTTGTTTAAAATGTCATTC
Source organism: uncultured Eubacteriales bacterium (assembly GCA_964415195.1). GTDB lineage: Bacteria > Bacillota > TC1 > TC1 > TC1 > WTXA01. The sequence continues at coordinate 68,697 of CAYPYD010000007.1, read as the reverse complement.
ATTGCTGTAGGTGTAATCTGCCAGGATAGTCCATATTTATCTTTGATCCAACCACATTGTTCAGCTTCAGGAACTGCGGATAGCTTTTCCCAATAGTAGTCAATTTCATCTTGGTTATCACAATTAATAATAAAAGAAATTGCCTCATTAAATTGAAATTCATGCTCGAAGGCACTATCCATAATGGAAAAACTTTGACCCTCTAAAATGAATTCAGCAAAGTTAATCATTTCTGGTTTATTTGGTGGAAAACTTTCACCATATCTTGAGATTAATTCTATTCTTGCATTCTTAAATGTACTTGTATAGAAATTAATTGCTTCTTCTGCTTTTCCTGCATTTTCTCCAACAAACATTATTGCAGGTCTAATCTTATTTTTAATTTCTTGATCACCAACATACATAATCTGCCATGATACTCCGTACTTATCCTTAACCCAGCCATATAGTTCGCTGAAGTCATATTTGTCCAATGGCATCATTAATTCGCCACCTTCAATAAAGGAGGTCCAGTAGTATTTAACTTCTTCTTTAGTAGAACAGGAAATCATAAAGGAAATTGTTGGATTGATTTTGAAATATGGTCCAGCAGATAACAGCATGAGGTTGATATTCTCCACTTCCAAAGTCAGGCTGTCTACATCCCTTGATGGAGTTCCTGGTATTGTTCTCCTAGATAATAACTTGCTGTTTTTAAATACTTTAAGGTAGAATTCACTTGCGACTCCTGCTTCATTGTCAAACCACAGATGAGTCATTATTTTATTTATTCCATCCATATAGCACCTCCTTATGAATGTTTTTAGTTTAATTATTATAAGTATGCTCTTACTGTTTCAATTCTGCAATCTATATATTCTTTAGATATCAACATTGCACTTATTATATTTTTCAATCTTGTATGATAAGCTGTACCTTCCGTATACTTCATCTGTGCTTTTTCACATTTATTTATTATTGAAGTTATGGAATCTAGTGCTTTTATTAGTTCTTCCTTATTATATTTATTACTCACTTCCTTCTCTGATAGTAAGCTTATTGAAATTTCCAATGCATTTATCCTGTTTTTTAGTAGTGTATATTGTGGAGTCCCCATAGAAAATTTAGGTTGCATCTTTTGGCAGTTAGCAATTATTGATTTAAGGATTTTTAGTGTAGTTTCTATTTCTATTGTTGTATAATTATCCATATTTTCCCCTGTTTAAGTAGCCTTGATCCACATATCTACAATATTTTGAAAGGTCTCACTATTATCTTCAATTTCCTTAAAGTTTCGGAAAGTTACAATTGCTCTATCATTTTCTTTCCATGAGAGCAAATCAAAATCATCACTTAATAGCTTTTCTTTTGGTTGTTCTTTCTTCTTGGCACCACGATGAAATATTATCTGAATTTGCTTTGTGGGATTAATTCTCATTGTAATCCTATCTTCTGTACCAATACTATAGTTTGGACCATTCCATTTTATGCCCTCTGATAAATCAACATTTGTACTTAATATTAATTTACGCAGATATTCTATTTCAGCCCTCAAAGGATGATTGCTTTTATCAAGAAATTTGGTCACATCTTCATTTAGTAATATAGTATTCATTAGCACTACTCCTCATCCCATCTGTACTTCTTGTTTTGTAGAAACTTTTCCAGCTCACATTCCAAACAAAGTCCATTATGGCAGCATATTTTTCCACCACAATCAGGACAAGTCCATTTTTCTTCTTGTTGTTCAAGAAAGTCCTTTACACCATGTTCTTTAATATAGTCAAGATTTTCTATCATACTCATATGATACTTGGTTCGATATCTTTTATCTAAAGCTTTTAATCTTTTACAAGGATATTTATCACACTCAAAGCAAAACCTCACCAATCCCTTGGCAAGTAGTTCACAAGAATCTGCCATGTGAGTGCAGTTCTTACCTCTTGGTATACAACCAGGGCAATAGGTCCTCTGAAATCCTTTTTTATTCAAATCTTTTTCTCTAAACTGGTAAGCAATACATAAACTACAGTTCATACCACAAGGAGCAATTAAATCGCTCATATCTTTTTTGCTATCTTTATCTTTTTCATTCTTATTCATTTATAGCCTCAATCCCAAGTTTCTTTAAGTTTTCTAAATGGTCCCTCATTTGCTGAAGTTCCTCTTTAGAATGACTTTCCCATTCTAATATTTCTCCTACTACAAGGAGTGGTTGCTTTGTACGATATGATCTTGTTGGATTTCCTGGGAACTTTTTGTCTGTAAGATTAGGGTCGTTTTCTATTTCTCCAGTTGGTTCTACTATATATATTCTTTCCTTCCCATTGCCTGCTGCAAGTTCTGCACCCCATATTGCAGCATTAATTGTTGCTGTGAGATATATATATTTAGCTTTTTCCATTTGGCCATAGTTTGACTTATAGCCAGGTTCTAAAAGTTCACCTAACTTCAATTCTGCTTTTGTTCCATGATAAAATGGACCTTCATCTAATACTTTATTGTTATTTATATTTTCTATCAAGATTTTCACTTCCTATATTAGAATCACCGTATTACTCATACAAAATAATACGGTGATTTAGTATCTAGTTTTCTTGAAAATTAAATGCTTTTATTCGTCAACGATTATCGCTTCTACAGAATTTTTCTTTATTGACTCTATACCATTTTGGCAACCACTTTTGGATTTATACCTTTGACCTGTACCAATTAATTCTCCATTTTTTGCTTTTAGTCTAAAGCGAAAATCTCCATTTTTATATTGATATATTTCGAATTTAGGATTTACTTCTTTTTTAAATCCCTCTATTGTTTGATCTTCGATAGGAGCAATTGGGGCATTTAACCTTATGCTTTCAATCCCTTTTTCACATGATGCATGTGCCGAATATGGCTGGGAACTTAGTATGATTTCACCATTTGCAGCTTTTAGATGAAACCTGAAATGTTTTTTTTCTATATTTATTACAAATTTACCTGACATTAAAATCCCCTCCTCATCAATTTATACAAGTTATTTCTTTTCTAAATTAAGAATACTCCTTAATCTCTAAAAATACAATATTTGATTATTATTTCTGACTAACCCCACGTTGAACTAATTGTAGAATAGCAATCAGTAATCTAAAGCTTTTAACCATATCCTTGGTATTTCCAATATTCATTGCAAAAGAATTTTTTGTAATTGGATCATACCAGGCATGAACACCTGTTACTCCTAGGTGTCCTCTTAAACGAGGCAACCCTTTTAGGAGGAAGAAAAACTCTTCGAAGCTTGTTTCCATCAGGCCAAGACCATAATGCAATCCTTGTCTATAGGGATTATCAAAATTTGACATCGCAGCAATAGATTCCTGACTTATTAACTTCCCCATTTGGAAGTATTCCAGAAATTTTATAAGATCTTCAGCTGTTGTAGATAACCCTCCACCTGAAAAATCACAACTAATACTTTTAAAACTATGAACGTCAACACCATTAATATATAGAGGTGCTAAGTCATCTTGATTAAAACCCTCGCTGTAGAAACAAAATGTTGTCTCTTCCATTTTTGCAGGTTGAAATATGTATTTTTCCAGAATCTTATGATAAGGTAGTTCAAAAACTGATTCTAGAATAAGACCTAATAGTATATACCCCGTATCAGAATAAAAGAACTTCTCTCCTGGTTTCCCTATAGCTACTTGTTTATTTCTTGTATAGTCGATTAAATCAACTGGTTCAAAAAAGGTGTTAGGATTATTTAAAATATCATCTATAAAAAGAGAGCCATCAAAGGCTCTACTTTCAAAGTAGTCATTGACCCCAGAGGTATGTCCCAGTAGTTCTTTTATTGTAATTTGATCTTGGTAGTCATGATCATTAAATACAAATAACTTTTCCAACATGCCATCTTTTAAAAGATTCTTTACTTTAGAATTTAGTTTGAGTTTACCCATTTCTATGGCAATAAAAACTAGAGTTCCTGTCATCATTTTTCCAACACTTGCGCTATGGAAATGTTGATTTGGTACTGTGTTGGAATAATTATAGCTGATTCCCAATGATGGGATTTTCATACTAAATTGTAGCGTCTTTGTTTTCTTGGCTGTTTTATTCAGTAGCTTTTGAACTTTATTTGTTAAATTCATTGGTACCTCCTCTTATTCTAATCCCAGAATATTGTTGCAGTACTTTCTTATGATAGAGGACTGTTATAGCCTTTACTGGACACTCATTAACACACCTGTAACACAGGGTGCATTTGCCTTTTTGCTCTATCCTACTTCCCACTTTTTCCAAATTATGAGTAGGACATATTCTGACACATTTACCACAGAGTATACAATCTCTTGTAATTCTTACATCGTTTTTCGCCTTTTCTTCAATGTCCTTAAAATATATTCTTTGACTTATTAATCCCAGGTATTTTGATATTATATTGAACCCCCGCTTTTTGATGGTTCCTTTCTTTATGTATTTAGATATTTTATTTATCTTCTTATTAGCTTTACTTATATATTTCCCTATTTTCTTTTTACTTGGATTTGTAAATATTGGTAAATTACATATATTATTTGGCATATTGAAATGTTCTGCATAGATTACCTTGTATTTAATATCCTCTAGTAGCTCAGTGAGAACCCTGGCACCATCACCTGAGAATAAAAGTTGTGTAGATAGGATAATTAACTTCTTATCATTTAAGTATTTTTTATATTCTAAAATAAATTCACGCATGATAAAAGGAACACAAGAACCATAAGTCGGATAACAAAAAGTTATTGGGTCATTAGTACTAATTAGTTTTTTAAAATCAATGTCTTCTTCAATAGAATAATGCTCACAACCCATTGTCCTGGAAAAATATTCTGCTATGTATCTACTATTGCCAGTTCCTGAAAAATATATAGTTACCATTTCTTCTCCAATATTTTATCCTAATTTTCTGCTATTACAAGCATTTCATAATCTTGTGTTGTTAATTGATCGTTTCTAGAATAGGCTCCAATTTTAGCTCCAAATATTTCAATCTTTTTAAAGCCTAAGGATTTTAGCAGCCAATTAATTTCACTAGGAATATAGTATCTTTCGTTACACTCTAACTTATGTGTTACACCATTGTCGTCAGTAAAGGTTGTTATGTTCTGGTCCCTAAAGGTCATTAAATCAAAGGTTTGACTCCTATATTGTGCACCCTCTTGATTATTGCCTATTTCTAGGAATTCATTGATTGAGTGATATATAGGGAATAGACCATTTAAAGTAGTGAATATGAACTTGCTTGAATCTTTTAGCGACTTGGCTACATTTTCTAGTATCTGATAATTCATTTCATCTGTTTCCATTAATGGAAAGCCACCTTCACAGAGCATTATGGCTACATCAAACTGTTTTTCAAATGGTAGATCTCTAGCATCATGTTTTAGAAATTCAATTTCCAAATTGTTCTTTTTTGCTTTTTCTCTAGCTTTATCCAATTGCCCTGCAGACAGGTCTATACCAGTCACATTGTAGCCTCTTTTGGTTAATTCTATAGAATGTCTGCCTGTACCACATCCTATATCAATTATCTTTAGCTTTTTATTTTGGTTAAGTTCCTTTTCAATAAAGTCACATTCTCCTACTGTACCCTGGGTAAATATTTCCTTGTCATATTTTTCTCCATAGTTTTCAAAGAGTTTTTCATACCATTGTTTCTTCATTTTGGTCCTCCAATAAATTATTAATATTTCCAATAAATCTGATTGTTGAATTCTTTATTCCTTTTACTAATCCAAGACCATCACTTAAGTCAAGATTCTCATCAAGTGGGTATCTTAATATATAGTCAATCCGGTTTGGTTGATCATTAAAAATATATGGCAGATTTTTATTCTTTAGTAACTCATAATATTTATTTTGTATTTGACGATTATATCCTGATGCCCAGATTTCAAATCGGAAATCCTTATGTTTAAAAACTACCTGTATTTTAATGCCTAAGTCTTTCAATCTTTTATCAACAAGTTGAAAATATGAATAGTCCATATTGTTTTCTACAATATTACCTGAGAAAGTATACTCAGTTAATTCTTTTTCAAGTTCAATACGCAAAAAACGAAATAACTTAATTAATTCCTGATAGCCTTTTTGCAAGTCTGTATTTTTAATTAGATTTTTATACTCATTAAGATAATTTTGATTAAACTTCATAATATATTCCTCCAAATTTTTTAAGACTATATTCATAGTATACTACTAATTTCAGTTTCTATAATAAAAAATATATTATCTTATATAAACTTCTTGAATCAAGAAAAGTGATGTGTAAGTAATATTTTATTTACTATCTTGCTTTTTTTAATATGATATTAATCATAAACGGATTACATGGAATTTAAAAGGACTGAATCCGGCATATTACTGGAATCAGTCCCTAGTCAGTTCTTCATTATACTTCAGTTTGCTTTCTTTTATTATTTTTGAGAATTAACAGTAATCATTCTAACAATGCCAGCTGTTCCTTGAACTGGATATGATTCTGCAACTGCTCCTTTGAATATAACTTCTACCATAATACCTTCTTCTAAATCTGAAATATCAAATAATCTACTCATATTATCTTTTTGAATAAGTGTGTCTTTTGTTATTTTTACTACCCCTTTATCATACATTGTATCATCATCTAAATTTCCTTCTACCGTTATACTTCCCTGTTTCCCATCTATTACAATATCTGTAATAAATCCTCTAATTCCAATTTTATCATTATCCTCCTCGTTACTTTTGTTATTGGAAGAGCAACCAATACTCACTAAAGAAATTAATAACAATATTAATAATATATGTATTGTTTTTTTCATGTACATCCCCTCCATTTAGTTTAAGAAAATAACATTATTCGATTTATATATGATGTTCTTTATCTTAATTAATTAGTAATTGTATGTCAATAACTTTTTACTAATATTAAAATTAAGCAGTTATTGCATAATTTATAATTACTGCTTTAAGTTTTATCTAATTTAATGAATAAGACGATATACTTTACCGTCGAAGGAAGTTAAATAAAGTTCTTTTGTTTCTGATAGACCAAATGATGAAATCCTAAGATTTGATTCAGTTAAAATAATGCTTATAGGATCTTTACCTTCTTCATAATCCAAAGCCCAAATTATACCAGAAATAAAGTCACCATAAATATATAAGCCATCAAGTTCTTTGTATTCTTGACCACGATAAACATAACCACCAGTTATAGAAAGGCCAAGAGGATGAAGATACTCATATATAGGTGGCTCTAATGTATTTAAATCAACATTTGAATCAGGAGAAAACTCCTTAGTACCTTCCATAATGTTCCAACCATAGTTCTTGCCTTTTTCAATGATGTTGATTTCTTCCACAGCATTTTGTCCAACATCAGCTGCAAAAAGAGTACCATTTTTGGAATCGAAGCTAAATCTCCATGGATTACGCAATCCATATGTATAAATTTCTTCCCGGAAACCTTCCAAATTTCCTGCAAATGGGTTATCCTCTGGTATGGCATAATTTAATCCAGAATCCCTATTATCTACATCAATACGTAAAATTTTACCTAGAAGGCTCTTTTTATTCTGTCCATGACCTTGTGGGTCTCCACCACTACCACCATCACCTGATGCTATGTAAAGATAACCATCAGGACCAAATGCCATACCCCCACCATTATGATTATCGAATGGCTGGTTGAATTTTAATAGAATTTCCTGACTGGACTTGTCAGCTATATTTGGGTTGTTACTGACTTTAAAGCGTGAAATAACAGTCCCACTATTATCAGTGTAATTAACAAAAAAGTACCCATTTTTTTCAAAATCCGGATGGAAAGCCAGTCCTAGGAGACCTTGCTCGTTTCCATCATCATTTACTATGTTTTCAATATCTAAGAAAAGTGCTTTTTCTTTTGCATCTTCTTTTTGTAGTATGTAAATACGTCCTGGTTGTTCTACAATAAATAGTCGACCACTTTTATCTCCTGCATTTTGAATATCAAGAGGTCGGTTAAAGGTAATATCAGGAAAAGCATCTTCCACAGAGTAGCCATTTGGTATAACTTCTGGAACTTCATTAGGTATTTCTTCTGATGTTTTTTGTTTACAAGCTACTACTAATATTAATAATATGATTAATATTAGAACTGATAAAATTTTTTTCATGACCTTCACCTCCAAATCTTAGTCAATATTTATTTTTCTTGTAGCTCTTTTTATAATCCAGTTTGTATTTTTATTCTTTGATTCACTCCATCTATATATCAATTTCACTGTTGGCTCCTTATTAACTTTTAGCCAATCTGTTAAGTGGTTAGCAACTGATTTTTTTACAAACAATACTTCATCTTCTTTCAGGATTTCTAAAATTTTAAATACTGGTTCTGGATTTTCATTAAAGGTCTCTAGCTTAGTAGCCCAAGGAAGTTTTGGTCTAAGTCCTTCACTAGACAATCTTCTTAAATGAAAGTTTTCGGACTTTGCCCAAATATTCATTCTTTGCAATGATCTCTCTGGATACTTTTTTATAAATGGTCTTATTGCATACTCTCCAGTATTTCTTTTTGTTATTTCTTCGATTGCAGACATTGACTCTTCATAATAATCCAAGCCGTATTTCTCAATAAATTTTCCAATTGGCATTACCCAATAATACTCTTTAAACATGCCTGTTTCATTTTTATTCTCTTCTCCTAAAATACTGACAAGTATCTTTGCTGCTTGTTTAAAATCTTTAGGCAAATAATTTTTTAATTGATCTGCGTGTAATTCTATTCTTTTTGTATAACTAAGATTATCACAATTTTCTCTTATTGCGGTAATATACTCCCCTTTATTAAAAGACTTATAGACTTCTAGTATTTTATCAGAAAGTAATTCAGCTAAATTTTCTCCAAAATATTGAGTGATTCCTTTTTCCGTTGTCATTTCTACTTCAGCCTCTCTATATTATAAATTTTCTTATATAAAAGAACCACTGAATGCTTCTTACACACTCAGTGGCAAGAACTTAAAATTCAATTCTTATATCTTATAGATTCGATGATACGAAATCCCAATTAACTAAATCCCAATATTTTTCAACATACTTAGGTCTCGCATTTCTATAGTCGATGTAGTAAGCATGCTCCCAAACATCACATGTTAACAATGGTTTCTTCCCATCAGTTAATGGATTTCCTGCATTGCTAGTACTGACTATTTCTAATTTTCCATCCTTGTTTTTCACTAACCAAGCCCATCCTGAGCCAAAAGTTGTAATAGCTTTTTGACTAAATTTTTCCTTAAAGGAATCGAATGAGCCAAACTCGTGATTGATTGCCTCTGCTATTTTGCCCTTTGGTTCACCTCCAGCATTTGGAGCTAAACAATTCCAATAGAAAGTATGATTAAAAACCTGTGCTGCATTATTGAATATACCATCACTAGACTTCATAATTATTTCTTCCAATGACATATCCACAAATTCAGTGTCAATAATCAACTTATTCAAATTAGTAACATACGTTTGATGATGTTTACCATAATGGTATTCTAAAGTCTCTCTCGAGATTGTTGGCTCTAAAGCCTCCATGCTATAAGGCAATGGTGTTAACTTGTGTTCCATAATTTTCCCTCCTTTATTGATATATTTTCTGTTTAATATTGAAGAAACCCTTCCAAGGATCTTCCCCCTGGAGTCTTTTTATAGCATCCTCAATACTGATTCCATTTGGAGCTACTGTATCTAGCTCCTCCCAACTTATTGGCATTGAGACAGGAGCCCCTTTTCTTGCTCTGACTGAATAAGGTGCAACACTTGTAGCGCTTCTTCCGTTTCGAACCCAATCAATATAGATTTTACCCTTACGGTTTTCTTTCCTCATATTACTAGTATATTTGTCAGGCCATCTTTCTTCCATTGCTATAGCAGTCATTTTTGCAAATGACTTAACAGCATTCCAATCGGCTGAAGGCTCAAGTGGAACAACAATGTGATACCCCTTTCCACCACTAGTCTTAAGAAATGATTTCAAGGAAATCTCATCGAGAATTTTCTTCATATCCCGAACACCTTCACGCACTTGTTCCAGTTCCATTCCCTCTGCAGGATCAAGATCAAAAACCAACATATCAGGTGTTTCTAGTTTCTGCACTTTACTACCCCAGGTATGGAATTCTATCGTACCCATTTGCACTAATCTAATTAGTGCCTCTGCATTCTCTAAATAGAAGTATTCTTCAATTGGCATCATCTTCAGGCCTTCAATCTCCTTCAATAAATGCTTTTGATAAAAACATTCCCCTGGGATACCATGAGGGCATCTTACAAGACTTAAAATTCGATTACCTACGAAAATCATCATGCGCTTTGCAACTTTATTATAGTATTTTGCAATATCTTCTTTAGTAATACCAAAACCTTCAAACATTTCCTTATCAGGATTGCTAATCTTTATCCCACTCACTATGGTACTCTTGCGATTGCTCTTTTCCGCTTCTTCTTGAGGCACCTCTCGTATTACTTCCATTGGAGCCTTATCCATTCTCAAGCCTTTAAAACTCGCCTGTCTTAATAGATTATCATTAGTCCATTGGGCAAAACTAATTTCAGCTACAAGCTTTGGACTAAGCCAAATAATTTCTTCATCAGCACGTTTTTTAGGTGCTTCTTTGAAGGGGGATGATGTTCTTTTTAGTTTTTCAAATTGTTTTTCTAAGTCTGTCATGTTTTTTTGGGTAAATCCTGTTCCGGCTCTTCCTACATGAATCAGATTTTCTCCTTCATAAACACCAAGGAGTAGAGCACTCACCCCACTTTTCTTTTTGTTTGTTAGTGAGTAGCCACCTATCACAAATTCTTGTCTGTTCCCACACTTCACTTTTAGCCAGTCACCATTTCTTGTACCACTGTAAATAGAGTTTGCTTTTTTACAAATAATACCTTCCATATCCGCTTGACAAGCTGTTACAAAAGTTTCCTTGCCTGCAATATCAATATGATTGCTGTATTGTAAAATTTGAGGATTATCCTGCATCAGTGAAGATAGTTTGCCCTTCCTCTCTAAAAGAGTTTCACCTCTTAAGTCCACTCCAGATAGTGCTAAAAGATCAAACATGATGAAAATAGGCGTTTGACTTTTAGGTGATTTAAGATATTCTTGAAGTGCCTGAAAATCAGTTCTGCCATTCTTGTCAAGAATAACTACTTCTCCATCTAGAACCATGGATCTACCAGCGCCCCACTTAATAAGGGCCTCAGCAATACTTTTAAACTTCAAGGAATAATCTTGACCATTTCTGGATATTAGTTGAACTTTATTATCATTTAGATAGGCTATTATCCTATAACCATCGTATTTAAGTTCATAAATCCAACCATCCCCCTCAGGTACTTTTTCCACAAGTTTGGCTAGTTGTACCTTGGTTTTTTCAAATGGGAGACTTATCTTGATAGCTTCTTTATTTTCTGTTATTTCATTCATTGTTCGATTTGTACGAACACTTGTCATATATTCGGATATGCCATCGTTATCCATGGCATACTTATCTTTTTCCTTTATCAATAACCAATTTTTCTTGTTATCTTTATCCTGTTTAAGCCTGACTAACGCCCATTTACCTTTTAATCGATTTCCTTTTAAAATAATTTTTAAAGACCCTTCTTCTAGTCCTTTTGCAAAACCCTCTTGAGGTTCCCATTCCCCTTCGTCCCAGATCATAACGGTGCCACCACCGTATTCACCTTTAGGGATGGTTCCTTCAAAATCTTTATACTCTAATGGATGATTTTCAACTTCAATAGCTAGTCGCTTGTCTTTAGTATTAAAGGATGGTCCTTTAGGGATTGCCCAACTTAATAGTACACCATCCCATTCGAGGCGAAAGTCATAATGGTCACGTGTTGCAGCATGGTGCTGTATAACAAATGCTAGCTTGTTTCCACTATTAGCTATTTTACCTTTTGGTTCAGTTGTTTTGTTAGGATCTCTTTTTTTTTGATATTCGTCTAGTTCTCTAGCCATCAATGCACTTTCTTTCTGTTAAAATCAATGTTATTTTGTTGATTTTTTTGGATAGGCTTTGACACTTTTTTTCAGTAGGTCCATAATATCAATAACTTTTCCTGGGGCTTCTGTTGTCACTACTTCTGGTTCAACTTCATCATCAATTGCTTTCCCTTTTTTCTTTGACTTAGCTTCTATTCTTTTCATTATTGCCTGAGTGAATTGATCCTTGTAGTTTTCGGGTTTCCAATCCTCTGTCATGCCTTCGATAAGACTTTCGGCCAATTCCATTTCCTTATCAGTTATTTTTATGGCTTTAGGTATTTTAAGTTGCTCCATTGCTCTAATGTCTTCATAAAAACGGATTAGATTTAAAACTAGTCCTTCGTCTTTTGTATAAATAACTGCAAGGTGTTCTTTTGTTCTAATTACCACACGGGCTATGGCAATCTTGCCAGTTTTTTTAAGTGCCTCACGTAGTAGGACATAGGGTTTTTCACTACCTTTTGATGGGGTCATATAGTATGGTTTCTCAAGGTACATAAATGAGAGTTCACATGAGTCGATGAATGTTTCTATAGCAACAGTTTTTGAAGCTTCTGGATCTGCCTTTTCAAAATCTTCATCTGTCATTACCACATAGTCTCCGTCTTCAAACTTATATGCTTTGACAATGTTTTCCCAGGGAACTTCCTTGCCTGTTACTTCGTTAACTCTTTTGTATTTAACTTTATTTTCATCTCTTGAATCAATATAGTTAAACTTTAAATCGTTACTTTCTTCCACGGTAAATAAACTAACTGGAATATTTACCAGTCCAAAAGATATTGCTCCATTCCATATGGATTTCATTTGAACACCCCTTTTCAATAACCACTTTGGATTTAAATCAATTTTACTCCTACATCAAGAATTTCACAATAAAATTGAAAAAAAGGAATGCTTTAGTTTTGCATTCCTTTCATTAATTCATATATTTTACGAGTTGTATTAACGTTTCTAATTGTCATTTTTTTATACGTTATGGTTCCCACTAGCTTCAGTAAACTACTTTTTGTTAGATTAATTTTATCAACAGCCCATATTATGGCTCCTGGTACATATATAATCGTATCTATGCCAGGTTTGGCTTCTAATTTATCAACTAATACTTCACTGTCTATTTCTTCCCATAAAAACATTACATCGCATTTCATATTTTTATCATTATTCCAATTATATGGTATGTGTTTAATTATTAATTCAAAATCTTCTATGCTACAAATTAAGACTTTTATATTCAATAAAAATTTCTTATAAATAGTATTTTCTATTAATGACACTATTTCTTCTTTAGTATGTTCAGTGTCTTTAAATATGACATTGCCTGAGTTAATATAGGTGATTACATTCAAGAGTCCTATGCTTTCGAAGCTTTCTTTCAGCTTTTTCATTTCGATTTTGTTATTTCCGCCAACATTTATTCCTCGAAGCAAAGCTACATAGATCATCTTTGCACCACCCTATATATTAAACTTCATACATTTTATCAATTTCTTTTTGAATTTCATCATTTTCAAGGAATTCATCAAAAAACATTATTTTGTCAAATAAACCTGTTGGTGTAATTTCAATAATTCTGTTACAAATTGTTTCGATGAAACTATGGTCATGTGATGTAAATAACAATGTTCCTTTAAATGCAGCTAAACCATTATTCAAGGATTGAATTGACTCAAGGTCCAAGTGATTTGTTGGCTCATCTAAAAGCAGGACATTGGCTTGTGACAACATTAATTTTGATAACATACATCTTACCTTTTCACCACCGGATAGTACTTTCACCTGCTTTAAAGCCTCATCCCCTGAGAACAACATTTTTCCGAGGAAACCTCTGATATATTGCTCACTTGGTTCTTTTGAGTATTGTCTTAACCAGTCAATAAGATTATCCTCACTATCTTTAAAGTATTCTGTGTTGTCTTTTGGAAGATATGCTCTAGATGTTGTAACACCCCATTTAAAAGTACCTGAATCTGGTTCAATTTCTTCCATTAAAATTTGTAATAATGTTGTTTTTGATAAGTCATTTTTTCCAAGTAGAACAACCTTATCCCCCTTATCAATAGTAAAACTTACATTATCCAATACTTTTACACCATCGATTGTCTTGGTCAGACCCTCAGCCACCAATATATGTTCCCCTGCTTCTCGCTCTGGTGTAAAGCCTACAAATGGGTATTTTCTTGATGATGGTTGAATATCCTCAACATTGATTTTGTCGAGGGCTTTCTTTCTTGATGTTGCTTGTTTTGCTTTTGATGCGTTGGAACTAAATCTATCGATGAAGCTTTGTAGCTCCTTGATTTTTTCTTCTTTTTTCTTGTTTTGGTCGTTCAATAATCTTAATGCCAGTTGACTTGATTCATACCAGAAGTCGTAGTTTCCCACATATAGATTTACTTTACCATAATCTATATCCAGCATATGTGTACATATTTTATTTAAAAAGTGTCTGTCATGTGATACAACAATTAAAGTATTAGGATAATCCATCAAAAATTCTTCTAGCCAGGTAATGGCTCTAAAGTCCAGGTGGTTGGTAGGCTCATCCAATAGTAAATTGTCAGGGTTACCAAATAGTGCCTGGGCTAGTAATACTTTTACTTTTTCTCCGCCCAAAAGTTCGGACATTTTTTTAGAATGTATATCTTTTTTAATACCTAATCCCATCAGTAATTTTTCGGCATCGGTCTCTGCATCCCAACCGTTTAGTTCTGCGAATTCGCCCTCTAATATTGATGCTTTTATTCCGTCTTCATTGCTGAAATCTTCTTTTGAGTATAAAGTATCTTTTTCTGTCATTATTTCATAGAGTCTTTTATGTCCCATAATTACTGTATCTAACACAGTAAATTCATCAAATTCGAAATGATCTTGCTTTAATACTGCAAGTCTTTCACCTGGTGTCATTGATACATTTCCTTGATTTGAATCTATTTCTCCGGAAAGTATTTTTAAAAATGTGGATTTACCAGAACCATTTGCTCCAATTACTCCATAACAATTTCCGGCTGTAAATTTTATATTTACTCCTTCAAATAACTTTTGACCTCCAAAACTTAAGCCTACGTCTACTACATTTATCAATTTATTTCTCCATTCTAAATTCTCAAATCAAATAATGATTTGATTAGTTTTCTATATTAAAACATTTTACGTCCCTTACTATTCTAACCTATCTTGGACTTCTTTGCCACTGTCTTATGTCTCTATTCCCAATTTTTCCATATATCTGTTTGATATCCTATTGTTGCTTTTTTTCCATTACGAACAATAGGTGTCTTGATTATCCTTTGGTTTTCAAGGATTTTTTGTTCTATATCTTCTTCTCTAAGATACTTGACTAGTGCTAATAGGTCTTTGTCCTTGCAGTTTTGGTCGATTAGGTTTTGGTATCCTCCTACTGCTTGTATGACACTTTGGAGTTCTCCTTTACTCATTGCTTTTTCGGTTATATTTATGAGTTGGTATTTTATTCCTCGTTCTTTGAAGTATCTTTCTGCTTTTTTGGTATCAAAGCATTTAGGCTTTCCAAATATTTGTATGTTCATATTTATCCTCCATATTAATATTATAACTATTATCGCCATATTAACAAACTTAGGAATTTTGAGCTAAAGTTGATAAGATGTTTTTTCAATGTTAAAATGTAGAAAATGCAACTTAAATACAATTGTTTAAGAATGAGGTGATTTTATGGACAAAGCAACACAAGAATTTATGGATAAAATTAAAACGATGACAGGTAAATCTTATGATGAAATTGACACTCTATATAAACAATCTAACCTAATAAAGCATAGCGATATCCGAAGTTATTTTATGCAAGAATTACAGTTAAGTTATGGTTTTGCTAATACACTTGTTCACATAATTACAAAATCAGATGGTGCAAGTATGGCAGAAGGAAAAGATGTATCAACGATTCTTGATGAAATCTACAGTGGGAGAAAATCATATTTTAGGCCAATTCACGACTTAATCATGAGTAAGATTAGTGAATTTGGTGATTTTGAGATATTACCTAAGAAGGGCTATCTTAGTTTAAAACGTAAGAGACAGTTTGCAATCATTGGTCCTAAAACCAATACAAGAATGGAAATTGGGATTAATCTAAAAGATTACCAAGGTACTGACAGGTTAATTGAACAACCCAAAGGTAGCATGTGTAAATTTGTAGTTAAAATTGAATCTGTCGAAGATGTTGACATAGAGCTTATAACTTGGCTACAAGAAGCTTATGATCAATCTAATTAGATATGACAGCAACGTGCATGAACCTCTTGTTACATACTAGACCCTAAATACTCACGGATTAAATCCGTGAGTATTTCTTTTCTTAATGAAGGGATTGTATTTGTTCACACTTTAATTGTAGCATTAGTATGATAGTTGCCAAATAGGCCTTATTTAAATCAACCAAACAGGAACAGCACAAGCACTTTTACAAAATTCATTGTATTAAAAAGTTAAACTTATTTAGTATAGTGATTACTTGGATCCCACTCCCATACTTCCTGAAATTTTTTAACATATTGATATCGAACAACCTCTACAAGGATAACTGCACTGCTCGGTGCCTTTACAAATGATTTAAGATTAGGATGCTTTTTTGTCAAATGATTACCCCAGTCAAGAATTTCTTTTTCAATAGATAAAATTCTAGCTTTTCCAATAATCGTCAATGCGCTGATTTCATTTATGCTATCTTGATGCATTGAACGATCGTCAACCAAAATAGAGATATTCTCATCCCTAGCAATTAGATCGTATTTTTCTGAATTCCTAGGGGTTACAAAAACTATATTTTTTAAATCAGCGCTAGAATTGAAGGTAATCAAGGAGGTAACTGTAATTCCTCTCCCCTGTGTAGCAAGCACTGCAAAAGCTTGAGATTCTAAAAGTTTTCTTATATCTTTTTCAAGGTTTTTTGCATTTTCTCCATTAGGATAATTCTTCTGTTTCTTTAAATATATTGGTTCTTCAAATTTTTTTGCCATCATAATACTCCTCAACTTATCCTTCATTATATTGAAGAATAAGTTATTTTTATTAAATTATAACATTCTCTACTGTTGATAAAGCATGTGGAATAGAGATAAGATTACTTGAATTTTAAAGGTTCTATGCAGGTATTAGCAGTTAGAAATCTTTATACATATTTCTAACTGACTACCTTATTCTTCCCTATTTCCTTGGCTCGATACATGGCTTGGTCTGCGCGGTACATTAGCTGATCTTGGGTTTGTCCTGTAACATATGCTGATACTCCGATACTTACTGTCAGTTCATAAGCCAACAGTTCCTCGTCCTTTTCAATCCTGTTTCGGAGCCCCTCTAGCGTTACTTTTGCAGTAGCAATATCCTGATTGATTGTCCCAGCGAACTCGTCGCCACCAATCCTGTAAATAGTATTATTTTTCAAATATTCTCTGGCCACATTGGCTGTTCTTGCCAGTGCCATATCCCCAGCTATATGCCCATGGGCATCATTGATTTTCTTGAAATCATCAATATCGAAAAGAAACAGGCAAAGGGACTTGCCGGTTTTATTCGCCTCCCCAATCAATTGGTTCAAATCATCGCCCATAGCTCTTCTATTGAAAAGACCTGTGAGCACGTCCGTTGTTGCAAGCTGCATAATACGATGTTGATATCTCCTAATAAGTATTACCGTTATGAAAACCACCATCGAAACCACTACAATTACAATCGCCAAGTTGACAAGCTGCTGCTGAAATAGCGCCGCATGTAAAGCCTTAGGGTTATTTTTCACCACAATATACCAGTCCAAATCATTAATATATTTAGTGAAAACATAATTGTCATTAATGCTACCTTCTGGACTTAAGACTTCAAAATCTTCCTTATTATCTAGAATACGATCCTTCATATCCGAATTGCCCAACTGGGAAAAATAATTAATATTTTTAATGGCCGAATCATCTGTGGCAACCTGAACAAAACCTTTGGTGTCTATCAGAAGGATGTCAAGTTGAAGCAGTTCTTTGTAATATGCTAGAATACTTTGTATCTCGCGCATTTCTAGGCCTACCCCAATGACGCTAGCATTTTTGTCTCCCTCATTTATGATTTTACTGTTAATGAAAATAGAAAGAGTGTCTTTGTTTGCCTGATCCGTGTCTACATCCAGAGCGTAGTCCTTCCCAGATTTGACAAAATCATAAAACCAGACATCGTGGCTATCCACTGTGGATATCTTTTTAAGAATCCCATCTGCATTGTAATAATTCCCCGAATTTCCAGAAACCAGAAAAGCTGAACTATATCCATATTTTGCTTTAATCCCCTTTAAATAACGGGTTATAGCTGTCTGATCTTGTTTATCTTCCTCAGCCAGCCAGGACTTGACAAAGGAATCGTTGGCCATAGTAAGTCCCACAAAAATAGGCTTAGTTAGTTCATTCTGAATCTCGGCGTAAATGGTCATAGCCGTCAGTTTAGTGATATTTTCCCCATCGTCCTGAATGATTTTATTGCTGGCATTATAGTTAAGAATACTGGTTATAAAAAAGCCAAGAACAATAACTCCAACAATTAAGATGATGAACCGGATATTCGTTTTTTTATTCATAGCGCACACTCAATTCCTATTTAATAGTCTTTCTTATTTCTCGTGGTATATACTTACTGCTTGGGCATTTCTTTCAATTGTAATCTATTTAGACATTTATTTAAACATAAAAAATACTACCAGCTATATTTAACTCAATCTTATCCTTCAAAAATATTCTTTTTATAATAGTCTTCTTCTATAGTATAAAAAGGAATATAATGAAACTGTATTAAATACTAGCTCAAGGAGGTGTCCTTTATGCCAAGAAATCAAGCTGTATATGAAGTGCTTAAGAAAGATGGTGACTTTGAAATTAGAAGTTATGAATCATTCTTTACCGTAACTACCAATGAATCTAATATTGGGGAAACAATGGGATTTAATAAATTATTTTCTTACATTAGTGGTAATAATGCAAATAAGGAAAAAATATCAATGACAGTACCGGTTATAAATGATTTAAACGAAAATCATAAGACAACTGAATTTGTAATGCCAAGACAATTTGCTGAGAACGGTCCACCTAATCCCGATGATCCAAGCGTTACTGTTCGTAGATATGAAAAACGTTTGATTGCAGCTATTACTTTTTCTGGAAATGTTGATTCTGAAAAGATTTCGAATTATAAAAATCAACTAATTGGATGGCTAAATAAAACAGAATGGAAACCAACTGGGGATTTTCTTTTGGCAAGGTATAACTCTCCGTTCAGTCTTCCAATTTTTCGAAGAAATGAAATCCTCGCTATTCTCGAGGATTGACTTTAGAGTATTTATATAAGGCTTCTTTTTATTTCTCTAGCAGATAAATGAAAGGAGGCCTTTTACATTGGAATCAATAATTAATAGCATTTCATATTTGTATACCATATTACAATAAAATATCCAATTATTGGTGATATTCCATATCCCATAAAAGGTACAGGAAAATTTCCAAATAAAGTAGCAATCATAATTAAGATATAATATAAACCTATACATATAGATAAACGTCGAAATTCTTTTGGTGGAAACAATATAAATGGAAGTGGTATTAAAATCAATGAAATAATTCCCATTACCAACAAAATTGGTGACATATTTTTTAACAATCCCAAAATTCCTTCAACATAACTAACAGAGGCTAAATTATCTACAAATATCAAAGATAAAATCATTAGGAAAATAAGTATTAATGAAACAACATATCTAAGAATAGGATTTAAATTTATTTTCTTATCAAACAGAATGATTACTAAAGGAATAGAAAACCCCATTAGCTGAGATGCATCTGGTTGTAAGACCAGAAGTATTGCAATGATTACTATAATAATCAATGCATACTTCACTCTCTTTTTTATTAACAAATTATAGGATGCTACTATAGTTATAGGTAAAACTATCATAGCAACATTCACATTTAATATCCCTAATTTTATCCACCTGTGTACACCATCTATACCATTCCCAAACAGTGAAAGAAATAACAGTATTAATGATATGACTATAATAATTTCGTCTTTGATTCTGACACCTTTATAAATAAAGAATAATGCCATTAAACCAAATATAATCATAGCAACTAGATTCTGCAGCAATATACTTATTGGCACATCATTACCAACCATACCTACTATGCCGATTAAAATTGCTGGTATTATTGTTCCTATTTTATTAAAACTAAGTTCTTTATTTAAAGTATTCATCTTTTTTCCTTAATCTTTAGGTAAAGCCTTCTGTAAAATTAACTCTAAGAACGAGCTTTCTGGCAGCGGTTTAGAAAATAAGTAGCCTTGTGCAAAGCAGCAACCCATCTGGGATGCAATTAATCGCTGTTCTTCAGTTTCGATTCCTTCTGCAACCGTTGATAAACCTAAACTATGAGCAAGTTGTATCACATGCTTCACTATGACGCGTTCCTTTTCGTTTGTTACAATTCGGTCAATATAGGATTTATCAATTTTCAAATGCGTAAAAGGTAGTTTTGCTAAATAGCTCAATGAGGAATACTGGATACCAAAATCATCTAGGACAATAGAAAAGCCCATTTCTCTAAGTTTACTGAGTTGAATATTCGCAAATTCGAAATCCTTAAGAAAACTATGCTCCGTAATCTCAAATTTCACCTGTGCAGTGTTAATTTGATAACGGGACACTAATTCTTTTAGTATAGTAATTAGCTCAGTTGAAGCAATGGTTTGAGCGGACAAATTGATAGATAACATCAACTCATCAAGTTCTTCTTGATGCCTACTCAAAAATTCGAAGGATTTTCTCATTACCCATTCATCGAGTTTTAAAACAATGCCCGACTCCTCAGCAATTTTAATAAACTCTACAACGCTGACCTTGGGTTCATTTAACCATCGTATTAAAACTTCAGCCCCTTCCATCGCACCGCTATCAAGGTGATATATTGGCTGATAAAATAATGAAAAGTGATCATCACTTAAAGCTGTTAGCATCTTTGTTTCTAAATGGAGACGATGCTCCATAGCTAAATATAAGCTTCTTTCAAATCGTACATAGCTCCCTCTTCCCCGATGCTTGGCCTCTTGAAGTGTATAATCTAAATTCCTAAATAGTAAATCTAGAAGTTCTCCATCTTGGGGAAAGATCACTGAGCTCATTGATATGGTTGGTGTATAACTAACTTCCTTTAATTGCCATTTTTTATGAATAAAACTCTTGATTCGTTCAACATCTTTTTCCATTAAGAGATTGAGGTCCTTTGAATTAGATTTATACTTTTTATAGAGAATAAAATCATCACCAGACCATCTATAAACTTGGATGTCAGGGCAATATACTTTAAACATTTCCGCTAATTGCTTTAAGAACAAATCTCCATAGCTATGTCCATGTAAATCGTTCAAGGCATTAAATTGATCAATATCCATATAAAAAAGCGTGAAATCATCTCCCACTGCAGTATATATCTCCATATCTCTTTCAAAAGCAATACGATTTCTTAAACCTGTTATTGGATCTTCATAAGCTAAGCTTATGGCTTTAAGTTCGTGTTCTCTCTCTTTTGTTATGTCTATACCAAAAGAAGCAATATACGTTCCAGATGCCTCAACACCATCTACAATAGAATCATTCCATAGAGTATATGCGAATGTTCCATCTTCTCTAACTATCTTTTTTTCAATATTATTGACATTACGATTCTTTTTTAAAGTGTTAATCATTGCTTCTAGCATTGGTTTTTCTGATTCTTCCTCATAAAAATCAAGCCAGCGTTTACCGACTAACTCCTTTAATTCACGTCCTACTAATTTAAGGTAATAAGAGTTGGCATCTATTACTATTCCCTCTGTATTCCAAATGACAATAGCTACTTGAGAATGGTCAAGAATCGTATCGATAAATCTTTGTTTACCTAGCAAATGACCAATTTTCTCTTTTAATTGTTCTTCTAAAGCAATAGATTCATCATATGCAGCCTCGAGTGTTTGATGCTGCATCAGAAGTTTTTGATTTAGTTCTAAAATATGTCTGTAATCAAATTTCACTAAGAAAAATAGTGCACAGGAAGTTAACGTCACATAAAGCCAACCTTTATAGGTCTGCATGGTGGCATAGTTAACTGGGTCTTGTACAAACAGTGCTAAGAACCGATCTGAGAAAAGTATCCAAAGAAAGCCTAAAATCGCATAGCCAATCACTGTTCTCCATGGTTTCTTTGTTAGTCCAGAATTGTTCATGGTATAAGTTTTATCTTCTGGTTTAAAAAATGGCATCCTATCCTCCGATAATCTTGCTTTGACACGTAAAACAATCTTTTTAATTACATACCCATTTAAAAGAGAAATCCAGTTCTTCTTAGCTCCAAATATCTTTGTATCATTATCACAATTTTAACCTTATAAGAAGATTTCCACAATGTATAATACATTATTTTGTAAATGATGACTCCTTTGTTCTCTGATTTATTTTGAGGCGTTAATTTTAAAATTTGGTAAACTTATTATCCACATGGATGGAGTAATTTTAAAAACATATCAATCTGCGCTCTCTATTTATTAGATAATTTCTTTAATGGAGTTTCTTTTATAAAATTGTATTGTAAGCGCAATGAACATTAATAATATACCTGAAACACATACTCCTGTCCATCCATAGTGAACAAAGCTGTAAGTACTAAGGATAGAACCCAGTGAGCCTCCTATAAAATAGGATACCATGAAGACAGTATTTATTCGGTTCCTAGCTTCTCCATTTAGTGCATATATTCTGGTCTGGTTTGATATTTGGCCCGATTGTATACCAATATCAAGCAAAATGACTCCAATAATAAGTCCCCATAACTGCATTCCAAACAGCCCGAAAAATACATAGGACAAGGTAGATAAAACCATAGCAAATGTAAGAGTCATCCATGTGCCTCTTTTATCAGCAATCCTTCCAACGATTGGTGAAGCTAGAGCACCAGTAACTCCTACAAGTCCAAATAAGCCCGCTGCCTCTGCGCCTAATTTGTACGCAGGGCTCTCAAGCAGAAATATTAATGACGTCCAGAATATATTAAAGGTGGCAAACATCAAGGCTCCTGTAATGGACGCCTGCCTTAGAACTGGTTCTGTCTTAATAAAGTGCCACATAGAAAATAAAAGCTTACTATACTTAATATTGGATGCAGATTGGCTATCTGGAAGAAACAATCTCATTGACAATGCAAGGAGAAGGATTATTACAAATGCAAGTATGAATACTATTCTCCAGCCGTAGGATGCACCTATTAAACCACTGAAGGTTCTCGATAGCAGTATTCCAATTAAAAGGCCACTCATTACACTTCCGACCGTCTTGCCTCTTTCCTTATGATCGGATAACTGGGCTGCAAAGGCTACCACTAGATGAGGAGTAACATTTGTAAAGCCGAGTGCAAATGATGATATAAGAAGCATTTCAAGGTTTATTGAGAAGGATACCAGCAACAATGCTATTGAAGAGAGGATAAGCATCATTACTATCAATGGGCGCCGTCTTTTCATGTCCCCTAGGGGTAATATAAGCAGCATACCCAGTGCATAACCTATTTGCATAAGCATTGGCACAAGGCCTATTGTTTCCTGGCTGGTATGAAAGGTTCTTGCAATATCAGAAAGGAGTGGCTGAGCATAGTATAGATTTGCTGCAACTGCCCCACATGCCACAGCCATAAGAAAGATAAGTGGCTTACTTAATTTATGTTGATTTGCTTCTAAACTTTTTTCCATAATCACTTATCCTTTTCACCTATCTATTGTTATCAAGTATTGTTCTTCCTTATCAGACGACAGCATTTCTACACATGGATAGAAGTGATATAACACCATATCTATCTTTAACTTATTTAAAACAGATTAGTCAGAAAAGACTGTCTTCTTAATATATTCACTCATATATTGAGGCAATAAATATCTATCAATATAATCATTGTCAAATCTTTGTTGATTTATATAAACTTGATTATCTATTAAGATTAAATACACAGATTTTTGTGCTAACTTATCCTTACTATATGATATCAAATCTTTTTCTTTAACATTTTCATTATCTGAAGTATCAATTGGAATTTTATAATGTTCAAAATCTTGTTTGAATTTAAGCGGATTTTCTAATTTTTCAAATATTCCTGGTTCTATATTGATTTCCTTTTCGATTCTTTTCCATGTTTTATCAGTATTTTCAACATAATCAACATTAAATACATTTTGGGTATCATAATTAGATAAATCAGAATAATATGAATTTAATTTATCAAATAAATTTTCAGGGCAATATAGTTTACCATATTCATGACCAAGTGATAAAAATTCATAAGAGGTGCCTGTTTTTACTTGGTATAAAGTTGACATATTATATTCCTCTGGTGAACTACCAGTTAGTATATATGACATGATAATATTTAAATAATCTGAACCCAAAGACTTATTGGTTATGTTAGCTATCGGTTCTCCTATCATGTCTTCATCAATTTCTATGAAAAATTTATCAACTGTAGATACATTAACATATTTTATATCATCTATCATGAACCAATCATCAACATAGACATATTTATCCAATGGCCAATATAGAATTTTTCCCGATTCAGCATAGACTATATCCTTTATAACTTGGCTGTTGGCTTCACGCAAAAATCCAACAAAACCTAACGGTATTGTGATAAGAAAAATATTTATCACTAAGATTATCAAAGGTACAACAAGCCATCTTTTTTTAAGAAGTCGACCTTTTTTCACTTGTGTTTTACGTATAATTAAAAGAACTGTACTTATAATAATGAAAAATAGCGAAATACAAAATATTATCATCATGACAAAAAATGCAACTAATGCTCCCATTTATGGTTTCTCCTCTTTTTTTGTTTTATCCTAAAAGACATTAGAGTAATTTAAATTACACGCTGTTTTTTATTATCCATAGCCCCATGTAAGTAAAGTCCATGCACCATTTTCTTTTCTGGCTAAATACCAACTAAAACCAGTATTTTCTTCGTCTGGTTCCCAAGCATCTCCTCCATTTTTTGGTGAATGGAAAGATGATTCAAATACAATGCACTCATCAAAAGCAGCATCCTGTTTTAATTGGTTACAATAGTCTATACTATCTTTAGCTATGTCATCGCCCAAATATGAAATCTCATTAAGATCACAACCATCCCATGTGGCAAATTCCTTCTTAATTACTTCAATGGCAGAATCCATGTCTTGTTGGGAATAAATTTCTGACTTTCCATAGTCGATAGAAACATTATTCACGTCACCACCATTGAAACATCCAAAAATGAAGATGAAAAATATAAATAAAATAATGATAATCACTTTTTTCATTTATGCTTCTCCTTTGAAATATATGTGTTTACTTAATTTTCTTTATTTACGAACTAATAATGATATTGTCTCCACATGCCCAGTCCAAGGGAACATATCAACACACTCCACACCAGACACAACAAAACCACCCTCAACCAGTCTTGCAACATCACGGACCATCTTACCAAGACCACAACCAACATAAACAACCCGCTCAACATTAGAATAAATGATACTCTCCACCACAAAAGAATCAACCCCACCACGAGGAGGATCCAAAATAACAACACCCTGCTCTTTCTCAAACATAGAAGAAGAAATAACATCCTCAACCCTACCAGCAATAAAAGAAAAATCAGACAACCCATTAACCTCAGCATTCTTTCGCGCCAGGACAACAGCCTCCTCAAAAACCTCATAACCCCTCACCTTAGCCCCAGCCTTACCTAAATGAACACCAAGACTACCAACACCACAACACAAATCATATATAGTCGAGGATGAAACATCCCCCACAAACTTCTCAACAATACTAAACAAAGAAGAAGCCCCCTCCATATTCACCTGAAAAAACGAACCAGAAGAAACCTCAAAAACACTACCATCTATACTAAACTCAATATTACCCTTAAGCGTAGAAAACTCATTCTTCAAATCACACAATAACAAATCAAGATTATCACCCTGACCACACTCTAAATTAATCTGAAAATCACTACCATTTGTGCGAAGCATAATCTTATCAGGAAAAACATTATACTCCCCTGCCAATACTTCAATCCTATTCTTAATCTCAATAAAAACATCAGGAACAAGCAAACACTCAACAATAGGAACAAAACTATTAGAACCCTTCCTATAAAAACCAAGCTTATACTCATCATCAACAAAAAAACCATGAAAAACAACCTTATTTCTATACTTATACCTATTTTGCATCCCAACTATAGAAGGAGTATCAATAATTATCCTACCAATCTTAGAAAA
This sequence comes from uncultured Eubacteriales bacterium, assembly GCA_964415195.1. GTDB lineage: Bacteria > Bacillota > TC1 > TC1 > TC1 > WTXA01. The sequence goes on along the minus strand of CAYPYD010000007.1, from coordinate 42,341 downwards.
CCCATTCTTAACCCAACCCGCCTTATAGTTAAGACCCTCATCATAATTTACATGCTGCAAGGAACAACCACCACAAGTACCATAATGCATACAAAAAGGAGTAGCCCTCATATCACTTTTACTAGAATAGGCAATAACCTCACCTTGATCAAATTTCTTCTTGCTATGGGTTATCCTAATATTAACCAACTCACCAGGTAAAGCATCCTTGACAAAAATAACCTTACCATCATGTCTAGTAACACCGTTACCCTCTTCGGTTATATCAGTTATCATCAAATTCTTAATCATCATAATACTCACTCCTAAAATATTTCCTTAATAGACATTATATCATTTAACTATATAAAGAGGGTGAGAATAAATATATCCTCACCCTCATAAACTACAATTTCCTAAAAATTTCTATATCTATTAACTTTTGGATTACAACTTTAATAATTTCAATAAACAAGATACCAACAGTTACATACACAAGGTACATATATACCGGTAAACTTTGAAAAACCTCAAGTATCAACTCAAAATAAACTAGAATACTGAATATTATTACTAAAAAAGTACTAACATATCTCCACCAATTTACTCGCCTGTATATCTGATAGATAAAGTACACTACAGCCAAAACTACAATGACTAACAAAACCAACTTATACACATCAACTTGATTATTGCTCATCCAAGTAGAAATAAACTCCTTTTTCTTGATAATAACATGATGATTAACACCTATCTTCTTCCCACTTAAATCATCAAGAAAAAAAATACCAACGCCACCTAATATTTGTAACAAGGATAGAAAACCAAGGACAATGTAACCTACCTTCTTTTTCATATATTGTATCCCTTCACCTATTTTCCAGTTACTGACTTCTCACCTGCAAGTGACCATCCGCACCAGCCATCAGCAAATAGTGAAACATCATCATAACCAAGAACTAAAGCATCCCACAAAATCTCAGCTGCTCGATAACCACCACCACAATAAAATGATAAATGCTTACTAGTATCAACACCAGCTTTTTTCCACATAGCTTCAATTTCATAACCATTTCTCATAGTAGTATCCAGACCCCTGTAATATAGCATAGAACTAGAATTACCAACTCCGGCATAGCCAAAAACAGCACCCTCAATACGACCAGCTTTATCATAATAGCTATAACCTGAAGTTTCGCCTCTATATTCTTCTATAGTCCTATTATCAACCAACATAAATTTGTCATCACTTAATTTAGACTTCACTTCAGAAACAGTATCAATAAGATCTGAATTTTTTGGAGATGTTGTTCCAAAGTCTTTAATTGCTACACCTTTGTTAGACTTGGTTTCCAAATCAAATCCTGCATCACTCCAACTTGAAGCACCACCACTCATTACATAAACATCTTCAACTCCAAGATACTTTAAAATTGTCGCATAACGACATGCAAATATTGGATCACCAGTAACTACTACTGTACTATCAACTCTTATACCTTGTGACTTAGCCAAGTCAAACAAAACACTATCTTTTTCTAGTAGATAAACATTATCCTCATCATCAAAGCTATCACTATTTACATGAATAGCTCCTGGCACATGACCTTTTAGATAGCCTGACTCTTCTTCAGTTCCCCAGCTAACTTCAACAATCTTCAAATCTTCTACTTTACCAAATTCCTTGACTTCCTTGCCTTCAATTAAATCATTAACAACAACAGGAGGAACATAAAGTTTATAGTTTTCATAAGAAACCAACTTATCTTCCCATTTAGCTAAATCAAAAACCTTGATATCCTTGACCCCTTGGCTAGTTAGATAGTCAGCTACCCCAATAGCATCCTTACCATTTTCATCATAGATAACAACCTTACTATCCTTATCAATACTTTTGTTTTCCATGTATTGTTTAAGTTGTTCATCTCTTGTCATTCCATCTAGGTTTTCTTTGTCATTATAGGTTGCAGTCAACCAATTGGCTGAAAAATCTGTTGCACCTTCTATATGACCACCTTTTTTATTTTTTTCTGTAGACCAGCCAGCATATGCTTCATTAGCTCTCGCATCAACTACAATATCAGCTGCTTTGACTTCTTCAATGGTAGCACTATTATATGTACCTGGTTTTTTATCATCTTTATTACAACCTACTACCAAGAATGACAACATTAATAAACAAGTCAACATTATCCATAAATTTTTTCTCATTATATTTCCTCCCTTTATTCCACTATTCCTTATTATATTAAATATTCAGCTAGAATAGAGGGGAAAGAAACACTTTTTATTTAACTTATTTTAATATAAGGTTTGTTTATGAACCAAATTTATCAATTTTATTCGTTCTTTGTAACTATTGTCCCTAAATTTATCATTGTTTCTTCTAGGTCGATAGTCATGTTGCTTATTTCTTCTAGTTTATCTTGTTTAAGACCACTGCTTAACATGCCATTTGCATTGTTTACTACAGAATCAAGTTCGTTTTGAATTTTCTCCAGTTTTTGTCTTAACATGATAATATCCTTGGTGCCTGCTTTCTTTTCTACTAATAAATCTGCAGGCTCTCCAGCATCTGTGGCCAAGTCAAACTCAGAAACCTCATTTATCACTTGAACAACATGATTTAGTTCTGTTTTAATTCTTTCTGCAAAAGCAATTTTTGACTCATCCTCACCATGAACCAAGAAGACCTTCTTAGGGAATTTTTTAAAGGAAGATAACCAATCAAATAGCCCATCCTTGTCTGCATGGCCAGAGAATCCTTCTAAACTATAAATTTCAGCTTTAATTTTGATTTTATCACCAAATATAATAACATCTTTTATTCCTTCAACAAGTAATCTACCAAGTGTACCAGCAGCTTGATATCCAACAATAACTACACTTGAGGTTTCCTTCCATAAATGATGTTTTAAGTGATGCTTTATTCTACCTGCTTCAGCCATACCACTTGATGCAATTATTATCTTTGGTTCATTATTGAAGTTTAACTCCTTGGAATCTTGACTTTCTCTTACAAATACTAAGTTTTTAAAATCCAAGGGATTATCCCCTGATAATATAAAGTTCCTTGTTTCTTCATCAAAGTCCTGAGCGTTTCTTCTGAATATTTCTGTGGCACTTATAGCCAATGGGCTATCAATATATACCATTATGTTTTCTAATATATTCTTGAATTCTTCATGGTGTTCATAGTACATATTTAATTGGTAGATCAGTTCTTGGGTTCTGCCTACTGCAAAGGATGGTATGACTACCGTTCCGCCTCTTTTTATGGTCTTTATAATTATATCTATGAATTTTTCTAAGCTTTCTTCTAATGATTCATGGTTTCTATTGCCATAGGTTGCTTCCATAATTAGATAGTCTGCTTCTTCTATAGCAACTGGGTCATTTAGTATTGGTTTGTTTTTCATACCCAAATCACCTGAGAAAACAAGTTTGTTTACTTTGCCATCTTCTTCTACCCAAATTTCTATTATTGCAGAACCTAGTATGTGACCAGCATCTCTAAACCTGAACTTAATACTTGAGTTTATTTGAATATTTTGGTCGTATAGGTATGGCTCTATATGTTTTAGGGATCTTGTTGCATCTTCCATAGTGTAGAGTGGTTCTACAAGTGGTCTAGCTAGCCTTTGGGCTTTTTTATTGTCCCATTGGGCTTCTCTTTCTTGAATGTAGCCACTGTCTTTTAGCATAATATCTACTAAGTCTGCTGTAGCATCTGTGCAATATATTCTTCCCTTAAAGCCTTTTTTGACCAAGAGTGGTATTCTTCCTGAATGGTCTATGTGTGCGTGACTAAGAATCATGAAATCTATAGTTGTTGGATCAAAGCCAAATTCTTCGCGGTTTTGGCTTTCTATGGTTTGATTTCCTTGGTATAGTCCACAGTCTATTATGAATTTATGTGTTTTTGTTGTTATGAGGTAGCATGATCCTGTTACTGATGTTGCTGCTCCTAGGAATTTTATTTTCATGATTAATCCTCCTTTGTTACGCTTTCTGATTTTTCTTGTTCTGCTGTTATTTTGTTTATGGCTTCTAGCTTTTTGTTTATTTCATCTAGCTTTTGGTGGATGTCTTCTATTATTATTTCTGCTTTTAGGTTTATCTTGTAATCGTTCTTGGATCTGATTCTGTCTTTTTCTTCTTGTCTGTTCTGACTCATCATGATTACTGGTGCTTGAATTGCGGCAAGGCAAGATAGTATTAGGTTCAATAGAATGAACGGATATATGTCGAATGGTTTTGTTAGCATATATGAGTTCACTGCTATCCAAACTATTAATATGAGAAAGAATATGATTATGAATGTCCAGCTTCCTGCGAAGTTGGCTAGTTTGTCTGCTGCTTTTTGTCCTAGGGTTAATTTGCTTGCGTGTTCTACATGGTAGTCTTTTGAGATTCTTTCTTGTAACAGTGTGTGTAGGATTTCTTCTTCTTCTTCTGTAACTTCCTGGTCTTCAAGGATTTCTTTTATTGATGCAAGGTCATCTTTGATTTCTTTCATCTGTATCATCTCCTATATTCTCATATGTATAACTCCAAAGTACTTCTTGTTTTCATTCTAACATATTTATCATTTATGATATATATATCAATAAAGAAAACACCATACCGATATTAATAATTCGGTATGGTGTTTCAATATTTTAATTCTACTTTAATTTGTATCTACGATTCTTATTTGATCCGATTATTTCTATTTTCCCTAGGGTATTTAGTTCATTTAATATGTTTTTCATCCTAGATTTTTTCACATCTAAAAGAATTATTAGCTCTTCTAATTTATACTCCACGTCGAAAATCATATTATTGAGAATAATGGCATATTTTTCTTGAGTTCTTATCGTCACTTCTTTATCGCCACTTTTTATCGCCACTTTTTTATCGCCACTTTTTATCGCCACTTTTTTATAATTCAAGTTTTTAAGAACTAGTAAAAACGAATTATTATCTGAATAGAACTTTGGCACTTTATTTTCAGAATATTTTAATTGAATTTTATAGTCTCCTAATATTTTTTTGAAGCCACTTCCTCTACGATCCATAAATCTCAAGCGATTGAAAATATCTGCGATTACTGGGTTCCTTCTTCTTGATGAGATATTCATTAAATCCATATTTTGAACCTTACTTCCATCCACCATTCCACCTGGAGAAAATATTTCAATCCTATCATCAAACAAATCAACATGCACTTCACTGCCGACCTCAAGATAATTTCTATGAATCAATGCATTGACTAAAGTTTCTAATACAGGTCTTTCAGGATAATCCGGCATCTCGGCTCTTCCTTCTGGAACCTTTTTCCATTGTACTTTTGAATTGTTTTTAATAAAGTCTAATCCATCATGTAGAAGGCTAATAAGCCCACCCGAAAATTCCTTGTCATCTATAGCGTCTATAACTCCAGGCGCCTTATCCAAGCCATTCCATCTAGTACAAAAAAGCCTTGAATGCCTTATTGGAGATTCATCTGCCAATAAAGCACCTGCATTTGTCAGATTACCCTCTTCATCAACAATACCAAATGATTCATAGTCAGCATTTTCAAATGAATTACCATTTCTTTGCTTATAGGTTGCTTTAAGTTTAGAGAATGAATAATCCTCAAAATTATATTTTGACTTAAGGCTATCGTATGAAGATGTAGCCCCGCTCAAGACTAATTCTTTCATTTTCGCTCTATCTGCTGGTACACTTTCATTCCCTATTCGATGATAGGCTATTTTCATTCCATCACCAATATAGTAGTATGGCGTCTCATCTCCAGGCGATACCTTTAATAAAATAAGTTTTTCTTTATTCTCTGTTTTGTGAAAACTTAGATTGAAATTTGGTATTGGATCTATTCTCGCTTTTATTTGTTCACTTATAATTTCTGCATCATTTTCTGCATTTTCTAAACCTATAACCCTATCACCATCGGAAATTCCAAATATGAGAACTCCACCTAATCCATTGGCAAATGCGCTAATACTTTTACACCAACTCTTTGGTCTCTTTATCTCAAGCTTTTCTTTTTTATCATACTCCGTTGCTTCCCCAACTAAATCATATATATCCATGTATTACCCTCCTAATACATATTTCTCAATATAATCCCCAAATCACTTTTATAATTTTATAATTTAACATACTTATTTCCTACCTTACCATCCCACTAGGTAACAACAAATCCAAAGTCCTACCCTTTGGTACCCTATTATCCTCCAACAACACCCCAAAGGACAAAGAACCCCTGCCATACCTATCACGAACAGAAGACAAAACATCACCAATCCTATCATACCTATCCATACGAGCAACACTACCCACCAAATCCAACTGAACCCCAGCCACAACATCACTTACCAAATCAATACCCCTAATAGTAACAGCCCTCACAGGAAAAGCCCACAAATACTTATCCCTAAACAACCTCCTGCTGGCATCAGCCAACACAGAAGGACAAGAAGTCGGAAACTCCAACCTACACTGAAAACTAAAAAAAGCCAAAGACGAATCCCTAATAGTAACCTCAACACCCCTGGCCTTAACACCAAGCTTCCCCATCCTATAACCAACATCAAGAGACAACTCCAACATTACCCCAAAGACAGCCTCCTCACCAACCACATCCTCAATCAAAGTAGTCCCATGACCAACACTCTTAACTGGAGCATGCTCACCAAAACCGGCAACCCTAGAAACATCCAACCCACAAGCATAAACAAACAAATACCAACCATTCTTACCAAACTTACTCCGAAGAAAATCCTCACCAACCCTAGCCAAATCACCAATAGTATGAATACCATACCAAGCCAGCTTCTTCCTCGTAGCATAACCAACACCCAACAAAGTACCAACCGGCAAAGGCCACAACAACTCCCTGAAATTATCCTCCCAAACCTCCCTGATCTCATCCCTGCCAGCCAAATCAGAACACAACTTAGCAAAAATCTTATTAAAACTAACACCCACAGAAACACTAACACCAAGTTCAGCCTTAATCCTCTCCTTAACCATATAGGCAACATCACAAGGACTACCAAACAACCCCTCAGTCCCAGTAATATCCAACCAGCACTCATCAATACCATACGCCTCCACCTTATCAGTAAAGCTATTATAAATCTCCCTGGCTTCGTTGGATATTAAAAGATACTCCTCAAAATGAGGAGGCACCACCACCAAATCAGAACACTTAGCCATAGCATCATAAAGAGTCTCCCCTGTCCTTATACCAAACTTCTTAGCCTCATAGGACTTAGCCAGAACAATACCATGCCTCTCCATCTTACTACCACCCACAACCACAGGCTTACCTAAAAGTTCAGGATTCATCTTCACCTCAACACTAGCGTAAAAATTATTCATATCACAATGCAAAATTACCCTTTTCATATTTAAAATACTCCTTATTTATATCTTTTTTAAAGCGAACGATATTTCGCATACATATACCCAATTATATGACGAACAAACTTTCGTGTCAACAGATCTCACTTGTTAAATACACATCATCAATGTATTATTTAAAATAGCTATTAAATGAATGAAAGGAAACAACCATGATATTAGACAAACCCTACGTTTCCAAGGAAACTAAAGAATACCTTGAACAAAGCCAAATTGGAGTACTTAAAAACATAACAGCCTTAACAGAAAGCCAAGGCTATAACTTCAACTTAAAAGAAACAGATGAATTTCTTTCAGCCATACAAGATGGCCAAAGACTATATACACTCTCAGAAAACTCAATAGAATGGATATATGAAAACATACCAGACCAGAAACTAATTAAAACCATAAACACAATGAAAGATAAAATAAGTTTCAGAACCAAAATACAAGAACTCTATCCAGACTTCTTCTATAAGGAAGTAGGACTCCAAGAATTAAAGAAACTCGAATTTAACAAACTACCACTCCCCTTTGTAATAAAGCCAGCAGTAGGATTCTTTAGTGTAGGTGTATATGTTGTCTCAAATCTTGATGACTGGAATCACGCAATCAAAGAAATACTCAATAATTTCAATGAATGGAAAAAAACCTATCCTGAAAAAGTAATTAATAATTCTACCTATATACTAGAAGAATTCATTAACGGAGAAGAATATGCCATAGATGCCTATTACGATGAGAATGGAAACGTGGTAATACTAAATATAATGAAACACGACTTTTCCTCGACCTCTGATGTTAGCGACAGACTATACTACACTAGCAAAGAAATAATAAATGAAAAACTTGATATCTTAACTGATTTTCTAAATAAGGTAAACCAGAAGATCAAAGCAGTAAATTTCCCTTTTCATGCAGAAGTTAGAATTGATAAGGATAAGATTGTACCAATCGAGTTCAATCCAATGAGATTCGCCGGCTGGTGCTGTACAGATTTGACCTATTTCGCCTTCGGTTTCAAGACTTATGACTATTACTTCAACAATATCAAACCAGATTGGAATGAATTACTCGAAGATAAGGATCATAAAATATTTAGTTTAATAGTTCTGGATAAGTATAAGGATTATATGAGTGGTGATACCTTTGATTATGATAGGTTACATGATTTCTTCAGTAAAGTCCTTTGTATCAGAAAACTTAATCCTGAAATAAATCCGGTATTTGGTTTTGTATTTACAGAAACTAATGATGATAAAACTAAGGAATTGGAAAACATCGTCAAATCTGATTTTAAGGAATTTATGCATAAAAAATAACTACTCCGTTAATCTAGAGTAGTTATCTCTCTCAAATTGATAAAATAATAAATAATTAATATATGGATAAACTTCTCGTACCTTCAATTGTATGAAGAACAATTTTCGCTTTGAGTTCTATTTCCTTCTACATCTTCGAAAAAGAAGAATTATCGATATCACAATTGCAGTAAGAATTAAAAAATTAAAAAGTTGCCATAATAAATCAATAAAATCAAGATTCAATATATTCACCACCCTTCCTTAACATTCATAATTGACAACGATAATACATGGATATATAATATGGGTAGATAGTAACCATCTAATGGTTATGCACGAAGTAACTACATTAATTAGTAATCACTCTGTTCTAGCAGAGTGATTACTTTTTTATGTCTATAATAGACACTACTAACATTGTATATAAAATCAATATATATACTGACTCATATATTCCCATTAGCAACACCTCCTTTCCTCAATCTTTCGATTTTAAAAAAGATAATGCATAACCACTCTGTATTAACTATCTACACCATATACCGAATAAACGAATAAACGTTCATCCATAATAGTATTCTAATATTTTATATACATTCGGTCAATACTTATTCAATTTATTATTGATTTATTAGACGGAAGAATATATAATATTCTTGTAATCACTTCTGCTGCAAAAATAGATTAGACCAAATGCTAAAATGAACATTTATTTTAATGTTTCAACTGTAGCTAAAAAGTAATCACCCTTTACTAGTGGGGTGATTACTTTTTCCATTAATAATACAAAAACATCCTTGACAACAATGTCATAAAAAGATAAACTAAACGTAACGAAATATCGTTCATATAAAGGAGACTTGGAAATGCTATTTGGAGATACACTAAAAGAACTAAGAAAAAAACAAGGTCTGAGCCAAAAGGAACTGGCTGAAGAGGTAGGAGTAACCACACGCTCCATCCAGAACTATGAAAGCAACAACAGACACCCAAAGGACGTAGCCATACTATCAAGACTGGCTAGAGCACTAAGAACAAGTATGACTGCCTTGATGTCCAGTCAGGATTTTAAACCTGCCGACTTACTAATATTAGAAATACAAGCACTATTTGCAGGAGGAGAACTAGGAGAAGAAGACAAAGAAGCAGTTTTCCAGGCAATAACCGAAGCCTACATCGATGCAAAGGAAAAGAACAAGAAATATAGGAACAAATAATGAAAAAAGAACAAAAAATATTCAAGATGGTAGATACACTAATAAAAAAATATGACACCAGAGATCCCTTTGCACTAGCCAAGGAACTTGGTGTCAATATAATATTTCGAGATGACTTTTTAAACCTAAAAGGAATGTACAAAGTCATTTTAAGAAACCGCTACATCTTCATCAATAGCAACTTACCCTTAGAGATGCAGCACCTAGTCTGCGCCCATGAATTAGGACATGATCTACTACACAGAATATATCTAAAGAGTAGCATTTTCCAAGAATTTGTTCTTTACGATATGAAATCAAAACCGGAATACGAAGCCAACATATTTGCCAGCGAACTACTTCTAGATGACGAAGTAGTCTATACTTGTTTCAAGGAAGGTTTTGACGTCTACCAAGTAGCAAGTATGCTCGGAGTAGACATCAATCTCCTACTAATTAAAGTAAATGAACTATACAAAAGAAAAGAAAACCTTAAAACCTTTGGGTTACCAAAAAGCAACTTTCTTAAATAGCCAATTCTAAAACACTTCTATTAAAGACAGGATCACCTTGTCCATACTTGGCCAAACCAGCTAGAATAACCTCTACCTCAGCTTGACCCATACCATAATCACTAAAACGAGTCTTAACTTCCAAGCTCTCAAAAAACTCCCTCAACCTATCAATAATCCTATCAATAGTAATATCCTCATCGCTAGCCTCACCAACTATATCAAAAACACGTTCGCCAAACTGTAATATTTTAGCCCTTTTCTCTTCCCTGGCAACTGACCACAAAGCAGGCATAACAACAGCCAAACTTTTACCATGATCAAAACCAAAACTAGCAGTCAACTGATGACCAAGCATATGACCTTTCCAATCCTCTGGAGTCCCAACAGCCAAAATGCCATTTAAGGCCATCGTAGAACACCAAACCAAATTAGCCCTTGCATCATAGTCTTCTGGATTATCCATACTCTTCTTACCAACTTCAATTAAAGTCCGGAGTAGACCTTCACAAGCTCTATCTTGAAATCTAGCCTCAACATTCTTAGTCACATATCCTTCAATAATATGCACAAAAGCATCAACTACACCATTAGCAACCTGCTCACGTGGCAAGGTAAAAGTCAACGTAGGATCCAAGAAAGAAAACCTAGGATATACCAAAGGGCTACTAAAATAGAACTTTCCATCCTCATGGCTAATAACCCCACCACAATTCATCTCAGAACCAGTAGCAGGCAAAGTACAAACAACACCAAGAGGCAAAGCTGTCTCAACACAAGACCCAATACTATATGACTTCAAAAAGGATAACAAATCATCACCCTCATACTGACTAACCAAAGCCATAAACTTAGTCCCATCCATAACTGAACCACCACCAACAGCCAAAAGAAAATCAGCACCACAATCCTCAATTTTTTCTACACCCTTCAACAAGGTAGAAAACCTAGGATTTGCTTCAATACCAAAAAACTCCCCAACTATCCTATCACCCAATATTTTCCTTATTCTATCAATCAATCCACTTCTAACAGCGCTACCCTGTCCATAAACCAACATAATCCTACTATCACTAGGAATTTCACAACTAAGCTCAGACAACCTGTCCCTACCAAACAAAATCTTTGTAGGATTAAAATAATCAAAATTATACATAAGATACCTCCTTCAACCAAACATAATTAAATTATGATAAAGGAACCAGTCACCCGGTTCCTAAAAAACTACAATATTCTACTTAGAAACTCCTGAGTTCTGGCATGCTTACTATCTGTAAACATCTCCATAGGAGTACCCTCTTCAACAATAACACCGTCATCCATAAACAAAACTCTAGTACCAACTTCCCTGGCAAAACCCATCTCATGAGTAACAACCACCATAGTCATACCCTCCTTGGCCAAAGTCTTCATAACCTGAAGCACCTCTCCAACCATCTCAGGATCCAAGGCACTAGTAGGCTCATCAAACAACATAACCTTAGGCTCCATCGCAAGAGCTCTTGCAATAGCCACACGTTGTTGTTGACCACCGGATAATTGATCAGGATAACTATCAACCTTATCAGACAAACCAACCTTATCTAAAAGAGCAAGAGCTAACTTTCTAGCATCTTCCTTACTCAATTTCCTTACCTTCATTGGTGCTAACATAATATTATCAATAACCTTCTTATGAGGAAACAAGTTAAAACGCTGGAAAACCATTCCCATTTCTTCCCTAATCTTATTTATATCCACACCTTTATCATTAATATTGATACCCTCAACAAAAATATCACCAGAAGTCGCTTCTTCAAGCCTATTCAAGCAACGAAGGAATGTACTCTTGCCACTACCACTAGGTCCGATAACACAAACAACCTCACCAGGATGAATCTCAGTCGTAATACCCTTAAGCACCTTCAAATCCTTAAAACTTTTATGTAAGTTATTAATCTTCAACACTAATCCTCAACCTCCTCTCCAAAAGAGACAAGCCCTTAGAAATTAAAAGCACTATAACAAAATAACAAAGTGCCACAGTTATATAAACTGGAAAAGGCTGGAAAGTACTAGCCACATACAACTGCCCCTTACGCATCATTTCCTCTAAACCAATTGCTGAAAGAATTGAAGTCTCCTTTAAAAGAGTAATCAACTCATTACCAAGTGGAGGAATAATCCTTCTGAAAGCCTGTGGCAGGATTACTTGAGCCATAGCCTGATTCTTGGTTAACCCCAAGGAACGAGCAGCTTCAATCTGTCCATTATCAATCGACTGAATACCAGCTCTAAAAATCTCAGCAACATAAGCAGCACTATTCAAACTACATGCAGCAATAGCTGCAGCTATTGGAGACATTGGACTTGGTTGATTTGTAATGAACATAATAATCTGAGGAATACCCGCATAAATAATCAACAATTGAACCAAAAGCGGAGTCCCTCTAATAAAATTCACATAAACAGACGCTAACCATTTAATAACACTTTTCTTTGAAAGTCTTCCAAGGCCTATAAAAAGCCCTAGAAAAATACCAATAATAGCTGAAATAACAGTTACAAGAATAGATAACCTAAGCCCCTCTAACAATAGAGGTAATACCCTCAATGCATGATCTAAAAAAGACATACCCTTCACCTCAAAACAAAGGATGCAACATACAAAGATGTTGCATCCCGAATTTAACTATTCGCCGAAATATTTTGCAACCAATGTATCATAAGTACCATCTTCGATAAGTTCTTTTAATGCTTTATTCAATTCGCCAATTAATTTATCATTACTCTTGGCAACTGCAAAACCATATTGATCACTTACTAATGTATCACCAACAATTTTTATCTTGCCTTCATTTTTATTCATATAAGCTTCATTAACTGGGCCGTCATTGATTACACAATCAATAGCACCATTTAATAAATCAAGAAAAGCTACGTCAATAGTGTTGTAGGTCTTAACCTCTTTCACCTTACCACTAGCTTTTAGCTCGTTTGCGGTTTCAGCTCCTGTTGTTCCGATTTGAACTCCAACAACCTTATCCTTTAGGTCAGCTTCGCCTTTTATATCATCATCTTTTTGTGTAACAGCAATAGTTAGACCTGCATCAATATATGGATCAGAAAACTTCACACTTTCTTCTCTTTCAGGAGTAATTGACATTGCACTTGCTACTATATCAATATTTCCTGATTGTAAGGCAGCAATCAAACCGTCAAAAGCAACACTGGTAATTTTTACTTCATAGCCAGCTTTTTCTGCCATAGCAGTAATCAACGCTATATCAAAACCATCAATCTTACCTGTTTTTTCATCTGTAAACTCAAATGGAGGAAATGTTGGTTCTGTTCCAACTGTCAACAACTTGTCGTTCTTGGCACCACCACACGCAGTTACAAATAACATCATCACAATTAATACTACTAAAATTCCAATTTTTTTCACTTTTATTCCTCCTAAATATATATTATCTTAACATTCAATAATTAATTATATCATTTACCTTTATTTATTCAATATCATCATTTTCAGTTTCTTCATGATATATATGAATCAAGACCCTTTCAATTCTCTTGTATGTTGCAATTAGCACCTTGAACTCAATATTACCAAATTTCACTACTTCTCCAACTTTACCAGTAGGTAGATGCCCGAATAAATTTATTAAAAAACCATTTAAAGTATCATACTCATCTGTAGGTAAATCTATCCCTAAAGTTCCCTCTAGTTCTGACAAGGTGATTAAACCACTAGCTTCATAAATATCTTCATCAAGCTTTTTCAATTCGATATCACCTTCTTCATCATACTCATCAAATATATTACCAACGATTTCCTCTAATAAATCTTCAATAGTAATGATACCGGCTGTTCCGCCATATTCGTCAAGTACAATAGCCATATGAGTCTGAGCTAATTTCATTTCCACAAAAATCTCATTAGTCTTTCTCAAAATTGGAATATATAGAGGTTTTCTGATATTTTCAACTAAATCAAAAGAATCTGATAAACCATCATCCAATAATCTTAATAAGTCCTTAACATGCAAAACTCCAACAATATTATCAACATTACCTTCATAAACAGGTATCCTGGTGTAGTGTTCTTTATTAATTATACTAACCAGTTCAGGTAGTTCGGTTTCTATAGGTACAGCTACAAGTTCAACTCTATGAGTCATTATATCTCCTGCTGTTTTATTGTTAAACTCAAATACATTATTTATCATAAATTTTTCTTGCTTGTCGATAGTTCCTTTTTCTTCACCAACATCGACCATCATTCTAATTTCTTCTTCAGTAACATCGTCATTTATTGAATTAGGATCCACTCCCAACAATCTGACAAAAAAATTAGTTGATATCGTCAATAATTTTACAAAAGGAAAAGTTATCTTTGAAAGTATCATCAAAGGACCTACCACTGCAAAAGAAATGCTCTCTGACTTGTTCATAGCGATTCTTTTTGGCACAAGTTCTCCAAGAACCAAAGTAAAATAAGCTAGGATCATGGTAATTAATACCACAACAATTGGTGTGAGAACAGCAGTAGGAATAGGTAACCCAAATCCTTTTAAGAAATTAACCAAAGGTTCAGCAAAACTACCTGCTGCAAAAGCACTGGCGAGAAAACCAGCCAGTGTTATACCAATTTGTATAGTTGCAAGAAACCTACTTGGCTCCCCTAATAGCTTTACCAAGTTTTTGGCCTTTTTATTTCCGTCCTCAGCCATTTGTTTTATCTTATTATCATTGAGGGATATTAATGCTATTTCTGTTGCTGCGAAAAAAGCGTTTAAAGCTATAAGTAATATTAGTAGCAGTATTTCCATTTAGTAGGTGTCCTCCATTTAATTATTACTTATATTCTAACATGTATGACTAAATAGTAAAAGACATAAAGAAAGACTAGAATAATTTCCAGTCTTTCTTATTATAAGTATTATTTAACTAATTGATATTCCATACAGTCAATTGACATATTATTTTCTGGTAATAGATTTCTAATTGTCGCTCTAACTTTATAGACTTTAGGATTAATCTTGTAGATATTGTTCACTATTTCTTGAAGAATATCTTCAGGGCTTTTGTCCTTGTTAGCCAAAGTTGTATCTACAGCTGTATCATAAATAGTAGTGTAGCTAAATGAGTAGGCTACATTATCTTCTCTGATTGAGTCTTCCATAGGGAAGGCAACATCAACATCAACTTCAAACTTAACGTCTTTATTAAAGATTCTAGCTGCATCAACTCTTGTGTATCTATAGTCTTCCATATTTGTGTATTCAGTCTTATAGCCTTCTCTTCTTGCGCTTCCATGGGATCCAATGTGCTTGATCAAGCCTCCTGGAGGTCCTACACGTAGGGTTGAACATGGTTTTCTTAATTCTATTTTAACTTCAAGTACATCCTCTGTACATTCTGATAGTATTCTGTTACTTAAGTTATATACTACTGCTTGTACTAGGTCAAAGTGAGTATCAACAGCAACTTCTTTAACAGCTTTTTCAACTGCTTCATCACTTATTGCGTTACATACTTTATTCAAGTCTCTTCCTAATAGATAAATGTCGAGAACAAATCTTTGTCCTAGTTCTCTTTCTTGCTGACAGTCTCCATGAGTAGCAAATATTATGCAATTTTTATACATTTTGTAATTCATTTTAAAATCTCTCCTTCACGTAAATAATCAAATTTGGAATAGTACAATTATAGTTCCACAAAAATCAACTCGGGCCCATTGAAGAGTCGAAAAGGAAACACACTATTGCCTAGACCTCTGCTAACAATCATTATTGTCTTGCCCAATCTAATAAGACCGGAATCATATTTGGGGAAAAATCCCTGATCTGGAGCTAACAAACCACCTATAAAGGGAAAACGAAATTGACCACCATGAGCATGACCTGAAAATATTAAATCATAGTCATATTTTGCATAAACCTTGATTAAATCTGGTCTATGGGCTAATAGTATGCTAAAATCAGCACTTTCACCTTCTATGCTAGCTAACGATGCATTTACTTTCTTGACTTTACCACTCCCTTCAATCTTACCAGGGTCAATGATTCCAGATAATTTCAAAGTCGATTGCCCCGACTTTAATATTACAGAGTCATTGTCCAATACTATAACTCCTAATTCGATTAGTTTTGCTTTTAATATATCGTAGTCTCCTGATCGCACTTCATGGTTCCCAGTGACAAAATATATTGGTGCTATTTTTATAGCGTCCTTGACAAAACTTACTGCAACATCGATTTTGGTGTTTCTTCTATCAATCAAATCACCGGTTATTAGTATAAAATCAGGTTTCGCTTCTTTTAACTTATCCAATATTTTTGATTGATCTTTTCCGAACTTTGAATTATGAAAATCGGAAATTTGTACAATTCGTGTGCCTTTAAATTCTTCAGGTATGTTTTTACTTGAAATTTCTATATTAGTAAGTTGTACTCTATTGTTGTTCCATATATTATATGCACCAACTATGATGACAAATATTGCTAGGAATAATATTAGACTATATCTTACGCGTCTATGAAATTTCATTAATAAACATTACACCCTTCTTGTACATTCATGCACCTTCATAATTTATTGTATTATACCACTTAATCAATACCTATACAATAAAAAACGAGGAAGTCATCCAATGACTTTACTGATTCTCATATATAAGTTTAACCAAAAAATCAGTATATGAGAATAATAAATAAGGAGCCTAGTATATACTAGACTCCTTAACTACTAAACATAGCTTTTTGAATTTTACTTGTTGATTAAGTTAAACTGTCCAATTACAGGTAGTTCTTCTGCTTTGCCATTATAAGCACTTACAGCTCCTAAAATACCAATTATTGTCAATGCGATTGACAATAAAGGTGCAGCGATCCAGCCAAGAATCGGAATGATATATAAAAAATTCACTATCACGAAGGCTAGCAATAATACCAAGCCCTGGTTTGCATGAAACTTACCGAATTCTGAATCCTTAGCAGCTATTAACGGTAAAAAGAAAATAAGATAAGCAAGTGCAGCAATGACCTTGTTTTGTTGAATGTCTTCATTATTGAAGACTTGTTTGTTTTCGTCCATCTTAATAAAACCTCCTGATATTAGTTTATATTCTTAATTATGAAGTAATTGTAGCATATAGAATATAAACTTACTACAAAAAAAGTAAAAATAAACTATAACTCTGATTTAAATACTAAAGTACTATAACCTTCTTCTAAAATCGCCTTACTTCTTTCATAAGAACCGTTAGCATAATCAATTTCCGCTTGAGTTTTGAAATAACTAGTCCAGCCTTTTTCTATGTCCAAAGGTATAATTTCATATAATCTTTTACTGCCTTCTGTTCTCATATTTACCCAGGTAGGTAGATATGATGATCCACTTACATAAGCCCTATCTTCACCTTTTTTGGTGATAGTGAATCTAAATAGAACACCATCTTCAGTATGACCAGTTTTACGATCCATGAAGTTCATTCTCTGATTAGAAACTGCATTTCCTAAAGAATAAATACAAACAGTATTATGCTGGCCATCTCCTGATGTTAGGTATTCTATAGGTTGGAGAACATGAGGATGTCCACCGACAATTACATCAACACCCATTTCACACAATTGCTGAGCCATAAGGTTTTGATAGTCATTCTCTACAATCTTATACTCATTACCCCAGTGCATATAATAAACAATAATCTCAGCACCTTCATTTTTCATTTCAGTAATATCTTTTTGCACTTGTCCATAAAACAAGTCCAACTTACCATAATCAAAAACATTGACCAGCATCTCATCCTTGGTAGTTACCGGTATACCATTGACACTAACTTTGCCATTATCAGCAATTACTCCATAGGTCCAATTGGCCATGCCTACTTTTATACCATTAATCTCCTTAACTAAGTATTGATTGCCTGTTGTATCCTTCCGGCTACCAATATAGTCAGCACCTTTTTGTTCGAAAAGATTTAGTGTGTATTGAAAACCAGTTGGTTTTCCATCGCCTATATGATTGTTGGCTGTCAACATCAAGTTAAAACCTGTGGCCATTGTACTATCAATGACATTCTCAGGATATTTAAATAAAGGATAACCTGAATAGCCCCATTCCTTGGTACTTAAGGTACCTTCAAAATTAATGACACTATAGTCCAATTCTTCAATATAGGGTTTGATGTATTGAAACATTGGATTAAAATCATAGGTATCCTCTCCGGTCTGGCTGCCTTCCTGGACTGGAGGATGTAATAGCAAATCACCCATAACACCTATGTTAGCTGTCTTTACTTCTACTGGAAGAACTCCAAGGTCAACTAACTTTTCACGGCCATTTTTATTGGTTAGTAAAAAGGCAGTTGTGGATAGCACAAATAGAACTACCATTAGGATAACAATGTAGGTACTTGTTCTATTTCTGGTTTTCTTTTTATTTAATTTCTTTTTCTTGTCATTGTACTTATCTTTTCGCACTAGTTTCTCCTAAAAGTTTTTTTAGTTCGTCTGTATATTTAGTATCATCCTCTATGGTTCTTTTCTTTGGTCCCTTGAATCTGGCACCGCTTTTTCTTAATTTCTTGGCATTGTGTCTCTCTTCTAGTAATCTGTCAATATTATAGTCATTGTATACTAGCCCATCTTGTCTGATGGCTAGACCACCTTTTGCTAATACCATCCCTGCAAGTCCATAATCCTGGGTTACTACAAGATCACCCTTATTAACCAATTTTAAAAGACTAAAATCTACGCTATCACTTCCTTTTGACACTGTAATAGTTCGGGTGCCTTCTTTATTGATAATATGGGCTGTATCGCAGAGTATGATAGTTTCGATATCTCTCTCTTTTGCTAAATTTAAGGTGATCTCCATTACTGGACATCCATCGGCATCTATTAATATTTTCATTTATTCTACAATTACTGCTGTTCCTGAGACAGTTACCATTAGCATGTTATTTCCTTGACCAAGGACTTCATAGTCTATGTCTATTCCAACTATAGCATTGGCACCTAGCACTTCTGCTCTGTTGGTCATTTCATTTATCGCTTCTTCTCTGGCTCTGATTAGTTCGCCTTCATAAGAACCTGATCTACCACCGAAAAAATTACTTATCCCAGCAGCGAAGTCTTTAATAAAATCTACCCCGGCAACTACTTCTCCAAAAACTATTCCTTTGTAGTCTGTAATTTTCTTGCCTTCAATTGTTGGTGTTGTTGTAATGATCATCTTCTTATCCTCCTGTTTCATAATTATTTTGTTATATATATTTATCTAAACATATCTTCCAATAACTAACTTAAATCGGTCTTTCTTTGTTTTACCCTCATTGCCTAGTACTTTGATTTTGCCCTTACCTCTTAGTGTAATAGTATTCCCTTCTTCAACATTGTCGTCTTGCTTGATTACTATTTTGTGATTTAGACTAACCTTTCCTTGTTGGATAAGGTTTGATGCTTCGTTTCTTGATAGGTTGAAAATTTCTGCTAGTAGGCAATCTATTCTCATGGATGAGGCTATTATATTCAATATTTCTAACTCTTCAATTCTTGTTCCTAGTTCTTCTATTGATATCCGCCCTACAATAACTCCAACATTTCCAATCTTTGTTAGATTATCTATAATATATTGGCTGATTTCAGGGAGGCATACTAGTGTTGGTTGGTTGCTTTTGGTTTCTATGTCACCTATGGTGTTTCTTTCGATGCCCAGGTTCATTAAGGCTCCCAGAATGTCTCTATGTCCTATTGTATCTTGTTTTCTGTGTTCTATTACTAGGGCATCTAGTATCTGATCACTCTCATATTCACCCCATTGTTTGTTTAGGAATATGAGTCTTGCTCTTTCTGCACCTTCATAGCCACCTTCTTTAATTATATCTACTTTCTGATTATATTTGTGTTGTGTTATGTAGCTTTGTGCTTCTGTTTGTTCTGTTGGTGTTAGAAATTTGGTTGCTCCAATTCCATTTTTTTGGGCTTTTTTGATTTGATCTTCAATGTAGTTTTTTAATATTTTTTCTTCCATGTCTCTATATTATATTTTTTCTACTGGCATGTCCATATTAGCAGCAATATAAAAGGGATATTGCTCATATCCCTTTATACTTTTAATCGTTGATTGCTATTTGTAGTCCTAGAACATCTCCTGTTGATTGTGATATCACTACAGGATTACCTTTGTTGAAGTCTATCACGTAGACACTAAGGTTGATAATGTTTCAAGTGCTAGTTAATGCTCCTAGATTTCTTGGGCTGTAGTTGTCGTCTTTTTTTATGGTGGCAGGATCATCTATCTTGATACCATACTCTTCTATCATTCCTTTTTCTTTTAAGTAATTATATGCAGTCTGAGCTAGTTTGTTTTTTTGTGTTTCTTTCATTTCTACATTAACTATGATTGGTCCCTCATATTTTGGCCCGAATATATTCTCTGCATTTAAGCCTATCACTAAGCCAACTACTAGTATTAGTATGGCAATAATTATTCCACTTATTGTTAAAATAATATTTTTTTTCATTAATGCCACCTCCTATTTGTAGTTAAATTATGCTCAATGTACTCTTATTTGTCAACTATTTCTTAGTGACTGGTATTTGTAGTTCTGTAAGCCATTCTTCGACCTTTTCTTTGTTCCAGATTCCATCGATGTAGCTTTCTCTTGGGTTGTCTGTGATAGTGTAGTTATTATCTTCTATCCAACGAAATGCGTAAGCGTAAGCGTCTCTTAGCCCGCTGTAGGCACCTTTGTGCATAACTGAAACCACTGTTATACTGGGTATCTTTTTAAATTTTATACTTTCAGTGTCCTGTCCAAATTTGTCTACTGCTTCACAGTATTCTACATCAATATCCTGGTCTTTGTATTCACCATCATGGTAGATTATGAAACAATATTCTGGTATTGCGCATTTTAGGTCAGGATTGGTTGTTGTTACTTCTTCACCTATTTTGGGTATAATTTGGAAGTAGCTATCATAGTTTGGTACTATCATTCTTTTGGAGTAGATTATACATTCTGGTGTTTGTTTGATTACTGGGCTGTAGGTCATTTTTCTTCCCTCCTTGATTTCGGAAATATAGTGGTTCAGTCTAGTTAGGCGATCTTGGAGTTCAGTGAGGTTGGTTTCGATTTCTTTTTTTCTTTCTCCTAGTACTTGGTCTATTTTCCCGACCCTGATTATTTGCAAACAATCTTCGACGGAGAAGCTTAGTTGTCGTAAGGCTATTATGTCATGTAGCTGGTATAGTTGCTCAGAAGTGTAGTAACGGTATCCGTTGTCTTCATCAATCATTGCCGGTTTTAGCAGTCCAACCTGATCATAGTATCTTAGTGTTTTTATTGTTGTTTTGGATATTTTGGAAAATAGTCCAATTCTATACATGATTTCTCTCCCTTTTCACCTTTCTTGCCTGTCCTAGGTTTAGTCTATAATCTCCCCTTAGGGGAGTGTCAATAAGTTATTTTAAAATATTTTCATGTCCTTATCTATGGGAAAAGAATACTCTAATTAGTGGATTAAATCAATAAATAATTAACCACTATTTTATATTTAAAAAGTTATATAAGTAACCATAGATTTAGGTTAATATTAGACATACAAAAAGACTTGAAGTAATATCTTCAAGTCTTTTCAATTAAATATATTTACTTTTCACTATCATTAATCAATTGGTCAATACTCATAACATTTAATTCTAGATGATTCTTTTTCTTTTCCGGGTTATATTCCTCTACATTATTACTATCAATAACTGGTAATATTCCTTGTTCATAACCACCGCCTAATATATAATATAAATCATCATCAATTTCCGAATTAACAGCAAAAACTATATACATGTCACCCTTAATAGGTATTTTTTCTCCTTCAAATCCTGCAAATCTTACATTCTTCCCAAAATATTTATTTTGAAGCTCCTTAGTTGACTCACCTTTTTCTAAAAACATTTTCCCAATACTAGAATTAATAAAATCTTCGCCATCCATTAGTCCACCCATTATTGATACTTTTAGCTCCTTTAAGGAATCTTCCCCTTTATATGTTTCCTTTACTTGAAGATCAATCAGAGTTCTAATTGTGCCATCTTTTTCTATAGTGTTAGTATTTGTTACTAATCCTTTAAATACTATATCGCTGTCTCCAAATAATTCTTTAGAATTATTATATGACTTAACATAATCACCTTCCATTCGAGATATAACTATTTCTTCTTTTTCACTATCATTATCAGAAGTCTTATTTATGCATCCTACCGAAATTATCATTGTTAGTAACATCAATATTGATAAAACTAAATATTTACCTTTATACATTTGACCATCTCCTTTATAATTCAATATTAAATTGATTTTAGTGTTATCCATAAAATATCACCTTTATATATTAAATACAACAAATTCGACCTTATTTGTCTTGAATTTATAATATTAAACGTTTATTTTACATCGACTTGCTTCAACTAAAAAACCCTCGAATATTAATTCGAGGGTTTTTTATATATATAAACTTATATTTTTTTATCAGGCATGTTTCTTATCTAAGGTGAATAGATACTTCATCAATATCGGTGTAATGATGGTAGTTATTAGAACCACTACTATCAATACTGCAAACATATCCTTACTTAATATGCTTGAATCCAATCCAATCTTAGCCATAATAAGAGCAACCTCACCACGTGAAATCATAGCTGCACCAATACCTAAGGCACTCATCCATCTGAAACCAGATAATAAGGCACCAATTGAAGCACCAATTAACTTAGTTAAAATTGCAATAAGACTAAATACAATAACTAAAACAATATTTTCGCCAATTCCTGAAAAATCTGCCGTAATACCAATATTAGTTAGAAATACAGGTATGAATATAGAATAACCAATAGGATTAATCTTCTCAATTACCTTCTCCTTAAAGCGAGTCAAACTTATGGCAATACCGGCAATATATGAACCAATAATTGCTGAAACTCCAGTAAACTCTGCAAAATATGCGAAAGCAAAACAGATTATAAGAGCTGAAGATATGATAGTTTCTGTTACCTGCAATCTTGTAAACTTATGAATAAACCAAGGAACAACTTTCCAGGCTACTGCAATTGCTATAAAAAAGAAAACAAACTTCTCAATAATAACTCTGGTAATATCAACGTTGTCTCCAATAAAACTCATCAGAAAAGCCAAAGCCACAATAATAACAACATCATCAATAACAGCAGCTCCAAGTATTGTAGCACCTTTTTTATTATTTAATTGTTTCATTTCCTTAAGAACTTGGACAGAGATACTAACACTTGTTGCTGACAGTAACATTCCTAGGAATAAAGCATGAATATCACTCATATTCATAATCTTACCTGCAGCATAACCTGTTACAAGAGGTACAATAATACCGCCAAAACCAACAAAGGCTGAGGATTTAAAGGCCTTCTTAAAATCATCAACATCAGTTTCCAAGCCAGCCATGAACATCAAAAGAATAACTCCAATCAGACTAAATTCTGTAAGAAGTTCATTGCTGTCAACAATTCCAAGAAATGATGATCCTAATATGATACCAATAATTAACTTGCCTAACACAGGAGGTTGACCTAATTTTCTGCTTATTTCCCCGGCCAGTTTTGAGGCAATAATAATAATTGCCAGTTGCAGGATAAGTTCCATTCTTTATACCACCTTTTTTATTTTTATATATTAAAAGAGTCTGGTACTAGGATAGCTTATCCCTATTTGCCAGGCTCTAAAGTTTAAGTCATTAATTATTTAAGCATGATTAGACTTTAATATTATCAAAGTCTAATGGTCCAGTCAATCATTTATTATTGTTAACACCTTAAAGTATAAAGTATTGTACCACAAGTGATGTAATCGCTAAGACTACCCAACAAATCAAACCTAACAAAATAGGCTTTCCACCACTTTTAATAAGTTTAACAAGATTAGTTTTAAGCCCTATGGACACCATCGCCATTACAATTACAAATTTTCCCAACTGGGCAAGAAAACCACTCACTCCATCAGGAATAGGAATGAATGTATTTAGTATCGCGGAAATAATAAACCCAAGAACGAACCAAGGAAATATCTTAACAAGACTATAATCTTTCTTCACCCTTCCAGTATTTTCTCTGGAAGTATAAATTGCCAAAAACAAGGTTACAGGAACAATCATCAACGTCCTAGTAAGTTTAACAATAACAGCAAGATTCCCTGCTGCAGTGCTATAGGAGTATCCTGCAGCCACTACTGAAGAAGTATCATTTATCGCAGTACCTGCCCAAATCCCAAAAGTCTGGTCACTCATAAAAAATAAATGCCCAAGAATCGGGAATAAAAATGCAGCAATAACATTAAAAAGAAAAATAGTCGAAATTGAATGAGCCACTTCCTCTTCATTTGCATTAATTACAGGGGCTGCTGCAGCAATTGCAGAACCTCCACAGATAGCAGATCCAACACCAATCAATGTTTTCGTATTTCCATCAAGTTTCAATAACCTGCCAGCAAAAAAAGCTGTCAAAAAGGTGATTGTAAGTGTAAAGGCCATCAATACAAGAGTCTGTTTACCTACTTTGAAAACATTAAAAAGATTCATGTCAAATCCAAGGAGGATAATTGAATACTGCAAAAGTTTTTTTGAAGTATAGTCAGTTCCTTCTTTAAATATTGTTGGTCTTTTCCAAAATGCTATAATCATACCAAATAGTATACCAAGTACCGGCCCACCAATAACTGGAATACTTCGCCCTATTAGCCAAGCTGGTATAGCTATAGTTAAAGCAAGGGCAATACCAGGTAGTTTATTGATAATTGCTTTCATCATTATATCTTCTCCCGTAGTTTCATACTAAAATAAAAGTTGAGGCTCAGAGATAATTCTCTAAGCCTCAAATATATTTGGTTGCGGAGGTAGGACTCGAACCTACGACCTTCGGGTTATGAGCCCGACGAGCTACCACTGCTCCACTCCGCGATGCATTACTTATAATACCACAATACAACAGCCCTGTCAATGTATAAAACAATATCTACTTGTATCTCGAATCGATCTTTAAATACTCCTCAAGACACAAACCGCTCTTAAAAACCATAGTAGCCTTATCAACACCAAGATACCTCATATGCCAAGGTTCATACATATAACCAGTAATAGACTCCTTCCCCTCCGGATATCTGACAATAAAACCAAACCTAAAAGAATTATTAGCCAGCCAAATAGCCTCCTTCGTACCAGCAAAGGAAGAGCTGGCAGAATTAAGATCCAGGGCTAACCCAGTCTGATGTTCAGAATGACCAGGTCTGGCAGAAAACCTATCAGCCTCAGCCTGACCAGATCTTGCAACATAATTCTTATACAAAGTAGCCTGATGGCTATAGGATCTGAAACCAGACACAATAAACAAATTAATACCCTCAGTAGCCGCAGCTTCTTTCATAGACTCAAAAGCAGCCATAGCCTCACCATTAAGACCTGGATTATAGGTTGAAGGCAAAGAATAAGTCTTATTTACTACCAGAATCCCCTGAATATAGGTTAGACCACCTTGTTGATTGACAACTACCGGCTTTTCTTTAACTTTAATATCAATATCAACAGTAATACCAGCGCCACTAAAGGACATAATACTAACCTTACACTGACCTGCTTTCTTAGCAGAAATCAATCCATTAGTATCTACTGTAGCAATCTCTTGATTACTGCTCATAAAGGAAACCACCTTATTAGTAGCATCATCAGGCTTTACTACCACTTCCAATTGAAAAGCAGCCCCGATTTCCAATTCAAGACTAGCCTTATTGACCAATAGCTCTGTGACTCCAATAATCTGCTCTACTTCCTGATCAACATCATCATCTTTAACAGGCTTGTCTTGATTATTGGATAACTTAAGAAATAAAGCTACCCATGCTATAATTAAAGATAAAATAATAGCAGCTGCTATTATATTTTTTTTCTTATCTATTTTTTTTACTGATCTATTAATTCTACTTTTTTTCAAAACTTTTGTCTCCTAATTGCCCTGTAATGATATACTAAAAGTGATTAAATTAGACCTTGAAAGGAATCAGCATGAATTATGAAAATATAATACCAATAGTTCAAATTCTAACTCCTATCTTAGCTATTACTATTTCTACAATCTCACTTGTTGTCAGTTCAAGAATCGGTGCTAGAGCAGCAAAATTAACTCGTGAAATTGCAGAAGAAAGAGAACGTCCTTACGTAGCTATCTATTATCATTCACTGCCTAACTATGACTACAAGACCCTGATTATCAAGAACTTTGGTAGAACTGGTGCCCACCTAGGTGAAATAACTTTTGATCCTAATCTCTTAGATTATCAAGGAGATCCTATATTTACCAAACTCCAGGGGAATTTTCTGGCTCCTTCTCAATCTATTAGCTACTCCTTTAAATCAAGCTTCATTCAAGAGCTTGAACAAAAGGAATATAAGGTAGATGCAACCTACTATAACAGTAAGAACAAAATGTTCGCGGAAACCTTCAAAATTAATTTTGGAAGTGATGTGGAACTAAGAAGTACTTACAGAACTTCGGACAATCCTGAAGTTGATATTAGTCAGACTCTTCAAGATATTTATAATAAGATTATTTAAGACTTTTTATATGCTTTTAACTTGGATATTATATAGTCGTAACTTTCCTTTTTATGAGGTAAGAGACAGTTGGAACAGTCCTTAGTGCCATTTTTTAGCAAGGTGAAATTACCACCGCATTCAGGTATTAGATAAAGAGGACAGTAGCAAAACAGGCAGTTAAAAGTGTTCACATCATTTATCTTGTGGCAAGGGAAATATTCGCAGCCTTTGTTTTGGGTAAAGGCATAGTTATGTTCCCATTCATCAAAGAATAGTGTATCTGTCATTAAGGTGGCAATTTCTACCAGGTCGGCTACTGGGATATCTGTATCAATTAGCCAATAGCCTAGTGGAGTTTTATCTCTCTTGTATAATTCTATTTTGATTGTATCTACCATTGTCCATTCTCCAATTGAAGCGATAAGGTAGTCCTTATCTACTCTATGGAAGTAGAAGGCAGAGTATTTTACGTATTCATCATTAAATAGAAAGTTATTTAATTCATTTAAGACGGCTAGGTAATGGCCGTCTTTTTCTATTATTGTTTTTAGATTTTCTTTTATTTCCATAGTATTACTCCAATGGTGCTAGATCGTCTATTTTTAGTTTTCCATTTCTGATGTCATTTAAGGTTTGTTCCACCTTATTTATTCCTCCAACAGGTAATCTTGCTTTTAGGGCTTCATTGTATTCAAAGTCGAATTCTATTACTATACTTTCTCCCATAAAACCATTGTCGAAGGTCATTCTTATCATGTCTTCAACTCCGTTGGTTATATTGAAGCTGCAGACAGCTATCATGGAGTTTGGATAGTTTCCTATTAGGTTTTGGTTGTTACCTAAGGCATAGATATCACTGTTTTCTGCTATGTCAAATACTTCATTATCATGTATGCCTGTTGCAGCTATTACTACATCGGCACCATAGCCATTAAATTCTTTTAGTAAATCTCCTGCTGTGATGTTGCCTTCTCGTTTGGTTACGTATTCCCCGTATACTTGTATGTCGGAGTCTATGTAGTCAACTCCCTTTTCGAAACCGTATAGTTCGTGTATTGTTGGTTGGTCGTCTGTGTATCCTATTGCTGCGACTACGTTTTTTTTGGTCATGTAGCCTGCTAGCATGCCTCTTATGAAGCCTGCTGTTCTTAGGTCCAAATCAAGTGAGCCGAGGTTTTTGCTGTTACTCACCTTAGAGTTTAACATTACAAAGTCGGTGTCCGGGTATTTATCGGCTAGTTCTTTTGCTTTATCATCATAGTCATCTCCACCTAGAATAATTATATTGAATTTATCTTTGGTGTAGTTTTCTATGTTTGTTTCTAGTTGGTCGACTTCTATGTTTTCACGCATGGAAAAGTAGGCGCTGGTTTCGGTTTTTAGGTTTAGGATTCCATTGTAGGCTTGTGTGTATAGTTGGTTGTCGTCTTTGTTGCCATCTATGATGTAGCCTATTTTGAATTCGCTGTCTTTTTGTCCCTGGTCGCTTTTATGTAGAGGTTTGGTGTTGACTAGTAGTCCTATTACCATTACCGCTATTACTATTATGAATCCTGCCAATATGGTTAGTATTTTTTTCTTCTTCATTTCTACCTCCCTTTTCCTATAGTTAAATAATACCAT
Source organism: uncultured Eubacteriales bacterium (assembly GCA_964415195.1). Classification (GTDB taxonomy): domain Bacteria; phylum Bacillota; class TC1; order TC1; family TC1; genus WTXA01. The sequence goes on along the minus strand of CAYPYD010000007.1, from coordinate 13,731 downwards.
AATCAATAAAAATAGACTATAATATAACAAAGGAGTTGAGGTTTTTGAATATTTTATTGACTGGGGGTACTAGGGGTATTGGTTATGCTACCACCATCTACCTACTGGAGGCAGGTCATAATGTGACTATTAATTATTTAAGTAGTGATGATATTGCTGAGGGTATTAAGAAAAGGTATCCTGATAGTTTTGTATATATGAAGGGTTCTATTGAAAGTGGTGTGGATAATGATAAGTTAATTAATAAAGCACTATTATCTTTCGGTTCTATTGATGTTCTTATTAATAATGCTGCCATAGGTCTTTATGGTTTGTTTTCAACTACTTCTACCCAAGACATAAACCATCTTATCAATGTTAATATTTTGGGTACATCTGATCTGACGAAGAGGGTTATTCCTCATTTGATTAGTAGCAGGGGGCAGGTTGTTAATGTTAGTTCTGTCTGGGGTCATAGGGGTGCTAGTTGTGAGACCATCTATGCTATGTGTAAGGGTGCTCTTAATCAGATGACAACTTCTCTAGCAAAAGAGCTTGGTCCTTGTGGGGTTAGGGTTAATACTATATCTCCTGGGCTTATTAATACTGATATGAATGGTGATTTGGAGTTGGATTCTTTTCTTGGTGATATTCCTTTGGGGAGGATGGGGGAGCCTATTGAGGTTGCTAAATTAATTAGTTTTATTCTGTCATCCTCGTATATTAATGGTGCTAATATTGTTATTGATGGTGGTTATAGTATTTAGATGGTAATGGAGTTTGTTGGTATCTAAATCTGTTAAATCTTATTATTCCAATTTTTCAATTTTATTTATTTCAACAAAGTGCTTTATAGCAAAATAGACTATTATAATAAATATTACTGCTGGAATTACAACATTAATTATAATGCTTTTAGCTAGATTTTCACTTACATCATAGATTATATTCCTTTTGCCATTTTCTTCCTCAATAACTAAATTTGAATAACTATTGGTTAGGAAACCAGCTAAACCTATATTTTTTTCAAGATAATAAGTCTTATTCAAAGCCTGTCTAATCGGCTTATCTAAAGCATTAAATATTTCTTCATTTTTCCGATTGTCTAAAACTTCACCAAATGATATATACTTACCATTTAAATCAATGAACGAAATACTATCACTTCTTACAGAATGAATTCCTAAAGTAGCGTCTTTCCATTTTATATAGTATTCACCATCAACATCAAATTTAAAGCCAATTTGATATTCACCATTACTATTATATATGCTAATTATTTTTTCTGTTCCTAATGTTTCTGAACTAATGGCTATCAATCCTGTTTTACTCACATCAAACTTTGCTATACCATCTAGTAGATATTCTTTATCCAGTACTTGTATATACATTGATTTTTTCAAGTTTGTTATGTATTCATTTGAGATTGGTTTTATTTCAAAATTATCAATATTTTTTTCTTTACTGTTATTATTAGAATAGAAGAATTTAGTAATTAAAATAAGTATGATAACAACAATTATTATTAAGAATAATGGAATGTTTTTATTGTTTTTCATTTTTTGTTTCTACTTTCTAATCAGGACTTTATTTTTTAATCCTATCAAAATGATACCTACCCATATAATTATAGAATTCATCTTATTCCACTTAAGACCTTCACTCATCTTCCAACCTATATCTGAATTCCAATAAATAACTTATCACTTCTTCTAATAAAAATCCATACTTATTAGGTTCCCAACTTTCATTAAAACCCTTAAGAACTAATTCATCAGAAACACAATCCAAATAATAATCTACAATATCAATATCCTTACTAAGAGAGTCCTCATCAATATCAATTGGTACACAAGTTTTCAAAATATCCAAATATTCTTTCTTCATCATTAATAAACCCCAAAATCCTAAGATAATTCTCTTGCCTACAAGCTTTTAATTTTTCAAATTGCTCATCAAAATAATACCTACCAATATAATTACTACTTTCAACAACTTCACTAAGTAAACTGTCTAATATGAATATTTTTCTACCAAATCATTAAACTTTTCTTCATCAAAACCATAGTACCCATTACTAAGATACTTACCATTCGTATGTACTCCTTGTGCAATATAAGTAATAATTTCATATTCACCATTTGAATAATTAATCTTAAATGCTTGATGCCCAGTAGTTAATGTTTGAGGATCACCAAACTTTCTTTTACATTCAATATTCTTTAAATCATCAATAAATTTATTATTATCATCAAATGATAATTCTTTTATTAGTTTGTATTCGTGTTTCGTATAAGGATCATGAATTTCTCCCATTATAATAACTTCAACTTTTACAATATTTTCTGTAGCTTGCTTAAAAGGATACTCAGTTTTACCACATCCTGTAGCAAATATAACTAAACAACCAATGATTAATATAACTACACTTATTTTTTTCATAATACTTCACCTCACAAAATTCGAACAAATCTAAAACATATTAATCAGATAATTTAATATTAATGGAATATTTTTCTATCAAATCATTAAACTGTTCTTCATCAAAGTCATAATAACCAGTATCAAAATATTTACCGCTACTATGTCTTCCTTGTGCTCTATATGTTATTATTTCATAATCACCATTTTTATAAATAATTTTGAATCCTTTATCCCCAGGTGTTAATACCGAAGGGTCACCAAATCCTCTTTTACATTCAATTTTTCTAAAATCATCAATAAATTCACTATCCTTCAATGATACTTCTTTTATTACTGTGACTTCATGTTCTGTATAAAGGCCCTGAAGTTCTCCATTTTTAATAACTTCAACCTTTACAATATTTGCTGTAGCTTGGTTAAAAGGATACTCAGTTCTCTCACAACTTGAAAAAATGAAAGTTTGAGATAGAAATATTATAAGTAGTAAATATAAGATCCTCAACATGAAACTCACCTATCTTTCCAACAACTTCACTAAAGTGAACTGTCCAAAACTGCTATTCAACCCATTTGCACTGCACTTTTTCTATCCATATCAATTTTCTATTTGTTTAAATATTTAGATTTTTTAAAAACAATTTCTATAAAAGGTACAAAGAATGTAGCTAACAATAATGGAATAATTAAATGCCTGATTGAATATTTTATAATAGAACTTAATAAACCCGCATCATAGATAACAATCTCTTCCTCATTACTGCTTACTTTTGTTAATTTCCTGCCAGTATCAATATATTTGTTCCCATTAAGTAATCTATAAGGGTAATTATTAGATTTAATGTAACCAAAAACATCTCTGTTGCCAACATATTTTCTAACATCAACTATGCCGCTATTTGGATCTAGATAGTGAAATGTGTCGCTTCTATTATAAAATATAGTTAGAACTTCATTCTGCCACAATAATATATATACTTCATATGATAAATCCAATGAATACCCATAAATATATCTACCATTATTATCATAAACTTTTATCACTTGACCTTTAGCATCATCAAATCCAATGGCAATTTGACCATTACCACTAACATCAAAACAGTGTATTCTACCTGTATCCACCTCATTTTTTAATATTTTTAGGTTAACACTATCTATTTGATTTTTGTAAGTTAAGGTATCTACCTCTGTCGTTTCAGGTTCATAGTGATAATTACTTGGTGTCTTATCTTTAGTTAGAAAAAAATATAGATACAGAGCAGATACTAGAAAGATAAATATCAACCAAAATACAAGCAATCGTTTAAAACTTCTCATATTGTACTCCTAAGTTTATTGTAGTATTTGTATGATTACATTATTTTTTATTTAAATATTTATCAATAAGTTCATTGAATTCATCAATATCAAAAGTATAATACCCTTCAGCTTTATATATACCATTAATTAAACTAACTTGTGCAAAATTATTAATAATCTAATAATCTCCATTTTTATAAGTTATTTTAAAAGCTTTCATATATTAATTTCAACTTCATTATATATCTCCTAAAGGAATTAATTGGTAAATGATGTGTATGGTTATCCCAGAACAACTATATAATCGCTCTGATGGGGATTTGCACAAGAGCCTATTCTTGCAGAATCAAATGTGCTCTAAATACTTCTAAAGCGTTTAAGTATGTCTTACAATAGTCGTTAATTTCTTTATTTAAATTTGATTTTAAAAGATTTTGAAGCACTTCAGTATAATAACATTCAAATATTACACTGTTTCCACCTCCCCAGGGGGAAACCCGAGGATCTATTTTATGATTGTGTAACAAACCATGAGCAAAACTGAATCCTATTTCATAGCATTCCATAAGATCTATTTTCTCATTATTGTCGGATTCTTTTACATAATCAGGGATATGAACATGTATTAAGGCACGAACTTTTTCACGTTCAATTTTATTTAGTTCTTTCATAATAACCCCCTAGAACAATAAATAATTAAGCACATAATTTTATATTCTCCATCGATTTTTAAGTATAAAGTGTAGAAATGGTTTTTTACTATTCGGTATATATTTTTCACCACTCTCAACAAAATACCCATCAATTACTATATCCATTTTACTCCCAGTTTTTTTACTACTTCTAATAAAACGTGCCTCTTTATTACCAATCTTTATCGGTATATCTAAACCAGTTACGTTCTCATAAGGACTATTTAATAAAGGGACTATCTCACCATTGATATCCAAGCGATAACCACGCCAGTAGTAATCTTTAATAAAGGTTATTGAATAATCAATATCATTTATTTTTACTTGCCATTTTTTCATTTCCTTCAATGATAATTCCCTCCTTATCATTTCCAACTTTACACTAAAGTAAAAATACCACTATATCCCAACAAATACAATATATATGCGTAAAATATTAATGATTCACACTAATAAATAACAAAACAAAAAAGAAGCATCCCAAAAAAGAACACTTCCCAATAAATTTGAAATATACTACCTAATCCATCTTACCCTTTAACTCATCAATCAACTTCGATACAGCATCATGCATCTCCAAATTGAAAGCATTAACATTCTCCCTCGTATTAGTTGGAGGATAAAGAGGCTCACCGAACAAAGCATAAATCTTACTCTTCTTCCTATTAATACCAAGAATAGCCACAGGCAACACAGGAACACCAGCCCTAATCGCTACAAGAGCCGCACCCTTCTTAAACTCACCCAAAGAATCATCAACCCTATTCCTAGTACCCTCAGGAAACATAGCAGTAGGACGACCCTTCATTAAAATATCAACAGACTGATTCAAAACAATCCTAGGATCACCCTCCCTATCAACAGGAAAAGCCTTCAAACCACCTGCAAGCACCAACATAGCAACAGGATGCTTAAACAAACTAGCCTTACCCATAAAAGAAATCTGCCTAAAAGTAGCAGCAGCCAACACAAAAGGATCATTATTACTCTTATGATTACTAACAAGAAGAAAAGCACCCTTACGCGGAATATTCTCCCTACCATAAATTTTAATACCCCTGGTAATCATCAACAAAAACTTCATAAAATGAGACACAATAAAATAAACCATAAGAACTCCAATCTATCTACAATCAACTAATTAACTACTTAACTAACTACTAATCAACCAACAACTTCAAAATCTCATCATAAAGAGTCTTAGTCAAAGCATCCCTACTCAACTTATCATTACCCACTGGTGGCATAATAGGCTTACCATAAATAACAGTCTTCCGACCAAAGGTCCTACTAGAATTCTTAATACCAACCGGCACAATAGGAACACCAGCCTCAATAGCAAGAAGAGCAGCACCCTTCTTAAAATCCATCAAAGACTCAACCCCCTTATTCCTAGTACCCTCAGGAAATATAGCAATAGGCTTACCACCCCTTAAAATCTCCACAGTCTTAGATATAACCAACTTAGGACTACCACTCCTATCAATAGGATTCGCATTAACCCACAACAACAAATTCTTAATAACCGGAATCCTAAACAAAGAATCCTTAGCCACAAAAGCCATCTGCCTCCTCATACCAAGACCAATCAAAAAAGGATCAATACTACTCCTATGATTACCAGCACAAATAAAAGAACCCTCTAAAGGTATATTCTCCCTATTCTTAAAAGAAATCCCCCCAAGAACAAAAGCTATCACATGACACAAATACCAAATAAAACTATAGAACATAAAAATCACCTCAAATCAAATTATATCAAAAAAATTCTAAATAACCTATTTCTTTGATATAATTTGTAGATAAGAAAAAAACCAAAAGTAAACAAGGAAACATTTAAAGAAAGAGCAGGAAACACAATGTACGATTTTAATATAATCCAAAATAGACAAAACACAAAATCAGAAAAATGGGACACCCTAGACAATAGAGAAACACTACCCTTCACAGTAGCCGACACAGACTTCCAGACAGCACCACCAATAATGGAAGCAATCATAGAAAGAGCTGCCCATCCTATACTAGGCTACACAATACTAGACCAAGCCTTCTATAACTCCATCACCAACTTCTGCCAAAGAAGATACCAACTAGAACTACAAAAAAAATGGATCTTCATCACCCCAGGAGTAATGGTAGGAGTAGGCATTGCCATAGACGCCTGGACCAAAGAAGGAGACAGCATCATAATACAAACCCCAGTCTACACCCCCTTCTATAGAGTAATAGAAAAAAATGGTAGAAAACTAATAAAAAACCCACTAAAATTAACAAATGGCAGATACACGATAGACTTTGAAAACCTGGAACAAGGCATGAAAACAGCCAAAGCCATCCTGCTATGCAACCCCCACAACCCAACAGGAAGAGTATATACCAAAGAAGAAATGGAACAAATAGTTGCACTAACAGAAAAATACTCAGTCCTCATAATATCAGATGAAATCCACAGCGATATCATCTACAAAGGAAACAAACACCTAACAATAAGTACCATTAACGAATACGCAAAGGCAAACTCCATAACCATGATAGCCCCAAGCAAAACCTTCAATATACCAGGACTAAGTACCTCAGTAGCCATAATCCCAGATGAAAAACTACGCTACAGTTTCTACAATAAACTAAGAGCCCTAGGCTTACACGAAGGCAACGCCTTTGGTGTCATTGCCTTAGAAGCTGCCTATACTGACTGTGACCCATGGCTTGATGACTTAGTTATCTATTTAGAAGAAAACAGAGACTATACCATCTCCTACCTAAAAGAAAACCTCCCAGACGTAAAAGTAAGTAAACCGGAAGGTACCTTCCTAATGTGGCTGGACTTTAGTGAATATGGAGATCACACACATATTCATCAAACACTAATAAAGAATAATGTAATGCTAGTAGACGGTCTCATATTCGGAGAAGAAGGACATGGTTACCTCAGACTAAATATTGGTTGCCCAAGAAGTATTCTAACCGAAGGTCTGAACAGAATAACAAAAGCCATAAAGGAGATATCTCATGATTAAACTACAAAACAACTACGAAGGAAACATCAACATCTATCCCCTATTCAAAAATGAACTAGCAGTAGATGATGTCCAAAATATTCTAAACACCCTAATAAACAAGGACCTCTTCAAGGGAGAAAAAAATACTCTGCACCATATTACCACCCACCTAGGCAATGAACTAAAACACCATATATTTGTGGGACTAGGTGATAGTATGGATATGGAAGTATTAAGAAGCGGTATTGCCAACGCCTGCAAGAAAGCTGTTACCCTTAAGGAAAACAGTGTTGGAATAATATTACCAACTCCACTAATTAATGGAGATGCACTAGAAAACATTGCAACAGCAATAATCTTGAGCCAATATAGCTTTAATAAGTATCAATCAAAGAAAAAAGATACAATGATAGAAGATTTTATTCTTGTTGGTAATGGCCAAGGTCTAGATCAATACCAAACTAACATAGAAGAAGGAATACTCCTTGGCGAGATGACTATTCTTTCAAGAGAACTAGCCAATGAACCTGGAGATATTGTGACTCCGGAGACTTTAGCTATAAGTGCTAAATCTCTTGGTGAAAGTTCAGGCTTTAAGGTCAACATTTACGATAAAGCAGCAATAAAAGGCTTAAGAATGAATGCTTTCCTGGCAGTTGCTCAAGGCTCCCATTATGAACCACGCTTAATTGTTATGGAATATATGGGCAAAGCTGGTGGAGAAATTATTGGTCTTGTTGGTAAGGGAATTACTTTTGATTCTGGTGGTTTATCAATAAAACCTGCTAATAGTATGTTATCAATGCAAGGTGATATGAGTGGTGCTGCTAGTGTAATAGCTGCCATGGGAGCTATCGCTTCAAGGAAACTAAAAGTTAATGTTGTAGCTGTGGTTGCAGCTTGTGATAATTCGGTTTCTGCCAATAGTTATAGACCAAATGATATTGTTACTTCAAGAAGTGGTAAGTCAATTTTTATAACTAATACTGATGCAGAGGGTCGTCTAACCTTGATTGATGCCTTAGACTATATCCTGACAGAAAAGAATGTTGATAAGGTTGTGGATATGGCTACTTTGACTGGTGCTGCTGAGGTGGCACTTGGTCAAAAGATTGCAGCAGTTATTACGAATAATGATGAGTTTATGTGTGAGTTAAAGACTGCTGCCAATGATACTGGTGAGCGAGTTTGGGAATTGCCTCATGATGAGGATTTTAAGAAGTTGATTGAGACTCCCTACGCTGATTTAAATAATAGTGGTGGTCGTTTTGCTGGTACTATTACTGCTGGGCTTTTTCTTGGTTCAGTAGTTGGTGATACCCCATGGTTGCATATTGATATTGCTGGTCCTTCCTGGACTGAAGAGTCTGATGGTTATTTCAGCAAGGGTGCTACTGGTTATGGTACCAGGTTATTGTATAAATTGATTAAGAATTCTATAGCATGAGGATAATAAGATGAACATAGAGAAACAATTTTTCACACAACTAAATGATGATCTTCGTTCTATTAGGGAGATTGTTTTTGTAGAAGAGCAAGGTTTTAAAGATGAGTTTGATGATGTTGCTATTGATAATATTTCATTTCATCTTCTTCTATATATAGAAGGGAAGCCTGTTGCAACAGGGCGTTTGTATCAAAAGAATCCTTTTGATAGTATTTATATTGTTGGTAGATTGGCTGTTCTTTCAGATTATCGGAATCTCAGTTTAGGTAGTATTGTCTTAACTTCACTTGAGGAAAAAGCTACCCATTGTGGTGCTACATCTATTGAACTCTCTGCCCAGTGTAGAGTGCAGGGCTTCTATGAAAAGCATGGTTATCGTGCTATTGGGAAAAGCTATCTTGATGGTGATTGTCCACATATTTTGATGGTTAAAAATATAGATTAATTGATAAATTGATATATATATATACAAATAAAAAGAAGAAGCATTAAAAATGCTTCTTCTTCTACTTTATATCATTAATATGATTATTCAAATATATCTATACTTTCTCAGTCTTTCCCTCATCAACATTAAGCTTCAATTCAAACCAGAAAGTACTACCCTCTCCAACAACAGAATCAACTCCACACTGACCACCATGAGACTCCACAATCTTCTTCACAATAGATAAACCAAGACCAGTACCAGTAATAGGACGCTTATGATTCTTATCCACCTTATAATAACGCTCCCAGATATATGGTAAATGCAAAGGATCAACACCCTCACCAGAATCCTTAACCTCAATCCTAACCTTATCAATAAAAGCAGTCTGAGTAACAGTCACAACCTTATCATCACCAGTATAATTAATCGCATTAATAAGAAGGTTATAGAAAGCCTGAGTTACCTTTAACTCATCAGCACTAATAAAAACATCCCCATTACTAACAAAATTCAACAAAAACCCATCAACCTTAACCAATTCACTAACCCGGTCAACAGCACCCTTTAAAGTACTAGTTAAATTAAACCTACTAATATTCAACAAAGGAACACCAGACTCAAACCTGGAAATATCAAGCACATCATCCACCAATGAAGACAACCTACTAGTCTCATCCATAATAACCTTAGTCTGCTCACCAGTAATCTCCTCAGGAAAATCATGCATCATCTCAGCATAACTATAAATCAAACTAAGAGGAGTACGCAAATCATGAGAAATATGAGCAATCAACTCACGACGAAGCTTCTCCACCTTAGACAACTCCAAAGCAGTATGATTCAAAGTATCTGACAACTCATTAATCTCCAAATAACCCTCACCAGCAAAACTAGTCTCATAATCACCCTTAGCCAGATTCTTAGCACTAGCATTAATACGTTCAATTGGTTGAGAAATCTTACGTGACAAAATAACTGCCAATCCAACAGACAAGATAACCATAAATAAAGTAATCAAGACTAATTGAAACTGCAATGTAGAAACTGTAGCATTAACAGGAGTAATGATAGCATAAAAAGTCAAAGATATCTTTTCTCCATTTTCCAATGTGAATGTATACTCCTTGGTCAATGTTTCCATACGATGTCTGGCAGAACTCATAACCTCCATCCTTTGAGGAGGAGAAAATTCATGACTAGCCGTTATGTAAATTTCCTTTTCCTGGTAAAGTTCAACAATTACCTCGTCAAGATCAGAACTATCAATATTCTCCCTAACTTCAGCAACAGCCTTCTCCATTTCCCACATTCTTGTAATTCGATACATATCATTCAAGAAAATAGTTTGAAAAAGCCATAAAACAACAAGCAACAATGCAGAAAAACCAAGAAGGTAACCAAATACCCTCCATTTAAGTTTGATTTTATTGCTAAAATTCTTCATAACTATCCCTCAAATCTATAACCAAGACCACGCAAGGTTTTAATAAACTCTCCATAAACACCAAGTGATTTCCTTAAAAGCTTCATATGAGTATCAAGAGTCCTATCATCACCAAAATAGTCATAACCCCAAACCTCAGTCAACAACTTCTCACGTGGTATAGCAATATTCTTATGCCTAATCAAAAAGAAAAGAATCTCATACTCCTTAGGAGACAACTTAGCTTCAACATCATCTACAAAGACCTTATAAGCCGTCATATCAACAAAAAGTCCCTCTTTATGAAAAACAAAATGACTTTCTTCACCAATCTCATTTATTTCTCTACCACTAGTTCTTCTAAGAATAGCTTGAATACGTAGCATTATCTCCTTAGAAGAAAATGGCTTAACCACATAATCATCAATACCTAGTTCAAAGCCTAATACCTTGTCATACTCTTCACCTCTAGCAGACAACATAATTATTGGCGTCTTACTAGTCTTCCTAATCTCCTTCACTGCAGAAAACCCATCTAGCTCAGGCATCATTATATCCATAATGATAATATCAAAGCTTTCCTTACGACAAATCTCTACAGCCTCCATTCCATTACTTGCTTCACTAACCTCATAACCCTCAAAAACAGCATACCTTTTTATAACAGCTCTTAAACCAGCCTCATCATCACATATTAATATTCTTGCCATACTCTTCACCTCTTAAAACTCACATACATTACTATAACTATAACATATAACATTAATATGTTGTATGACTGATTACTAACTGAATATTAGATGAAATAAAAAAAGAACCATTGTAATGGTTCTTCATTATCTCTATTTAAGAAACTTAATCTTTCCAATAAAAGGAAACTCATTCATCTCACCAGCTGAAGCACTAAGCACTCCGTATGCAAAGAGAAAAACTATAAAAACAGTGAAAAGGAAAATACTTACCCAATATAAAATTGGAAAATAACTAACAACTATGTTCACTGCATTAGAAATCATAATAACAAAAAGCAACAACAAACCCTGATTTGCATGAAACCTATTGAATTCCTTCTTATTGCCATTTACATAAGGCAAGAAAAATATAATATATGAAAGCCCGGCTACTATCTTTTCACCTTGGGTCAAATTCTCTTCTTCCATAATCTACCCCCTATTAAAAATAGTTGACTGTACCCCACCCTCGAAACCAACAACTAGAAATATGCGTAAAGGTTAGCTCCACTTAAGTAATCTTCGACAGACCACAGACACCACTTACTGCTGCTACCTTCCGGTCCTGACAGGATTCATGGGCTACAGCTTCAAAAAGCTCAAGTATCAACACCACTTCTTTAAACAAAATCTCTCTTTGCGAGTCCCTCAAAGCAGGTATTCGATCTCCCTATAGCGGATTTGGAGTTACAAGGAACCGCTAGTTCCCCATCTAGTACAGCCATGGCGGAGAAGGAGGGATTCGAACCCTCGATAGAGCTTTTAACACCCTATATCCGCTTTCCAGGCGAACGCCATCAGCCACTCAGCCACTTCTCCACGTCCCTCTATTTTATCTTAACTATCTTATAATATCAACACCCAAATAAGGGACCAAAGCCTCAGGAACCCTAACAGTACCATCCGACTGCTGATAATTTTCTACAATAGCAGCAATAGTCCGACCAATAGCCAGACCAGAACCATTCAAAGTATACACCAGTTGATTCTTGCCACTTTCACTTCTATATCTTATTTTTGACCTTCTACTTTGAAAATCAGTATACAAACTACAAGAACTAATCTCCTTATAGCCATCATAACTAGGAAGATAAACCTCCAAGTCATAAGTCTTAGCAGCACCAAAACCAATATCACCTGTAGACAACACAACCACCCTATACGCAAGTCCCAATGCAGATAAAATACCACCAGCACTTTCCACTAGTTCCTCCAAGGCAGCCTCACCATTTTCAGGCTTCACAAACTGCACCATTTCAACCTTGCTAAACTGATGCATCCTGATAAGACCCTTAGTATCCCTACCGGCTGACCCGGCTTCTGATCTAAAACATGGAGTAAAACCACAAAGCTTAATAGGCAAGTCCTGTTCTTTAATAATCTCATCCCTATACATATTGGTTAAAGGAACCTCAGCTGTCGGTATAAGAAAGAAACCATAATCCTCTATCCTATACATATCCTCCCCAAACTTAGGCAGTTGACCAGTGCCATAAAAACTATCTTCATTAGCCACAAAAGGACTAAAAACTTCCTTGAAACCACGACTTCCATGATAATCAAGCATAAAATTCATTAAAGCCCGCTCTAAACGTGCACCAAGACCCTTCATAAAGACAAACTTTGGACCAGTAACCTTATTTCCCCTCTCAAAATCCATAATATCAAGAGCAACACCTAAATCCTGATGATCCTTTGGTGAAAAGTTGAAAGTTGGAATTTCACCAACTCTTTTAACTTCAACATTGGCTGACTCATCTGCTCCAACAGGAATAGACTCATCTACAAGATTTGGCAGTTTGGATAACTCATCTCTTAGCTTTACTTCAATATCCCTAATTAGAACATCAAGCTCAGAAATCTCATCACCTAGTAAACGCATCTCTTCCATAATAGCCTCAGGATTTTCTCCATTAGCCTTACGTCTACCAATATCCTTAGAAACTTGATTCCTGACACTTTTTTTCTCTTCAGTAATCTGTAGTTTAGCTTTTCTTTCCTCTTCCAAGGCCACAATATTACTTAAATCGATCCTCTTACCCCTACGGGCAAGATTCTCCTCTACTTTCAATCTATCTTCTAATATCAATCTAATATCTAACATTAAACCAGTCCTTCTTCCCCATCTTTAGCAATAGTATCAACAACCTCAATATCACTAATATCATCACCGTCTTCTTCTGTTAGTGCTTTACCAATTGCGACAATTTTATCAGTATCAGGTAAATTCATAACCTTGACACCTTGAGTCACTCTACCAATTACAGAAATGCTGATAACACTCATTCTAATAAGTTTACCTTCCAT
>CAYPYD010000006.1:0-89865 GCA_964415195.1 uncultured Eubacteriales bacterium | reverse complement strand
TTGCGACTTTATTTAATTCAATTAATGGTTTTGTTACTAGTCTAAAATATATATAGGAAACAATAAATGAAGTTATGCCAATTATTGTCATTATATAGGGTAATATTGAAATTAATCCAGCTCGTATTTCAGAAATCTGTTGAATAGATACACTAAAATATGCGATATAATTTTGATCTTTAAGTAACAAGTTAGTTTTGTAGTATTCATGACTGTTATCAATAGTCTCTCTAATGTCATCTTCTCCATCAAGTGAACTTATTACACTAGTGAATTTTAAATTTGAAGAAGCTATATATACAGGTGTCGATCTGTAAAAAAGAGTAACTGATATACTATTGTCTTGAGAGAATGTTCTTAATTCTTCTACAGCTTCCTTGTAGCTTAAATCGTTAGATGTTAATTTCTCTACTATCTCTACTGATTTATCTACCAGGAACCTTTCTTTATATGATACGTATATTTGAGGCATGAAAAAAAATAAAGCCAAATAAATCATGCTTAAGCTGAAGAAGAGTACTAAACTTGTCAAGATAAAGTTCTTAAGATTTATATCTCTTCTAATCTTATACAGACTATTTAGAAATTGAAAATTAGTCTTCAAACTTATACCCAACTCCTTTTAAGGTTTTAATATAGTCAATCTTTAATTTTCTTCTTAGATTTTTTATATGGGTATCCAATACTCTTGAATCTCCTTTAAAGTTCCAGCCCCATATATTATCCATCAAGGTCTGTCTTAATACTACCTTATTCTTATTTGTCATAAGATAATGAAGAATGTCAAATTCCTTATTGGTAAGTTCTGTTTCCTTACCATTTATTATTGCTGTATAAGATTCTAAATCCAATTTGATATCTTTGAATTCTATTTCTTTTCTTTCTGTTTTAGTTCTCTTAAGAATTGCATTTACTCTTCTAAGTAAGACATTAAAAGAAAATGGCTTGGTTATATAGTCATCTGCTCCTATTTCAAAGCCTTTTATTTCATCATATTCCTCTTCAAGGGCTGTCAACATTATTATTGGTAACTTGTCATCCTTTTTCCTTATTAATTTTGCCAGTTGGTATCCATCCATCTTTGGCATCATAATATCAAGTATCAATAAATCTAGTTTTTCTTCCTTGTAGATTTGATAGCCATCAAGACCATTGCCAGCAGTTAATACACTATAACCTTCAGCTTTAAGAATCTCTGATATAAGTTCTTGGATATCCTTATCATCTTCAACAACTAATATTGTATGACTCACTTGAAATCTCCTTCTTTCCTATTTACAGCTTCAAGTCTGTAAATCAAATTCCCTTTTTTTCTAAACTTGGCTTCATATTCTGTTTCCACATCCACTATATCACTAGAATGTATATAATTGAGTGAAATATTTTCTAATCTCCAGCTAGTTGCTAGACTATTTAAACTATATTCAAATAAAATCGAGTTGTCAGTTTTTAAATATATTCTTCTATTTTTCTTTAGAACTTTTTCATATTGTTCAAGAAATTCCTTTGAAGAAAGTCTTCTCTTATGATGTCTGTTTTTTGGCCATGGATCTGAAAAATTTAGGTAAATACCATCTATTTCATCATCTTCAAAGATCTCTGTCAAAAGTCTTCCATCAGTTAAAAGTAGCTTTAGATTATTGTCATTATCCAATTTAAGTGCAGTTTTATATAGTATTTCCTCAACTTTTTCAATGGCTACATAATTTATATCCTTATTGATTCTAGCAAGTCCGGTAATGAATTGTCCTTTACCACAACCAATTTCAATATATATTGGATTATTGTTGCCAAAAATATTATGCCACTTTCCTCGATAATTCTCTGGTTTTAATATTAGATTATCACCGGCAACTCTCTCTATTTCTTTTTCTATTCCCTTTATATTTCTAACTCGCAAATCTTTGTACCTTCCTCTAATATCTCTTTTATTACAAACTGTATGTTTTGTCTCCCATTATAGCTATTAATTTGGGGATTACCAACTAATGATAATTTGTTACCTTTTTTCAATAACATATTAAAAGCTATAAAATCTATTCCATTTATTGTGAATTTACTATGTACTTCTTTCATATACATTACATTATCTATATATATTTCCTCCATTAGAAATAGTGGTCTGCTAAACCCATTACCAAAAGGTTCAAGTTGATTTAAACTATCCATCAATTCCATATTTAAATCATTTGCAATTAATTTAGAATCTATATATACATTATCAATAGCTTCCTTGTTTTCTAATTGCATTTTAGCTTCAGTCTCCAAGAAGTTTTTTACTAGAAAAAGGTTATCTTGTTCAATGGTTAATCCGCAAGCTAATTTATGTCCACCATAATTTTTTAATAATTTGCTGTTTTTATCTAAGGCTTTTTTCAGGTTAAAGTCTTTTATTGATCTTCCTGAACCTTTATAGTAGCCTTCATGTGTTTTACCTAAGACTATTGTTGGTACTTTGTAACTATCCATTATTCTACTGGCTATTAAACCTGCAATACCTTCAGTAATTCTATCGTCATAAATAAAAAATAGATTTTTTTCTGGATCTATCAAACTCTCACCAATTTGAATCTGCTGTTCGAGCATTTCTTTTCTTTTATTATTTATTTCAATTAATTCGTCTACTGCCTTGTCAATTTCTTTAGTATTATTCGATGTCAGTATGGTTATTCCTAATTCAGGTCTGCCTCTTAGTCTACTTTCCGCATTAAGTATAGGTGCGAAAATAAATCCTAACTCATAGGCTGTTACTTCTTTTTTAACACCTGTTTTTTCTATTAGTTTTTTAATACCATATTTTCCTTTTGAATGATTCCATATCATTAATCCAGTTTTTACTATTAGTCTGTTTTCTCCAATTAAAGGTGCCATATCAGCCACAGTACCTAGAGCTACTAAATCCATTTCTTTTTTAGCTATTAGTTCTTTATCAAGCTTCTTACATATGTCTAGAAGAATTTTGAATAATACTCCGACCCCTGTTATTTCTTTGTTTATTGAGGGGCAGTTAGGTTGTTTTGGATTAACTATCAAACAATCTGGCAATATTTCACCATTTGGTTCATGGTGATCAGTAATTATTACTTCTATTCCAAGTTCCTTGGCTTTTTTTACACCTTCGATACCTGCAATTCCATTATCTACCGTTATAATTAAACCAACTTTTTTTTTCTTTAAGGCTATTACACCATTTTCATTAATGCCAAAACCTTCAGTAAATCTATCATTTATGTAATATGTAGTTTCAGCACCTAGTCCCCTTAAAATATTTAGGCCTATTGCTGTTCCTGTAATTCCATCTGCGTCATAATCACCATATATGGCAATTTTTACTTTATTTTTTATTGCTGCTATTATCTTTTTTGCTGCTAAATCCTGATTTAGGTATTTATCTTCATATATTTTATTAAAATTCACTTCTGTAAAATCATGGAAGTCTAAGTCTATATTTCTTGATTTCAAAATTTGGTTGACAATATTATTATCTTTTTGCTTTTTTAAAAAGTATTTTTTTGTTCTTTTTTTGAGATTATCTTTCTTTAAAGTGAGAACACATAAGCATACTTCATTATCATCAACTCTTTCTCCGCAACTTTCACATATATATGCCATTATATAACCTTTCCATCGTGTATAATAATTACTTTTCCTTTTTCTATTACAAAATTTTCTATATCATTTAAATCTGTTGTTGTTATTATTGTCTGAACTTTGTTTTCTATTTCTTCTAAAAGTTTGTGTTTTCTTTTTTTATCAAGTTCTGATAACACATCATCTAGTAAAAGAAGAGGATATTCTCCGGTTTTTTCCTTGATAAATTCTATTTCAGAAATTTTAAGACTAAGAGATATAGTTCGTTGTTGACCTTGGGAAGCAAATTTTTTAGCTGACATATTATTTATTAATATTTCTAAATCATCTCTGTGAGGTCCTATTGATGTATATCCTCTATCTATGTCTTTTTGTCTATTTTCCTTTAATAGATTTCTATAACTTTGTTCTAAATCATTTAAGTCAATATTTGTCTGATATTCTATGTGAAGCTGTTCTAAATTATCTGTTATTCTTAAATGAATTTTTTCAGATATTTCTTGTAGTTTTTCAATTAATTCTAATCTTTTATTAATAATTTTTACACCATATTTTGTAAGTTGTTCTTCCCAAATATCCATTAGATCATCACTTATTTTTTTTCTTCGATGTTCTTTTAATAAAATGTTTCTTTGCTCTAAAATTTTTCTATATTTTATTATATTTACAAAATATTCTACATCCGTTGTAGAAAGTTCATTATCAATATATTGCCTTCTCAAGGATGGGTCGCCTTTAATTATATATAAGTCTTCAGGATTAAATATAACTGTTATTAAATATCCTATATATTCTTTTCTTTTTTCAATCTTATAATTATTTAGATAAACTTCTTTTTTATTTCCAACTACCTTTACATCAACTTTGTTTTCTCCAAATCTATTGAAAAAATGGGCAGAAATACTAAAAAAATCTCTGCCCCACTTTATTAATTCTTTGTCTTTATTTTTTCTTGAAGAAGAAATTGTTGCTATATAATATATTGCATCAAGAAGATTGCTTTTACCTTGTGCATTATCTCCTACAAAAATATTTATATTATTATCAAAATCGCAATTTGCTTCTTCATAGTTTGTAAAATTTTGTAAAGATATATTCTTTAATAACATTTTAACCTCAATTATTGCAATCTTACTGGTAATATCAAATATATGAATTTTTCATTTCCTTGATTACCCTTTATTATTCCAGGGCTTTGAGGATCATTCAGATTTATAGAAATTTCTTCTCCATCAATGTTTCTCAATATTTCTATTAGGTATTTTCCATTAAATCCTAATTCTATTTCCTTACCTTGTAAATAAATAGGTATTTCTTCATAAATATCTCCTACTTCTGAAGCTCTTGAAGATATTATTAAAACTTTTTCCTTGATATTGAATTTAACTGTGTTCAACTTTGATTTTATTTCATCTCTTGTTAGTACAAAAGCTCTTTCTAGAGAATCAAGAAGACTTTTTTTGATTACATTTATTTCTGTTGAAAATTCTTTAGGAATAACCTGCTCATAATTAACAAATTTACCTTCAATAAGCCTTGATGTTACTTTAATATTTCCTGATTTAAATAAAATTCTATTTGATGTAATATGGATTTCTATTTCTTCATCTTCATGAATTATATAAGCAACTTCCTTTAATGATTTTGCTGGTACTATAGATTCCCATCTTTCAACATTCTTTTCTATATTTTCAATGTATGTATAACATAATCTATGTGTAT
Organism: uncultured Eubacteriales bacterium; assembly: GCA_964415195.1. Classification (GTDB taxonomy): domain Bacteria; phylum Bacillota; class TC1; order TC1; family TC1; genus WTXA01. The sequence goes on along the minus strand of CAYPYD010000006.1, from coordinate 84,552 downwards.
CTGAGGAAACAAAATTTAATCTATTGTTTTTTATTTCAAGTAAAATTCCTGTGAATATAGGTCTGCTCATATCAGTTGATACAACAACTTGTGAAAGAGATATGGCATTTACTAAATCATCACCTTTTATCTTTAAGACACATTCACCTTCAAAGTCATGTATTGATGGATACTCACTACCTTCATAGTAATTTAATTTAATTTCAGATGAGCCATAAATAATTTTAATTTGATTATTTTCTTCAGTTGATAATTCTAAATCCATCATTGGTAATTTTCTTACAATTTCAACAAAATATTTCGAGGGAAGAACAATCTTACCAGATTCTTCAACAAGTGCAGAAACTTCACTTTCAATTCCTAACTCCATATCAGTTCCTCTGATAATCAATTTGTTATCATCTTTAGCCTCAAGATAGATTCCGCTAAGAAGTGGTTGAATATTTTTGTTGGATACAGCTTTGTTCACTATTAGTAAGTTATTTAACAATTCTTTTTGGTTAACAGTGAATTTCATTTTTTGTCCTCTTTTCTTTTTTATTAAAGTATAGTACTAGTAGTCATAAGGGGTGTTAATATTGTTGATAAGTCTTAAATAACCAGATATAGAAAGCTTTGTAGCATGTGTATCAAATGTTGGTAACTTGTACATCTCATCAACAGTTTGCACAATTAAAACTTTCCTGTTTCCAAAGACTCCTTAATTTGGTTGACAACTTGCTTAATTTCAGGGTTGGTCTGGATACTTATAGCTATTTTATCACAAGCATGCATAACAGTGGTATGATCTTTTCCACCAAATGAACTTCCAATTTTTGGCAAAGAAAAATCAGTAAGTTCTCTAATGAGATACATGGCAATTTGTCTTGGAAATGATATATTTCTTGATCTTCTTCTAGAAATCATTTCCTCTACAGAAATACCATAAAAGGTAGCTACTGCTTTCTTTATAGTTTGATCATTTAATTTCATTTTAATTTGTTTATTAGTAATATCTTTTAATGTTTCATCTATAAATGATTCATCAATTGATTTTCTGTCAATATTATGTAGTGTCACATAGGCATCAACTCGTAATAATGATCCTTCTAATTCTCTAATATTTGAAGTGATTTTACTAGCGATCATAGAATATATTTCGTCATTTAATTTAATACCATCTAAACTAGCTTTTTTTCTTAAAATAGCTACTCTAGTTTCAAAATCAGGTTGACCAATATCAGTTGATAGACCCCAGTTGAATCTAGAGGTAAGTCTTTCTTCAATTTTTAATTTTGCTGGAGGTTCATCACTAGAAATAACAATCTGTTTATTAGCATCTTTTAAGGTATTGAAAGTGTGGAAAAACTCATCTTGAGTTTTTTCTTTGTTTTCTAAAAACTGAATATCGTCAATAAGTAGTAAATCAATATTTCTATACTTATTTCTAAAATTTTCAATTTTACCATCTTTTAAGGAATTAATTAAATCATTTGTAAATGTTTCCGATGATACATAAAGTACATTAGCTTTAGGATTTAACTCCTGGTAGTGATGACCTATTGCATGCATCAGGTGTGTTTTTCCTAAACCAACACCCCCATAAATATATAAAGGATTATATAATTTTGCAGGATTTTCAGCAACTGCAAGACTGGCAGCATGGGCAAAACGATTGTTTTCTCCTACAACAAAGTCTTCAAATATATATTTTGGATTTAAATTACTTGTTGATAAGTTATGAGTCTTTGTTTTATTCACAATCTTAACATACTCTTCTGAAGAGTTTTCCACAAATTCCAAGTCCAAGATTTTATTGCAAGCTAAATTAACAACTTCATTGATTAAATGATAGTAGCTCTTTGATAAAAACTTTTTAGCAAAGCTATTAGGAACTGAGATATATGCCTTGTCGTATTCAATTTTTATGATGTTGGTCTCTTTAAACCAAGCGTCATAAGTGTTTTGATTGCTTATTTTTTCTTTTAAAAGCTTAGTAAAATTGTAATTGATTGATTCAAATGGCATAGCAAAACTCCTTGTGATTTATTGAGGTTGTGGATAAACTTGTATGTTATCCATAGAGTTATCCACAATTAAGATTTTGAATTGATTTTTATCCTAGATACTTTGGATGTATTAAGAATGATAACAAAAATTATCCACAATTACAACCTAAAAAAAGTGTAAAATTTTTGTGGAAAGTTTAAAAATTCACTTGAAAAAAGTGAAACTACTTATTGGTGGGGAATTAAGTAGTCTTACATAAAATTACAGTCATAAAACATAAAAATATTTTATTCCATATGTATTAAATATGTAATAAAAAAGAGCAGGTATGAAACCTGCTCTTTTTAAAATTTTTAACTTATTTTTTGATGAATTCTTCATACTCACTGCTTGACATTAGTGAATCAAGTTGAGAAGCATCTTCAAGTTCTAAAGCAAAAACCCAACCTTTGTTATAAGGATCTTCGTTGATAGCAGCTGGCTCGTCTTCCAAGTCAGTATTGATTTCTACAACTTTTCCTGATATAGGTGAGTAAACGTCAGATACAGCTTTAACAGATTCAATAGTTGCAATATTGTCATCTTGTTTGAAAACAGCATCTAGTTCTGGTAATTCAACAAATACAACGTCGCCCATAGCGTGTTGTGCATAATCGCTTATTCCAACGATACCTTTGTTACCTTCTAAACGAACCCATTCGTGGTTTTTTGTAAATTTTAAGTTTTCCATTTTATTCCTCCATTTAATTGAATTTAAAAACATATACATACATTATACAATTTTTTAATTAATTTTACAGTATTTTTTAAAAAAATATAAATTAATCACCAAAAGATATTCCAATTGATCTACAAGCTTCCATTACAGGATTGTCCTTTTTTACTACATTTAAGAATCCAGCAACTTGTTCTAATGGTATTGCTTGTGCTTTATTGTCAACATAGCCTACCATATTTCCAAAGTTTTCTGCTTCAATTAAGTTGGCTACATTTGCACCTAAAATTGTTGCTAGATTTCTATCAAAGGCATTAGGAGAACCTCCTCTTTGTACATAGCCTAGCACTGTCAATCTACTTTCATAAGGAGTATGTTTTTCAATTTTTCTAGCTAGACGTTGACCAATACTTCTAAATTTTCTTTTTCCAGCCAGTTCTGATGTAGATAATTCAAGTTCATCTAAGCTGATTGCTCCTTCTGCAACACAAATGATAGTTGAATTTTTTTTCTGTTCAACACGCTTGCTTATACATTCATAAACTCTTTTGAAAGAGAACGGGATCTCAGGTATCAATATTATATCGCTACCACTTGATAGACCTGCGTGTAAGCCAATCCAACCAGCTTTATGCCCCATTACTTCAACAACCATCACCCTATTGTGTGAGGAAGCTGTAGAGTGTATTCTATCAATTGCTTCAGTGGCAATATCTACTGCTGAAGAAAACCCGAATGATACATCAGTTCCAGCAATATCATTGTCAATTGTCTTAGGTAAAGTTATAATGTTCAAACCCAGTTCTTTTTGAAGACTATAAGCAGTTTTTTGAGTACCATTCCCCCCAATTACTACTAGAGCACTAAGTTCATGACTTCGATAATTGTGTAATATAGATCTTAATTTTTCATCCTTGTCTTCACCTTTAAAGGGCTTAACCCTAGATGTTTTGAGCATTGTTCCGCCTTTTGTTAAAAAGCCTGAAGTATCATTAATTGTTGTAAAGTTGTTGTCAATTAATCCACCAAATCCAAAATAAAAACCAACTGTTTCCATATTGTGCAATTCCTTGGCTGATTTAACAACTCCTCTAATTGCTGCGTTTAAACCTGGGGCATCTCCACCTGATGTTAATATTCCTATTTTTTTCATTAATTCACCTACTTGCTGATTATTTCAATCAATAGAGGAACATTGTTTTCTACAATTGATTTTAGTATATAGGATTCATTTATAATTACTATGCCTGTAGTTGTATTGTTCATTAATAAAGCAATACTGATTAAATAACCTGAAATGAAAACAATTATACCACCAAGAACCAGCCCAACAACAAGTCCTCCTATTCTATTAAGAATATTTGTTAAGAAAAAGTCTTCTAACAATCCTAATAACATATTGCTAATCAATGATAGAAATAAGAATACAGCAATAAATATTATGACTGATGTAACAAAACTACTTAAAAGAGTCTGAACAATTTGATCAATAAAATTACCACTTAAAACTTTTGGTAGTTCAATGTTTTGTGGAATGTACTTTTCTAAAACTGGCTGTAATAGAATTTGTAAATAGTAGGTTCCTATGAAAGACAAGATTATTTTTGCCACTCCGAATAAACCTTTCAAGAAACCTCTTTTAAAGCAGATGGTTACTGTTATTAAAAAAATTACCAGTAATAGAATATCAATAATTATAGCCATTATATTCTCCTTAGGATCTGTAATTTATGAATTGTAAAGGTATATCAATCTCTTTTTCTCTTAATAGAGTTATAACAGTTTGTAAATCATCGATGTTTTTTGCTGTAACTCTTACAACTTCACCTTGAATCTGACTTTGAACTTTTAGTTTACTTTCCTTGATTTCTTTAATTATCTTTTTAGCTATATCTTGATTTATTCCTTGTTTTAAGGTTATTACTTGTTTAACCATTGAGCCGGCTGTAGTTTCTATTTTGCCATAATCAAAAATCTTTAATGATAGACCTCTTTTGATGGCTTTTGATTGTAGTATATCTATCATGGCATTTATCTTACTATCGTTTTCTGCAGTAAGTGTGATAGTTTCTTTAGTAAGATTAACTTCGGCTTTTGAACCTTTAAAATCGTACCTTGTTATGATTTCCTTTTTAGTTTGATTTATTGCATTGTCCATTTCTTGCATGTCAAATTCTGAAACAATGTCAAATGATGCGTCTTTAGCCATTTTTTACCTCCTTGTTAATACCCTTTTATTTTCTAATCTCTTTGTTATCTTGATATAATCTAGATGTTCTAAGAATGGAACAATGTATTTCCTAGATGTACTAAGTATATCCTTTGCAGTAGCTATTTCAATAGATTCATTAGTTAAACAGTAATCCTTTATTTTATTTATAGCATCCTCATAAATATATTTTGTTAAATAAATGTTTTCATCAATTTTGATAAGTTCTCCAATATCCATTAAATAATTATGGTACTTAATATACTTTTCATAAGGAAGTTTTATTAACTCTGCCATTTCTTTGGGGTTTTTTACATTTAAACCATCTTTAGAAAAAATCTCTATAATCTTATCGGTAAATTTCTGATCATCCTTACTAAGTTTTACAACATAACCTTTTGCTCTTAGTAATTCACCTGTTGATTCTAATTCAGATCCCATCAATAGTTTAATAATGTTATTGAAGTTCTTTTGGGATTGTTTCTTAAAGAATCTAGATCTTATCTCTTCTTTTGCAACTCCAGGAACTAGGGGCGTTTTATCTAATTTATCACTAATATACTCCAATATATCTTCAACTAGATTAATCTTTTTTTCCTTAAGTAGATATTGATTATCAAATGCAAGTATTTTTCCACCGCTATTTGTAACCAATTCTTGAATTTCATCCTTGCTTATCGCTAATTTAAGGGAAACCTCATCCAGTGATATGAAAGGATAGTTATATATAAGAGAAATGAGCTTATCTTCCATAGAGCCTTCTGACTTTTTCCTTAATTCATTAATAAAATCCTTATCCATTCTTTTAAACTTAATTGGAGAAGCTTCAATTATTTTAAAACCACCCAATGTTTCACTGGCGTTTTCTTTTCTGATGATTAGATTATCACCATAAACTGTCCCCAGTGCTTTGTCCAAGTAAAGACCTGCTAGTTTTTCCTCACCAGGGTAGATGTCATCACTTTCAAGAAGGATAAGTTTGCCTGTGGTTTCACCTGTTCCTAGATGAATTCTTATCTTATCGAGATTATGCATACTTTGTTTATCTTTAAGTAAAGTAAAAACTCCGCTAACCTTATAGGTTGGTTGGATTATATTTTCTTTTAAAAGCACTGACCCAGATGGTATTTCTTTAATTGAAAGGTCAGGTATATTCAAGGCGACTCTTTGTCCTGCATAGGCAGTTTCTACATTCTTGTTATGTACCTGGATATTTCTAACTTTTACTTTTTGGTCAATAGGGAATACATTAAGTTGGTCTCCTTTTGATATTTCTCCACTCCAAAGTGTGCCTGTTACAACTGTACCATGACCTTGAAGGGTGAATACTCTATCAATGGGAAGTCTTGGGTAGTTTCCAAGGTCTTTGGATGGTAAAGCCATTATCATTTCACGAAGCTTGTCTTTCAGCGTGTCTATGCCCTCATGATTGATACTGTCAACTGGTATTATTGGGGTATTTAGATAGCCTCTATCTTCAAGATAAACTTGGATATCATCAATTACCAGTTCCAAGAAATCCTCATCCACCAAACTTTTCTTTGTTAAGGCAACTATGACATTATTAATTCCAAGTAATGAAATTATATCAATATGTTCCTTTGTTTGAGGCATTATACCTTCAGTGGCTGCAATTACCAATAACACAAGATCCATACCAGAAGCACCTGAAAGCATTTGTTGAATGAATTTTTCATGTCCTGGTACGTCTACTAGCCCTAAAGTAATCTCGTCTGTAAGCTTAAGAGGAGCAAAGCCAAGTTTTATTGACATACCTCTTTGTTGTTCTTCTTTTAATCTATCTGTTTGTATCCCTGTAAGAGCTTTTGCCAGTTCAGTTTTACCATGGTCAATATGACCTGCAGTGCCTACTATATAAAAACTCATAATATTTCTCCAAAGTATATTCTTGAAAATTCTGATACAAGGATTTTAAAATCTTCTTTTTTGATTGTTCTTAGATCCATTATCAGTTGGTTGTCCTTTACTCTAACAATTATTGGAAGTTTATTGAATCTTAAGTTATCAACTAACTTAGGAATGCTTGTACCTTCTTCGTTCTTCAGAACAATACTGTAGGATGGAAATTTTTTGTCAGGGAGAGAACCTCCACCAGACAAAGAATTTATTCTCTTGATATCAAAATCAATACCTGCTACTATGAACATTTTAGAAAGGGTTAAGGCTTTTTCTTTCAATTCTTCAAGACTTATGGTTAACATATTGATTGTAGGGTTATCAACTCTAACCTTTTCCATATCTAAATATTCTAATAGTGTACCTTCTAAGGCTGAAAGGGTTAGTTTATCTACTCTTACGGCTCTTAAGAATTGGTTTTTCTTTATTTTATCTATTAGCTTTTTCTTACCAACTATAATTCCACCTTGTGGTCCTCCTAAAAGCTTGTCACCACTAAATGATAGTATATCTACGCCACTGGTTATAAGTTGCTTGACAGTAGGTTCTGCTATACCATAAGGCGAAAAATCAAATAAGGCACCACTCCCTAAGTCATAGTAGATAGGAACTTTCTTTTTTTTGCTTAAAGGAACTAATTCTTCTGCGGCAATAGTCTTAGTAAAGCCGTTAATAGTGTAATTGCTGTTATGTACTTTTACCATGAGAGCTGTATTTTTATTTATATTTTCCTCATAGTCAAATAAATGTGTCTTATTGGTTGTTCCGACTTCTTTTAATATGGCTCCACCGAAATCCATAACATTTGGGATTCTAAATGAACCACCAATTTCAACTAGTTCACCTCTAGAGACTATTGACTCTTTGCCTTTACTTAATGCTGTTAAAATTAGAAGGACAGCAGCAGCATTGTTGTTTACCACTAAGGAATCTTCACATCCAGTTAGTTTTCTTAATAGATCTGTTATATGATCATATCTTGAACCTCTTGTTCCAGATTCTAGATTCCATTCAAGATTTGAATATTGGTCTGCTAAGTTGTATAGGTTTTCCCTAGCTTTGTTGGAAAGAATTGCTCTGCCTAGATTTGTATGAAGTACAGTGCCAGTACAGTTTAAGACTTTTTGTAAATTTGGTTTTTGTTCTTTTGCAATATATTTTATTGTTTCTGATATGATTGATGAATCAATATTATCACCATCAGTTAATTGTCCATCAGTTATTTTTTTTCTAGTTAATGCAATTCCTTGTTTAATAGAATCCATTAAATAGGAGTCACTATAAATATCTCGCAAGCCTTCAAATTCTGGTAGCTGCAAAAGTTTATCAACTTTCTTTATTTTTCTGAATAAGTCTTTCATTTAATGCCCCCTACCTCTGATTTTATAGCTATCAAAAAGTTTATTACCATCAAATACATGCATTTCATCAAATAAGTTCACAACTGAACATGCATGGTTGGGTATTATTGTAAGATAATCACCGACTTTAAAGTTATTTATTCCATTGCCTGTTACTATCCCATGTTCTTCTGATAATCTTTCGATTATCAAAGTTTTATCCTCTACAACTAAGCCAAAGCCTTTAAGTAAATTATTACCGTGAACTCCACTGTCACTTGACAAGGACTTGCTACCTGCATCTATGACCATATAATCTTTATAAATTGCAAGTATGGTAGATTTAACAAAAAGGGAACATTCATTCACACTACAAACACCAAGATTAATCATCGTATTGTCATAAAAGACATAATTTCCAGGTCTTATTTCATCAATTCCCGGTATTTTTAATAGATCCTTAGCTGTTGGAGTTGAACCAGCAGAAGCTAACAATGAAGGAAGTTTATGACTAAGAACTGCTGCAGCTTCAACTTTAGCCACTACCTCTTTAGATATAAGACCACTATAGCTTTGGCCACCATGGGTCAAAAGCCCTACTAATATAATATTATCTAATTCTGATATTTGCTCAATCACTGATTCAATATCTTCAGGTTGTATACCAAGTCTTTTTAAGCCACAATCTACTTTAAGATATGCTATAAGAGGATTTTTTCTGCTGAAAAATCTTGTTAAGTACTTTGCATGTTCAAAATCAAGTACTATTGTTCTTAGATCAATGTTTTTTCCAAGTTTTAGATAATTATTAATTTTTTCATCACCGATTAGAGGATAGGCTAAGGTAATTGAATCGATGCCCCCCTTGATAAGCATTCCAACCTCTTTTAAAGTTGATGCAGTTATACCAGAGGCACCAAATCTAATTTGTTGCTTGGCAATTTCTACAGTCTTATGGCTTTTACAATGTGGTCTAAGGTCAACATCTGCTTCTCTCGCTAAGTCTGCCATCGTTTTTATATTCTCTAACATTTTTCTATAATTTATATAGATGTATGGTGTAAGCATATTCTCCTCAATTGTTTCACGTGAAACATTCAATTAATTATTTTGATAAAAGTAGATCTGTGATCCTCATAAGATCTTCCTTAGTATAATAATCTAATGTTATTGACCCCTTATTTTTTCCTTTTATCGAAACTTTTGTACCAAATGATCCTTCTAGTCTCATCTCGACATCTCTAATATGAATATCCTTTTCTACTTTAATGGTATTTTTATGAGGTCTGATTCGCTCGATAGTAAAATCTTTAACAAGCGTTTCAGTTTCTCTAACGCTAAGTTTATGTTTAATAATATAATTAGCCAATTCTAATTGATATTCACTAGAAACTGAAAGTATACTTCTTCCATGACTTGAAGAGATCAAACCATCTTCAATATAAGCTTTCACTTCCCCTGGTAAATGTAGTAATCTTAGAGAATTAGTTATATAGGTTCTGCTTTTACCTAGTTTTATAGCCAACATATCTTGTGTTAACAAATAACTATCAATTAATTTTTGATAGGCAATACTCTCTTCAATTGGGGATAGGTTTTCTCTTTGAATATTTTCAATTATTGCAATAGCTGCAGAATTAACATCATCCATATCTCTGATAATGCCTGGCACTTCTGATAAACCGGCTAAAGCGGAAGCTCTTAATCTTCTTTCTCCGGCTATAAGGTAATAGACGCCCTCTCTTTTAGTAACAATAAGTGGTTGTATTACGCCGTTCTCTTTTATTGATTCAGCTAGTTCTTTAAGTGAATCAGGAGAAAATCTTTTTCTTGGTTGATCAGGGTTAGCTTTTATTAAATCTATAGGTAGCATTAAAACCCTTCCATCAGCGTTAGCGGATGATTCGTTTTCTGGTATTAGGGCTGATAAACCTCTTCCCAAGCCTTTTTTAACCACGTTTAATTACCTCCTTAGCTAAAGCCCCATAGGCAACAGCTCCTTTTGATGTTGGTGCATATGAAGATATTGCTTCACCATAACTTGGCGCTTCAGATAATCTGACACTTCTTGGAATAACTGTATCAAATACCTTTTCCTTAAAGAATGCTCTAACTTCAGCCACTACTTGTGATGATAGATTCAAGGTACTATTGTACATTGTCATCAAGGCTCCACTTAATTCTAGATCTGGATTAAGACCCCGCTTAATCAAATCCACAGTTTTTAGAAGTTGACCTAGCCCTTCAAGTGCGTAATACTCACATTGTATAGGGACTATATATTGGTCTGATGCTGTAAGTGCGTTTATTGTAAGAAGACCTAAGGATGGAGGACAATCTATTAATATAAAGTCATACCCTGTTATTTCATCAACTATCCTTTTTAAAAGATATTCTCTATTTTCCATATTTACCATTTCTATCTCAGCTCCTGCCAAAGATATAGTTGCTGGTAATAAATCAAGATTTTTTACCTTTGTTTTTACAAGTACATCTCTAAATGAAAGACCATCTATCAAGGCATCATATAAGCATCTTGGTAGATCGAATCTATTAATTCCTAAGCCGCTTGTTGCATTTCCTTGAGGATCCAAGTCTATAATCAAGGTCTTTTTACCTTCGAGAGCAAGATAGGCTGCTAGATTAATTGTACTAGTTGTCTTGGCTACTCCACCTTTTTGGTTGATAATTGCTATTGTTTTCATTTTTACCTCTAAATTTTATTTGTGCAGTTTAAATTATAACATAATAAAAATAAAAAAAGAATGTTTCACGTGAAACATTCTAAATAGGCTTTCTTGTTGGAATACCCTCTCTACGTGGATATTCTATTGGTGTTTTCTGATCTTTAATAAAGGTAAGAAGAACTCGATTATTACCATAATCGGGTAATTCGTAGGCTAGTTCTTTTTCTAGCTTACCTCCTAAAATCTTTAAGGCTTTCGTGCTGTCTGCTAATTCGTCAGCATAAGGTGCTTCCTTGGTGACTATCATTCTACCACCTAACTTAATAAGAGGTAAAAGATATTCGCTAAGGGCAGGTAGATAGGCAACACTACGAGCAACACCTATATCAAAACTCTCTCTATAGATTGGGTCTTGACCAAGGGCTTCACTTCTTGCATGTATAGCCATTACATTTTCTAATTTTAACTTCTCAACGACTATCTTGATAAAGTTGACTTTCTTACCTACTGAATCAACTAAAGTAAAATGACATGATTTATTCATGATTGCAGCAACAAGCCCTGGAAAACCAGCACCTGTACCCATGTCTAATACATTTAATTCAGCTCCATTAGCTAGCTCTAGTGCTTCATTAAAGATTAGTGAATCGTAATAGTGTTTAACAACTATTTCGTCCTCTTCTTTAATTGCTGTCAAATTATATTGCTTGGAATGATCAACAAGTAATATATAATACTCATAGAGCATCTCTAATTGTTCAGGAGTTATGTTTTTATAGTATTTAAGTAATTTATCTTTGAACATTATCTGTCTCCTGTCTTTTTATTTGTTCCAAATAGATTAGAAGAACTTGTATATCTGCAGGTGTAATTCCTGAAATTCTACTCGCTTGACCTATAGATAGTGGTTTTACCTCATTAAACTTTTCTATTGCTTCCCGTGTAAGTCCCTTTATTTCTTTATAGTCTTTAAGCCAATCAGGAATCATCTTTTTTTCACCTTTAGAGAAATTCTCCACTTGATCTATTTGCTTTTTTATATAACCCTCATATTTTATCAGAAGTTCCACTTCTTCAGCTTCTCTCAAACTTATATTTATCTCTGGTGGATATACGCTAGCTATATCCATATAGCCAATCTCAGGTCTCTTAATAAGCGCTGCAGCCTTAATGTTTTGTTCCAAGGTGGAACTATTGGATCTTAAAATCAGTTCTTTGACTGTAGCATTTGAAGAATCAACAGTCAAATTCCTTAGTCTTTCAACTTCCAAGTCGATATTTTCTATCTTTTTTAAAAAAGTGGCATAACGTTCATCTGATATTAGACCTATAGTATAACCTAATTTAGTTAAACGCCTATCTGCATTTGATTGTCTAAGTAATAACCTGTACTCGGCTCTAGAGGTAAACATCCTATATGGCTCTTCAGTACCCTTAGTAACTAGATCGTCAATAAGTACCCCTATATAACCATCGGATCTACCCAATATTAATGGTTCCTTGCCTTTTAACTTCATAACAGCATTAATACCAGCAATTAAACCCTGAGCTGCTGCTTCTTCATAGCCAGAAGTTCCATTTATTTGTCCTGCAAAATAGAGATTTGGCACCTTCTTTGATTCAAGTGTCAATTTAAGCTCCGTTGCATTTATAACTTCGTATTCTATTGCATAGCCAAGTTTCATAATCTTGGCTGCTTCAAGTCCCTTTATGGACTGAACCATCTGTATTTGAACATCACCAGGCAAGCTAGTGGAAAATCCTTGGAGATAGACTTCCTTAACATCATGTCCTTCAGGTTCAATAAAGAGATGATGACTAAGTTTTTCAGGAAAACGAATCACCTTATCTTCTATTGATGGACAGTACCTTGGTCCAACACCTGTTATTATTCCAGAGAAAAGGGGTGATTTATCTATATTATCTTCAATTATCTTCTTTGTTTTTTCTGAAGTATGTGTCAAGTAACAGTCTACTTGTGGTAGGCAACCGGCGATTTCTTCAAAACCGAAGGTGTAATCCTTACTATCACCTGGTTGAACTTCCATATTCGCAATGGTCAGACTATCCATATGAATCCTTGGTGGAGTTCCTGTTTTGAAAGGATGAGTCATAATTCCGAGTTTATGTAAGGAACTTGCCAAGTATTTACTATTACTTAGTTCATTAGGACCAGATTCCTTGACAAAATCACCTATAATTACTTTTGATGATAAATAAGTGCCTGTAGCCAAAATTATACTTTTTGCACCATAGTTCAATCCTGTTGCCAAACTAATACCAATAATCTCATTCTGGTCATTAATCAGGATGTCCTTAGCTTCACCTTGGACAATATCTAAATTAGGCAGGTTTTCTAGTTCCTTGATAATTTCCCTAGAATAAAGAAATCTATTAATCTGAGCGCGTAAAGCATAAACAGCTGGCCCTTTGCTCCTGTTGAGTATTTTTTTCTGGATAGATGTTCTATCAGCAATCTTCCCCATCAAACCACCTAGAGCATCAATTTCAAATACCAGATGACTCTTTGCAGGTCCCCCGATGGATGGATTACAAGGCATAAGACCAATAGAATCTAAACTTATTGTTAACAATAAAGTTGACATACCTAACTTTGCACTTGCATAAGCTGCTTCAGTGCCACTATGTCCTCCACCTATAACTATAATTTGATAATTATCTATGAAATTCACTTGTCCTCCTATTTACCAATACAAAATTTACTAAAGATATTATCTAATAAATCCTCTGTAAAATCATCACCTGTTATTGAAGCCAAAGCAATATAGGCATCTTTTAAGTCAATGGCCAGCAAGTCAGCCGGTACGAACTTGGATTCAAGACTTTCTTGGAACATATCAAGTGCATCCTTTGCTTTTACTAGACTTTCATAATAACGAAGGTTGCTAATACAGTAGTCTTCAATCTCATCTTTGATGAATAATTTCTTAATTCCATTTTTTAAATCATCTAGACCAGTTCTATTCTTGGCTGATATAAAGATTATGTCATCAGTAGCATCAATATCCTCTATATTTATAAGATCAACCTTATTCATAACGATAATATAATTTTTCTCCAACTTTCTTAAATGTTCAAGCATTAGTTGATCTTCAACTGTCAGCCCTTGTGTGGCATCAACCAGGAAGATAATAAGTTGAGCAATATCAATATATTCATAGGTTTTTTTGATACCTATTTTTTCTATAATATCTTCAGTTTCTCTAAAACCGGCAGTATCTACAATATTTAGTACTAGATCACCTATATTAATTTGTTCTTCAATAGCATCTCTAGTAGTTCCTGGAAGATGAGTAATAATTGCTCTATCTTCATTTAAAAGGCCGTTCATAAGTGATGACTTGCCTACATTTGGACGGCCGATCATTACTGTCATTATACCTTCCTTGATTATTCTTCCAGTATTATAGGAAGCAAGAAGTTTATTTATTTCATCTAGGAGTTTGTTAATCCTAGAATTGATTACATCGTTAGTGTAGCTTTCTTCAATTTCATCGTCAGGAAAGTCAATAGTTGCTTCTAGATAAGCTATAATGCTAATCAAATCTTCCTTAAGTGCACCAATTTTGTTTTTTAAGCTACCTTCCAGTTGGTTAAGTGAAAGTGTTAGTGCTTTTTGATTATTTGCCGTAATAGTATCTAGTATAGCTTCACTTTGAGTCAAATCAAGTTTTCCATTAAGAAAAGCTTGTCTGGTAAATTCTCCTGCTTCACTTTTTTTGGCACCATTTTTTAATATTACTTTCATAGTCTCCTGCAAAATGAAGGGGTTGCCATGACAATGAATCTCGACAGTATCTTCTCCAGTGAAGGAATTAGGTCCTTTCATCAAAAGAACTAGTACTTCGTCAAGTTTGTCTCCCTTTTCGTTATGAATTGTTCCAAGGTATACTTTATGACTCTCTTTTTTTATATAGGAAGAACTGTAGGCCTTGAATATCTTATCGATAATCTCAAAGGCTTCATTTCCACTTATTCTAATTATGCCAATTCCACATTCGATTAGTGGTGTAATAATATTGGCTATAGTATAATCTTTTAACATCCTTTTTACTCCATTTAAAAAAAAAGCTCAGTTAATCCTGAGCTTTTAATGATATTACAATATGTCTATGACCTTCTTCGCCTTCGCTGGTTGTAACAATACTGTTATCTTTTTGCAAAGCCATATGGATAATTTTCCGTTCCAGTGGATTCATAGGTTCTAAACTTACTGACTTTCCTTCTTCCTTTACTTGTCTTGCAAGTTTATTGGCTAGGTTTGTCAGTGTTCTTTCCCTTTGGATTCTGAAATCTTCAATATCTATAAGGAACTTAAGATTTGTATCATAATTTCTATTAGCTGCAATATTTACTATGTATTGGATAGCATAGAGGGTTTCTCCTCTTTTTCCAATTAATTTGCCTGCATTTTTACCTTTTAGGTTTATGATAACAAAGTTTTCTTCTTCTCTGATAAAGTATTCCACTTGATACCCAAGTGATATTATCATTTCTTTTAGAAAGGCTGTTGCCTTTTCAATTTTCTTTTTCTTATCTGGACTATCATCCGGTTCAGAAATTGTTTTTTCTAGAACTGGACTTGTGCCAACTACTTCTTCTATGATGGATTCAATAGGTGTTTCCTTAAGGGAAACTTGGATTTTTGCATCCTTTTGACCTATGCCTAATATGCCTTTACTTGGTTGTTGGATTACAATTATTTCTAATTCATCCTTCTTTACTCCGAGGGAATTCAAGGCATTTTCTATTGCTTCCTCTACAGTTTTACCTTTAAAGTTCATTTAATTCACCTAGATTCCTTTTATTTTTTCATAGCGTTGATTTCCTCAACATGCTTTCTTAAAAATACTTTTTTGATCAGTAGTTGTTCTGCGATACCAATCAAGCTAAATGAAAACCAATATATTCCTAAAGCCACTGGATATGTATAGGCTAAGTAACCAATGAATACAGAAAGACCCATTGTTATGTATAGCATTGATTTAGGTTGGTTTGTATTCATGGTCTTAGAGTTTATGTACATTGATAATATTTGCATCAAGGCAACTAGTATAGCAATTTCCAAGTGACCCTTTTGTGATATATCGCTTATCCATAGGAAACTTGCTCCTAGATCTTTAAAGTAATTTTGCAATAAGTTAAATATGGCTATAATTACAGGCCAGGTCAGAAATATAGGTACTAGACTCATCAAAGGAGAGAACATAGACAGATTATGTTCTGCATATAGTTCAGTTATTTTCTTTGATTGTTTCTCCATGTCATTTTTATACTTTTCACGTATCTCGTTAAGTAATGGGGTAATTTTTTGGGTTTTTAAAATTGATCTTTGGCTATAAAGTGTTAATGGAAATAGAACTAACTTAATTGTTAGTATTACCATGAATATGGCCAAGCCATAGCTGCCAAAGAAATTGTGAAAAAACTCAAGTAGTTTAATTAGTATCTCGGTTATATTCACCGTTGACCTCCTTCAGAACAATAAAATCGCTTTTTTCCAATGTTGTCAGAATATCTTCCTTCAATTCCTGGTAGCTAGCATCCTTTATATAGGGGCTAGCAACTATAACATATTTGTTAAGTTTCATACCAGGAAGTAAGTCTTTGAATATCTCGTGTAGTCTTCTCTTATAGAGATTTCTGATAACAGCATTGCCTACCTTTTTAGAAAGAGAAAAACCGACCTTCATTTCCTTGCTGCCTCTAATGGCATAAATGGTAAAATAGCGGCCTTTTAGTTTAAATCCCTTCCTGTATATATAGGTAAACTCTTTGTTCCTTGTTAAACGTAGCTTTTTTTTAAGCATATTAAGATACTGTTAGTACTTTTCTGCCTTTTGCTCTTCTTCTTCTGATTACGTTTTTGCCTCCAGCAGAGCTCATTCTTACTAGAAATCCACTTGTTTTTCTCTGCTTGCTTCTGTTTGGTTGAAATGTTCTTTTCATTGTTTTTTAGCCTCCTTAAGCTGTTTAAATAATAAATGAACTGTTTTGCCAGTTCATATAATTACATATGTGTGCATACTCTCATCAATTATATAAAAATTCTACCTTTTATGTCAAGGTAAATACCTAGTATTAATAAAAGTTTTGCAAAAAAAATTCATAGATGCTATAATGATGAAGTTCATATAAATTAAATAAAAATGGAGGACTATACCCTATGTTACGCAAACGATCTTTTCGTTTGGCGAGTAAGAATAGTAAATTGAGAAAAATAATCTTATTTACTGTTTTGTTTGGAGCAATGTCGTTGGTAGGTGCAATATCCTATACTGGAGCATCAGAAGCCAATCAAAAGTATATTGAGGCGGAAAATAACAAGCTGAAAGTACTAGAAGAACAATTTAATATAGCAAAGAATTTAGAAGAAACAGAAAAGATAGAAGATTTAAGAGCCAAGGAAGCAGCTGAAAGAGCAGTGGAACAGGCAAGAATTGCTAAAGAAAATGCAGCTAAAGAAGCAGCAGCAATAGCAATTGCAGAGGCAGAAAAGAATATCTTGGCTAATACGACAAAGGCCAAGGTTCCGACAAAGACTCCAATAAGTACGCCAACAAAAACAACTACAACTACAACTAAACCACCGACAACAACTACACCGGCAAATCCTGAACCAAGTATGAAGTATCTAGGAGCGTTAAGCAGTACAGCATACACTCATACAGGAAACAATATGGCTAACGGTGAGAAACCTTATGAAGGTGCTGTTGCATGTAATCTAGTTCCCCTAGGAACTAAAATATACATTGAAGGTTATGGCTATTTTGTTGTCAAGGATAGAATAGGACATGGAAGCCAATTAGATATCTTTATGGATACTTATGATGAATGTATTCAATTTGGTAGAAGGACTTTGAAAGTCTATGTAGTTAATTAGTTGATAATATGAAAATTAAATTAATTAGTAATAAATGCAAGAAGCAGGTTTGTTAAACCTGCTTCTTTAATTTTGATTTATATAATTTCCTACTATATATATAGTAGGAAATGTTAGCTATATTGTTTTTATTTAACTGTATATTGTATAATGAATAAAGAATAAATTTAAATGTTTGGAGAGTAATATGGATAAAGAAAGTATATATGATATCATCGTTATTGGTATGGGACCTTCTAGTTCTATATTTCTTAAAGAGTTAAAAGAAGGGAAATATAAGACTATCTGCATCGACAAAAAAGACATAAATGGCAAGGGATTCAATAAACCATGTGGTGGACTTCTAGCTCCAGATGCTCAAAAGAAACTTGCAGAGTTGAATTTATCATTACCCTTAAGCGTTCTAGTTGATCCTCAAATATTTTCTGTTAAAGCTAGAGATTTAGGAAATGATTTAGAGAGATACTATCAACGCTTCTATATGAATATGGATAGAAGTTTATTTGATAGATGGATTATGGGAATTGCAAATAAGAATGTAGAAGTTATAGGAAAAGCTGTTGTAAAAAGTATTGAAAAAAAAGATGATTACTTTAATGTTTGCTATATCCTTGATGGGAAGGAACATAAAGTATCAAGTAAATATATAGTTGGTGGAGATGGCTCGAAATCTCTGGTAAGAAAGACTTTCTTTCCTAATAAAACTATAAGACAGTATGTTTGTATCCAGGAGTGGTATCGGACAGAAGAAAAATCACCTTGTTATATGACAATCTTTGACCAAGAAATTACAGATTCCTATGGTTGGTTAAACTACAAGGGAGACCATATTATATTTGGAGCAGCTTTCCCTAGAGTTGATAGTAAATTGAGTTTTCTAAGGTTAAAGGACAAGATGATCAAAGATGGCCAAAATTTTGGCGAGTTGATTAAGAGGGAAGTTTGTCAGGTCTCTAGTCCAAGGTCAGTGAAAGAACTATGCTATGGAGGGGATAATATTTTTCTTATAGGAGAAGCTGCTGGATTTGTTAGTCCTAGTTCTTTAGAGGGTATAAGCTATGCCATGGAAAGTGGCCATTTATTGGCAGAGGTTTTTAATAAGGGTAATGGATCATATGAATATTATCGAAAATCACTTAAACCTCTACGAAGAAAATTGCTTACTAAAATCTGGAAAAATAAGTTGCTTTATACACTGATAATCAGGAAATGGTTAATGTTATCAAATATATCTACTATAAAAATTAATAAGAGCTAGAATCTAAATAGATTCTAGCTCTTTAATTGTACATTTTAAAAATCTTTTTAGAACCCTAGCAATGATCCAACCTGGTAGACAACCAATGAAACCACATAACCAAGGACCGAAGTATATGCAATAACAAAAAACATCCATTTCCAACTCTTGGTCTCCTGTTTAATAGTAGCTAAGGTAGCCAGACAAGGAATATAAATAGCACTCATCAACATAAAGGAGAAGCCCTGCAACCTAGTCCACTCATTTGCCAGTATGTTTACAAGACCGCCACCATCAGCTCCATAAATAGTTCCTAGAGTAGAAACAACAACTTCCTTGGCGACAATACCAGATATAAGAGCGGTAGCAGCTTCATAGGTACCAAAACCTACAGGTATTAGAATTGGAGCAATAAATGATCCAATAATACCAATAATACTATCAGCTGAACCATACTCCACACCTAGAGGAAGAATTGAAAGAGCCCAAACAATAATTACCATAGCTAATATTAGCGTACTAGCTCTAGTCAGGAACTCCTTGACCCTTTCCCAGGTATGAATGAATGTGGCCTTAGCAGTTGGGATGCGATAAGGTGGAAGTTCCAAAACAAAAGGAGCCGCTCCATCTTTAAAGAAAAATAACCTAAAAATCTTTGCCATTAATACAGCTAAAACTATACCCATAATATATACGAAGAATAAAACAGCTCCCCTGTTATTAGGGAAAAATGCAGATATAAAAAGTACATATACAGGAAGTCGGGCACTACAAGAAATTAAAGGAGTTATTAAGATAGTAGTAAACCTATCTGACTTACTTTCAAGTGTTCTTGTAGACATAACAGCAGGAACTGTACATCCAAAGCCAGTTATCAATGGAATAAAAGCCTTCCCTTGTAAGCCAAAGAATCTCATAAACCTATCCATCAAATAAGCTGCTCTGGCCATATAGCCAATATCTTCCAGGAAGGTCAATAATAAGAACATTAATATCAGATTTGGCAGGAAGGTTACGATAGTACCTACACCACTTAAAACACCATCATTTAAAAATGAGGCTAAAATATCATTACTTACTGATGTAGAAATAACTGAACTTATATTAGACAGGAGTATTTCCAAAAAACTCTTGATATAGTCACCTAAAAAGAAGGTTATTTGAAATAATGCAAACATCACTCCAAAAAATATAAAAATACCCATTATTGGATTCAAGACAATTTTGTCAACCTTATCAGAAGTTCCAATAGAGTTCTCTATAGTCTTTTTCCTAACAAGCATTTTTTTCAACAAGCCTTCAATAAAGCCATAGCGCTTTTCTATGAAAACCATCTCAAGATCATCCTTGAAAAGACTATTTAAATGATTTATTTCTTTTTGAATAAAATCATCAAATCCATATGGCTTAAGCAATGAACGAACTACCTCATCACCTTCAAGAGCCTGAATTGCCAGCATCCTATATGTATACCCCGTAATATTGACTTTTTTTTCAGCAAACAACTCTTCAAGATTTTTTAAATGCTCCTCAAGCTCTCCACCATAAGGTAACCTAAACTCTACTGTATCATGTCCCTTGTAGTCAACAATAGCATTTATCAAAGCTTCAGTACCTTCACCCTTTTGTCCGACAAGTGGTACAACAGGTACATTTAGTAATTCAGACAAAACATCTAGCTTTATTTCCTTATACTTTTTTAAAGCTACATCCATTATATTTAGACCAAGAATTACATTTTGATTCATTTCCAGTAATTGTAGAGTCAGGTAAAGATTTCTTTTAAGATTTGAACTATCTAGAATATCAACAACAATGGCCGGTTTCTTTAAAAGACTATTCTTGGCAACTTTTTCATCATCAGAATAGGCACTTAAACTATAAATACCTGGCAGGTCGACAATTTGAAAGTCAGGATGACCTATAAGAGTTCCTTCTTTCTTTTCGACGGTAACACCAGGCCAATTACCTACCTTGGCATTAGATCCAGTCAAGATATTGAAAATTGTCGTCTTTCCACTGTTAGGATTCCCTATAAGAGCGATTTCGTGTCTCTCCATATTACACCTCTTCTATTAATTCGACTATAACATTATCAGCTTCCTTGATTCTAAGAGATAGATTGAAATCGTTGAGTTTGTAATTTAAAGGATCCCCGAAAGGTGCTACTCCAATTAGCTCAATAATTTCACCTTTTATGATTCCAAATTCCATAATACGCTTTTTAATACTTCTTAAACCCTCAATCTTTAAGATTCTAGCTTTTTGACCTACTTTTAATTCACTAAGTCTTTTTTTCTTTACTAGATATTCCTCTGCTTCAGTCAGGTTGAAGTCTCCTATGTTATCTAAATCCTTCTCAAGATGTCTGACAATAGCCTTGATAGTTTCTTCACTAACTATATGTTCAATTGCACATGCATCTTTTTCTGAAGTTGCCTCATCAAGACCAAGATGATTCTTCAAGAAAGTCTTTATTAATAGATGAGTGAACATAATGCGTTCAGCTTCAAAAAGACCTAGTTTAGTTAGCACTATAGGACCATACTTATCCTCATGAATAAGCCCCATTGATATCAATTTTTTAATTTCCTGATTGGTTCTAGATTTGGAAAATTCTAGTTTTAAGGCTATATCTGTCAGTCTTGCCTTGCCTTTATTTTTTTCCAATTCATATATAGTTTCTAAAATATCCTGATTATTGATATTTAGTTTTTCCATTAAGTTACCCACTTTCTTGCAATTTACTTAAGTTTACCATTTTAAACTTTATTAGGTCAAGTTAATGTTAAAAGTTTTAAACTTTTATTTGCTCTTTCAATTTGCTATAATTAATTGGATTAGGAAGGTGACATAATATGGCAAGATTAATTGACCTAGGTAGTGAAGTACCATATACCGAGGCATTTCAACTACAAAAAGATTTATTGAAAATGAGAACCGAAGAAAAAATTGAAGATACATTTTTGTTATTAGAACACAAAAAAGTTATAACCATAGGTAATTCCGGCAATACTCAAAATATTTTAGTGCCAAGACTTTACCTTGAAGAACTAGGCTTTCAAGTGGAACATATAAACCGTGGTGGCGATGTTACCTATCATGGACCAGGTCAATTGGTGGGATACTTTATCTTCAATATTCATAATTATGGCAAAGGAGTAAAGGATTTCTTTTACCTATTAGAGGAAATATTCGTACATTTGATGAAAGAATCCTATGGAATTGAAGCACATAGGGAAAAAGAATTTCCAGGAGTCTGGGTTGGGGAAGAAAAACTAACGGCACTTGGTTGTGCTATTAAAAGGGGTATTAGTATGCATGGCTTCGGCTATAATGTTAATACTAACCTTGAAGACTTCAATGTAATAACACCATGTGGTATTATAGGGAAGGGAGTTACCTCCCTTGCAAAATTAAAGCACGAGCCTCAGGATATGAACGAGGCAAAGAAAAATCTAATCAAGGCTATAGAGGAAGTATTTAAAATATCTTTTCAGATAGAAGATAAAGAAAAAATGTTAGGAGAAGTAGAAGCATGGAAAAAAGAAAACCTGAATGGTTAAAAATAAAGTTTCAGGACCCAAAACATATTAATAAAGTTGAGAGATTATTAAAAGGACTGTCATTACACACTGTGTGCCAAGAAGCTACTTGCCCAAATAGAATGGAATGTTTCAATAAAGGGACAGCAACTTTTATGATACTTGGCAGCATTTGTACTAGAGGTTGTAAATATTGCGACGTTGAAACAGGCAAGCCAAAGGGTGTCGATCCAGATGAACCTGAAAATTTGGCAAAGGCTACTAAGGAATTGAAACTAAGACACGTTGTCATCACATCAGTTACCAGAGATGACCTGGAAGACGGCGGTGCTGATCAGTTCGTGAAATGTATAGAGAAGGTAAGAGAAACCAGCAAGGGCACAAGCATTGAAGTCCTTATACCAGACCTGCAAGGCAATGAGGAGGCACTGGCTAAGATTGTTGCTGCTGCACCTGAAATCTTAAACCACAATATAGAGACAGTACCAAGTTTGTTCAAGAATATAAGACCAGGTGCCGACTATCAGCAATCACTGGAATTACTGGCTAATGTTAAGAAGATGAATCCTAAAATTTTTACAAAATCAGGCTTAATGGTAGGATTAGGTGAAACTGAAGAAGAAGTTGTTAGAGTGTTTGCTGATTTAAGAGAAGTCGGTTGTGATTTCTTGACTGTTGGTCAATACTTGCAACCATCAAAGAAACACATTGCCGTAGCTGAATACATACATCCTGATTTATTCAAGGATTATGAAAAAGTTGCTTACGAAATGGGCTTCAAGCACGTTGCATCAGGACCATTTGTTAGAAGTTCATATAACGCCGAGCAAACAAAAATTTTGATTGATGCTCAAAAATAAAAAATATGCTATAATAATTAAGCAAATGAAGATTATGAAGTATTTAACTAATTTAATATATAAAGGAATAGATGATTTATACCAACAATAGGTGTATTGTTGGTATAGGTTTTATTTTAATAAAGAAAGGAGTGATAGAAAAATATTGAAAGATAGGATATAGTTTAGTAAAGTAAAACTAAATATTAGTACTAAAAGAAGGATATAAATTAGTGTTCTCAAAGCTTTAAAAAACACGTTATTATTTATTATTATTACCAAGCAAGAGAATAAGGCTGATTCTTCTTTAAGGAGGAATTTTCATGAGACTAAACGATTTGCTTAAAACACCCCTTTTAAAGGGCATGTTGGACGTAGCAATCAGAGCCAAATTCGATATCTTTGCCAAAGGCAAAGATGATTTCAGTGTGCTATCTCAACTTAATGTTAATTTCTCCTAGGATTTATTCTAGGAGTTTTTTGTCTTTATAGGATAATCTAAAAAAACGAATATAATAACAAAAAAATAAAGGAGTATGAAATGAAATTAGAAGATATTTTAACACTAATTGACAGACTTGAAGAATCTTCAATTAGCAAATTAGTAGTAGAAACAGAAGAGGGAATGGTAGAAATTTCTAAAGAAGCAAAAGTTGTTATGCAAAGTGCGCCAGCTTATAATGTATCAGCACCAGCTCATGCACAAGCAGCACAAGCGCATGTACCAGTACATAGTGGAGTAGCAGCAGCTGAGTCACAAGAAGAAAGTGGTATAGCCTACATTACTTCTCCTATAGTAGGAACATACTATAGTGCTTCAAATCCAGCATCTGAACCATTTGTAAAAGTGGGCTCAATGGTTGAAGAGGGACAGGTAGTATGTATTCTTGAAGCTATGAAGCTAATGAATGAAATTGAATCTGAATTAAACGGAGAAATATTGGAAATACTAGTTAAAAACGAAGACATGGTTGAATTCGGCCAAAAACTATTTAAAGTGAGAGTAAAATAATGTTTAAAAAAATATTGATTGCCAATAGAGGAGAGATTGCTGTCAGAATAATAAGAGCCTGCAGAGAAATGGGTATTAAAACA
Organism: uncultured Eubacteriales bacterium; assembly: GCA_964415195.1. Lineage (GTDB taxonomy): Bacteria > Bacillota > TC1 > TC1 > TC1 > WTXA01. The sequence continues at coordinate 60,075 of CAYPYD010000006.1, read as the reverse complement.
GTAGCCGTTTATTCAACAGGTGATAAGGATGCTCTCCATAAGGAACTTGCAGATGAAGCAGTATGTATAGGCAAGGCCCCTTCCAAGGATAGTTATCTTAATGTTTCCAATATCTTAAATGCAACTATATTATCTGGAGCTGAAGCAATTCATCCAGGTTATGGTTTCCTATCAGAAAATGCTGCTTTTGCGAGAATGTGCGAACAGTGTAACATTAATTTCATTGGACCAACATCCGAGATGATAGAAAATATGGGTAACAAGGCCAAAGCCAAGGAAATTATGATGGCTGCAGGTGTTTCAATATCACCGGGATCCGAAGGTGTACTTAATAACCTGGATGAAGCAAAAGTTCTTGGTGAACAAGTAGGTTATCCGGTCATGATAAAAGCATCCGGCGGCGGCGGTGGTAGAGGTATGAGAATTGCCTATAACGAAATCGAATTGGATCATGCTTATCATCAGGCTAAATCAGAAGCTGAAATGGCCTTTAAGGATGATAGAATCTACTTGGAAAAATTCATTGAAGAACCAAGACACATAGAAGTTCAAGTTCTTGCTGATAAATTCGGGAATGCAATTCACTTAGGTGAGAGAGACTGCTCAATCCAAAGAAAACACCAGAAGATGATTGAAGAATCACCAGCTTTAATAAGTGATGAAGTAAGAGCAGCTATCTATAAAGATGCTGTAATTGCAGCCAAGGCTGTAAATTACTTCAGCGCAGGCACAGTAGAGTTTTTAGTAGATAAATATGGAAAACATTACTTTATTGAAATGAATACTAGAATTCAGGTAGAACACCCTGTAACAGAAATGGTAACAGGAGTCGACCTGATTAAGGAACAAATCAAGATTGCTGCCGGAGAAAAGTTGGAATACACACAAGATGACATTAAAATCACCGGTCATGCAATCGAATGTAGAATCAATGCAGAAAAACCAGAGGAAGGTTTCCGTTCAAGCCCTGGCTTAATAACACGTCTATTCTTCCCGGGAGGTAATGGAGTTCGTATAGATAGTTGTATTTATACAGGTTACTTTGTACCACCATATTATGATTCTATGATCTGTAAATTGATTGTTCATGGAAAAGACAGAGATGAAGCTATAAATAAAATGCAAAGAGCTTTGGGAGAAATTATTATTGAAGGTATCGATACAAATATCGCCTATCAATTTAAAATTCTTGGTACAAAAGAGTACCAGCTCGGCAAATTCAATACCAGTTTCATAAGCACTGTAATGGAGGAATAATATGCCAATAGGTGATCTATTTAAAAAGAATTTAAAATATATTGAGCTTCACACAAAAGATGAAGTGAATAGAGAAGAAAGGGTAGAAAAGGAATTACCTTACATACCTGATAATCTTTTCATAAAATGTCCATCTTGTGGGGAAAAACTCTACTCAGAAGAAGTAGCTTATAATCTAAATTCATGTAAGCATTGTGAACATCACTTTAGAATAGGTAATGTGGACAGACTTAAGATGATTGCAGATGAAGGCTCCTTTGTTGAGATTGATAAGAATATGACCTCAGTAAATACTTTGGATTACCCAGGGTATCTAGAGAAAATTGCCGGTTATCAAAAATCAAGTGGTATTACTGAAGCAGTTGTAACGGGAACCTGTACTATTGATGGTACTAAGGTGGTTATAGGGGTTATGGATAGTAATTTCATGATGGGCAGTATGGGTAGCGTAGTTGGAGAGAAAGTAACAAGAGCAATAGAAAAAGCTATGGCTGAAAAATTGCCGTTAATTATCTTTACAGCTTCTGGTGGTGCTAGAATGCAAGAAGGTATTATTTCTCTAATGCAAATGGCCAAGACCAGCAGTGCTATCAAAAGATTTTCTGATGCAGGTGGTCTATACATTACAGTAATAACCGACCCGACTACTGGAGGGGTTACAGCTAGTTTTGCTATGCTTGGAGATATAATAATCGGGGAAAAAGGAGCATTAATTGGCTTTGCCGGTAAGAGAGTAATTGAACAAACAATCAAGCAAAAACTTCCTGATGAATTCCAAACAGTTGAATTTCTTAAAGAAAAGGGATTTATTGATACTATCGTTGCCAGGAAGGATATGAAGGCACTTCTATCTAGGATTTTAATTCTTCATCAGGAGGTGCAAGATGACAATTAAAGAAAAAGAAAGAAAAATCGATGAGTTAAAATTGAAAATCAATGAACTAAAGTTAATTGAAAACAATGAAAAAATCGATTTTACAGATCAAATAAAGGAACTAGAACAAAAAATCCAAGAAATGGAAAAAAGAATTGTTGATGAAATGACACCTTGGGATAGAGTTTTAGTTTCAAGAGAACAAAAAAGACCAACCTCATTGGAATATATTGATGAGATCTTTGATGACTTTATTGAATTCCATGGAGATAGATATTTTGGTGACGACAAAGCTTTAGTTGGTGGTGTAGCAAGCCTTAATGGTATGAATGTTACAGTTATAGGGGAGCAAAAAGGTACTGACACTAAGGACAATATTTACAGAAACTTTGGAATGCCCTCACCTGAAGGTTATCGTAAAGCACTTCGTTTAATGAAACAAGCTGAAAAGTTTGGAAGACCTATTGTAACTTTTGTTGATACTCCAGGAGCATTTTGTGGGGTGACAGCAGAGGAAAGAGGTCAAGGAGAAGCTATAGCTAGAAACCTTATGGAAATGGCAGGTTTAAAAGTACCAGTATTAACTTTCATCATTGGTGAAGGAGGTAGTGGTGGTGCTTTGGCAGTTGCTGTATCCAATAAGATATATATGTTGGAAAACAGTATATATGGAGTACTTTCACCAGAAGGTTTTGCCAGTATTCTATGGAAAGATGGCACGAGAGCTCAAGAAGCTGCTGATGTTATGAAAATTACTGCTAATGATTTATTATTACTTAAGGTAATTGATGGTATAATTGAAGAACCTGTAGGTGGAGCACATAAGAACTTTGCTATGGTTGCAGGAAACATTAAAGAAGTTATGTTAAGAGAACTTAAAGAATTACAATTACTAAGCCAGGAAGAATTATTGAATCATAGATATGAGCGGTTCAGAGCCTTTGGGAAATTTGAGTAATTGGGGAAGTAGGAAATATGTACGGAAAAATTATTGGAACAGGTTTTTATGTTCCCGATAATCAGGTGCCTAACGAATTTTTCGAAAGCATCATGGAAACTAATGATGAATGGATTAGCTCTAGAACAGGAATAAAAACCAGATATTTTTCTAAAGGGGAAAACACCTCGGATTTAGGTACAAAGGCAGCTTTGATGGCTTTAGAAGATAGTGGGCTTAAGGCAGAAGATATTGATATGATAATCTTTGCTACCATGACTCCTGATACATTCATGCCTTCAACAGCATGCTTAGTTCAAAAGAAAATTGGAGCAGTCAAAGCTTTTGCTTTTGATATTAGTGCTGCTTGTTCAGGTTTTATGTACGCTTTAAGTATTGCTAAAGAATTTCTGGAAAACGGAAAAGTAAAAAAAGCCTTGGTTATTGGTGGAGAAGTCATGTCAAAAGCCTTAGACTTTACTGATCGTGGAACAGCAGTTCTTTTTGGAGATGGTGCCGGTGCTGTAGTACTTCAAAGTTCCGAAGAACCAGGTATAATTAATTCATATCTTGGTTCTAGAGATGATGTGAAAGGAAGCCTGGTCTTAAAAGCGTTACCGGTTGACAATCCTTTTGTTAGTAATGAAAATGATACTAACAAGATGACAATGGATGGTAGAGAGGTCTTTAAATTTTCAAAGCAAGTGATTATGGATACAATTGATAAGGTCCTTGAAGGAACTGGCTATAATTACGATGATATTAAAATGATAATACCTCATCAGGCAAATACAAGATTAATCGACTATGCAATAGATAAAAATGATAAATTAAAAGATAAGTTCTACATAAATGTTGATAGATTTGGTAATACATCCGCTGGTAGCATTGCTATCGCACTTAGTGAAGTAAGACAAAAGAAACTTGTTGAAGCCGGAGACCTTGTAATTTTAGTTGGTTTTGGTGGAGGTTTTACATGGGGATCTTTGTTAATAAAAATGTAAATTAAAGGAGAGAGAAAAATGGAACAAAGAATTAAAGAAATCTTAGCAGAGGAATTAAGCGTAGACATTGACGAAATCAAATTGGAGACTAGCCTAAAAGACGACTTAAACGCGGACTCAATTGATATGATGCAAGTGGTTGACGTTTTAGAACAAGAATTTGGCGTTGAAGTAGACACTAGCGAACTAGCAAACATTATTACTGTTGCTGATATCGTTAACTATATCGAAAGCCATAAATAAAGAAAGCGACCTTTAAGGTCGTTTTCCTATTAACTGGAGGAATAAACATAATGTTTGACAAAACTATAGAAAAGCTTCTAAATATTAAATATCCAATCATTCAAGGTGGAATGGCCTGGATATCGGACTCATCCTTGGCGTCAGCTGTTTCTGAAGCAGGTGGCTTAGGTGTTATTGCAGCAGGTGGTGCACCTGGTGAAATTGTACGTCAAGAAATTATCAAGACAAAAAAAATGACAGACAAACCTTTTGCTGTTAATGTTATGCTGCTTAGCGAATTTGCTGATGAAGTAGCCAAAGTTGTTATTGAAGAAAAAGTGCCAATAGTTATTACAGGTGCAGGTAGTCCAGAGAAGTATCTAGAAGGCTGGCATCAAAATAATATTAAGGTTATTCCAGTAGTTCCAAGTGTACTACTAGCTACTCGTATGGAAAAACTTGGTGTTGATGCAGTTGTTGTTGAAGGTATGGAAGCAGGTGGTCATATTGGAGAATTGACTACTATGGCTCTTTTGCCTCAAGTAGTTGATGCAGTCAACATTCCGGTTATTGCTGCAGGTGGAATTGCAGATGGTAGAGGTTTTGCAGCTGTTGTTATGTTAGGTGCAAATGGTGTTCAAGTAGGGACTAGATTTCTAGTAGCCAACGAATGTACAGTTCATGAAAACTATAAAGAACAAATCCTTAAGGCAAGAGATACTGATACTATAGTAACGGGTAGAGTTACAGGTCATCCTGTACGTGCATTAAAAAATAAATTAGCCAGAGAATTTATAAAGTTAGAAAAAAATGGAGCCTCAATTGCTGAACTTGAAGCACTTGGTGTAGGTAAACTACAAAAAGCTGCTAGAGAAGGTGATATTGCTGGTGGTGCATTGATGGCCGGTCAAATTGCCGGTTTGGTCTGCAAGAAACAATCAGCCAAGGAAATCGTTGAAGAAATATATAATCAAGGATTAGAAGTATTAAAAAAATATTGCTAATTCCTACTAGGAGGATAAAATGAAAACTGCAATAATTTTTCCAGGCCAAGGAGTACAAGCAGTTGGAATGGCTAAGGATTTTGTAGATAATTTCGTGGAAGCAAGGGAAGTTTTCGAAATTGCCAATGAAACATTAAATAGAGACATGCTCAAGCTGGTTATGGAAGGTACAATAGATGATTTAAATATTACCAGAAATACCCAACCCGCAATTATATCAGCTGAAATAGCTATGCTTAGAGTCTTTATGAAACACAAGGTAATCGGAGATGTTACTGCTGGACTTAGTCTTGGAGAATACTCCAGCTTAATATATAGTGGTGCCTTGAAATTAGAAGCTGCATTGCCACTTGTTGAAAAAAGAGGGGAATTAATGTTACAGGGTCAAAAAGGTAAAATGGCTGCTGTAATTGGTGCAGACAGAGAAAAAGTAATTGATATCTGTAGAAGGATTTCAATTACAGGTGATTTTGTTGTTCCTGCAAATTTTAATTCATTGGATCAAATAGTTATATCAGGAGATGTAAAAGGGGTTGAAAAAGCCATTCCAAAACTGGAAGAAATTGGGGCTAGAGTAATACCTCTAAATCTTTCATCTCCATTTCATACAAAATTATTAAAATCAGCAAGTGTTGGTCTTGGAGAATTGCTGAAGGATGTAGAAATTAAAAAGCCATTGATACCAGTATATTTTAATACAATTGCTGATATCGAGGAGAATCCTGAGGCTATCAAGGATTTACTTACCAGACAGGTAATGAAACCTGTATTATGGGTAGATACTATGATCAAGTTACTTGATTCAGGGGTAGATACATTTATTGAAATTGGGCCAGGTAAGACTTTGGCCGGTTTCTTAAAGAGAATGCCATACGAATACAAAGTATATAATGTAAATAATTTGGCAACTTTAGAAAAAACTTTAACTAGTTTAGGAGGTTAATATGGGAAAAGTAGTCTTTATTACTGGTGGAACAACCGGTATAGGAAAAGCTATTGCAGAAAAATTCAGCAAGAACGGCTATAACCTAGCTTTGAACTATCTTTTCGGAGAAGAAGAGGCAGAAGCTGTTAAAAAAGAACTTGAAGGCAACGGTGTTAAAGTTCTTCTGCTATATGGAGATATTAGAGATAGCAAAGTAGTTGCTGAAATGATCGACAAGACAGTTGCAGAGTTCTCTTCAATCGATGTCTTGGTAAATAATGCAGGAATAACCAGAGATGGTCTTCTACTTAGAATGAAGGACGAGGAATTTGACGCAGTTATAGATACTAACCTTAAAGGTGCGTTCTATACACTTAAATTTGCTGCTAAACATATGGCTAAACAAAGAAGTGGTCGTATTGTTAATATTGCTTCTGTTGTTGGTCTTGTTGGAAATATAGGTCAAGCTAATTATGCGGCAGCTAAAGCTGGTTTAATTGGAGTAACTAAAACAGCAGCCAAGGAACTTGCATCAAGAAATATTTTGGTAAATGCAATTGCACCTGGTTTTATTGAGACTGTAATGACTGCAAAGTTAAGCGATGAAATCAAGGATGCAGCTAACAGTAAGATTCCACTTGGAAGATTTGGAAAACCTGAGGAAATAGCTAGTGCAGTCTATTACTTAGGAAGTGATGAAAATACCTATATTACTGGACAGGTACTGACAGTTGACGGTGGTATGGTTATTTAATGGAGGGAAACATGAGAAGAGTTGTAGTAACTGGAATGGGGACAATTAATCCTCTAGGTTTAGGTGTTGAAGAATTTTGGAATAATGTTAAGATTGGCAAATGTGGAATTAGTGAAATAACTAATTTTGATACTACTGACTATAAGACAAAAATAGCTGCTGAGGTTAAAAATTTCTCTCCTGAAAACTATATAGAGGTTAAAGAAGCAAAAAGGATGTCTAGATTTAGTCAATTTGCTGTAGCTGCTGCTAAGGAAGCTTATGCTGATTCTGGTTTAGGTAATAGTGAATTTGATCATGATCGTATGGGAGTTTATGTTTCTACTGGAGTTGGTGGAATATCTGACTGTGAAACAGAGATTGAGAATTTGACAACCAAGGGACCAAGAAGAGTTAATTCTCTTTTTATCCCGATGATGATTGGTAATATGGCTAGTGGTAATGTTGCTATTTCCTTGAAAGCTAATGGTCCTTGCCTGGATATCGTTACTGCTTGTGCTTCAAGTAATAATGCTATTGGTGAAGCTTTTTATGCAATCAAGGGTGATAGAGCAGATATTATTGTTGCTGGTGGTACTGAGTCTTCTATTGGAAGATTGAGTATAGCCGGTTTCATGAATTTAAGAGCATTAAGTGATAGCCATGATCCTAATAGAGGTTCAATTCCTTTCGATAAAGAAAGAAGTGGATTTGTAATGGGTGAGGGTGCAGGTATTTTAATATTAGAAGAATTAGAACATGCCTTGAAAAGAGGCGCGAAAATATATGGTGAGTTAGCTGGTTATGGTACAACTTGTGATGCTTTCCACATTACCGCTCCTTGTGATAATGGATCTCAAGGTGCAAGAGCAATGCAACTTGCTATAGATGTTGCTGGTATTGAACCTAAAGATATTAGCTATATTAACGCACATGGTACTAGTACTCCACTTAATGATAAAACTGAAACTTTGGCTGTTAAAAGAGTCTTTGGTGATTATGCTTATAAGATTCCTATGAGTTCAAGTAAGTCTATGTTTGGTCATTTACTTGGTGCTGCTGGTGCAGTTGAGGGTATTGTTTGTATTAAGTCATTGATTGAAGGGTTTGTTCCTGCAACTATCAACTATAAGGAAGCTGATCCTGAATGTGATTTGGATATTGTTCCTAATGTTGGTAGACCTAATCAAGATCTTAAGTATGCGATTTCCAATTCATTAGGTTTTGGTGGTCATAATGCTTCTGTTTTGTTTAAGAAGTGGGAGGAATAGATCATGGTTATGAATCAAGAAGATATTAAAAAGATAATTCCTCATAGAGATCCTTTTTTATTAGTAGACGAGGTTATTGAACTTGATAGAGTTACTAACAAAATTGTGGCACTTAAGCATGTTCGTGAGGATGAATACTATTTTAAGGGTCATTTTCCAGGTAGACCAATCATGCCAGGTGTTTTGATTGTTGAATCACTTGCTCAGGCTGGTGCTATTGCTCTTCTTTCAAAGGAAGAGTTTAAAGGTAAGTATGCCTTGTTTGCAGGTATTAAGGATTGTCGTTTTAGACGTCAGGTCTTACCTGGTGATACTATTAGATTAGAAGTTGAACTTGTTAAGATTAGAGGTCCGGTTGGTTATGGCGTAGGTAAAGCCTATGTTGGTGATGAATTGGCAGTTAATGTTGATATGACTTTCGCAATAGGTTAAATATTTGAACCAAGGATTTTCCTTGGTTCTTTTTTCATCTATAATACAAAATTAAATCATACTAATTATGAGCTTTTTATTGAAAAGCATCACTTTAAGTGCTATTCTATAAGATAATAAATAATAGGAGGTGTCGTAATGGACTTTAAGGTAGTAGGAACCAGCCAAACCAGATGGGATGCGGAAGCAAAAGTCACAGGTAAAGCTGAGTATACAAGGGACATACCTATGCATAATCTTCTATACGGTAAAGTAGTTAGAAGCAAAATAGCTCATGGCCGAGTAATTAGCTACAATTTAGAAGATGCCTTAAAAGTTCCTGGAGTTGTAAAGATAATGACAGCAGATGATGTGCCAGAACATCAATACTCAACAGCTGGACATCCACACAAACTTCTAAAAAAATTCCAGGACAAGAAAGACACTAATATATTCACAAGGAGAGTAAGATACTTTGGAGACGCAATAGGTGCTGTAATAGCAGAAACTGAACTTGCAGCCGAAGAAGCAGCCAAGAAGGTAAAGGTAGAGTATGAGGAATGGCCATTCTATCTTAGACCCGAAGATGCCTTAGCTCCAGGGGCCAAGGAAATACATGACGGTACAAATAATTTGGTAGCAGACACAGTTACAGAATTTGGTGAAGTTGATAAAGCTTTCAAAGAGGCCAAGTATATATTTGAAGATGAATATCATACACAAACCGTTCAACATTGTCACATGGAAACTATGGTTGCCAACGCCTATAAGGATGTAGATAATAGATGGGTATGTGTATCATCAACCCAAATACCTCACATCTGCAGACATATACTAGGAGATGCCTTCAATATGCCTTTTGGCAAATTCAGAGTAATTAAACCCTTTATTGGAGGGGGATTTGGAAACAAACAAGACATAGTCATAGAACCATTAGTCATGGCAATGTCCATGGCTGTAGGGGGTAAGCCTGTAGTTTTGGAAATGACTCGTGAGGAATTATTTGTTTGTAGCAGAGTTAGACATGCCAACGACTATAAGATGAAAATTGCAATTGATGAAAATCATTTGATAACAGCTATAGAAATGGATGTAGTTTCCCAAAATGGAGCCTACACTTCACATGGTCATTCAATTGCCCTTGTAGGTGAAGAAGCCGCCATTGAACTATTCAATATAAAGAATTTTAGGGCACATTCAAGAACTGTCTATACCAATACTGCAGTTGGTGGAGCTATGAGAGGTTATGGAACACCACAAGCAGCTTTTGCATTAAACGCACTAGTAGCTAAAGCTTGTAGTGAACTTGGAATTGACCAATTAGAATTTCAGATGAAAAACGTTGGTAGGTCTGGAGAAATGTGTCACGGAACCCATGTTAAATTCTATACCAATGAACTGGCAGAATGTTTGCGAGTTGGCAGGGATACATTTGGATGGAAAGAGAAAAATGAAGCTGCCAAATTGTTTAATACGAATAACGTTGATAAAAAAAGAGGTTTAGGCATTGGATCATTAATGTATGCATCCAATACCAGACCACATTCACCTTCTATAGAAGCATCAGGTTGTAGACTTGTTCTTAATCAGGATGGAAGTATAAAAATGATGGTAGGTGCTACTGAAATTGGCCAAGGTTCTGATACAGTATTGGCACAAATGGCAGCTGAATCTTTAGGGGTAAGCTATGATGTGGTTTATGCAGATAAATTAACTGATACTGATACTTCTCCATATGATCCAGGTTCCTTCGCTTCAAGACAGACCTATGTTGCTGGGATGGCTGTTAAAAAAGCCGGTGAAGTACTTAAGCAAAAGATATTAGATTCCTATAAATTATTCAATCAATTTTACAAGGAAATAGATCTAGATTTAGTAGACAATAGTATAGTTCTCAAAAAAACTGGTGAAGTGTTGGAGTCATTAGCTGATTTTTCACTTAAAACCTACTATGATCTACATCAAGGTCATTGCTTGACAGCGGATGTATCAATTAATTGTCAAACAACAGCCTATTCTGGAACTGCTAGTCTTGCTTATGTAGAGGTTGATAAATTGACTGGAAAGATTGAGATACTTGATATTATGAATATACATGATTCAGGTAAGATTATAAATCCTATACTAGCAAGTGGTCAGGTTGAAGGTGGCATGGCTATGGGGATAGCATACGGTATTGGTGAGGAATTACTTTATGATGCCAAGACTGGCAAACCTTTAAACAATAATCTGTTGGACTACAAGATGCCTACTTTTATGGATGTTCCAGATTTAAAGGTGGCTTTTGTTGAACCTGTTGATCCAACGGGACCATATGGTAACAAGTCTTTAGGTGAACCACCACTTTGTACCCCTGCTCCTGCAATTAGAAATGCTGTAGCAAATGCCTTAGGAATCGAAATAAACTCTATACCTCTTACACCACAAAAAGTTTTAGAAGCTATAAATAATTAAATAGAACATTATAGAATTAAATGAAAAAATTATAAAAAGTAAAATGATAAAAAGATAGTAGGCTAATAAAGCCTACTATCTTTTTGTCTAGTGTTCTCCAATACTAAACAGATAAATATTGACAATATATGTTTATTAGGTTAATATGCAGGTGATAAAACGTTATTAATAAATCTGAAAATTGATGATAAATGGGAGCAGATGAAAATATGAAAGAATGCAAATTAAAAATCAATAATATAACATACAACTTGAATATTGAAGAAAAATGGACCCTTCTTTATGTTCTCAGGGAGGTATTAGGACTGACCGGTACTAAGGAAGGTTGCGGAACATCAGATTGCGGGGCCTGCAAGGTCCTGATAGATGGTCAGGCTAAAAACTCATGTACATTACTAGCCCTTAAAATGGAAGGTAAGGAAATAATCACTATAGAAGGAATCGGCGACAGCGACAGACCCCACCCTATCCAGGAAGCATATGTTGAGGCGGGAGCTGTACAATGTGGATTTTGTACTCCAGGGATGATAGTAACCACAAAGGCATTGCTAGATCAAAACCTTAATCCGACAGAAGATGAAATAAGAGAGGCATTGTCAAATAACCTCTGCAGATGTACAGGCTACGTTAAAATAGTTGATGCAGTCATGCTGGCATCAAAAAAAATTAAGGAGACATGTTAAATGAACAGAATCATTGGAACAAAGGTACCTATCCATGATGCCCTAGCAAAGGCTACAGGGGAAGCTATATATACAGCAGACATAAAATTATCAAATATGTGTTATGGAAAGTTGATACTATCCTCCATAGCCTATGGTAAGGTTAAGTCAATAGACTTTGAAGATGCTTTGAAAATCGATGGTGTACTGGATATATTGACCTATAAGGATTTTCCTGAGGAAAAATATAACAGTGCCATGGAATTTAAGGGACAGGAAGTAATAAAGACAGAAACTGTATTGTCTGAAACAGTAAGGTTTGTTGGAGATAGAATCGGAGTAATAGTTGCAGAAAGCCTTGAAATAGCTGAAAGGGCATTAAAACTTGTGAAGGTAGAATATGAGGCATACACTCCAGTATTTGATGAAGAGGAATCAATTCAAAGAGAAGATAAAATACATGAAGGTCTGGATAACCTGGTTGCTACAGTATCCGCAGGACCTTCACAAGATAGTGTAGACGAACTTATAAACAAGGCTGATTTTGTGTTTGAAGATAAAATTAAGACACCTATAGTAAATCATATATCAATTGAAACATATAGTGTTATTGGAGAATATAGGACAGGAAAGATTAATGTATACACAACAACTCAAAATTCATTTGCAATCAGGGCAATAATTGCCGATGTATATGGAATGCCTCTTAATAAAATAAGAGTTATTCAACCGACAATGGGAGGATCCTTCGGTGGGAAGCTGGAATTAATAACAGAATTAGTTGCAATTGGTGCTTCAATGAAAGTTAGAAGACCTGTCAAGATTGTTCTATCAAGAAAAGAGAGTATGATTGCTTCAAGAACCAGACATGGTTCAACTATAAAGATCAGGTCGGGAGTAAACAAGGATGGTACGATATTAGCCACCGACTTTAAGATTCTTATTAATACAGGAGGCTATGTAGGTTCAGGAGTAAACATTATCTGGGCAATGAGTAGTAAATTAATGAAGGCATATAAGTATCCTTTAAGATTTACTGGAAATACTGTTCTGACAAATCTGCCTATAGCAGGTGCGATGAGAGGATTTGGCGGTCCTCAGGCATTTCTAGGAATACAGATTCATATAGATAAAATAGCTAAAACATTAAATATGGATCCAATAGATTTATTGATGAAGAATATTCGTGACAATAAGGAGGAAGACCTGCTATTATTCGGCAATCCGGAACTAAAGACATGTCTTTCAAAAGGTGGCGAGCTATTTGAATGGGATGAAAGAAGGAAGCGTATTGATAAGTTCAATAAGAATAACAGTAACTTAATTAGAGGTATGGGTGTAGGGATTGGTGCACATGGTAATGGAGTTTATCCTGCTCATCAAGATTGTATAAATCTACTGTTAAGGCTTAATGAAGATGGTTCCCTTATTTATTCAGCAGCAAGTCATGACATGGGTCATGGTCCCTTTACTTCACAAAAAATGATAATCTGCGAGGTTTTAGGTACTGATTTTGATAATATTGAAACTGTCCAAGTGGATACGGAGACTTGTCCATGGAACCTTGGTGATCTTGGGAGCAGAGGTGTTTTTGTTCAAGGACAGGGCGCCTATAAGCTGGGTATGGCAATGAAGGATCTGATATTAGAAACTGCAGTTCAAAAATACAATGTTCTTAAGGAAGCTATTTATATAAAAGATAGTAAGATCTGGCTTAGTGACAGACTGCTAGGTACCTTCGAAGATATTGCCATGTACGCTCAGTCAGTACTGCAGAAGGAATTGAGCGTCCTTATAGATCATCACTCAATTGCTGTCAGGAATTCCTACGGAGCCCATTTTGCCGAGGTAGAAATTAATAAGGAAACCGGTGACGTTAAAGTTACAGACTATGTAGCAGTTCATGATGCTGGTACGGTAATTAATAGAATGGGCATTGAAGGTCAGCTTGAAGGTGGCATCCAGATGGGTATAGGATTTGCTTTGAAGGAAAAAATGATTTTTGATGTGGATGGTAGACTTGTTCAGAATAATTTGAAAAAGTATACAATGTTGAAAGCTAATGACATGCCTAGGGTCAAGGTTGCTTTTATTGAAACAGGAGATAATGGTGGAGCTTTTGGAGCAAAGAGCATCGGTGAATGTGCGACAGTACCTGTAGCTCAGACTATAGTTAATGCTGTGGCTGATGCATTAGGAGAACACCCTGAAAATATCCCTTTAGTCAATGAAGAAATCCGAGATATAATCAAGGCAAGAAATTTATTGAAATAATAAACAAATATATTCATTGGTACTCCCTTTTAGGGAGTACTTTTTTGATATAATCATAGTATATATAAAAATATTGGAATGGATTGAAAATCAAAAACCATTACTTAGCAAGTATCTTAGAAACCAACTATTTCAGTAAAATTCAAGAATAGAATATAATCGTTATTAAAATATATTTACAGATGAGGGAGAATAATATGGATAAGAATAAGTTTTATTGTAATAGTATTGATAACTGCTTAGATATAGTAGATAGTACTAGAGAAGGTTTAACTGATCAGGAAGCTGCTAAAAGATTAGAAGAATTTGGATTAAATCAATTACCGACTGGCAAAAAGAAAGGTCTTATTAGGATTTTTTTAAGTCAGTTTTCAGATTTTATGATTTGGATTCTTATCATTGCTGGTGGAATTTCTGGTTTTCTTGGTGAGTGGGTAGATGCTGCTATAATTTTGTTTGTTGTTGTCCTTAATTCTATTTTGGGCACTGTTCAAGAATACAAAGCTGAAGAAGCTTTAGCTGCTTTGAAGAAAATGGCTGCTCCTCATGCCATGGTTCTAAGGAACGGTATTCCCAAAAAGGTATTAAGTCATGAATTGGTTCCTGGTGATATAGTGTTGCTTAATGCTGGAGATACAGTTCCAGCAGATATAAGGTTATTCGAATCTTTTTCTCTAAAAATTGATGAGTCTACCTTGACTGGAGAGTCTGTAGCTGAGGAAAAGGTTATTGATATTATGCCTGAAGCTGCAAGTATAGGTGATAGAGATAATATGGCTTTTATGGGTACAGCTGTTAATTATGGAAGAGGTAAAGGTGTTATCTCGGCAACAGGCATTAATACTCAAATGGGTTATATTGCCAAGTCATTGAGTAAAGAAGAAAAAGAAAAAACTCCTTTACAGAAAAAATTAAATCAGTTGTCCAACTATATTTCTATTGGAGTTATATTTATTGCCATCCTTATTTTTCTTATTGGTTTTCTCTCCGGCAGCGACTTGTTAGATTCGTTTCTAATTGCTGTATCATTGGCTGTGGCCGCAATTCCTGAAGGTATGGTAGCTGTAATAACTATTGTTCTTGCACTTGGTATGTCAAAGCTAGCTGGCAAGGGTGCGATAATCAGAAAACTTCCTGCTGTGGAGACTTTAGGTGGAACTCAAGTGATTTGTTCTGATAAGACTGGTACTTTGACTCAAAATAAGATGACTGTTATGGAAATATATAGCAAAGATGATGATTTGTTATTTGAGGCTATGCTTCATTGTAATGACTCGGTTCTAAATGAAAAAGGTAAATTAATGGGTGATCCTACTGAAAGTGCTCTGCTAGATTATCTATTAGATAAGGATCATATAAATAAAAATCATATAGATGAAAGGGTAAGAGATGGTGAGATTCCTTTTGATTCTGTGAGAAAGAAATCTAGTGTAGTTATCGAACTAGAAGATAAGCACAGAATTTTTGTTAAGGGTGCTGTTGATAATATGCTTGATTCGTTTAATATTACAGCTGAACAAAAATCTGAGATAAATCAAGAAAATGAGAGAATGGCAAACAAAGCTTTAAGAGTATTGGCCTTTGGTTATAGGGATCTTCATTCTCATGATGGAGCAGTCAGTCTCACCTTGGAAAATGATCTGGAGTTTGTTGGCTTGGTTGGGATGATTGATCCTCCAAGAGAAGAGGTTCTTTTGGCTATTAAGGATTGTAGAACTGCTGATATTATTCCAGTTATGATTACTGGAGATCATAAGATTACAGCTATGGCAATTGCCAGGGATATTGGTTTATTAGATGAAGGGCGTTATGCTATAACTGGTGCTGAGTTGTCCTTGATGTCTGATGATGAGTTTAATAAGGAGATAGAGCATATTGGTGTTTATGCTAGGGTGTCTCCAGATGATAAGGTGAGGATTGTTAATACTTGGCAAAGTAAGGGTATGATTGTGGCTATGACTGGAGATGGTGTAAATGATGCGCCTGCTCTTAAAACAGCCGATATTGGTGTTGGTATGGGGATAACTGGTACTGAGGTCTCTAAGGGGGCTTCTGATATGGTTCTAACTGATGATAATTTTGCTACCATAGTAGTAGCAGTTCGTGAGGGTCGTAGAATCTTCGATAATATCCAAAAAACTATTAGTTTCTTATTATCTAGTAATGCTGGTGAAGTAGTAGCCATTTTAGTTGCTACTGTAATTGGTTGGAGGTTCTTGTCTCCTGTTCATATATTATGGATAAATTTGGTTACTGATTCTATGCCTGCGTTAGCTCTAGGTGTGGAACCTTCTGAAAAGGATATTATGGTTCGACCTCCAAGAGACAGTAGGGGTTCTATTTTTACTCGTAGAAATATTTTGGTTATTGGGTTTATGGGTATTATGGAAGCTCTCTTGGCTTTAGGTGCTTACTATATTGGTTTTTATATTTTTAATGATGGTATTGTAGCAACTACTATGGCGTTTGTTACTTTAGGTGCAGCGCAGTTGTTTGCATCTCTTGGTTTTCAAAGTAGGTCGGATAGTATATTCAATATTAAGGTTAAGGCTCATCCTATGTTGTGGTTGAGTTTTGGTGGTGGATTATTGATGCAGTTGTCAGTTGTCTTGATTACTCCAATTAGTAGACTTTTTGGTTTAACTGCTTTGAATATGTGGCAGTGGGTGATTGTAGCTGTTTTATCATTTCTTATGCTTTTATTTGTTGAGGTATTCAAGTTCTTTAATAGGGATAAGTAGTTAGTTACTTGGTGATTGACTTTTATCTTCGTATATGGTAAACTGTTTCTTGCTTAGTATTATTGGAGAGGTGTCCGAGCGGTTTAAGGAGCTGGTCTTGAAAACCAGTGACTTCGAAAGGGGCCGTGGGTTCGAATCCCACCCTCTCCGCCAATATTGCTGGAGAAATGGCCGAGTGGCTGAAGGCGCTTGCCTGCTAAGTAAGTGTACGATGTAAATTGTACCGAGGGTTCGAATCCCTCTTTCTCCGCCATATTTTGTGCTTTTAGCTCAGCTGGATAGAGCGCTTGACTACGAATCAAGAGGTCGGGGGTTCGAATCCCTCAAGGCACACCAATCAACCTGTAATGTTATTAGACATTGCGGGTTTTTTTGATGCATAAAAAAGCCATAAGTTACTGATTAATCAATAACTTATGGCTTTTCTTTTTTAACTATTCGTTAATGCAAGTACCATCACAGTTTTCACCTGATCCGTCTTGTACTCTTTGCATGGTTCCTGTTCCAGTTCCATCGCAAGCTCCATTGCCTCTTTTCTGTCCGTTTTCACTGTTTTCCATTGTACAGTCACCAGTACAATCAGTTTGTTGTTCTTGCTGTCGTACAACCGCTTGTTGTCTGTTCTCATTTCTGTTGGTGTTTGATTCTGTTGCCATCAAGACACCTGCTGGAATTAACAGGCCAGCTGCAATTATTGTACCTAATATTAATTTTTTCATAATCATTTTATTCTCTCCCTTGTATTCTTATTTGGATAAATTACTTTATCTCTGTGTTTAGAATAGTTTATGGATTAGTAAAATGAAAGGCCTTCAATCATAAGTTCATTAAACCTTCAGGTACTTCACGTATAATACAGATAATATCTGTTTTAATATATATAGATTTACATATATTGTTATTCTATGTTAATTCCATTATTTATAAAGCCAATCTATTCCTATCCAATCAAATATTCTTTTGTAGACCTTAACTAATGATCCTAGAGCCAGGGCTACAATAATAGTTCCTTCTCCTATATCTTGTATTTTTCCAAAAGCAAGAAGAGATATTATAATCGCCAGAACTACCAAACTGCTGTCAAACATTATTTTTATATTGCCAAATCTTATTTTAGTTTTTTCAGCTATTACATATACTAACCCTTCAGCTGAGTTTATAAGAACTTTGGCGATAACCTGGAAATATATCCCTAAGGCTATCAACAGACAAGCTAGTATCAAAAGTAGTATTTTTTCAAGATAGGTTTCTAAGGTTAGATTTCTTAATAGATACATACCAAAATCAATAAAAAAACCAAAGAAGGGAGTAACAATCAGTTGAGAGTAGTGTTCTTTCTTAAAGTCCTTTCTAAGGATTAGCCATTCTATAATGATGAAAAAGATACTAAAGAAAAAAGCCATTGTTCCAAAACTAAATGGCAAGATTTTTGATAGTAAAAGGGGTACACAAGATATAGGCGTCGTACCAAGACCGGATTTGACATTCATACTTATTCCCAGTCCCATCAAGAAGATTCCAACAAGGAAGATTATGTATCGTAGTATTAATTTTTTATTCATATTATTTACCTCATATTAATTATATATTAATAATGGTTAAATATATAATTAATAATTATTGTTAGATATAGAATAATTAGACCAATAACATACAATTGTACAAAGTAATTTGCATAAATATAGAATTATATTAAAAAATGTCAAATATTATCCTCTAAATCAACTTAATTTTAAAAAAAATTATATAATTATAAAAAAACTATTGCAAAGAAAATTAAAAAGTGATATTTTGTATTTAACAATTACTGGTAACGTTACCGATGATATATTTAATTATGATATGTAACGATACCATTTTTTACAAGCTAGAATGGTATCGTTACCGGAAATAGCCTTATTGAGTCATAAGTACTCATAAAATATGAAAGGAGAAATGAAATGAAAAAAATTATTTTACTAGCAATGTCCTTGGTTATGATTATTGCAGTTGCTGGATGTGCACCTCAAAAATCAGATGAAAAAGAAAAAATGAAAGTCGGTCTAGTTTTAACTGGCCCTGCACTTGATGGAGGTTGGAATCAAAGTGCTTATGAAGGTTTAATGATGTTAGAAAGTGATTTAGGTTTTGAAGTTGCATATACTGACAATATAAAACAATCTGATGATGAATCAATTATTCGTGAAT
The DNA here is from genome assembly GCA_964415195.1 of uncultured Eubacteriales bacterium. Lineage (GTDB taxonomy): Bacteria > Bacillota > TC1 > TC1 > TC1 > WTXA01. Next base: position 41,119 of record CAYPYD010000006.1, on the reverse strand, counting down.
ATGCTCAACAAGGCTATAATCTAATAATCGGCCATGGTTGGGAATATGGAGAAGCTTTAAAGAAAGTTGCTGCTGACTATCCAGATATCTATTTTGCTCAAACTGGTGGAGATGCAGGTGGTTCGTTTCCAAACTTAACTTCAGGTGTTTTCAGATCATATGAATTAGGATATCTACTAGGCGAACTTGCAGGAAAAATGACAAAAACTAACAAAGTTGGATTTATTGGAGCCATGGAACTACCTACTATTGTAGCTGAAGTTGATACTGTAAAAGCTACAGTGCCATTTTTTAATCCAAGTGCTAAGGCAGATGTTGTTTATACAGGATCATGGACCGACGTAGCAAAAGCTAAAGAAACTGCTAAAGTTATGTTGGAAAAGGGAATTGATGTTATTATTGGAATCAATAACCAATGTGATGCAGGTATAATTCAAGCAATTGTAGAATCTGAAAAAGATGCCTACTTTATAGGTTGGTCAGGTGATTGGAATAAAGCAGCTCCAGATAAAGTTTTGACAAGTGGAGTACAGTCAGTTAAAAACGTTATAATGCTAATGGGTCAAATGGTAAAAGATGATAAGTTCGTTGCTAAAACTGTTGAATATGGAGTCCCTGAAAATTGTGCCATTCTTGGTACCTGGTCTTCAGTTGTACCTGCTGAGATAAAAGCAGACATAGAAGCAGACTGGACATTGATTAATAAGGGTGAATTAACTGTTGATCAAATTAAAGCTAAAGTCGGCTTGAAGTAAATAATGCTTTTTAAGATGGGCTGTTGACATATATAATTAATTGTTACAGCCCATTTTAACACTTATTTATTTTAGAAAAGGAGAGAAGACATGTCAGATGTTTTAGTTTTGGAAAAGTTAACAAAAGAATTCACTAAAGTTATAGCTAACAAAAATATAAATTTTACTCTCAGAAAAGGTGAAGTCCATGCTCTTCTAGGGGAAAATGGTGCTGGAAAAACTACTTTAATGAATTGTGTTTGTGGTCTATACAGACCAACTAGTGGTTCGATATTAGTAAATGGTAAAGAAGTAAATATTAAAAATTGTGTTGAAGCAGTTCACCTTGGAATAGGAATGGTACATCAGCATTTCATGCTAGTGCCCGAACTTACAGTTGCCGAAAATGTAATATTAGGAATGAAAAGAAATAAGGATTTCTTCATTCGGATAGAAGAAGTAGAAAAAGAAATCAAGGAGCTTTCAGATCAATATGATTTTAATATTGATCCTAAATCATACATCAAGGATTTACCTGTTGGAATCAAGCAACGTGTAGAAATATTAAAAACAATCTATAAAAAAGCGGAAATTATTATACTGGATGAAGCTACAGCAGTATTAACACCACAAGAAGCTAATGAACTTTTTAAGATTGTTGAAAATCTAGCGAAAAATGGCAAGTCAATCATTATTATAACTCATAAGCTAGATGAAGTTATGAGACTTGCTGACAGGGTTACTGTTCTAAGAGATGGAGAAGTTGTTGGCACAGTCAATAAAAAAGATACATCAGAAAAAGAACTAGCTAGAATGATGGTTGGTAGAGAAGTACTATTTGATTTCAAAAAAAGAGAAAGAGATACACATGAAAAACTATTAGAGATTGAAAACCTTACAGTTGTTGATAAAAATAACATAAAAAAACTTAACAAGTTGTCTTTTACACTTTGTTCAGGGGAAATATTAGGAGTAGCAGGAGTAGATGGGAATGGGCAAATAGAATTATCAGAAGCAATAACGGGGATGATACCATTTCAAGAAGGAAAGATTACTATAAAAAGTCAAGTATATAAAAAAATAACAACTAAGGAATCATATAGGAACAATGTATCACATATACCACAAGATAGACAAAATACTGGTTTAATATTGGAGAGAGAAGTAGCTAATAACCTTATATTATCAGATTACTGGAGAAAACCATATTCCAATTTTGGGATAATAGATAAAGAACATGTATATAAACATGGAAAAATGATGATTGAAGATTACAATATTAAAGCTCCTGGTCCTTATACTAAAGTTAAGGATTTATCAGGTGGTAATCAACAAAAAATTATTTTAGCAAGAGAAATATTCCGTCAACCTGATATTTTGATAGCTGTTCAACCAACTAGAGGATTAGATATTGGAGCTACAGAATTTGTCAGGCAAAAACTAATTGACGAAAGAGATAAGGGAACAGCAGTTTTATTGATTTCTACTGAATTAGAAGAAATATTGCAAATATCTGATAGAATAGCAATAATCTATAAAGGTGAGTTTATGGGAATTATAGATAATCATAAAATTGACATTGAAAATATCGGACTTATGATGGCAGGTTTTAAAAATAATAAAATTCAAGAAAATAATGGAGGTGACAAGAATGAAAGTTCCAAATAGTATCAAACCATTACTTTTAACAATTATTGGTATATTTATGGGTATGTTAGTGGGAGCTTTTATCATGTATCTCCAAGGTGTAAACCCAATATATGCATATAATTACTTATTATATGGCGCCATAGGCAACAAGCAAAGCTTGATTAGTAGTTTACTAAAAACTATTCCATTAGGTATTGTTGGCTTGGCTGTTATATTTTCTTACAAGGCGGGTATATTTAACATAGGTGCTGAGGGCCAGTTTTATATGGGAGCCATAGGAGCAACCATAATTGGAACTCTACCATTTGATATACCCGCACCTCTCCATATTCTTCTTTGCATAATAGTTGCAATTATATTTGGAGCAGCCTTTGCTTTTTTACCAGGTTATTTAAAAGCGTATAGAGGTTTTAATGAAATAGTTATAACAATGTTACTAAACTATGTGGCATTGCTTTTTACTAGTCTCCTCCTACAAGGACCAATGCAGGAACCTGGTACTTTCTTCAATAGATCAGCTTTACTTCAAGAAAGTGCCTTGTTACCTAGCATATTAGAAGGAACAAGATTACATTTCGGTTTGATAATATTTATAGTATTAGCTATAATCATGACCTTCATGTACAAAAAAACTACTGTAGGATTTCGTTTTGAAAATGTTGGAATGAATCAGAGAGCCTCCCGCTATAGCGGCGAGAATACAAAGATGGTCATGTTGAAGTCAATGTTGATAAGTGGTGGTATAGCAGGCATGGCTGGAGCAATTGAAATAATGGGAGTCAATGGAAGATTAGTTGAGAATTTCATTAGTGGAATCGGTTATGATGGTATAGCAATTGCTTTGTTGTCAAATTTAAATCCACTTGGAAGTATACTATCAGCCTTTTTCTTTGGGGCTTTGCGAAATGGTGCCAATAGTATGCAAATAGGAACTGGTGTTTCATCAGCTTTCGTATATATTATTCAAGCTATAGCAGTCTTGGCGGTTGTTGCAATTCCAGGTGTACCACATTTGATTAGAAAAATTAAAAAAAGGAGCGTGATTAAAAATGCTTAATGAATTTATTAGTTTAGTATTTAGTACTGCATTTTTAGCTTCTAGTGTGTCTTATGCAACACCATTTATCCTAGCTGCTATGGGTAGTGTGGTATCGGAGAGAAGTGGCGTCTTGAACTTAGGTATAGAAGGAATGATGCTAACTGGAGCGCTTTTTGCCTTTATAGGATCATATTATACAGGAAACCCTTATTTAGGATTAGTTTCAGCTATCTTGGCTAGTACAGTACTTGGCGTAATCCATGCAGTTTCTTGTATTGAATTAGGGTCGAATCAAGTAGTTACTGCTGTAGCTATAAATATATTTTCTCTTGGTATGACAAGTGCATTATTTCGAGCCTTATTTGGAGTAGCAGGTGGGCAAGTGAGTGCCGAAGGTTTTTCTGGCTTTGGCATACCAATATTAGAAAAAATACCTATTCTTGGAGAAGCTATATTTAGTCAGAATTTATTTGTAAATATTGCAATCATATTAGTTCCATTAACATATATTCTATTCTTTAGAACAAAATGGGGACTTAATATTCGTGCTGCAGGTGAATATCCTAAAGCAGCAAATACAATGGGCATACCAGTACAAAAAGTTCGCTTTTTGTCAGTTGTCTATAGTTCTTCTATAGCAGGAGTTGCAGGTGCAGCACTTTCTATAGCAGGAATTAATACTTTTATTGAAAATATAAGTGCTGGAAAGGGATTTATTGCTTTTGCGTGTGTGATATTAGGCAAATTCAATCCGATTGGAGCAGCATCGGCTGCACTACTTTTTGGCTTTGCTGAAGGTATTCAATTAAGGATGCAGGCTGTTGGTTTACCTATTCCGTATCAACTACCTTTAATGTTTCCATATGTGTTGACCATAATTATGTTATTAGTAGTAGGTTCAAAATTTTCTCCACAAAGTTGGGGTGTACAGTATTATTCTGACGATGAATAGTTAATTAATAAAGAAGGGATAAAAGAAATTATGGGATGTTATCCAAAAATTGAATTTGATTTAAAAAATGTTAAATATAAAAGAATTTATGAAAATCCAGAACTAAGTAGTTATAGAGCTGAGGGAGTAAACACGACGGAATCAAAAAGATCATTAGGATTGTTGATGTTTCCTGATGTATTATCGGATAGAACATTTACAATGGCTGCTTTTGTAACTTCCATAGATGGAAAAATCGCTTATCCAGATAATCCTTTTGGGCCTTTGGTAGCTTCGGAAAATCGATTAGATCCAATTGGAGCATCTTTAGATTTTTGGATCTTGAATTTCTTTAGAGCTAGTATGGATGCAATATTTATTGGCGCTGGTACTATGCAAAAGGAACCTGATTTAATTGCCTGTATCTATGATGAGCTATTAGAGAAAAAAAGAATATCACTAGGTATGAATCCAGCTCCAATTGGCATCATCTGTTCACTTGATGGGCTAGATATACCCTATGATCATGAAATATTTAATAAACAATCAGTCATCATTAATACCTCGCCAGATGGTATGAAAAATATTGCGGAAAGTATTGATATTCCATACTTTATTATTGGTCCTTATAAAGTTGGCGAGCCTATTAATGATGCAAAAATAAAAAGTGAGTATTTAAAACAGAGTGATAAATCTATCGCAATTATAGTAACTGGTGAAGGTGATAAAACTGACTCAGAAATACTGTTAAAAATATTAAAAATTATAGGTATTAACAGGGCAATTGTAGAATCCCCTTCTTTTACACATTCACTAATGAAAGATGGGCTTTTAGATGAATTGATACAAAGCTATTCTACAGTATATATTGGGGGTAAGGCTATCAATTTAGGAAGTAGTATGGAGTCATTCACTTCAACTAATCATCCACATATGAAAGTGCTATCAATAGATAGTCATCTACCTGGTTTTCTATATTTTAGACATAAAATAATATATGATCTAAATAATTAATAATAAATATCATAATTAATATATATTTTGTTGTATAATAAACAATAATGATGATATTATGAGGTGGTTAAACTATGGTTAGGAAATATACTATAAAGGATATTGCAAAGAAAGCTGGAGTTTCTGTTTCTACTGTTTCTCGTGCAATTAATAATACTGATGATATCAATAAAGAAACAAAAAAGAGAATAAAAGAAATAATCAAGGAATTAAATTATAATCCTAATCCCGCGGCAAAGGCTCTAGTAGGTAGATCAAGTAATTATATTGCAATCATCGTACCTAATATTCATCACTCAGTTATTTCTAAGATGGTTCAAGGAATAATGACTAAATTAGAAGAAGAAAAAATAGATGTTTTGCTATTAGATTATAATGAAAGACGAGAAAAGGAAGAACACTATTGTAGCATTATTGATCAAAAAATGATTGATGGTTTAATAATGATTACATCTATTGCAAAGTCTGAAGATATTGTGGCAATTTCAAAAAAAATACCTACTGTTTTAATTGAAAGAATGATTGATAGTAATGATGTTGATAGTGTATTTATTGATGAAGAAAGTGGGATGTATCAATTGTTGAAACATCTCAAAAATAATGGTCATAGCAAGATAGGTTTCATAAATGGAGCTAGAGGAACTACTAGTGCAGAAATAAGAATGAAAACTTACTTATCGACTATGAAAAAATTGGATTTGATATATTATGAGGATTGTGTTCTTTACACGAATTGGTCTTTATTAGGTGGCAAAGAGGCCTTTATTAAGCTAATGAATAGTAAATGTGAATGTACAGCTTTAGTATGTGCTAGTGATCAGTTAGCTATGGGTGCCATTGGAGCTGCATATAAATTAGGCATATCGGTACCAAAAGATATTTCCATTCTAGGATTTGATAATTTTGATGATGGATTAATATCAATACCTCCCCTAACTACTTTAGATTTTCCGGCTTTTAAAATGGGTGAAGCCGCAGCAGAATGTATTTTAGAAAGGATAAAGGATGGTAGGATAGAATCTAAAAATATTATTCTTCCTGTTTCATTGATAGAAAGGGATTCTGTTAAATCTATTAAATAGAAAATCCTATTAATTGAATTAATTAAAAAGTAATAACCTTGAATATATATAAATGTATTCAAGGTTATTTTTGTATGGATTTGCTAAAACTAATATCATATGTTATGATTAACCTATGATAAGAACAGAAAAGAGGACAAGCTATGTCATTTAACTACGCAATACTAGGATTACTAAACACCAAATCCATGACAGGATATGATTTGAAGAAGCTAATACAAAAGTCTTCCTTCCTATATTGGTCAGGTAATAACAACCAAATATACAAAGGACTTTTACATTTACAAAACAAAGATTTAGTAACAAATGAAACAAAACATCAAGACGGGGCACCATCAAAGAAGATATATACTATAACCACTCTTGGTAAAAAAGAACTAAGAAAATGGATATTAGAATCACCTAAGGAACCACCAGAGTTTAAGAAAGATTTCTTGATTCAATTAGCCTGCAGCAGTGATTTAGAAGCAGATGAAATTTCTGCTATATTAACTCAATATAAAGAATCAATAGAAATGAAAATCATCATGGAACAAGAACTTCTTCGAAGACAAGAAGCGATACCAATGAGAAATGAAAATGAAGAATTCATATGGAAAATGATTAAAATTAATCTCATATCGACATATGAAAATGAATTAGTATGGATAGAGTCGGTAAGAAATGGGATTAAGAATTAGAAAGGGATAAGAATGAATAATCAAATTAAAGATATACAATATTTAAGAGAAAAAACAGGATTTGGAGTAATGGATTGCAAAAAAGCCTTGACTGAAGCTGATGGTAAAGTGGATGTTGCATTTACTGCTCTAGAAGCCAAAGGATTACAAATCCAAGATAAGAAAACAGAAAGAAAATCAGAAGAAGGCATAGTCTATGCAGATATAAATAATGGAATAGGAATTATTCTTGAAGTAAGTACTGAAACAGACTTTGTAGCAAGAAGCCCGGAATTTCTAAAAAATGTAATCGAAATTGGCAAATATATAACTGAAGGTAAGGCAACTGATGAACTTGTAAGAAGTATGGTGATGAAGTTCAGAGAAAATATTCAATTGAAACGATTTGATTTAATCGAGGATGGTTTTCCATATGCCTATAATCATGGTAATGGTAAATATGCAGTCGTCTTCAATCTGGATGCTGATCATGTTAGCGATGAAGTGAAAAAGGATTTAGCTATGCAGATTATTGCAATGAAACCGAAGTTCATTTCCAGTAAAAAGATACCAGAGGATACACTTGAAGGTTTGAAAAATGAAATTTTACATAGTATTAAGAATGATCCCGGACTTGTTAATAAACCTCAAATTGTATTAGATAAGATACTTGTTGGAAGAATGGAGAAAGTCGTTAGGGAATTATGCTTAATTGACCAACCATATATCAAGGATGAAAAAATTTCTGTAGGTGAAATGTTGACGGAAAAAAGTAGTAGCCTAATAAACCCTATAAGGATTGATAAATTCTTTAGATATGAAAAAGCTGATAATCCAAATAAATGTGCTTGTGCAAATAATATGTTTATAGGTTAAATTAAAACTCCCAAATTAAATAATTTGGGAGTTTTTTATGTTTTATTGAGAAAAAAAGTAGAAAATTTGTTAAACTTGTAAGTAACTGATTTATAAAAAGTTAAAGCTTAAATAAAGGGAGTTATATATTAAATGAAAACATTAATCATAGCAGAGAAACCTAGCCAAGGTAGAGATATAGCTGGAGCGATTGAAAACCGCACTATGAGAAAAGACGGCTATATTGAAGGTGATAAATATATCATAACCTGGGCTGTGGGACATCTATTACAATTAAAGGATCCAGGTGAAATTGATGAAAAATATCAAAAATGGAATCTAGGAAACCTGCCTATAAAAATTGATGAGGAAAACATTATTGGCAACTATAAGCCAAATGAAAGAACTACTAGTCAACTAAAAGCTATTGAACAGCTTCTTAAGAGGGATGATATTGAAAGTCTGATTAATGCAACTGACCCAGATAGAGAGGGCGAGCTTATTTTTCAGAATATTTATGCCTACTTTAAGGTTAATAAACCTTTTAAGAGATTGATAATAAAGGATTTAACACCTGATGGAATAAAGGAGCAGTTTGCTAATTTAGAGCTGGGGGAGAAATATGAGGGTCTGAAGATGTCCGCTTATGGCAGGGCTATATCAGACTATATTATTGGACTTAATATGACTAGAGCCTATTCTTGTAAATACAGAGGTGGGGGAGTATTGTCAGTTGGAAGGGTTCAGACTCCTACTTTAAAGTTGATTTATGACCGTTGTAAGGAAAATGCCGGTCATCAAAAGAAGATTGAGTATGGCATAAAGGCTAAGATACAAGGCACAGACATTGAACTAGAGTTGGATAAGTTTAGGGTCGCTAAAAAAGGTGAAGCTGAAAAAAAATTATTAGAGTTACCTGAAAAAGTCAAAATTACTTCTACTAAAGAGGATAAGAAAAAAGCTCCTCCAAAGTTACCCACTATTATAGATCTGCAGAAACTGGCCAATAACTTCTGGAGCTATAAGGCTGATAGTACTTTAAGTATTGTACAGAGTTTGTATGAAAAGCATAAGGCTGTTTCCTACCCTAGAACTGATTGTAATTTTATTACTCAAAATACAGCAGATAAGTTGAATTCCAGGCTTGGTAATTTCAGTAAGTTTAAGGGTTATGAGCATATAACTACAAAGGTAATAAATGAGCAGGTTGTTGGTGAGGTAGAGGCTCACGAGGCTATAACTCCCACAGGAACTATGCCACAAAGTCTTAGTGATGAGGAAAAAAATATTTTTAATTTGGTGGTTGCTATATTTTTAGCTAACTATTGTGATGATTATCAGTATCGTAGTATTAAGTATGAGGGTATTGTTGACTCTAAGAATGTTCTTAAGGGATCTGAGAGGGAGCTTATTGATCTTGGGTATTTGAAGGTCTACAAGGATACCAGTCACACTTATAAGGATATTTTACCTGATGGTGAGTATAATATTGAATATGAAATAAAAGAAATAGAAAGTAAACCTAAGCCTTTGTTTACTCAGGCTACTCTTCTGGAGAAGATGAAAAATATCCATAATGAAGAGGAAGGAGAAATCAAGGAGAAACTTAAGGAAATAAAGGGTATTGGTACTGGTGCTACTCGTGGTGCTATTATTGAGACTCTATATAAGAGGGAATATATTGCCGATCAGAAGAAGGCTATTGTTATTACTGACAAGGGTAGGCAGATTATTGATATCCTTTTATCTGAGAATTCTAAGTTGTTGGACGTGGCCTACACGGCTGATTTGGAGTATAGACTTGATGGTATTATTAAGGATAAATCTATTTTCAATAGTTTTCTATATGATATTAATGTTATGTGTTCTGATATGTTGAGTACTCTAAAAGGAAATAAAAACGAGGTAAGGTTTGTAGGGGTGGAGAAGAATAGGTCGGAGTTTGTTTGTCCTGTTTGTGGTAAGCCTGTTCTTATTGGTGAGTTGAAGTATTATTGTTCTGGTTATCGTGATGGCTGTAAGTATGCCATTTTAAAGAGAGTTGGCCAGAAGAACCTGACTGCCAATCAGCTTAAGACCCTTATAACCAAAGGTAAAACTGCTTTTATTAAGGGTTTTGTCAATCATGAGGGTAAGAAGTTCGATGGGTATCTGGTATATAACAAGGAATTGATGAGGTTGGAATTTTCTTTTAAGTAAGGTTTGACAGGGAGTAAATAATTACTCCCTGTTTTTTATTACAGTCTATTTGTACATTAAAGATAGAATAATTAACCATGATTGGGTATAATGAAAGCAATAATTAAAATTAATAAGATTAGTAGATATAATGAGGTAACACAATGAACGACAAAAAGCTAATAATAATATCACTAGATTCACTATCAGAAGAAGACTTAGAATACTTGAAACTACAAGAAAACTTCAAAGCACTATTACCACAAGGAACACTAGTGACCAAAGTCATACCACCATTTGTAACAAACACCTACCCAATACACACATCAGTAATAACAGGCTGCTATCCTGAAAAACATGGTGTCATAGACAACCTTGTACATGACCCGGGAAACGATAAACCAGAATGGCAATGGTATAGAAAATACATCAAAACAACAACCCTATACGACCAAGCAAACCTAAGAGGACAAAAAACACTTTCTATACTATGGCCAGTAACAGCAAGAGCCAACATCAGCTACAATATGCCAGAAATATTTCCTGTAAGGTTCAATCAAAGTCAAAAATGGATGTCTTTACTAAATGGGAGTTTTTTCTTTCAATTAAGAGGATTTCTAAAATATGGAGGTAAACTTAATGGCAAAAGACAACCTGCTTTAGATGAGTTCTCTGTAAAAATGCTGACAACAACACTAGAAAAGAAAAAACCAAACCTAGCATTAATTCATTTAATAGAAACAGACTCCAACAAACACAAACACGGACTAAAAGCTAAAAGAACCAAAGAATCACTAAAAAGAATGGATGGCCACATAGGCACAATCTTAAATGCCCTTAATAAAATAGACAGAAACTACAATATAATCATATTTAGCGACCATAGCTCTTTACCAGTAGAAAAAACTATTAATCCTAATGACTATCTAAAAGAATTAAAAATAAAGACACCGACTAAAAAAGACGACAAGGAATGGGAAGCATGGTTCAAAACATGCGGAGGAACTGCTTTCCTCTACCTAAAAGACAAACACAACTGGGCCTTAAAGGACAGAATACTAGTACACTTTGAAAAACTTATTGAAGAAAAACCTGATAAATTCAGAAGATTACTAAGTCAAGATGAGATGAAAGAAAGTGGATTTCTTCAAAAAGCAGCCTTTGGAATTGAAGCACCAGTAGGAGTGGAATACCATAATGACGGAAATAAATTCCTAGCTAACCATGGCTATACAAACCAAAACGAAAACTACAAAGTATTCTACTTCATTAGAGGAGAAGGAATCAGAAAAAACAAAAAACTAGAAGGTGGGAACCTCCTAGAAATAACGCCACTAGCCTGTAGACAACTCAAAATAAAACCTTGGAATATGGACGGTAAACTCAGAAAAGATATTACATTAGGAGAAATAAAATAGATGAAAGATAAATTTACAAAGCTAGAAAAAAGCTGGATAACATTTGATTGGGCAAATTCAGTCTATGCAACCATAATGATGGCTGCAATATTTCCCGTTTATTTCACTTCAATTGTAAATGATATTAACGGTAAAGGAGATATGTGGTGGGCAATAGGAACCTTCATTGCAACCCTTACAATGGCCATACTAGCACCAATTCTTGGAGCAGTAGCCGACTACAAGGGCATGAAGAAAAAACTATTAATAGCATTTCTGGTTTTAGGAATTAGTTTCACGCTATTTAATGCAATAACCGACAATTGGAGACTAATGCTAGTTGGGTATATTTTTTCCTTTATAGGTTTTCTGGGATCTAGTTTAATATATGATTCCTTTATAACTGATATAACCACCAAAGACAGAATGGATAAGGTGTCAGCCTGGGGTTATGCAATGGGCTATTTTGGAGGAAGTACAATACCATTCCTGATTGCAATTGGACTTATCATGACCTTGGAGTCCAAGACAATTGCAGTAAAAAGCTCCTTAATAATAGCTGTAATTTGGTGGACAATATTTAGCATACCAATGCTAATAAATGTAAAACAAAAATACTATACAGAAAAAGCCCCAGGAAATATAGTAGTAAATACTTTTAAGAATATAAAGAAAACAATGCTGGATATTTGGGGTAATAAAAAAGTTCTATATTTTCTTTTAGCATATTTCTTCTATATTGATGGTGTGAACACAGTTATAAGCATGGCCACAGCATATGGAGCCAGCTTGGGATTAGACACAACAGGGATGATTTTAGCCCTTCTAGTAACCCAATTGGTAGCAATTCCCTTTGCTATACTATTTGGTAGACTTGCACATCGCTTTGGTTCCTTAAACTTAATATTAACTGCAGTATGTGTTTATATATTTATTTGTATACTAGGATTTGTAATGGGATTAGGTATTGAAGAAGGTTTCCTGACAATAGGTGAGGCTCTTATCCTATTTTGGATACTAGCGATACTAGTTGGTACCTCACAAGGGGGTATTCAAGCACTATCACGGTCATATTTTGGAAAGCTTGTTCCTCCAGAAAGATCAACAGAGTATTTCGGCTTCTATGATATATTCGGTAAGTTTGCTGCAATACTCGGTCCTGGACTATATGGTCTTGTTAAAGTATTAACAGGCAGATCATCTTTATCGATATTAGCTATAATATTATTATTCATAACAGGTGCATTCTTTATAGTTATTAATAAAAGAAATAATAGATTAGTAGAATAAAGAAATAAATAGTAGAGTTATAAATATTAAAGTAAAAAGTTAAAAAGAAGAACCCTATTTACTAGGGTTCTTCTTTCTTTAAATTTGTAGTTTTCTAATGTTGCTTTTAATAACTAAAAGAATTTAGGAAAAGCATATAGAAGTATAGCCATCATGCTTAATCCAATACCTGATAGATAATATTTTTTTCTTCCTTGAGATCTCATACTAATAACACCAAAAACAATCCCGATGATAGCACAAACTACACTTAAATATGCATTCTGACCAAAAAGAAATATAAAGAAAACTGCAACAATACCTAATAATAAACTTGCAAAATCCTTTTCCATGAAAACACCTCCAAATAAAAAATAGGAGATATCGCTATCTCCTATTTCAAATAATTACTTACTGATTTTGTCCAGCCATCATCATACCGATTCTAGTAATATCGAATTCCTCTTTTTCAAGGATTCCCATAATTCTACCCTCATACATAACAGCTATACGGTCAGCTAAAGTCAAAACTTCATCTAACTCAGTAGAAACAAGAAGAACTGCATTCCCTTTGTCTCTTTCAGCTACTAGGCATTCGTGAACGTATTCTGTAGCACCAATGTCCAAACCACGAACTGGATGAGCAGCAATACATAAATCTGGATCTCTAGATAATTCTCTTCCTAGAACCATCTTCTGTTGATTACCACCAGACAACTTACCACCAAGTTCTTGGATGTTAGGAGTTTTAACTTTAAATCTCTTAACAATTTCTTCAGCTTGTTCTTCAATGAACTTCCAGTTTAAGAAACCGAATTTTTGATAAGGCTCTTTATAATAACTGATAAGAATCATATTTTCCTTAATACTCATAGTAGATACCATGCCTCTTTTATGTCTATCAGCAGGAATATGAGAAACTTTTTGCTCAAGAACATGTCTAGGAGTAGCATTAGTCATATCTTTTCCTTTGATGTATATATGACCTTGAGTAACTTTATCAAGACCAGTAATAGATTCAATTAATGCATCTTGTCCATTACCGTCAACACCAGCGATACCCATGATTTCACCTTTTCTAATATCTAGGCTAACATCATTTAATGCACCGTGAACACCTTTAGTGAAAACATTCTCCATTCTAAGAACTGAATCACCTGGGTTAAAAGGACCTTTATCAACATTCAAGAATACTTTTCTACCAACCATCATCTCAGCTAATTCTTCTCTTGTAGTACCAGCTGAAGGAACTGAAGGTTGAGACTTACCAAGTCTTAAAACTGTAATTGTATCACAAATAGTAAGAACCTCTTTCAACTTATGGCTGATAAAGATAATTGTTTTACCCTCTTCCTTAAGTTGTGTCATAATCTTGAATAATTCTGTTACTTCTTGAGGAGTCAACACTGCTGTAGGCTCGTCAAGAATAAGAAGCTCTGCTCCTCTGTAAATTGACTTTAAGATCTCAACTCTTTGTTGTTGACCAACTGTTAAGTCTTCAATCAATTCATAAGGTTCTATTTTCATGTTATAACGAGCTCCTAAAGCTACAAAAGCTTCAGCATCTTTTTTTAAGTCCAAGACTTTTTTGTTTTCAGGTCTACCAAGAACAACGTTCTCGATAACTGATAGTGCAGGAATCAACATAAAATGCTGATGCACCATTCCAATACCATGCTCGATAGCATGCTTTGGAGAAGTAATTTGTATCTCTTGACCATTAAATAGAATTTGTCCACTTGATGGTGCATAAAGACCATAAAGAATATTCATCAATGTAGATTTACCAGCTCCATTTTCACCCATTAATGCGTGAATAGAACCTTTTTCTACTGTTAAGTTAACATTGTCATTAGCAAGAACTCCTGGGAATTGTTTAACAATGTTCTTCATTTCTAAAATAGGTGCCATTATTATTCCTCCTCCCTATTATTCTTTTGTATAAGGTACAGTAAGTGCTGCAGGTACATGTGTTTTACCTATGAAACCTGCTAATGCTACAACAGTAACAACATAAGGAATCATGTTCATCAAGTCACTAGGCGCTTTTAAGCCAACTGCTTGAATCAAGTACTGTATTGCTTGAGCACCACCAAAAACCAATGAAGCGCCAAAGGCTCCAATTGGAGTATATTTACCGAAGATAACTGCAGCTACAGCAATAAAACCTTTTCCTGCAGTAACATTCTCAACGAAAGTTTTAATGTCTAGTACTAATAGTCCACCTGCAAAACCAGCTAAAAGACCACTGAACAATACAGCTCCATAACGGATTTTGAAAACATTTATACCAGTAGTATCACAAGCTTTTGGATATTCACCAACAGCTCTTACTTTTAATCCTAAATCTGTTTTAAATAAAACATAATTCAAGAGAAATATAAAGAAAATACCAATATACATCATTATATTTTGTGAAAATATTGTTGTTAAAAAGTTACCGATTACTGGTATTTGTGTTAGAGCTAATTCAGTTCCATTAGGCGCTGCATTAGTTAATAAACCACCAATTCCTGGGATTTTTGCTAAAACATCAGAAATACTAGGAAAAGCATTTACTGTAATGTTCATACTTTGTACAACCCTGTAAATAGTTGATGTTAAACCTAAAGCTAGAATATTTATTGAAATACCAATAACTGTTTGATTTGATCTTAAAGTAATAACTAAGAAACCAAATAGTAAAGCCATTAATAATGATGAACTCATTCCAACTAAAATACCCAACCAAGGATTTCCACCAAACATTGATGTACCAATCCAAGTAAATAAAGCACCTGTTAACATCATTCCTTCAGCACCAAGATTCAAAATACCAGATCTTTGTTCATAAACCAAACCAGCAGCTGCTATAGCTAATGGTAAGGCAATACGTAAATCTTGAGCGATAAAACTAGCTAAGGTATTTTTAATATTATCAGGAGCAAAGAATCCAACAGCCAACAAGACTACTAAAACTATTAAACCAATAATTAATCCTTTTTTCTGTTTCATATCCTACTCCTCCTTCGCTGCTTTTGCTTGATTGATTAGTTTTCTTCTATTGTATTCATCTTGTACGAATACGCTAGCTACTACTAATATAATAACAAAAGCTTGAATAGCATTAACTATGTAAGGAGAAATTGTTCCTTTATTACCCATAGCTAAACCACCACTTTTAAGAATAGCGAATAAAATTGCTGATAGTCCCATTCCTAGAGGATGAAGTTGACCTAGCAAGGCTACGGCAACACCATCAAAACCATAACCAGATGAGAAATCAGGCAGTATTCTTGATTGAGCGCTTAATAATTCGCTTACTCCAGCAAGACCACCGAAACCACCGGCCATGAACATAGCCAACAATGCATTACTCTTAACTTTGATACCTGCATATTCAGCAGCTGTTGAATTCAAACCAACAACTCTCATTTCGTAACCTTTCTTCATTTTGAAGAAGAATACAAAATAGAATAGAAGTGCCAAAATAGCTAATACAATTGTAATTGTCATATCTGAATTTTGAATAAAGAAACCTCTTTCAAAGCTAACTTTAAAAGCCTCAGATTGTGGATTTCCGGAATTATCATAGAAAGGTCCGTCATATCCAATCAGATACTTGTTTAAAAATGAAGCTATATAGTTCAACATAACTGTTGTAATAACTTCATTTGCGCCAAAGGATACTTTAAGCCAACCTGCAATTAAGCCCCAAAGTCCTCCTGCAATGAAACCAGCTATGATAGCAAGTACTAATACTACAGCGCCACCAATTACTGGGATACCAAGACCAGGTGCATAAATCGCTACTAAACCAGCAGCAATACCACCCAAATAAAATTGTCCTTCTGCTCCAATATTCACCAAGCCACAACGGGAAGCGATAGCAAAAGCCAAAGCGGTAAAAGTCAAAGGTGCAACTTTTGAAAGTGTATCACCAATTCTTATTGGATTACCTAGAGCTCCTTCGAAGAAGTCCCCCATAGCCAATCCAACATCTTTACCAAGCAATGCAATTAGAATCATACCTAATATTAATGCCACGCCCACTGCAACGATAGGTGTTAATACTTTAATCAGAACATCTCCTGTTGAAAGTTTTTTCTTCAACCTACATCACCTCTTTATATTATTTAAAAAAAGAAAACAAAATTAAAAGACATGAAAAGCACTGTACATGCTTACAATTAAACATATTATATCAGAATAATTATGATATTACTATATGTAAAATGAATAAAAATATCATTTAATCTGAATTAAATCTGTAGATAAATTGATGCAATATGTTGTTAATATGGATAATATTGACAACATATGTTTTATTTGCTAATATGAATTCACAAAGATATAGGCTGAAAAAATTGAAGAAAAATAACCTATATATATTAGAAGTAAATTGTTTGAAATTAACTGTAAACAAGACAAGGAGTGAAAAAATGAAGAAACTATATTTAGTAATAATGGTAATCTTATTAGGACTGATTGGAGTAGGCTGTGAGGAAACAAATAATAATGGGAATACCGAAGAACTTAAAGTTGCCCTTGTACTTACAGGTGCAATTAACGATAAAGGTTTTAACCAAAAAGGATATGAAGGCCTAGTGGCAATAGCTGCAGAATACAAGGCACAAACAGCATATAATGAAAATACACAACCAGGACAATACAATCAGATTATTAGAACCTATGCTAAAGATGGCTACAATGTAATAATAGCTCATGGAACTCAGTTTACAGATGCTGTAATAGAAGTAGCTGCAGAGTATCCAGAAACTAAATTTCTAATTTCAAGTTCAGATAGAAGTGCCCAAATAGGAAATGGCGAAAATATTGCTGGCGTACTAGCAGACGGTGTAGAACAAGGTTTCTTGCAAGGAGTAACAGCAGGCTTTATAGCTAAGGAACAAGGCAGCAAAAAAGTTGGAGCAATCGGTGGCACTGAAATACCAGCAATAAAGACAACTGTTGATGGATTTATTGCAGGAGTAAAATATGTAGACAGTTCAATACAAGTTTTACAGGCATATACTGGTAGCTTTGATGATGTAAACAAATTAAAAGAACAAGCGATAACCTTTATTCAACAAGGTGCAACAGTAGTTATGTCGACAGCTAATGCAGCTACAAAAGGAGGTTTCGAAGCAACAAGGGACAAAGGTGGAATATCAATTGGTGCTAATTCTGACTCATTGCTTGAAACATATGGCAATAACCTAGCAGCCTCTGCTAATGTAGATATGTCGAAAGCACTACTATTAGTAGCCGGAGAAATAGTAAATAACAAATTTGAAGGAAAGAACTATATTTATGGAATAAAAGAAGGTGTAGTAGCAATTTCTTACAGTGCAACCGAACCTTTAGTTCAAAAAGTCAAAGCTAAAGTGGATGCAGTTGTAGCAGAGATAATTAATGGCAAATTAGATGTAACTGATTATTACGGTAAATAAGTAATAGATTTCCATTCCATTTAAAAAAAGCACATGGATATATTTTATCCATGTGCTTTTTGATTATATAATTAAGCTGTAATCAAGTCCTTATTATCAAACTGACTATTATATAGACTATAGTAGAAACCTTCTTGTTCTAATAATTCTTTATGAGTGCCTTGCTCAACAATAGAACCATTATTCATAACAAGAATTAAATCTGCATTCTTAATCGTAGATAGTCTATGGGCTATAACGAAACTAGTGCGACCTTTCATAATATTTAACATTGCCTTTTGTATCAATACCTCAGTTCTAGTATCTACGCTACTAGTGGCTTCATCCAATATTAGAATAGGAGGGTTAGCTAAAACTGCTCTGGCAATTGTTAACAACTGCTTTTGACCAGCAGAAATATTATTAGCCTCCTCATTAATTACAGTATCATAACCTTGAGGTAAAGTTCTAACAAAGTGGTCTACATTGGCAACTTTACTTGCAGAGATAACATCCTCAAAACTCGAACCTTGTCTTCCATAAGCAATATTGTCCTTAATAGATCCATTGAAAAGCCAAGTATCCTGTAGGACCATACCAAATTGTTTCCTTAATTCACTTCTTTTTAAGTTGGTAATATTATTTCCATCTATATATATAGAACCTGAACCCAATTCATAAAATCTCATCAATAAGTTAACAAGTGTAGTCTTTCCTGCACCTGTAGGTCCGACAATAGCAATTGTATCTCCGGCAGATACATTAATGTTCATATTCTCTATTAAAGGCCTATCTGGACGATAACTGAAAAATACATTTTCAAATTTAACATCACCTCTAACATTATCTAAATCATGAGCATCATCTATCTCTTTGATTTCTTCTTCTTCATCTAAAAGCAGAAAAACACGCTCGGCTGCAGCAGCAGTAGATTGAAGAGTATTAAAGATACCAGCTATGTCAGTAATAGGTTGATTAAAGGACCTTGAATACTGCATAAAAGCCTGGATACTACCAATAGATAACATGCCAGTACTTGTTAACAAACCACCTACAACAGCTACAGCTACATATCCAATATTACTAACAAAAAATAGTAGAGGCATTATAATTCCAGATATAAACTGGGATCTCCAACTAGCTCTATATAGTTTCTTGTTAATTACCTCGAATTTAGCAATTGAAGGTTGTTCCTGATTTAATGACTTAATAACCTTATGGCCGCTATACATTTCCTCGACATGGCTATTCAATTTACCTAACTGTTCTTGATTTACCTTGAATTCTTTCTGAGAAAACTTAGCAATAAAAGCTGTTATCAAAGCTGATAAAGGTAAAGTCAGAAAAGTAATCAAAGTTAACCAAAAACTAATTGTCAGCATCATGACTACTATACCTACTACAGTAACTATACTCATAATTATTTGAGTCAAACTCTGTTGCAGGGTGTTGCTGATTGTATCGATATCGTTAGTAACTTTTGATAGAATTTCACCATGGGTGTTTTGGTCGAAATATCTCATAGGTAATCTATCTAACTTTGTACTTACATCCTTACGTAAACGGAAAATAGTCTTTTGAGTTATTCCTGCCATTATATAACCTTGTATATAGTAGAACACACCACTTAATACATAAAGGCCGAGTACGAATAAAAGTACTTTTCCGATACTTTGAAAATCTATTGATGGCTTTTTAGAAACATCCATCTTTTCAATATATTTCAAATATGTTTCAGGTATCTTAGATTTAACACTTTCATCCATTTTATCAAGTAGGCTTTTACCTGTAGTTCCTGCAGGCAAGGTAACTCCAGGAGGAAGATTTTCTTGTATTTGATCATAAACCTTCAGGCCAATTACACCTTCTGCTAAAGTATCAGTTGCTTGTCCAAGAATTTTTGGGCCAACTATGGAAAAGATTGTACTACCAATAGCCAAGGTTAAAATAAAAATCAAGGATATTTTATAAGGTCTCAGATACTTACCAAGTCTACCAATTGTTCCTTTGAAATCCTTAGGTTTTTCAGCTACTTTAGTAAAGCCGTGTCCACTCCCTGGACCATTCATTTGAGGTTTTTCTTTTAATTTTTCTTTTTTTTCGCTCATGCAACCTCACCTTCTTCCATTTGAGATAGAACAATCTCCTTATAAGTTTTATTATTGGCATATAGATCCTTGTGTTTGCCTATACCAACAATTTCACCATTATCAAGTACGATAATCTGGTCAGCATCGATAATGGATGTAACTCTTTGAGCTACTATGATAATAATTTTATCATTCAATTCTTTTCTTATAGCTTGTCTTAACATAGCATCAGTCTTATAATCCAAGGCTGAAAAACTATCATCAAAGATAAATATCTCAGGATCTCTTGCAATTGCTCTTGCAATTGACAATCTTTGTTTTTGTCCACCTGAAATATCAGATCCACCTTGGGCTATATGAGTATCGAAACCATCATCTAAATTGTTGATGAATTCTTCAGCTTGAGCAATTCTAGCAGCTCTTTTAACATCCTCGTCACTTGCATCACTTCGGCCGTAACGGATATTTTCGCTGATTGTACCGTTGAAAATAACAGGTTTTTGTGGAACTAGGGCAATCTTTTCTCTTAAATCCCTGAGATCATAAGATCTTACATCAAGTCCATCAATAAAAATATGCCCTGTTTCTAAATCATAGAATCTAGGAATCAAGTCAATCAAAGTGGTTTTACCTGATCCTGTGCCACCAATAATTGCAACTGTCTCTCCACTTTTAGCTTTAAAACTAATATTCTTCAATACTGGTTCCTGTGCTCCAGAATATCTAAAAGTAGCATCAAGGAATTCTAAAGTGGCTTCCTTTACAACAGGTGCTGCTTTCATATTTTCAGGTTGTGTTACTGTATTTTTACTTTCTAATACATCAACTATCCTATTGGCTGAGACCTGTGCTCTGGGAACAAAAGTAAACACCATTGCCATCATCAAGAAGCCCATCAATATTTGCATCACATATTGCATAAAGGCCATTATAGATCCTATTTCTACACCTGAACTCTGTATTTGATGACCACCAACCCAGATAATCAATATTGCACTAGCATTCATTATAAACATCATACTAGGAATTAGGAAAACCATTATCCTAGTAATCTTCAAGGTAGTTGCTGCTAAGTCTTCATTGGCAACACCAAACCTATCCATTTCTATTTTGCTTTTGTTAAAAGCCTTTATTACACGTAGTCCAGTTAGATATTCTCTTAAAACCAAGGTTAGATAGTCCAATTTTTTTTGTAGAAGCTTGAACTTTGGGACTACAAGATATAAGGCTGTACCAATGATAGCAATTAACAGTGCCAATACAAGAAATATTATATATGAAAGCGTAGGCGCTTCATAGATAGCCATAATAATACCACCTACACCCATTAAAGGTGCCATAACCAACATTCTTGATATAACAATTAACTGCTGAAGCTGGGTAATATCATTAGTTGTTCTAGTGACTAGTGTAGATGTTCCGAATTCACCAATTTGTTCCAATGAGGCATAGGTTAATTTAGTAAATACAGCTCTTCTTAAATCAACTCCAAAACTTGCCGATATTCTAGCAAGTAGGAAACTGGCTATGACAACAGATATGCCTCCAATGGCAGTTATCAATATCATAAAGGCCCCTGTTCTCCAAATTATTGGGATATCGTTGACCATTACCCCTTTGTTGATAATTTCTGACATTAATCTTGGTAGATTAAGGTTGCACATTACTTGAATGAAAATTAAGGCTACAGAAAGAATCAATGTGAATGTGTGTTTTCTTAAAAATTCAAAAAGTTTAATCATCTTTTTTATTTATCCTTTCTCCATAGGCAATCATTTCTTCCAATATGTCAATAAAGGTTGAGATTTTTTCCTGACCTAGGTTTTCTATAAAATCATAACTTAAATTTAAAAGATTCTGATGATGTTCCTTGACTTGTTTTAAACCCAGAGGGGTAAGTTTTACTCTAATTATTCTTCGATCGTCTTCGTCGATTGTTCTCGTTACAAGTTCTTTGCTTTCTAGAAAATTAATTGCTTGAGTAACCCCTGAAGGAGTTTGTTGGCTCATTTCACTAATCTGCCTAACAGAAATACCCTTAACCTCATTATTACCTTGATGATAAATGAGATGAAGCATACCGATTTGACCTGGGGTCAAATCATAGTTGCATTTAGTATGAAATCCGATTTTTTTGAACCTTCTTAAGGTGTCCATTAACTTGATGGCTATTTCTTTATTATCATTCATTTTTTACCTCTTTTTCATTAAGTAACTTAATAATTAAGTAACTTAACTAATTGTATTGTAAATATCTGATTTAGTCAAGGTTAAATTTTTGATATATTACTGATTAATTATTAAATATAGTATAGAATTAATAATAAACATTGATGTAGTGAAGGGGTAAGGATGAGTTTCTTCAGAAAACAAGATGTGAAGTTCCTGATGTTCTTAAATAAAAGAATGCATAATAAAAATGTGCAGAGATTTTTTATTGCCTATACTGAGTTAGGTGGGGTAGTTTTCTATTCAACTTTGATTTTTTATTTGTTGTTGGTAAACAGATCAATCGGTATCGAACTCTTGGTGAATATATTCATATCACAGTTTATTGTTCATAGTATCAAGTTTATAATCAGCAGGCCACGTCCCTATGTTACTTATGAGGATGTGATTATCAGGAAGGCGTCTAAGGATATAAACTCTTTTCCATCAGCTCATACTGCTTCATCCTTGATGGCTGCCTTAACTTTTAGTTCAATTTTTCCAGGTTTTGGGTTTATACTTTTTCCAGCTGCTTTTTTGGTAGGAATATCAAGAATATACCTAGGATATCACTATCCTAGTGACGTTTTAGGTAGTATGGCTATAACTTTCATTACATATCAAATTATAGTTTTTATAAGATTTTAAAAAAAATAAAAATTAATGTTGACTTAATTCACTGGATGTTGTATTATTCAATTAGTAAAATTAAATCATACCTATTGTATATGTCGATAATATGGTTCGGCGTTTCTACAGGATCCGTAAATATCCTACTACAAGAACAATTCACTAATATTTGAGTTGTTTTTGTAGCAGGATATTTCTTTTTGAAATATTTTTAAGGTATGTCACAGTCCAAATTGCAAAGGAAATAACCGCTCGGCCATAAGTGGTTATTTTTCTTTGTCTAAAATTGCCTTAGTCAGTATGAAATTCCAGGCAGTAGCTAACACTTGAAGTCTTTCCTTTTCATTATGCAGCTCATGGAACATACTAGGCCATTTAATATATTCAATATTTTCAACATTAGATTCAGCAAATTGTTCAATAGCTTTTAAATCAACTACATTATCAAGTTCAGCTGACATTAAAAGAGTTGGATTTTTAAGTAATTGGGGATTGTTTAAAATGAATAATCCAGATTCCATTATACCTCTGGCCATGGTTGTACAAATATAGTTATGATAAAGACCGGAAGAATTAACTTCCTTAAGAAGATCCCTGTCATGAGAGAGTGAACCAATCTTAGCTTTTATTCTAAAACTTGGACCAAGAATTTTCTCCATGATTTTTACAATTAATAGGGGTGTTTCCTTATAGAGTTTTAACCATGGACTAGAAATTATACTAGCTGAAATATCACTGGCATCTCGAGTCATCAAATATCTAAGGGCAATATTGCCTCCCATACTATGTCCGTAAAAGACAACGGGTTTATTACCTTGTTCATCACGAATGATATTGAGGACTAAATCAATATCATCTAAAAAAGAATTGTATGAATCTATAACACCTCTATTACCAGGGGTTAATCCATGTCCTCTTTGATCATGGATATAGAAAGCAGCACCTTGTTCTGTGAAATACTCAGCCACCTTTCTATAACGTTCTCCAAATTCTCCGAAACCATGAATTCCCAATATGCTTACTCTTGGTTCTATTGAATCAGGTGTATATATATTCAGATTTAATTCCTGTCCATCCAATGCCAAGATTTTAATAGTTTTTTCTTTCATTATTAGTATCTCCTTTACAATCTAATTCCATTATATCAACTCCAACTTCAAAGGCTAGTTATTCTTTACTAAAAAGCCGTTTTTTGCTATAATTTTAGAATGTATATATAAAGAAAGAGGGATAAGTAAAATGATGTTAAAATTTACTAAAATGCATGGTCTAGGTAATGATTATATCTATATCAATGGCTTTGAGGAACAAATAGAAAATCCAAGTGAGTTATCAATAAAAATCAGTGATAGACATTTTGGTATTGGTTCTGATGGAATTGTGATGATTTTACCATCGGATACTAGTGATTTTAAAATGAGGATGTTTAACAATGATGGTTCTGAAGCAGAAATGTGTGGGAATGCTACCAGATGTGTTGCTAAATATGTTTATGACAACAAGATGACTGACAAGGAAAAAATAACCTTGGAAACCTTAGCGGGAGTCATGATTCTTGATATGCAAGTTGTTGATGGTACTGTTGAAAAGGTTACAGTTAATATGGGTCAACCAAAACTTGATACTAAGGATATTCCAGCAATATTTCCAAAGGACAGAGTTATAAATGAGAAGATAGATGTTAATGGGATTTCATATAATGTGACCTGTGTTTCTATGGGTAATCCTCATGCCATTACCTTTGTAGATGATGTGGATAATTTCGATGTTCACGGAGTCGGGGTTCAAATCGAGAATCATGAAATGTTTCCAAGAAGAATAAACACCGAATTTGCACAAATTGTAGATAGAAATACTATTAAAATGAGAGTCTGGGAAAGAGGTTCAGGAGAAACATTAGCTTGTGGAACCGGCGCGAGTGCAACTTTGGTTGCATCCGTCCTAAATAATCTGACTGATAGAAAAGCTAAATTGATTCTACTTGGTGGGAATCTGGAAATTGAGTGGAATGAAGCTGATAATAACGTTTATATGACTGGACCTGCAACTACAGTATTCCAGGGCGAGATAGAAATTTAAGGAGAGATGAAATGATTAAAGTTAACGAGAATTTTTTAAAGATTAAGAACAACTACCTATTTTCTGATATTGCTAAAAGGGTCAATGCCTTTTCAAGTGAAAACCAGGACAAGAAAATTATAAGACTTGGAATAGGTGATGTTACTAGACCCTTGAGTCCGACAATTATCACTTCACTACATGAAGCAGTTGATGAAATGTCTAAAATTGATACTTTCAAGGGATATGGACCTGAGTTAGGATATGATTTTCTAATAGAAAAAATCATTGATAATGAGTTTAGACCAAGAGGGATAGAATTAGATAAGGATGAAGTTTTTATCAGCGATGGCTCTAAGTCTGACACTGGTAACATCGGTGATATCCTTGGTGTTGATAATAGGGTTGCAATCACTGATCCTGTTTATCCTGTATATTTAGATACTAATATTATGGCTGGCAGAGAGAATATTACTTACCTACCATGTAATAAGGAAAATAACTTTGTGCCTGCACTTCCGGAAGAGAAGGTAGATATGATATATTTATGTCTTCCAAATAATCCAACAGGTACAGTATTGACTAAGGAACAATTAAAAGTCTGGGTTGATTATGCAAGAGATAATAAGTCCTTAATATTATTTGATGCTGCTTATGAGGCCTTTATCACTGAAGAAAATATTCCTCATAGTATATATGAAATTGAAGGTGCCAAGGAAGTGGCAATCGAATTTAGAAGTTTTTCTAAAAAGGCCGGCTTTACTGGAACTAGATGTGCATACACAGTAATTCCTAAGGAACTTAAGGGTTACACCACAACAGGTGAACCTGTATCTATAAATAAATTGTGGAATAGAAGACATTCAACAAAGTTCAATGGAGTACCATACATAGTACAAAAAGCTGCTGAAAGTATCTACACTGATAGTGGTAAAAAAGAAGTTGCAGATATTATTAGCTATTATATGGAAAATGCCAAATTAATCAAGGCAGGTTTAGGTGAGGTTGGAATTGAAACCTTTGGTGGAATCAATGCTCCATATATTTGGTTAAAAACACCAAATAAACTACCATCATGGGATTTCTTTGATATTTTATTAAACCAGTTAAATATTGTTGGAACACCAGGTGTTGGTTTTGGACAAAATGGTGAAGGTTACTTCAGATTAACTGCCTTTGGTAGTAGAGACAATACAATAGAAGCTATGGAAAGATTCAAAAAACTGTCTTTATAGAAAGGTGATAAATGTTAAATTTTCTAATTAATATCTTTATCAAAGATAAGGATAATATTCAAGATAATAAGGTTAGAGAGAACTACGGACTCCTGGCAACTATGGTAGGTATACTTAGCAATTTGTTCCTAGTGGTGGTAAAAATTACCATAGGTCTAATAATTAATAGTTTAGCTGTAGTAGCTGATGGACTTAATAATTTATCTGATTCGGTATCATCTCTTGTTTCCCTTATCAGCTTTAAGATATCTAATAGACCTCCAGATAAGGATCACCCATTTGGACATGGAAGGATTGAGTATGTTGCAGCTTTAATAGTTTCCTTCCTCATTCTACTCGTTGGTTATGAGATATTGAAACAGTCTATTGGTAATATAATTGATCCTCAACCTTTGGAGTTCAATCCATTGTTAATAGGGTTTTTAATATTATCAGTATTTATTAAAGTCTGGCAGATGTTGGTTAATAAAAAAGTAGGAGTGAAGATTAACTCTGAGGCTCTTATTGCCACCTCCACAGATAGTAGAAATGATGTTTTGGTAACTAGTGGTATGATTTCTGCTATAATTATCTCATTTCTATTTGATGTTAATCTTGACGGTTATATTAGTTTATTGATTGGTATATTCATCCTTTATAGTGGTGTGAATATAGGTAGGGGCGTTGTATCTGTCTTGATGGGGCAATCAATCAAGAAAGAAGATGCTGATAAAATAAAAGCGGCAGTCTTAAAGTATGATGGTATTCTTGGAGTACATGATCTTATTAGTCATACCTATGGACCTACTTACAGTATGGTTTCAATTCATGCTGAGGTGGCAGAGGATGTTTCTATTGAAGTTTCTCATGAGTTGATTGATAAAATAGAACGTGAAGTAGGAGAAGAACTGGGAATTTTTCTGGTAATCCATATGGATCCTGTGACTATGAACGATGAACGACTTGATAAATTAAAATTGTTAGTAGCAGAGGTCTTGAAAAATTATGAGGGAGAACTCTCAGCTCATGATTTCAGACTGGTGGATGGTCATGATCAAATAAACTTTATCTTTGACCTAGAACTTCCTTTCGGCTTTGATGAAACCTTAAAACCAGATTTAGAGAAAAAGTTGATAGAAGAAATAAAGAAAAGAGATTCTAGATATAATATGGTTGTGAATATGGAATATAGCTTTATAGGCTAGTAAAAAACCAAATAATAATAACAAAAGAGCAGTTCATTTGAACTGCTCTTTTTATTAATATCATAATTAATTTATCAACTATTTATTTTTTCTATTTACACTTTTTGCTCTCATGTTGTTGTCTAGAATTTTCTTTCTGATTCTGATGTTCTTTGGTGTTATTTCTACCAATTCATCATCTTCGATCATTTCAATTGATTGTTCAAGTGAAAGAGTTCTAGGAGGACTTAACTTCAAGGACTCATCAGCACCTGAAGAACGCATGTTAGATAAATGCTTTTGTTTACAGACATTAATGGCAATATCTTCGCCACGTGAGTTTTCACCAACGATCATTCCTTGATAAACTTCCACACCAGAGCCTATAAATAGGGTTCCTCTGTCCTGGGCATTAAATAAGCCATAGTCGGTAGAGGTACCAGATTCAAAAGCAACCAGTACACCTTTTTTCCTTGTTTGAATTTCGCCCTTAGCAGGTGCATAACCAATAAAGATATGATTTAAAATACCATTACCCTTAGTATCAGTCAAGAACTCTCCGCCATAACCAATCAAACTTCTAGCAGGTATTTCAAACTCAAGTCTAGTATAACCTTTGTTACCTGTACTCATATTCTTAAGTTCCGCTTTTCTAAGACCAAGTTTTTCCATAACTACACCCATGAACTCTTCAGGAATATCAACTATCAACTCCTCCATAGGCTCATGTTTTACACCATGGATGTCTTTGTATATAATTGATGGCTT
This sequence comes from uncultured Eubacteriales bacterium, assembly GCA_964415195.1. GTDB lineage: Bacteria > Bacillota > TC1 > TC1 > TC1 > WTXA01. The sequence goes on along the minus strand of CAYPYD010000006.1, from coordinate 12,748 downwards.
GGAAACCATGAACTCATAACCTTCACGTCTCATAGTCTCGATAAGTATTGATAAGTGTAACTCACCTCGACCAGAAACTTTAATACTCTCTTTAGAATCAGTTTCTTCTACTCTAAGACTTAAGTTTGTCTCAACTTCCTTCTGTAGACGATCATTTAAATGTCTTGAAGTTACAAAATCACCTTCAAGTCCAGCAAAAGGACTATTATTAACAGAAAATGTCATTGAAACAGTTGGTGCATCAATATCAGTAAAATCAACAGGCATGAAATTAGCAGTCTCACCAATAGTCTCACCAATGTTAAGATCACCTAATCCAGAAATAGCAACAATATCACCAGGGTCTCCACTCTCAACTTCAGCCTTATCCAAGCCGTTGAAGGTGAAAATCTTACCAATTTTAGCAATTCTGTTATCATCGGCAGTACCTACTGTTACAGACATACCCTTTTTAGGTCTACCTTGGCTGATTCTACCTAAAGCCATACGTCCTAAATATTCATTACCTTCAATATTAGAGATAAGAATTTGAAGTGGTTCATCTTCATGTGATGAAGCAGGTTTAATTGTATTGATTATAGATTCAAATAAAGGCTTCATGTTTGTACCTTCAACATCTATATCCATAGTGGCAATACCTTTTTTAGCAGAGGTGAAGACAACAGGGAACTCCAGTTGATCATCATTAGCTTCAAGTTCTATAAACAAATCAATAACCTTATCAATACTCTCTAATGGAGTAGAACCAGGTCTATCAATCTTATTAATTACTACAATAGGTTTTAAGTTAGCTTGAAGAGCCTTAGACAAAACAAATCTTGTTTGAGGCATTGGACCTTCAAAAGCATCAACTAATAGAAGAATACCGTCAACCATTGATAATACCCTTTCAACCTCACCACCGAAGTCGGCGTGCCCAGGTGTATCAACGATATTGATTTTAATATCTCCATAATTAACTGAAGTATTTTTAGAAAGGATAGTAATTCCTCTCTCTTTTTCTAAATCATTTGAGTCCATAACCCTTTCATCAACAACTTGTCTTTCAGTAAAGGTTCCAGATTGTTTTAATAGTTCATCCACTAAAGTGGTCTTGCCATGATCTACGTGTGCAACTATAGCAATATTGATAATTTTTTTCATATTTACTCCTTAATTCTATCTTTTCACAAAAAAAACCTTTAACTTAAGTTAAAGGCTAACTTGGTGCCCCCGGGCGGAATCGAACCACCGACACGAGGATTTTCAGTCCTCTGCTCTACCGACTGAGCTACAGGGGCAATCTTGGTGATCCATCCGCGACTCGAACGCGGGACACCCTGATTAAAAGTCAGGTGCTCTACCGACTGAGCTAATGGATCATTTAACGAATACGCAAGAACCATTATACAAAAGATCTCAGTCGGTGTCAATCAAATTAGCTAAAATAAGTCGATTATAGTGATAGTTTCATCTCTTTTTGGACCTACAGCGATAATAGCTATAGGAACTTCAACTAATTCCTCTAATTTTTTCAAGTAAGCCTTAGCATTTTCAGGTAGTTCATTATAGGTTTTTATTCCAATTGTTGAACTATTCCAACCTGGTATTTCCTCATAAATTGGCTTAGCTTTTGAAAGTTCTGCCAAAGTAGGAGGGAAGTTTTTAGTAACAACACCATTAATTTCATAAGCTGTACAAATCTTTATAGTCTTTAGTGAATCTAAAACGTCTAACTTAGTAACAGCCATATGAGTAAGACCGTTAATGTTAGCAGTATAATTCATCAAAACAGCGTCAAACCATCCACATCTGCGTTTTCTTCCTGTTGTTGTGCCAAATTCATGACCAACTGTACCAAGAAGATCACCAACTTCATCAAATAATTCAGTTGGGAAAGGACCTTCACCTACTCTAGTTAGATAAGCCTTGGTAACTCCTAGAACTTTGTCGATTTTTGTTGGACCTACTCCAGTACCTACAGCAGCATAACCAGCAGTAGGATTTGAACTAGTAACAAAAGGATAAGTTCCATGGTCTATATCAAGAAGTGTACCTTGGGCACCTTCAAATAATACTTTATCACCAATCTTTAGATAGTTATTAAGAATTACAGAAACATCATCAACATAAGGAGCCAATAGTTCTCTATAGCCCATGAATTGACTGTAAATTTCATCATAGTCAAGCAAGGTAGACTGATCGTATAGCTTATGAAGAGTTCTGTTTTTCAAAGTTACATTCTCAAGAAGTTTGCTTCTAAAAGTTTCGATATCAACTAAATCACAAAAACGAATACCAACACGAGCTATTTTATCAACGTAGCAAGGGCCGATTCCTCTTTTAGTAGTACCAATTTTGGAATCCCCACGAGCTTCTTCCTCGAGACCGTCCAAAATCTTGTGGTAAGGCATTATTATATGGGTGTGGCTGCTGATTTTTAGGTTATCAGGAGATACCTCAACGCCCTTTTCTTTTAAATAGTTCATTTCATCAAGTAAAACTTGTGGATCTACTACAACTCCATTACCAATGATGCATTTTGTACCAGGGTAAATAACTCCTGATGGAATTAAGTGCAGTTTATATTCTATATCTCCAACTATAACAGTATGACCTGCATTGTTGCCTCCTTGGAAACGTGCTACTACATCAGCATGTTCCGCTAGATAGTCGGTTATTTTGCCTTTACCTTCATCTCCCCATTGGGAGCCTATTAATACAACAGATGACATATGTTAATCCTCCTCTAAACTACCTTCAATATTGACAAATTTAGTATATTCATTCAAAAATACCATCTTGACCTTGCCCGTAGCTCCATGTCTATGTTTTCCTATAATGATTTCTGCAGTTTTGTCTTCAGCTGCTTCTTCACCATCTACAGGACTCATTGACTGTCTATAAATGAAAAGTACTACGTCGCTGTCTTGCTCCAAGGAACCAGATTCTCTTAAGTGACTAAGGTTTGGTTTCTTATCAGCACTTTGTTCGACTGCTCTACTTAACTGGGACAGTGCTACTATTGGAACATTAAGTTCTCTGGCTAATAGTTTGATGTTTCTTGAAATATCTGAAATCTCTTGTTGTCTATTTTCGCTTTTACGACCACTGCCTCCTGATTGCATCAGTTGGAGATAGTCGATTATTATAAGGTCTAGGCCGTGTTCTTGTTGAAGACGTCTGGCTTTTCCTCTAATTTCCATAATATTTATACCAGCTGTATCATCGATAAATATCGGTGCTTTTAAAAGAACATTGGCAGCAGCTGTTAAATCGTCGAATTCACTTTGACTGACTGTTCCTTTTCTGATTTTTGTCTGATCAACTAAAGCCTGAGAGGAGAGGAGTCTAAGAACTAGTTGTTCCTTGCTCATCTCGAGAGAAAATACTCCAACAGTCTTATTGTGATTGACTGCGGCATTTTCTGCGATATTCAGGCAAAATGATGTTTTACCAACACCTGGTCTTGCAGCGACAATTATCATATCACTTGGCTGGAAGCCGTTTAATACCTTGTCCAAATCCTTGAATGTCGGTACTCCAATTACTTGATTATCCTTATTTTTAAGAGTTTCAAGTTTATCAAAGGCAGTATGAAGAATATCTCCAATTCTACTAAAGCCGCTTCTTTTTTTCTTATTGGCAATATCTAGAATAAATTGTTCTGAACGATCTAGAATATTTTCTACTTCATTATCACCAGTATAAACTTCATCGGTAATTTCCTTGGCTGTAGCAATTAGCTGGCGAAGGGTAGATTTCTCTGCCACAATTTTAGCATAGTACTCAGCGTGGGTTGTTACCGGAACCTCATTGGTAATGGATAACAAGTAAGAAAGACCACCTACAACTGTAAGCTGGTCTGTTTTATCTAAATATGAACTGACGGTTATAGCATCAAAAGGTTCACTTTTTCTGTTCAAACCAAGAATCGCATCATAAATTTTCTTATGCTTGTCACTGTAGAAATCGTCAATGTTGATAATTTCATAAACTTTGTCAAGTGTTCTTTGATCTTGAAGTAGGCAACTTAACAAGGCTTGTTCAGCGTTAAGATCATGAGGTGGTATTCTATCCAATTCTTGCCACTCCTATTCTTTAGCTTCAACCTTAACTTTGATTTCAGCTGATACGCCAGGGTAGATCTTTATTTTACAATATTCAACACCTAGGTGTTTGATAGAATCTTTTAATTCAAATTTTTTCTTATCTAGTTTCAAGTTGAATTGTTTGTTAACTTGTTCACAGATTTCTTTATTAGTTACTGCTCCAAATAGACGGCCTTCTGTACCAACTTTTTCATGGAAGACAATTTCTTGGCCTTCAAGTTTTGCGGCCAGGTCTTTGGCTTCTTGAAGTTCTGCAGCTTTCTTTTCATCCAGTTTTTCCTTGATGGCTTTAACTTCTCTGATTCCACCATCAGTAGCAAGGATAGCCTTTTTTTGTTTTAGTAGAAAATTGCGTCCATATCCGTCAGCAACTTCTAAAATTTGGCCTTTTTTACCGATACCTTTAATGTCTTCATTTAATATTACTTTCATTATAAACCTCCTTGAAACAAAAAAGGAGCATAAAGCTCCTATTCGTTAGTTGTATAAGGCAATAGAGCGATATGACGAGCTCTTTTAATTGCTACAGTTAATTCTCTTTGATGAGCTGCGCAACATCCTGTAATACGACGAGGTAAAATTTTACCTCTTTCTGTTACAAAGCGTTTTAAACGATTAGCATCTTTATAATCTATTAGTGTTTTATCAACACAAAAAGAACAAACTTTCTTTTTAGGTCTTCTAACTTCACGTTTCATAAAAGGATGCCTCCTTTCTTTCTCTTAGTCTTGAACAGTTTCTTGAACTGGTTCAGAAGGGGTTTGTGTTTTAACTTCTTCAGTTGTAGTAGTAGCAGTAGCAGCAGCAGCAGTAGCGGCAGCTTCTTGACTTGCAGCTCTTTCAGCAGCGAATCTTGCACTTCTAGCAGCTTCTCTTTCTCTTCTCTTTTGAGCGTAGAATTCAGCTTGAGCGATTTTCTTTTCGTCAACCTTAATTACGAGAAACTTCATAACCCTTTCATCAATTCTCAAAACACGTTCTAACTCTTTGATAAAATCAGCAGGTCCTTCAAATTGGATCAGTGTATAAAAACCGTCCCATTTCTTGTTAACCTCATAAGCTAATTTTCTTTTGCCCCAGTTGGTAGCTTCTACGATAGTAGCGTTGTTCTTCACTAAATCAGTAAATTTATTAACAACTTCGTTGATAACTTCTAGTTCCAAACTGGCATCAGTAACAAATATTAACTCGTATTTTTTCATTGTTTCACCTCCCTTGGATTTTAGCCTACTCTTCGTAAGCGGGATGCATTTACATGCTTTACTATTTTATCATAGATATATAGGTTTGTCTATTAATCGGACTGTAATTTCAAAACTCCTTGTTTTAAAGGAAGGGAGGTAGTAAAATGATAACATATAATATCGTTGAAGGAGGGTTTAAATGCGGATTAAAAATCTATTTAAAGCAATAGGCTTTACCTTAATGATGTTGTTTATGTATTACGCAATTAATATAGGTTTGGTATTCTTGGCAGGTATAGGGATTACCTTCTATAACGTATTTATCGGTGAAATGCCCGATGTAGGGCAGTTACAAAGCCAGTTAGAAGGGTTATTAATACCTTTAATGTTGCTAGGCAATCTAATGACTATGGGTTTTGTAATGTTGATTTTTCTAGCAAGGAAGGATAAGTTCACACAATATGTTGGTTTTAGAAAAATAAAAATAGCCGATGGCGCATTAATTCTTGCCTTTGGAGCTTTTTTCAATCTTCTAATAACTGGATTATTTGATTTAGCTGTTATATATTTACCAATAAAACAACAATTGGCAGAATATGAAAACTTGATGGAACCTTTAATGAAATCCGGTTTTATTTATGTAGTTTTGGCGGTTTCAATATCAGCTCCATTTTTTGAAGAGATAATATTTAGAGGGATAATCTTCAATGATTTTAAAAAAGCAATGCCTGTTTGGTTGGCAATACTAACCCAGGGCTTACTATTTGGACTTTTCCATGGTAATTGGATTCAAGGTGTCTATGCTACTTTTGTGGGTATAGTACTTGGTATTGTCTACTATAAATATAAGTCAATTTGGGCTGTAATATTATTACACTTTTCATATAATTCTATATCCTTGTTACTTGATCAATGGCTGCATACTAACTTGGATACTACCAGCATACTAATATTGGGTATTGCGGGAACAATATTATTCGGGATTGTTATGATTAAAACATTTAATAAGGAAGCGTACTGTGATACCTTAGATTTCTGCAATTTAGAAAAAGAGGTGGAAAATGTCAAAATTATTAATTAAAAATATTAAAAGCATTGTAACAGTGGATGACCAAGACAGAGTACTAGAAGGTGAAAACATCTATATAGAAGATGGGGTGATTAAACATATCGGGAAGGAAGTATTTCCTGCAGATGAAGTTATTGATGGCAGTAACTACTATGCCTATCCTGGTTTAATTAATACGCATCATCATTTATATCAGACTTTCACTAGAAATTTGCCTGAGGTTCAGTGTCTTGAATTGTTTCCTTGGTTAAGAGCACTTTATGAAATATGGAAGGGCTTGGATCAGGATATGATCTACTATAGTTCAATGACTGGTATCAGTGATTTATTAAAAAATGGGACAACAACTGTATTTGATCATCACTATGTATTTCCTGCTACTACGTCCGGAGAATTAATTGATACGCAATTTAAGATTGCTGAGGAAATGGGAATCAGATTTCATGCTTCTAGAGGTAGTATGTCAAGGAGTGTAAAGGATGGTGGTTTGCCACCGGATTCTGTGGTTCAAACTACAGATGAGATTTTAAAAGATAGTATCAGGTTGATTGATAAATATCATGATCCGTCACCTTTTTCCATGAGGCAAATAGTACTTGCCCCTTGTTCTCCATTTAGTGTTACAGATGACTTGATGGTAGAAACAGCAAAACTTGCGAGAGCCAAAGGTGTTAGACTACACACTCACTTATGTGAAACTATTGATGAAGAAAATTATACACTGAAAAAATTCAATTTAAGGCCACTCGCTTATATGGAAAGTCTAGGTTGGATTGGAAATGATGTTTGGTTTGCACATGGTATTCATTTTAATGATGATGAATTAAAGTTATTAGCTGATACACAAACTGGAGTTGCTCATTGTCCAGTGTCAAATATGAAGTTATCCTCTGGTATTGCTAGAATTCCAGAAATGTTGAAGTTGAATGTGCCAGTAGGTTTGGCTGTTGATGGTAGTGCGAGTAATGATGGTTCCAACTTGCTAGAAGAAATTAGAGTAGGATATCTGCTTCATAGACTTAATTCCAGCAATCTGGCTCCAACGGGCTATGATATGTTGAAAATTGCTACTAGAGGTGGTGCCAGGTTATTGGGTAGAACGGATATAGGTTCTTTGGAAGTAGGTAAGGCTGGGGACTTGTTTATGATTGACTCTAGAGATATGTCACTTATTGGTACTCATAGGGATCCAAAGTCTATTTTTGCAGTTTGTGGTTATCATAAACCTGTAGACTATACAATTGTTGCAGGTAAAGTGCTAGTTCGTGATGGTCATATTGTTGGTATCGACGAGGAGTTAATTAGTAGAAAAAGCAATGAATTAGTCGATCTATTGCTAAAGAAAGCCAAGAATTAATTTTATGTAGGAGGTCGTGATGTTTGAAAATATCGATATAGAAAAAAGCTTGAAAAATGCCCAGACTAGTTTATTGATTATGATTTTATTAACTATATTCAATATTATAGGGATGTTTTTTGGAACTGGCTTGTATGTACCATATTCGGCAATACTGCCTTCAGTTTTTGCCTTTTTTGCAATTGAATATCAACTATTTGTATTTATATTTCTTATACTAATTGTTATAGGATTTTATGTAGCTGCTGCCTTGATAGCACAAAAAAAGCCTATTTGGTATGGTGGTGCTTTTGCACTTTATGTTATTGATAGTATAGTGATGTTTTTATGGTTCTTCTATTTCACAGAATTCACTATAATGACTATGCTAGATGTCATTTTCCATGGTTGGATTCTAGTGTCCTTGTTCAAAGGAACACTTGCAGCCTATAAGAAGTTGACTGACTAGGGTATAAATGAATGATATAGTTTTAAAAGTAACCTCCAGTTTATCTGGAGGTTTATCTTTGTCTTTTTCTACCTGATTAATTGTGATTAGATTGTAGAAAATTAGGATAAAAGAGGGTATACTGAGAAAGTGACATTCTTAAAATATTTTAATTAGGAGAATAAAATGGAAATTTTAAAACAAAGGATATTAAAAGATGGTAAAGGAATAGGTACTGCTATATTAAAAGTAGACACTTTTTTAAACCATCAAATCGATATTGACCTTATGGAGCAATTAGGCCAGGAGTTCTATGAACATTTCAAAGATAAGCACGTAACTAAGATACTTACTATAGAAGCATCAGGGATTGCAATAGCAGCCTTTGTGGCCAAAGCTTTTAAGGTACCTTTAGTATTTGCCAAGAAAGTTGTTTCTAAAAATCTTGAAGGTGAGATTTTAACTGCTTCAGTTCAATCCTATACAAAAGGTCTTATTTATTTAATTAATGTTTCCAAAAAATTTATTACTGAAGAAGATAACATTTTAATTATAGACGACTTTCTAGCCAATGGTAGTGCGCTTCTAGGCCTTGCAGACATTGTAAAACAAGGTGGAGCAAATCTGGTTGGTGCAGGAATTGCTATAGAAAAAAGTTTCCAACCTGGTAGACAAAGAGCTGAAGAAATGGGAATAGACGTCTATAGTCTAGCGTGTGTAGCATCTATCAACGATAGCGATATAAAATTTAAGGAGTATTAAGATTATGAGTGAAAAATATGATTTGATCATTGTTGGAGCAGGACCTGCTGGAATATTTACAGCACTTGAATATAAAAAACTAGCTCCAGAAAAATCAATTCTCCTATTAGAAAAAGGCAGATCAATCGAAAAAAGAATATGCCCTAAAAGGAAAACAGGTATCTGTGTCCATTGTAAACCTTGTAATATTACTACAGGTTTTGCTGGAGCAGGAGCCTATAGTGATGGCAAATTATCCTTATCACCTGATGTAGGTGGAGAACTTCCTTCATATATTGGTTATGCCAAGACTCAAGAACTTATTAACTACGTAGATAAAGAATATCTGTCATATGGTGCAGACAGCACAATATATGGATTGGATTTTCCAGAAAAAATTGCAGAAATCAGAGCCAAGGCAATTAAAAATAATCTTAAACTGATTGAATGTCCAATAAGACATCTTGGTACTGAAATGGGCTACAGTATATATGGAGAGATACAAAAACACCTGATAGAACTTGGAGTTGACATCAGTTTCCGTAATCCAGTACATGACTTTATACTTGATGATGATGGTGGTGTAATCGGCGTAATTGCTGATAAGGAATACTTTGGTGATAATGTTGTTATTGCAGTAGGTCGTGAAGGTGCAGACTGGTTATCTGAAGTATGTGAAAGATATGGCATTGATAGAGAAGTAGGTATAGTAGACGTTGGAGTAAGAGTCGAGTGTCGTGATGATGTAATGAAAGCTCTTAACGAAAGTATGTATGAATCAAAGCTTATCTACTACACAAAAACCTTTGATGATAAAGTTAGGGTATTTTGTTCCAACCCATCTGGGGAAGTTGCTACTGAAGTCTATGATTCAGAACTAGCTGTTGTAAACGGACATAGCTATAAGGGTGATGAATACAAGACAAATAATACAAACTTTGCTCTTCTTGTTTCTATGAAGTTCACAGAACCTTTTAGTGAACCAATTGAATATGGTAAGCACATTGCCAGACTTGGAAACATGTTGGCAGGAAACAAGATCTTGGTTCAAAGATTCGGAGACTTTAAAAGAGGTAGAAGAACTAATGATGACAGATTACTAAGAAACAACACAGTTCCAACTCTAAAGGATGCAGTTCCTGGAGACTTGTCACTAGTATTACCTTATAGGATAATGCTTGACATCAAGGAAATGATTGAAGCACTAGATCATCTAGCTAAGGGCTTGGCAAGTGATGAGACCTTATTATATGGGGTTGAGGTTAAATTCTATTCAAACAAGATTAGAGTTAACAACAAGTTCCAAAGTAATTTGAAAAATCTAATTACAATCGGCGATGGTGCCGGTATCACTAGAGGCTTAATGCAAGCTTCTTGTAACGGTGTTGCTGTAGCCAGACAATTATTAGGTGTTGATTTATAGAATAGTTTAAAACATTGTTGATGGAGGGGAGTTTATACTTCTCTCCATCATTTTCATAATATACAGTTATAGTGAATATTATGCATATTATATGCACATATTATCATATATACCCATTTATAATGAATAAATATAATAATTATCTTGTGTTTTTATACAGTTGTATGTATAATTAATTCATAATGTAAAAAGGAGAAATATAATTATGGATAAAAAGATTAAAGTAAGCATATTTGGAGCAACAGGCTATACTGGAATCGAACTATATAGAAGACTGAAAGTCAGAGATGACATTGAGATCATTGACCTACCATCAAAAAGCTCACCTGGTAAAAAATACAGTGAGGTAGTAGGAACAACTTTCAACCTAAGTGATGAAATATTAGTTGACTGGAACCCTGAGGAAACTGTGAAAAAATCCGATGTTGTCTTTACAGCATTGCCTCATGGTGAAACCTTCGATATAGCTAAGGCCTGTAAGACCTACGGCAAGAAACTAATCGATATTGGTGCAGACTATAGATTGGAAAAAGATGGTTATACTATGTGGTACGGTTTAGAACATCGTCAAAGTGATTTGATTGATGAAGCTGTCTACTGTATACCAGAACTTCATAGAGATAAGATAATAGAAGGAACCTGGCTTGTAGCCAATCCTGGATGTTATCCAACAAGTGTTCAATTAGGACTAGCGCCTCTTATTGAAGCAGGTATAGTTGAAACAAAGAATATAATAGTAGATTCTAAATCAGGAGTCAGTGGAGCAGGTAGAGGCTTGAAGTTAGTTACTCTCTACAGTGAGCAAAATGAGAATGTTAACGCCTATGGTGTTGGGACTCACAGACATAAACCTGAAATGGAGCGACACTTACAGCAATATACAGATGATAAGGTTAAAATTATGTTTACACCACATCTGATGCCAATGACTAGAGGGATTCATAGCACAATCTACACTACCTTGAAGAAGGTTGTTAGTGAAGATACGATAAGACAGGTATTGATTGATAAGTACAAGGATGAATACTTTGTAAAGGTTTTAGATAAAGGGGTTATGCCTCATACCAAATGGGTCTATGGTTCAAATTTCTGTCATATCAATGTAGTTTTAGATGAGGATACAGGAAACCTAGTCATCCTTTCAGCTATTGATAATTTAGTAAAGGGTGCCTCAGGACAGGCTATTCAGAATATGAACATACTATTTGGAATCGAAGAGAAAAAGGGTATAGAAAACTACCCAATATTTCCATAGGAAAGGATTAATGAAAAAATGCAAAATAGTGAACAATATAGCATAGTATATCCAAAAGGCTTTAAGGCTGCCGGGATACATTCTAAGATAAAGAAAAAGAAAAAGGATCTAGCACTTATTTATAGTGATGCTCCTTGTACAGCAAGTGGGACCTTTACTAAAAACTTGGTTAAGGCAGCACCTGTAATTGTAAGTGAAGAAAATATCAAGAATCAAGTGAGAGCTATAATTATAAATAGTGGTAATGCTAATGCTTGTACAGGGGAAATCGGTATGGCTAATGCCTGGATGATGGCAGAAGGTACAGCCAAGGTTCTAAATATTAGTGGTGATGAGGTGCTGGTTGCCTCTACTGGAGTTATTGGTCAACAATTACCAATTGATAACATAATGGCCGGTATTGAAGATATAGTAGAAGAATTAGGTTCTGATAGAGATAATGGGATTGATGCGGCTGAAGCTATTATGACTACCGATACTTTTAGAAAACAATTTGCCACCGAGTTTACATATGAGGGTAAGGAAATTAGAATTGGTGCTATCTGTAAAGGTAGTGGCATGATCCATCCGAATATGGCAACTCTTCTTGGTTTTGTAACAACTGATGCTGCTATCGATAAGGAACTTCTTGATGAGATAGTGGTAGAAGGGGTAAATAAATCCTTCAACTCAATTACAGTAGATGGAGATACAAGTACTAATGACATGGTGATTGTCCTGGCTAACGGGGCTAGTGGTGTTAATAGAATCAAGGATAAAGATGATGATCTTTACCATATATTTAAAGAAAAACTTATTGAAATATTAAAGAAGATGGCTAAAAGTATCGTAGTCGACGGTGAAGGTGCTACCAAGTTCATTGAAGTTAGGATCAAAGGAGCCAAGAATGATGATGACGCTATTAAAGCTGGTAAAGCTGTAGCTACTTCAAGTCTTGTTAAGACAGCTGCTTTTGGTGAGGATGCTAATTGGGGCAGAATACTTGCTGCTGTAGGTTATTCAGGTATTGAGTTTAATCCTTATGAGACCAACATCTATATTGGTAGTAGCAAAGGTGAGTTATTAGTTTGTGAAATGGGTATGGGACTTGAATTTGACGAGGATTTCGCTAAGAAGATCTTGTCTGAAAAGGAAATCTACTATCTAGTTGAAATGGAAGAAGGAAAGGGAGATGCTGTAATATATACCTGCGATTTGTCAT
>CAYPYD010000005.1:89579-161545 GCA_964415195.1 uncultured Eubacteriales bacterium | reverse complement strand
TTAAGAAAGAGGATATAATTTTTGAATGCAATAACTGATGTAGGTGAAATAAAAAAGATATTTAAAGGCGCTTTAGCTTATTTAGAAAACAAAAAGGAAGAAATAAACAATTTGAATGTTTTTCCAGTACCTGATGGAGATACTGGAACTAACATGTATTTAACTATGTCTTCAGCTATTAAAACAATTGAAGAACAAGAACCGAAAAATTTTACGGAATTTGCCGAAGCTCTTTCTAAAGGAGCTTTACTAGGTGCACGTGGGAATTCAGGTGTCATATTATCTCAAATATTTAGAGGTATGGCAGTTGGGATGCATGGTAAGGGGACTGTTGATGGAATTGTATTGACAGAATGTTTCAAATTAGGAACAGATATAGCCTACAAGGCGGTTAAAAAGCCCGTTAAAGGCACAATACTTACAGTTATGGATGGAATTAGGGATGGTGCTGTTGAAGCGCTTAAAAGGCAACGTGATGTTTTCTACATACTAGAACAAAGTATACATATGGGAAAGATTGCATTGGAGGAGACACCTGAGCTACTTCCAGTTTTAAAGGAAGCAGGTGTAGTTGACGCAGGCGGATATGGCTTATTAGTTATTATCGAAGGTATGTACAAGACTGCTATTGGGGAAAGTTTTCAACTTGATAACCAGGACATGGTTATTGATTCTCCGATAATTGATCAATCTTATCAGACTCTAGCTGAAATAAAATATACATATTGCACAGAATTTATTATATTGGAACCTACCGTGGACAATGAAACCTTGAGAAATAAATTGGATGATCCAGAAATAGGGGATAGTCTAGTAACAATTGTTGCTGATGGTATAGCCAAAGTGCACATACATACAAATTTACCTGGAAAAGTATTGGATTATGCACTTGGAGCAGGTAGCGTAACTAATATAAAAATAGAAAATATGAAAGAACAATTTTTAGCAAAAAATCAAAAAATAGAGAAAAAGCCTGTAAAGTTCAAAGAATATGGATTTGTAATGGTAGTACCTGGGTCAGGATTAGCAGAAATAGCCAAAAGTATGGGAGTTGATGCAGTTCTTGATGGTGGACAAACTATGAATCCAAGCACACACGACATACAAGAAGCCATAGATGCTGTACCTGCTAAAGTTGTGTATGTATTTCCAAACAACAAAAATATAATATTATCAGCAGAGCAAACAATAGCTTTAAATAATGATAAGAAAATAGTTGTAGTTCCTTCAATAAACATTCAACAAGGCTTTACAAGTATCTTGGCCTTCAATGAAGAAAAAAATCCAAGAGAAAATCTATTATTGATGAAGGAATCTTTTGCATCGGTAGACACTGGTGCGATAACATACGCTGTAAGGGATACAAAAAACAACGGATTAAAAATAAAAAAAGATCAAATTCTTGTAATAAGAGAAAACGCCATTATAGGAGCGAAAGATACAGTTGAAGATGCTGTGGATGAGTATTTGAATCAAGCTTATAATAGCCAAGAAATAATGACAATATATTATGGTGATAAAGTAAGCGAAAAACAAGCAAATGAATTAAAAGATAGAATAGAAAGCCAATATAAAGACTTAGAAGTTTTTGTATATGAGGGCAAACAACCAGTGTATTTCTATTTCCTATCCTTAGAATAAGAGGTATTACTTGTATAAAGAAATTACACTCAAAAATAATTTAAAGATATTATCTTATAAAATAGATAGTTCCTTTACCACAAACATAGGTATTTTTATAAAATCGGGTACCAAGAATGAAATGAATGAAAACTATGGATGTGCTCACTTTTTGGAGCACATGCTTTTTAAAGGAACAAAAAGAAGAAGTGCAAAAGATATAGCGGAAATCATAGATGGTATAGGTGGAGTTATAAATGCATACACAACACATGAGTTTACCGCTTTTTATACTAAAACCTTGAAAGAAGAAGCCGATACTGCACTTGATGTTCTACACGACATGTTATTCCATAGTCTTTTTGATAAAGAAGAAATTGAAAAAGAAAAAAAAGTAATTTTAGAAGAAATTAATATGTATGAAGATGATCCTAACAGCTTTATCCAAGAAGAGTTTTCGAAAAATATTTTTAAGAACAATGAATTAGGCTATAGTATATTAGGAGATAAAAAACTTATCAAAAAAATAACCAAAGATATATTGCTTAAATATTATTCTACTCACTATAGACCGGAAAATATAATTATAGCTATTACAGGAAATTTTGATGATGAATTAATTGATTTAATTAAAAAATCATTTTCATTTCAAGTTGAAGAACGGCAAGAATACTCTTTAGTTACCGAAGAGGGCTTCTCCAATAATTTCGGTGTTAAAGTTTTTGAAAGAGAAAATATCAATCAAATATATTTTGCTATAGGTATGGAGGGTATTGGAAAGATTAGTCCTGATTACAACAAATTAGTACTTCTTAATAATATTCTTGGTGGTAGCAGTAGTTCTTATCTTTTTCAAGAAATACGAGAAAAAAGATCATTATGTTATGATATTGGAAGTTTTAATACGGCCTATAGAAATACAGGTGAACTATTAATCAGTGGTGGTGCCAATATGGAAAACTTTGAATTGGCGCTAGAAGGTATATTTGAAATTATTGAAAATATAAGTGAAAAAGGCATTAGTTTAAATGAATTCAATAGAACTAAAAAACAAATAAAAAGCCAAACGGTGATGTCTTTTGAAAATCCTCAAAATATTATGTTTAAAATGGCTACTGATTATATCTATAATGATAGTTTTAAAGGTATAGAAAACATGGTTGATTTAGTTGATCAAATTAAATATAAAGAATTAGCAGAATTTATTAAGATTTATTTAAAAAAAGAAAAACTAAATGCATGTTTTCTAGGTCCTAAGGGAACTAAAAAAATAGTAAAAATATGGGAGGAACTTCATGGATAAGTTAAAGGTAAAGATTGTATCAGATAAATATAAAGCAGTTGACTTATTACCTGAATACAAAACTGAAGGATCCGCTGGAATGGATCTTAAAGCAGCCATTGAACAAGATATTGTTTTAAGACCTGGAGAACGGAAGCTTATACCGAGTGGAATAGCTATAAGTTTAAGTGATAAGAATACAGTAGCTTTAATATACGCAAGAAGTGGCCTAGCAGCAAAACATGGTATTGGTTTAGCTAATAGTGTCGGTGTTGTTGATAGTGATTATAGAGGAGAGATATTTTGTCCTTTGATCAATTTATCTGATAAAGAATTCATACTAAAACCATTAGAAAGAATGGCTCAGTTAATTATAGCACCAGTTCACATAATGGATATAGAAGTTGTGAAAGAACTCGATTCTACTTTACGAGGTAGTGGTGGTTTTGGGCATACTGGAAGGTAGGTAGTTAAAATGAAAATCAGAAAATTACTATTTATAATTGGAATTTTATTAATTATAGGTGGTATTAGTGTAATTGCTTGGTTCTTTGTTCGTAATCAAATAAGTCAACAAAAAATGGAAGGTATAACTGAAGAATTCATGGAAGAACTTGCCGCATGGCCTGATGGTGAAACCATTCCAATTGAATATAAAGCTGATGAACTATTAATTGGAAGTACTATCGGAGTTCTTGAATTTCCTAAATTTGCTAATCAACGTGTTGCTATAAAAGAAGGCACAACAAACGATATATTAAGAATTGCTGCTGGACATATGACAAATACAGAACAAGTATGGGATGAATCAGGAACATCAGCTGTTGCTGCACATAATGATACATTTTTTAAAAATATAAAAGACTTTGGAATAGGCGATAAAATAATAGCTTATACAAGAGAAGGTGTATTTGAATATGAGGTTTATGAAAATAAAATAGTTGAGCCAACTGATTTGAGTATTTTGAATGATATTGATGGACAAAAGACGCTAACTCTTATAACTTGCAATTTTTCAGGATCGAAAAGAGTAATTATAATGGCTAAAGGTGGAGAAAAAATAGGAGAAGTTTCCAATATTAAAAATTAAAAAGAAAAAATATATTGACTTTATATAGTTGTAAGTATATAATTCAAGAGAAGTGGAAACGGCCTGTTTCTCACCTTATGGTTATGCTTATAAGGTAAAAATAAAGTAATTTAGTGCAGCAGGCGTTAGTCTGCTGCATTTTTTATAGAAGAGGTGAATAAAATAAGTAAAGAAGTTTCAATTAATGAGATGATTAGAGCTAAAGAAGTTAGAGTAATCGATGAAAACGGAGATCAATTAAACATTATGAATACAAGTGATGCTTTACAGCTTGCCATGTCTAAGAATATGGATCTTGTAGAAATATCTCCTAACTCACAACCACCTGTTTGCAGGATAATGAATTATGGCAAGTATAAGTTTGATCATGCTAAAAAAGAAAAAGAAGCTAAGAAAAAACAAAAACAAATAACATTGAAAGAAATCAAGATGAGAATCGGGATTGAAGAACATGATTTCAATGTAAAAAACAAAGCCATAGAAAAATTTCTGCTTGAAGGACATAAAGT
The DNA here is from genome assembly GCA_964415195.1 of uncultured Eubacteriales bacterium. GTDB lineage: Bacteria > Bacillota > TC1 > TC1 > TC1 > WTXA01. The sequence goes on along the minus strand of CAYPYD010000005.1, from coordinate 157,044 downwards.
TAAAGTAACTATTATGTTTAGAGGCAGAGAAATGAATCATCCTGAATTAGGAATTGAGCTATGCAATAAAACAGCCGAACTACTTAAGGAAATTGCTAATGTTGAAAAAGTACCTAAGAGTGAAGGCAGAAATATGATTATGATTTTATCACCTAAAAGTGACAAATAAGGAGGGGAATAATTATGCCAAAAATGAAAACGCACAGAGGGGCAGCCAAAAGATTTAAAAAGACTGGCACAGGACTTTTCACAAGAGCTCAAGCTAACAAAAGCCATATCTTAGAAAAGAAGAGCCCAAAAAGAAAAAGACAGCTTAGAGGAACTAAACTAGTAGACGTAACACAACAAAAAATGATTAAGAAATTATTACCATATATATAAGAATTTAAAAGGAGGAATTAAATATGGCTAGAGTTAAATCAAGCACATCGTTACATAAAAGACACAAGAAAATTCTAAAGCTGGCTAAAGGCTACTTTGGATCAAAATCAAGACTATATAGACCAGCTAATGAACAGGTTATGAAATCATTAAGCTATTCATATGCACACAGAAAGAAAAGACAAGGTGATTTTAGAAAATTATGGATCACAAGAATCAATGCAGCTGCAAGATTAAATGGACTTTCATATAGTCGTTTTATAAATGGCTTGAAAGTTGCCGGCGTAGAAGTTAACAGAAAAATCTTAGCTGATTTAGCAGTTAATGATGCTAATGGATTCAAACAAATTACTGACATTGCAAAAAAATCTTTAAAATAAGACTGTGAAAACAGTCTTTTTTCTATAAAGGGGTAAAATGGATATTATTACATCGTTAGAAAACAAACTAATCAAGGAACTATTGGCCTTGCAAAGCAAAAAACAAAGACACAAAATTGGCAAATTTTTGTTAGAGAGCATAAGGAGTATTGAAGAAGCCTTGATTTATGGTAGTGAACCAGAAATAATCATTTTACGTGAAAATACTCAATTGCCCGAATTTTTATTGAAATATAAACAAATTGTTGTTGAAGTGTCAGAAAAAATATTTATCAAGATTTCAACTACAGAAACAAGCCAAGGTATAATTGGAGTATATAAATTTTTTAATTTCAAGATTAATAATCTTCTTGAAAAAAACAAAATATTATTTTTAGATGGAATCCAAGATCCTGGCAACCTTGGCACAATCATCAGATCGGCAGCCGCTTTTAATATAGGCGGTATTCTAGTTGGGCCAGGTTCAGTTGATATTTATAATGAGAAAGTTTTAAGAAGCACTTTAGGTGGTGTTTTTGCATTGCCAATTCTCGAAATTAAGACAGAAGAGTTAAAGTTATTTAAAAAACATGGATTCAGTATTATTGGAGCAAAACTAGATGGGTCAAATCTATATAATTATGAATTTAAAGAAAAAGTAATTGTTGGCATAGGAAATGAAAATTCCGGGTTATCTCAGGATTTCATGAACACGGCAGATGATTATGTAACAATACAAATTAGCGAAAAGATGGAATCCTTAAACGCGAGTGTTGCAGCTAGCATTATTCTTTATGAATTAAATAGAATCTAATCAGCCACTACTCTTTAATTAGATTATAATTTAGTGTATAATTATAAGTGGTATTTTAATATAAGGAGGTTTTTTTTGATGTTAAAACTAGGTATTAATGGTTTCGGAAGAATTGGTAGACTTGTACTAAGAGACGCTCTTAAAAGGGATGATATAGAGGTAGTTGCAATCAATAGTTTGAGAGATGAGGCGTCAAATGCACATTTATTTAAATATGATTCAGTTCATGACACATACAATGGAAAAGTTGAAATAGGAAAAGGCGAACTAGTTATAGATGGGAAAGTAATAAAAATATTAAATGGCAGAGAGCCTAAGGATATAGATTGGAATAGTGTTGGGGTTGATATAGTTATAGAATCTACTGGTAAGTTTACTGATCATGAATCATGTAAAGATCACTTAAGAGGTTCAGTTAAGAAAGTTATTATATCATCACCGGGTAAAAATGAAGATATAACTATAGTACTTGGCGTAAATGAAGAAAAATATGACAAAGATAAACATAATATTATATCAAACGCTTCATGTACAACGAATTGCCTTGCACCTTTTGCAAAGGTAATTAATGACAATTTTGGTATTGTTAAAGGAATGATGACAACAATTCATGCATATACTAATGATCAACAATTATTAGATAAGTATCATAAGGACCCAAGAAGAGCGAGAGCTGGAGCGGTATCTATGATACCTACTACAACTGGCGCAGCTAAGGCAGTAGGTCTTGTTTTACCAGAGTTAAATGGTAAATTGAATGGTATGTCAATGAGGGTTCCTACACCAAATGTATCAGCCGTTGATTTAGTTGTAGAGCTAAGCAAACAAACAACAAAGGAAGAAATAAATTCTGTATTAAAAGCAGCTAGTGAAAACGAACTTAAAGGAATATTGGGTTATTCTGACGAACCACTAGTATCTAAAGATTATAATGGTTCAAAATTATCATCATGCATAGATGGGTTATCTACCATGGTTATTGACGGAAATATGGCTAAGATTTTATCTTGGTATGATAATGAAATGGGCTATGCTACACGATGTACTGATTTAGCAGTATATATTAGCTCAAAAGGACTTTAGGAGGTTACAGAGTTGCTGAAAAAATCAATTGAGAATTTTGTTGTTAAGAATAAAAGAGTGTTGGTTAGATGTGACTTTAACGTACCTGTTAAAGACGGAGTAATTATTGATAGTGCCAGAATTATGGCCTCATTAAAAACAATTCATTATCTTTTAGATAATGGAGCAAAAGTTATTTTGATGTCACATTTTGGTAGACCAAAGGGTGTGCCAAGTCACGAGTTATCATTGGAGTTTGTTGGCAAATATCTTGAAGCTACTCTAGGTCAAAAAATAGTCTTTGCAGATGATGATAGAGTAGTTAGTTCAAAGACTAAAGCATTAGTTGATAAAATGAACCCTGGAGATGTCCTTCTTCTTCAAAACACTAGATTTAGAAAAGAAGAAGAGGCTAATGATGATACTTTTTCAAAAGAGCTTGCAAGTCTAGGTGATATATTTATAAATGATGCATTCGGTACATCACATAGAGCCCATAGTTCTACTGTGGGTGTGGCTAAGTACTTACCTTCAGGTTTAGGATTCTTGATGAAAAAAGAAGTTGAGATATTGGACCAAGTAATGGAAAATCCTAAAAGGCCATTTGTAGCTATATTAGGTGGATCCAAAGTTACTGATAAAATGGGAGCAATAAACAATCTTATTAATAAAGTGGACACCTTAATTATTGGTGGCGCTATGATGTTCACCTTTTACAAAGCATTAGGATACAATACCGGGAAATCCTTAGTTGAAGAAGATAAAGTTGAACTAGCTAAAGAAATTTTGGCATTAGGTGAGAAAAAAGGTGTTAAAATAATTTTGCCAGATGACGTTGTTGTTGCCGATAAATTTTCGAATGATGCAAAATGGGAAATAGTAGATAAGCAGAATATTACATCTGATGTAATGGGCTTGGATATTGGGCCTAAAAGTGTTAAAAAATTTACTGATATAGTAATGAAAGCAAAAACTGTGATTTGGAATGGGCCTATGGGTGTATTTGAGATGAATACCTTTGCCAAAGGTACTTTTGGAGTTGCTGAAGCTTTAGCACATTCAACTGCTATAACTGTAATTGGTGGTGGTGACTCTGCTGCGGCAATAGATATGGCTGGTCTTGCTAATAAAATGACACACATTTCTACTGGTGGTGGTGCTTCTATAGAATTTATGGAAGGTAAGCTTTTACCAGGTATAGCTGTATTGGATAATAAATCTAGAGATCCTTTCATTTGTGGTAATTGGAAGATGAATACAACCATCTCTGAAGGAGTTGAATTATTACAAGAACTTAAAAATGAAATCAAGGATGATCAAATTAAAGTAGCGATATGTCCTCCATTTACACATCTTGATAAATTTAAAAAAGTTTTAAAGGGAAGTTTCATAAAAATTGGGGCTCAGAATGTTCATGAAGCTGATTTTGGAGCTTATACAGGTGAAATAAGCATTCCAATTCTTAAAGAATTGATGATTGATATTTGTTTGATAGGACATTCAGAACGAAGAAAGTATTTTGGAGAAACAGATGAATTAGTCAATATAAAGGCTATAAAGCTACTGGAAAATGATATTGTACCAGTTTTATGTGTTGGTGAGCCATTAGAAGTACGAAATAAAGGTATGGAAAAAGAGTATGTTGAAAAACAGATTGTTAAAGCTTTTAAAGGGATATCTAAAAAGAATGCAATTAAAATAAAAATTGCATATGAACCTATATGGGCTATAGGAACTGGTGATACAGCATCTCCTGAAGATGCTGAAATAATGTGTTCATATATTAGGCAAATTATAAATAGTCTTGGGTATGAAGGTGAAGAAATTGCAATTCTTTATGGTGGTAGTGTAAATGAGAAGAATATTAAAAGCTTGATAACTCAAGACAATATAGATGGAGCCCTAGTTGGAGGAGCATCATTAAATAAAAATGAGTTTATCAATATTATAAATGGATGTAGGTAAGGAGATATAATGATAAAACCAGTTGTATTATTAATACTGGATGGATGGGGTATAGAAGAATCGAAAGAAGCTAATGCAATTAAATTAGCAAATACTCCTAATTATTCAAGAATAATCAAAGAAAATCCCAATACAAAATTAATAACATCTGGATTAGATGTAGGTTTACCAATTGGACAAATGGGTAATTCTGAAGTTGGACACATGAATATTGGAAGTGGTAGAGTTGTCTATCAAGATCTAACTAAAATCGACAACGAAATCAACACGGGTAAATTTTTTAAAAATGAAATCCTTTTAGAAAATATGAAACAAGCCAAAACAAGTGGTAAAGCTTTGCATTTAATGGGCTTATTATCTGATGGTGGAGTTCATAGTCATATAAGTCATATTATGGCATTATTGGAAATGGCTAAGAATCTCAATTTGGAAAAAGTATATATTCACGCATTCTTAGATGGAAGAGATGTTCCTCCAAGGTCAGCTGAAGAATATATAATTTCAATCGAAAATTTTATGAATAATCTTGGACTAGGGGAAATTGCCACTATTCAAGGTAGATATTATGCTATGGATAGGGACAAAAGATGGGACAGGTTAGAACTTGGTTATAAGGCATTGGCTTTTGGTGACGGACTCAAAGTTAAAACTGCTTTAGAAGCTGTAGAGAATAGTTATGCAAATGATGTCAATGATGAGTTTGTGATACCAACTATAATTGGAAATTATAAAGGTCTTGAAGAGGGAGATTCATTAATTTTCTTCAACTTTAGAGGAGACCGAGCTAGAGAAATTTCTGAAGTTTTAGTGAAAAGTGATTTTTCTGAATTTCCAAGAAAAAATATTAAAGTTAACTATGTTTGTATGTCTGAATATGATGAAAATCTTGGTGCTCCGATAGCTTTTCCATCAGATAAACTAAATAATACTCTTGGAGAATATCTAAGTAAAAATGGAATTAAACAAATTAGGATTGCAGAAACAGAAAAGTATGCACATGTAACTTTCTTTTTTAATGGAGGGGTTGAAGAACCTAATATTGGTGAAGATAGAATTCTTGTTCCTTCACCTAATGTAGCAACCTATGACCTTAAACCTGAAATGAGTGTTTACGAAGTAACACAAAAGGTTTTAGAAGTTTTAGAAGCGAAAAAGCACGAAGTAATCATTATAAATTTTGCTAATGGTGATATGGTTGGACATACAGGTAATATACCTGCTGCTATAAAAGCAGTTGAAGCAGTTGATGAATGTCTTGGTAAAATAGAGAAGTCAGTGAAGGCATTAGATGGAGTTCTATTAATTACTGCAGACCATGGAAATTGTGAATGTATGTATAACAAGGAACTTAAGGAAACAATTACTGCACATACCACCAATCCAGTTCCTTTTATAGTAGTGAGCAATAAGGATATGGAAGTTAGAAAAGAAGTTGGCCTCTCGCTAAGAGATATTAGCCCGACAATATTAAAATTGTTAGATTTAGAAATACCAGAAGAAATGACTGGTACTTCATTAATAAAGAATTAATTAAAGGAGGAAATAAGTTATGGGAATTATTACAGATGTATATGCTAGAGAGATACTAGATTCTAGAGGAAATCCAACAGTAGAGGTTGAAGTCTATTTAGAAGAAGGTTTTATGGGAAGAGCAGGAGTTCCAAGCGGAGCTTCTACAGGTGCTTTTGAAGCAGTAGAATTAAGAGACGGAGACAAAAATAGATACCTTGGTAAAGGTGTTCTGCAAGCTGTTGAAAACATTAATGGCGAAATCGCTCCAGAATTAATTGGTCTGGATAGTGAAGATCAAATAGGAATAGATGCTATACTGTGTGAGCTAGATGGTACTGAAAATAAGGGTAGATTAGGTGCCAATGCATTATTGGGAGTTTCCTTAGCTGTTGCAAAAGCTACTGCAGAGTCACTTGGAATGCCATTATATAGATATATTGGAGGAGTAAACAGCAAGCAATTGCCAGTTCCAATGATGAATATTGTAAATGGTGGAAAACACGCTGATAATACTGTAGATTTCCAAGAATTTATGATTATGCCTGTAGGCGCACCAAGTTTTTCTGAAGCACTAAGAATGTGTGCGGAAGTATTTCATAGCTTGAAAAAAGTTTTAAATGACGAAGGTTTGAATACTGCAGTTGGTGATGAAGGTGGATTTGCACCAGATTTAAAATCTAACGAAGAAGCTTTAATTTATATTTGCAGTGCAATAGAAAAAGCTGGATATAAATTAAAAGATGATTTCATGATTGCAATGGACCCTGCAGCAACTGAAATATATAACACTAAAACCAAAAAATATGAATTAAAAGGTGAAAACAGAGAGTTATCAACTGAAGAGATGATCAACTATTATAAGGAATTGATCGACAAGTATCCAATTATTTCAATTGAAGATGGATTATCAGAAGAAGATTGGGATGGATTTAAATTAAAAACTGAACTTCTAGGTGACAGACTTCAAATTGTTGGTGACGATTTGTTTGTTACAAATACAACTAGACTTGAAAGAGGCATAGAAAATAATACTGCTAATGCTATTTTAATCAAAGTAAACCAGATTGGTACATTAACAGAAACTTTAAATGCCATTGAAATGGCCCAAAAAGCCGGTTATACAGCTGTTATATCACACAGATCAGGTGAAACTGAAGATACAACAATTGCTGATATAGCTGTTGCTACAAATGCTGGTCAAATCAAGACTGGTGCCCCTTCAAGAAGTGACAGAGTTGCTAAATACAACCAATTGTTAAGAATTGAAGATGAATTAGGTGATTTAGCTGTTTATAAAGGTTTGAAAACATTCTACAATTTAAAAAATAAATAGGAGGTACATGATGCAAATATTTTTATCAATTGCAATAGGTATAATTTCACTCTTGTTGATAGGTGTGGTCTTAATCCAGCCAAGCAAGACAGATAGTTTCCAAGGATCGGCTCCTGTATTAGGAGATAATAGATATAGTAAAAATAAAACAGAAGTTCTGTTGAAAAAAGTAACAATAGTCTTGTCAGTTTTGTTTATATTATTGACCTTAGTATTAGCCGTAATTAGTTAATATTGAAAAGCTATTGCTCAGGCAATAGCTTTTTTTCAAAAAGGAGATTTTATGGATAAAGAATATATTTTAGAAAAAATAAATAATAAAGATTATAAGCCCATGAATTTAGATGAAATGGTAGAACTTTGGGAATTATCAAGTGATGATAAGTTAATAGTCGAAAAGATTATCTTAGAATTAATGGCTGATGGACTCATATATTCAACTAAAAAAGGTAGATATATATCAATAAAAGAAAAAGGTATGATGCTTGGTATCATAAGTACGAATGAAAAAGGCTTTGGTTTTTTTCAAGAAAAATCAACAAGAGCAGAGTTCTTCATACCTAATAAAAGCCTGAAGGATGCTCAAAATAACGATATAGTGCTTGCTAAGCTTGTTGCGAAAACCAGTGGTAAAAATAAAGAAGCAAAAGTTGAAAGAATTATAAGTAGAGGAACCAAAAGTTTTATAGGAGAAGCTGTCTATTATAAAGGTAAAATTACAATTATCCCTATAGATAAGAAAATTTTCGGCAAATACAGATCCGACGATTTTAGTTTAAAAAAGGGTGATAGAGTATTTTCTAAAATAGTTAAATATCCTGATAATAATAATTTAGGATTAATTGAAGTTATTGGATTAGCAACTGATCTTGATGAAGCAGATATTGCTATTGAAGAAGTGATGATCAAATATAACCTGCCTAAAGAGTTTCCTGAAGAAGTATTAAAAGCAGCTTCAAATGCAGCTCATGAGGTAACTGATGAAGAAATTAGCAGTAGAAAAGACTTGAGAGATTTATTGATTGTAACAATTGATGGTGAAGATGCACGAGATTTCGATGATGCTATTTCTATAGAACGTAAAGGTGAAGGATACACTTTAGGTGTCCATATTGCTGATGTAAGCCACTATGTAAAAAGCGGTGATACTATTGACAAGGAAGCCTTCGTAAGAGCTACTAGTGTATATTTCCCTGATAGAGTTCTACCTATGCTTCCTGTGGATCTTTCTAACGGAATTTGTAGTTTAAAACAAGGAATAGATAGACTTGCCATGACAGCAATGATGGATATAGATAAACATGGAAAAGTTACAAATTATGAAATATTTCCATCTGTAATTAAATCTAATAAAAGAATGACGTACACCAATGTAGCTAAAATTTTAAATCGTGAGGATGAACCTGAACAAGTCAATGAATTGGAAGAGTATAAGGAATTATTTCCATGGTTTGATTTAATGGCAGAATTATCTGATGTTCTAACAAAAATGAGAGCCGCAAGAGGAGCAGTATTCTTTGATTTCCCTGAATTAAAAATTTTTGTAGATGAAAATGGAAAAGCCATTGAATTAGCTAAAAGAGTTAGGAACCAAGCAGAATCCCTTATTGAAGAATTTATGCTTATAGCAAATGAAACGGTAGCAGAACACCTTTATTGGCTAACTGCACCATGTATTTATAGGGTTCATGAAGAACCTCCACTTGAAGGTATAAACAATTTTAATACTATAGCTGAACCATATGCATTAAAGCTAAAATTAGATAGTAATGGGAAAATCTATCCGAAACAATATCAAGAAATTATTGATAAACTAGATGGTCATCCTATGAAAGAAATGATGATGAATCTTTTGTTAAGATCAATGAGCCATGCGAGGTATGATATTAAACCTTTGGGACATTTTGGGCTTTCAGTTACTTATTATTGTCATTTCACTTCTCCAATCAGGAGATATCCAGATTTAGAAGTGCATAGAATTTTAAAAAGATATATGAAAGAAAAACTTCCAGATGAAAATGAAAAAACCAAGATTAATATTAATTCATATCGCTCAGCTGTACAGTCAAGTGAAAGAGAAATTATAGCTGAAAGTGCTGAAAGAGAAGTTGATAAAATTAAAAGTGTTGAGTACATGAAAGCCTATGTTGGTGATGTATTCAATGGAAAAATATCTGGTATGATTGGTAGTGGTTTATTCATTCAATTAGAGAACCTTACAGAAGGTTTTTTACCATTTGCTACTTTGAAGGGATTTCATACTTTTTTTGATAAGGAGATGGTTGTTAGAGATTCTGGCAACAAGGTAAGATTTAGAATTGGTGATCCGATTAAAGTTAAATTAGTAAAGGCTGACATTTTAACTGGACGTCTCGATTTCAACTTAGAGGAAGGTGAAACTGTTGATAAAACTAGCAGAAAATAGAAAAGCATATCATGACTATTTTATTATTGATAAATTTGAAGCAGGAATAGTACTTACTGGAACTGAAATGAAATCATTAAGAAAAAGACGATTAAACTTAAAAGATAGCTATGGCAATATAAAAAATGGTGAGATCTTTCTTGATGGTGTTCATATTAGTCCTTTTGAAGAAGGCAATATTCATAACCATGATCCATTAAGAAGCAGGAAATTGCTTTTACACAAGAAAGAAATAATGAGGTTGATTGGTAAAATTAAAGAAGAAGGTTTAACTTTAGTCCCATTGTCTTTTTACATAAATGATAATGGGAAAGTTAAAGTTGAAATTGCACTTGCCAAAGGAAAGAAATTATATGATAAAAGAGATACTTTAGCAAAAAAAGAAGCTGCTAGACAAATAGATAGAGCCATGAAAGATAATCGAAATAGTATTTAGTCAAGTTGTTGAAGTTTTTAAACCTTTGATATAGAATTAAGTTAAAGTTAATTTTTGGAGGATGCCATGGATGACAAGTTAAAAACAATTATAGCGGATGAAATCATGTTTGCTAAGGAAGCTGCAGAGTTTCTAGGAATAAGTGTGCAAAGATTGAATAAACTGGTTCATAAGGGTGATATTTTACCTGTAAAAATGAATCCTTCTGGAACATTATTTTTAAAAAGAGATTTAGAAGAAAGACGTTATAGTGGAAGTAGTATAGGTAAAGAAATTCAGGCACCAAGGAATGTAGAACTGTTGAAAAACAATAAGGATTCCATTCAAGAGGCAATAAATTATTTTACTATTCAAAGTTACTTTAATTATGCATACAAAAAAACAGCTGCAACATATAAAGATTTAAAGGAAAAAGTGGATTTTACAAAGCCATTATTTTATAAAATGGATTTAATAGCTGGTTATTTCGGTGTTAGTAATGAATCCTTTTTATCAAGATATGAATCAGTTTTAAGAGGATTTGAAAAGTTGCTGGCTACTGATCATATAATTGGTGTCAACGAAGAATATTATCCTTTTGAGCTTAAAAGGATTGATGGTCCACCACCTTTTCTTTTTTTAAGAGGACATAGAGAATTACTTAATAAGCCAATTGTCTCAATTATTGGTTCAAAAGCTCCAATATTTGAAGAAAAGGATTTAGCATATAAAATAACAAAATTCCTAGGAGAAAAAGGATATATTATTGCTTCTGGTTTGGCAAAAGGTATTGATACAGTGGTTTTAAACACAGTAGTAAATAATCGTATGCCATCTATTGGAGTCCTAGGCACACCTTTAAATAAGGCATATCCAAAAGAAAATGAACAATTACAAAAAGATTTATCAAGAGATGGCTTAGTCATATCTCAATATTGTCCTTCAGCACCAGGTAAAAGATGGCAATTTCCAATAAGGGGAATAACTTTAAGTGGTATTTCTCAATTTACCGTAATTGTAGATAAAAAGTATCAAGAAGGTGACTATAAACAGATAGAATACTCCTTGAAACAGGGTAGGGTTATATTTATGCCGTACCCAAGTAAAATCGATACAAATAACAAATGGCTAGAAAAATACATTAATAAAAAAGGAATAATCCTTTATAGGGATTATGACGATTTTATAAGACAAATAAAGATTGTCTTGAGTTAGTAGGTTAAAATGAGTATTGAATTTGTTCTAGGAAGAAGAAAAAGTGGTAAAAGCCAATATATGACGAATATTTTAAAAAAGCATATTGACTCAAAGGAAATATGCTATTTTTTAGTTCCAGAACAAAGTACTCTTGATACTGAAAACAAAATTATCTCAAGATTAAAAAATAAAGGATTATTAGATATTCAGGTTGTAAGTTTCAAAAAGCTTGGAAACTTATTAATGAAAAATACTGATTTACGTTCAAGAACATTCTTAAATGAACAAGGACAGTTACTCATTTTAAACAAAATAATCAATGAATTAGATGTTGATTTACAATTTTTTAAAAAAGCAAAAACTAGTACATTAGAAGAAATAAATAGAGTTATCAACGATTTAAGAGACCTCAATAATCAAGACCTTAACAGTGGAAAATTTTCGAATAATCAAGATTTATTAATGAAAATCAAAGAAATATCTTTAATTAAAGATAAATACCAAGAATATCTTATAGATGGTTATATTGATGATATAACTTTTAATGATAGATTACTCGAATCTATCAGTGCTTCAAATAGTATTGGGCAATCTCATTTTTTCATTGATGATTTCTATACATTTTCGAATCAACAGTTAAAAATAGTTAAGGAATTAATTAAATCTGCAAAAACTTTGACCTTAGCTTTGAATATTGATGTTAAAAATAGTGAATTTAATATAATTAGTCAAAATGTATATCAAAATCTACATAAATTTGCAGAAATGAACAATATAGATAATAAAAGTACTATTTTAGAAAATCAGTATTATAAATCTAAAGAAGTAGCTCATTTAGAAAGTATTCTTTCACATAATAAAATAATAAAATTCCAAAAAGAAATATCTGGCATTAAATTAGCAAATTTTACAAATATAGATGAAGAGGTTAAAAATTTATTTGAAAATATCATCAAAATTGTTGATGATGGCTATAAATATAATGATATAAAAATAGTTTGTAATAATATTGATGCTTATCGAAATTATTTAAAACTTTATAGGAAACTGTATGATGTTCCTTTATTTATTGATGAAAAAGTATTTATACATAATCATCCTATAGCAAGATTATTAATATCATTAATAAATCTAATTGATGATTGTAAGACAGAAGATATTATAAATATGCTAAAAACTGGATTTTTAGACTTTGACTTTGATGAAATTGAAATATTAGAAAAATATGTCAAAGAAAATGGAATCAATTACAACAAATGGGAAAGAAACTTTGAAAATTCTGATATTGAATTAATAAGAAAAAGAGTTTTTGATTTAATAAAGCTTATCCGAATAAATCTAAAAGGTATAACAATAAGAGAAAAAGTTGCAAGTCTGTATCAAGTATTATCTGATTTAAAAGTATATGAAAAATTGTCAGAAAATATTGAAGAATTCAAGTTGAATGGAAACTTTAAGAATGTTTATATTAATACACAATTTTGGAATACTTTGCTAGAAATACTTGATCAAATGGTAAGTTTTTTAGGTGAAAAAGACTGTACTAACAATGAGCTACAACAATTACTTAAAAACTCTCTTGAGCGAGAATTTTTAAGTATTCTTCCAGTAAATGATAATGAAGTCATGGTAATAAATAGTCAAGATGGATTTAAAGAATCCACAGATGTCTTGTTTATAATTGGTGCTAATGAAGGTTTTCTGCCAGAAAAAATATCAACAAATCCTTTATTTCCTCTTGATGAATCAGCTTTACTGGAAGAAGTTCTAAACTGGAAAAAAGATGATTTATCTAAACAGTTGACTAGAAATATGGAGCTCTATTTCACCTTAACAATTCCTAATGATTTACTTTATATAAGTTATAGCTTAAGTGACAGTAAGGGTGAAGGTATAAAGCCTGCCTATATTCTGAAATCTATCAAAAATGTTTTTAATATTTCTCTGATTGACTCTCCTTCAGTCAAAAATAACCAATATTTTTATTCAAAGAATATTAGTTTGTTAAATGTAATAAAATCAAGTCAAGGTGGGCTAATAGAAATATCGAAAGAGAAATATAATAGGATATTTTTAGAATTTGGAGTTTTTTTAAATAATCTTTTTACCTATAATAGAATAGAAAACAATGAAGGTAAAATAGACAAAGAAATTGTTAGAAAAATACTTTTTAATGATAAGGAACCTTTTTTTACAATCAGTAAACTAGAAGAATATGGTAAATGTCCTTACAGTTTTTTTATAAAGTATGGTATCAATCCATCAGAAGAAAAAGAATATGAAATAAATTCTATGGATATTGGAAATATATATCACCATGTTCTTGAAAGTATTGGGAAGAAAAATTGGTATATTGACAATAATAATGATACTAGAGAAATTATTGAAAATCATTTTATCGAAGAGTATAAAGATAATAACTTATTAAAATTTGATAGCCATCAATTAACTTATAGGTTAAATAAAATAAAGGATGAAGGGTTGAATTTAGTCGAAGTTTTAAGAAATGAAATAATAAATTCACAATTTAAACCTAGTTATTATGAAGCTGAGTTTGGACCTTTAAAGACCTTTCCAGAATATAGATTGATTCTTGATGATGGGCATAATATACATTTAGAAGGAAAAATAGACAGAGTCGACATCTTAAAATATGATGGCAAAAACTTTGTAAGGATAATTGATTATAAACTAAAAGGCAAGAAAATTGACTTTAGAAAATCTAGAGATGGTATTGATTTTCAATTGTTTGTATACCTAAATGCTTTATCAAGTGAAAATATGATACCGGCAGGTGTATTGTATAATAGTTTAATTGAAGAATATAACAAAGATAGAACCACAGGACTTATAGTTAAGGAAAAGGATCAGGATATTTTAATGCCTGAAGGGTTTAAGGATAGTAATACAATCGAACCAACTGAATATGATTTGATTAGAAAATTTACAAATGAGAAAATCGAAGATCATGCTAAAAAAATCATCAATGGGGATTTCAAGGTTGCTCCATATTATTACAAAAACGAAGAAAGTGGTTGTAAGTATTGTAAGTATTTAAAGATTTGCAAGAACAGGAAAAAGTATAGAGTCTTAAATAATGGGAAATATGACAAGAAGATATTTATTGAGGAGTTAAGTAAAATATATGCAAAATTGGACTGATGATCAAAGATTAGCCATCGATTTACGAAACAAGAATTTAATAGTATCAGCAGCTGCAGGTTCAGGGAAAACTGCAGTTTTAATTGAACGCATATTTCAAATTATAAAAAAAGGTGAAGTTGATATAAATAATATACTAATGATAACCTTTACCAGAAAAGCTGCAGCAGAAATGAAGGAGAAATTACAAAAAAAACTTGATCTTGAAATTGAAAAAGATGAAAATAATCAGAACTTAAAAAAACAAAGAAACCTCTTGGAGGCTTCAGATATTAAAACTATAGACTCTTTTTGCCTACAGGTTGTTAAAAATAATTTCAATGTATTAGATTTGGATTTAAAATTTCAAATAATAGATGAAAAGAGGAATTTAGAATTAAAAAGTGTTATTCTAGATAAGATTTTTGAAGAAGAATATAAAAATGCGGATAGTAGGTTTATTAATATAGTTGAAACTTATGGAAAATTAGAAAGTGATGAAAATTTAAGAAACACGGTTATTGAATTATATGATTTTAGCCAAAGTAATCCAATACCATCATTTTGGCTTGAACAAGGGGTTAGTTCATATACTAATAACATTGATGAATTTGAACAAACACCAATAGGGAAATACTATAAAGAAATTTTAATTAAAAGGGAGCTTAGTAACCTTGATAATTATCTCACTTTAGAAAGTGAATGTGTTACTAATGGGGCTGAAGAATATGATGCTATCTATCAAGATGATATAGAACAGTATAAGCATATGCTTGATCAATTGAATACTAAAGGACTTTCGTACTTTTTAAAATTAAATATTGATTTTAAAAGATTACCTAATGTCAAAAAAGATCATAAGTCTCCAGCTCATGAAGAATTTATGTCTGCTAGAAAAGAATTCAAGGCTAAAACTAAGGAATTAACTTTAGATTTAAATGATAAGCTGAATGAACAAGCCAAAATTAGAGATGACATCTTATACTTGATTGAAATAATCAATAAGTTTAAAAAAGAATTAATGAAGGAAAAAAGAAGAATAAATCTCTATGACTATAATGATATTGAACATTTTGCCTTGGAACTTTTGTCGAATCCAACAATTAATCAGAAGTATAAGGAATACTACGAGTATATTTGTATAGATGAATATCAAGATACTAACGGTGTACAAGATAACATTTTCAATTTAATAGCTAAAGAAAATAATATGTTTTATGTAGGTGATTTAAAACAAAGTATTTATAGATTTAGACTTGCTGATTCTAGTATCTTTAAAGAAAAAGTTGATTTTTATGAAAGAAATCAATTTTGTGAAGCTTTAACCTTAAACAAGAATTTCAGATCAAGTAAAAGTGTTGTCAATGGTGTTAATTGTTTGTTCAATCATTTGATGGATGGCTTTTTTTCACCAGTTAATTATAAAATCGATGCCCAATTAATACATGGATCTTCAAATATAAACGATAAAAAAGTTGAAACTTATGTTATCGATCTTGATATGAATGAAAATTCTGATGAAGTTGATGACCAAGATGATGAATTTCAATATAACAAAGTACAAAAGGAAGCAGATATATGTGCAAAGAGAATAAGACAACTTGTTGATGAGGGTTCATATAAGTATAATGATTTTACTATTCTAGCAAATTCAATTAAGTTTATAGTAGAGCCGTTCAAAGAGGTTTTTGATAAATATTCAATACCAATTTATGGTGAGGTTGATACAGGTTTCTTGAAATCCCTAAGTGTTGGATTCTTTATTGATTATTTAGAGATTATCGATAATATAAACAATGATCTGGCATTAATAAACATATTAAAAAGTCCCATATATAATTTTACTTTAGAAGATTTAGCTCTAATAAGAAAAAATAGAAAAAGAGATGAACCTGTTTACGATTCCTTAAATAGATATATTGAAAATGAAGATGGTTTTATATCAATAAAAGACAAAATTAAATACTTTTTGAAAAATATCAAAGAATTAAAAACAAAGCTTAATGAACATAATCTTTCTGATTTTGCCATTCAGTTATTAATTGATTCAAAATACTATTTTATTATATTTCGAAAAGAAGATTATGAGTTGGAGAGCTTAAATATCAAAGAATTATTGAGGCTTATATCTGAATTCGAAAATATTAATAATACGCATCTTAGTGGGTTTCTAAAATATTACAGACATATTCAAAAAAATGAAATAAGTATTCCTAGCTCAAGCCTTATATCAGAAGAGGATAATGTGGTAAGATTACAAACTATTCATAAAAGTAAAGGTTTGGAGTATAACAATGTCTTTCTAGTTAAATTAGGAGATATTTGGAAAAATAATGCAGCTAATCAAATTAACTATCATCAAAAATTAGGTATAGGTGCAAAAATATTTGATGTAAATGATAAAAGTAAAAAGAAAACATTTAATTATGATATAATCAACAAGGCTTTAAGTTATGAAAACTTAGAAGATAAACTGAATTTATTATATGTTGCTATGACAAGAGCTAAGAATAATCTTTTCCTTGTAGGGTCCATAAAAAAACAAGATAAATATCAATTATTTAATTTTGATAGTATTGTTAGAGCGAAATCAATGTATGATTTAATTTTGCCAATAATCTTCAATGATAGAATAGCAAAAACTAATTTTGAAGTTTATATGGAAAGTGGTATTATAGACAAGGATAGTTACAAACAAACAATAGACTTAATTGTTGATCCAGACACAAGTGATAAAGATTTTAGAGATAGGAACGTATTTCAAATCCCTAAAAAACTTTCGGCTACAGATTTTGTGAAAACTAATTCAATTGAAAATGCGCTAACTAGTGATTTATTGAAAAACAGTCTCAAGATAAAGCCCGATTTCCTACAAGGCAAAAAGATATCTAGTGTGGAAAAAGGTATAATTTATCATCTCGTAATGGAATTACTTGATTATTCAAAGCAATATACACTAGAAGATTTAAGGTGTGAAATTAGTTTATTTAAAGAAAAGGGAATACTTTCTGCATTAGAAGAAGAATCTTTGGATATTGATGGTATCTTCGGATTTTTAAATAGTAAAATATATGAAAGAATGTTAAATTCTTCTATTTATGAAAAAGAAAAGCCCTTTAATTTAATGATTGACCCATCAATGATAAGTGAACATTATCATGGTGATAATAAAATATTGATTCAAGGAATTATTGATCTTTATTTTATTGAAGATTCTAAATGTATACTGATAGATTATAAGACTGATTATGTAGATCAAGAAATCATAGTTGATAAACTTGAAGAATATAAAAAGCAATTATTGCTATATAAGATGGCTATCGAGAATATAAAGGGTATTCAAGTTTCTGAAGCTTACTTATATTTTAGTAAAATACGAGACTTCGTAAGAATTGATTTTGGAGGTTAAAATGACTGAAATTTTAATTGCCTTATTGGGCATTTTTATTGGTGGAATATTTGTATACTTAATTAAGGTGAAAAGTATAGTTTCTGAAAATAATTTTTTAAAAACTGAAATTGCAAAATATCAGTCATTACTTGAGAGCGAAAAGAGATTAGCTGCAGAAAAAGAAAAGTTGCTTAAGAAAAGTGAAGAGGATTTGACTGAATCTTTTAGAACAATTTCATATAAACTATTAAAAGAAAATCAAGCTAATTTTTTAGACTTGGCTAAATCAGAATTCGCAAAAACAAGTATGGAAAACAAAAATGAATTAGAAAAAAAAGAAGAATCTATCAAGAATATTGTCAATCCTATGAAAGATATACTTGGTGAAGTAAAAGGTAAAATGGAAGAAATAGATAAAGAATATCAAAAAACCTTTACTGAAGTCAAAGAACAATTTAAGTTTCTAAAGGAAGATCAGACCAAACTACAAATTGAAACAGCAAATTTGGTCAAGGCTTTAAGAGCCCCACAAACTAGAGGACGTTGGGGTGAAATTCAACTGAAAAGAGTTGTTGAAATGGCCGGGATGGTTAATTGTGTGGATTTTGTAGAACAATTTTCTACAGATACAGAATCAGGAAGATTAAGACCTGATATGTTGATAAAGCTTCCAGGTGATAAAACTATCGTTATTGATGCTAAGACTCCATTGGATGCCTATTTGAACTTAATTGAGGCAGTTGAAGATGTAGATAAACGCAAATATTTATTAGAGCATGGACGTCAGGTTAAGGATCATATTGGTAAATTAAGTTGTAAGGCTTATTGGGATCAATTTCCTGAAAGCCCTGAATTCGTTGTGCTATTTTTACCTAATGAAGCACTATATGGAGCTGCTTTAGAAGCAGAACCACAACTTATTGAACTAGGTGCCAGCAAGAATGTTATTATTGCAACACCTACTACATTAATAGCTTTATTAAAAGCAATAGCTTATGGGTGGAATCAAGAAACCTTAGCTGTTAATGCCAAATTAATTAGTAATTTAGGCAAAGAGTTATATGACAGGATGTCAGTTTTGGCTGAGCATTTAGATAATATAAAAAAAGGTTTAGATAGATCTGTAGATTCCTATAATAAAGCTGTAGGAGCTTTTGAATCAAGGGTGTTACCTACAACTAGAAAATTCAAGGAATTAGGGATATCAAGTGATAAATCAATAAATGAATTAAATAGTATTGAAATAATAACCAAAGATTTAAGGAGCAGGGATTAATGCAAACTGCTGTAGATTTTAGCAAGGGAAATATATATAAACTGATATTTACACTATCGTATCCTTCAATAATAGCTATGCTAGTAAATGCATCAAACAATATTGTAAATGGGATGTATCTTGGTAATTTAATTGGTGGCAATGCACTTGCAGTTACCGCAGTAACTTTACCCATAGAAATGGTATTAGTAGCTCTTGGAACAATGGCAACATTAGGAACAGCAGCAATGGTATCAGTAAAATTAGGCAGTAAAAGACATAAAGTTATTGATAATATTGTTTGGACTGGAATAGTATCTGCTATAATACTAACTATAGGTATTTTTGTAATAGGAAATGTATTTTCAGACACTATTATTAGCATAGCAGGCGGAAAAGGTGTGTTATTTGATGATACTAAAATATACTATTCTGCGATTTTGATTGGTTGGTTGTTTGCACCTACAATATTTTTAGCTAATAATTTATTAAGAACACTAGGTGAAGCGAAAAAAGCTTCAAGTATAATTCTAACTAGTATTATTACCAATATTATATTCACGCCGATTTTCATAGTTATATTTGATATGGGGATATTTGGCGCTGGACTTGCAAACTCCTTTGGCCAATTCTTATCATTTCTATTAGTTCTATATTATTATAAGGTGAAGAAATTACCAACAGAACTTAATTTCAGAAAAGTGAAATTCAAGTGGATGTATTACAAAAAGATGAACTTGTTGGGTTTTTCCGCCTTTGTTAGACAAGCTTTAAACAGTGTTGGTGCAATATTATTAAACAACCTATTTTTAGCTTATGGTGGGGTAGTAGCTTTAAATGCCATTGGTATTATACTGAAGATTAATACCTTTCTATTTCTGCCAATATTCGGTTTGCTTCATGGCCTACAGCCACTTTTGGCCTATACATATGGAATGAAGGATTTTAAGAGGGTTAAGGAAATACTAAACAAAGGAATGTTTATAGCATTTAGCATGTCATTTGTGGCTTTAATTGTAGTTATATTATTAAATGATCAAATTATCAATCTTTTTACAAAAGAAAATGATTTTGCAGATATGGCTAAATATGGAATGATATTTGTTATGGGTGGAATGCCATTAGTAGGAATACAATTAATTGGATCATCAGCTTATCAATCCTTTGATAAACCATATGCTGCAATACTTTTAGCTGCATTAAGACAATTATTTTTAATGATACCTTTTCTAATATTTTTTTCATATTATTTTGGTCTTGAAGGAATATGGTTTAGTTTTCCAGCAGCAGATATTCTAACAGGAGTTATCAGCTATATTGTAATTATGATTGGTTTAAGAAAAATTAAGAAAAGATGGGAGAAACAGCTTGTCAAATCATAAAGAGAGTTCATTTATTAAAAATGCTTTTATTTTATCAGCAGCTGCTATAATTTCTAAAATATTAGGTGCTTTTTATCAAGCGTTCCTATATCAAAGCGTAGGCTCTGGTGGAGTAGGGATATATATGAAAGGTATAAATTTTTATGCCATGCTTCTTGCAATATCGGCTGCAGGAATACCTATAGCTATTTCTAAACTTATGTCAGAGGAAAGAGCCGCTGGACGAGATGATGTTGCAAATAAAATATTTTCTTATTCACTTAAATTATTATTTTTTATAGGTTTAATTCTTTCTATTGGACTATTTTTCTTTGCACCTATAATTGCAAAAAATGTCTTCGCTGATACAAGAACTACCTATGTACTACAAGCGATGGCTCCAGCATTATTAGTTGTTACTGTAATGTCAGCATTTAGAGGTTATTTCCAAGGTAAACAACAAATGTTACCGACTGGAATCTCTCAAGTTTTTGAACAAATAGCAAGAGTTGGCTTTTCAGTTGGAATAACTGTTTTTGTTTTAACGAACTTCACAGGAAATAATTCTTTGAGGATTATAAATGGTGTTGCGTTTGGTCCTTTTGTTGGGGCATTATTAGCATTGGTCGTGCTTCTTATATTTTTTAAGAATAAAGGTGAGTCTATAGTATTGTTAAAAAGCAACAATAAGGATAATCTTAAAATTTTGAAGCGAATAATATTATTTGCTCTGCCAGTTACCTTAGCTGCTTTATTACCAACGTTTCTTGATGTTATTGAAGGTATTATTATTCCTATTAGATTGATGGCAACAGGCTTTAGTCTAGATGCATCTGATAGACTTTATGGTTCTTTTAGTGGTGCTGTATTAGCTTTGGTAAATTTAATAGTTTCAACTTCATCAGCCTTTGCTATTAGTATAGTACCAGCAATATCAGCAGCTATCGGACGAAATGATAAGAAAGAATTAGCCAGAAAAGTAAAATTATCAATTAAAATGGTTAATTTCATAAGTGTACCAGCAGGATTTGGCTTATTGTTTCTTGGAAAACCAATACTAGATCTGATTTTTAATGCTGGTGATGCATATCCAATAATGCAATTTAGTTTTATTATGGTATTATTCATAGGATTGTATCATAATACAACAGGAATATTACAAGGTATGGGTAAAACATTTATTCCTATTTTTAGTTTAGGAATAGGTTTGGTTGTTAATGTTATTGTCCTTACTATTTTAATTTCTTTTAACTCGTTAAATATCCTTGCTGCACCAATAGCATATACATTAACCTATTTGGCGGCGTTTGGTATAAATTACCTTGCTATAAAAAGAAATATAAGTTTTGAATCTGATTGGTACATCTGGTTCCCGCGTGTAGTTTTAAGTGGGTTAATAACTGGCTTTATGGCACTTATGTCATATAAATTGTTTTTCATGATATTTGTTGTAATGTTTGGTTATTCAATCAGTCAGTTGATTTCATTAATATTATGTGTTCTAGTAGCTTTTATTGTTTATGTAATTGTACTAGTAGCTACAAGAGGAATAAGTAGAAATGAAGCAATGGCTATACCGAAATTTTCGAAAATTGTACTTAAAGTTTTTGATAAGTTGAAAATTGTGAATTAGGAGATATTGATGATTAAAAAGATTACTAAAGATGATAAAGAGATTATTTTACTTGGAACAGCACATGTTTCCAAGGCTAGTGCCATAGAGGTAAAAGATACTATCAAGGAACTGTTACCAGATGTTGTGGCTATTGAACTATGTCAAGGAAGATTTGATAATTTAAATAATGACAATAAATATGAAAATCTTAATATTGGCGAAGTGATTAAAAAAGGGCAAGCTCTTTTTGTTATGGCTAATCTACTTTTATCGGCTTATCAGAAAAAGATGGGTGATAAGATTGGTATCAAACCTGGGGCGGAAATGATAGCTGCGATTGAAGAAAGTAAGAATATCGGATCCAGACTTAAATTAGTAGATAGACCTATAGATGTTACCTTGAAAAGAGTTACTAGGCAGCTAGGTTTTATAGATAAAATTAGCACGGTAGCCAGTGTTCTCACCTATTTATTTAGTAAAGAAGAAGTAGAAGAGGTTAATGAAGAAACTATAGAGTCACTTAAGGATAGTAGTGTGATTCTTGATACAATCAATGAATTAGGTTTAAAATTCCCCAATGTTAAAAAGTATCTTCTAGATGAAAGAGATAGCTATATGGCATATAAAGTAAGCCGGATACAAGGAGAAAAGATTCTTGTTGTTCTAGGAGCTGCTCATCTTGAAGGTGTTTATGCACATATAATAGCAGATGATGTAACTAGGGAAGAAATGAAAGAAATTTCAGCTATTCCAAAGAAGAAGAAATATGGACATTTTATAGCATTAGCTCTTTTGATTTTAGTTTTGGTAATACTTGTGATGACAATAAATCAGAGTCCATGGGAGGGAGCCACCAATATTATCAGGTGGTTAATTTTAACAAGTAGTCTAGGTGGAATTGGAGCTTTTATAGCTGGAGCACATCCTTTATCTATACTGGCTACTATGATTGGGTCACCAATTGGTGCTGCTTCACCTGTATTATCATCAGGTATGATAGGGGCATTAGTTGAGGCAAGATTAAGAAAACCACAGGTGAGGGATTTTAGTTCTTTAGGTGAAGATATTTTTAACTGGAAAAGATGGAGAAAGAACAATTTATTAAGAGTTTTTATGATATTCTTTCTAGCTTCGTTTGGAAGTGCAATAGGTAATATAATCGGATTAAAAAGTATATTTTCAAGTTTTTTGAAATTATTTTAAAACAAAAGGGAGGTAGATATTCTACCTCCCTTTTGTTTTAATATGTTTTATCATATCTAAATTATTCATATTTGTATCCAAAATTTAATCTTATTTCTTAATTACTAACCTTTTTGTGAAAAAATATGATCCCAAAAAGAATAAACCTCCAATTACAAATCCAATGCTTGTAACAATATACCAAGGGCTAGTTTCAATCATTTCTTGTAAACTGACAAAAGCAGGTATTCTGCTTTGATAAAGATTGAAGATAGCGAATACAATTACTAGAACATATAAGGCGTACTGGCCTTTCTTAAAACCATACATATAGAATATTGGTAACAATAATCCAGCAGTAATAAGAAATATTATTATCATTAGAATAATTGAATAAATTGGAATCAAATCAATACTAGAGGAAGTGAACATTGAAACCACATTTGAAGTCAATAAACTGATCAATATTACAACAAACAATAAAAGCACTGAGTAAATATATCTTGCTTTTATTATTTCGGTATTTTGCTTTGGCAATGATTTTTTTTGATATTCATCTCTTCTAAATGGTATCAAAGCAAAACATAGGGGTATTAAAAAAAATACTGCTCCCATATTGGATATGGTATAAATTATAAATAGTAGGGCGAAAATCATCATCATTCTTTTATTTAAGATTGCCTGGAAATCATTGACGATGTTTTGTTTCAAATTTTCATTTAATTTCATTTTAGTTCTCCTTAATTGTTATACAAACATTATATATAATTATAGTGGTATTAAGCAACATTGACAGGTTTAATATTTTAATTAAATTTCTAGCACTATTAATGTGAATTATGTTATTATATAAAAAGAAATGGAAAGGAAGTGCATAATGGAAATTAACAAAGATATGACAATAGGTGAATTAGTAAGAGATTTTCCTGAAGTTATTCCTGTTTTGTTCTCTTATCATCTAGGTTGTATAGGTTGTCCTTCAGCTCAAGCTGAAACAATAGAAGAAGCCTGTATTGTTCATGGTATAGATTTACAAGCAATGTTGGAAGACTTGAGAACTGCTGTAGAAGAAGAAAAGAACTAATAATCAAAGCCCTGTTTTAGCAGGGCTTTTTTATTCCTGGAATTTTTCTAATTCAGACTTTTTTATAATTTTTATAGATTCCTTGTAATAATCTATAATCCCTTCATCTTTGAATTTTGCTAATTCTCTAGATAATGAAGGTCTTGAAACATTAAGATATTCAGCCATTTTTTGGCGATTGAAAGGAATAGAAAAGGTCAAGCTATCCTTACTTTCAGCATTATCTAATAAGAATCTGCTTAATTTACCCTTTATTGACTTTAATTGCAGGTAATAGACTCGCTTGTTTAAGTAGAAAGCTTTATTGGCTAGTAGAAAAATTAAGTTATCCTTGAGCTCATCAAACATTAAAATAGTCTTTATTGGGATAAACATAATTTCTGTATGATCACTACTTGAAATAACCAAATTACTAATTCGATTATTAGAAATAGCCATAACTTCACCAATCATACTGTTTTCATCCAACAAAGCTATCATTGTTTTGTTACCACCAGAGGTTTCCTTGGCTATTAGAACTTTTCCTTTTATGATAATCCCAAGACTATCGATATATTCATCCCCTTTAAATATGATCTCGTTCTTTGAATACTTCTTAATAGTATAATCAAGTTCAAGCATCATTGAATCAACTTTATTCTTTTTAATGCTTTTGAATAAATCGCTTTGATAAGGATATATCACCATTGCACCTCCTATTTCAGTTACCCTATAAGTATAATTTAGGATAAATATTTCAGCAAGTCATAAATTTGACATATTGTAAATGTTTACATTATTTTTTATCATAAATTTGCTCTATATAGTGGAATATTTAGTTAATTTAATGTAAAATTGATTATGTCGTCTGGAAAGGATAAAATTCTTTCTCGGACTTTTGATGTTTATTATAATATTAGGAGGATACTAATGAGAACACTTATTGACTTAACAATCAACGAAGCAGTCTTAGAAAAAACTGTTCAACGTGCTAAGGAACAAAATATTATCGTTCCAACTATTGCACAAATGAAAAACCCTGATTTAATCCCACAAGAGATTAAAGACAAACTGAAGAGTGTTAATACACAAGATTTAGACCCTATCAATCTTTTCAGAATTTCATGGTACAACGAGCCTAAGGAGCAAGGTGGCCTATACAATGCCAACAAGCTTCCTAACTATGTTGAAATTCCATCTGAAATTTCTGGCGTTAAAGCTAGAATCTTTGCAATGTCAGGTAAATTTTTCCCAATCGGAGCTCACAAAGTTGGACCTGCTTATGCATGTTTAGTTCCAAGACTAGTTACTGGTCAATTTGACCCAACTTATAATGAGGCTGTTTGGCCATCAACTGGTAACTACTGCAGAGGCGGAGCTTTATTGTCTAAGTTATTAGGTTGTAAATCAATTGCGATTCTTCCTGAAAACATGTCAGCTGAAAGATTTAACTGGCTTCAAAAAGTAGCTGATGAAATCATCAAAACTTATGGCTCAGAGTCAAACGTTAAAGAGATCTATGACGAAACTTGGAGACTTAAAAGAGAAAGACCTGGAAAAGCAGTAATCTTTAACCAGTTCGGAGAATTAATCAATACTTTATGGCACTATGAAGTAACAGGAAGCGCTATGCAAAGCATCTATGAAGCTGAAAAAACTGCAACTTCAAGATATGCTGGTGTTTGTTTAACTTCAGGTTCAGCTGGAACATTAGGTTCAGGAGACTATATCAAGGATCATTATCAAGGTGCTAAACTTGCAGTAGGAGAAGCTACTGACTGTTCAACACTTCTAAATAACGGATTTGGTGAGCACTGGATCGAAGGTATTGGCGACAAGCACATTCCTTGGATTCACAACGTTAAAAATAGCGACATGTTCATTGGTATTGATGATGCTGATGCTCTAAGACTATTCAGACTATTCAATGAGCCTGCAGGTCATGAATACTTGAAAACACTAGGCATCAAGGACGATGTTCTTGAAAAGTTAACTTGGACTGGAATTTCTGGTTGCGCCAACATCATCATGGCTATAAAAATGGCTAAATACTATGAAATGACTGAAGATGACTGTATTACTACAGTATTGACTGACTCAGCTGCAATGTACCAGTCACGTCTAGTAGAATTAGATGAAGAGTTTGGTAAGTATTCTGTAACTCAAGCTGCTGTTGACCATGCTGTTGCAGCATTGGAAAACGACATCGACTATGTTGAAGAGTTGACTTATGCTTCTAAGAAGAGAGCTCACAACTTGAAATACTACACTTGGATTGAACAACAAGAGTATGATGTTGATGACTTGAATGCTCAGTGGTACGACTATGACAACTATTGGGGCAAACTACACACTATGGCTCCACAAATTGACGAGTTGGTTGACAACTTCAACAAAAAAGTTGGTTTGGTTAAATAGTTAATTGATAAATATAAAGGGTTCCTTTTTAGGAACCCTTTTTTTTGTTTAATTTAAAGTAAATATTCATATATTTTGATATAATATACAAGTATTGGAGGTATGCTATGAATAAAGAATTTAACATTGAAGAACTATTAAGTATTTTGAAAGACCTAGTAGATATAGAGAGCCACTATTTAAAAGAAGGCGGAGAATTAAAGCTAGCTATGAAGTTAGGAGAGATTGCCATGACGGAAGGTCTCTTGGTCGAATACGAGGAAGTTACACCTGGCCGAAACAATGCCTTTGTAACTTTAGAAGGAAAAGAAGATGGCAAACATATAGTATTATGCGGACACATGGATACAGTTTCATCTGAAGGCATGACTATAGAACCATTTAACGGATATATTGAAGACGGCAAGTTCTGGGGCAGAGGCTCTGTAGATATGAAGGGCGGACTGGCCAGCATGCTCTATGCCATGATCCTGCTGAAAAGACAAGGATTCTCACCTAAGGGTAAAGTTTCATTGATTGGAACTGTTGGAGAAGAATGCCCAACAAATAGTGATGGAGCATTTGCCTTGAGACGTAAAGGGAAATTTGCAGATATGGCAATAGTAGGAGAAGCTACTAACTTAAATATTGCTGCAGCTCATAAAGGGACAATGTCACTTGAAGTGATAATTAAGGGCAAAGCTGCACATAGTAGCAACCCTGCACTAGGTGATAATGCCATCTATAAAGCTGTAGATCTTATTGCATTAATTAAAAATAAATTATTACCTGAATTAGATAAAAGAAATCATCCCCTATGTGGAAAAGCTACCTTGAATGTAGGAATGATTGAAGGTGGCATACAAAACAACATAGTACCTGATAAATGTAAGTTCAGTCTGAATAGAAGATATATTCCTGGTGAGTCAGAAAGTCAGATTATTGAAGAGATATTAGAGCTGTGGAGAGAACTTCCATATGCATATAATGATTTGAGTATCAGTGTCTTAAAAGAGACTGAAAACAGAATACCTATGGAAACAGAACTTGATGATCCTTTGGTTGTGAAGTTGTTGGAGAGTTGTAAAAGACAGGGTCTAGATAGTGTAGTGAATGGAGTAAACTACTGGACTGATGGTGCTCATCTAAGGGTAGGAGGAATACCTACAGTAGTATTTGGTCCTGGTGATATAGCTCAGGCACATGCAGCGGTAGAATTCATTGATATTTCATCTATGGAAAGAGCTGTAGCTGTATATATGGATTTCATTAAGGAGATGTGCAGTTAAGTGAATTTTAAAATAATCAGCATAGGCAACTTAAAAGAAGACTATCTTAAAAAAGGTGTTGCTGAATATCAAAAAAGAATAGGCGGTTATGGTAAACTGGAGTTTATAGAGGTTCCAGAATCTATAAGGGACAATGTAACAGATGAAGGTTCTGCTATTCTTAAGAGGCTTAAGGATGATGACTTTGTAATAGCATTGGCTATTGATGGAAAGCAACTTGATTCAATTGATCTGGCAAGATATCTTGAAGATACATTCACATATAAAAGTTCTAGCATAACTTTCATTATAGGTGGTTCTAATGGACTTGATGGGGCAGTACTTGAAAGAGCTAATTTTAAATTATCCTTTTCAAAGGTGACTTTTCCACATCAGCTAATGAAGTTGATTCTTATGGAACAAATATATAGAAGCATAAAAATTATAAAAAATGAACAATATCACAAATAAAGGAGATACTATGAATAAGGAAAACTTAATTCAATTTTTAGAAGAATTCAGAAGAATAATTGTTACTGATGGTGGTGATTATGAAATACTAGAAGTTGAGGAAAACTATGTTAGATTGAAGATAAAAGGCAAGAAAAACAAAAAAAGATCTAGAGAAAATCTTTATGAACTAATTAAATTTACTATGAAGAAAAAATTTCCAAAAGAAAAAATAAAATTTGAATTTGAGCACTGGATTGTACCTGATGAAGATACTATTCTCATTAAAGTTAAAAAGTGGCTAAAAATAAAATAGTGATTAATAAAAATAAAGGAGCCTAAAGATGTACAAACAGAAAGTTGCAGAAAAGGACCTTGAAGAGCTCTATGAAGCTATGTTGTCCTTAGATAACACTGAAGAATTTCATTCTTTTTTTGAAGATCTGTGTACAGTAGATGAATTAAAGTCACTTGCACAAAGATGGCAGGTGGCACAAATGCTTTTTGAAAAGAATAAATATAACGATATCATGAAAGAAACCGGTGCCAGTTCCACCACCATTAGTAGAGTGAAAAAATGTCTGGACTATGGTGAAGGTTATATGATGGCTCTTAGTAAAAGAGATAAGAATAATATTGACAATAATGATAAATAATAATATAATTACTTTAGTAAACTAAATTGATAAAGAAATGAGAATATATTATGAAAAGAAAATTGCTGATTCCAGAAGGAACTAAGGATTATTTACAAGAGGAAGCCTATATCCAAAGAAGTGTAGTCAATAAACTTTTAAACCTTTTTTCCCTATGGGGCTATAACGAAATCAAGACACCTATGTTGGAAAAATGGGATATTGTCAAGAAAAAGAATGTCTATGACCAGAAGTTCTTTTCTCTATTAGACAAGACAGGTGATTTATTAATCCTAAGGCCTGAAATAACAGCTCCAGTTGCCAGAGTAGTTGCAACTCACTTTAGGGATCATGTAGAATACCCATTAAGACTTGCTTATGCAGGAGAAGTCTTTTCTCAAAATAGCTTAAAGTCAGGTAATAAAAGACAGAAAACACAAGTAGGCATCGAATTGATTGGTGCAGGTTCAATTGTCAGTGATTGTGAAGTCATACTTATGGCTTTAGAGTCCATGGAAAGCAATGAAATAAAAGGTTATTCTCTTGGAATAGGACATATGGATATTACCATAGGCTTATTAAATGAGTTGATTGAAGATGCTGATACTAGGGAATATGTTCTAGAATCAATGATTAACAAGGATATAGTGGCTTTAGAAAGCATATTGCCTGTCGATATTAAGGAAAAGGTTATGATACTTGCTGCTAGAAATGGCGGAATGGAATATATTGAGGCTGTAAAAGAGTTTTCAACTGATGAGAAATTTATGTTGGCGGTCAATAGATTAGAGATTATTTACGGAATACTTGAAAATCTAGGTTATAAGGACAAGATTTTCTTTGATTTTGGTATTCTGGCTGATTATTCATACTATACAGGACTTTTATTTGAAGGTTATGGCAATGGTATAGGGATACCAATCCTAAGAGGTGGCCGTTATGATAATCTAATTGAAGAATATTTTGAATCAAAACCAGCTGTTGGTTTTGCTATTGACGTTGATCTATATATGAAATCAATGAATTGTTCTATAGATTTACCAAAATCTCAAGGAGTCGTTGCAGTTACAGACTATATTGAAAGATTTAGAGAAGCTAGACTCGCACATAATGATGGGAAAATTGTAGAAATCAAGCTGGAGGACAATTAATATGGATAAGAATAAATTGGTAATAGCCCTTCCTAAAGGAAGACTTGGGGAAGAGGCTCTTAAAATATTAAAGGAAACAGGACTACCAGTTGATGGCGTTGAGGTAGAATCTAGAATGTTACAGTTTGAAGTAGATGGAGTAAGATATATAATATGTAAACCAACAGATGTCCCAATATTTGTTGAACATGGAGTTGCAGATATTGGTATTGTTGGTAAAGATACAATCGAGGAAGAAAAAAGAGATGTCTTTGAACTTCTAGATCTTGGTTTTGGTAAATGTCACTTTTCGGTAGCACTTCCTAAAGTTCTGGCAGAACAATATGGAAATCCATTTCCTCTTTATCAGTTCAATCACAAGCGAGTTGCTACAAAATTTATTAATGTAGCGGAGGAGTTCTTTGCCGGTGAAGGTTTGCAGATGGAATTGATCAAATTACACGGTAATGTTGAGCTTGCTGCTACCATCGGCCTTGCTGACATGATAGTAGACATTGTTTCTACTGGAACTACCTTAAGGGAAAACGGATTAGTTGAAGTTAAAGAGATATTCCATGCTTCTGCAAGACTGATAGCAAATAGAGTTAGTTATCGTGTTAAAAACGAACAGCTATATAAACTGACAGAAGATATTAAAAAAATAATTGATAAACGAGGTTAATAATGAAAAGAATTTTCTACAAGGACAAGACAGCTATTGATGCTTTGTTAAAAGATAATAAGACTCTAGGTAACAAGGAGCAGTTTGAAATTGTTCAGAATATTCTGGATGATATTAGGAAAAACGGGTATGAAGCAGTAAGAAAATATACTGAAAAGTTTGATGGCATAGACCTGACGGAGGAACAATTTAAAGTATCAGAAGCTGAAATTGAAGAAGCTATGTCCTATGTTGATGCAGATTTTATTGAAGCTATCACTTTAGCTATAGAAAATGTAGAGAAATTTCATAAGAAGCAAATGCTTGAAACTACTTTGGAAGAAAGTGAAGATGGAGTAATACTTGGACAGTTGATCAGACCTATAGCTAGAGTCGGTCTTTATGTGCCGGGTGGTACTGCAGCTTATCCATCATCAGTAGTAATGACAGCTGTACCAGCAAAGGTGGCAGGTGTTAAGGATATTATTATGATTTCACCACCTGATATTAAGGGGAGAATGAACCCATACACACTGGCTGCTGCTAAATTATCTGGTGTTACAAATATCTACAAAGTTGGGGGAGCACAAGGAATTGGTGCATTGGCTTATGGCGCAGGTGATTTGAAGAAAGTTGATAAAATTGTAGGTCCAGGTAACATCTATGTGACTATTGCCAAGAAGATAGTTTATGGAACTGTTGATATTGATATGCTTGCAGGTCCTAGTGAAATTTTAGTTGTTGCTGATGGCAAGGCTAAACCTGCCTATATTGCAGCAGATCTATTGTCACAAGGTGAACATGATAAACTGGCATCATCTATATTGGTAACTTTCTCAGAAAAGCAGGCTGATCTAATAGAGGCTGAGGTAGAGAGACAACTAAAGATGTTGACTAGGGAGGATATAGCTAGAACATCAATAGAGAATAATGGAGCCATAATAATTGCTGATAATATAGAGGATGGAATTGAATTTGCCAATGCCTATGGACCTGAGCACCTGGAACTTGCTATTGAAGATCCCTTCAACTGGCTTGAGAGCATTGAAAATGCTGGGGCTGTATTCTTAGGCTACTATACTCCGGAACCAATAGGAGACTATTTTGCAGGTCCTAATCACGTATTGCCTACAAATGGTACAAGCAGGTTCTACTCACCCTTGAATACACACACATATTTAAAGAAAACCAGTGTCATTTCCTATACTAGGGAAGCGATATTGAAAAAAGGTAAATATATTGAAAAATTGGCTTCTGTTGAAGGTTTTACCGCTCATAAGAATTCAATTACAGTGAGGTTGGAAGATGAATAGAAAAGTTGAGATTGAAAGAAACACTAAGGAAACCAAGATTAAAGTAGAGTTGACTGTGGATGGTGACGGTGTTTGTAAGGGAAGTACAGGTATTGGTTTCTTTGACCATATGCTTGATTTGTTCATAAAGCACAGTAACATGTCCTTGAAACTTGATGTTGTGGGTGATCTACAGGTAGATGCACACCACACAGTGGAGGATTTGGGTATTGTTCTCGGTGAAGCTTTAAAAGATGCACTTGGTGATAAGAAAGGTATAGAAAGATATGGCAGTATAATATTGCCTATGGATGAGGTTCTAATCATGTTGGCCCTTGATCTGGGTGGAAGACCGTTCCTGGTATTTGATGTTGAATTGCCATATGAGACTATAGGCAACTTTGAGACAGAACTTGTTGAGGAATTCTTGAGAGCCTTTATTATGTCTGCCGGTATGAATCTACATGTCAGACAACTATCTGGGAAGAATACACACCACATTATAGAGGGTGTGTTCAAAGCATTAGCCAGAGCTGTGAAAATGGCTGTTAAGGTTGATGAGAGAAATGGGATACCTTCTACTAAGGGGAGCATATAATGATTGGGATAATAGATTATGGCAGAGGTAATATAAGTAGTGTTGAAACGGCTCTTGAAAAGGGCGGCTTTGAAAATATAACAACTGATGATCATGAATTACTAAGGAAGTGCGACGGCCTTATTTTGCCAGGTGTAGGTGCTTTCAAGGATGGCATGCAAGACCTGGAAAGAAGAGGTCTGATTCCGATTATCAAGGAAGCTGTCGTCTTAGGTAAACCCTTGCTTGGTATTTGTCTTGGCTTGCACCTTCTGTTTGAAGTTGGTGAAGAGGATGGAGAATCAGAGGGACTTGGTATACTTGAAGGAAGGGTTGAACGTTTGACCACTAACTTAAAAATTCCTCATATTGGCTGGAATGATTTGAGAATTGTGAGTCCGTCACCTCTATTAGATGGTATCGAAGAAGGTGACAATTTCTATTTTGTGCATAGTTTTCAGGCTCATCCTGTGGATACGTCGGTTATCAGTGCAGTCTGCGACTATGGTCAGGAGATTGTGGCTGTAGTTAGTCATAATAATGTATTTGGTGTTCAGTTCCATCCTGAGAAGAGTTCTCATAAAGGTATGGTGCTTATTCAGAACTTTGGAAGGTTGGTGTCAAAATGGTCTTAGTACCTGCAATAGATATGCTTGATGGTCAGTGTATAAGGTTATACAAGGGCGACTATAATAAGGTTACTGTATATGGCGATCCTGTAGAAATTGGTAAAAAATGGCAGGATTTGGGTGCTGAGATGATTCATTTGGTGGATTTAGACGGTGCTGAAGCTGGTAATCCTAAGAATCTTGAAGTCATAAAGAAACTTGTTGATACTCTGGATATACCACTAGAACTAGGTGGAGGTATCAGAACAATGGATACTATCAAGATGTATCTAGATCTTGGGGTTGAGAGAGTAATACTTGGAACTGCAGCTGTAGAGAATATGGCTTTGGTTGCTTGTGCTGCAGCAGTCTATGGTAATAGAATCGTTGTTGGTATTGATGCCCAGGATGGTATTGTTAAAACCAAGGGTTGGTTGAACGATACAAAGATAGATGCTCTTACACTTGCTTATGATATGAAGGAGCTTGGTATTGAGAGGATTATCTATACTGATATAAATAGGGACGGTACTTTGACAGGTCCTAATCTGGCTGAAACGGAAACTTTGGCCAGGGAGTCAGGTCTTAAAATTACTGCTTCAGGGGGAATGTCCTCCATGAAGGATATTAAGGCTGTCATGAAGCTGGAACAGTATGGTGTGGACGAGGTTATTCTTGGTAAAGCACTATATGAGGATAAGATTGATTTGGTTGAGGCATTGAAGCTTACAAGAAAGTAGAGGGAAGTATGTTAAAAAAGAGGATTATCCCTTGCTTGGATGTTAGGGAGGGTCGTGTTGTAAAGGGTATTAATTTTGTTGATATTACTGATGCAGGTGACCCGGTTGAGATGGCGAAGTTTTATGATCAGGAGGGTGCTGATGAATTGGTGTTCCTGGATATTACTGCGTCTCATGAGAAGCGTGATACTATGATCGAGGTTGTGAGGCAGACTGCTAAGCAGGTTTTCATTCCTTTTACTGTTGGTGGGGGAATCAAGACTATTGAGGATATGAGAAATATCTTGAGAGCCGGGGCTGATAAGGTTTCGATAAATTCTCCAGCTATTTTGAATAAGGACCTTATAACCCAGGGGGCTAAGATATTCGGGTCTCAATGTATTGTGGTGGCTATTGATGCTAAGAAGAATGACAAGGGTATTTATGAAGCCTATATAAATGGCGGTAGGATAAATACAGGTTTGGAGGTTGTTTCTTGGGCTAAGGAGGCTGAGTCATACGGTGCTGGAGAGATATTGCTTACTAGTATGGATAGAGATGGAACTAAAGATGGATATGATTTAGAGTTAACCAGGCTTGTTAGTGAGGCTGTTTCTATTCCAGTTATAGCTTCTGGAGGGGTTGGTAATTTGGAACATCTTTATGATGGTTTGGTTGAGGGTAAGGCTCAGGCTGCATTAGCGGCTTCAATATTTCATTATGGGACTTATTCTATTAAGGAAGCAAAGAAATACTTAATTGATAAAGGAGTAGATATTAGATGGTAGATTTTTATAATCAGTTAAAATGGAATAGTGATGGTTTAATACCGGTGATTGCTCAAGACGAGACTACTGATGAAGTCTTGATGCTTGCCTACATGAATAAGGAATCTTTAAGAAAAACGTTAGAGACTGGAGAAGCAGTATATTACTCCAGGAGTAGGGGAGAACTATGGCATAAAGGTGAAACAAGTGGTCATTTTCAAACTGTTGTGTCAATGAAATATGATTGTGATGCTGATACATTATTGATCAAGGTTAATCAAAAAGGTGTTGCCTGTCATGAAGGTGATAAAAGCTGTTTTCATTATGATTTGAAGAATTTGTTAAATGATGGCTCTAAAGTAAAATCGGAGATAAATCAATCAATTAATGGTGTTGCTTTAGGTAAAAGACTTGGTTTGTTGGAAAGTGTAATAGCCGACAGATATGTAAACAGACCTGAAGGAGCTTATACAACCTATCTCTTTGATAAAGGTATTGATAAGATTTTGAAGAAAGTAGGGGAAGAATCAGCTGAAGTTATTATTGCTGCCAAGAATGTAGGGAATGAAGAGTTAATTTATGAAGCTAGTGATTTAATTTATCATTTATTAGTGCTATTTAAGGAAAAAGGTGTTAATATTGCAGATATAGAGGCAGAGTTGGCTAAAAGATATAAATAATAATTAGGAGGGTTAATAATGGATTTTGTTTTAAAAATTAATGAGCAAATAGGTGAAGTTATTAGTAGCAATATAAGAGGTGTATGGGGTCTAGTTATTCATGGATTGCTATTATCAGTTATTGTTGGATTACTTGGATACGGTGTTTTTTGGTTAACAAAATTATTATTAGTTTCATTGGTATGGCTTGCTCCGGCAATAGTTATTGTATTAGTCATTTTGATTATAGCTTACATGTTAGCAAAGGTTAACGGTTTATATAAGTAGAAATTGTATGATAAAAGCACCCAATGGGTGCTTTTTTTTGTAAAAATATGGTTGACAAAAAAATACTCAAATGTTATTCTTAATTTAGCACTCGGTTACTTGAAGTGCTAAAGAGGTGATTAGATGGATTCAAGAAAAGAACAAATATTAAAGGCTATAATAAAAGAATACATTTTTGGAGCCGAACCTGTAAGTTCAAAAACCATAGTAAACAGATACGGTCTTAATGTTAGTTCAGCTACAATAAGAAATGAAATGGCAGCGTTAGAAACATTAGGCTATATCAAACAGCCACATATATCTAGTGGAAGAATACCAGCTGCTTCAGGTTATAGATATTATGTTGATTATTTAATGGATAGTGACAATATTTTAAATGAATTTAATTTATTGGATATTAATACGAATAATCTAAAGGATATACATAACTATTTAAAAGAAGTGGCTATAATTTTGGCCGGCTTAAGTAACTACACAGTAATAATAACTGAAGAAAAGCAAGGCGAAGACAAAATACATCACTTGAAGCTTGTAGGACTACTCGAAAACAAGGCGCTTCTAGTCTTAGTTTTAAGTTCAAAAAAAGTAAAAGACTACGTCCTTTCCTTTATGGAGAAAATAAGTGACGATGATCTTGTTAGGTTAACCGATATTTTAAATTATCACTTAACAGACAAGAATATTGATAGTGTTACATTAGAGCTTAAACAGGAAATATTAAACATATTTCCTAATTCGCCTCTTCTAGTTGATGAGATTTTCAAGATAATATTAATTGCTTTAAATGAAGAAAAAAATGTTGATTTTATTGTTGAAGGTATGAAAAATATTTTCAAACTACCAGAGTTCAATGAAGTTAAAAAAGTTGAAAGCTTTATTAATACTTTAGAAGATCAAGAAAGGGTCTCGAAGATATTTGATAATATCCTAGGTCAAGAAAAAGGCAAGATTGATATTAAGATAGGTAATGAAATAGGAATTGAAGAACTAATAGATTTCACCGTCATTGCGACAAATTGTTCATTTTGCGATGGTATTCAAGGTAAAATCGGAATAATTGGCCCAACAAGAATGTTTTATGAGAAAAATATAACTTTATTAGAATCATTATTCAAGAAAAAGGAGGAGTAGAATTGGAAGAAAAAATAAACGAAGAAGAGGCAATAAAAAAACCAAAAGTGAAAAAAGCTGACAAACATGCCGAAGAAATAAATGAAATGAAAGACAAATTAATTAGACTACAAGCGGAGTTTGAAAACTATAAAAAAAGATCCAAGACAGAATTAGAAGATATGGCAAAATATGGATCTCAAGAAATAATGACACCTTTATTAGGGGTTATAGATAATTTTGAAAGAGCACTCTCGGTTAAGCCTGATAGTAATTCAATTGAGAAATATACTGAAGGAGTTGAAATGATTTACAAGCAACTTCTTGAAATACTATTCTCTTGTGGATTAGAAAAAATTGAAGCTGAAGGACAATGTTTTGACCCAGGGTATCATCAAGGAGTTATGAATGAAACAGTAGAAGATGATGAAATGGTTGACAAAGTTGTTGCCGAATTTCAAAAAGGATATATGTTAAACAAAAAAGTAATTAGACCAACTATGGTTAAAATAGGTATTAAAGGATAATTTAGGAGGAAATTTTAATGGGAAAAGTAATAGGAATCGATTTAGGAACAACAAATTCATGTGTAGCAGTTATGGAAGGTGGAGAAGCAGTTGTAATTGCAAATGCTGAAGGTAACAGAACAACTCCATCAGTAGTAGCTTTTACAAAAGATGGAGAAAGATTAGTAGGACAAGTTGCAAAAAGACAAGCAATAACAAACCCTGATCACACAATTGCATCAATTAAAAGACAAATGGGGTCAGATTTTAAGGTTAAAATTGAAGGGGTAGACTATACTCCACAACAAATCTCAGCTTTTATTCTACAAAAATTGAAAAAAGATGCTGAAGCCTTTTTGGGACAAGAAGTAAAAGATGCTGTAATCACAGTACCTGCTTATTTCTCAGACAGCCAAAGACAAGCTACAAAAGATGCTGGTGCCATTGCAGGACTAAACGTTCTAAGAATCATCAATGAACCAACCGCAGCTGCACTATCATATGGTCTAGATAAAGGAAATGACCACACAATACTTGTATATGATTTGGGTGGAGGAACCTTCGACGTTTCAGTACTTGAATTAGGAGACGGTGTATTTGAAGTTAAAGCTACAAGTGGTAATAATAAATTAGGTGGAGATGACTTTGACGACAGAGTTATTGAATACTTGGTAAGTGAATTTAAAAAATCACATGGTATCGACTTGAAAAATGACAAAATGGCAATCCAAAGATTGAAAGAAGCAGCTGAAAAAGCTAAATGCGAATTGTCTACTGTGACCAATTCAAATATAAATCTACCATTTATCACAGCAAACGAAGCAGGACCACAACACCTGGATATTACACTATCAAGAGCTAAATTTGATGAATTAACAGCTGACTTGGTACAAAAAACAATGGGCCCTACAGAAACAGCTTTAAAAGACGCAGGATTAACTGCTAGCCAAATTGATAAAGTCATCCTAGTTGGTGGTTCAACAAGAATTCCAGCAGTACAAGATGCTATTAAAAAGATCCTAGGCAAGGAACCATTTAAAGGTGTAAACCCTGACGAATGTGTAGCTTTAGGAGCTGCTATTCAAGGTGGAGTATTAACAGGTGAAGTACACGACATCCTATTGTTGGATGTAACACCACTTTCACTAGGTATTGAGACTTTAGGTGGAATAGCAACAAGAATTATTGAAAGAAATACAACAATACCAACCTCAAAAAGCCAGGTATTTTCAACTGCTGCTGATAGTCAACCAAGTGTAGACATCAACATTGTACAAGGTGAAAGACAAATGGCTGCTGACAATAAGAGTATTGGAAGATTTATGCTGGATGGTATAGCACCAGCTCCTAGAGGTATACCACAAATTGAAGTAACTTTCGATATCGATGCTAACGGAATCTTGAATGTTTCTGCTAAAGACAAAGGTACTGGTAAAGAACAAAAGATTACAATAACTGGTAGCACAGGCCTTTCTGACGACGAGATTGAAAAAATGGCTAAAGATGCAGAGATATATGCAGAAGAAGATAGAAAGAAAAAAGAATCAATTGAAGCTAAAAATAATGCAGACTCAACAATTTATCAAGGTGATAAGTTGATTAAGGACAATACAGACAAGATAGCTGATGAAGACAAACAAAAATTTGAAACTGCCAAGAAAGAATTAGAAGCTGCAGTAAGTAAAGATGATGTTGAAGCAATCAAGACTGAAACTGAAAAAGTGCAAAAAATACTAGAAGAAATTGGAGCTAAAATCTATCAACAAGCTGCAAGTGAACAACAAGGCGCAGGTACAGAATCAGGAGAAACTCAACCTGAGGATGTAGTAGATGCTGATTTTACTGCAGAAGACAAAGATAAGTAAAAAATAATTAACAAGTAATATTTTATCGATAGAATTGACATACATCACCTCATACGAGGTGATGTATGACGTCTGTTAGTAAATTGGAGGTATTTAATTGAGTAAAAGAGATTACTATGAAGTTCTGGGTATTGAAAAAAATGCTACAGAAACCGAAATAAAAAAAGCTTACCGTAAATTGTCTATGAAGTACCATCCAGACAAAAATAAGGATCATGATGCTACAGATAAGTTTAAAGAAATTCAAGAAGCATACGATACTCTAAGCGACACAAATAAACGTAGCCAATATGATCAGTATGGCCATCAAGATTTCAATGCAGGAGGCTTTGGTCAAGGTGGTTATGGCGGATTTGAAGATATGAATTTTAGCGGATTTGGAGATATTTTCGATAATATTTTTGGTGGTTCAAGAAGTAGGAAAAAATATAATGGTCCAATAAAAGGCGATGATCTAACTTATCGTTTTACAATATCATTTATGGAAGCTGCATTTGGTGTAGAAAAAGATATTGTTATAAGACGCGAAGATTTATGTGATACATGTGGTGGAAGTGGTGCTAAGCAAGGAACAAGTAAAGAAACTTGTCCAATGTGTAAAGGTACAGGTCAAGTTATGTCCTCAATGGGCTTCTTCCAATCAGTCAGAACATGTCCTCGTTGTAATGGTGCTGGTACAATAATTAAAGATCCTTGTAATACTTGTCATGGACAAGGTAGGGTTAAAAAAGAACGTAAAATCCACTTAAATATTCCTGCAGGAGTATTTGAAGGAGCAAGAATTAGAGTTCCTGATGAGGGCGATGCAGGCAGAAATGGTGGTTCTTATGGTGATTTATACGTACTAGTAAATATTGCCCCTCACCAAGATTTCAAACGTGAAGGTAATGACGTATATAGTGAAGCAAAGATAAATATAATCCAAGCGGCCTTAGGTGATATAATTGAGGTCAATACAATTCATGGAAAAGAAAAACTAGAAATACCTGAAGGTACTCAGTTTGGGTCTACATTTAGAATCAAGGATAAAGGAATAGCAAAACTAAAGTCTAGTGGACATGGAGATCACTATATTTATGTAAAAGTTGTAGTTCCAACTCATCTTTCTAAAGAGCAAAAGGAACAAATGGAAGGATTGAAGTATTCTTTGAGTAATTCTCCTTTATCTTATAAACCTAGAAGAGAGAAAAAAGTATTTTTTGAAAAGATCAGAGATTTCTTTTCAGGAGAATAAGTGTTTAAAAAAATTTCATAGTATGTTATAATTTTAGTGGTTATTTATCCACGTAGAGGTAATATTTAGTTTAATAAATTGAATTACCACTCAGTATTTAATTGGGTGGTAATTTGCTTTTAAGGAGTATAAAATGATTGATCGTTATTCAAGAAAAGAAATGAAAAATATTTGGTCTGAAGAAAATAAATACAAGGCTTGGCTTGAAGTTGAGATATTAACAGTCGAAGCTTATGCTCATTATGGTATGATACCTAAAGAAGATACCAAAGCAATAAGAGAAAAGGCTTGTTTCACAGTTGATAGAATTTTAGAAATAGAAGAATCTACAAAACATGATGTGGTAGCATTTACAAGAGCTGTTAGTGAAAGCCTTGGAGATGAAAAGAAATGGGTTCATTATGGACTGACTTCTACAGATGTTTGTGATACAGCCTATGGATATCTTTTTAAACAAGCCAACCAAATTTTAACTAAGGATTTGTTTAAAATAAGAGAAACTCTAAAAACTAAAGCCTTGGAGTATAAATACATCCCAATTATTGGAAGAACACATGGTATACATGGAGAGCCAACAGCTCTTGGACTTAAATTTGCACTTTGGTATGAAGAGATGAATAGAAATATTGAACGTTTTGAAATGGCTAAAAGACAAATAGAAGTTGGTAAGATTTCTGGTGCAGTAGGTAACTTTGCACATAGCAGATTAGAAATTGAAGAATATGTATGTGATCATTTAGGTATTGACTATGCTAAAATTAGCACACAGGTATTACAAAGAGACAGACATGCTTTCTATCTTTCAACTTTGGCCATAATTGCTTCTAGTTTAGAAAAGATGGCGGTAGAAGTTAGACATTGGCAGAGAACTGAAGTTCAAGAACTTAGTGAATTCTTTAGTGAAGGTCAAAAAGGATCAAGTGCAATGCCACATAAAAGAAATCCTATCGGATCTGAAAATATTACTGGATGTGCAAGGGTGATTAGGGGTTATATGCTGACTGCTTTTGAAAATATTCCATTATGGCATGAAAGAGATATATCACACTCGGCACCAGAAAGAATAATTATGCCTGATGCTACAATACTATTAGATTATGCTTTGTATAGATTTAATAATATACTTACAAATATTTTAGTATTTGAAGATAATATGATGACAAATATTAATAAAACTAATGGTCTTATCTATTCTCAAAGAGTAATGTTAGCTCTTATTAACAAAGGTTGGTCAAGGGAAAAAGCATACGATATTATTCAGCCATTGGCAATGAAGTCATACAAGGAAAAAATTTCATACAAAGAATTGTTAGCAGATGATAAAGAAGTGGCTTTTATTTTGAACAAAGAAGAATTGGATGAGTTATTCAATCCTGGATATTATTTAAGAAACGTCGATAATATTTATAAAAGAATGGGTCTTGTTAAGTAGAGAGGTGTATTTATGAAGAAAATATTAATATTTTTAATAATTATTGGAATAGGTGTTGTTGGATTCATTGGTATTAAAAGTTTATTTAAAGAAAATGAACCAGCAAAAACAGTCGAACAACCTAAAGAAATTGTTTATAAGCTGGTTTCAATTGAAAGATTAAAGGAACTGCCAGGTGATATATCTGTTAATGGCGCAAACGAATGGCTTGTTGTTAAAGTTTTCGGTCAAAATCATGATTCAATCAATAGATTATTTAATATGTATTATTTCACTTTTGAAGATGAAGACGGTAATATTTATGAAAATAGTCCAAATAGTCTTAATGATGCAATAATTTATGGAGAATTAGTTGCTGATGGTACAATTTCTGGTACAATTGTTTTTAAAGTGCCAACTAATTCTAAGGGTAAATTGATTATAACAGATGAAAAGTATAAAGAAATTCAACAATTGAATATAAAATAAATGCAATATAAATAAACCTAGGTTTTCCTAGGTTTTCCTATAACAAAAGAGGCGAAAATGGAAAAGTATCTAATCTTAATCAAAAAATTTGAAAATCTGAATCAGTCAGCCTACGAAATCATTATTGATCAATTATATGATCTTGGTGTTGAAGGCGTAGAAATTAAGACACCTTGGACCCAAAAGGAATTAGATGAAGTGAATGGGGACTATTTTGATATAGAAAATAATCCTGAAGAGACGACCATAAACGCTTATATCAAAGAAGAAGCATTTCTGATTTATAAAACCTCTATTGATAGGTTAATTGGAGATTATGTGGTGACAGGTGTTGAGGAAGAATCTAAATGGCTATTGGCCTATCAAAAATACTTCAATATTATGAAACCAGGTAAAAAATTTGTTATTGTTCCTGCATGGTTGGAATATGAATCTAAGGAAGATGAATTAATTATAAAAATTGATCCTAGTATAGCCTTTGGGACTGGGAGTCATCCAACAACCAAAAATGTTTTATTATTGATGGAAGATATGGATTTCCAAAGTAAGAAAGTAGTAGATGTAGGTGCTGGTTCTGGCATTCTATCATATGGTGCCAGCTTACTTGGGGCCAAGGAGATTTTAGTAATTGATAATGATGTTGATGCAATTAAGGTATCAAAGGAAAATCTTATGAATATAGACTGTATTGACTTTAAGGTCAATAATCTATTGGATGGAATAAATAACAAATATGATATAATTATTGCTAATATCGTCGCTGATGTTATTATAATGTTGGCTGAATACTTGGAGACTAATTTGAATGAAGGTGGAATATTTCTTGTCTCTGGTATCATTGATGAAAAGTGGAAAAAAGTCTTTGATAAGTTAGTTGCAAAAGGCATGATGCTAGAAAAGAAAATTGAAGAAGAAGGTTGGGTAACCGCCAAATTCATCAAGGAGAAAAAATGAAAAAAGTTGCAATATATATTTTAGGTTGTAGAGTAAATCAAAGTGAAGGTGAAAGCTTCATGGAGTACTTCAAAGAATATGGTTATGAAGTAGTAGATTTCAACGATCTTGCAGATATATACCTAATTCATACCTGTACTGTGACTAGTCAAGCTGACAGTAAAAGCAGACAAATGATTAGAAAAGCCAAAAAGAACAACCCGTTAGGCAAGGTTATAGTAACAGGTTGCTATGCTCAAACAGAACCTGGGACATTAATTGGAATGCCTGAAGTAGATTTAGTAATTGGTATGAGAGATAGAAACAAGATACTAGAATTACTTGGTGAAGAAAAAGAGCATATACTAGAATTAAATAAAGAACAAAAATTTGAAGATCTAAAACTAGCCACACCTGAAACCACAAGAGCTTTCTTAAAAATCCAAGAAGGCTGTGAAAGTTTTTGCAGTTATTGTATTATACCTATAGCAAGAGGTCCGGTTAAAAGCCGACTGGGAAGAAGTATAATTGAAGAAATAAAAATGCTTGAAAGTAAGGGTTATAAAGAGATTATTTTAACTGGTATACATGCGGGAGCTTATGGCAAGGATATTAATTCATCAATTACTCAACTTATGAGACAGATAATTGAAGAAACCAATATTCCAAGAATAAGATTTGGTTCACTAGATCCTAATGAAATTACAGATGAATTTGTAGAGTTATTTAGTAATAGCAGATTTATGCCTCATATTCATTTGGCTCTTCAAAGTGGTTCTGATAGTGTTTTAAAAAGAATGAACCGCAAGTATGATTCTAGATTGTATAAAGAAGTTATCAATAAACTAAGAGTAGTAAAAGGGGCTATATTATCAGTTACAACTGATATAATGGTAGGGTTTCCTGGTGAATCAGAAGAAGAACATTTAGATTCCATGAAGTTCATTGAGAATGTTGCTATAGACAATTTACATATATTTAAATATTCCAAGAGAAAAGGCACAAGAGCCGCTGACTTTCCAAATCAGATAGATGAACAAATAAAGAAAGTTAGAGCCTTACAAATGTCGAAATTAAAAAATTCTCTTCATAGACAATTCTTAGATAGCTTGATTGGCAAGGAGATAGGTGTATTAATTGAAAAGAATGGGAACAACTTGA
The DNA here is from genome assembly GCA_964415195.1 of uncultured Eubacteriales bacterium. Classification (GTDB taxonomy): domain Bacteria; phylum Bacillota; class TC1; order TC1; family TC1; genus WTXA01. The sequence goes on along the minus strand of CAYPYD010000005.1, from coordinate 112,413 downwards.
TAGAAGGTTATAGCGACAACTATATAAAAGTCCTAATTAAAGGGAAGTATGAGAAGATATTAGAAAATACTATTGTTAAAGTGGAAATTATTAGAGTAGATAAAGATATATTGATAGGAGGTATATTATGAGTGATTGTTTATTTTGTAGGATAGCTAATGATGAACTAGGAACAGTTGTTTTACTTGAAAACGACTATTTCATGGCTTTCAACGATATTAATCCAAAAGCTCCTATACATGTGCTAATCATACCAAAAAAACATTTCCAGGATATAACTGATATTGAAGGTAAGATAATAGCCGAATTACCAGTGTTCATTAGGGAATTAAGTGTGAAATTAGGCGTTAGTGAAAGTGGTTTCAGAATAATAACTAATAAAGGAAAAGATGGAGGTCAAATAATCTTCCATACCCATTTCCATTTATTGGCAGGACAAGACCTAGGGGATTTATAAAGGAGTAATGAAATTGAGAGAAGTAAGAACTAGATACGCACCAAGCCCGACTGGATATATGCATATTGGCAATTTAAGAACGGCACTATATGAATACCTAATAGCTAAGAAATTCAAGGGTAAATTCATACTAAGAATTGAAGATACTGACCAGGAAAGATTAGTAGAAGATTCTTTAGCAGTAATATACAAAACTTTAGAACTTGTTGGTATTAAATATGATGAAGGTCCATATTTCCAAAGTGAAAGATTGGATATTTATAAGCCATACGCAGAAGAACTTGTAGAAAAAGGTGAAGCTTATTACTGTTTTTGTACCAAGGAAAGATTGGATGCGTTAAGAAAAGGACAAGAAGAAGCAGGTGAATTTGCACACTATGACTATAACTGCAGAAATTTAAGCAAAGAAGAAATTGAAGGAAAATTAAAGCACAACCAACCATACGTTATTAGACAAAAGATGCCACTTGCTGGAGAAACAACCTTTGATGATGTTGTTTACGGTAAAATCAAGGTTGATAACAATGAATTAGAAGATCAAATTCTTTTAAAAACTGATGGGTTTCCAACATACAATTTTGCAAATGTTATTGATGATCACTTAATGGAGATAACACATGTTGTAAGAGGTAGCGAATATTTATCATCAACACCTAAGTATAACTTACTATATAATTCTTTTGATTGGGAGATACCTACTTATGTTCATCTTCCATTGATACTTAATGAAGAAGGCCATAAACTATCTAAAAGACTAGGTGATAAAAGCTTTGAGGACTTGTTAGAAGAAGGTTATCTAGTGGAAGCTGTAATAAATTTTATTGCTCTACTTGGTTGGAACCCAGGGGATGAACGTGAGTTCTTCACTTTAAAAGAATTGGAAGATAATTTTACGATTGAAGGTATCAGCAAATCACCTTCAGTATTTGATAAAACTAAATTGAAATGGATGAATGCTGAATATATAAGGAAGATGGATCTTGGAGAATTTGCAGAATTAATCAAGAATCAGATTGTGGAAGAAATAGGTGTTGAGCTTGATTATGTCAAGATTGCCAAATTGCTACAAAAAAGAGTGGAACTTTTAACTGAAGTTAAAAGTCACCTTGGCATATTCAAGGGTGTGGTTAATTATTCATCTGAACTATATATTCATAAGAAAATGAAGACTGATCAAGATATTGCGCTATCCAGTTTACAACTTGCAGTTAAAAAACTTATGGAGATAAATGAAAACCAATACAATGAAGTAATACTCCATGATGCATTAATAAGCCTAGCAGGTGAACAAGGGTTAAAGAATGGACAACTACTTTGGCCTTTGAGAGTAGCTCTAACAGGCACTGAACAATCTCCAGGTGGGGCAATAGAGTTGATAGAAATATTTGGTAAAAATGAAAGTTTGAAGCGCATTAATAATGCTATTGGAAAATTGATGAAGGGTGAGTAATTATGCTAAATTTTAAAGAAGTGAATTTTGGGTTTTTAGATGAAATAATTTCTGATGACTTAAAAAGTGGTTATCATAAGAATATAATTACTAGATTTCCTCCAGAACCAAATGGCTATTTACATATTGGACATGCAAAAGCTATTTCAGTTAACTTTGGCCTTGCAGCTAAATATGGTGGTAAATGTAATTTGAGATTTGATGATACAAATCCTGAAAAAGAAGAAATAGAATATGTAGAAGCTATCAAAAAAGATATCAAATGGCTCGGTTTTGATATTGATGATAGTATATATTATGCATCAGAATATTTCCTTGAGATGTATGATTTTGCAGTAAAGTTAATCAAGAATGGTCTTGCCTATGTCTGTCAATTAAGCCCGGACGAGATAAGGGAATATAGAGGCACATTAACATCACCAGGTAAAGAAAGTCCTTATCGTAATAGGAGTGTTGATGAGAATCTTCAGTTTTTTCAGGAGATGAAAGATGGTCTTTATGATGAAGGATCAATGGTATTAAGATTAAAAATCGACATGTCATCACCAAATATCAATATGAGAGATCCGATAATCTATAGGATCTTAAAACAGGTACATCATCACATAGGTGAGGGCTGGAATATTTATCCAATGTACGATTATGCCCATCCAATTGAAGATGCCTTAGAAAATATAACTCATTCATTTTGTAGCTTAGAGTTTGAAGATCATAGACCACTTTATGATTATATATTAAAGAACTTAGAATTTTCGAAACCACCTAAACAAAGAGAGTTTGCAAGATTAAATATCAATTATACAGTTATGAGTAAAAGAAAACTCTTGGCCCTTGTTGAAGAAGGTTTAGTTGATGGCTGGGATGATCCTAGAATGCCAACTATATCAGGTTTAAGAAGAAGAGGCTACCCGAAGGATGCAATCATTAAATTCGTGATTGAAGCTGGTATAGCTAAAAGCAATAGTGTTGTGGATATTGCCCAATTAGAAGCAGCAGTACGTGAAGAATTAAACTATACAGCTATTAGAGGTATGGCAGTGGTCGATCCTATAAAAGTAATAGTAACAAATTTTGAAAAAGATATTGAATGGCTAGAAGTGGATATTAATCCAGAACAAATGGAATTAGGTAAAAGAAAAGTACCTTTTACAAAAGAACTTTATATTGAAAAAAATGATTTTTCTTTAGATCCACCTAAAGGATATAGAAGATTATTTAAAGGTAATGAAGTAAGATTCAAAGGTGCTTATTATCTTAAGTGTGAAGATTATAAACTTGACGAGAATGGTGAAGTGGTAGAGGTATATTGCACTTATGATAAAGCAACCAAAGGTGGCTGGACCGATGATGGCAGAAAAGTAAAAGGAACAATCCAATGGATTTCCACTGAACATGCCCTGCCGAGTGAATTTAGGTTATTTGATAGACTTTTTAAAGATGCAAATCCAGAAAAAGGAGATTTCAGAGAAAATATTAATCCTGAGTCAAAAATAGTGAAGAGTGGATATGTTGAAGATTTTTTAAAAAGCACTGATGTAGGTCATGCTTGTCAATTCTTAAGAAATGGCTATTTTGCATTAGATCAAGATAGTAGTGAAAATATGTTAGTTTTCAATAGAGTAGTATCATTAAAAGATTCATTTAACAAATAATCTATTTTTAGATTGTAATATTGACTAACTGCATATAATTAGCTATAATATTAAAGTAAGTATTAAATTAAACCCATCCTGTAACGGTGGAGGGAGGGATAAATATGAGTGAAATTAAAGTAGGAAAAACTGAGTCTCTTGACGCTGCGCTACGTAGATTTAAGAGGTCTTGTCAGAAATCAGGAGTTCTTTCAGAAGTAAGAAAGAGAGAACACTATGAAAAGCCAAGTGTTAAAAGAAAGAAAAAATCAGAAGCTGCAAGAAAACGTAAGTTTAAATAGCTAGTATTGGGTCTACCTTTGGGTAGGCCTATTTATTTGGAGGGAAAGATGAAAGGATTAATTTTATTACCATATATAACTATTGATAAAAGTAGCCTCTTGAAATTAATCAAGGAAGTTGATTATATTATTGGTGTTGATGGTGGTTGTGAAGTAGCTTATAAAAATCAAATCACACCTGATTTAATTATTGGTGATTTTGATTCCCTTGATAAAGATATATTAGATTATTATAGATCAAGAAATATAGAAATTATAACTTTAGACGAAGAGAAGGATATAACCGATGGAGAGGCAGGTATCATTGAAGGTTTAAAAAGAGGTTGTAATGATTTGATAATTTGTGCTCCAAGCTATTATTTAGAAACCGACCATCTACTTGGAAATATCTTTCTTTTAAATAAATACAAGAATTGTACAATTATAAATGAAAATGAGATCATTAAGATATTTAAGTCAGGGAATATGATTTTAAATAAAGTTGATGGAGATAAAGTTTCAATTATTCCATTAGAATCCACTAAAGTGAAAATTGCAGGTTTTAAATATAATGGTAATTTCAATATTGAAGTTGGAGATTCATTGACACTACGAAATGAAATAGTTGATAAATCAGCTGAAATAGCCTTGTCTGTTGGTAAAATATTGATTATTCAAAGATTTAAAATGGATAGTATGATATAATTAAAGATGATGTTTTTAAGGAGGAAAAAGTGATTAAGAATATCAATTTTGAAATTATTAATAATGAAGATTTGGCTGAATTTTGTACAGACGAATTCAAGTACATCAAAATGATTGAAAATAGCCAAAATATAAAAATAGAAATACATAAAGACGAAATAAATATATCAGGTTCGGAAACAGATATATATAGGGGCATCAAGATAATTGGTTTTTTGCTAGATAAAATCAATTGTGGGTTAAAGCTAGATGAGGATACTGTTGAATACTATACAACAATTGATAACTTCCAAGAAATAACAGAAAAGAATATTGAGAATTTAAAAAAGGCAATTGCCTTTACATATGACAATAAGATTATTAGGGCAAAATCTCATGGTCAAAAATACTATATTGATAGTGTGGGAAAAAATGACTTAACTTTTTGTCTTGGACCTGCAGGAACTGGTAAAACTTTTCTAGCTGTACTTATGGCAACGGAAGCTTTAAGAAAAAAAGAAGTCAAGAAAATTATTCTAGTCCGACCAGCCGTTGAGGCAGGTGAACAACTAGGGTTCCTTCCAGGCGATCTTCAAGAAAAAATACAACCATATATAAGACCATTATATGACAGTTTATTTTTCTTGTTAGGTGTTGAACAGGTAGAAAGACTTTTAGAACGTAAGGTAATTGAAATAGCTCCTTTGGCCTATATGCGAGGGAGAACCTTAGATGATGCCTTTATAATACTTGATGAAGGACAAAATGCATCTGTTGAACAAATGAAAATGTTTTTAACAAGATTTGGCTTTAACTCTAAAGTAATAGTAACTGGAGACCCTTCACAAAATGATTTGAAAAAAGGTGAAGTATCAGGATTATTACACAGTGTTGAGCTTTTAAAAGGAATAAAGGGTATAAAAATTATAAAATTACATAAAATTGATGTTTTTAGACACCATTTAGTCAAAGAAATTATCGAAGCATATGAAAAGGGAGGTATCTAATGGATATTATAATTGCAAATGAACAAGACAAGGTTATTATTGACGAAAGTCTTTATGAAAAATTAGAACAAGTTGGAATACTTGCTTTAACTGAAGCAGGAAGTGTAGAGAATTATGAGGTTTCAGTATTACTAACAGATAATGAAGAAATAAGAAGTCTAAATAAGAAATATAGAAATGTGGATACAGAAACTGATGTACTAAGTTTTCCACTTTTTGAAGAAAATGCAGACAGTGATGAACCTTTATTTTTTAATGAGACAGAAGAGATCATTTTAGGCGATATCATTATTTCAGCTGAAAAAGCACTGGAACAAAGTGAAGACTTTGGACATTCATTTCTTAGAGAATTAAGTTATTTGCTTGTACATGGTGTTTTACATCTCTTAGGATATGATCACCAAACATTAGAGGATAAGAAAAACATGCGCAACATGGAAGAAAAAATCTTGATGAAACTGGAAATCGGCAGATGATTACTAATGTTGATTTGAAGAAAGCTGCAGAAAAAATTCTAGTTAATGCCTATAGTCCTTACTCAAATATAAGTGTGGCAGCGGCTTTATTAACAAAGGATGGCAATGTTTACACTGGAGTGAATATTGAAAATAGTAGTTATGGCTTAACTGTATGTGCCGAAAGAAATGCAATAGCAGCAGCCATATCTAATGGAGATAGAAATTTTATAAGAATGACTATAGTAACTAATAGTAAAATGGTAAAATCTCCTTGTGGCTCGTGTAGGCAGGTAATTTTTGAATTTAGTAAGAATATGCCTATAGATTTTTTTGGTCCAGATGGTTATTATAAAAGTTTTAATAGTGCAGAATTGCTGCCTGAAGGGTTTGAACTATAATGGAAAAATTTAGATCAGGTTTTATTTCAATTATCGGGAGACCAAATGTTGGTAAATCAACATTGCTAAATACTATGATAGGCAAAAAAATAGCTATTATGTCCGATAAACCTCAAACAACTAGAAATGAAGTATTGGGTATTTTAACTAAAGAAGATTATCAATTAGTATTTATTGATACACCTGGTATACATAAACCTAAGACCAATCTAGGTGAATATATGATGGATATGGTTAAAAAAAACTTAAGAGATATCGATTTAATATTATATATTGTCGATAGTAGTAAAGAAATCGGCAAAGGTGAAGAATATATTATCGAGATGTTGTCTAAAACAAAGACACCAATAATCCTTGTAATTAACAAGATTGACTTGGATAACAAGGAATCTGTCTTGCCAATTATAGAGAAATATAACGAGCTTATTAAAGTTGAGAATATCATTCCGATATCTGCATTGAAAAACCAGAATCTAGATGAATTGTTAACTAAAATACTAGATAACATTGAAGAAGGACCAATGTATTTTCCAGCTGAAGATACGTCTAATGTAAGTGAAGCATTCTTAGTAAGTGAAATAATTAGAGAAAAGATACTTAGGCTTACTGAAGAAGAAGTGCCTCATTCATCAGCAGTATTAATTGATTTAATAGAAGAAGATGGTGACCTTATAAATGTTTATGCTTCCATTTATGTAGAAAGAAAATCGCAAAAGGGAATCATGATTGGTAAAGGTGCGTCAATGCTGAAGAAAATAGGCAGACTTTCAAGAATAGAACTTGAAAAAATGTGGGGTATGAAGGTATATTTGAATATCCAGGTTAAAGTCAAGGATAGCTGGAGAAAAAAAGATTTTGACATGAGAAACTTCGGTTATAAAAGGGAGAAATAGTGACAAATAAAAATACACTTTCTGTGGAAGGGATTGTAATTTTAAGTCGTGAATATAAAGATGCTGATAAGTCTTTAGTCATATTTACTAAAGATAGAGGCCGTCTGTCTTTTGTTGCTAAAGGTGTCAGAAAGCTAAATAGTAAAAATAGAAGTTCAACAGATCTTCTAGTACATGGAGAATATCAGTTTAGTAAAGGTAAAGCCTATTATATCCTTAATCAAGGACAGGTTTTAGAAGGTTTTATGAATATTAGACGAGATTTATTAAAAACTACTGTTGCTATGACAATGACTGTTTTTCTTAATGATGTACTTGTTGATAATATGTCCCAAGGAGAAGTTTATGAATTACTGCTTTGGACATTAAGAAGGTTAGAAACAACTAAGGATCCGAAATTTTTGTTACGTTATTTTTTAATAAAAAGCATTTTGTTTCTTGGACACCAGCCAAATCTAGATTTTTGTAATGTTTGTCAGAAAAAAAATAGGGATTACTTCTTTCAATTTTCTGAAGGCAATTTAGTTTGTTGTGATTGTACTAAAGAAGGTTTTTATTTAGATACTAACTTAGTAAAAGTTTATAAAATTCTTGAAACAGATAGTTTTAATCAACTACGAGATACCGATATGTCGAAATCTGTTTTGGAAAAACTTGACTATTTTTTAGAAAAAATGATTGAACACATTACAGACAAAAGATTTACAGGATTTGATTACTTGAAAAAATTAACTTTTGAGGTTTAAATGTTTATTTTTGATAATATAATAACCAAAGCTGATGAAAATGATATAAAGAATTTACATGACCGACTTGACGGCCAGTTTCTTGATATTATTTCTGATGTTCTGCTTCTTTCATATACAAAAGATTTAATGCAAGATCTTGTTGCAGTAAGAAATACAAAAAGAGAAACATTCCTTGAACTAGCTGAAAAGATTATCCCTCTTGATTTTGCAGATAGTACTTATGAAGCATACCTTGATATTTATAAAAGAAGTTGGAATTATCTATCTTTTGTTGAAGACAAGGACAGTGGATATGAAAGTATAACCTTTTATAAGGATGATGTTTTGATTATTGCTATAGCAGGATCCGATAATAGCAAAGAGGACTGGATAGACAATGATGCAAGATTATTGATACCAAGAGGAAACTTGGTGCCATCTCAGTTTAAGATTGTTGGCTCAAAAATCAGGGTAATTCTAGAACAATATAAGTTAGCAAATGCTGGGAAAATGCCAAAAGAAGTCCTGATAACAGGGAATTCACTTGGTGGAGCTGTTACAGTAGTAGCCTATAGTGAAATTTACCATTTTGCGATTAAAAATGGAATAAAGATTTCAGCTTTAACATACAATAGTGCACCTATTAGAATAGATTTTATAGAAGATCTATTATCAAGCAAGTCCAAGGAATTTGAATATTTGTTTAATGATGACGATTATTCTGATTATTTTGCCGGAATAATTAATTTGATTAATGAAGATGACCTCCTTAATAATATGCTATATGTATTTATTAAAAACATGGATAAATTTGGGCATATAGGTAAGTATTTGATAATTAAAAACAAAGGTAAACTTAAAGATATAGATATTATTCACTATGCAATGGAGCATATAAATGTTGAACCAATTAGAGAATTAACTGTAGCAGAAGTACAAGTTATTGAGTATCATTCCCGTAATATGTTCGATGAATCGGCAAACATAATTAAGAATAATATCAAAGGAAAGCTATCGCAAAAAGTAGAAAAATATAGTGAAGATATAAATTTACTCGATAGAATTCGTGGAGGAATGTTAGGGACAGTAATTTCCGACTATATAGGTAATGAGAAAGTTAAGGTTACAGATGCTACCAAGTTGACTTTAGCAGTAGCGAGAGGTTTATTAAGAGAGCCTGAAGACCCATTATTAACAATAGGTGAGGAAATAATTGAATGGCAAGCACTAGATGGAGAGTATATAGGAAAAACTACTAAAGTAGCCATTGAAAATGCTTTATTAACTGGTAATTTTCCAACAGGTGCACAAAAAGCTCATCATATACTAGATGGTCGGACAGCAGGTAATTGTTCCTTGAAAAGATGTCTGCCAATTGCATTAGCCTATGATAAACTTGATGTAGTCATAACCTTAGCCGGTCTACAATCAAATATGACTCATTTCGATCATAGAGTAAAGGAAGCATGTCAATTGTATTCTTGGTTAGTGTATGATTTACTACAAGGAAAGTCCAAGAAAATAGCACTTCAAGAAGTTTTTGGCAGTCATTTATACTATGGCTTATATAATAAAACGAAAGTTAATGATATTAAATCTAGCAGCTATGTGGTGGAATCACTTTTAAATAGTCTAATACTTTTTTACAATTATGATAATTTTGATGATTTTCTTACCAGGTTAAGTAAGATTGAAAATGCCCAGGAATTAGCAAGTATTACTGGTGGCTTACTTGGAGTAGAACTTGGGATGAAAGCTATAAGCTATAATTTGAGAGATGAATTAGATAATAGAGTGGCAATATTAAATCTAGCAGGAAATTTATTTGACGAAAGGATGGGAAGACGTTAATATGCTAACATTTCAAGATATGATTATGAAATTAAATGAATATTGGGGCCGTCAAGGGTGTATTATACAAATGCCTTATGATATTGAAAAAGGAGCAGGTACTATGAATCCTAATACTTTTTTAAAAGCAATAGGACCAGAGCCATTCTCCACAGCATATATTGAACCTTGTAGAAGACCTACTGATGGTAGATATGGAGAAAATCCAAATAGATTACAACACTATTTTCAATACCAGGTTTTAATTAAACCTAGTCCTGATAATATTCAAGAACTATATTTAGAAAGCCTTGTTGAATTGGGAATTGATCCTCTAGAGCATGATATTAGGTTTGTTGAAGATAACTGGGAATCACCTACACTTGGTGCCTGGGGCCTTGGTTGGGAAGTTTGGCTTGATGGTCAGGAAATATCTCAATTTACCTATTTCCAACAGTGTGGCGGCTTGGAATGTAAGCCTGTTTCTGTTGAAATAACCTATGGCTTGGAGCGTATAGCTACCTATGTTCAGGAAAAGGACAGTGTCTATGATATAGTTTATACAGAAGGTGTCAAATATGGGGATATCTATCTAAATAATGAGGTTGAGTTTTCAACTTATAACTTTGAGGTTTCAAATAAGGACAACCTGCTGCAACTTTTCAATATCTATGAGAAGGAAGCTGGAATATGTCTTGATGCCGGACTGGAACTACCTGGATATGACTATGTTCTGAAATGTTCACATGCATTTAACCTGCTTGATGCAAGGGGTGCAATTAGTGTAACCGAGAGAACAAACTATATTACCAGAATTAGAAACATGGCGAAAAAATGTGCTGTAGCATATTTAGAAAAAAGAGAAAGTCTTGGCTTTCCATTATTGAAAAAGGAGAGTATATAGATGGCGGACTATTTATTGGAAATCGGTCTTGAAGAAGTACCGGCAGGAACAATTGATGACGTTATAAGTCAATTAAGCAATAAGATGTTGGCTTTATTGACAGAAAAGAGAATTTCATACGAATCATTTAAGACATTTGGTACGCCAAGGCGTATTGCAATAAGAATTTCAGGATTAGTTGAAAAAGGCGAGTCCATAACATTAGAAACTAAAGGACCTAGTGTCAAGGCAGCATACAAGGATGGAGAACCTACCAAGGCATTGGAAGGTTTTTGCAGAGGACAAGGTATTGCGACTGATAAATTAGTTTTAAAAAAACTTAATAATGACGAGTATGTCTATGCTATCAAGGATATAGAAGGTGTAGATGTCAGGGCTGAGATCGCTGGTTTTGTTGTAACTGCCATCAACAGTATAAATTTCAGCAAACCTATGTACTGGGGTGAGGGTGTGATTCAATTTATCAGACCTATCAGAACTTTGATATCTATCTGGAACGATGAGATTCTGCCATTAGAATATGGTGGAATTATTGCTGGTAGGAAAAGTAGAGGTCATAGATTTCTGTTTAAAGGTGAAATTGAAGTGGCCAAGGCTGCTGATTATGAAGCTGTATTGGAAAGTGCTTTTGTTATTGTTGATAAAGCAGTTAGGAAAAAATTGGTTTTAGATGGAATTGCTAAGATAGAACTAGAAATGAATTGCAAGGTTATAGTAACTGATGATCTGTTACAAGAAGTACTTTATCTTGTAGAATATCCTACAGTTTTTGTTGGTACTTTTGATAGTGCTTATTTAAAACTACCAAAAGAAGTAATTACAACCACAATGGTAAATAATCAGAAATATTTTCCTGTAACTGATAAATATGGGAATATTATGCCATATTTCATCGGTGTCAGATGTGGAAATGACTATGGGATTGATAAAGTTATTTCAGGTAATGAAAAGGTGCTTAAAGCTAGACTTGAAGATGCTAGGTTTTTCTTTGATGAAGATAAAAAAATACCATTGCTTGACTTGAGATCAAAGTTGGATAAAGTTATATATCAAAAAAAACTTGGTACTATTGGGGATAAAATAGATAGGATTATGACTGTTTCTAAGTATTTAGGTGATAAGTTATCTTATGAAGGTAATGACTTATTAATAGCAGCCAAGATTGCTAAAATGGATTTAGCCTGCCATATGGTCTACGAATTTCCTGAGCTTCAAGGTATAATGGGTTACTATTATAGTTTGCTAGAAGGATATGGAGAAAAAATTGCTATCAGCATAAAAGAACACTATATGCCAATAAATGCCGGGGATGATGTTCCAAAGTCCATTGAAGGTATTATTGTTAGTTTGGCTGACAAAGTGGATTCTATTACATCTATTTTTAAAGCGGGTCTTATACCAAGTGGTAGCCAGGATCCTTATGCACTACGTAGAATGGCTTTAGGTATGATTAGGACAATCATAGAAAATGAAATTTCTATATCATTTAAGGAATTGCTAATCTACAGTCAAGAACAGACCAAAGAAATAGAAGATCTGGATATTAATATATATTTGGATTTTTTCAAGGTAAGATTTAAGTCGTATCTAGAAAAAGAAGACTTCAAGTTCGATGTGATAGATAGTATTTTTACATTAGAATTTGATGATATTCTTGATCTATATAAAAAAGCTTTAGCTTTAAAAGTATATTCAGATGATGAAAATTTCAATGTTGTCGTTGGATTACTAGTAAGAATAAATAATATTGTAAAAAATAATCTTGGTGAGGACTACGATAAGAACTTATTACAAGATGATTATGAAATAAAATTGGCAGATGAACTAGAGAAAATAAAAATTCCTTTTGAAGATAATTTAAATAATGGTAACTATCTTGACTGCTATAAGCAATTGGAAGTTTTAAAAGTACCATTAGATGAGTTTTTCTTAAACGTGATGGTGATGGTTGAAGATGAATCTATTAGAAATAATCGAATCAATCTTTTAATCATGATTAAAAGACTAGGAGACCAATTATTTAGTGCCAATAAAATCGTAAGTTAAAATTAAAAGGAGGAAAAGAACCCTATGGGAAAAACAGAATTACAAAATATGGTCGAAATAATACCCTTAGGTGGATTAGGAGAGGTAGGGAAAAACCTTACAGCAATTAGATATAATCATCAGATGATCATTGTTGATGCTGGAATGACTATGCCTCAAGATGATATGCTTGGAATAGATATAGTTATACCTGATATTACCTTTATCAAGGATAATATTCATCAACTTCGTGGAGTTTTAATTACTCATGGACACGAAGATCATATCGGTGCATTGCCATATATCATAGATGATCTTAATGTACCTATTTACGGAACAAGATTAACAATAGGTCTTATAAATAGAAAATTAAAAGAAAGAAAATTAATTAATAAACCAAAATTAAATGTTATATCTCCTAGAGGAGAAGTTAAGCTCGGACCATTTAAAGTTACCTTTATAAAGGTAAGTCACAGTATACCTGATGCAGTAGCATTTGCAATAGAAACACCTATCGGTACTATAGTTATGACGGGAGATTTCAAGATCGATTTTACCCCGATTGATGGTCAAGTAACAGATTTTTATACTTTGGCAGCACTGGGTGAAAAGGGTGTACTAGCTATGTTATCAGATAGTACAAATGCTGAAAAAAAGGGTTATACTAAATCTGAAAAATCTGTAGGTAAGAATGTTGAAGATATCTTTATGGAAACAAAATCTAGAATAATTGTTGCTAGTTTTGCTTCAAATGTTCATAGAGTACAACAAATTTTTGATGCAGCAAGAAAAACTGGCAGGAAAGTTGCCGTACTTGGTAGAAGTATGGAGAACATTACCGCAGTAGCTATACAATTAGGATATTTAAAAGTAGCTAAAGGACAGTTGGTTGACATAAATACAATACTTAAATTACCTAAAGAAAAGGTTTGTATCATATCAACAGGTAGCCAGGGTGAGCCAATGAGCGCTCTATCTAGAATTGCAACTAAAGTTCATCATAAAATAGAAATAGCACCTGATGATACAGTTATGATATCAGCTATGGCAATACCAGGTAATGAAAAATATATTTCAAAATTGATTGATCATTTAATGAAACTAGGTGCAAATGTTGTTTATGGTAAGGCTTTTGATATACATGTATCAGGTCATGCTAGTGAAGAAGATTTGAAGTTGATGATAAGTTTGTTAAAACCAAAATTCTTTATACCGGTTCATGGTGAGTATAGAATGTTGGTTGCACATAAGAATATAGCGATGGAAATGGGTATTCCTAAAAATAATATTGTTATACCTGAAACTGGTGTAGTTATTGGCTTGAATGAGGAGAAATGTGCACCTATGGGTAAAGTAAAGTCTGGACTTGTTTTCATTGATGGACTAGGTGTTGGTGATGTTAGTAATATTGTTTTAAAAGACAGGAAAATTCTTTCAGAAAATGGCATGATTATTGTTGTTTTAACTATGAATAAACAGGGTCAGATAATAAGGGATCCTGATATTGTTTCAAGAGGATTTGTTTATGTGAGACAATCTGAAGAGCTTATTGATCAAATCACACTAGAAGCTAAAAAAATTGTTGAAAAAATCAAAAAAGATAAAATTAGAGATTGGTCAACAATCAAAGGTCGTTTGAGAGATGATCTTGATACTTTTGTATATGTTAAGACTCAGAGAAAACCTATGGTGATAACAATTATTGTAGAGGTATAAAATGATTTTTGGAATTTCGGATCTACATTTATCATTAACCCAGGACAAACCAATGGATATTTTTGGGGAGAACTGGAAAGATCATCATAAAAAGATTGCCGAAGATTGGATTAGTCGTGTCGGGGAGGAAGATTTGGTTCTGATTCCTGGTGATGTGTCTTGGGCTATGAAGTTTGAGGATGCTTATCAGGATTTAGAGTTTATAGCTAATCTACCAGGTAAAAAGGTTTTGATCAAAGGCAATCATGATTTATGGTGGTCTAGTGTAAGTAAGCTTAGAGCACTCAATTTGAGTGGTATGTATTTCATTCAAAATGATTCGATCGAGTATGAGGGGATTAGTATTTGTGGAACTAGGGGTTGGCTTATTCCTGAAGATGGTGAGTTGAGTGAAGATGATAAAAAAATATATAAACGTGAGTTGTTAAGGTTGGAGAGTTCTTTAAAAAATGCAACTTGTAAAAGAAAAATAGTGCTTTTACATCATCCACCTATAGGAAAAGATGGTGCAATTAGTAAATTTATTGGTATAATGGAAAAGTATGGAGTTGAAAGATGCGTTTATGGTCATTTGCATAATCGTTTCGACAACAGGACATTTATAGATGGAAAAATAGGTAATATTGAGTTTAACCTGTTATCCTGCGATTATTTAAATTTCGGTCTATTAAAATTACTATAGAGGAGGTTTTTAAATGTTTGACATTGTTATTATCGGAGGTGGCCCAGGCGGATACGTCGCGGCTATTAGGGGAGCGCAACTTGGCGGCAAGATTGCTCTGATAGAGAAAGACACAGTGGGTGGAACCTGTCTAAACAGAGGTTGCATCCCTACAAAAGCTATGTTAGCTAGTGCTGATGTTTTCAACAAAGTAAAGGAAGCGGCAGAATTCGGAGTTAATGTAGACAACTACAGCGTTAATCTAGAAAAGATAATTGAAAGAAAAGATGCTGTGGTAAAACAATTGACTAGTGGTGTATCTTCACTACTAGCTTATCACAAGGTAACTGTTTTAAACGGTAACGGAGTTATTAAGAACAATAATTCTGTTGAGGTGACAAAGTCAGATGGTACTGTGGAACTTGTAGAGGCTAAGAACATTGTTATTGCAACTGGTTCTGAGGCTGCTACTATTGCTGCTCTTGGTTATGACGGTGTTAATGTTATGACTAGTACTGAACTATTAAACCTTAAAGAGCAACCATCATCACTACTAATTATTGGTGCTGGTGTTATTGGTTGTGAGTTTGCCAGTGTTTTCTCTTCACTTGGAACTCAAGTTACTTTGGTGGAGGCTCTTGACAGAGTTCTGCCTATGGTTGACGAAGAGATCAGCAAAAGATTCACTATGTTGTTGAAGAAGAAAAAAATCGGTGTTAATACTGGTGTTATGGTTGAGAAGGTTGCCAAGGGTCCTGAGGGAATGGTAGTTTCTCTAAATAATGGCAAGGAGCTTGTTGCTGAAAAGGTACTAATCGGTATTGGCAGAACCTATAATAGTAAGGATATTGGTCTTGAGAATGTTGGTGTTGAAACTGGTAAAAGGGGAGAAATCCTGACTGATACTAAGATGAAAACTAATGTAGATAATATCTATGCTATTGGTGATGTTAATGGTAAGATCTTATTGGCTCATGCTGCCAGCGCTCAGGGTAATACTGTTGTTGAGAATATTCTTAAAGGCAAGGATGAGGATGCTGATGTGTCTTTTGTTCCTAGTGCTGTTTATACTTTCCCTGAGATAGCTTATATTGGTCTTAATGAGCAAGAGGCAAGGGAGAAGTATGAAGTTAAGATTGGTAAGTTTCCATTTGCAGCTTGTGGTAAAGCTTTGTGTATCGGTGAGAAAGATGGCTTTATTAAGGTTATTGCTGAGGCAGGTACTGATAAGATTCTTGGTGTTCAAATCATGGGGCCTCATGCTACTGATTTGATTGCTGAAGCTGTTTTAGCTGTGAGAAAAGGTTTGTCAGTTGAGGATGTTGCTAAGACTATTCATGCTCATCCGACCGTTTCTGAGAGTATGATGGAGGCTTTTGAAGCTGTTCATGGCCTGTCTATTCATTCTATTTAATTATGGATAAGTTAATCGTTACTCCCATCAGTTTTTCTGATGGGGTGGTTACAATTCTTGATCAGACTAGACTTCCTGGCGAGATTGTCTATATTGAAATGAAGACAGTAGAAGATGTATACGATGCGATTAAGGAACTTAAGGTTCGTGGTGCACCTGCAATTGGTATTGCAGGTGCCTACGGCCTTTTTATTATTGCCCGAAACAGCCAAGCTGAATCAATAGCTGATTTTGTGAGTGAAGTAAAGAAACTTGGTGAGTATTTAATTAGTTCTAGGCCAACTGCAGTAAATTTGGAGTGGGCTATTCGAAGGATATTAGCTAAAATTGATATATTTATTAATGAATCGGAAGAAATAACACAAAAACATATAGTTAATCAAATCTTAATTGAGGCTAAATTGATTCATAAAGAAGATGAAATTACATGTTATAAGATTGGAGAGTATGGTGCAAAGCTTCTCAATGGAATTGAAAATATTTTAACTCATTGTAATGCAGGTAGTATTGCTACTTCTAAGTATGGGACTGCTCTTTCTCCAATTTATTTTTTACATGAAAGAGGCCAGAAGATACATGTTTATGCTGATGAAACCAGGCCTTTGTTACAGGGTGCTCGATTGACTGCCTGGGAGTTATTTGAGGCTGGGATTGAGGTTACTTTGATTACAGATAGTATGGCTGGTTTTGTTATGGCTAAAAAGGGTATTGGGGCTGTTATTGTTGGTGCTGATAGAATTGCTGGTAATGGAGATGTGGCTAATAAGATTGGTACTTATGGTGTGGCAATTTTAGCTAAGGAACATGGAATTCCTTTTTATGTGGCTGCTCCTTTTAGTACATTTGATCTTTCGTTAGATACTGGTGATGGTATTCCGATTGAGGAAAGGTCAGATGAGGAGGTAGCAGTTATTGGTGGTAAGCGTTTTGCTCCTATGGGGGTCGATGTTTATAATCCTGCTTTTGATGTGACTCCTAGTAATTATATTACAGCTATTATTACTGAAAAAGGGATTATTTTTCCACCATTTAGGGAAAATATTAAGAAGTTATTAGATTCATAGTGGTTAATTTTCCGTATAATTTTAATTGTATATTTTGAACTATATTTGTTATAATATTTATATATAAATTACAACTAAGTTTTACCGAAATGGAAGGGAAAGCCATGGATAAGAATCAAAAAAAAGGAATATTAAATATTAGTATTTTTTCTGGGTTATTTTCTTTCGTTATTCTTTATTTATTAAAGGATATTTTAGAGATACCTTTTGAGTTTAATATTATGTTTCCACTTATATATGCTGTTGGAATTTGGGTGTTGATGCCTTTTGTTATACAATTTCAATCAAGAAAATATACTGAATATGAAAAGCAGTTTTTGACTAAAGCTCTTTATACTACAGTTGGTAATATACTTTTACAAAGTGGTCAACGCAATGGAAAAATGTATGTTTTCCCAGGGAAGTTTTTGTTCTATTCTGCTGATGCTAAGCCTAATATTGAGGTGGAAATATTCGGTGATAATATTAGGTATATTCAATTACTTGATGATTTGGATCTTGCGATTATCTTGGAGTCTGATGATCCTATTGAAAAGCAAATTCGCTTTAGACTTGTTGAAGCTAAGTTACTAATGGATAATATTAAAAGGGAAGTCTGGTTGCAAAAGAGTGTTGGTTTAGAATAGTTTGGAGCAGCTAGTGGAGGTATTTTTTATGAATGTATTATGGGTTACAATTGGTGGAGCTGTTTTAGGAGCTATTATTGGTCTGGTCATCGTTTTAACTAAGAAGAAAAATTAATTGATAAATATGCATTGTGATTAAGTTACAGAAGAATCGTGTTTATGATATATAATTATAATATATTGTAAATCAAACTTTTCTTTTGATTGGAGAATTTTTATTATGACTAAATATTTAATTGGTGCTTTAATTGGCGGTGTCTTAGGTTATTTTATTATTTATAGGATAATTGGATGTTCGACAGGAAGTTGTTCTATAACCTCTAATCCTTATTTAGCAACTATTTTTGGTATTATATTTGGGGTTCTTATGGTTGGTATTATTATACCTACGCCTAAACCTGGGCCTGTTGATAACAATGGTATTGTTATTGAGTATAAGAAAATTACGCCACAGCAAGCTAAGGCTAGGATGGATAGTGGTGATGAGGTTATTGTTGTGGATGTGCGTACTGAATCGGAGTTTAAGTCAGGACATATTGCTAATGCTTTATTAATTCCGAATGAATCTATAGGTAAAACAAGACCGGATTTATTACCTGATTTGGATGCTGAGATTTTGGTTTATTGTAGATCAGGTAATCGTAGTGCTCAGGCTGCTAAGAAGTTGATTGCCTTGGGTTATACTAAGGTTTATGATTTCGGTGGTATTTCTAGTTGGCCTTATGAAGTGGTCAAATAGTAAATAAAATTGTTGGTTATCTGGTTATCGTCTGCATCTCATATTATTTATGGGATGCAGTTTTTTATTATATTTAATTTGAGATTATATCGAAAACATCTCAGAGTTATTCATGAAAATTAATGTAATATTAATTACAAATTTTTTGTTGTATTTATATTTGTCAGGTGATATAATTTACTAAATTTAGTAATTAATTAAAGGAGAAAAAAGTATGGGATTTATTTTATCAGAACGACTTATGAAAAAAGCAGCTACTATCCTAATTTCTAGTTTAATGATTCTTGGTCTTGGTCTTTTCATTCAAAGTACAAAAGTGGAGGCGGCTTTAGATATTGGGTCTCTTCCAGATATTGATGTACATGTTTCTAAAACTGATGTGAAAACAGCAGGGATTAGTATTCCTAGTGGTGGAGCTTATGGTGTCTTAAGTGGACCTAGGGTTATTGAATTTGATGAAGATGGTAATATGTTTATTCTTAATTCAAACAGTGCAACTATTAACAAAATAACACCTGAAGGAAGTGTTACAGTAATTTCTAGTGGTGGTATATACGGAAATCTTATGTGGCCTCGTGATATAGCCTTTGATAGTCAAGGAAATACCTATATTATGAATAATGATATAATCAACAAAATAGATTCATTAGGTAATATTTCCTACATAGCTAATGGTGGTATATTTGGAACTATCAAGGATGCCTATTTCCTAACAATTGATTCTTCTGATAATATTTATTTCGGTAGCTATAGTAATGAAACTATCACTAAAGTTGCTGCAGGTGGAGCTGTGACAGTTATTGGTAATAACGGAATTTATGGTCAAATAGCAGGTCCTAATGACTTGGAAGTTTCTAGTGATGGAACAATTTTTATTGCTAATATTAGAAGTAATACTATTAGTATAGTTGATCCATTAGGTGTTATTGATTCCTTGGATCTAGGATCATATAATCCAACTGATATTTCTTTTGATAATAAAGATAATCTTTATTTATCTCTTGATAACGATTCTTCTGAATATTATGAACCTTTGATATTAAAGATTACAGCAGATGAAGCATATCCTATATATAATTTTGGTGTTTATGGAGAACTAAGTGGTGTTGAGAGTATAGCATTCGATAGCAATAATACTATGTTTTTTACCAATACAACTAAAAATGAGATTATTAAAGTTGAGGATAGAAGTGGAGTCTACAATATACGCTCTAAGAACAGTAACCTAAAAATGGACGTTTTCAATGGTGGTACACTTGCAGGTAATAATGTTATTCAATGGCCTGATACTGGTGGAACAAATCAGATGTGGAGATTTGAACTACTGGATAGTGGCTACTATAAGATTACATCAATGCTTTCAGGAATGTCACTAGATGTATATAATGGTGGAATAGATAAAGGTAATAGGGTGATTCAGTGGCCATATCATGGTGGAGATAATCAACAATGGGTACTAATAGAAAATGGTGATGGAACTGTTTCTTTTATGTCTAAACTGACTGAGTATAGTGGTGATCGTTTCTTATTAGATGTATATGGTGGTGGTACAACTGCTGGAGTTAATGTTATTCAGTGGTCAGGACATTTTGGTGATAATCAAAAGTGGTATATGGATGAAGTTGAAAAAATAAAATTCCCTGAATTAAGCAAAGATTATACTGGAACCTATAATATTAGATCTTCAAATAGTGATTTGGTGATGGATGTATTTAATGGAGGAAGTGATAAGGGAGTAAATGTTATCCAGTGGCCTTATCATGGTCGTGCTAATCAACAATGGAATTTTGAGAAATTAGATAATGGCTACTATAAGGTGACTTCTATGTTGTCTGGTTTGTCTCTAGATGTTTATAATGGAGGAACTACAAAGGGTAATAGGGTTATTCAGTGGCCTTATCATGGTGGAACTAATCAGCAGTGGAGAATTATCGAGCATGATGATGGTACTGTTTCACTAATGTCTAGACTAGCTGAGGATAGTTATTCATACTTTGTTTTGGATGTATTTAATGGTGGTAAGGATTCAGGAGTTAATGTTATCCAATGGTCAGCACATTATGGGGCTAATCAGAAGTGGAAACTTGAATCAGTAGATAGATAATCAAATAGTATAAATGTCTGATGTTTACATTATGTAGACATCAGACATTTTTTAAAATTCAGCTTAATTTGAATATCCGATGATAAATTATATTCATAGTAAATTGTTTGACTTATTCATCTAAAAAGTGTAATATAGACATATAAATGTTAAATATATATAACGAATATAAAATATCATATAACACAAAGCAGGAAATGGTTTGATTTTAATTTAATTATAATCATAACCATATTTATATGGTATCTTTACAGTATAACGATACGTTGCGTACTGATGGAATCTATAGGAGGTACTAAAAATGATTAGTGAAAACATACCAAGGAAAAATGTTGGAAAATTTAGTCTGAAAGTCATAATGATGATTTTTCTAGTGCTATTGGTTTTTACAACAGGCAAAAAGACATTATTTGCTTATACCGTAGGACCACAAGCACAAGAAACAGGCTTGACAGCAACAACAGGATCAACATTAGCACCTAGTGTTGAATTATCAGCTATTGATATGAGTGGAGTTTACAATATACGATCAAAAAGTAGTAACCTTTTGATGGATGTATACAATGGTGGTACATTAGCAGGGGTTAACATCATACAGTGGGCAGCTACTGATGGGGTAAACCAAAAGTGGAGATTTGAGCTTTTAGATAATGGGTACTATAAGATTACATCAATGCTTTCAGGTATGTCCTTAGACGTATACAACGCTGGAACAACTGAAGGAAACAAAGTGATCCAGTGGCCATATCATGGCGGCGATAATCAACAATGGAAAATCATTGATAATGGAGATGGTTCAGTATCATTTATGTCCAAGCTAATTGAAACTACTGGAGACAATTTCATATTAGATGTATTTAATGGCAGTTTAGAGGCTGGTGTTAATGTTATACAATGGACAGATCATGATAGTGATAATCAAAAATGGTACATGGATGAAAATGTGCAACAAACATTTCCAGCTTTAAGCAAAGATTATTCAGGTACATTTAATATTAAATCATTGAAAAGTGATTTAGCAATGGATGTCTTTAATGGTGGTGTTGAACAGGGAGTGAATATTATTCAATGGCCTTACCATGGTTCTAATAATCAAAAATGGATTTTTGAGGATTTAAATAATGGTTACTATAAGATTACATCAGTACTTTCAGGAATGTCTCTGGACGTATATAATGGGGGAACTGTTAAAGGTAATAGAGTAATCCAGTGGCCTTATCATGGTGGAACCAATCAACAATGGAGAATAATTGAACATGCTGATGGAACTATATCTCTAATGTCGAGATTAGCAGAAGAAAATTATTCATATTATGTATTGGATGTATTAAATGGTGGCATTGAAGCAGGAGTAAATGTTATTCAATGGACTGCTCATTACGGATCTAATCAAAAATGGGTGTTAAACCAATTAAATCCAGTAACACCACCAGCACCAGATGTAACAAGGGATGATACAGCAAATACAGTAAGTGGCATGGCAACTGGAATGGAATACAATTTAGACGGTCTAGGTTATGTGGCTTATGATGCAGTTACATTTGCATCATTAGACTTCAGTGGCAATCATTCTTTATTAGTAAGATATGCAGCAGAAGGAATTAACCCATTTGGACCTGATACAACATTAACCTTTACAACTAATCCAGTAACACCACCAGCACCAGCTGTAACAAGAGATGATACAGCAAATACAGTAAGTGGCATGACAACTGGAATGGAATACAATTTAGACGGTCTAGGTTATGTGGCTTATGATGCAGT
>CAYPYD010000005.1:0-89479 GCA_964415195.1 uncultured Eubacteriales bacterium | reverse complement strand
GATGATACAGCAAATACAGTAAGTGGCATGACAACTGGAATGGAATACAATTTAGACGGAGCAGGTTATATGGCTTATGTAGCAGGAACATTTAATGCTTTGAACTTCAGTGGAAATCATACACTACTTGTTAGGTATGCAGCAGAAGGAATCAACCCATTTGGACCTGATACAACCTTAACCTTTACAACTAATCCAGTAACACCACCAGCGCCATCTGTAACAAGAGATGATACAGCAAATACAGTAAGTGGCATGGCAACAGGAATGGAATACAATTTAGATGGAGCAGGTTATGTGGCTTATGTAGCCGGAACATTTAATGCGTTGGACTTCAGTGGTAATCATACCTTATTGGTAAGAGTAGCTGCAGAAGGTATTAACCCATTTGGACCAGCTACAACTTTGATATTTACAACCAATATAACATTAGTGAGTATTGAGATTACCACACCTGCCACAAAAACCAACTATGCTGTTGGTGATGTACTTAACATTACTGGCCTAGTGGTTACAGGTACTTATGATGATAATAGTACAGCAGTTGTACCTATTACAGGCGCAAATATTACAGGCTTTAACACTTCAGCTCCTTTGACTGGACAGGTATTGACAATTACTGTCGGCGGGAAAACAGCAACTTACACTATAAATATATTTCAAGTAATATTAAGTAAAACAACAACATCAGTTATACTTGGAAATAGTGATACGTTAACTGCAAGTGTATTACCGATAGACGTAGCAAATCAGTCAGTAACATGGTCAGTAGCAAGCAGTTCAAATTCTGCTACAGTAAATAACGGTCTCATAACTGGAGTAAAACTGGGAATCGCAACAGTAACAGCAACAACAGTAGATGGAGTTGCTAAGGCATCATGTTTTGTTACAGTTACAGATTCTGCAAATCTTTTGAACAATTTTAACTTATCAACAATGCAATATATGCCTGGGTTAATACTCCAATTTGGCGATGCTGTTGGAATGAATCTAACTGATTACAACAAACTATCTGCTAGTCAGAAAACACAAGTTCAGCAGATTATGGTTGATGCTTCCTTCGCCACAGTAGCAGACATTAAGGCAGTATTTGACGGAGCTGTGGTATCTGTTATTCTAGATGCAATTAATTATGCTACAATTGATACTATGGGTGCTGCGCTCGAAGCAAATGCATCAGTTCTAGATTTAACAGGTTACAATATGTTATCAATGTCTGAAAAGACAATAGTACACGGCCGTATGCTTTTACCAGTATATTTTGCAACATATTATACATCTTTTGCAGAAGTACAAACAATTCTAGATATAGCAGTCACCAATGCAGAAGCTTCTGAAAATGCTTTAGCCGAAATTAATGCAGCTACTGTGGATACAATTGGTGATTCATTAGTAAATAATGCAGCTTTACTTGGATTATCTCTTGATAGTTATAATCTTTATGGAGATCAGGCAACTGCTAATGCAACACTTGAATCACTTGATTTTACAAATGCATATGATTTACAAATGGCCATCGATTCTATAGTATTGGTACCTGTTTGGGAAATTGACTATGCAACAATGGATACTATTGCTAATGTTATTATTGATAATGCAACAGCATTAGGACTTGATCTAACAGATTACAATGCACTCTCACCAGAAGAACAGTTAATAGTTCAGGGTTATCTAGTAAATACAACATACAACACGGGTTGGTACTTTAGCATACCTGCGGTGCATTCAGCTTTTAATTTGGCAGTAAACAATGCAACAGCCGCTAGCATAGCATTAGCCGAAATAAATTTAGCTACAATTGCTAATATTGATGCTGTTTTAGCAAGTAATGCAGCATTGCTAGGTGTTAATATAGACTGGTATGATCCTATTAATCTTATTGGTAGAGATTTTACTAACACATTTGATTTACAAATAGCTATATATGGTGGGTAAACACACAAATTAATTATATGAAATATTAAATTTTACTTTAATATATTAAAAATACTAACCGAAGAGACTGAATCTTATTATTAGGATTCAGTCTCTCTTTATTTGAGTAACAAATTTTGACAAACTATTAAAAATGAGTTAAAATATAGATACCCTATGGGGGTATGAAGGAGTTGATATTGAGTATGGAAAAAACAACAAAAAGACAAGTCGAACTTAAAAAGAAATTAATCACCCGCTTAAATAAAATAGAAGGCCAAATAAGAGGATTGAAGAATATGATTGAAACAGACAGCTACTGCGACGATATTCTAACACAGATATCAGCTTCTAAAGGAGCGCTTAACGGAGTCAGCAAGATTGTACTTGCAAACCATATGAAAAACTGCCTAGTTAGGGATATTAGGGACAACAAGGAAGAAACAATAGATGAACTTCTAATAACAATAGAAAGGATGCTAAAATAAAATGATCATTAAAAAAACTTATAATGTAGAAGGAATGCACTGCGCATCATGTGCTAGAAACATAGAAAAAGAACTAGAAGGTATGATTGGTGTCAGTAAAGGATTGGTCAATTTAACCAGTGAAAAGCTAGTTTTAGAATTCGATGACAAGATAGTCAGTGAAGAAAAGATAGCAGATACAATTGCAGGAATCGGATTTAAGATTCTTGAAGAATCCACAATCCTAAAACTTAAAATAGAAGGTATGCACTGTGCTTCATGTTCAGCAAATATAGAAAAAACTCTTAATGGAACAGCAGGGATTTTAGAATGTGTGGTAAATTTAACTACTGAAACAGCGAAAGTAGTATATAACAGTAAAGTAATTAAAGCCAGTGAGATAATAAAAACCATAGAATCATTAGGATTCAAGGCTATTGTGACTGACAAGGGAAGCAACTTCGAAAAAAAAGAAAAAGAATTAAAGAAACAAGGTATCCAGCTTGGAATATTGATTGCCTGCATGTTACCGCTGCTATACATAGCTATGGCACCAATGATATCTTGGCTAAATCTACCGATGCCAAATATTATCAATCACATGCATAATCTAGTAAATAACGCTATAGTGCAGTTGCTACTTCTAATACCAATTGTAGTTATTGCCAGGAAAATGTATTCATTAGGTTTTAAATTGTTATTTAAAGGCAAGCCCAACATGGATACACTCATAGCTGTTGGAACCTCTAGTGCTATTGTATATAGCCTATATAATTTTATCAGTATACTAGCTGATCCTATGCATGGCAATATGGAAGGATTGTATTTCGAAACAGCAGGTATGATTATAACCTTGATTTTCCTAGGTAAATATCTAGAAAACAGGGCCAAGCTTAAAACCACAAATAATTTAAAGAAACTCTATGAAGTAGCCCCAAAAACTGCAATTAAAGTTGTTGACGGAGTTGAAACAGAAGTATTTATTGAAGATATAGAGATTGGAGATATATTACTGGTAAAACCAGGTTCTAAAGTACCAATTGATGGGAAAGTAGTAAGAGGAAATTCCTACATTGATGAATCAATGCTAACTGGTGAGAGTATGCCGGTTAAGAAAGAAATCGATGGAGAAGTTTTTGGTGGCACACAAAACAAGGAAGGATCCTTGGAAATAATTGTAACTAAAGATAGTGAAAACACTGCTATAGCAAATATCATAAGGTTCATTGAAGATGCTCAAAGCACCAAGGCACCTATTGCCAAACTAGCAGACATTGTTGCCGGATATTTTGTACCAGTAGTAATTGGAATTGCTATAACTGCTATGATTCTATGGCTTATTTTCACTGGAGATTTCCAGTTCGCTCTAAGAATATTTATAGCCATACTCGTTATAGCCTGCCCATGCGCACTAGGACTTGCAACACCTACAGCCATAATGGTAGCAACAGGAAAAGGCGCTGAACTTGGCATCTTAATCAAAGGTGGGGAAGCATTAGAAGCTGCCCACAAGATAACAGGTATTGTCTTTGATAAGACGGGTACTCTGACCATAGGTAAACCAATAGTAACTGATATTATTGGTGATAGTAGAGATGAATTATTTGCACTACAACTTGCAGCTAGTCTTGAGAAAGCTTCGGAACATCCATTGAAAGACGCCTTCATTAATAAATTGGAACAGGACGGACTGGAACTTTTGGAGTATGAAGAATTCAAGGCAGTCCCAGGTCATGGAATACAGGGCAAAGTTGACGGTAGAGATGTGTTTGTAGGAAACAAACTCTTGATGACCAACAATAATATAGAAATGAAAAGCTGGGAAGAGAAGGCAGACCTATTAAGCCAAGAAGGAAAGACAGCAGTCTACGTTGCAATAGATGGAAATATTGGAGCTTTAGTAGGTATAGCAGACACCTTAAAAGATGAAAGCAAGGAAGTAGTTGAAAGAATCAAGGGATTAGGTATTAAGACCTTTATGATAACCGGTGATAATCAGAAAACTGCTGCAGTTATCGGAGCTAAAGTTGGAGTTGAGAAAATATATGCAGGTATACTACCTACTGGTAAGGCAGAGATAATAAAGGAAATTCAAGCTGAAGGTTATATTGTAGCCATGGTTGGAGATGGTATCAATGATGCTCCGGCACTGGTACAAAGTGATGTAGGTATAGCAGTAGGTAACGGTACAGATATTGCCATGGACTCTGCTGATATAGTTTTAGTAAAGGATAATCTACATGATATCGTTAATGCCTTTAATTTAAGTAAAAAGACTATGATAAATATTAAACAAAACCTGTTCTGGGCTTTTATCTACAACATAATAGGCATACCACTAGCTGCAGGTGTAATATACATCTTTGGTGGACCCCTTTTAAATCCTATATTTGCAGCTATGGCAATGAGTCTAAGCTCAGTGTCAGTTGTTAGTAATGCTTTAAGATTGAGACGATTCAAAATAAAGTAAAATCCAAAATATCGATACTGATATTGAGATATATTAGTATCGATATTAATTTTCTTAACGAATGATGATATAATATAGATTGGTAAAACAATTAGGAGGAAGTAATCTTGATTCAACAAATTATTAAAAAAATTAACTGCCCAAATTGTAATGATGAAAATGAAGTTATACTATGGGAAAAAGTCAATGTTGATATGAACCCTGACCTAAAGGAAAAGTTATTTGCAGAAACTATCAACAATCTAAAATGTAAAAGTTGTGAATATGTTAGTAGAATAGACATTCCACTTTACTATAATGATAATAAGAAGAAATTCTTCATCTATCTAGTTCCTGAATTTCCAATAGACAAAAAAGAAGAAAAAAATCTTCAGGATAATTTAAAAGCTGAAACTCTAAATATATTAGATGAGGGCTATAACAACAGGAAGAGGCTAGTCTTCGAATACTACAATTTATTAGAAAAGATATTGATTTTTGATGCAGACCTTGATGACAGAGTAATAGAGGGTTGTAAGATCTTAGCCAGAACACAATTGAAATTAATGGAAGGCAGAGCTGCCTTTTCCGGAATTGAAAAAGATGAGTTGACCTTTAACTTCTTCGAGAAAGAAGAAAAACAGGCAAAAAGATCATTCTCCATACCTAAAGCTATGTATGATGAAGTTGCAACAGTTATAGGAGATAAGGATAAGGACCCTGCTGATGACTTTAAGATTATTGATGTTAAGTATGCAGTTAGAATGTTAATGAATTAATTGAATAAGATCACTATATTTGATAATATAAATCAAAGGCCATGAAAAGAACAAGTAACTTGGATTTGGTAATCAAGGGAGGGAAGATCTTGACTGTAAGTCTTCCTATTAGACAACCAGGTGAAATTCATCTTGGAGCCGCGACCTGAAAATTAAAGTAGGGAAGACGTTTTTCGCGTTAAGAAATTCAAGATAAGCCTTTGGCTTAATTAGGGTGGTACCACGAAATACTTTCGTCCCTTGGGATGAAAGTATTTATTTTTTTTGGAGGTGTAGAATGTTAGAACAAATTAAAAAGTTTTTTGAAGAGCTAGAAGCAGATTCATTAGAGAATAGAAGCAAGTTTTTAGAAGATTTGCTAAATAAGGCAAAAGAAGAAGGGAAAGCTGACATTGCTAAAGGGAATACTGTTGATGAATTGAAAATAGTTCAAACAAAATATTTTGGCAAAAAAGGATTAGTACCTGATTTAATGAAGTATATGGGTAAAGTAAGCAATAAAGACAAACCATTATTAGGCAAGATTATCCATGAATTTAAAACAGATTTAGAAAATCATTTAAATCAAATAATAACTGACATAGAAACAGCCGAAAATCAAGCTAAACTAGAAGCAGAAAAAATAGATGTAACCTTACCAGGAACAAATATAAAAACTGGACACAAGCATCCCTTAACACTAGTTGAAGATCAAATAAAAGAAATTTTCACTAATATTGGGTTCACAGTAGTTGAGGGTTTTGAAATAGAAGAAGACTACTATAACTTTGAAAGATTGAATATTCCAAAGGATCACCCAGCTAGAGAGATGCAAGATACCTTCTACCTAAACGAAGATGTAGTTTTAAGGACACATACATCACCGGTACAGGCTAGAATAATGGATAAGCTATGTCCAACCTTACCTGTAAAAGTTATAGCCCCAGGAAAGGTATTCAGAAGAGATGATGATGCTACTCATTCACCTATGTTCCACCAAATAGAAGGACTTATTGTGGATAAGAATATAACATTTGCAGATTTAAAAGGTACTTTACTACATCTAGTTAAGTCGGTCTTTGGAGAAGAACGAAAAATCAGACTACGTCCAAGTTACTTTCCATTTACAGAACCAAGTGCCGAAGTTGACGTTTCTTGTGGTAATTGTAATCAAGAAGGTTGTAGAGTGTGCGGGTATACCGGCTGGCTAGAAATATTAGGCAGTGGCATGGTCCATCCTAAAGTATTAGAAATGGCGGGATATGATCCAAACGAAGTAAGTGGATTTGCTTTCGGTCTTGGTGTAGAACGAATTGCTATGTTGAAATATGGCATAGACGATATGCGACTACTATTTGACAATGATTTAAGATTCTTGGAACAGTTTTAGGAGGAAAAGATGAAAGTTACTTTAAAATGGTTAGAATATTACTTCAAGGAAAAGCTTGATGGTAAAGAAATAGAAAATATGTTGACCAAACTAGGATTAGAGGTCGAAAACAGAGAAAGACTGGACCAAGACTTTTCTAAGGTTGTTGTGGGTAAAATATTGAGTTTGGAAAAACATCCGGATGCTGATAAATTACAAGTTTGTATGATAGATGTAGGTAATAATGCACCTTTGCAAATTGTAACTGGAGCTCAAAATGTCTATGTAGGCATGTTCGTGCCTGTAGCCTTAGTTGGTGCTACAGTAGTAGGTGGAGATATTAAGGAGTCTAAATTAAGAGGGCTACCTTCATACGGAATGTTATGCTCAGGAGCAGAACTCGGTATAGACAATAGTTTATTATCAGAAAAGGATAAAGAAGGAATACTACCACTTCCTGATGGACTTGAATTAGGCATGGAGGTAAGTAAAGCATTTTCTATGAATGATGAAGTCCTAGAATTAGGCCTTACTCCAAATCGAGCAGACTGTTATGGTATCTATAATGTAGCCAAAGAAATAGTTCTAAAAAAAGACTATGAATTAATGGAGCTGGATTATTTGGAAGGTAAGCCGGGAAGTAAAGGTTTTACTGTAGAAATTAATAATCCAGAACTCTGTCACCGATACATAGCCAGAATTGTAAGAAATGTTAAAATAGAACCATCTCCTTTATGGTTTGCAAACTTACTTAGAAATGTAGGCGTAAGACCTATTAATAATATTGTTGATATAACAAATTATGTCATGTTTGAATTAGGTCATCCTATGCATTCATTTGATTTTGATAAAATTGAAGGCAATAAAATTATTGTTGAACAAGCAACTGAAAATGATATTTTTGTAACTTTAGATGATCAAGAGAGAAAACTTGATTCTGATATGCTCCTCATTAAGGATGGAGTTAAAGCTGTAGCTATAGCTGGAGTTATGGGTGGTTTCAACTCGGAAGTTGACGGAAATACCAAAAATATTCTATTTGAAGCAGCACATTTCAATAGTGCCAGTATTAGAAGAACAAGTAGAAAACTAGGACTTCGTTCTGAAGCTTCAGGTAGATTTGAACGTGGTTTATCTGAAGACAATGTTCTTAAAGCAATTAACAGAGCCATGTACCTTGTTAAATTATTAGATGCTGGTGAAGTAGACGAGATGTATTATGATTCATATCCGACTAAACAAAATATACCTACTATCAAATCAACGGTAAAAAGAGTTAATGCAATTCTTGGTATGAATATTGGTAGAGATGAAATAGTTAATATCTATAAAAAGTTGAATTTCAAAGTTGAAGAAAATATAGATAATGAGACCTTATTGGTGACCCCTGAAGCCCATAGAATTGATATTCAGTCTGAAATTGACTTGGTTGAAGAGGTAGTTAGGATTTATGGATATGAAAATATTCCTGCTACATTACCAGTAAGTACAACTAATACCTTAAAAGTAGACTACAACATTAAATTAGTTAACCAAATTAAAACATATCTAGCTGATAATGGATTAAATGAAATAATCAGCTATAGTTTTATTGATAAGCTCAGTTACAAAAAATGTAACTACGATTTTGAAGCAGATACTAGATTAAAGGTAATGAATCCATTAAGTGAAACACAATCTTATATGAGAGAAAGACTTTTACCAGGTATAATTGAAATAGCTAGTAGAAATTACAAAAGACAAAGACGAAATATCAATATATTTGAGGTAGGAAGAGTTTACTCAGGTACTGATGAAAATTTACCTAAAGAAAACCTTCAACTTGGTATATTCTTATTAGAAAATGAAATCAAGGAATGGTATGGTAAAAATAAAAATGATTTTTATACATTAAAAGGGATTTTAGAAAGACTTGTAGCCGTAATATCAAACAAAACTTTGAGTTATGAAAAACAAAAAGATTTATGTACTTTACATCCAGGCAGATCAGCAGTTATGTTTGTTGATAATGAGCTGATTGGAAGCATAGGTGAAATCCACCCCAAAGTTCTTGCAGAGTATGATATTAAAGAAAAAGCATATTATCTTGAAATTGATCTAAGTTTATTTGCTGAACCAATAATTAAACAATATAAAAGTTTACCAAAATATCCATCAATAGAAAGAGACATGGCAATTATTTTACCTAAGGATATGGAATATGCTAAAATTCACGAAGTAATAAAAGAATTTTCAAACAATATGGTGGTTGGTTTTAGAATATTTGATATATTCGAAGGTATACAAATAGGTAATGACGTTAAGAGTGTTGCTTTATCACTAACTTATCAAAATCCTGAAAAAACAATGACTGACGAAGAAGTTAGTCAAATACATAACAGCATTGTCGACCAATTGGTGAACAAGCTAGGAGCGAGATTAAGATAATGGGAAAAGATTTTAAAAATGTTGAAGTTATAATATTCGACAGGAGATATCTTTTAAGAACAACTGAAGATGACACATATTTAAAAAAATTAGCTGATGATTTGAATAAAAGAATCGATGGGAGTTTAGGTATAGATGGTAAGCATTCTGATATACAAGTATTATCATTAGTAGCTTTACAAATTCTCGACGAAAAAATTAAAATTGAAAAAGAATACAATCAACTTAAAAACTTAGCCAAGATGATGGAACTTGGCAGTAACAAGGTATAGGAGGTTTCATGCTAGTATTGTTTTTTACTCTTATTTTACTTATTATGATGATAGTCCTAAGTCAATTAAATCCAGGTGTAATAACGATTAATTTATTTGGATTGCTTATAAAGAATATTCCAGTAAGTTTCTTTATGTTGCTATTCATAATAATAGGAATTATTTGGACTATAAGTATATTTGGTATTAAATACTTCAGGTTGAAAAAACAACATAAGGATTTGATTGATTCCTTATGTGACAAAAGAACGGAAGATTAAAATGGAAAAAATAACTGGAATGGTTGAAAGAATCGTTTATCGGAACATTAGTAATGATTTTACTATATTTCGTTTTCGTTCTGATAATGACAAACAATATACAGTTAAAGGAAAGTTCTTTAATATTCACCCAGGGATGAGTCTTGAAATTTCCGGCAAGAACAGTTTAAATAAATATGGTGAACAATTTGAGGCGGTTAATTATAGTGAGAGACCGCCTCTTACTTTAAATAATATTGAAAAGTACCTAGCAAGTGGCCTAATTAAAGGTATAGGACCAGTTTATGCCAAGAAAATTGTAAAAAAATTTAAAGAAGATACTCTTGATATATTGGAATTCAATGCCAAAAGGCTACTAGAAATTCCAGGTATAGGTGAAAAAAGGATAGATGCAATTATAGAGTCCGTTGAAAAACAAAGAGATATTAAAGAAGTTATGTTGTTTTTAAGTGGTTTTGGTATATCTTCAAATTATGCATTAAAGATATACAGACAATATGGTAAGGAGAGTATCGACCTAGTATCCAAGAATCCTTATCAACTTGCTGAAGATATAGTGGGTATAGGCTTTATTATAGCAGACCAGATTGCGCTTAAGATAGGATTTGATGAAAACTCGATATCAAGATCAAAAGCTGCTTTATACTATGCCTTAAGAGAAAAAAGCAGAGCCGGCCATGTTTTTGTTTATAGAGATGAATTAGAAAAATATGTGGGAACGTTAGTTAATATTGACCAGGAACAAATTAGTTATGCCTTAGATATGTTGATTAAGGAAAACAAGGTAATACTTTCAAGTGAAGAAGGACTAGAACGAATTTATTTAACTTATCTATATCAGGCAGAAACTGGTGTAGTAAAGGAATTACTAAGATTAAATGAGATCGTTATTAAAAAAGATACCAAAGACATTGATAAGATAATTAATCAATTGGTTGAAGAAAATAAAATATTATATAATGATGCTCAAATAGAGGCAATTAGACTTAGTTATCTTAGTAAAATATTAGTTTTAACTGGTGGTCCTGGAACAGGTAAAACGACAACAGTTATTGGTATAATTGAAATGTTAAAAAAAATGAATTTATCAATAGTACTTGCTGCTCCAACTGGAAGGGCTGCAAAAAGACTTTCTGAAGTTACACGTTGTGAAGCCCAAACTATTCATAGACTGCTTGAATACAATATGGAATTAGGTTTTCAAAGAAATAGAGATAATCAATTGGCAGGAAATGTATTTATACTTGATGAATGCTCTATGATTGACATTAACCTCTTATACAGTTTTCTACAAGCTCTCCCTGATAAAGCATCAGTAATCTTTGCAGGGGATGTTGATCAGTTGCCTTCAGTAGGACCAGGCAGCATATTAAGGGACATTATTGATTCGGAATTGGTGCCTGTTGTCTATTTGAAAGAAATATTTAGACAAGCTAAAGAAAGTAAAATTATTAGAAATGCCCACCTAATTAACAAGAAACAAATTCCTGATTTATCAAATAGTAATGACAGTGATTTTTTCTACATACGAGAACCTAAGGTGGAAAAAGCAATTGAACTTTTAGTAGATCTTTGTGCAGTAAGACTGCCTGAAAAATATGGGTATAATCCAATTAAAGATATTCAAGTCCTGGTACCAATGAAAAAAGGACTTCATGGTAGTGTAAACCTAAATAAGGTGCTACAGGAGGTACTAAATCCTATTGGTAAATCTTTAGTTTATGGAGATAATATATTTCGTATAGGCGATAAGGTAATGCAAATCAGAAATAATTATGAGAAAAGAATTTTTAATGGAGATATAGGTAAAATTATTGATATAGATGAGGATAATATATTGTTAGTTGATTTTGATGGTGAACATGTTCCCTATGAACAAAATGAATTGGACGAGTTATTATTGGGATATTCTGTGACTATACATAAAAGCCAGGGTAGTGAATATGATGTGGTGGTTATATTATTATCTAATCAACATTATATAATGCTTGAAAAAAATCTTTTGTACACTGCTGTCACAAGAGCTAAGAAGCTTTTAGTACTTATTTCAACAGATGAGGTAGTTAAAGCAACTGTCAAAAGAGAGAATGTTTTAAAAAGAAATAGCTATTTATGCAAGAGATTAGCAATATGTAAGAACTAATATTGTAATTATTACTATTTCAGATGAAGTATGTTAATATAAATTATATAAATATCTAATTATATATTGACTATATTTAAAGAAAACGTGATAATATAAACATAGAAGAAAGATAATATTTATTATCTAGGATAAAAAAATCAAAGGGGGACATGGAAATGAAATTATTACAAAGATTATGGAAAGAAGAAAGTGGACAAGGCTTAGTTGAGTATGGTCTACTTGTAGCGTTGATTGTTGTTATCGTAACTGCAGTGTTGCTTATTTTCCGAGAAAGTCTAGAAGCATTATTTACTAATATTGGCGAACAAATAAATCCAGAATAATTAATTTAAAATGATATCTTAAAAAGCCTCCGAATGGAGGCTTTTTAATTTCAATAGCATATTTAATTATATTAGAATTTTCAAAATATTATATGTTATTTAGATTCTGCTAATTTGATTGACTAAATATATGAAAAAAGGGATAATACAGACATATAAGCAGAATATTGTTGATTTTATCACAAAAATATTAAAGGGGAAATTGAGATGAAATTATTACAAAGATTATGGAAAGAGGAAAGTGGACAAGGATTGGTTGAGTATGGTCTATTAGTAGCTTTGATTGTTGTTATAGTAATTGCTGTACTGGTTCTATATAGAACTAGTCTTACAAATTTTTTAACTGGCGTTGGTGAAAGTATCAAACCACCTGAGTAAAAGTATGTTTTATTTAAATATTTAAAAATCCTCCATATTGGAGGATTTTTAATTTATATACAAATTTAATTATATAAGAACAATTACAATATTATATACTTTTTATATTTTGAATATTAGATTGACTAAAGGTATGAAAAAAGTGATAATTAAGGTAGGAAATAGATAATAATAATGGGGGTTTAATGTTTAATACGATTATAAATATAATAATTAATTTAGTTTTAGTAGTTTTACTTTTGTTATGTAGTTATGAGGATGCAAAAAATAAAATCATTCCTAATAAATACACTATTCCTGCATTAGTTGTTGGCTTTATACTTATGACCATAAATTATGGATTTGTCGGATTAATTGATAGTTTTAAAGGATTGCTTTTAGGTTTCTTTATATTTTTCATTCCATTCATTTTAGGCTTTATGGGTGCTGGCGATGTTAAGTTGATGGCAGCTATAGGAGCACTTAAGGGTTTTACTTTTACAGTATATGCTTTACTGGCAACTGGAGTAGCTGGTGGGATAATGGTAAT
Organism: uncultured Eubacteriales bacterium; assembly: GCA_964415195.1. GTDB lineage: Bacteria > Bacillota > TC1 > TC1 > TC1 > WTXA01. Next base: position 76,187 of record CAYPYD010000005.1, on the reverse strand, counting down.
AATTTATGCAATCTATAAGAAACAAATGCTTAAAACCATAATAAATATGTTTGGACTTATCTTAAGACCTTTAGCTAAAATGATATATTTAAATTCAGGTAATAAGGTTGCTAAGAAAATTTTAAGTTTTTTTGAAAATGTTAAACAAGAACATACTGATTTGTATATTCCCTATGCTATACCAATTACGGTTGGGACTATTGGTATTTTAGTAAGTAGTATTTTTAATCTACTATAAACCGTGGAGAGGTGTTGAAAATGAAAATTATAAAATCATTACTTGGAATGAAGACTGAAGGTGGACAATCTTTAGTTGAGTTTGCCTTAGTTATACCTGTACTACTATTGTTCATAATGGGTATATTGGAATTTGGGTGGTTATTAAATGCAAAGATTACTTTAACTGGTGGAGCCAGAGAAGGTGCAAGAGCTGCTGTTGTTTCAACTGTTAATAGAGAAACAAGAGCATTTGAGGCTGCACAAGAATCAGTTGTTGGAGTAAGTGGAATAACATTAATTAATGATAGTGATCATTATAGTTATTATGAAGTTGAAGATACAGTAAATAATGTGAGAAATGCAGTAGTTGAATTAACAGGAAATGTCAAACCACTTATAGGGATATTTGTTGATGATCCATTTCAAATAAATGCAAGAGCAGTTATGAGAATTGAATAAGGAGGGGGTAATTATGAAAATAAATCTTATTAAGAATAAAAGAGGAGCTGTAAGTATTTTTACAGTATTGGTATTTTTATTTGCTTTATTTGCTTTTGCGGCAATACTTATTGATGTAGGTTTTATATACAGCACTAGAAGACAGATGGTTACTGCATCAGATGCTGGAGCATTAGCAGGAGCAAAAGAGATGGAAAAATCGCTCGGTTCTGACAATGCTTATTCAGTTGCTCAATTAAAAGCTAAAGCTATTGAGATTGCAAAGAATACAGCTATTCAAAATGGTGCAGAAGGTGAACCTGATGTTAAAATTGAAAAGATGAATGTAAAATTAGCTGATGGCTCGACAGACTATAGAGATGTTATAAAAGTTAAAGCAGTATCAGATGAAAAAATGATATTCTTTAGATTCATTGATCAATTCAATATGGAAGTTAGTGGAAGTGCGGTGGCTACTTGGGGATTTGTTACTAAAGTAACCGCAGGTCAGCTTTTACCACTTTATACAACCCCAGAGCTTTTTATTGAAAGTAATACTCTTCATTCTGGGAAAATGAGTTTTAATGATACTTTATATCCAAATCAAAGAGGCTTTATTTACCTTGATCCACAATGGAATGGACAAAACATAATTAACAAGGCTATTGAAGGAATACCTACAAAAATAACTTTAGGCTTAGATACTCTTTTTGAAGGAAAATCAGGTGCTTCACAATCGGTAATAGGTGCTGTTGAAGCTAGAATGAAAAAAGCTCAAAAATTAGCTAATTCTGAAGATAGAAGAGCATATATGTATGGACTGATTCCTATAGCAGAATTTAATAAAAGCCAGGGCGGACAAACTTTTTTCCAAATTAATTCTTTTGCAGTTTATGAGATAATTGATGTTATGACCAATAAAAATAAAGGTTCTGCAGAAGCATTATTAGGAACTAATTATACAAGACTAGGATCTAGTAAAACTTATACTCCAGCTGATAATAACGGTGCTGATTTAGCAAAAGGTGCAATATATGGTAGGTTTACTGGCGAAGTTAGAGAAATTGAAGTTGTAATTGAACAGGGAGATCAACAAGGAAATGTCTTAACAATCACAAGTGGTGCTAGATACAGCAAATTAATACAATAACATATAGGAAGGATGAGAGCCTAATGAAAATTAAAAAAAGAATAATTATACTAGCAATAATTACAGGACTTTTAACAGCAATATTAACAATTTCTTACATAAACAATAGTAAGAATCAGATTCCAGCTAATATGAAAACTACAGAGATTGTAGTAGCAACAGTTGATATTGAGGCCAACGTAGCGATTACTCGTGAAATGGTAGAAATCAAGGAGATACCAGCTAATAGTATACATGTAAAGTCTATTAGAAGTCTAAACGATGTAGTTGGACAGATTACTAGTGATAAAATCGTTGCTGGAGAACAAATTCTTAAAGACAGACTTGCTTTGGGACAAACTGATACATCTATATCATTTACGATTCCTGAAAATATGAGAGCAGTTTCTATACCTATTAATGAAGCAACAGGTGTTGCTGGTTTTATATCAGTAGGTGATAAAGTAGATATTATGGTTGAAGATGTTATTGCAGGAAAAACTATAACAACAACCAAACTACAAAATGTTATGGTTTTACAAAAAGGACAAAATGCAGCTGATAATTTTGAATTGCAAGGTGCAAATAAAGGATTAACAGCTACGTTAACTATATTAGTAACTCCGTCCCAAGCAGAAGTTATTGGATATTCCTTAAATATTGGCAGTCCGATAGCTGTTTCGCTCAGAAACCCTGCTGACAATGTTCAAGTACCACTTTCAGAATATGGACAAAACAACTTGGATAGTTGGAGAGGAAGGTAATTTTCGATGGATAAAATTAAAGTAATTGTATTAGATAACAATCTAGAAGAAAGATTTGATATTGAAAATTCATTAGCTAATGTTGATTATATTGAAATTGCAAGAACACCTGATGATTTTGAAGAGGCTCAAGCAATTATCGAATCTGATTTAGTTGATGTAATATTAATATCAGGAAATTTCGACGGTGATGGTTATGAAGTTGCAGAAAAGCTTTCTACTGAATTTATAGACAAAGCTACAATAATGATTGAAAAAGAAATAACTGAAGATACAATGTACAAAGCAATATTTTCAGGTGCAAAAGATGTTATAATTATGCCTGTAAAACCCAATAAACTTGTAGATTCTATTTACAAGGCAAATAAACTAACAAAAAAACGTTTAGAGATTCAAAGAAAATCTAATGTAACTAAGAAGAAAAAAAGTGGTTATGGTCAGATATACACTGTTTTTAGTACAAAAGGTGGTGCAGGAAAAACATTTTTTGCTACAAATTTGGCATTATCACTATTAAAAATTACAGGTAAAAAGGTAGCCTTGTTGGATTTCGATCTTGATTATGGAAATGTAACTTTAGCGTTAGATATAGTTCCTAAGTTTACAATAAACGACGTAATCGATGATATTAAAAGCATTGATTCAGATTATATAGAAACATTCTTGACTAATCATGAATCAGGATTAAAAGTTCTAGCAGCGAGTAAAGAACCTAATAATAATGATTTTATTAATGGGGAACATATACAAATTATTTTAAAAGCATTACAATCTGCTTATGACTATATAGTAATTGATATGTCATCAAGATTCTATGATGCTACAAACCCAGCTTTTATTTTTTCAGAAAAATTATTTCTTATAACTACGCCAGAAATTATGTCTGTAAAAAACATTAAAGGTGCTATCACTACCTTAACTGATTTCAATTATCCGAAAAGCAAGATAAATATTGTATTAAATAAATTTTCAAAAAGTAGTGATATAAGATCCAATGATATTGAAAAAATATTAGGTTTTGATATTTTATATAAAGTTCCAGAGGATTATCAAAAAGTTACTGCATCTTTAAATCAAGGTATACCCTATGCACAAAAATATCCACGAAGTGAAATAGGTAAAAGCTTTAGTAGTATTGTCAGTAATATCACTGGTAATGACAAATAATTATAAGAGAGGAAAATCTTATGAACTTTATAAATTTTGGACCAAATCAAAATGAAATCATCAATGAAGATAAAAAGCCTTCAGAAGAGTTGCAAGAAAAAAGAAAAAAAGAACTTGATGAGTTTGCAATTTTAGTACTAGAAGGTGTTATTGATGATTTGACTTTTACACCAGATAAAAAAAATCAAGATGATATTAAAATTCTTGATGAACAAATTCTTGAAACAATGAATAATATAGCTGTGAAAAACGGTAAACACTTATTACCAGGAGACAAACAAAAAATAGCTAAGCTTGTTACTGATGAAATATTGTCTTATGGGCCAATAACGTCTCTTCTAGATGATCCAACTGTAACTGAGGTTATGGTTAATGGTCCTGATAAGGTATTTATTGAAAGATTTGGTAAAATAGAAAAAACAGACAAGGTTTTTAGGAATAATCAACATGTTCTGCATACGATTGATAAAATTGTTGCTCCTATCGGAAGAAGAATTGATGAAAGTAGCCCTATGGTTGATGCTAGATTACCAGATGGCTCTCGTGTAAATATTATTATTCCACCACTAGCAATAAAAGGACCAACCATTACAATTAGAAAGTTTTCAACAGATCCTTTTGGACTTGAAGATTTGATATCCTTTGGCTCGTTAAATATGAATATGGCCAAATTTCTACGTTCTTGTGTAAGAGGTAGACTTAATATCATTGTATCTGGAGGAACCGGTAGTGGTAAAACTACTTTAATGAATGTAATATCAGGTTTTATTTCACACGATGAACGTATTGTTACAATAGAAGATGCAGCTGAGGTTCAATTACAACAAGAACATGTTGTAACGTTAGAAAGCAGAAGCGCCAATATTGAAGGCAAAGGAAAAGTTTCCATAAGAGATTTAGTCGTCAATTCACTTCGTATGAGACCAGATCGAATAATTGTTGGTGAGGTAAGAAGTGGTGAAGCATTAGATATGCTTCAAGCAATGAATACTGGACATGATGGTTCAATTACTACTGTTCACGCTAATTCACCTAGGGATGCTTTATCAAGACTTGAAACTATGGTTTTAATGGCTGGTATGGATTTACCTTCAAAGGCAATAAGAGAACAAATATCGGCAGCCATAGATTTGATTATTCAAATATCTAGATTCAATGATGGTACAAGAAAAGTAACTAAGATTTCAGAAGTTACTGGAATGGAAAATGATACTATTACCTTACAAGATATTTTCTATTTCAAACAAGATGGTTTTGATGAAACCAATAAAGTTCTTGGTAAATATACACCAACAGGCGTAGTACCTTCTTTTATGGAAAAACTTAGAGCACATGGAGAAAATGTTCAGTCTTCATTATTTAAAAGTATTGATTATTAATTAGTTTATGGAGGTGAACCTTTTGTATGGATTATTCATAGTAATTACTATATTTATATCACTTTTATTTATAGCGATATATTTGTTAATATTTGAAAAAAAAGTGAATCTTAAAAACAGACTTGAAATTTACACTTCAAATAGTATTAAATCAGATTATAAAGAAGTCGATGTAAAAATTGGTAATAAAAAGGAAAATTTTACAGCCTTAGGCTTAGTAGGCAAAATATTACCTTTAGAGAAATATTTCAAGAAAAAGAAAGTTCTATTAACACAAGCAAGACTATTGATTAAACCTGAAGAATTTTTTGGAATTTGTTTAATAGTCGGATTGATTTTAGGACTATTATTATTTTTAATATTTGATAATATCTTGTTTGCAATAGTTGGCTTTATTTTAGGATTTAAAATACCAGGTATGTATGTAAAAAATATTAAAAAATCCAGAGCAAAAAAACTTAACAGTCAACTACCTGAAGCCCTTAGCATCTTAGCAAATGGACTTCGAGCTGGTTTAAGTTTTAATCAAGCAATAATGATAGCAGGAAAAGAAATGGATGCTCCAATTGCGGAAGACTTAAATAAAATTGTACATGAAAATGTATTAGGTAAAGAGATGGAAGAGGCTTTGAAGGATTTTGCAGAAAGAACTGCTGATGATGATGTAGAAATATTAGTTACTGCTGTTTTAATTCAAAGACAAGTAGGTGGGAATTTATCTGAAATTCTTGATACAATCTCAAATACCATTAGAGAGAGGGTTAAGTTAAAAGGTGATATAAGAACAATGACTGCTCAAGCTAAATTATCAGCTGTCATTATAGGCTTGATTCCGCCAATGATTTTCATAATTCTATATTTATTGAATAAGGATTTTATGATGCCATTATTTACTACTTTAATTGGTCAGATTATGATTATTGTAGCAGTTACGATGCAGGCAATTGGAATTTTTTTATTAGTTAAAACTTTAGATTTAAAAGTATAGAAAGAAGGGGTGCTATAATGGAATTATTAATTGCCATCACAGCTGGTATATTTATAACCTTACTAGTGATAATTATAAATCAAGTGGTATTCTTTCGTAAGAATCTAATTGAACGTAGGATAGAAACAATTAAACCTATAGTTGGTGATAATGCTGAAGAAGACGAATTTCGAAAATCTTTTTTAGATAGGGTTGGTACTCCTATTTATCAAGCATTCTTGTTATTATTATCAAGGTTGACACCTCAATCAATTAAAGATTATTATGATACTATAATTTATAAGTCCGGGAATTATAAAAAGAAAACACCAAGTAATATTCTTGCATTGCAATTTATATACTCAGTAATCTTGATGATAATTGTTGGAGTGCTATTTAGTATATCTGGAAATAATGGTACATTTTTTGTTATATTAGCTGGATTAATAGGTTTCGCACTACCTTTGATTCAAATTCGAACCAAAGCTAATAACAGATCAACAGAAATCCAGAATAAATTACCAGACATATTAGATTTGCTTTATGTTTCTGTAGAGGCAGGACTCGGTTTTGACATGGCTATGAAAAGATCTACAGAAAAAATAAAGGGTGAATTGAGTAATGAAATTAAATGGGCTTTAGATGATATTGCAAAAGGTAGAGATAGGGTAGAGGCTTTAAGAGCAATTGTAAAAAGAACAGGTGTTGATGACTTGAATAGTTTTATTACTGCAGTTATTCAAGCTGAACAATTAGGTTCAAATATTGCGAATATGTTACGTATACAATCAAGGACTATGAGACAAAAAAGAAAGCAAAGAGCTGAAGAGAAATCTATGAAATTACCTGTTAAAATGATTTTCCCATTGCTATTTTTTATGTTCCCAGCTATTTTTATAGTTGTACTTGGACCTGCTATCTTAAGTGCAATGGATAGCTTAAAAGGAATAATTTAACCGGAAGGATAAAGTTATGAATAAAATCTCAAAAATATTAATATTACTAACCTTAGGATTAATGATGGTTGGTTCATATATTTTTGCAGACGATTATACTGTGAAAGCTGAAACAAAAGATATAGAGGACGGTTTATATCGGATTAAGAATGCTTATAGTGGCCTATATCTTGATATTCAAGATGGAAGCAATGCTGACGGATCTTTGTGTATCCAAGCTCAAGGCACTGATAATTCAAGTCAAATATTTAGAGTTAATAAAGAAATTAACTTAAGATATATAATTAGTGTAGAAAAAAATCTTAAAGTTTTAGAAATTGGCGAATTGAATGATGAGAATATTACACCAGTTCAACAATGGGACTATTTGCAAAAAGAAACTCAAGAATGGACCATAAGGCAATTAAGTGATGGGACTATCGTATTTTTAAATTATTTATCTGATAAAGCATTAAGTGTAAATGATGGAGATTTAAATGATGGTGGTCCTGTGATAGCCTTAAAATATGTAGGTACAAACAATCAAAAATGGACCTTAGAATCAACCGAAAGAGGAAGTAATGTTATCAAAGGTAATACTGGGGACAAAATAAATAAAGATGATGTTAAAGGATTTCAGATATCATCGTTAGTAAATAAATTTAATAATGCAACAATTATGGAAATTGCTATTGTTGCAAGCACAGGATTTATTGTTTTGTTTATAGTTTTTGGATATATACTATATGCCATTCGTGTTAAACCAAGATTTTTAATAAAAGGAAGATTATATTACAAACCAATTAGTAAAGAAGATGAAAAATTTGTAAATTTCATGGATTTTAAAAGAAAACATAAAAAGAAAATTATCATCAGTTTTGAGCAATCCACTAAAAAAGCTGATTTTTATTTAGGTAGTGGTGCTTATGATTACCAAATAGTAATTGAAAATATTACAGAGATGAGCTTACCCCATTTTCTTGAAGGTTACAGATCTTTTAATGTTGATAGAAATCCAATAAAGTTAAGAGCTTCTGCGACAGAACCTGGTATTTTAAGTTTTGGAGAGTTTGTCTATAGCAAACACTTCATTGTCGATGGTAGCAAATTTGAGTCGGGGGATATTCTATTTAGGTATGTTGAAAATGAAAAATAGAAAAATATTTAATGTACTAACTTTAAATAATGATACTATTCTAGAAAATGTTTATTTAGCTGATAGTTATATTTCAAGACTTAAAGGTTTGATGGGTAGAAGTAAAATTGATTTTAATGAAGGTCTTTTAATAAGACCTTGTAATAGTATTCATACATTTTTTATGAAATTCAATTTAGACATAGTATTCATTGATGAAAATTTTAAAGTAATTGATATATATTTTGATCTAGCTCCTTGGAAGATTTCCAAAATATATAAAGATGCTAAATTTGTAATTGAGGCGAAATCTGGAAGTTTCACAAAGTTAAAAAAAGGTGACCAAATAAAAATAGCAAATAAAGCCTGACTAATATAGTCAGGCTTTTAAATATTATTAGGCACTTTATCACTTATTTGTGGTATAATTGTTAAAATATATCAAAATATTTATAAGGGGAAATAAAAATATGTATAGTATGACTGGATATGGAAAAGGAATTAAAGAAACACAAGAAAGAATATATACACTAGAATTAAGAGCAGTTAATCATAGATTTCTTGAAGTGAAATATAGACTTCCAAAAGGAATGCTATTTATAGAAGAAAAAATAGATAAATTTTTGAAATCAAATTTCAACAGAGGTTCTTTTTCAATATTTTTAAATATTGAAAATAATAAGGAATATAAACAAGATTTCATTATTGATTATAAGTTAGCAGAATCATATTTTAAAGCTGGTCAAAATATTAAGGAACACTTTAAACTTTCATATGATTTGTCATTACAAGATATAATAAGATATCCTGAAGTAATTTCTTCTAATGATAAAGAATTAGATGATGAAGTTATTTGGAATGATATTAAAGAAGCTTTAGAAAATGCTTGTGATAATGTAAAAATAATGAGAAGTAATGAAGGAGAAAAGCTAAAAGAATTTTTCTTGGAAAGTTTAGAAATAATACATACTAATATAGATGAAGTTAATAAATATGCTGACTTTATAGTAGGAGAATATAAAGAAAAACTACAAGATAGAATCAAGGCATTACTCGATGCAGTACCTGTTAATGAGGATAGAATAGCTTATGAAGTAGCCGCCTTTGCAGATAAGAGCAATATAACTGAAGAAATAACAAGGCTTAAGATACACATGACTCATTTTAAAGACTATTTTGAGGCTAATGAACCAATAGGAAGAAAAATGGATTTTCTTATTCAAGAAATGAATAGGGAAATTAATACCATAGGTTCAAAATCTAGTTCTACAGATATTGCTGTAATAATAGTTACTTTGAAAAGTGAACTGGAAAAAATAAGAGAACAAATACAAAACATAGAATAGGAGGTTATGAAATAATGAATGAAAGAAACTTACTTTTAGTTATCTCAGGACCTTCTGGAGCTGGAAAGGGAACAATCTGCAAAGCATTGGTAGAAAAACATCCAACAAACCTACAATGTTCTATCTCAGCAACTAGTAGAGAAGTAAGACCAGGAGAAATAATAGACAAAACCTATTATTATATCGGTAAGGATAAGTTCCTAGAAAATATAAAGAATGATCAGTTTTTAGAATACGCAGAAGTATATGGCAATTATTACGGTACTTTGATTGAAGAAGTTCAAAGACTTTTTACATTAAAAGCTGATGTAATTTTAGAAATTGAAATGCAAGGTGCATTACAAATAAGAAAAAAATCTCAAGATGCAGTTTTAATATTTATCATGCCTCCATCTTTTAAGGAATTAAGAGATAGACTTCTTAAAAGGAATAGAGATCGTAAAGAAGATATTCAAAATAGACTGGATAAAGTGTCAAGTGAATTAAAATTCATTAAAGATTATGATTATATTGTTGTTAATGATAGATTAGAAGATGCAGTAGCAAAAATTGAAGCAATTATTATAGCTGAAAAATGCAAAATGGATGAAAAAACTTTAGATATTGAAACATTTATTAAAGATATTTAAAAGTAACTATGCTATAATTAAAGGACAAATTAAAGGGAGTGTATTAATGACTGAAAAACTTATAAACATAAGCAAAATTGTAGAAAAAGTAAATAGTAAGTATCTTTTGGTTATGATTGCCGCAAAAAGATCAAGGCAACTATCCTTATTGGAACAAAAGGACAAGATTCTTAAAGAGGAACCAGATAAATTAAAGGCTAGAACAGACTTAGATAACGTTGGTTTATTGTCAGAAGAGGAGAAACTGGCTCTTAAGTGTCATAAACCTATTATTGTTGCCCTTGACGAGTTAATGGATGACAAAATAACCTATAGCTTTAAAGAGGAAGAATAAAAATGAATGGCAAAAAAATCCTTTTAGGTATCGTAGAGGATAAAGAAGCCTTTCTTATGGTGCAATTAGCCTATAAACTTCGGGATATAGGTTATGATGCATATATTTTCAGAACTGAAATCACTGATAACTATGTACCTTTGGCCTATATGGAAGATTTATTAACATATAAGAAGAATGGCTGGGATTTAATTGTTATAGGACCTGGAAGTGAAGAAACAATAAGATACAATTCAGATCAAGCTTTAGTAGAGTTAGTCGAATCAACAGATATAGATGTAGTTTTTACAGGAGAACTTGAAAATCTAGAATTTATATTAGAAAAAATCCAAGTTAAAACTAAAGGATACAATATGCAAGAGTATTCTTTTTTATTTACACTTGGGTATTTTAATGAGCATTTAACCAATAATCATTTTATAGGAACTTATAGTAATGATGACTTAATATATGGTTTGATTAAGTCTTTAGTTTTGTCAGGTGCAAATGTCAGTGTAATTGCCTCAAATAATATTGGAAAAGTTTGTTATGCCGACGATGTTGTATATGTTAAAGACCAAGTTGAACTAGAAACTGTTTTGAATTCTAGGTTTTTCAAATATGATTTTGTAATCAATGCAATAAATGTGCCAAGATTTGGACTTGCTAAAGGCGAACGATTCAAAATAGAATATCAGAGGTACTTTGCTGAATTTGATGAAAAGTACTTGCCTTTTGTTGATATTGGTCTATCTTCGAATAATCAATTAATAATTGAAGTCATCAATGGCAGTATAGATAATGAAGAAGCAATTAAGTATTTATTTGATAATTCATGTGTAAATATTGTTATGTTAAGTGAATTAGATAAAAGAAGCAATGAATTCAAACCATTTGTAAAACTAATAAATAGAGATGGTTCTACAGATATAATTGCTTTCAAAGATAATAAAATAATGTATAAAGAGCTTATTAATCAGCTTAAAGCTAAAATAGAAGGGTAGGAGAATTGCATAATGAGAAAATTTTTTACTTCAGAATCAGTAACGGAGGGACATCCAGATAAGATATGCGATCAAATATCTGACGCTGTTTTAGACGCTATTTTAAAAGAGGATCCAAATGGCAGAGTAGCCTGTGAAACCTTTGTCACTACAGGTTTAGTAGTAGTTGCAGGAGAAATATCAACAAAATGCTATATTGACATACAAAAAATAGTCAGAGATACTGTTAGAAATATAGGATATACAAGAGCAAAATATGGTTTTGATGCTGATACTTGTGGAGTAATGGTGGCTTTAGATGAACAATCCGCTGATATTGCACTTGGTGTTGATGTATCTGAAGAAGGTAAAAAAGGGGAATATAGTTTAGAAGATGCAATAGGTGCTGGCGATCAAGGAATGATGTTTGGCTATGCAACAAACGAAACAAAAGAACTTATGCCTGCACCAATCATGTATGCTCATAAACTTGCTAAAAAATTAGCAGAAGTTAGAAAGGATGGCACTGTTAATTACCTAAGACCTGATGGGAAAACTCAAGTAACTTTTGAATATGAAGATCATAAACCAATTAGAATTGAAGCTATAGTTATTTCAACACAACACAATCCAGAGACAACTCAAGAAACTATCTATAATGATATGATTGAGAAGGTAATCAAAGTTGTGATTCCAAGTGATTTATTAGATGAAAATACTAAATATCACATTAATCCTACAGGCAGATTTGTCATAGGTGGTCCATTAGGTGACACAGGTTTGACCGGTCGTAAAATAATAGTTGACACCTATGGTGGTGCTGCTGCCCATGGTGGTGGTGCATTTAGTGGAAAAGATCCAACTAAGGTTGATAGATCTGCAGCTTATGCTGCCAGATATATAGCGAAGAATATTGTTGCTGCTGGGTTAGCGGATAGATGTGAGATTCAATTGTCATATGCTATTGGTATTGCAAAACCTATTTCAGTTTTTGTAGATACTTATGAAACAGGTAAAATACCAGACGATAAACTTTGTGATATTGTAAATGAGAATTTTGATTTAAAACCTGCTGCTATAATTAGACATTTTGACCTAAGAAGACCAATATACAGAAATATTGCAGCCTATGGTCACTTTGGTAGAACTGAATTAGACTTGCCTTGGGAAAAGACCGATAAAGCAGAAGAGTTGGCTAAGTATTTAAAATAATGAGGTGATTCATATTAGATATCCTGGTAGAAATATTTTTACAAATTCACTTTCTACAACCAAATATCAGCTTGTCGGACAAGAAATATCTATTGGATCTGGACTAGGAAAATATGATAAAGAAATTATATTACCTTTCTATCTTGTTAAAGAAAGAATAATGACTTCATTAACGGAAATAATATTAGTTGGTGGAGACATACCTTTTTATGGTGTGGTTAATATTTTTACTGAGGATATTAATTCTGCAGAAGAATTAGTGCGGTGTATGAAAAATGTAGGAAAAGAGCTAGGAATTGAACTAGATTATTCAATCGCGCTAGTAAAGAATTCTTCAACTTCATTCATTATCAATTTGTATAGTACTGTAAACAAAGAGAAATTAAAGGTGCAAACAGCACGAGAAAGTTTATGGATTTATTTCTTGCGACTCAAAGAGGATAGTCTTGGTATTGCCAAAGATAATTTTTTCAGCTTAGGCTTTATCAAGGACATAGCAGAATCACAGGGAATATTAGAAAGTTATCTCTTAAAAGATGAAAATTTTTCTCATGGTATCACAAACATGTTAGCAGGTACAAATGCTTTTCATGTAGAAAGAAATCATAATCTTGATGTTATGAAGAAGTACAGGAGAGGCTCTGGGATGATAGTTCTTTCACCCTATAAATTAAGTCGAATTGATGACCACAATGTTGAAATTCATGAGATGGGTAGTTTGTTTACCAAAAATTTCAAATATTAATATATAAATAAAAAGAGGAAGTTAAGCTTCCTCTTTAATATTTTACCAATCTGTTAGTTGACTTCCATTTTTATCTTCAAAGCTGCCAGCAATTATCATAACTAAATCTAAAATATAACCAATTCCTAAAAAACCACCAGTTATTAACCACAATAAACCGGTCCATATTTTACCAACATAGAATCTATGGACACCAAATTCACCTAAAAAAAGACATAATAAAAAAGCAACTAATCTTGATTTATTTGAATACATAATATCACTCCTATCCAAATAATATTAACCCAATAACAAAAAGATTTCAATATAAGCTTATAGATAATTGACAAAAGTAGACAATAATAGTACTATTAATACAGTAATCTTTAATTTGGTACGAGAGACTAGAAAGATATAAGAATATAATATTTTAATTGAACTATGATTCGCGATTTATGAAATACTATAGTCTATCTGATTTAGTCAGATAGACTATTTTTTTTAGGAGGTAAAACCATGAAAAAATTTATTGAAAAAGCCGTTATTATGGACGAAGATCAAATGGACAGAGCATTAAAAAGAATTGCTCATGAATTGTTAGAAAAAAATAAATCCTTAGACAATGCAGTCATTCTAGGTATAAGAACCAGAGGGGTTCCTTTAGCAGAAAGACTTAAAAAAACAATCGAAGAAATTCATGGAATTGTTTTACCAATAGGTGTATTGGACATCAATTTATACCGAGATGATTTAACATCTTTAACTGAACAACCTGTTATACACCAAACTGTAATACCAGTAGGGGTCAAAGGCAAAAAGATAATTTTGGTGGATGATGTTTTATACACAGGTAGAACCATAAGAGCTGCCCTAGATTCAATCATTGATATGGGTAGACCGGAATTAATACAACTAGTTGTAATGGTTGATAGAGGACATAGAGAATTACCAATCAGGGCTGATTTTGTTGGTAAAAATGTACCAACATCAAAGAGAGAAAAAATTGATGTTCTCCTCAAAGAAATTGATGGTGTAGACAAAGTTATCATAAAAGAATCAATAGAGGAGGATGAGTAAATGATAAAAGAAAAAGACCTATTAGGTCTTAGAAATATTAGCACTGATGAGATTGATGCAATCTTAAGAACTGCTGTACCAATGAAAGACATAATAATGCGAGATATTAAGAAAGTACCAACGCTACGTGGAAAATCAATGGCAACATTATTCTTTGAAAATAGCACAAGAACAAAAAGTTCCTTTGAAATTGCTGCAAAATATCTTAGTGCAGATTGTACTAATCTAGCTGTTAGTACAAGTAGCGTTCAAAAAGGTGAAACTCTTATTGATACTGCAATTACCTTAGAAGTAATGGGTATAGAACTTTTTGTCATGAGACATGGTGCTAGTGGAGCTCCACATTTCCTTGGTAGGAACACTAAGGCTAGAATCATAAATGCAGGAGATGGCATGAATGAACACCCAACTCAAGGCTTACTAGATATGTATACTATGAAAGATAAAAAAGGAGATCTCGGAAATCTTACAGTAACAATTCTTGGTGATGTTGCTCATAGCAGAGTTGCAAGAAGTAATATTTGGGGACTTACTAAATATGGAGCAAAAGTAAGAGTTGTTGCACCAGAAACTCTAATACCAGCAGAATTACAAAAAATGGGTGTAGAAGTCTTTACTGATGTTGATAAAGCTCTAAGAGGTGCAGACGTAGTAAATGTTTTAAGACTGCAAAAAGAAAGACAATCAAGCGGACTTTTACCAAGTCTAGTAGAATATAATAAATTTTGGGGTCTAACATCTAAAAGAGTAGAACTGTTAAAAGATGATGCGATTATAATGCATCCAGGACCTATGAACAGAGGTGTGGAAATAATGCCTGATGTCTACGAACATCCACGTTCAGTTGTTGATGAGCAGGTTACTAATGGTGTAGCAATAAGAATGGCGCTATTATTCATGATGTTAGGAGGTAAAAGTGGAGATGAAATTAATTAAAGGTGGTCATGTAGTTGACCCGAAAAATAAAATTAACGACATTATGGATATTCTTGTTAAAGGAGAAACAATTAACAAGATAGAAAAAAATATTGAAGTGAAATCAGAATATGAAATTGTAGATGCAACTAACATGATGGTCTTTCCAGGACTTATAGATATGCATGTTCATCTAAGAGAACCAGGTTTTGAACATAAAGAAACTATACAAACAGGCCTTGCTGCAGCAGCGAAAGGTGGTTTTACCACTGTTGCTTGTATGCCAAATACCAAACCTGCAATTGATGATAGAACAATCGTAGAATCAATAGAACGTAAAACTAGAGGCGCCAAAGTTAATTTGAAAATTATTGGAGCTGCGACAAAAAACATAGACTCAGATCAGCTAACTGAAATGGGTGATATGAAAGAAGCCGGGATAGTTGCTATTAGTAATGATGGCAAGCCAGTTAAGAATGCTTATATAACAAGAAGAGTTTTAGAGTATGCCAAACAATTTGATTTAATTCTTATTGAACATTGTGAAGATGAAAGTATGGCTAATGGGGGTTTTGTTCATGAAGGATATTATTCAACAATATTAGGCTTAAAAGGAATTCCAAGAGAAGCAGAAGATTTAATAGTTGCAAGAGATATTGCCTTAGCAAAAATGACTGGTGGTAGAGTTCATATCGCTCACATAAGCAGTAAAAATTCTGTAGAACTTGTAAGAGAAGCTAAAAAACAAGGTCTGAATATAACTGCTGAAGTGACCCCACAACATTTGATATTAACTGATGCTGCGGTTGAAGATTTCGATACTTCAACAAAAATAAATCCACCATTGAGAAGTGAGGAAGATAGACTAGCTTTGGTAGCCGGCTTAATTGATGGAACTATAGATATGATAGCCACTGACCATGCACCGCATGCCAGATGGGAAAAAGAAGTTGAATATGCTTACGCTCCTTTTGGTGCAGTGGGGCTTGAAACAGCAATTGCATTAATCAACACTAAATTAGTTAAAACAGGTTTAATGACTTATGGACAATTAGTAGAAAAAATGGCTAATAATCCTGGTTCAGTATTTAAACTCGGTGGGGAATTAAAAACAGGAAATTTCGCAGATATAACTATCTTTGATCCTAATAAAAAGTGGACAGTTATACCAGAAGAATTTTATTCAATGGGTAGGAATACACCATTTAAAGGCTGGGAGCTAGAAGGTGAAGTTCTTCATACTATAGTTAAAGGTGAATTTGCTTTAAAAGACGGTAAGGTGATTTAAAAATGATATACAAATGTGATGGAGTAGTTCAATCCAACGAACCATTAATTAAAGATTTCATATATTTGATGAAGATAACGGCAACGGATATCGCAGAATCTGCGAAACCAGGTCAGTTTCTAGAAATTAAGACTGGGGATATTCCATTATTAAGAAAACCTATAAGTATTTTTGCTGTTGATAAGGTTGATGGAACTATTTCAATACTTTATCAAGTTAAAGGACAAGGTACAAA
This sequence comes from uncultured Eubacteriales bacterium, assembly GCA_964415195.1. Lineage (GTDB taxonomy): Bacteria > Bacillota > TC1 > TC1 > TC1 > WTXA01. Next base: position 59,332 of record CAYPYD010000005.1, on the reverse strand, counting down.
AAACCTTTCACTATTTAATATAGGCCAGCCGATAGATTTAATGGGACCACTTGGGTCTGGCTTTACGCTAGAAAAATTTAATAAAAAGTGTTTGCTAATTGGTGGTGGTATTGGTGTTGCACCTTTGTATGACTTAGGTCTGAAATTAAAAGAAGCTGGAAATGAAGTGGAATTTATACTTGGGTTTGCTAGTAAAGAAACATCATATGCAATCGAATACTTTAAGAAATTGGGTTTAGTCAAGATTGCAACAATTGATGGTAGCCTGGGTGAAAAAGGAACTATAGGTGCAATTTTAGAAGGTTATGATTTCGATGAGATTTCAATTGCCTATGCCTGTGGACCAGAACCAATGCTTAAATACCTAAAAAACTTTGAAGATAAAGTTGATTTGGAATTATCCTTAGAAGCTTATATGGGCTGTGGACTTGGAGCTTGCCTAAGCTGTGTTTGTAAAATGAAGGATGGAGACTACAAAAGAGTTTGCAAGGAAGGACCAGTCTTTAAGGCAAAGGAGGTATCCTTTGATGAGTAAATTAGAATGCCATTTAGGGAAATTATTATTAAAGAATCCTGTAACAGTTGCTTCTGGAACTTTTGGATCTGGAAAGGAATTTAAGGATTTCTATGATCTTTCATTATTAGGTGGAATAATGGTTAAAGGAACCACCCCGGAAAAGAGAACTGGCAATAAGCCACAACGCTTGGTAGAAACTAGTGGAGGAGTAATTAACTCAATTGGTCTTGCCAATGGAGGTATTGATGATTTTATCCATAACATCTTACCAGAAGCGAAGACTTATGGAACTGAAATAATTGTTAATATTTCAGGAGGTTGTGTTGAAGAATATGGAATGATGGCTAATAAATTAGATATAGAAGGTGTTGGAGCAGTAGAAGTCAATATATCATGCCCTAATGTTAAAGAAGGGGGGATAACTTTTGGTACAGATCCAGAAATGGCTTATGATGTTACTAGGATTGTCAAAGCGAATACCTCTAAACCAGTTATAATGAAACTTTCACCTAATGTTACAAATATTGCAATAATGGCTAAAGCTGTTGAAAGTGGTGGAGCAGATATTATTTCAATGATTAATACTTTAATAGGTATGGCTATAGATGTTGAAAAAAGAAAACCAATAATTAACAATATTATTGGTGGTTATTCCGGACCTCCAATTAAACCAGTTGCTTTAAGAATGGTTTATGAGGTTTATAGGGCTGTTAGTATACCAATTATTGGTATGGGTGGTATAATGAATACTACAGACGCATTAGAATTTTTAATGGCAGGAGCATCAGCTATCAGTGTTGGAACGGGTAACTTTGTTGATCCCTATATTCCAATAAATATTATCAAAGGTATAGAAGCCTATGTTGAGAAGAACAGCTTAGCATCCTACAAAGAAATTATTGGTGCAGTACATAGATAAAGGAGTAATTAAATGAATGCAAAAGATAGATTGATAGTTGCTTTAGATGTAGATACAAAAGAAGAAGTTGAATTTCTAGTCAATGAGTTAAAGGATGATATAGGCATGTTCAAAGTAGGACTACAACTATACACCAGCATGGGCAGTGAAATAATTTCCTATATAAAAAGCAAAGGCGGTAAGGTATTTTTAGATTTGAAGTTGCATGATATACCTAATACAGTAAGTGAAACTGTCAGAGTATTAACTAAATCCGGGGTCGACATGATGAATGTACATAGCCAAGGCGGATATGCAATGATGAAACTTGCTAAGGAAACCAGCGTAAAGACTGCTGAAGAACTAGGTATTGAAGCACCCCTTTTAATAGCAGTAACTATTCTAACAAGTCTAGGTGATTCTGAAGTAGCCGAAATTGGCTACACTAAAAGTACTAAAGAAATGGTAGAACATTTAGGGATACTAACAGATAAAGCTGGTTTAGATGGAGTAGTATGTTCACCTCTAGAAGCAGGTATTATAAAGAACTCCTGCAGTGAAGGCTTCATTACTGTCACTCCTGGTGTTAGACCTGCTGGTGAAGTAGTTGGAGATCAAAAAAGAATAACAACTCCAGGACAAGCAATAAAAGGCGGATCAACCTATATCGTTGTAGGCAGACCTATTACAAAAGCTGAGAATGTTAAAGAAGCAGCAAAAAAAATTGTTGCTGAAATGGAAGGTATATAAGGAGGATATAATGAAATTATCAAATGAGGAAATTAAAAAAATATTTATCGATTCTGGTGCTTTACTTGAAGGACATTTCAGATTAACATCTGGCAGACATAGCGATAGATATATTCAATGTGCAAGAGTTTTGATGGAGCCAAATTATACAGCAGCTCTATGCGGACACCTTGCAGAATCATTTAAAGAAGAAGCTGTAGATGTTGTTGTGGGACCAGCCATGGGTGGAATAGTTATATCTTATGAAATGGCTAGACAACTTGGAGTTCCTTCATTATTTACTGAAAGAGTTGATGGGAAAATGACTCTTCGCAGAAACTTTACAATTGAACCAGGACAAAAAGTTTTGGTTGTTGAAGATGTGGTTACTACTGGTGGTAGTGTTAAGGAAGTAATCGATATAGTTAAAGAAAATGGTGGAATTGTAGTCGGTGTAGCACTATTAGTCGATCGTAGTAATGGCATGGTTGATCTAGGTGTTAGGATAGAGGCTTGTTTATCAATGGATGTAAAATCATATGAAGCCGAAGAATGTCCATTATGCAAAGCTGGTATACCAATTATTAAACCTGGTAGCAGAGCCAACTAATTATTAATAAATTTGAATGTAGGTTAAAGATGGAGAAATTTATTGATGTTGATAAAGCAATAGAGCTTATCTTATCTAATTGTAAAAAAATGAATACTGAAATCGTAAAGCTAGAAGACTCTTTCAACAGGATTCTAGCTTCTGATGTTTATACTAAATTACCGATTCCAAATTTTAGAAAATCACCATATGATGGTTATTGCTTAAAAAGTGAATTATCTCAAGGAGCAACTAAAGAAGAACCAGTAATTTTAAAAATTAACGGTGTAATAAAAGCTGGAGATGATATAAGCAATCTGATTGACGGGGTTTACAAAATAATGACCGGAGCCGAGGTTCCGGAATTTTGTGATTTAGTTCTTAAAAAGGAAGATACAGATTATGGATCCTTAGAAGTAGCTATTTATAAAGAAGGGAAGCCAGAAGAAAATATTATTAAGATAGGTGAAGATGTTGGAGCTGGAATAAAAATAGTTGATAAAGGTATTAGAATAAACCCTGGTTTAGTCGCAATGTTAGCATCTATAGGGATGTCAAAAGTTGAAGTTTTTGAAGTGCCAAAAGTTGGTGTTTTGACTTCTGGTGATGAAATTATTGAATTAGGCCAAGATTTATTGCCAGGCAAAATCTATAACAGTAATAAATATGCCCTTATGGCTTTTATTAATGATATCGGGATAAATGCAAAAGATTATGGAGTTGCAGTTGATACATTAGAGGACTTAAAAACTAAAATCCAGTTATCATTAACAGAAAATGATGTTATAATAACTACCGGAGGAGTTTCTGTTGGAGATTTTGACTTTATTGAAGAGGCGTATAATATTTTAAATATTGAAAAGCTTTTTTGGTCAGTTAAAATGAAACCAGGAACACCAATCTTAGCAGGTAAACTTGGTGATAAAATTATTATATCATTACCTGGATCACCAGCTGCAAGTTTAATTACTTATGAAGTTATTGCTAAACCTATTTTAAAGTATATTATGGGCTTAACTAACTTTAAACCAAAGAAGTATATGGGTGTAATGAAAGATAATTTCAAAAAAACTAGCAATATTACTAGGTTTCTAAGAGTTTTAGTTAAAACAGGACATGAGGGTTACGAAATTTCTTTGTCAGGAAAACAAAATGCAGGCGTTTTACACTCTATGATTAATTTTAATGCTTTAGTAGAAGTTATAAATCCTGATAAACCTGTAATGATAGGCGACAAGGTGCAATTCTCATTCATAAATGAGGATTTATAAAATGAAAAAGATACCTATTATTTCCTTTGTTGGTTATTCTAATTCTGGTAAAACAACATTGATTAGTAAAATTTTAGAGCAACTTAATCAAGAATATATCATAGGTGTTATCAAGCATCATGGACATATAGATGAAAGTATAACTGTTGGAAAAATTAAAGATACTGATATTTTTATTTCTACTGGTGCTAAGAAAGTTAGATTACTAATAGGTGATTCTAATCCTGATGATATCATAGAAGAATATATAAATTTAGATCTAGATTTGATTATTTTAGAAGGTTTTAAGAAACTAAAATATCCTAAATTTTATATTACAAGAGAAAATATAAAGAAAATATACTATAATGAAGATAAGTTACTTGGAATAATTTCTGACGATATTGAAGATTCTAAGAGACATAAAGTTTGGTTCAATATTAATGATGTTAATAGCATTGTTGATTTTATAAAAAATAGTTTTTTGAAAGGGGATTAATATTTATGGTTTCAATTACACTTAACGGCCAGAAGATGGAAGCGTCTGCTGATAAGACTCTACTGGAAATCGCTAGAGAAAATGGTATAGACATACCAACTCTTTGCTATAATAAAAAATTGAAAACATTTGCCGGATGCAGAATGTGCATTGTTGAGATAACAGGCAGAAAAACTCTGGCATCATCATGTTCTACTAGACCTTTGGAGGGAATGGTTATACAAACTCATTCTGAAAAAGTCCTAAAAGCGAGAAGAGAAATCTTAGATTTACTAATTTCAAACCATCCTGAAAATTTATTTGCACAAGTAAAAGTTGGTAATAATAAGTTTCAGGATTATGCTAAAGAATATGAAATTGCAAAAGGTAGCTATATAGGAGAAAAGAAAAATTATGAAATAGATAATGCCAATGCTGCATATATTCGCGATCTAAATAAATGTATACTTTGCGGACAATGTGTAAATACTTGTGACCAGATACAAATTTCCCATACAATAGATTTCTTGGGAAAAGGATTCAATACAAAAATTGGAACAGCTTTTAATTTACCTATTAGCATTGATAATTGTCGACTTTGTGGACAATGTGTTGGGGCTTGCCCAACAGGTGCATTGGTAATAAAGCAATTAGCTAATATAGAACCTGATAAAATAACGAAAGTAAGAACTACTTGTCCATTTTGCGGAACCGGTTGTAATTTCGATTTGAACGTTGTTGAAGGTAAGGTAGTTGGAGTAACTCCAAATGAAGACGCAACAGTTAACGGTTCTTCTTTATGTGTTAAAGGTAGATTCCATTCAGACATGCTAAATAGCGAAAGAAGAATAACTACACCACTAATCAAGAAGGATGGAGTTTTCGTTGAAGCTACTTATGAAGAAGCTTTTGATTATATTGCAAAAAAAATCAGTGAAATTAAAGAAAAGTATGGCTCAGATTCAATTGCTGGTTTATCTTCAGCTCGTTGTGTCAATGAAGATAACTACATATTCCAAAAACTATTCAGAGTCGGATTTGGCACTAACAACATAGACCATTGTGCTAGAACCTGACACGCTCCTACAGTTGCAGGTCTTGCAACTACATTAGGTAGTGGTGCTATGACAAATTCTATTGGAGAAGTTGAAGATAATGATGTTCTTTTCATCATTGGTTCAAATGCTACTGAAGCACATCCAATTATTGGTAACAAGATGAAAAAAGCTGCTCAAAAAGGCGCTAAACTTATCGTTATTGATCCTAGAAAAACTGAGTTAGCAACATTAGCAAAATATCACTTAAGTTTAAAGTCAGGTACTGATGCTGCTTTAGTCAATGGATTAATGCATATTATTATAAGGGAAAACTGGCACGATGAAGAATATATAGAAGAAAGATGTACTGGTTTTGAAAGTTTAAAGGAAAATGTCGCTAATTATCCACCAGAACTTGTAGAAAAAATAACAGGGATTAGTCAAGATATGCTATACAAAGTAGCTAAATTATATGCTAAAACAAAAAAAGCAGGCATATTCTATACTTTAGGAATCACAGAACATGTTACAGGAACTGATAATGTAATGAATTTAGCAAATCTTGGTATGTTAACAGGCCATATTGGTTTTGAGAATGCCGGAATTAATCCTATGAGGGGACAAAACAATGTTCAAGGGGCTTGTGATATGGCAGCATTGCCAAACTATTTCCCTGGATATAAACAATGTGATAATAAGGAAAATGTTGAAATTTTTGAAAAATTCTGGGATGCAAAATTAAGTGATAAGTTAGGACTAAGAATACCTGAGATGCTTGATGGCATTATAGATGGAGATGTTAAGGCAATGTATGTAATGGGTGAAGACCCAGTTTTGACAGACCCTGATGCTAATCATGTGCGAAAAGCTATGTCTAGCCTTGAATTATTGGTTGTTCAAAATATTTTCTTAACCGAAACTGCCAAATTAGCTGATGTTGTTCTGCCAGCAACTGCCTATGCCGAAAAAGATGGAACATTCACTAATACTGAAAGAAGAGTGCAAAGGGTAAGAAAAGCTGTAGACGGTCCAAATAATGTAATGCAAGATTGGAAGATTATTGCATCTTTGGCAAAGAAATTAGGATACAAAGGATTCGATTATACTTCAGCTGAAGAAATTTTTGAAGAAATTAGAAAAGCAATACCTTCATATGCTGGTATTACATATAACAGAATCGATAAAGACGGACTTCAGTGGGGATGCCCTACTTTAGACAGCCCTGGAAGCAAGTATTTACACTCAGGAGAGTTTACAAGAGGTAAGGGATTAATGTTGCCTATTGAATATTTACCTCCAGCTGAATTAGTTGATGCAGATTATCCTGTACTTATGAATACTGGAAGAATGTTATATCATTATAATGTATCAACAAGAATTTCACCTACATTAGAAGAAATAGCACCAGTAGAAAGAGTTGAAATCCATCCTGATGATGCTAAAATATATGATCTTGATAAAGACAGTATAGTCCGAGTTACTTCTAGAAGAGGTACGATGACAGCAAATGTAAAAATTACAAAACGTGTTCAACCAGGAACTATATATTCAACTTTCCACTTCCATGAATCACCAGTTAATGAGTTGACAAACTCTGCTTATGATCCAGTAACAAAAACTGCTGAATATAAAGTAACAGCAGTAAAATTAGCAAAGGAGGTCTAAGATGTTTGATATAGATAATAATAAAAAAATTGTTGATGATTTAATATCATATATGAATGAAAATAGAGAATCAAAAGGCGTCTTAATGGCTACTTTGTTAAAGACTCAAGAAATGATAGGTTATATTCCCAATGATGTGGTTTTATTAATCGATGAGGTTTTAGGAGTACCTGCCTCAAGAATCGATAATGTGATTAACTTTAATTCATATCTAACTAATCAACCAGTTGATTATGTAGAAGAATATGAAAGCTATATATCACCGATAAGTAAAAAGTACTTGGTATCTGATATTGAAGCTTTTAAGGAAATTAATATTCCATCATTAGGCATCTTTACCGATATCGAAAATTATATTGCTAATGGTGGTTTTCAAGCCTTAGCTAAAACATTGGCACAATTTAGTACAAATGTAGTACAAACTGTAAAAGAATCTGGTTTAAAAGGCAGAGGTGATGGTGGATTTGCAGCTGGTATAAAATGGGAATTTGTTGCTAATATTGTTGAATTAAATAATAAAGGTGTAATATGTAATGCCGATATTAACAATAATGTTTTAGATGAAAAAATCATTAAAGATAATCCTTTTAAATTGATTGAAGGCATGATTATTTCTGGATATTCAGTTGGTGCAAGTAAGGGATATATTTATACTAGCTTTACCAAAGATATTGAAAAAGCCGTAAAGGACGCATATAGTGCAGGTATTCTTGGTAATAAAGTTCTTGGAAAGGATTTTGCTTTTGATATTATAGTTCGCTTCTCTGACAATAATTTTATTAGTCCAAGAGAAGTAGAAACTAATGAATTTATTGAAAGAGATTTAAATATTCACCGTGAGAAAAAATATAATTATAGATCATTTGGTATAAGTGGCAAACCTATAGAGTACTATATAACGGAGAAATGTATCGGTTGTACTAAGTGCGCTAAAAACTGCCCAGTTTCTTGTATTGAAAGTGCACCTAAGACAAAACATATTATTGATCCTAATGTTTGTATCAAATGTGGAAATTGTATGTCAGTTTGTCCGGTAGCAGCAATTGTGTATACAAATTTAGTAGCCAATGTAGAAACTTTAGTGAATATACCTGATGTTTTAAATTTAGGTGTTGAAGCTTATAAGACAATTGGTGCTGAGAAGAATCCTGGAATGAAGATAATTTCACTTGAAGGTGATGTTAATACCCCAGGTATCATTGAAGTACCAACAAATATGTCAATTAATGATATAATTGAAACCTATACTGGAGGAACTATTGGTGATTTGAAAGGTGTGAGAATTGGTGGTCCAATCGGTCCTATTCTAACAGTTGATAAGTTGGAAAAACCTATAGACTTAGATACTCCTTCAAAATATGGATTAATTTCTGGAGTTATGGAAGGTGTTAGTATTTATGTAGTTGCAGGTAAAACAACAATGATGGATTTAGCTAAGGAATCAATGGCTTATGCAGTACAAGAATCCTGTGGGAAATGTGTGCCATGTAGAGAAGGTACAAAAAGAGCGGCTGAACTACTAGATAAAATGAGTAGTGAAAAAAATGATGCTGATTTTGAAAAATTAGCTGTTCTTGCTGATTTGATGGAAACCTCATCATTATGTGCTCTAGGGCAATTAGCTCCTTCAACCATTAGTAGCATACTAACTAATTTTAAAGATCTATTATAAATTAATTCAATAAGAATAATAAAGATAAAATAAGAAACCAGAATCCTAAGATTCTGGTTTCTTTATATTGAATTTTATTCTTTTTAATAATTTTGTTATTGAAGAGGCGAAGACTATACTTATAACAATGATTGCCAATATTTGAATTGTTAGGTTGGCATTCTGAAATATTGCTGTATTGTCTTGATTAACAAACCCGAAAACCATCTTAAAAATATTTAAACCAGGAAGAAGTGGAATAATACCTGCAATTAAGTAAATCTGCAAGGGTTTACCTCTTTTCCTTGTTAAATAAATTGCTAGAAAAGATATTAAGAATGATGCAAGAAAAGTCGCCAACATGTTATTATTGAAAATTTGTAAAACATATAGGTATGTTGCAAAACAGATAGATCCCAGTAAGGCATTTATCGGTAAGTCATCCTTACTTGCTTCAAGTGCTATACTAACAAAGCCTGTTCCAAGTCCTATCATGATAATTTTTAAAATGTCCATACAGCACCTCCAGTTAGAAATACATATAAGGCAAAAATAAAACCAACACCAATACTTAGCCCAGTAGCTGATAATAGAGCTTCCATTCCTCTACTGGCACCTGTAATAAAATCACCATTAACAACATCTCTTATGGCGGTAACAGCCATAATTCCAGGTGTAAGGATAATAATTGCACTTGCAATCATCTTATCATATTGTAGAAGAGGATTAAGGTTAAAGGCAATTAAACTAAACGTACTAATGAGAGCCCCAGCTAGAATATTAGAAATAAAATAAGGGACATTTTTCTTAAAAAAAAGTTGGATAAAATATGCAGGTATTATTGTAATTAAAAACATTGTTATGGCACCAGTAAGAGTACCACCATAACCTAAGGTAAAGGAGAATGTACCTAAACTTGTACATAAGACCTTTATCCAAAAGGGATATGTAATATTATTATCTATTTTTTCTAATTTTTCCATAACTTCGTTTAGATTAATTCTTTCATTTGCATAATCGTCTGCTACTCTAGTTACTAGTGATAATTTTTGCAGATTGTTTTTACGTCTAGAAATACTTCTTGAAAGGGTAATTGGATGACCATCCTTTAATTCTATTGTAGCTATCATAGCTGTTCCTATAACAATAACATCTTTGTTAATAATATTTTTGTTAATTAACATTTTTTTGATTATATACTGAACTCGAAATGTTTCAGATCCATTCCTCAACATTATTTCTCCTGCTTTTAAAGCAGCTTTTAATTCTTCATACATTTTACCCCTCCTTGTAATCTACAATCTACAATCTACATTATATATTATCTTTAGGAAATTTACTCTATTTTAGGTTTTTTTTATGATATAATCTTGAAGGAGAGGTAACAATATGGTGCTTTTAATTGATAATTACGATTCTTTTACTTTTAATATTTATGAATACTTAAAAATATTAAAACAAGAAGTTATAGTTATAAATAATGATGATGATAGTTTATTTGAACTCGATTACTTGAATATTAGTCATATTATAATTTCTCCAGGTCCCAAAAGACCAGAGAATGCTGGATATTCATTGGATATAATCAAAAAATATGAAGGAATCATTCCTATCCTAGGCGTTTGTCTAGGATACCAATGTATAAATTACATTCATGGAGGCACTTTGAAAAAGGGGCACCCAGCTCATGGTGTTGTAGAAAAGATATATCATAATGGTAGTGGGATTTATGATAATATTAAAAACCCATTGAAGGTGACTAGGTATCATTCACTTTCAATTGATGAAGTTAATCTGAACAGTCAATTTTCAATAACTTCAAAACTAAAAGATGGGACAGTTATGAGCATTGAAAATAAAAATAAGATGCTTTATGGTGTTCAGTATCATCCTGAAGCTATATTAACAGAACAAGGCTTGGACTTGTTTAGAAATTTTTTAAGGATAAATAATGGAAAAAAGAATTGAAATAAGAAACGATATTACAATAGAAGATATATTAAATATATTCAAAAATGAAGAATTTTTTTTCATGTTAGAAAGTAATAGGAAAAATGATATACAAAGTAATTTTACATATATTGGTATAAAGCCATACGATTACATTATTTCTAAATCAAAAGGCGAAAAAGTAATAGAAGAGTACAACGAGTTTTATGAAAAGTATAGGAAAGGGGAAAAGGGACTGACCTTTCCTAGTTTTTTTTGTTTTTTAACTTATGATTTAGGTATGACATTTTTAAATGTTAAAAGTAAATTTGAATATAAATCAATAATACCAAAAGGTTATTTAGGATATTACCCTGTTGTTATAGAATTGAATGAAAAGAATGGTCATTTTACAATTTGTTTTGATTTAGATTATGAAAATGATGCTAATGAAGTAATGAATATTCTCAATACTTATGTTAAAAAAAATGAAAAAACATATAAAAGTAATTACAATTTAACATACATAGAAAAATATGATGATTATTCCAAAAAAATAGATATAATTAAAAATTATATCTACGAAGGTGATGTTTATCAGATTAACTATACTAGAAGATTTAATGGTTATTTAGAAAATGCTAATTATAATGATATGTATATGAAATTAAGAAGCACAAACCCAGCTCCATTTTCAGCCTTTATAAGGTGTAGTGAATGGGCAATAATTTCTAGTTCACCTGAGCGATTGATTAAATCGACAAATAGTATCTTAGAGACTAGACCGATAAAAGGAACTATTAAAAGAGGTAAGAACTTCCTTGCTGAATTTATAAATAAAAGAAAACTAAAAAATAGCGAAAAAGATAAAAGCGAATTATTAATGATAGTTGACCTTGAAAGAAATGACTTAAGTAGAATTAGTGAGAGTGGAAGTGTAAGGGTAGATGAAATGTTTAAGATTGAAACATATGAGACTATACATCATCTTGTAAGCACTATCAGAAGCAAAATCAAATCCAACTTAACACCTTTTGATGTTCTTTACAGGATCTTTCCTGGTGGATCGATTACAGGAACTCCTAAAAAAAGAGCTATTGAAATAATTGATGAGTTAGAGGACTTCTCACGTGGCATATATACTGGTGCTATTGGCTATATTAAAGAAAACGGTGACTTTGACTTCAACATTGCTATACGGACAATTTTAATTGAAGGTAATGAGTTCAACTATAATGTTGGTGGTGGAATCACCTGGAAATCAGAAACTAAGGCTGAATATATGGAGACTGAACATAAGGGACTGGGTCTTAAGAGGAGTTTAGACTTTGAATTATGAGTTTTGTGAAAATAGAAGTATAATTGAATATGAAAATAGTATCTTTGAAACTATACTTATAGAAGATGGGCATCCCTATTTTTTAGATGAACATTTATTAAGATTAGAATTAGCTTGTAGTAAAGTGCTAGATATTAGTATAGCTATTGCTGAGATAAAATTTTATATTTTTAAATGGCTGCCTAAAAATGGGAAATTTGCTTTAAGGATTGTTTGCAGTAATAGTGGTTGTATTTTCTCATTAAGAGATGTAGAATGTAAAGGGTCCGGTTTTTTAAAGATTTCTTCAATTGTTAGAGACAGCAATGATATTAAGTATAGGTTTAAAACAAGTGATTATAAAGAAAGATTACAAGAGTTAGCAATTGTTCGTAAATTGGGGTATATAGATACAATATATCTAAATGAAAATTCCTTTGTTACAAGTTGTTCCATTGCTAATGTCTTTTTTATCAAAGATGGTAAAATATTCACTCCAGAAATTAAAACTGGAATTCTTAATGGAATTGTCAGAGAGATTATTCTAAAGAATAGTGAATGTATAGAAGGTGAATACAAACTTTCTGATTTTATTGAATCAGATGGTGTTTTTATCACAAACTCAATAAAGGGTATTCAAAAGATTGAAGGTATTGAAGATAAAAAAATACAGTTAGATGAAAAGGTTTTTAAAAAAATAAGTGAGATATATAGATTAAAGATGGATTTTGATAGGAGGACATGTTGTGGATAAAATAGTGTTAAAAAACCTTGAATTTTATGGCTACCATGGATATTTTCCAGAGGAAAATGTTTTAGGTCAAAGATTTAAAGTTACAATTGAGGCTTATGGTGAGTTGAGTCTTTCACATACTAGTGGAGATTTAGATGATTCAGTAAGTTATGTTGATATTTATGAAGTGGTTAAGGATGTTTTTTTTAGTAAGAAGTATAAAATCCTCGAACAATTAGGTTATGATATTGGAAAAGCTGTTATAAGTAAATTCTTTAGAATCAAATCTGTTCAAGTATTTGTTATGAAACCAGAAGTTCCAATTCCAGTTACTTGTGATTATTTCGGAATCCAACAAGAAGTTAAACGTGAAATCATAGCTTATCTTGGTTTAGGTAGTAATCTTGGGGATAGGGAAGGGTATTTGAATTCAGCTATTCATCAACTTGATTTTCATAAGGAAATAGAAGTCACAAAGACTAGTAGGGTTTATGAGACTGATCCATTTGGGTATGATGATCAAGGTATGTTCCTTAATATGGTTGTTGAGGTGAAAACTAGTCTAAGTCCAAGAGCTTTATTGAAATATTGCAACCATATAGAGAGTAACTTGTTAAGACAAAGGGATGTAAGATGGGGACCAAGAACTATTGATGTTGATATTTTAACTTATGAGGGTTATACCTCTGAGGAGGAAATTTTGACATTACCTCATCCTGGCATATCTCAAAGGGCTTTTGTATTACTACCCCTTAAAGATGTAGCAGATTCTAGCCTGGTAATCAGAGGAATGAGTGTAGATGAAATGATATCAGAGATAGACCAAACTAGCGCAAGACTTTTTAAAGATAGCTTAGATCAGTAAAATTTTTAAATATATATTTAATACAATTACATTTATATAAAAAGACAAGTATACATACTTGTCTTTTTGTGTTGATAATTAAATTAAATACTAACATTTCTCTTTATAAAAATACTTGTAAAGTCAGTATAAATGGCTAATCCAAGTTTTTGTGAAGGATGTCTTTTAACATTACGAACTTTAGTATAGTCAACATTAACACCGTCTAAGGAATCATCACTACCTGAATAACCTGCATACCAGGCAGCAAGTTCAATACTTTGAGGAACTGGTTCAGCAATAGATTTCAAGATAACATGAGCGCCTGGATAATCTTGACGATGAAACCAAAGATCTTTATTACTAGCAAACTTGAAAGTCAGATAATCATTTTGTTTGTTATTCTTACCAACATAAATAACATCACCATTCTCTAATTCAAATTTTAAATAATTTAGATTTTTACTAGCTTTCTTAGCTTTCGGATTCTTTGGAATCAAGCCTAAAACTTGAAGTTCATCAGTAATTTCCATCAAATCTTCGATTGCTATACTACTTTGGATACTAACTTCAATAGAATAAAAGTAATTCAATTCAATGTTAACTTCTGTTAATAAAGCTTCACTTTGCTTTTTTCCTTCTTTAACTTTATGATACTTTTTGAAGTATTGTTTTACATTCGTAGTAGGCGATAATGCTTCATTAAGCTCTATACGTATTAATGGCATTTCAGGAGCATAATAGTTTTCTAAATCAATATAAGGTAGTTTTTTATTAATACGATAGAGATTTGCAGATAGAAGTTCTCCTTTGATTCTTAAAAGACCGCTATCTTTATCTTGATTTATTTTATCAGAATAGATATATGCCTTTTTTTCTAATTTCTTAATTTGTTTCTTAACAATTGATAAAAGTTTTTGTTTCCTGGCGCTAATCTCTTTATTAAAATAGAATTTATTAAATAGGGTATCAGTTTTATGAATGAGGTCAATGTCCCTTTTATTTAAGGAATTCCTATATTTTCTTAAACCTGATTTTAAATCAAAAATATGCTGTTCATCGAGATCAGCTAATGAAAGGTCCTTAAACCCAATACTTAGCATAAGGTCATTCATGGATTTATTACTAAAACCTTGAAGATGCTTTTGTAAATATATAGATAAAGATAAATCTTGACTTTCTTCGTTTTTAATCTGAGTGATTAATTTTTCAATATTTTCATTCTCCAAGGTTAATTTATCATTAAGTGGCGGAAGTAGATATTTTCTTTTTGGTAAAATCTCTCTAAAACCATTCACACCAATCGGATATTTATAGATGGCATCTGTTATGATTTCATTTTCTGTCAAGATAACATTAGAATACTTCCCCATCAACTCAATTTGTAGTACTTTTTTAGTTTTCATCCCAAGTTCATTATAGGATTCAACGGTTAATTGAATGATTCTCTCATATCCAAATTGAGATATATCCGTTATTACACCACTTTCTAAATGCTTTCTTAATAACATACAAAAACTAGTTGGTTGATCCGGGTTTATTAAGCTTATAGAAGAAAGGTGTATAGAACAAAAATTTGGATCTATACTTATAACTAATTTATTCAGTTCGAGCTTTGTTCCTTTTATTTTGAATATTAATAATTTCTCTTTAGGATGATAAATCTTTTCGATTCTTGAACCGATTAATTCATCCTTCATAGTTTGGATTAATTTATATAAATAAATACCATCTATCATTATTTCACCTCTATTACTTATTTTAACATAATAGTCGAAATATATTGGAAAAAGATATTGAAAAAACAGAGCTTAAAATATATAATGGATTGGTAGGTAAAACAAATGAAGAAAAAAAATATTGAAAATAAAGAAAACAAAGAAAATAATAGAATATCAATGGCCAAAGCATTTGCTTTTGCAACATCAAGTGTTTTTATGATTATCTCATTTTTATTAATTGGATATTTCATAGGTAACATTTGGGGTGATAATGGTGCTGGTATAGGTATTTTAATAGGGGGATTATTAGGAATAATCTCCCTTTTTAAAGATATTGGGTATTTTTTTAAAAACGATAAAGAAGGTAAGTAATGGATATAATTGCAAACTATTTTAAAGGCATGCTCGAAGAACTGCCACATCTGTTAGATACGACTAAGCCAGTCGTTTTCTTTCAAGAAGGATATTTTAGGATTTCATCAACTGTAACAACCACTTGGTTTATTATGCTGATGATTGTAATATTTGTTCTTATAATCACAAGTAAATTAGAAAAAGTTCCTACTACAAGGCGACAATCTATAGCTGAATGGATTACCATGTTCATATATGATTTCGTTTATAGTATTTGCGGAGAAAAAACGAAAAAATTATATGGTACCTTTGGTGGTATATTTATAACAATACTTGTGATGAACTTTATTTGGGTGATACCGATTTTTACAACACCGACTGCTAGCTATAGTACCACATTAGCTTTAGCTTTATTAGGTAATTCATATGTGCAATTTGCAATTATTAGAGAAAAAGGTGTATTTGGTTATTTAAAGGGATATTTTGAACCTAATGCATTTATGATAATCGGTAATGTAATAGGGATTTTCGCAGTACCACTATCATTATCAATGCGTCTTTTTGGAAATATGTTTTCTGGAAAAATACTTGATTCGATAGTAATGATTGCATTACCATTTTTAGTTCCGATAGTTTTTAGTTTACTAAGTATATTATCGGCAATAATACAAGCGTATGTTTTTACTTTGCTTTTAACAATGTTTACTGGTGAAGGTATAGAATAATAAAATTTAAGGAGGAAAGATTATGGGTTTAGAATTTTTAGGATTAGGTTTTGCAATTGGTATTGGAACTTTTGGAGAGGCGTATGTTGTTAAATCAGTAATTGAATCAGTGACAAGACAACCAGAAATTTCAAATACACTAAGAACTTTTATGATTATCGGTGTAGCCTTGGTTGAGACTGGTATCATCTATTCATTCATCCTCGGCATATTGCTTTGGATCAAGATGTAGTCAGGAGCAGTTGAAATGAAAGAAATGTTTGATTTGCTCAACCTTGATATAGCAGACTTCATATTTCAAATTATTAATATTAGCGTTTTGATTTATTTTCTTAAGAAATATTTATTTCAAAAAGTCAAAGCTGTTATCGATGAAAGAAATGTAGAAGTAAACAACATCTATAAAGATATAGATGATGCTTGGGTTGAAATTAAGCATAAGGAAAATAAATACGACAATCTGCTTGTTAATATCAAGGAAGAGAAGAGCGCTATCTTCAATAAAGCTATTGAAGAAGCCAAGTTGCAAAAGGATAGAATCGAAAGCGAAGCTAGAATAAAAGCTGAAGAAGAACTATCTAGAGCGAGAATTTCCATTAATAATGAAAAACATCTAGCTTTACAAGAGATAAAAAACAATATTTCTGAATTAGTTGTCTTAGGTGCAGAAGCTGTTGTTAAAAAAGAAGTTGATGGCGAAAAGTACAACTCAATGATAAATGAACTTGTTGATAATCTAGGTGAAAAAAATGAGTAGTCTTAATGTAGTTGAAAGATATATTGCAACATTATTCGAAGTTGCAGAAGAAAAGGGATTAAAGGATATAATAAAGGATGATCTATACAAGATAGATGATACCTTTCAAAAATCTGAAGACCTTAAATTTTTCTACGAATCAAGATCAATACCTGCCGGTGAAAAAAAGAATTTACTTCTTAAAATCATGGCAGGCCATGAACTTAATGAATATACACAAAACTACTTTCTACTCGTTTTGGAAAACAATAGATTCAAATATGAAGTTCCACATTTAAGTTATTTAACGTTCAATAATATTTATAAGAAAAGCATAGGTATAAAACAAGGGATACTTTATTTATCTAAAGTTATAAGTTTAGATGAACAAAATAAACTTGCTCAACAATTAAGTGAAAAACTAGGATACAAGTTAGAATTGGAATTCAAATTCGATTCAACTTTAATAGATGGTTCATATTTGGAAATTGATGGCATGGTATATGAAGACAACCTTAAAATGCGTTTAGCAAATCTAAAGAATTGGATGAAGGTATAAAAAATGTATTTAAGACCAGAAGAAATAAGTAAAATCATAAAAGAGAAAATTGAAAATTTCGATGCTAAACTTGAAAAAAGTGAAATTGGTACTGTAATTCAAGTTGGAGATGGCATTGCATTAGTTTATGGCCTTGACAATGTTATGGCTGGAGAAGTAGTAATATTCAGCAATGGAGTTAAAGGAACTGTATTAAATCTAGATGAACAACATGTAGGTGTTGTTGTTCTAGGTGAATACAAGGATATAAAAGAAGGAGATTCTGTTAAAAGAACCAACCAAGTGTTAACAGCACCGTGTGGTAATGGTCTTTTAGGCAGAATTATTAACCCTGTTGGTGAACCTATCGATGGTAAAGGCAAATTAGATGTAACTAAATTCTATCCTATTGAAAAAGAAGCACCTACCATTATTGATAGAGATTTTGTACGAACACCTTTAGAAACAGGTATTAAAGCAATAGATGCTTTGGTGCCGATTGGTAGAGGGCAAAGGGAGTTAATTGTAGGAGATAGACAAACTGGAAAGACTTCTTTGGCTATCGATACGATTATACACCAAAAGGGAAAAGATGTAATATGTATCTATGTTCCAATTGGTCAGAAAGCCTCATCAATAGCTCAAATAGTAAAAGAATTGGAAGCTAAAGGATCAATGGACTATACAGTTGTAGTTGCTGCAACAGCTAGTGATAATGCACCTCTATTATATATTTCACCTTATGTAGGTTGCGCAATTGCTGAATACTTTATGGATCAAGGTAAGGATGTTTTAATTGTTTATGATGATTTAACTAAACATGCAGTAGCATATAGAGAAATCTCATTATTGCTAAAAAGACCTCCAGGTCGTGAAGCTTATCCTGGTGATGTGTTCTATTTGCATTCTAGACTACTTGAAAGAGCGTCTAAAGTGTCAAAAGAACTTGGTGGTGGTTCAATTACAGCACTTCCTATAGTTGAAACACAAGCTGGTGATATATCATCATATATTCCTACAAATGTAATTTCAATTACAGATGGTCAAATATTTCTAGAGACTGATCTCTTCAATGAAGGTATTAGGCCTGCAATAAATCCTGGAGTTTCTGTATCAAGGGTTGGAGGGAATGCACAATTTCCTGCACTTAAACAAGTTGCTGCTTCACTTAGGATTGATTTAGCACAATACAGAGAATTAGAAGCTTTTTCACAATTTAGTTCAGACCTAGACAGTGAAACCAGGAAAAAACTAATTAGAGGACAAAAACTGGTTGAAATTTTAATTCAGCCTAATTATGATCCTATTGGTGTAGAGGAACAGGTTATAGCAATTTTCTCTGCTAATATTGGTGTTTATGACGAAGTGCCATTAATTAAAATAGCTAAATTAGAAAAGGCTATCTTCGATAAAGTTAAAAATGATCATAATGATTTATTATTAAAAATCAGAAATAAAGAAAAACTTTCGAAAGATGATTTTGATAATATTAAAAATACTATCAATGAATATCTTGAAAGTATAGCAGAGGAATAAAATGGCTCAACTATTAGAGATTAAAAGCCGTATTAGAAGCGTAGACAGCACTTTAAAAATAACCAAAGCTATGAAAATGATTGCTACTGCTAGATTAGCTAGAGCAAGAGATAGATTTAATAAAGTGAAACCTGTTTATGAAAGAATAGAAACCATTACAAATAGGATGTCAAACATTGAAAATATAAATGAACATGAATTGTTCAAAAAAAGAGATGTTAAAAAGATTCTTTTTGTAGTTTTCTCAACTAATAGAGGTTTTTGTGGTGGTTATAATATAAGGCTCTTCAATTATTTAGAAGAACAAAAACATAATTACAGTGGTAGTGATGTTTTTATATTGCCAATTGGTGAAAAAGCCATGGAATACTATGATAAATATGAAAATAGAATAAATCTAGCATTAGTTGATGAAATAAGCTGGGAAAATGATATGTTCAATCAAAGTAGGCTTTTGATGTATGATCTTAAAAAAATGTTCTTTAATGCTGATTTTGATGAAATATACATAGTCTATAACAGTTTTAAGTCAATTTTATTTCAAAAACCTAAAATTAAGAAAATTTTACCAATGGAGCATGTTAAGGAAAATGAGCAAGATATTCTTGATTATATATTTGAACCAAAAAGAGAAGTGATTTTAGATAATTTATTAGATACTTACTTAATTTTAACTATTAATACAGCACTTATAGAATTAGAAACAGGTGAATATGGTGCGCGTATGTCAGCAATGGATGGGGCAAATAGAAACGGTGAAAAACTCACCAAGAAATTGAAAATACAGTTCCAAAGAGCCAGACAAGAAGCGATAACTAGGGAAATCACTGAAATCATTGGTGGTGCAGAAACCTTAAGGAGAGAAAAAGATGAATAAGGGTAAAATTGTTAGCATTATTGGCCCAGTAGTTGATGTTAAGTTTGAAGAAAACTTACCAGGGATATATAATGCTTTAATAATTAGTAAAGAAGATAATAACACTTTAAAAAAAGATGTCACTTTAGAAGTAATGGAAGAACAGGGCAACAACTCTGTTCGCTGTGTAGCATTAAATTCCACTGAAGGACTTGTAAGAGGAATGTTAGTTATAGATACTGAAGACTCAGTTAAAGTTCCAGTTGGAGAAGAATGTCTTGGAAGATTATTCGATGTTTTAGGCAACCCTATTGATAATATGCCTAATAATGATTTTAAAGTTAAATGGCCTATCCATAGAGATCCGCCTAAATATGAAGATATTTTGCCATCAACAGATATATTTGTTACAGGTATTAAGGTATTAGATTTACTAGCACCTTATGCAAAAGGTGGTAAAATCGGTTTATTTGGTGGTGCTGGTGTTGGAAAAACCGTTTTGATAACTGAGTTAATAAGAAATATTGCTGCTGAATCAGGTGGATATTCAGTTTTCACCGGAGTAGGAGAAAGAAGTAGAGAAGGTCATGAATTATATAATGAGATGCAAGAATCAGGAGTTTTAAACAAAACAGTGCTGGTTTTTGGACAGATGAACGAGCCACCAGGAGCTAGAATGAGAGTTGGCTTAAGTGGATTAACTATGGCTGAATATTTTAGAGATGAAAAGAATAAAGATGTTCTTTTGTTTATTGACAACATATTTAGGTTTACTCAAGCTGGATCTGAAGTATCAGCTCTATTAGGACGTTTACCATCAGCAGTAGGTTATCAACCTACACTAGCAACTGAAATGGGCGAACTACAAGAACGTATTATTTCTACAACAAAGGGTTCAATCACATCTGTACAGGCGGTATATGTACCTGCTGATGACTTGACTGACCCTGCTCCGGCAACAACTTTCTCACACTTGGATTCAACAACTGTTTTATCTAGACAAATAGTTGAAATGGGTATTTATCCTGCTGTTGATCCATTAGAATCTAAATCTAGACAACTAGATGCTAGAATAATTGGTGAAGATCACTACAAAACTGCTATGGAAGTTAAGAACATTTTACAACAATATAAGAACCTACAGGATATTATTGCAATTTTAGGTATTGATGAATTGTCAAAAGAAGATAGACTTGTGGTTTCAAGAGCACGTAGGATTCAAAAATTCCTTTCACAGCCTTTCCACGTAGCAGAAGCCTACACAGGAATACCTGGAAAATATGTACAGTTAAAAGAGACAATCGACGGCTTTAGAGCTATATTGAATGGAGACGGGGATTCTTTCCCTGAAGATGCTTTCTTTATGGTTGGTAGCTTTGATGAAGTTATTGAAAAGGCTAAGGCACTCAAGGGAGAGTAAAATGGGAGATTTATTACTTGAAGTTTTATCACACCATGGACAAGTTTTAAAAGCAGATGGAGTTGAAATGGTTGATGTACCTACTTTAAAGGGCCCTACTACTATTTTAAAAAATCATGCTTCATATATAAGCCAACTAGAAATAGGTGTCTTAAAATATAAAAAGGATGGGATTTTAAAAAAAGTTGCTCTTGGTACACACGGCATAATTGAAGTATATAAAAATCACGTGTCTGTTTTTGTACATACAGCAGAAAATGAAGAAGATATTGATGTTGCTAGAGCAAAACGTGCTAAAGAACTAGCTGAAGGTCTTTTGGCTCAAGGTATAGATGAAATAGAAGCTGGATTTAAAGCAGAATTAGCATTAAAAAAAGCATTGGTAAGATTATCGTTAGGTAAGTCAAATGAAGATTGATTTGCATTGTCATAGTCATTTTTCTGATGGCTCAGCATCATTTGACCAAATATTATATTTGTTGACTAAGGAAAATATAAAGCATTTTAGTATAACCGACCATGATTATTATGGAGGGGAGCTTAATGCTTTTTTCTTGCCTCAAAATTTAACTTACTATAAAGGTATTGAAATATCTGCCAAAGACTATAAAACTAATAAAAAAGTACACCTACTTGGTTATGGATTTAATCACCAACATAGAAGATTAAAAGAATATACTGATCACTACTATAATATTAGAAAAGAAAATAGCGAAAATATAATTAACAGTCTGATAAAAGAAGGTTACAATCTCCATATGGAAGATTTTAACTATAGAATTGAAAACAATCTACCAATATACAAGCAACATATAATGGTAAAATTAGTTGAAAAAGGCTATACTGAACGTATATATGGTCAGCTATATCATGATTTTAGAGCAAATGGTTTTTTTGAAGATTTAAAATACATAGACTATAAAGAAGCAATTAGTTTGCTAAAAGAAATAAACGCTGTAACCTTCCTGGCTCACCCAGCTATATATAATAATTGGGACATCTTACCAGAACTTGTAAAATCGGGTCTAGACGGTATTGAAGCATATCATAAGAGACATAATACAAATGACGTAGAACTGTCATTGGAATCTGCTAATAAATATAATCTTCTTGTTAGTGGCGGCAGTGATTATCATGGCAATTATAGCAGTTTACCAGGACATCTCGGTGTTGAGGTACCAGATATTTATGTTGAAGAATTTATAAAGGCGATAAAACAAAATGACGTTACCAAATAGTTTTTTAGAAAAATTTAAAGTATTAATGAAAAAAGAAGAATATATTGAATTTATAGATAGCTTCGAAAAGCATATTTTTGAAGGTATCAGGTTCAATTTATTAAAAATAAATGAACAAGATTTTTTAGATAGAATAAATAATTTTTCAGAAAGAATTACCTGGACTAAAGATGGATTTTACTATAACAAAGAAAAATCTGATGTAAGACTTACAATACATCCATATTACCATCAAGGACTATTCTATATCCAAGAGCCGTCAGCTATGTATCCAGCTGAACTCTTATCACCAACTAAAGAAGATAAAGTGTTAGATTTATGTGCTGCTCCAGGTGGAAAAACCGTTCAAATAGCTGCCAAAATGAATAATGAAAACTTATTGGTGAGTAATGAAATAAGCCCAAAGAGAGTAAGAGCTCTAAAAAAGAATATTGAACTTTATGGAATAAAAAATACAATCATAACAAATAGCACAGGCAAGAATCTTTTAGAAACTTATGGTACTTACTTTGATAAAATTCTAGTTGATGCTCCATGTTCTGGAGAAGGAACATTTAGGAAAGATAAGCACTCTATAAAAGAATATGACAAGTATGTTGGTGAAACATTATATGAAATACAACGAGATATTTTGGATTATGCCTTCAAACTTTTGAAAACAGGTGGTTATCTTGTGTATTCAACCTGTACATTCAACCCAGATGAAAATGAAAAACAAATAGAATATATGTTAAATACTTATGATTGTAAATTAGTTGATGGACAGAAAAAAGATGGGATAGCCAATGGTAGACCTGAGTGGAGTGAAAATAATATTAAGGATCTTGAAAAAACTATCCGATTTTGGCCTCATATGACAAAAGCCGAGGGCCATTTTGTCGCAAAAATATTGAAATTATCAGGTGAAGAATTCAAAGGCAAGAACTCCAAATCACAATGGAAATCTTTTAAGAATATTCATGAGAAAATTTATGAATTCATGGATAAAAATATAAATATAGACTTCAAAAGCTACTATTTTTATAATGAAGGGGAAGATTATTATTTAATGGACAAGGAATACCCATTTGACAAAAAAAATAAAATACAGCATTTAGGTATCCATATTGGTAAGCTAAATAAATATAATTTTATTCCAAGTCAAAGCTTTGCTATGACTTTGAAAGAATTTGAAATTAAGAGAATTATTGATGTTGATTTTAACAATGCCAATAAATATTTAAAAGGTGAAACCTTGGAAATGAATAAAGAAGATGGTTTTTATGGAGTAGTATATCAATCAAACATTCTAGGATGGGCAAAATTCAACAATGGTTTTTTTAAGAATTTGTATGAAAAATCATGGAGAAAGGTAAATGATGGAAACAGTTTTAACACCAGTATTAATTAGTTTAAAAATTGCATTTATGGCTACTAGTTTTTCATTAGTGATTGGCACCACATTAGCTTATTTACTTCATAAGAGGAATGATAAGTTAGGGACAATATTTGAAACTATAATTTTACTTCCAATGGTAATGCCACCCACAATAACTGGCTACTTGCTGTTACTATTACTAAGCAATAAAGGCTTATTCTTCACTTTATTAGGTGGTAATAATCTTATATTTACCTGGTGGGCTGGAGTTATAGCTTCCACTATAGTAAGTATTCCTTTGATGTACCAGAATTCTAAAAGTGGTTTTCAATCCTTAAATCCAGTATATAAGGATATTGGAAAAACACTTGGACTTGGAAGAATGAATATTATATTTAAAATTGAACTACCATTAATCTTACCTTCTTTACTTAGTGGACTAGTATTATCTTTTGCTAGAGCTTTAGGAGAATTTGGGGCCACTTTAATGGTCGCCGGAAGTATACCTGGCAAAACTAGGACAATAGCTTCTGCAATCTATTTTGCTGTAGAATCTGGAGATAGAGAAACTGCTAACGCCTTAATGTTAATAATGGTTGTAATTAGTTTTTTATTAATGTTTTCACTTAACTTGTGGTTAAAAAGAAAGAGGAATTATAACTAATGATTGATATATTATTAAATAAAAAAATAGGCAATAATACATATAATTACCAACTTAAAACAAATTCAAAGATCATAGCAATTATGGGACAAAGTGGAGCTGGTAAAACTACTTTTTTAAGATTATTAAGCGGTTTAATAAAACCTGATTCAGGGTATATAAAAATAAATGACTTATTAATGTTTGATAATGATAAAGTAAATATCAAAACTAAACTCAGAGAAATAGCTTACATTTTTCAACATGATAATTTATTTCCACATTTAAATGTTGAGGACAATATTGGACTAGGCTTAAAAAATAGCCAACTTATAAATATTCTTTTCTGGCTTGAAAAATTTGGATTAGGTGATATTAGAAAGTCTAAGATAACTAATTTATCTGGTGGTGAAAAACAACGTATTGCTTTAATAAGAGCTTTATTACACAATCCACGACTACTATTACTAGATGAGGCTTTTAGTAGTTTAGATGAAGAAAATAAAAACATGCTGTATAATGAAATTAAATTAGTTTTACAAAGTTATAAAGGACATACTATTATTGTGACCCATGACTATAAAGAAGCAATGAAATTAGCAGATGAAATCTATTATTTAAGCGAGAACACGCTAAGTAAAGTTTGGAACAATTATATAGAAGGTGAGATTAAATCCATAGTAGAAGAGGCTAGGGGAGATATCTTTACAATAAAAGCTGGTAAACTTGACTTAAAAGGTATAATTCTTAAAGATTTTATAAATGTAGGAGATATTATTAAAGTTGAAATTGAATCAGTTAAAGTAAATTTAGGAAATATGCCGTACAGCAAAGATGAATTTATCGACAACAATCTTTTGAAAGGGATTATAACCAACAAGATTGATAATATATATGTAGTCTCTGTTGAGGATCGAGATATTTTTGCTCATTCTCATATTGAATACGAACTGAATTCAGAAGTTAATGTATTCATTAAATATAAGAATGTAAATATAGTAAAATAGGGAGCTAGAATGAAAAGTATAATTAATGGTGTAATATCTCAAAATGAAAATATAAATAATTGGAAACAAAAAGGTAATGTTTATGAAGTTTTAAGAGTAATAAATAACAAACCTTTATTTCTCAAGGAACACCTATTAAGAATGAAAAATTCCTTATTTAATGTTGATATTGAAGCAATTGAAAATGAATTGAAATTATTAATAGAAGGTTCAGAAGAAGTTTTAAACAATAATATCTTCATAAGTGTGAATACAAAAAATAATGAAACTGGAATATTTATAATTAAAGGGTTCTATCCACCAAAGGAATGGTATGCAAATGGAATAAAAATTAACACCTTTCAAATAAAAAGAGATGATCCTAGCAAGAAAATTTATGATGTAAATTATAAGAATAAAATTGAAGAACATCTAAAAAATACAGATGTTTTTGAAACATTGATTAAAGATGAAGATTATATCAATGAAGGTAGTAGATCAAATGTCTTTTTCATTAAGGAGGATATTGTTTATACTCCAACAATGAAAAGTGTTTTACCAGGAATAACTAGAGATAAAGTTTTTCAAGCGGCTAAGGTAAGTGCAATTACTATTTTAGAGAAAAACATAAAATATGCTGATTTGATTACCTTTGATGGAGCATTTATAACCGGTACTTCAATTGATTTGTTACCTATAACTCAAATTGATAATTTTACATATAAAACTACTGAACTTGACTGTTTTGAAAAATTACTAATTAATTTTGAAAATATTAAAATTAAAGATTTGGAAGATTATGAATGTTAAATAAAATTAGTTTAACCAACACACAATTAAAGTACATTGCTGCCTTTTTTATGTTTATTGACCATTTTGCACTCTTATTACTTGATTATGGAACTATTCCATATTTTATTGGTAGGGGAATTGGTAGACTTGCAGCGCCGATTTTCTTCTGGGCTATATCTGAAGGAGCAATTCATACCAAAAATATGAAGAGATATTTTCTAAGTATATTAATATTTGGTTTACTGATACAAGTGGTTTATACTTTTGGCTTTTCTGATATTATTACGTTTTCAAGTATATTAGCCTTGGATAAAAATATATTTATTACATTGGCATTAGGCCTTATAGGTATTATCTTTATTAAGAAATATCCAGACAAGAGTCTTTTACACCTAGGTATTACGGGGTTGGTTTGCCTTATAGGTGAATTTATAAATACTGATTATGGCTGGTATGGTATAACCTTTATAATATTATTTTATGTATTTAAAGAAAATAGAATAAAACTAGTTACTAGCCTTATTCTAATAAATTTACTAAAATTTATTTTATATCTAGATGGTTATGAGTTAATACCAAATATTCTTCAACTATTGGCTATTTTATCATTACCTTTAATCTTCTTATACAATGGTCAACGAGGAAATGGGAATAAGTATTTCTTTTACTTATTTTATCCTATTCATCTTGGTCTTTTGTATTTATTGAAAGAGATTTTAGTATTTTGAATGCTTTAATAGCCTTAGGAAAGCCGTTATAAAGTGAGGCTTGTAGAATTATCTCCTTAAGCTCAGCGTCGGTTACACCTACATTTAAAGCCCCTAGAAAGTGATTTCTCAATTGAGTTTCTGGACTACCTTGTGCTATGAGGAATGAAATTGTAACTATTTCTCTATCACGCAATGAAAGGCCTTCTCTAGAATAAATATCCCCGAAAGCATATTTTAGGATATATTCTCCTAACTCACCATATTCAGAAATTAAATCATCTCGTTCATAACCCCAAATTTTTTTAGTTTCAGCAAGACCTTTTTTAAGTTTATCCATAATAACACCCCTTTGCTAATTATTGTAGCATTTATTATTATTGAAAAAAATGCTATAATTTAAATATTATTGTATTCGAAAGGAAGTATTCAAATGAAGTGGAAATGTGAAGTATGTGGTTACGAAATGGAAGGTGACACACCAATAGATATATGTCCTGTCTGTGGAGTAGATAAGGATAATTTTTTACCAGTTAAAGAAATTAAAAAAGAATCAGGTAATATAAAAACTTCAATCAGACAAATTATATATGGTATGTTTGTTATTACAACTGAAAGTAATGATAAAATTAATGGACAAGCTGCAAATACAGTGTTTCAATTAACAAGTGAACCAAACCAAATTGCTGTATGTTTAAACAAGAGCAATTATACTACTGAATTGGTTTTAGTATCCAAAAAATTAATTGTTAATGTAATAGGACAAGACTCTTTTGAAGTAATTGCCAATTTTGGATTTTCTTCGGGCAGAGACAGAAATAAATTCGAAAAGATAAAGTATACCAAAATGAATGGAATGCCTGCATTAATTGATTATTCCTTATCAGGTATGGTTTGTAATGTAACTGATATGCTTGATGTTGGAACACATTGGCTTTTGGTTTGTTCTATTGAAGATGCTTTTGTTAATAATGATAAAAAAAATATACTACCTTTAAGTTATAGTGACTTTAGAATACTTAAAAAAGGAGAGAAACTTCCGGGCCAACAAATTAAAACGGAAGAGAAGGAGGCTAAAATGAGTGAAGGCGGACAAAAATATATCTGTACAGTATGTGGTTATATTCACGATCCAGCTATAGAAGGAGTCGAGTTTAAGGATTTACCTGAAGACTATACGTGCCCACTTTGTGGCGCACCAAAGTCAGATTTTGAACCATTAAAATAAAAAATAAAAATTAATAAAATATGCTTGAAATATGTAATTAAAAAGTATATAATTATTCTTGCGCTTGTGTGCGCAGGCATGGTGGGTGTAGTTCAGTGGTAGAGCGCTAGTTTGTGGTACTAGTTGTCGTGGGTTCGAATCCCATCATCCACCCCAAGATGATCCATTAGCTCAGTCGGTAGAGCACCTGACTTTTAATCAGGGTGTCCCGCGTTCGAGTCGCGGATGGATCACCAATGCGGATGTGGCGGAATTGGCAGACGCGCTAGATTTAGGCTCTAGTGAGTAAGATCGTGGGGGTTCAAGTCCCTTCATCCGCACCAGGTCGCGGAAGTGGCTCAGTGGTAGAGTATCTCCTTGCCAAGGAGAGGGTCGCGGGTTCGAATCCCGTCTTCCGCTCCAAAGAAAAATACCTCGAATACAAATTCGAGGTATTTTCTTGTTTAAAGTTGTTCAGTTTATAAAAATATTGTATAATTACTAATTAGAAAATGAAGGGAGTCTTACAATGGCAAACAAAATTATCAAACAAGAAAAAAATTTAGTAACAGTAGAAATTACTGTTGATAGTAACGAGGTTGAAAAAGCCTATAAACAAGCATCTCTAAATCTAGGTAAGCAAGTTTCAATACCAGGTTTTAGAAAAGGTAAAGTCCCAGCTGCAATATTAGAAAAGCATGTTGGAGAAGGAAGCATAATAGAAGAAGCTATGGATATTATGTTACCGCCAGCTTATGGCAAAGCATTAGTAGATTTAGACTTAGATCCTATTGATAGACCTAAAGTAGACATAATTTCTTTCGACAAAAAAGGCCCTGCTGTTTTTACAGTTGAAATTCAAGTTGTACCAGAAGGAATTCTAGGGGACTATAAAGGATTAAAACTAGAAAGAAAAATTGTTGATTTAGACGAAAACTATGTAGATAGTGAATTAGAAGCAATGAGAACAAAAACAGCTAAAATAGAAACAATTGAAGATCCTGCTGAACATGGTGACACTGTAGTAATCGACTTTGAAGGCTATGTAGATGAAGTTCAATTCGAAGGCGGAACAGGATCTAAATTTCCATTAGAGCTTGGTTCTAACTCATTTATACCTGGATTTGAAGATCAATTAATTGGTATTAAAGCCGGAGAAAACAGAGAAGTGACTGTTAAGTTTCCTGACGAGTACCATAGTGAAGATTTAAAAGGTAAAGAAAGTTTATTCAAAGTATTAGCTCATGAAGTGAAAAGAAAAAAATTATCAGAATTAAATGATGATTTTGCTAAAGAAGTAAGTGATTTTGATACTTTGGAAGAATTAAGAAATGATGTAAAATTAAGCATAACAAACCAAAAACAACAACAAGCTGATAATGCTCTACGAGCTCAAGCTTTAGATCTTGCAATTGAAAAAATAGAAGTAGAAATACCTGAAGTCATGGTTCAAGAAAGAACAAATCAATTCCTTAAGGATATTGAAGGTGATCTACAACAACAAGGAATGGAACTGCAAAAATATTTCGAACTAACTGGAATGACTGAAGAAAAAGTTAGAGAAGAATATAGATCTAATGCAGAAAAGCATATCAAAAGAGATATTCTTTTAGATGCAGTTGCTGTAGCAGAAAAAATTGAAGTTACTAAGGAAGACCTTGAAAAGGAAATTACAGCTATAGCACAAGTATATGGACAAGATAAAACTATGTTGGACACTTATTTTGAAGCTCCTGAAAACACTAAAATGTTAGCTAAGGGTATCAAAAGAGAAAAAGCATTACAAAGTATACTTGAACAAGCTGTTATTACAGATATCAAGGACGAAAAAATAGAAAAATAGGGAGGAACAAATATGTTAATACCTATGGTCGTCGAACAAACTAGTGCCGGCGAAAGATCTTATGATATTTATTCTAGATTATTAAAAGACAGAGTGATTTTTTTAGGAGCTGAAGTTGATGATAATTTAGCAAATTTAATTATTGCCCAGTTATTATTTTTAGAGGGTGAAGACCCTAATAAGGATATAAGTCTATATATAAATAGCCCAGGAGGTTCAATAACTTCAGGCATGGCTATTTATGACACAATGCAATATATTAAGCCTGATGTATCTACTATATGCGTTGGGATGGCAGCAAGCATGGGAGCATTTCTTTTGAGTGCTGGAACTAAAGGTAAAAGATTTGCCTTGCCAAATTCAGAGATAATGATACACCAACCATCTGGTGGTGCTGCAGGACAAGCAGTTGATATCGATATTCAAGCAAAAAGAATAATGGCAATTAAAAAGAGATTAAATGAAATTTTATCCTCTAATACTGGACAGACATTAAAGAGAATCGAAAAAGATACCGATAGAGATTATTTCATGACTTCAGAAGAAGCAAAAGAATATGGAATAATTGATGAGGTTTTCGGTCAAAGAAAATAGGAGAAAATATGGAAAAGAACCAAGATGATGGCTTATATTGTTCATTTTGTGGCAAACATAGAACTGAAGTAGATCAACTGGTCTCAGGACCTGGTGTGTTTATTTGTAATGAATGTGTTGAATTATGCATGGAGATAGTATCTAGAACCGAAGAAGAAGAAATGGCTGAGGATATAGAACTAGATTTTAAGAAACTTCCAAAACCACAGGAGATTAAAGCTTATTTAGATCAATATGTCATTAATCAAGATAGAGCTAAAAAGGTTTTATCAGTTGCTGTCTACAATCATTATAAAAGATTGTTCTCTAATCAAGACATTGAAAATAATGAGATAGAACTTCAAAAATCTAATATTTTATTAATTGGTCCAACTGGTAGCGGAAAGACTTTATTAGCTCAATCATTAGCTAAATATTTAAATGTTCCATTTGCGATTGCTGATGCTACAACCTTGACAGAAGCTGGCTACGTAGGAGATGACGTCGAAAATATCTTGCTTAGATTGATACAAGCTGCAGATTACAATGTTAGTCTTGCAGAAAAAGGCATAATCTATATCGACGAAATTGATAAAATTGCTAGAAAATCTGAAAATGTTTCTATCACAAGAGACGTTTCTGGTGAAGGTGTACAACAAGCCTTATTAAAAATAATTGAAGGAACTGTTGCGACTGTACCGCCTAATGGTGGAAGAAAACATCCTCAACAAGAAAATATAGAAATTGATACTAAGAATATCTTGTTTATCTGTGGAGGCGCCTTTAACGGTTTAGAAAAAATAATAGAAAACAGATCTGGAAAAGGATTACTAGGATTTGGAAATAATATGAATCAAGGCGAGAAGAAGGAAGTTAAATATCCATTGAACGATGTTCAAGCAGATGATATTTTAAAGTATGGACTAATACCGGAGTTTATTGGAAGAGTTCCAGTTATTACTACTTTAGAACCTTTAGATAAGAAAGCCTTGATAAGAATATTACAAGAGCCTAAAAATGCTCTACTAAAACAGTTTGAATTATTATTAAAATATGATAGTGTAAACTTGAAGGTAGATGAAAAAGCGATTAAAGCTATTGCTGAAGAAGCATTAAAGAGAAAAACTGGAGCAAGAGGTCTTAGAAGCATCATGGAACATATTATGACTGATGTTATGTATGATATTCCATCAAAGCCAAATATAACTGAATGTGAAATAACAGAAGAAGTAGTTAAAAATGGTGCAAAGCCAATATTAAGGAAAAAGAAAATATCTTAAGAATTAAGCAGCAGACTACTGTTGCTTTTCTTGTAAGGAGGCGAATTTATGAGTGACAATTTTATAGAATATTATGATGATAGTGCAATCAACTTTTTAAGTTTGGATCCAATAGCAGTACTTCCATTAAGAGGCATGGTTATTTTCCCAAAAACGACAATACATCTAGATGTGGGGAGATCAAAATCTATAGAGTCTTTAAACATAGGCATGAATAACCAAAAGAAAATATTTATAGTAGCACAAAATGATTCCTTGGTTGAAGATCCAGGGTTTGATAACTTATATAAAATTGGTGTATTTGCCGAAATAAAACAAATCATGAAACTCCCTACAGGAATAGTAAGAGTATTAATCGAAACATCTGCTAGAGGTGAATTAAAGAAGATCTATCAAAATAAAACACATTTTGAAGGAAAAGCAATTTTAATTGAAGAACCATTAAATAATGATAGTTTAGAAATTAAAGCTTTAAATAGATTAATGCTACATGATTTTGATGATTTTACTAATATGAATGTAAATTTCTCTAATGAGAATATTTTAAAAATCAAGAATATTAATAACCCGAATACTGCATCAGATTTAATAGTATCAAATCTAATGGTTGATTATTCAGAAAAGCAAAAAGTTCTTGAAATGAATGATTTAAAAGAAAAACTAGAAGTCGTGCTTAGTATGATTTCGGTTGAAAAAAATCTAATCGAACTAGAAAAAGAAATTGCTGAAAAAGTTAAAGAAAATATTGATAAAGCTCAAAAGGAATATTATCTACGTGAACAAATAAAAGTAATTAAAAAAGAACTTAATGAAAAAGTTGACTATGAAGAAGAAATAGATAAACTTAGGGAAAGACTCAGTGATGGGGATTATCCTGAGAGTGTTTATGAAAAAATAAAAAAAGAAATCGATCGTTTAGAAATTATGCATCCCAATATGACTGAAGGTGCTGTAATCCGAAACTATATTGAATGGCTACTCGATTTACCTTGGGTTAAAAAAACTGAGGAATATATTGATATTGAAAAAGTTAAAAAAGTACTTGATGATGGACACTTTGGCTTACAAGAAGTGAAAGATAGAATAATTGAATATCTAGCTGTTAAAAAACTAATCAAGGTTAAAAGCAAGGCACCAATACTATGCTTTGTTGGACCACCTGGTACAGGGAAGACTTCCCTTGCTAGCAGTATAGGTGATGCAATAAATAGAAAATTTGTAAGAATGTCTCTTGGTGGAGTTAGAGATGAAGCAGAAATAAGAGGGCATAGAAGAACTTATGTTGGAGCTCTACCAGGTAGAATCATACAGAGTATGAAACTAGCTGGTACCAAAAATCCAATAATTCTACTTGATGAAATTGATAAATTAGGTGCCGATTATAAGGGTGACCCTTCATCAGCTTTGTTAGAAGCTCTTGATCCAGAACAAAACTTTTCATTTAGTGATCATTTTATTGAAATCCCATTTGATTTAAGTGAAGTCTTGTTTATAACAACAGCTAATACTTTAAATACCATTCCTGCACCTCTAAGAGATAGAATGGAAATTATTAGAGTGTCTAGTTATACTGAAAGAGAAAAAAAGGAAATTGCTAAAAGACATTTATTTAAAAAACAAATAATTGCCAATGGCTTAGAGGAATATAAAATAAAAATTCAAGATTCTGCTTTAATGGAAATAATAAGAAATTATACCAGAGAAAGTGGAGTAAGGAGTCTAGAAAGAGAATTAGGCTCATTGCTTAGAAAAATAGCTGTTGATATACTTAGTAATAAATTTACTAGCATTAATATAGCAACTAAAGATGTAGCTCATTATTTAGGAATCCCAAAAATAAATGACTATGTTGCTAAAAGAAAAACTGATATTGGCATAGTTAACGGTCTAGCAGTTACCTCATTTGGTGGAGATGTATTAATCATTGAAGCAACGATTTATAAAGGTAAAGGTAAATTGATGCTTACAGGACAATTAGGCGATGTTATGAAAGAATCTGTCCAAGCAGCTATAAGTTATTTGAAATCAAAGAACATTATTGAAACTAGCTTAGAAGAGCTAGGATTGGACCTTCATATTCATGTACCTGAAGGGGCCATACCAAAGGATGGACCTTCAGCAGGTATTGCTATGGGTACGGTTATAGCGTCCATTTTCTTAAAAAAGAAAATCAGAAAAGATATTGCTATGACTGGTGAGATCACAATAAGAGGAAATGTTCTACCTATTGGCGGGGTAAAGGAAAAAGTTCTTGCTGCCTATAAAGAAGGAATAAAAACTGTTATATTACCAAAAGCCAATGAAAAAAATATTGAAGAAATTCCTGAAGAAGTAAGAGATAAAATTGAGATAATTTTAGTTGAGAGCTTTGATGAAGTTCTAGAAAAGGCATTGGTATAAAATGTTAATTAAACAAGCTGAATTCTTTACTACAGTAGTAGCAAAGGATCAATATCCTACTGAAGGCATTGAAGAAATTGCATTTGTTGGCAGATCAAATGTGGGGAAATCCTCACTGATTAATTTGCTTACAAATAATAAGAAACTTGCCAAAACAAGTGGTAATCCAGGAAAAACAAGAACCATAAACTATTTTCTTATAAATAATAGTTTCTATTTTGTTGACTTGCCCGGTTATGGTTATGCTAAAGTACCTAAAGATCTTCAAGCGAGCTGGGGAAGAATGATGGAGCAATATCTTATCGATAGACAAGAATTGAAAGTTATAATTGTATTAGTAGATATTAGACATAAACCTTCTAAAGGTGATGAGAATATGATGGCATTTATTAAGCATTATGATATCCCTTTCTTATTAGCAGCAACTAAAGCAGACAAAATTAGTAGAGGACAAAGAGCCAAGTATATTAAAGTAATAAAAGAGTCACTTGGGGTAGACTATAATTCAATTGTTGCATGCTCAACGTTAGACCGAACAGGAATACCTGAATTACTATCAAAAATGGATGAATATTTAGGTTTAGATATTAATGATGAGATTAATGATGAGGTTGTTGAAAATGAAAAATGTTGATAATACATTCATGTCATTCGATAAAAGTTACCATGAAGCAGAAATAGTATATTTCGGCTGCCCTTTTGATGGAACTGCCTCCTTTAAAAAAGGATCTGTTCAAGGCCCGGAAGAAATTAGAGAAGCTTCTTATGGGTTAGAGAACTATAGTCCATATTTGGACCTTGATCTTGAATTGAATACCAAAATAATTGATGTTGGCGATTTAGATCTTCAGATGAAATCTGTTGAAGATGTCCTTAAGGAAATAAAAGATTTTTCAGAAAGAATAATTGCTGACAATAAAATACCTCTTATGGTTGGTGGAGAACATCTAGTTACCTTACCAGTTGTTGAAGCTGTATTAGAAAAATACAAGGAATTACACATTATACATCTTGATGCACATATGGATTTAAGAAATGAATATGAAGGTGAAAGATTATCTCATGCGACAGTTATGAGACGTATAAATGATATAATCAAACCTTCAAGAATTCATCAATTTGGCATAAGATCAGGAACAAAAGAAGAGTTTCTGTTCGCAGGTAAATATTGTGATTCCAACCATTTCGATTTACATAAAATGACCAATCTAATTGACGAGATTGGTGATAATCCAGTTTATGTAACTATAGATTTAGATGTTTTAGATCCAAGTATATTTCCAGGTACAGGAACTCAAGAACCTGGTGGTATTACTTTTAAAGAAATGATAGAAGGTCTTAAAAATTTAAGAGGGTTGAATATTATTGGTGCTGATATTGTAGAGTTAGCTCCCAATCTCGATGCAAGCGGAATTTCGACTGCTTGTGCATGTAAAGTGGTTAGGGAAATTGCATTAATAATTTCCAACAATTTAAGGTGGTAAAAAATGGCAAAAAAAATGAAATTATACGGCTTTAATAACCTGACAAAAACTTTGAGCTTCAATATTTTTGATATATGTTATACAAGAGATAATGAAGAACAAAGTGCGTATAAAGCATATATTGATGAACAGTTTAATGCAGAGCGTGTAACAAATATATTAAAAAATGTTACTGAAATGATAGGAGCCTATGTTCTTAATATTGCCAAACAGGATTATGATCCTGAAGGTGCTAGTGTAACAATAATGATTTCTGAAGAAAATATACCAAAAAGATGTCTTGACTCATCTTGTAATGCAGGTGTTATTCCACCTACAGATGTTGTAGCACACTTGAATAAAAGTCATGTTACTGTTCACACATACCCTGAAAGTCACCCTAGAAAAGGTGTATCCTCATTTAGAGCAGATATAGATGTTTCTTCATGTGGTACAATTTCACCTCTAAAAAGCTTGAAATATCTGATTGAAAGTTTCGATTCTGACATTATCAGTATTGACTATAGAGTAAGAGGATTTACTAGAGATTTAAAAGGCAAGAAATTCTATATTGATCATAAAATTTCTTCAATACAAGACTATATTCCAAAAGAAGTTAAAAATAAGTATGAAATGATTGATGTAAATGTTTATCAAGAAAATATATTTCATACAAAAATGTTATTAAAAGACTTTGTACTTGATGAATATTTATTTGAAATCACTGGAGATGATTTAGCCTTAAGAGAGAAGAACAAAATCGTTAAAGAAATCAAGAAAGAGATGTATGAAATATTCTATAGTAAGAACTTTTAGATGTTATTTAATGTTTTTTGACCTATCAAGATATAACAAGAATGCTTTGAAAGAGCAACAAATTTATGGTATAATAAAGTGTAGTTTTTTATTAAGGAGGAAATATAATGTCGAAAAAATTCGTTTATATGTTTAGCGAAGGTAATGCTACTATGAAAAATCTTTTAGGTGGTAAAGGTGCCAACCTAGCAGAGATGACATTGTTAGGAATGCCAATTCCCCAAGGATTTACTGTTTCAACAGAAGCTTGTAATGATTATTATGATAAAGGTAGAGTAGTTGATTCTGAAATATTAATGCAAATCGAAGAAGGAATTGTCAATTTAGAAAAAATTTCCGGCAAGAAATTCGGTGATGATCAAAATCCATTATTAGTATCTGTACGTTCTGGTGCTAGAGCATCTATGCCAGGTATGATGGATACAGTTTTAAATTTAGGAATGAATGATCTTTCAGTTGAAGCTTTAGCAGCAAAGTCAAATAACCCTAAATTTGCTTACGATTCATACAGAAGATTTGTTCAAATGTTTTCCGATGTTGTTAAAGGCATAGAAAAATCTCATTTTGAAAGAGTATTAGATAAATTTAAAGAATCCAAGGGTGTTGTTGCAGATATGGATTTAACTGCAGAAGACTTCAAAGATGTACTTAATACATTTAAAAAAATATACAAGGATGAATTAGGGGAAGATTTTCCACAAGATCCTAGAGTACAGTTGATTGAATCAATTACAGCTGTGTTCAGATCATGGGATAACCACAGAGCAAACATTTACAGAAGAATGCACGATATTCCAAGTTCATGGGGGACTGCAGTTAATGTTCAAATGATGGTATTTGGTAATCTTGGTGATACATCAGGTACAGGTGTTGCTTTCACAAGAAACCCTGCAACTGGCGAAAACTTAATATATGGAGAATACCTAATTAATGCACAAGGTGAAGATGTAGTTGCTGGAACTAGAACTCCTAAGACCATAGCTACATTGCAAGAAGATATGCCTGCAGTTTATGATGAATTTATGGCTATCGCAAATAAGCTTGAAAAGCATTATAAAGATATGCAAGATATGGAATTTACAATTGAAGATAAAAAACTATATATTCTACAAACAAGAAACGGTAAGAGAACTGCACAAGCAGCTTTAAGAATTGCTGTGGAATTAGTGGAAGAAAAAATGATAACAGAAGAAGAAGCTATTATGAAAGTTGATCCTAAGCAATTAG
Organism: uncultured Eubacteriales bacterium; assembly: GCA_964415195.1. Taxonomy (GTDB): domain Bacteria; phylum Bacillota; class TC1; order TC1; family TC1; genus WTXA01. The sequence goes on along the minus strand of CAYPYD010000005.1, from coordinate 21,276 downwards.
ACCAACTATTACATCCAGCATTTGATGAACAATCTTTAGCTGATGCAAAAGTTATAGCTAAAGGCTTACCAGCATCTCCTGGGGCAGCAGCCGGCAAGATATACTTCACAGCTGAAGATGCTAAGGAAGCTAAAGATAAAAGAGATGAGAAGGTTATTCTTGTGAGACTTGAAACTTCTCCAGAAGATATTGAAGGAATGGTAGCTGCAAAAGGTATCTTAACAGTTAGAGGTGGTATGACATCTCACGCTGCAGTAGTAGCTAGAGGCATGGGAACATGTTGTGTTGCCGGTTGTGGAGAAATCAAGATTGATGAAGAAAAGAAAACTCTATTAGCCGGGGGAAAAGTCTTTAACGAAGGAGACTATATTTCACTTGATGGTTCAACTGGAAATGTATATGGAGAAGATATTAAAACTGTAGAACCTGCTATTTCAGGTCACTTTGCTATTTTGATGGCATGGGCAGATAAAATCAGAACATTAAAAATTAGAACAAATGCTGACACACCAAATGATGCTAAAAGAGCTGTTGGATTTGGAGCTGAAGGTATTGGACTTACTAGGACTGAACATATGTTCTTCAACGAAGATAGAATCTTCCAAATGAGAAAAATGATTTTATCAAGTACTGAAGCAGATAGAAGAGAAGCTTTAGAAAAATTATTACCAATGCAAAGAGAAGACTTTATTGGAATATATGAAGCGATGGAAGAAAGACCTGTAACTATAAGATTACTTGATCCACCATTACATGAATTCTTGCCACAAGATAAAGACGCTATTGTTGCACTAGCTAAAGATATGGGCTTGTCTGTTGAAACATTAGAGGAGAAAATTGAATCATTACATGAATTTAATCCAATGATGGGTCATAGAGGCTGTAGATTAGCGGTAACCTACCCTGAAATTGCTGAAATGCAAACAAGAGCTATAATTGAGGCTGCTTTATTTGTAAGTAAAGCAAAAGGTTATGTGATTAAACCTGAGATTATGATTCCACTAGCAGGAGATGTTAAAGAGTTCAAATATGTAAAAGATATAGTAGTAAGAATTGCTGATGAAATAATTAGTGGTTCTGATGCTAAGATAGAATATCTTGTTGGAACTATGATTGAAATTCCTAGAGCTGCTTTAACTGCCGATGCTATTGCAAAAGAAGCTGAATTCTTCTCTTTTGGAACGAATGACTTAACACAAATGACATTTGGATTCTCAAGAGATGATGCTGGTAATTTCTTAGATGACTATTATGACAAAAAAATATACGAAGCAGATCCATTTGCTAAATTAGACCAAGAAGGTGTTGGCCAACTTGTTGAAATGGCAGTTACTAAAGGAAAAGCATCTAGACCTGATATTAAACTTGGTATTTGTGGAGAACATGGTGGAGATCCATCTTCAATTGATTTCTGCTATAGAGCAGGACTTCATTATGTAAGCTGTTCACCATTTAGAGTACCAATTGCTAGATTAGCTGCAGCTCAATCTGTATTGATAAATAAATAGTATAGATTTGTAAATATATGAATTAGTTCTTGTTGTCTTTTAGAGAGGCAACAAGAATTTAATTTTATAGATTTATAATCAAATATTTTTTAAATAATTTATGTTTTTATAGAAAGTATCAATTACCTGGGATAATATCCAAATAGAACCAGATAATGTTGACTACCAAATACTAAAGGCATATAATTATATATGGTTAATAAAGAATTAGGAGGATCGCAATGAGTAAAAAGTATAATCCCTATGATCAAATGCTTGCTACATTAGACAAAGCAGCTGACATGATGAAAGTACCTGATAGCGAATACAACTTTCTAAGATATCCTGAAAGGGAACTTAAAGTTGCATTACCAGTAAGAATGGATGATGGGTCAGTCAAGGTATTTGAAGGCTATAGAATTCAACATTCAAGTTTACGTGGACCTTGTAAAGGTGGAATCAGATACCACCAAGACGTTGATCAAGATGAAGTAAAGGCTTTAGCTGCCTGGATGTCATTAAAATGTGCAGTAGTTAATATTCCTTATGGTGGAGCCAAAGGTGGAGTAAAGGTAGATCCGTCTCAACTTTCTGTTAATGAATTAAAAAATTTAACAAGAAGATTCACTGCAGCTATCTTACCATTGATTGGTCCACTAAGCGATATTCCGGCACCAGATGTTAATACAAATGCACAAATCATGGGTTGGATTATGGATACATATAGTATGTTTATGGGTCATGCTGTACCAGGAGTAGTTACAGGTAAACCTCTTGATATAGGTGGTTCACTAGGACGTCCAGAAGCAACTGGTAGAGGCGTAATGTTCTCTACAAGAGAGATAATGAAAAAACTTGGCAAACCAATGAAAGATGCTACTGTAGCTGTACAAGGTTATGGTAATGTAGGTAGAATTGGTGCTACATTATTATATGCAGAAGGTTGCAAAATTGTTGCAGTTGGGGATGTTTCTTGTTCTATAAGAAATTTAAAAGGATTAAATATTCCAGAATTAAATACTTATGTTGCTACTAACGGTGTTATTAAAGGCTATGAAGCGCCAGGAGTAGAATACATTTCTCATGAAGAACTGTTAATTACAGATTGTGAAATACTAGTGCCGGCAGCTCTTGAAAATCAAGTAACTGAACAAATAGCCCCTAATATAAAAGCTAAAATTATTGTTGAAGGTGCAAATGGACCTACAACTTCAGAAGCTGACGTTATTTTAAATAAAATGGGAGTTATTATTATACCTGATATTCTAGCAAATGCTGGTGGTGTTGTTGTATCATATTTCGAGTGGGCTCAAAATCTTCAGTCACTAATGTGGAATGAAGATGAAATTAATAGTAAACTTGAAACTATAATGGTTAGAAGTTTCCAAGAAGTTTGGGACACTAAAGATCAATTTAAGACTGATATGAGAACAGCGGCCTTTATTGTGGCTATGAGACGTCTTGTTGAAGCTAGGAAAATTCGTGGAGTTTTCCCATAGACCGTTAAATTAAACTAATAGCCCATAGATAAAACTATGGGCTATTTTTATAGGGGATAAATATGAAAATTAAACTATTTGATTATAAACTGCCAGAAAATTTAATAGCCCAAAAACCTGCTGTCCCAAGAGATAGTTCTAGATTATTAATTGTTGACCCAATTAAGAAAACTACAGAAGACAAGATATTTTATGAAATAATAGACTATCTTGTTCCTGGTGATGTCTTGGTAGTAAATCACAGTAAAGTAATACCGGCAAGAATTTTTGGCAAGAAATTAACTGGAAGCACTATTGAGTTTCTATTACTTAAGAGATTAGAAAAAGATATTTGGGAATGCTTAGCAAAACCGGGTAAACGAGTAAAAGTAGGTGATAGAGTAGTATTTTCTGACAATTTAAGAGCCACTTGTATAGAAATTACTATTGAAGGAAGTAGAATTATGCAATTCTACTACGATGGTATATTTGAAGAAATTCTTGATAAATTAGGTGAGATGCCTTTGCCACCATATATTACCAGAAAACTACCAAAGGAAGAGCAGAGTAGATACCAAACAGTTTATCATAAATCAGGGGAATCTGCTGCAGCACCAACAGCTGGCTTACATTTTACTATTGAATTATTAGAAAAATTAAAAGCTAAAGGTGTAATTTTCACTTCTGTTATGTTAAATGTAGGCTTAGGTACTTTCAGACCAGTACAAGTGGAAGATACAGATGAGCATAAAATGCATGAAGAATATTATGAAATAACTGAAGAATCAGCAAGTATAATTAAAAGTGCAATGGAAGAAAAAAGAAGAATAATTGCTGTTGGTACAACTACCATCAGAGTCTTAGAAAGCGTATATAGCAAATATAATGAAGTTAAAGCTACTAAGGAATGGACAAATATTTTTATTCAACCAGGTTTTAAGTTCCAAGTAGTTGATTGTCTAATTACTAATTTTCATTTGCCGCAATCAACTTTATTAATGCTAATATCAGCAATGATGGACAGAGAATTTGTTTTAAAGGTTTATAAAGAGGCAATTGATAAAGAATATAGATTTTTTAGTTTTGGAGATGCTATGTTCATAAACAAGGAGAAATAATGTTAGAATACAAATTAATTAAAAAATCAAGTAAAAGTAATGCTAGAAGAGGTGAGATAACTACTGCACACGGTAAGATACAAACACCTATTTTCATGCCAGTTGGTACTGCAGCTACTGTTAAAACTATGTTGCCAAAAGAATTGGAAGAAATAGGTGCACAAATAATCTTAAGCAATACTTACCACCTATATTTAAGGCCAGGTCATGAATTAATAAAAAAAGCTGGTGGCTTACACAAGTTTATGAATTGGAATAAACCTATTCTTACAGATAGTGGTGGTTTTCAAGTTTTTAGCTTAAATAATTTGAATAAGATTACAGATGAAGGTGTTAATTTTTCTTCGCATATAGATGGTTCAAAACATTTTTTCAATCCAGAAAAATCTATGGAGATACAAATGGCTTTAGGTTCAGATATAGCAATGGCTTTTGATGAGTGTGCTCCCTATGGTGCTGACTATAATTATACAGTTAGTGCATTGAATAGAACTACCAAATGGGCAAAACAATGTAAAGACTATCATCAACATGAATATCAAGCTCTTTTTGGTATAGTTCAAGGTGGAATGCATAAGGATTTAAGAAAAAGAAGTGCTGAAGAAATTATTGCTCTTGATTTTCCTGGTTATGCCATTGGTGGATTAAGTGTTGGAGAACCTGCAGAAATAATGTTAGAATTACAAGAATTTACAGCTCCATTACTACCTGAAAACAAACCAAGATATGTTATGGGTGTGGGAACACCTAATTACTTGATAGAAGGTGTTAGAGCTGGAGTTGATATGTTTGACTGCGTTTTGCCTACTAGACTAGGTAGAAATGGTGGAGTATTAAGTCATAATGGCTATTTCTCAATTAGAAAAGCACAATACTTTGATGATTTTACACCATTAGATCACGAATGTGATTGCTATGTGTGTAAGAATTTTTCTAGAAGCTACATTAGACATTTAATAAAGTCCAACGAAATATCTGGTTTTAGATTAATAACATGGCATAATTTATATTTTCTTATTAGTTTAATGGAGAAAATCAGAAAAGCTATAGAAGAAGATGAATTTGAAACATTTGCCACAAGATTTTTAGCTAGATATTATGCTCAAAGTATTTAAAATATTGTAATAAAATGATAGTATAAGTAGAAGAAGAAGAAAGAGGTGGAAAAATGACCGGCAGTAGTTTACAAGAGATGCTTTATTTTTTGGTACCATTAGGATTGATATTTTATTTTCTAATTTTAAGGCCACAAAAAAAGCAAAAAACAGAGAAAATCTTAACTATGAAAAATCTTAAAGTTGGAGACAAAGTAATAATTTATAGTGGTTTACATGGAATTGTTTCTAAAGTTCCTGAAGATGAAGATTCATTTTCAATGGAAATATCTGACAAAGTTGTAGTAATTGTTGAAAAAGAAGCAATATTCAAAAACTTAAGTCAATTGGATAGAGTTGCTAAAGAACAAGCGAAAATTGAGGCAGAAAAAAAAGCAAAAAAGAATAAATAGTAAAGCCCCCTTTTAAAGGGGCTTTTTTATGTCAATATTTCCTTTTATTATAGTGCTTAATTTAGTATAATTAAAGAGTACGTTATTCAACAAAAGGGGATATATAATGAGTATTTCAATAGAGACCATTATCAGTCAAATGAAAGAATATATACCAGACCTTAAAGAAGATAAAATCAGGGAAGCTTATAAGCTAGCTGAAGAGTCTCATACTGGTCAATTTAGGAAATCCGGGGAGGAATATATTATTCATCCTTTACATGTTGCGGAGATTTTAACACCAATGCAAATGGATGAAGCAACAATTATTTGTGCTTTACTTCATGATGTAGTTGAAGATGTAGAAGCAATATCAATAGAAATGATTGAAGAAAAATTTGGAAGTGAAGTAGGCTATATAGTTAATGGATTAACTAAGCTGAAAAAAATAAGTTCAATTCACAGAAATAACTTACAAGTAGAGAATCTTATGAAAATGTTCTTAACAACTTCAAAGGACATTAGAGTTCTACTGATAAAATTAGCAGACAGACTTCACAACATGAGAACTTTGAAGTATATGCCAAGAGATCGACAACTAGCTATTGCTAAGGAAACTCTAGAGATTTATGCACCAGTCGCCCATAGATTAGGAGCTTTCCAAATAAAATGGGAACTAGAAGATTTGGCTTTTAAATATCTAGAACCAGAAAAATATAATAATTTAGTTGATCAAATATCAAAAAAAAGAATTGAAAGAGAAGCAGATGTTGAATCAATTATTGGAAAAATTGAAGATAAACTAAAAGAATTAAAAATCGAAGCAGAAGTTACAGGTAGAACTAAGCATTTTTATAGTATATACAATAAGATGGTCAAAAAAAATCAAGAACTTGATGAAATATTTGATCTTACTGCAGTTAGAATTATAGTTAGTACTATACAGGATTGTTATAGTGCCTTAGGTGTAATACATATGATATTCACACCAATTCCAAATAGATTTAAGGACTATATAGCTATGCCTAAACCAAATATGTATCAATCAATACATACAACTGTTCTAGGCCCAAATACAGATCCATTTGAAGTGCAAATTAGAACTCTAGAAATGCATAAAACAGCTGAATTTGGTATTGCTGCTCATTGGAAATATAAAGAAGGTGGAAAATTTTCATATAAAGAATTCCAAAAAGAGAGCTCTTTTATTGAACAAATTAGAGAAATACAAACAGATACAGCGGGAAGTGCAACAGATTTCATTGATTCACTTAAAGCTGATTTATTTACAGATAGAATATATCTTTTTACACCAAAAGGAGATGTCATTGAATTAAAAAATGGCTCTACTCCACTAGATTTTGCCTTTAGAGTACACTCTGATGTAGGTTTACACTATGCAGGAGCCAAAGTGAACAATCATATTGTACCTATTAGTTATAAATTGCAAACAGGTGACATTTTAGAAATCATTACTAATAGAAATGCTAAACCAAGTTTAGACTGGTTGAAAATTGTTGAAACCAAACATGCTCAAAATAAGATTAGAAATTGGTTCAAAAATCAAAATAGAGAAATGAAAATCGAAAAAGGCAAAGAAAATTTTGATAGAGAATGTAAAAAAGAGTCAATAGACAGCGTACATTTAGATAGTAAATATTTAGAAAAATTATATAAGTCTCATGGAATGCATAGTATGGAAGATCTTTATGCTGCTATAGGTGATGGAGCATTTCAGGTAAGGCATGTACTTAGAAAGCTAAGGGATATTGTAAACCTGCAACTAGGAGATGCAAATACTGACAAGATGATGGTTAAACCTTGGGAAGGCTATGGTAAAGGTACCCATGGTATTCGTGTTCAAGGATTCGACAATGTTGATATACATATTTCAAAGTGTTGTAATCCTTTACCTGATGACGAAGTTTCAGGATACATAAACAGAGGTAAAGGAATATCTGTTCACAGAACTGATTGTCCAAATTTTCTATATTTAAAAAGAAAAGAACCATATAGAATTGTAAATGTACTATGGGAAAAGAAAGAAGTTAAGAATTTAACTGCTAATTTAGAAATTACCACTACTGATAAAAAAGGCATAACACCCTTTATTATCAATAAATTTCATGAACTAAATGCAGATGTATTAGAAATCAATTCTAAAGTTGCTAATGGTTTAGTTACCATGAAAGTCAAAATTGGTATTAACAGTTCAAACCATCTGGAAGATATATTTTTTGCTTTAAATAAAGAACCAGATCTTATTGAGATTAATAGAATAATTTTAAAAGGGAAAATTAAAAATGAAAGTAGTATTGCAGAGATCAAAAAAAAGTAGCGTAAGTATAAATAATAAAACTGTTGGTTCAATCAATATGGGATTAGTTGTTTTATTAGGAGTGGGTAAGAATGATTCAATTGATGATATAGACTTTCTAGTAAATAAAATAATAAACCTCAGAATATTTGAAGATGATGAAGGTAAATTAAATAAAAGTTTAATTGATGTCGATGGTGAAATTTTATTAGTTTCACAATTCACTCTTTATGCTGATACTAAAAAAGGTAGACGACCAAGTTTTATGAATGCTGGAAGCCCTGAAAAAGCTGTTGAATATTATGAAATATTTAAAGAACAACTAATTCATCATGGGATTAGAACACAAACTGGAGTTTTCCAAGCAGATATGGAAGTTAATATTACAAATGACGGACCTGTAACAATCATTATTGATACAGAAGACCTGAAATAGGAGAATAAATGAAGTATATTAAGATAAAAAACGGACCTATTGATGAAAATTCATTTATCGTTTGGGATGAGAATTCACTTGAAGGTGCAATAATTGATCCTGGTTTCACAGAGATTTCAGAATTTGAAAAGCATGTTAAAACTAATAATATAAAAATTAAGTATATTATTGATACCCATGGTCATTGGGATCATATTAAAAATAATAAATTGGTTAAAGTTGAATATGGTGCAAAGCTATTGATTCATAAAGATGATCAAGAGTTCTTGATTAATCCACAATTAAATCTCAGTTATTATTACGATAAAGAAATTGAAGTTGCGACAGCTGATATTTTGCTAAATGATGAAGATGAAATTAAACTAGGTAATGAAGTTTTAAAAGTAATGCATACACCTGGTCATACAATGGGTTCTATAATTTTATATAACGATAATCTAGCTTTTACAGGTGACACCTTGTTCTTTGGATCAATAGGAAGATGTGATCTACCTAATAGCGACAAGGAAATAATGTTAGATACCATAGAAAAATACAAGAAACTACTTCCAAAGGTAGCTATAATATTACCTGGACATGGGAATATGGAATCAACCTTTTCTGAGCAATTAGAAATAAATCCATTTTTGACAGGTAAAATGAAACCAAAATAGAAAGAGGTTTAAAATGGCAATAAAAGGACCAAAGGGAACACATGATATAATATTTGATGATATTAATAAATGGCATAAGATCGAATCAAAACTTTCAGAATTAATGGAAGTTTATGATTATCAAGAGATAAGAACCCCAATTTTTGAATCTACTGAACTCTTTTTAAGAGGAGTTGGCGATACAACTGATATTGTTGATAAAGAAATGTATACTTTTTTAGATAAAGGAGATAGAAGTATAACTCTACGCCCTGAAGGAACAGCTTCAGTAGCTAGAGCTTTTATAGAACATAGTGGTTTCAATGAAGTATTACCTAGTAAATTTTATTATATTGGTCCTATGTTTAGATATTCAAGGCCTCAAACCGGCAGATTTAGACAATTCCACCAATTTGGTGTTGAAGTAATAGGTTCAATCAATCCATATTTAGATGGTGAAGTCCTTGAATTGATGATGAAAATTTTTACTTCTTTGGGAATTAAAAACCTGAATTTAGAAATAAATAGTGTTGGTTGTCCAAAATGCCGTCCAGTTCATAAAGAATTATTAAAGGATTATTTGAAAATCAACTTCAATGACCTGTGTCCAACATGTCAAGGAAGATATGAAAAGAATCCCCTAAGGATTTTTGACTGTAAGAATGCCAAGTGTCAAGAAATAATTAATATTGGTCCATATATAACTGATAATTTATGTGACGAATGTAATGAACATTTTGAGGTGGTCAAAAAATATTTAGATATGTCAAATGTTGATTATGTTCTAAATAAAAAAATGGTTAGAGGTTTAGACTATTATACCAAAACAGCTTTCGAAATTACTGCTGGAAGAGAAGGAGCCCAAAGTTCAATAGGTGGCGGTGGGCGCTACGATGGCCTTATCGAAGAATTGGGAGGCCCTAGTCTTCCTGGAATTGGTTTTGCTATTGGTCTTGAAAGAGTAGTCTTAACTATGGAAGAACAAGGTTTATTCGATAATCTTACTAAGATAAAGAAAAAAGTTTATGTTGCCAATGTAACAGAAAGTAATATTGATGCTGCAGTTAAATTGGTACAAAATCTAAGATATCATGGTATTGTAGCAATTCATGATATTATGACACGTAAATTAAAAGGTCAATTTAAATATGCAAATAAGATAAATGCTGACTATGTTATCACTGTTGGTGATGATGAAGTTAAAAATAATAACTACCAGCTTAAAAATATGATTACAGGCGAACAATTAGTTTGTAGTTATGATGAATTAATCAAGAATTTAGGAGGAGAATAAGAATGAGTTTTGAAAATAGAAAACCAAGTGGACTTCTTAATGAAAGTAATCTGACAGAAAAAGTATTGGTATCAGGTTGGGTCAATAGAAGAAGAGACCATGGTGGTTTGATTTTTATTGATTTAAGAGATAGAAGTGGTTTGTTACAAATTGTCTTTGATGAGAATTTCACTGATTTTAAAACTGTTGAAAAACTAAGAAATGAATTTGTAATAGAAGTTGAAGGTACTATACGAAAGAGATCTCCTGAAGCCATTAATCCTAAATTACCAACAGGAATGATAGAATTAGTTGGAGAAAAATTAACTATTTTAAATTCATCAAAAACTCCAGTCTTTGACATTAATGATTCTACAAATGTTGATGAAAATGTAAGATTAAAATATAGATATTTAGATCTAAGAGGTAAGGAAATGCAAGAGAACCTTATGCTACGTCATAAAGTTACTATGGCTATGAGAAAATTCTTAGACAAAAAAGGTTTCTTAGAAATTGAAACGCCTATGCTTGGAAAAAGTACACCTGAGGGTGCAAGAGATTATCTGGTGCCAAGTAGAGTACATCCAGGTATGTTCTTTGCTTTACCACAATCACCACAAATATATAAACAACTTCTTATGGTTGCTGGTATGGAAAAATATTTTCAAATAACAAGATGTTTTAGAGATGAAGATCTAAGAGCTGACAGACAACCTGAATTCACTCAACTAGATATGGAAATTTCCTTTGTTGAAAGAGATGAAATTATCAGACTTATAGATAATATGGTTGGCTACATATTTAAAGAATCTTTAAATATTGATTTACCATCATCCTTTCCTCATATAACATATAAAGAAGCTATGGATAAATATGGTTCTGACAGACCTGACTTAAGATTCGACTTACCACTTATTAATATTGGTGATATCGTAAAAAACACCGATTTCAAGGTATTTAAATCCATTCTAGACAAAGGTGGGATGATTAAGGGTATAAATGGCAAAAACTGTGCTACAGTCTTATCTAGAAGAGAAATTGACAGCTTAACTAACTTTGTGGCACAATTTGGTGCCAAAGGTCTAGCTTGGATTGCAATTAAAGAAGATGGTATTAGTTCAACAATTGCTAAATTTCTTTCTGAAGATGAATTAAATAATATAGTTAAAGAAATGAATGGCCAAGTTGGTGACTTACTAATGTTTGTTGCCGATACTAAGGATGTCACTAACAGTGCATTAGGTGCATTAAGAATTGAACTAGCTAAAAGACTTGATTTAATAGATGAGAATGAGTTGAATTTTGTCTGGGTTGTTGATTTTCCTTTATTCGAATATGATGCAGAAGAGAAACGATATGTTGCAATTCACCATATGTTTACTGCTCCAAGAGTTGATGATTTAGATAAGTTAGCAACTAATCCACTTGATGTTAGAGCCCAAGCCTATGACTTAGTACTAAATGGTACTGAACTAGGTGGTGGAAGTATTAGAATTCATGATCCAATAATGCAAAAAAGTATTTTTGATCTAATTGGTTTTAGCGATGAAGAAGCAGAAGAACAATTTGGATTCTTACTTGAAGCTTTTTCATATGGTGCCCCTCCTCACGGTGGAATTGCCTTTGGCTTAGATAGAATTATAATGTTAATGAAAAAATGTACTAGTATAAGGGATGTAATTGCATTCCCAAAAACTCAAAGTGCTGCAGATTTAATGATGGGTGCACCTTCATATGTAACTGAAAAGCAAATGAAAGAGCTATTTATTAAGTCGCAAGCTATAAAGGATATTAAAAAATAATATGGATTTGTTTGATCAAAATCTAAAAGAACAAGAAAAAAGAAATGCCCCTTTAGCTGAAAGAATAAGACCTGGAAAATTAGAAGATATTGTAGGTCAAGAACACCTTTTAGCAAGGGGCAAACCCTTATATGAGGCAATTATCAAGGATACACTTCCTTCGATGATTTTGTACGGTCCTCCAGGCTCAGGTAAAACTACAATAGCTAGAGTTATAGCCAATAGTTCAAGTAGTAATTTTGTTTCAATTAATGCTGTTATTGATGGAATTCCCAAAATAAAAGAAGTTATTGAAGAAGCTAGAATAAATCTTAAACTGTATTCTAAAAGAACTATACTATTTATTGATGAGATTCATAGATTTAATAAGAATCAACAAGATGCCTTATTGCCATTTCTTGAAAGTGGTCTAATTATATTAATAGGTGCTACAACTGAAAATCCTTTTGTTGAGATAAATAAAGCTTTGATTTCCAGATTATTATTATTTAAATTAAATAAAATTACGAATAGAAATATAGAAGGAATAATCAATAGAGCTCTTTTAGACAAAAGTGATGGATATGGAAATTATACAATATCATTTGATGACAAAGATAAATTAATCAGATTTCTAATACATATTAGTAATGGTGATTTGAGAAAAACCTTAAATGCCTTAGAACAATTGGTTAGTATATCCAAGGTTTCAGATGATGGTAGTCTATATCTGACTTTTGAAAATGCACAGATGTTAATAAAAGAAAAGAGTCTACCATATGATAAAGGTGGATCAGAGCACTATGATGTAATTTCTGCATTCATTAAAAGCGTTAGGGGTTCAGATGTCAATGCTGCCCTTCATTATCTGGCCAGGATGCTAGAAGGGGGAGAGGACCCAATGTTCATAGCTAGACGTCTTATAATACTAGCTAGTGAGGATATTGGCCTTGCTGATTCAACAGCCTTAATTTTAGCAAATAGCTGTGCTCAGTCAATTTTATTGATTGGTATGCCTGAAGGAAGAATAATATTAGGGCATGTAACAGCTTATCTTGCAATGGCACCTAAGAGTAATAGTGCCTATTTAGCTATAGATAGCGCAATATCAGATATTAAAAATAAAGATATTGGGACTGTGCCAGAACATTTATGCAACTATAATGATGGCTATGTCTACCCCCATAATTTTGAAGAAAAGGATTATGTGGTAGAACAGCAGTATCTGCCTAATTTACTAAAAGATAGAAAATATTATGTGAAAAAGAAGTTTGATAAGTGATAGGAGTAGATTTTAATGATATTTACTAGTTGGAATGTTAATGGATTACGAGCAGCCTTAAATAAAGGTTTTATGGATTTTTTACATGATAATAATCCAGATATAATTGCTTTACAAGAAACCAAAATGGAAAGAGGACAAGCAGTTATAGATTTACTAGAATATAAAGAATTTTGGAATAGTGCTGAGAAAAAAGGTTATTCCGGTACAGCAGTATTTACTAAAGCAGATCCTATAAGCTCAAGTATAGGTATTGGCATAGAAGAACATGATAAGGAAGGGAGAGTAATCACTCTTGAATACGACAAATTCTACTTTGTTGATGTTTATACTCCAAACGCAAAAGATAAATTAGCTAGAATTGATTATAGAATCGAATGGGAAGATGCATTTAGAAATTATCTTGTAAAACTAGACTCTATTAAGCCTGTTATAGTATGTGGTGATCTAAATGTTGCACATAAGGAAATCGATTTAAAACATCCTAAAGCAAATCGAAACAATGCAGGTTTTTCTGATCAAGAAAGAAAAAAGTTCTCTGAATTGTTAGATGCTGGATTTGTTGATAGCTTTAGATATTTGTATCCTAATGAAATAGATAAATATACTTGGTGGTCCTATAGATTTAATGCTAGAGCTACAAACGCTGGCTGGAGAATTGATTATTTTCTAGTATCAGAAAGGTTAAAGGATTCTATTATTGATTTTGTTATTCATGATAATGTTATGGGAAGTGATCATTGTCCTGTATCATTGAAAATTTCAATATAGGCTATAAAATGATTTTATCAATAATTATCATTATATTTTTTGGTTATATATTTAGTTTTTTGGCAAAAATGCTCAAGCTTCCTCATATATTGGGATATATTTTAGCAGGCATATTAATTGGTCCTAATGTTCTTAACGGGTTAGATGAATTAATAATGTTAAATTCTAGTGTTATTAAACAACTTGCTTTGATGCTGATACTTGTAATTTCCGGCTTATCCATACAACTAGAAGATTTGAAAACTAATAAAGTGAAAATAGTTGCTTTATCACTGATTCCTAGTCTTTTAGGAATTATGTCGAGTATTTATGTTGGAAATTTTTTTCTAAAATTAGGTTTATTGGAATCAATTTTAGTAGGAGTAGTAATATGTGGTGTTGCACCTGCAATTGTACTACCTAGAATGTTGAGAATTATTGAAGAAAAACCTGATTTTAAACAAATTCCTCAAATTATTTTTTCATCTATAATTATTAATGATATACTTTTACTATTTATTTTTCCGATAATTTTATTTTGGTTGAAAAACAATTCAAATGTATTTAATTATTCGATGTTTATTCCTATTATTTTAGTTTTAGAAGTTCTCATTGCTTATTTAATGACAATATTAATCATTTTTATTGAAAAGAAATATAAAATAAATAGAAAACTAATAAGTTTCATATTTTTTATAATATGCTGTTTCATTGTTTTATTAGAAATTAGCATTAGTGATTTTTTACCTTTTTCAGCTATATTGTTAGTTGTAATTTTTTCGATGTTTATTAGATATAAATCTAAAGAACTTGCGAATACTATAATTATACCTTTTAAAAAAATCTGGAATTTAGGTGAATTATTTTTATTTACACTGGTTGGAGCAGGTCTCAATTTAGAGATCTTAAGACAAGTCAGTATTTCGCATTTTACAGCCTTATTTATTATACAATTTTTCATTTCTCTAGGTGTCATTATTGTAATTAATTTCTATGATTATAGTAAATTTGAAAAAAGACTATATGTTCTTTCCTTTAGTCCAAAAGGTACAATTCAAGCTGCATTAGGCTATATACCGTTAGGATTAGGAATAGTAGGAGGAGAAGATATTTTAGTAATTTCTATTATTTCAATTTTAATTTTTGCACCTTTTGGATCAATATTTTTAGATAGGTATTTTAATAATAGTAGTCCTATTTCTTGATTATAGTAACTAAATATAGAAGGATTGGTGTATTATGGAAACAAAAAAAACTCGTTTTAAAGGCTTTGCCTTGGTATTTTTGTCAGTACTTATATATTCAGGGCAGAGTGTTATAGCTAGATCAGTATTAATCGCCGGCTTCAGCCCAATTTTATTAGCTGCCTTAAAATTAATATCAGGATTTATAACTTTAAGTATTATGATAATGGTTATGAGAAAAAAACTTCATTTCGATAAAAAGGATCTACCTTTATGGCTGGTTTTAGGAATAGTTGGTGGTGCAATGTTTGCAATTACTTTATCCTATTCATTTAGCCTGCTAGGAGCTAGTCAAGGTATCATATATCTATATACAGCACCAGCTTTCACAGTAATCCTATCTCATTTTTATCTTAAGGAAAAAATTACTAGAAATAAATTAATTGCGGTTTTATTAGTACTACTAGGGACTGTAGCAGTAGCATTAGGATCGAGTGGAAGTAGCTTTGAATTTAATTTCATTGGCTTTTTGTTTGGTATAGGTTCAGGTATAAGTTATGGATTTTTCAGCGTAATTGGAAAAAAACTTAGTGCCAGGTATGATAGCTGGAATTTAAACTTCTTCTATATACTAATAGGGTCTATAACTGTATCACCAATATTGTTGTTTTTTGATTGGCCTGCTTTAATCAGTAATAATTTAAACCTACTTATATGGGTGTTCTTATATGGTGCTATGATTTTTGGTTTTGGCAACTACTTCTTCATGAAAAGTATGAATTATCTAGAAGCAGGAGAGATAATGATATTTGCCAACTTTGAACCAGTATTATCAGTTATTTTAGCATCCTTAATCTTATCTGAAAAGTTAATGCCATTACAGATTGTAGGTTTTGTATTTATTTTAACTGCAATATTTCTAATAGCAAAGACAGATAAGTTTATAGCCTTAGAAGGATAAGTTGCTATAAGCATAAGACTCAAGTATAACAAGTATATTTGAGTCTTATTATATGATTCTTTATTTAGTTTACATAATATATATTATCGGTTATTGTGATATTGATTTATTTAATTATTCTTATTTGAATACAAGTTATATAATTATCTACATCACTCTCTACAAACTGATCAATAATATTAAAGTTGATTGCTTTATCATCTAATTTATAAGCTTCATTCTTATCATATATTTTATTTATTGTCTCCGATATAGTTTCATAAGTTCCTCTATGATAACCACAAAGAAAATCACCCTCTGGTATAAATGAATTATTACTTTCATTATCATCCAATAAATATGAACCAAAGGTCTTTTCATTTCCAATAAAAGCTATTGTTGGGTAAAAATAGAAAATATCTGATTTATATAATTCATCCTCATTACCAATTAGCATAAATTTTCTATTGCCATAATGCCTTTTTTCAAATTGATCAAAATTTACTTTTGGCAGTTCATTTTCAATAAATAGGATTTTTCTTTGTATAATATTGTCTATTCTAATAAGTTCGTCCCATTTCTCATGTAAAGCTTGTGACTGTTCTTTGAATTTTTCAAGAACAGTATCGACTTTTCTTGATTTCATATAGTTATTAATGTTTTGTATTGAATATTCAAGTTTTCTCAAATAACGTATACTTGCTAACTCATACAACTGATTGAATTTATAATATCTGTAACCTGTATCCGGATCTCTTTTGACTGGTTTAAACAAACCAACTTCGTCATAGTAGCGTAGCGTTTTTGTATTAATGTTAAAAAGATCGCTAAGTTCTCCAATAGTAAAATAATCTTTAATCATATTATTCATCCATCTCTATCAAATAAATTTAAGTGCAGGATTAATATCCTGCACTTATTTTAACACATTCTTTAAATATTATAATCTTTATATAGTGAAATTATTTTACATATTTCATAACATCTAATTTACCTGATGACATCTGTTCTTTAATTTCAGTCATTTTATCCATGACATCTTTAGGAACTTTAGAGCCCAGTTTTCCGCTGTAGGTAAAGTCGATTATACCTTGCTTAACTCCCATTAATTCAAATCCAGCTTTATACTTATCATTGCTTATATTTTCAACTGTAGTGAAAATTGCTTTAGACATATCTGCTGGTGCACAAGCGATAAGAGTCTTGTCAAATTTATCATATTCTGCAAAGATGGAAGCTATTGAAAACAACCCCTTCTCTTCTGCTGCTAGATAAACTCCTTGGCTTGCTGCATTAGCATTACCCATTAATATATCAGCACCTTGGCTAGCGAAGGTCAAGCCTTGCTCTTTAGCTTTGTTTACATCATCACTACCGATGATTGCGGTTAATACCTTTACATTAGGATTTATATATTTGGCTCCTGCCTCAAATCCTTTAATATCATTGGCAATTGGCGGTATGTTAAGACCTCCGATTCCGCCTACTATATTAGATTTTGTCATTAATGCCGCAAATGCACCTTTCAAGAAACCTGCTTGTTGATAATAGTTGCTTATTGATCCGACATTTTTATCATTTGTAACATCAGAGCTTGTAACAATAAAGATTGTGTCAGGAAATTCCTTGCCAACAGTGAGTGCAGCATCTGAAAATTCAAAACCATGACCGATGACTACATCATTGCCATCTTTAGCATAATCTCGAAGAATTCTTTCATAATCTGCAGGCTGAGTATTTTCATTTACTGAAACATCAGCATCTAATTCATCTTCAATCATCAATAGACCAGTGTAAGCTACCTGGCTCCAACCTCCATCTGTCTTTGCACCTGGTATAGCTAAGGCTACCTTTAATTGCTCAGCTTTTTCTTCAGTTTTACCACATCCAATAACAGCTAAAGCTAGTAACATAGTAATAAATATAATAATAATTTTTTTCATTTGATCTTACCTCCTACTTTTAATTTAATTGTGATTACCACTTAGGGAATGAATCAGATTTGCTTCTTAATACTTTATCGCATATCCTTTCACCTTCTCTGGATAATTCGTATTCATCTATACCTGTCAGAACACCTCCTTTATATACTACTTTACCATTTATCATTGTCAGCCAGACTGGACCTGTAACGCCTGTTCTGGCTAGTATATTTTTGGGATCATGCAGAGCTCCTGTTAATTCTAATGATTCTGTATCAATCATAAACAAGTCTGCCCCTTTATCTACTTCTAATGAGCCAAGTTTGTCCCTACCAAGAGTCTTTGCACCGTTTACTGTAGCGATTTTCAATAGTTCATACGGTGTAATAGCACCGCCTCTTTCCTTACTGAAGTAAGCTTGCATTATAAATGCCATTCTTAGAGAATCAAGAAGATTTGAACTATCATTAGTTGCCGAACCGTCACATCCAAGACTTATTAATACATTCTCCTTCTGCATACTAATCATATCAAGAATGTTGTGACCTCCTAGAACTGCCGGAGCAGGACAATGGGAAACTCCTGTACCAGTTTTACCCATTTTCTTGTATTCTTCAGGTAACAGTTCCCATCCATGGGCATACCAGACATCTTTCCCTATAAAGCCGATGTCGTCACACCAATCTAGAGTTCTTCTTCCAGTTTTCTCCAGCATGATTTCATTTTCACCTTCACCTAGGTGTGTATGAAGTAAAACATTTTTTGATCGGGCTAATTTTATTGAATCAATAAAAGTCTCTTTATAGCTGTTTATTGGCTGACATGGAGCAATTACTATCTGTTTCATAGAAAATGGATCTGGATCATGATATTTATTAATCAGTCGTTCACAATCTGATAAGAATTCATCGGTAGTTTCAACCATTTCATCAGGTATGTTGCTGCCTTTTGAAATTGGCAGTGTATTTGCTCCTCGACCTGCATGGTATCTGATTCCTATTTTTTCAGCTGCTTCCATTTGTCTGTCAACAAGGTTCTTGCCAGAAATTTTCGTATAACAGTATTGATGGTCAAATGCGGTAGTACAACCGTGTTTTACAAGGTCAGCCATTGCAGTCATTGATGAGTAGTATATTACCTCTTCATCTATTAGTTTGAAAATCTTATAAATAACTTCTAGCCAATCTACTACATGAAGATTTATGTAGTCTACAGCGACCAAATTTCTTACAAATGTTTGAAAGAAATGGTGATGGGTATTTACTAAGCCCGGATAAATAAATTTACCTGATGCATCTAATTTTTCAATGCCATCAGCTTCAATATTCTTGCCTATTTTTTTAATAATTCCATTTTTAATTAAAATATCGGTATTCCATAATACATCATCTGTTTCGTTACAAGTAACTATTGCTTTAGCATTTTTGATTAATATGTCGTTCATAATGCCTCCTTTGAAGTTTGTTGTTGTATTAATAATAATAGTTCCAGTAACTGGAAGGTCAAGCTTTATTAATTTTTTAAATAATATTTTTATCAAAATGAAAGGACCTAAGATTTATTATTAATCTTAGGTCCTTTTTTACAATGTTTCTAATATTCTAATCTGGACTTCAACTATGAATTTCGATGTATCTTTTTCAACAAAAGCATCGATTATATTAAAATTAGCACTAAGTTCATCAAGAATATATTTTCCTTTAGCACTTTCACGGATTAATTCAATTGTTTTAAATTCGTCAGTATAAGGTCCTATATGATATCCACAGTAGTATTGACCTGCTGGTATGCTTTGTACAGAATCCTTATTAAATTCTATTTCTTCTACATCTTCAATGTAGACTCCAAACCATTTCTCACTACCTTTATAAAATGCTATTGATGGGTAAAAATAGTATTTTTCAGCTGAATATATTTCCTGAAGTAGACCTATAGGTATGTATTTCCGTTCTTCGAAATATTTCATAGAATATTGATTGCTTATTTTAGGCATTTCTCTTCTAATGAAGCTGATCTTTCTTTTTATAGCTCTATCTATTGAAAAAATCTTAGCCCATTGTTCATTTAATCTAAAAGACTGTTCTTCAAGTTTATTTAATGTATAATCAATGTCTATAGAATCTAGATAATATTCAATTTCTTTAAGAGAATATCCAATTTTTTTCAAGTATACAATTGATGCCAACCTACAGACTTGATCGAAATTATAGTAGCGATAATTAGTATCTGGATCCACTTTATGTGGTTTCAGCAGACCTATGGTATCATAAAATCTTATAGTCTGTACGTTAAGCTTAAATTGTTTGCACAATTCACCAATGCTAAAAAGTTGATCCATATTATTCACCTTATTTTTATAGGGGTGCCGAAATAAATCAGCACCCCAAAAATTTTAAATTTTTAATTAATATTAAGTTTTATAAGTCTTCTATTTTACTAATTTTGTTACATCAATTTCATTAGAACCTAGTTTTTTCTCAAGGTCAGCCATTTTTGCTTTAACATCAGCTGGGATATTTGACTCTAACTTAGGGCTGAAGTTAAATCCTACGATGCCTTCTTTGATTCCCATTAAGTTAAATTGAACCTTGTATGTGCCATCTTGAATTTGTTTTACAGCAGTATATAAGGCAGATGACATATCAGCTTTTGAACAAGCTATTAAAGCTTTATCGTAAGCATCATATTCTGCATATATTGAAGCTACGGCCCATACACCTTTTTCTGTTGCTGCTACGTAAACTCCTCTACCAGCTGCATTAGCATTAGCCATAACAATATCAGCACCTTGTGCGATGAAAGTTAATGCTTGCTCCTTAGCTTTGTTAACATCATCTCCGCTACCAGTTATAGTACCAAGTACTTTAATGTTAGGGTTGATGTATTTAGCTCCTGCTTCAAAACCTTTAGCATTGTTTACAATTGGTGGAATATTTAATCCGCCTACGTGTGCAACAGTACCAGTTTTTGACATTAAAGCTGCAAAAGCACCTTGTAAGAAACCAGCTTGTAGATAGTTATTGTTGATCGAACCAACATTTTTGTTGTTAGTTACATTTGTACTTGTAACAATGAATTGTACATCTGGAAATTCCTTAGCAACTTCTAGTGCTGGATCTCCGAATTCGAAGCCATGTCCAATAACAACATCATTGCCAGCTTTAGCATACTCTCTTAATACTTTTACATA
>CAYPYD010000004.1:3921-168241 GCA_964415195.1 uncultured Eubacteriales bacterium | reverse complement strand
AGTATTTGTAGATATTTAGGTGTTTCTAATCTTTTTTCAACTTTAATCATTACGCTTCACTCCCTTTCGCACCAGCCATCATTAGACCAAGATCATTAATATTGGCATCTTGTGTCTTAACAATACCCATAATCTTACCTTCATAAAGCACAGCAACTCTATCAGTCATCTTGTAGATTTCTTCTAAATCCTCGGAAATTAAAAGAACTGCTTTACCATTTTTTCTTTCTTCTGCTAACTTTTGATGAACATAGTCGATAGCACCAACATCTAATCCTCTTACAGGATATACAGCAATAATCAACTCAGGATTATCAAAAGTTTCTCTTGCTAAAATTAATTTTTGAAGATTACCACCTGACATCAACTTAACGTTACAATGAATATTAGGAATCTTGATTTCAAAATCATCAACCATTTTTTGAGTAATTTCATCAACAACCTTTTTATTCATCAACACTCCACCACATCTTTTATTACGATATGATTTTAAGATAGCATTGTCTGTTGCTGGTAAATTATTAGCCAATCCCATTCCATGTCTATCTTCAGGAATAAAAGCTACATTTCTATCAATAATCTGTTGAACTGACTCTTTGGTAATATCATCCTTTTTAAACATGATTTTTCCCGCTGTAACTTTTCTCAAGCCAGTAATTACTTCAGATAATTCTTTTTGACCGTTTCCGGCTACTCCAGCAATCCCAAGAATCTCTCCACCTCTTATTTCGAAAGAAACATTATCTAAAGCAGGTAATCCTTTATCATTCATTGCTCTAACATCAGTAAGCTTTAAAACCACTTCACCTAGAGGAACATCATCAGCTATCATTCTTTTAGCATCCAACTGTCTTCCCACCATCAAGTCGGCCAATTCTCTATCATTAGTATCCTTGGCATTTAATGTCTTAATGGCAAAGCCTCCTCTTAGCACTGTAATTCTATCTGCATATGACAAAACTTCATGCATTTTATGAGTAATGAAGATAATTGAAATACCTTCTTTAGTCATAGCTTTCAATATATCGAACAACCCCTTGACTTCATTTGGTGTCAAAACAGCAGTTGGCTCGTCCATTATTAAAATTTGAGCTCCTCTGTAAAGCATTTTTATGATTTCAACTCTTTGCTGTTCTCCAATAGATAATTGCCATATTTTAGCCTTAGGTGAAATTTGCAACTGGAATTTTTTAGAAATTTCTTCTATTTTACTCTCAATAATTTTTCCATCATAAAGAAACTTACCCTCTGTTCCTAATGCCATATTTTCTGAAACTGTAAATGGTTTAACTAGTCTGAAATTTTGATGAACCATACCAATGCCCTTAGCAATTGCTTCCTTAGGACCATACTTACCTTCTATTTTTTGTCCATTAACGAACAAATCTCCATCGTCTTGTCTATATAACCCTGTTAAGATATTCATCAGTGTACTTTTTCCTGCACCGTTTTCTCCTAATAGAGCATGTATTTCTCCCTTTTCAATAGTCAAATCAACTTTGTCGTTTGCTACTACGCCGCCAGGAAATACTTTCCGAATGTTTTTCATCTCTACAACAGCATTTGACATATTTGCCTCCTCTTAATAATAATGGCTAAATAGGGTAGATTAACCCCATTTAGCCATATTAATTATAATTTATTTAGGAATAGTTCCGATTACACCTTCAACAAAATACATCATTGATAATAATTCTGCATCAGTATGTGATTTACCAGCTTCTAGAACCATATTACCAGCATTGTCTTTTAAAGGACCAGTAAATATGTTATATCCGCCTTTGATCTTAGCTTCCTGTTCATCAACTTTAGCTTGAACAGTTTTATCTTTCAATAAATCAACATTTAGTTTTGAATAAGAAGCAATGCCTTCATTCAAACCTTCAAAGTATTGTTCTGATGTGAAAGTTCCGTCCATAGCAGCTCTTATAGCAGGCTCATAGTAAACTTCCCAGTGCCAAACAGCTGAAGTCAAAGTTGCCTTTGGAGCAAATTTAGACATATCAGAGTTATAACCGATTGACCATTTACCTACATCTTGTGCAGCAATTTGAGGTCCTGCAGTATCTTGGTGCTGAGCTATAACATCACAACCATCTTTCAATAGTGCGTTAGCAGCATCTTTTTCTACTTGAGGATCATACCATGTATTTGTCCAGATAACTTTTACAGTAGCTTGTGGGTTCGCATAACGAACTCCCAATGTGAATCCATTGATTCCTCTTACTACTTCAGGAATTGGCATAGCAGCTACGTAACCGATTTGATTGCTTTGTGTTTGTGATCCAGCAACAATACCAGTTAAATATCTTGCTTGTTCAATTTTACCAAAATATGTGCTTAGGTTATCAGCGGCCTTGTAACCTGAACAGTGGTAGAAATAAACATCTGGATATTTAGCAGCTAGGTCTACAATGTAGTCCATGTAGCCGAAGCTTGTTGCAAATATAGCCTTAGCTCCTTGATTGATCAAAGCTTCCATAGCTTGAGTAGCACTTTGGTCTTCTTTAACATTTTGTTGAATTACTAATTCAACTTTGTCTTCACCAATAGCTTTTACAGCTGCTTTGAATCCTTGGTCATGTGCATAAGTCCAACCTGCATCCCCAGGTTCACCAATGTAGATAACTCCCACTTTGAACTTGTCATTTTTAGCTGATCCGTTACAGCCTACTAGAGCTATACCAGAAATAACGACTAATGCAAGTCCTAACCATAATAATTTTTTCATTTTCCATCCTCCTTCATATTATTGAAAATTCTTTCAATCAACTAAAAGGTATTCGTCACAATCCTTAAAGTAATAATCTTACTTTGAAGTAATTATACTCCTTAGGAATAAATAATACTATATGAAACTCGAAATTTCTTTTTATGAAATCGTTTTCTAAGCCCTATTATTTATTGCATCAAGTACTTTTTCCTTTGTAATTGGAAGACTTCTTACCCTAACACCTATAGCGTCAAAAATCGCATTGGAAACTGCTGGTGCAACAGGATTAACAGGAAGTTCTCCCATACCCTTTGCTCCAAATGGTCCCTCAAGTTGAGGATCCTCTACAAGTATAATATCCATATCTGGTAAATCTGTTATTTTTGGAAGTTTAAGCTTGGCCAAATTGTCAGTAACAACTCTTCCTTCCTTAGTAACAAACTCTTCACTCTTTGCATAACCAACTCCCATCATTACGCCACCAGCAATCTGTCCCTCAGACTGTAATGGGTGGATCGCCGTACCTAAGTCATTGGCAGCAATTATTCTTAATATCTGATATTCGCCTGTCAACTCATCTACTTCTAGTATTAGAGCATGAGTAGCAAATGTATAAGAATAGTGAATTTTATAATCAACTGGATTATCACCAGGATTTGGAGTATTCATAGTATTTAGCGGGCTTGTTTGTGGTGGTATGTATTCATACTCGACCTCAAAACTTCCAATTCTATCTACTAGTTCCTTATAATTTACAAGTGTTCCATTAAGTAAAACACCCTTGTCATTATACTCAATTAAATCATACTTTTTACCAAAACCAGTTTCAATTTTATTGATTAGTTCGGTTTTAAATAAATCAGCACAACCTTTTGTTGCATTGCCTGTTACGAATGTCTGTCTTGATGCAGTTGTTTCTTCACCATTTGGACAATCTGGAGTTATATTATTTATAACTTCTATCTTACTATAAGGAATTCCAGTTACAGTTGAAGCAATTTGAGCAAAAGTTGTATCTGGTCCTTGACCAAGTGAAGCAGCACCATGTTTCAACATAATAGTACCATCAGCTTTTAGTTCCATCTTAGCACCAGCACCGTCATGTAGACCTATACCTATACCAACATTCTTGTATGATGAAGCAACACCGATACCAATTTTCTTGTTTGGTCCGCTTGGTTGATATTGATTTTTAACTTTTTCAAGTTGTTCTTTCACCATAATTAAACTTTTCTTCAAACCAATACCAGTACCCATAGTTTGACCAGTGATACCTTGTTTTCCATCTTCCAAGGCATTTTTCAACCTGATTTCAAATGGATCCATTTCAAGTTTTCTAGCAATTTCATCAACTAGGATTTCAGCTCCAAAAGTTACTTGTGTGCTACCGAAGCCCCTGAAAGCTCCACCTGGAGGAGTATTGGTATAATGACCTATACTATCAGTATGTGCAAAAGGAACTGCATAAGGTCCATTCATAACAACACCTGATCTAAATACTACTGGTCCGCTTAAAGAATCATAAGCACCGCATTCAACGTCTGCTCTTCCTCTAAAGGCATGGAATGTACCATCCTTTTTCACACCATACTTCATATGTATTTTTTCAGCATGACGTTTTGTTGAAACCATAATTGATTCTTCTCTAGTCATTACAATCTTACAAGGTCTACCAGTTAACAAAGTACCTAAAGCACAATGCAGGTGAATTGTTGGTTCTTCTTTACCACCAAAACCACCACCAGTTGGACAAGTATCCATAATAACCATTTCATCATCAACATTTAAGGTTTTAACAAACATGTTTCTCATGTCATAGGCACCTTGATGAGACATATGAACATGAATTGCTCCATTTTTGTCCATATTAGTAACACAAGCTTCAATTTCCATATAAGCATGTTCAATATTAGGTACATAGAAATCATCTTCAACAATTAAGTCGCATTCTTCAAAAGCCTTATCAGTGTCACCACGTCTAATTTTAGTATGTGATGCAACATCTTCCTTATTCCATATTTCAAATCTTTTATCATTTAAGGCATCTTCAACTGACCAAACACCGTCAAGAACTTCGTATTCAACCTCAATTAACTTAACAGCAGCTTCAGCTACTTTCAAACTATCAGCCAAAACTGTAGCAATAGGATCTCCAACATATCTAACTTTACCACCAACAGGAACCATTACAGGTTGATGAGGGTTTAAAAGTCCAAAAGTCTTTCTTCCAGGAATATCATCTGCAGTTAATACTTTAACTACACCCTCTAAAGCCTCAGCTTTGCTAGTGTCTATCTTTTTAACGATTGCTGAAGGGTAATCTGTATACTTCAACTTTCCGTACATCATGTTAGGAAATTCTCTGTCTTCTGCATAGATAGGAAGTCCTAAAGCTTTTTGGACTACATCCTTACCTATTGGTGAAGTACCAATTCCACCTTCTGTTGGTAGATAGGTTACATCTTCTCCTCTAAGTATTTTAGCAGCCATTTCAACTGCATCAATAATAGCTACATATCCAGTACATCGACAGATATTGAATTTCAAGGCATTTTGTATTTCAGCTTTAGTCGGATTTAAATTCTTATCTAAAAGTGCCTTAGCTGACATAATCATACCTGGTGTACAAAATCCACATTGAATCGCACCAGTATTTACAAATCCAACTTGTACAGGATGAAGTTCTCCACCTTTAGAAAGACCTTCGATAGTCTCTATTACAGCCCCTTCAACCTTGCTCATTTTTATTGTACAAGCTCTTTTTGCATCACCATTTATTATAAGTGTGCAAGCACCACACTGAGCCTTACCACAACCATTTTTTGTTCCATATAGTTGTAGTTCGTCTCTAAGATAGTTAAGTAGGTTCTGATTTTCGTCAACTTCAATTTCATAACTTTTCCCATTAACTATAAAACTTGTTTTAATCATATTTATTTATTCCTCCTCTGATCTGCAGTTGATTCTACAGCATCAAGAATTTTTTGGTAACCTGTGCAACGGCAAAGATTACCTGATAAACCTCTCCTTATTTCTGCTTTTGTAGGATTAGGTTTTTTCTCAAGTAAGGCAGTAGCAGATACAACAAATCCTGGAGTACAGAATCCACATTGTACAGCTCCTTTATCTACAAAGTTCTGCTGCAAGTCTGTTAAACTTCCATCAGCGCCTGTCAATCCTTCAATGGTAACTATATCCTTGCCGTCAGCCCAAACTGCTAAATAGATGCAAGAATCAAGTGTCTGTCCGTCAATTAATACTGCACAGGCACCACACTCTCCAACTCCACAACCTTGTTTGGTACCAGTCAAGTGAAGTCTGTTTCTTATCATATCAAGTAGAGATTCACGAACGTCAACTTGTAGTTCCATAGCTCTTCCATTTAATGTAAAATTAATTGTTTTTAACATTATTCTCCACCTCCTAGGGCAATCTTGATAGCTCTCTTAGGAAGCTCTCTGATTAATTGTTGTCTAAAGGCTTTTGATGCTCTCCAGGAATCTCTGGCACTGGCATTTTCCAAGCATTTCTCACCAATTAAGTCGAGATTTTCAGCTGTTATTTCCATACCTTTAGCCATAGCTTCAGCTTCAGTTGCACGTATAGGAGTAGGTCCTGCTACACCGTAAGCAATTTTAAGATCATCAATCTTATTCCCAGTAGTCTTTACCATTACTGAACATCCAAGAGTTGCAATATCCATCGCTTTTCTTTGGCTGAACTTAATATAGTGTCCTTTAAAACACATGAAGTTTTCTTTAAGAATCTTGATGTGTGTCATCAATTCACCTTTGTTCAAGGCTACTTTACCAGGTCCAAGATAAAATTCCTTAATTGGTAATTCTCTTTTACCATCAGATCCTTCAAGGCATATAACTGCATCCATGGCAAATAATGTTGAAGCACTATCAGCTGAAGTTGCACCATTGGCAACATTACCACCTATTGTTCCAATGTTTCTAATTTGAGGTCCACCAACACTGCCACATGCTGCAGCAAGTGAAGGTATATTCATTTGAATTATTTCGTCTTCTTCTACTTCAGTGAAAGTAGTTGTACTACCAATCAAGATATTACCATCATCATCAAGATTGATGCCTTTTAATTCAGGAATTCTCATAATACCGACCAAGTCTTTATCTGTATAACCAGATTTTCTTTCCCTAGTCTTTATTAGAACATCTGTACCTCCAGCTATTACTTGACTGTTTTCATTTCCTATCAGATAGTCAATGGCTTCCTTAATAGTGGAAGCTTCAAAATATCCATTAATTTGATACATTTCCTACACCTCCCTATTTTCACTTAAAGCCTCAATTATCTTTTGAGGAGTGACAGGTATATCTTTTACATATATTCCCAAAGCGTCAATAATTGCATTTCTTAGAGCAGGTGCCGGACTGCACAATGGAGGTTCACCAAGTGACTTATTGCCATAAGGTCCCACTGGATCATCAATTTCCACAAAAGACACACCTAAATCTGGAACATCCATAAATGTTGGCATCTTGTAGTCCAACAAATTGTTGTTTAACGGCTTACCTGTTTTTTCATCATATTTTAATTCTTCAGCTAGACCATAGCCTAATCCCTGTGCCATTCCACCTTCAACTTGTCCGGCAGCTAGCAATGGATTGATGATCTTCCCTGAATCATGTATGTTTAGTATTGATAGCACTTCTACTTTACCAGTTTTCTTGTCTACCTCTACCTCACACAATGTTACTCCAAATGGATATGCATTCTTGATACATCTATTTGATACATCCGCTGTTAGACAAAAACCTGTATGCATATCATAATATGTTTTCAAAGCTAAGTCTCCAAGTGTTTCGATAATCTGTCCATTATGTTTTTGTATAATGTTACCATCAACAATATCCATGTCTTCAACCGGGACCTTGTTACCTAACTTTGAGAAATCATAGGAAGCTTGAAGAATTTTATCTCTTAATTCCACAGCTGCTTTTTTAACAGCCATTCCAGAGACAAATGTTTGTCTTGAAGCATAGGCACCCGTATCAAATGGGGCAATATCTGTATCAGTTACTGCATCAGCTATTACCCATTCAAAAGGAATACCCACAGTATCTGCAACCATTTGACTAAATACAGTATCTGCACCTTGTCCTATTTCAGTTGCACCTACCATCATCTTGATGCTTCCATCCTGGTTTAAAATAAGTCTACAACCACCAATTTCCATAGTCTTAGGATATGCTCCTGAAGTATAGGCGAATGCTGCCATTCCAAGACCTCTTACATAATCCCCAGATTTAGTGTTATCGATAGCTTTTCTTTTTTCGTCCCATTTGAAAACTTCTTTACCTTTTTCAAAGCACTCTCTTAAGCTCATTGTATGTTGAACCATATGTAGAAGAGGGTTTTCTTCATTTACATTTGTTAAGTTCTTTTCCCTTAATTCAAACTGATCAATACCAGTTTGAATACTAACTTTATTCATGAAAGTTTCTAAGGCATAAGTAATTTGAGGTACTCCATAACCCCTCATAGCTCCAGCAGCTGCAGTGTTTGTATATACAGTTCTAGCCTTATATCTAAAGTTTGGTATTTTGTAAATTGCGGTTGTTATGCCACCACCTTTAGCTACAATTGAATGTCCATGTGATGCATAGGCACCATTATTTGAAGTTGCGTCAATATCTGCCGCTGTTATAACACCATCCTTAGTAAAGCCCATTTTAACTTTATAACTGATGGCATGTCTTACACGGGTCCAGGCAAAGACTTCTTCTCTATGGAGATCTAGTATTACAGCTTTTCCTCCAACTGCCATAGACATGGCTACTACCAATGGCTCTATTGTAATATCCTGTTTGTTACCAAAGCCTCCACCAATAAATGGCTTAATGACTCTAAATCTTCCCCAAGGCATTCCAAATGCTTGTCCAAGTATTCTGCGACAAATATGAGGAATTTGGGTAGATGATACACAAACCCATCTATTATCAACATCCTTATAGGCATATGCTATCTGATTTTCCATCTGACAATGTTGTACTATTGGTGTAGCACATACATCCTCAATTATAAAATCTGCTTTTTTAAAACCAGCATCAATATCACCTATTTCTGCCTTGGTTTCGGCTATGATATTTTTTGTTCCTTCATGAATTTCCACTGCACCCTCTTTTAAAGCTTCTTCAGGTGTTAGATAAAACTCATATTCTTCATATTCAACTTTAATTTTAGATACTGCTATTTCTGCGGCCAATTCAGATTCAGCGATTACTGCAGCTATCTCGTCACCATACAGGCGAACATTTCTAGTTAGGATTCTGCGATCTGCAATATCTGCAAATTTTGGATCCAAACTATACGGATGTCCTGCTGTCGGGAAAGATATCTCTGGTACGTCATCAGGTGTAAGGATTTTTACTACTCCAGGTACTTTTAAAGCTTCACTAATATCCATATTCTTTACTTTTCCATGAGTAATCTTTGCTCTGCAAATTTTACCATAAAGAAGTTCTTTTTGAGGAATATCTCCAGTATAGTTGGCTCTTCCTGTTACCTTGGCAATAGCATCCCATCTTTCAACACTTTTACCTATTACCTTATGTTCCATTGAAACTCTCCTTTCGAGAAAACTTTAGATTCTGCTCCAAAGAGATGTTGCCAACTCTCTGCTTCTTGCCATTATGGCTTCTTCATCTATGTTAACTAGTTTTCTCTCATCCATTAATATTTTACCATTGACAATTGTTGTATCTACATGTCTTCCAGTTACTCCAAATAGGATATGTCCGTTAATATTACCGGCATCCATTGGTGTTGGAGGATTGTAGTCAACTATGATTACATCGGCATAAGCGCCTTCTTTTAATGTACCAACATGTCCATCTAAATATCTATTTGTGATAATTTTGTTGTTTTCAAATAGCATTGTAGGTACTTCACCCCAAGCTACGAATGGTTTTGCTTCATTATGTCTTTGAAGGATACCCGCAACTTTGT
Organism: uncultured Eubacteriales bacterium; assembly: GCA_964415195.1. Lineage (GTDB taxonomy): Bacteria > Bacillota > TC1 > TC1 > TC1 > WTXA01. The sequence continues at coordinate 158,550 of CAYPYD010000004.1, read as the reverse complement.
ATGACTCAGTCATATCAGCTGTGTAACCATCAGTTCCAAGTCCAAGTAAAACACCTTTGTCCATCATCTTTAGAATAGGTGAAACGCCTACAGCATTACCCATATTAGATTCTGGATTATGAACAACAGCTGTTCCACTATCTTTTAACATACCAATTTCATCGTCAGTAACATGGATACAGTGTACAGCAATACTCTTTTCGTCTAGTACGCCCTTCTTATACCATCTCTCAACAACTCTCATTTTGTATTTAGCAAGTGAATCAGCAACGTCTTCTATGCCTTCAGCTGAGTGTACGTGTATACCAGCGCCTAATCCTTTAGCAGCAGAAACTACTTCATCTAAAGTACTATCTGAAATAGTCATAGAAGCGTGCATTCCGAACATTCCTTTGATCATATCGTCTTTTTGCTCTTGGCAATATTTAACGAAATCAACACTTTCAGCAATACCTTCATCCTTGATTTTAGCGCCATCTCTATCAGAAATCTCGTAACACAAGTTACTTCTTATTCCTAAATCTTTAGCAGCATCAGCAATTTTAAACAAACTGCCTTTAACTGCATATGGGCTAGCATGGTGGTCAATTACTGTAGTAACACCTGACTTGATTTGATCAAGCATAGGACCTGCAGCACTGTAGTAAACGTCTTCTAATGTTAACATTTTGTCTAGTTTCCACCATAAATTTTCAAGAATCATGCTGAACATTGTAGCTGGAGGGCTGTCCAAGGACATCCCTCTAGCAAATGTGCTGTAGTAGTGCATGTGTGTGTTAATAAATCCTGGCATAACTAGTCTTCCTCTAGCATCTTTGTATTCAGCTTGTGGATATTGTTTTTTTAGATCTTCAGTTTTGCCTATTGCTTTGATAACCTTACCGTCTATTAGGACAGCACCGTTTTCTATAAATTGATTGTTTTCATCTCTGGTAAATACTTTACCATTTCCAATTAATAACATATTGTTTCTCCTTTATAGGTTCTTAACATAATAGTCATAGTTCTCTATGACAGAGTTTAACATAGCTTCCAAAGGTAGTGACAATTGTCCATCACCTAGTTTATGCTCAACTACATTTCCATTTTCAATTCTAACTAAGAATGTATCTTTGCCAGTTGGCAAGAAGCCTACATTAGTGCTGTCCTTGAAGTCTTCTTCTGTCCAGAAAATTGTTACTTTGTCTTTGTATGGGTTGCCAGTGTGTGGGCAGAAAATTCCGCAGTTTCCACATTCGTTACACATACCGTCTACGTGAAGTATTTGGTGTGTTTTGCCAACCAGTACTTTTACATTAGCTCTGTTAGGACAAACATCAACGCAGATTTCGCAAATTTGGTCACAAACTAAACAACGATCTCCGTCTTTAGCATCCTTGACAGCTTCTTTAAGAATACCTTTTCTTGCATATATGTCAGCTTCGTCTTGTTTAACAGTGAATCTAACAAAATCGTTTCCTAGGTGTGTTTTTCTTAAAATTGCTTTAGCAACTGTTTTACCGTCAGCAACAGCTTTAACTATTGTTGAAGCTCCTGTTTTACAATCTCCAGCAATAAATACTCCTGGCATTGAAGTTTCGTTGTCAGCTGTAATCTTGGCATTTCCTCTTTCGTCAAGTTCTAAGCCTTTGAAAAATTCTTTTTGTACTTTAGCTCCAGTTGCTCCAATAACAGCATCAGCAGCAATATTTATCATATTACATGATCCTGTAATTGCACATTTTCCGCCTTCACCTTTTTCTCCAAGTTCCATAACTTCACATGTTAGGTGATTATTGAAATATGACATAGGAGCCAATAGTTCTTTAAATATCACTCCATCTTCCATTGCCATTTCAATTTCTTCTTTTTCAGCAGGCATACTTGCAATGTTTCTTCTGTAAACGATAGTTACTTTTTCAACGCCTGGAACTCTCTTGGCAGCTCTAGCACAGTCCATAGCAACGTCTCCACCACCAATGACTACTACTTCTTTACCTAATGTTACATTGCCCTTATTAGCTTTATAGCTTTCTAGGAATGCTAGTGAATCCATAATAGATGTTACTCTTTCGTTGATTGGATTTGTTCCTTTGCCCCAAGCTCCAATAGCGATTACTACGTAATCATATTCTTCTTTAAGTTTTCCTAAGTCAAAGTTTTCATCAATTCCGAATTTGAATTCAACGCCAGCTTTTTCAGCTAGTGCTGTATCTCTAGCAATCATTTGGTCTGAAATTCTGAATTCAGGGATAACGTAGTTAACTATACCATAAGCTTTTTCTTTTCTGTCCATAACAGTAACGGCAACACCATTTCTTCTTAAGTAAGTTGCTACTGCCATACCCGCAGGTCCAGCACCTATAACTGCAACTTTTTTGTCAGTTCTTAATTCTGCTACTTTAATGTCTGCTATATAGGCATCTGCTGCGTTTTCTACAGCTATTTTTTTAGCATTTCTGATTTCTAGAGACTCGTCATAATCAAGTCTAGTACACTTGTACTGGCATTGATGATCACATATAGTTCCTAGAATTCCAGGTGCTGTATTATCATTGACAATGACTTTATAAGCATCTGCATAATTGCCTTCGCTTACTAGTTTTAAATATTCAGGTATTTGTTGGTTTATTGGGCATCCGCCATCTTTACAAGGTGCTTTGAAACAATCTAATAAAGGTAAACGAGATGAAGTTTTTCTGCTTTGTGCAGTTCTTCTAGATTTTACGTGATATTTGTTTGTTACAACTTCATCTGCTAACTTACCTAAAGCAGCAACATCAATACCTGCAAAAGATCCATTTAACATTGATTCAACTTCTACTGCAAGTTGTTGTACTCTTTCATATCCACCTGGTTTTAAGATGGTTGAAGCAACAGTTACTGGCTGAATACCAACACCGATAATTTCTTTGATATTAAAGAAATCAGCTCCACCAGAATAGGATATTTGTAATTGTCCGTTAAAATAGTCGGACAGTTTTCTTGCTAAGTTTATAGTCAACGGATAAAGTGAACGTCCTGACATGTACATTTCATCACCAGAAGCGAATTCTTTATTCTTAATTTGTACTGCAAAAGTATTTGTTAATTTAACACCAAAACCTAATTTTAGTTTATTTGCAACTGCCATAAGTCTTCCAAACATTACTATAGCATCTTCCCATTGTAGGTCGTTGTTAAAGTGATGATCATCAAACCCTATATAGTCATAACCCATATCATCCATCAATTTTCTAGCAAATTCATAACCATTTAGGGTTGGATTAGCTTTGATGAAAGTATTAAGTTTCTTTTCTTCAAGTAAGTACATAGCAATTCTTTCAATTTCTGCCGGAGGACATCCATGCAAAGTAGAAATAGTAGCTGAAGGACAAACATTAGCTGAAATCGACTCAACATATGCTTTATCAACATTCTCAAACTTGTCAAGATTATTTAAAAGATATTCTTTACACTCTTTCCAGATAGGAGTGTTACTAGCATCGATCATATTATCAATAAAACCACTAACTTTTGGTTTCTTGATATTGTCTAAATCATAGCCAACGCTCATGTTAAAGGCAAAGTCTTTACCATTGTTTAGTCCTAGTTCTTTACCCATTACATATAGGATGAACCAAGCTTTAATATATTCGTCATATGCTTCTTGAACTGTCAATTCTGTTGACCATTCAATGTTATATCCTTCGTCTTGTACGTTGATACATGGTTTTGCAACACAAGCTCTTAAAGCTTCGCCATCCATTTCTTGAATTGTTTTTAATTCAATGAAACGACAACCTGTTAGGTATGAAGCAACAATATTTTGTGCCAACTGTGAATTAGGTCCGGCTGCTGGTCCTATTGGTGATGCAATTTTTTCACCGTTAACTTCGATAAATTTACCACTTTCGTTTCTATAAAACTTGTTGTCTCTTATTCCAAATATGGAATTTTGGTCCTTGTATTCTTTTTGCATCCATTCGATCATTTGTCCGAAAGGAATCATTCTCATTAAATCGCTCATGTCGTACCTCCAAATTTATTAGTACATTTTATTATTTAACCAATTTGTGAAAAGGGAGTTCCATTAGAAACTAATGAAACTCCTTTTCCTGTTGAGATGTATGTTATTGTTTGTAAGCGTTTCTTCCACCCATAGTTAAAGCCATAACAGCTTTAGAAGTGTGTAGTCTGTTTTCTGCTTCATCATATACTACAGACCATTTACCGTCGATTACAGCATCTTCAACTTCGTTATTTCTGTCAGCTGGTAGAGCATGCATATACACGCATCTTGGGCTAACAGTTTGCATTAGAGCTTCTGTACATTTCCATACTTTTAAGCTTTCGTCTAATACGTTCTTTGAAGTTGTGTCGCCTTTTGAGTCAGTAACCCAGTTACCCCAGTTTTTAGGAATAACAACGTCAGCATTTCTGTAAGCTTCTTCTTGATCATGAGTGATTCTGAAAGATCCACCATGTCTTTTTGCGTTTTCTTCAGCTTCATCATATACCCATTGTGGTAATTCATAACCAGCTGGGTAAGCAAGAGTTGTGTTCATTCCATAACGAGGGAACAACAAAGCTTGTGACAATGGTACTGATATTGGTTTCTTATGGCTTGTTGCATAAGCCCAGATAATTGATACATTAACACCCTTAGTGTCGCCGAATTTTTCGATGATAGTCATCAAGTCAGCTAAACCTTGTAATGGGTGATAAAGATCACATTGCATGTTGATTACTGGTACTGGTGACCATTTAGCCATTTCTCTAATATACTTGTTTCCAACTTCCCAAGCACAGATACGGCAAGCAATTGCATGTCCGAAACGAGCTAGGATTACAGCAGTGTCCTTTGGAGTTTCACCGTGTGAAATCTGCATAGTTGAAGTATCTAGGAAGTGCGCGTGTCCACCAAGTTGTGTAATACCAGCTTCCATTGAGTTTCTTGTTCTAGTTGATGCTTCAAAGAACATTAGGAATATTGTGTTATCTTCTAGGTATCTAGTAGATATTCCCATAGCGAACTTTCTTTTAAGGTCGAAAGATACGTCCATTAATGTATCTACTTCTTCCTTAGTCCACTCTCTTAAAGTGATTAGATGTTTTCCTCTTAAATTAGCTTGCATAAAAAAACCTCCTGATTTTATTCTTTTTTTATTTTAAATTTAAACAGTTACTATTTTGAATATTTGTTTACATATAGGCCTGGGATAGCAGCATACATAGCAGCACAAGCAACTAAGTGAGAGGCAAATGTTTTCTCGTTAGGAGCGTGAGCTTGTCTTTCGTGTCCTGGTCCAAAACCGATACATTTGATTCCATGACGTCCCATGATAGAAACACCATTAGTTGAGAATGTCCACTTGTCTACAACAACTCCGTCGTTGAATACGCTCATGAAGTCATCTTCTAGGCCTTCTTGTTCTTTTAATAGTTTGAAGTTATCTTTAGTGAATAAACCGTTACCAGCTTCAACTAAAGTTTGACAAATTGGATCTGATTCTGGGATTACCCATGTTGGGAAATAGCTTTCAGTTTTGTAAACTGTACCATTCCATGATGGACGATCGTATTCATAAAGTGAAACAATTCCGCCTGCTTCTTTAACAGCTGGTAGGTTTCTAACTTCTTGAAGAGCACCTTCCCAAGTTTCGCCGTCTGTAAGTCTTCTGTCGATTGAGATAGCACAACTATCAGCAACAGCACATCTTGAAGGAGATGTGAAGAAGATTTCAGAAATAGCAAGAGTACCTTTTCCTAAGAACGCATCATAGTGTAAGTTCTCGTTAAGAGCTCTTAGTTCGATGATGATTGGAGCCATTTTGTAAATTGCATTGTCTCCACGCTCAGGAGCTGATCCGTGGCAACTTATGCCTTTAACGTCAACTCTTATTTCCATACGGCCTCTGTGTCCTCTGTAGATTCTTAGTGAAGTAGGTTCTGTGATAACTACGAATTCAGGTTTCTTGAACTTGCCAGCTGGAACTTCTTGTTCAAGAATCCACTGCCAGCAAAGACCATCACAGTCTTCTTCTTGTACTGAACCAACTACATATAATGTATAGTCGTCTTCAAGACCTAAGTCCTTGATAACTTTACCTGCATAAACCATAGAAGCCATTCCGCCTTCTTGGTCAGATCCACCACGACCATATATTTCATCGCCTACTAATTTACCTTCATAAGGATCACACTCAGTCCAGTTGGCAATGTTACCAATACCTACTGTGTCGATGTGAGCATCCATGGCAATAACTTTCTTACCATTTCCGATACGACCAATAACGTTTCCTAGTCCATCAAACCAAGTTTCATCGAAACCGACTTTGTCCATTTCCTCCTTGATTCTTTTTACCACTAGTTCTTCTTGACAAGATTCGCTAGGTATAGCGATCATATCTCTTAGAAATTGGGTCATTTCCTTTTTGTAGCCTTCTGCTTTTACAAGAATGTCTTGATAATTCATACTTCTTTTTACCTCCTGTGTTTTTTACATAATTTATGATTAAATCATACTATTACCTTCACATTTAAATTATACAGTCCTATGTTTAAAATTATAAGGGATATGACGTTATTTTGTTAATGAAATTGTTTTCATTGACCAATAAATTAGGCAACACCAGTAAATACGTGATTAACTAATACTTTAAAGGTAAATATCAACATAAAAAAAGATTCCACTCAATAAAGAATGAAATCTTAGAACAACTATTGGAGCCAACATCCGGAATCGAACCGGGGACCTTCACCTTACCATGGTGACGCTCTACCTACTGAGCTATGTTGGCAAACAACAAAATAGATTTTATCACAATATATGGCTAAAATCAATTAATTACCAGCATAAAATCTAACTGCAGCGACTGCCTTTTTCCAAGCATCAGACAACATCATATTTTTATCATCATCCACTTTCTCATCAAATACAACCATTCCATTTGTAGAGCTGAATAATTCATCCAATCCTGACCAAAAACCCAGTTCTAAACCCGCTAGAAAATAGGCTCCTAATGCTGTAGATTCAATATTATCTGGTCTTATGACCTTAAGTCCTGAAATTTTACTTTGCATTTCTAGTAATAGGTTGTTAACACAAGCACCACCATCAACTCGCAGTGAATTTAGATCAAAAACAATATCTTCCTTGATGGCAGTCAATAAGTCTTGAACTTGCATAACAACTGCTTCAATACCTGCTCTGACGATATGTCCCTTGGATATGCCTCTAGTGAGGCCAAAAATTGTTCCTCTAGCATTCATATCCCAATAGGGGGCCCCTAGTCCTGTAAAGGCAGGTACGATAACCACCCCTAAGGAATTTTCTACACTTCTTGCAAGCACTTCAATTTCGTCATTATTTAAAAATAGCCCTAGTTCATCTCTCATCCATTTAAATAAAGCCCCGCCCATAAATACACTGCCTTCAATTGCATAGGATACTTTTCCAGCATAACTAATACCAATAGTAGATATAAGTCCAGCTTGACTTAAAATCAGTTTCTCACCTGTATTAACTAATAAGAAACAACCTGTTCCATAAGTGTTCTTTACATCACCAGTTTTAATGCATCCTTGTCCAAAGAGAGCCGATTGTTGATCACCGACCATGCTAACAATCGGCAAAAGATACCCTTCATAGTCAAATTGACCAAATACTCCGCTTGACTCAACCACTTCTGGCAATATATTCATAGGAATATTGAGTGCACTACATAGAACACTGTCCCATTTTAATTCTCTGATGTTATACAACATTGTTCTTGAGGCATTGGTCATATCAGTTTTGTGGACCGCTCCATCAGTCAGTTTGTATAGTAGCCAACTGTCAACTGTGGAAAATCCTAGATTACCCTCATTTGCCAATTGTCTTACACCTTCAACATTATCTAGTATCCAGGAAATCTTGGTACCAGAAAAGTATGGATCTATTACTAAGCCTGTATTCTCCTTGATGTATTCCGTATAACCTTCATCTTCCAATTTTCTGCAAATATCTATGGTTCTTCTACATTGCCATACTATGGCATTATATACTGGTTCTCCAGTATTTTTATTAAAAAGAATAGTTGTTTCTCTTTGATTAGCAATACCAATACCTGCAATATCCTTAATCGCTATTCCAGACCTATTAACCGCATCTTTCATCACTTCTACAACAGAATTAAATAGCTCAAGGGGATCATGTTCAATATATCCCTCTTTTGGATATATTTGAACAATCTCTTTTTGAGCTGTTGCGACAATATTCTTTTTTTCATCAAACACCAAGGCTCTTGAACTTGTTGTGCCTTGATCAAGTGCTATAATGTATTTTTTCATCATTACCTCACTACCCATATTCATCTATTCCATCTTAATTTACTATGAATTTATTACCTATGAGTTTTTCGCTAAAGCGCCAAAGGTCTTTTGCCAGTTTATCATCAAGTGCTTTACTTGACAGGTTGCAAAAACCGGGACAGCCTCTCCATTCTTTTTTGCCTTGAGGCCCTATATATGAGCCGTTTGGTATATCATTATCTCTTATGGCATGGATTATGGATTGCGCACCTTCCTTTGGTCCGCTGACACCATACCAGTTGGCTATTGGCATAAGTATTTTGCCAAGTAGTTTTCCATAATATCTTGAGAATATATCTGTATTGGACACTCCAGGATGAACTATCAATGAGCGTCTGCTGGTACCTTCAAATTTTCTGGCTAGTTCTACTCCATAAAGAGTAAGTGCCAGTTTAGACTGGGCATAGGCTTTCATTTTTTCGTAACTTTCACTATTAAAAGTTATGTCCTCAAAATGAATATCAGCAACAGACATTTTGTGGGCTAGGCTTCCAAGACTAACTACTAGTCCATCTTTTGCCATTAAATCCATTAATAGACTGTTTAGATAAAAGTGTCCCAGGTAGTTGACATCAAAATGTTTTTCCAGACCGTTTTTGGTAATGGAATATTTTGGTAAAAGTGCTCCACCATTGTTTACAAGTATATCAAATTGTCCAAATTTATTTTCAAATTCTGCTGCAAATGCTTCTATCGAGGGTCTGTCTTCTAGATCCATTTGGATAAAGTCGACTCTTTCACCAAGACCTAGTGTTCTTAATTTATTGATAGCATCTTTTGTCTTAGCCATATCTCTGTTGGCCATAACTACATGATATCCATCTAAAAGTAAAGCCTTGGCTGTTTCAAAGCCAAGACCAGTATTCGCTCCAGTTATTATAGCAAGTTTATTCATTCAAATCTTTCCTCCACTGTTGCCTGAAAGGTATAAAGCCTAACTTGCTCCAGCTATTATTAGCGATTTCATTATTCATTAAGGTGAATAATTCAAGGTATCTTATTCCCTTTTCTTTAAGGAAATCTTCTACCATATTTTCAAGTTTGGTTGTTATGCCTAGTCTTCTATAATCAGGTTTTACATAACCAGCCTCAATATAGCCAATATCCTTAATTGAGGATACTATCATAAAGCAGTTAATTATTGTCATAGATATAAAGCCTACAATTTCCCCTGCAACCTCAGCCACTACAACAAGTCCCTTGTCAGCATTAAATCTTTCTTCAAGGAGCTTGACTCTGTCATTGACAGAAAGCTCCTCAAAGTCAAAATATATATCTTTACCTATATCTCTTAGGTCACATAGAAACTCGTTATATAGCTCTGCTATCGTAATTGATTCACTAATATCAGCTTTTCTATAAGTTATTTCCATTAATTATGCCTACTTTCTTTTTCTTGGAGCTGAAGGTTTACCACTAGGTGGTCTTCCTCCAGATGGTCTTCTACCTCTGTTGATATCCTTGGCATTCTTGCTTGCTACCTTTTCAGTATTAGTTACAATGTTTCTTACTTTTAGGTTTTTCATTTTTTCAATAACTAAGTTGCCTTCAGTTTCAGGAATGTCAAAATAACTATAGGTATCAGATATTTCAATTCTGCCGACCATAGTTCCAGGAAGTCCTGTTGCTCTTGTAACAGCACTTAGAATAATATTAGCAGCAGCTCCGTCTTTTTTACCGATGTCTATTTTAAAGCTAGCCATCTTGCCTCTGTCGCCTCTATCCACTCTTTCGCCTCTGTCGCCTCTATCATTTCTGTCATTTCTGTCATTTCTTCTACGTCCGCTATCTCTATTGTCTCTGTCACTACCACTGCCTTCATAAGAAATATGCAAATCATCGCAAAGTTTGTTGTTTGCTTCAATATCTTTTAGATGTATTTTAATTAGAGCCAAAGCTACATCAAGTGATGTGTAATCTTCTTGTGTTAAGTCCTCAACAATATTCATATACTTCTTAAGATCAGTTTCCTTCTCTAAAATTCCAGTGATTTCTTTCATTAGTGCAGCTTGTCTAACTTCATGTATATCCGCATTTGACGGTATAGCTTGAAGTTGGATTTTTTTGCCTACATATTTACTTAATTGATTAATTTCTCTTAGTTGATTTCTTCCGGCAACGAAAGTATATGCCTTACCGCTTTTACCAGCTCTGGCTGTTCTACCGATTCTGTGTACATAGTACTCTTCATCTTGTGGTAAATCGAAATTGAATACAATATCTACATCTTCAACGTCGATGCCTCTTGCTGCTACGTCTGTAGCAATCATAATATCGTTTTTACCAGCTTTGAAACTTCTTAGCATTTGGTCTCTTGATGCCTGACGCATGTCACCATGTAGTCCGCCAGCCATGTAGCCTCTTGCTTGAAGTTCACTTTGTAGTTCTTCCACTTGTTTTTTGGTGTTACAAAAAACAATGGCCTTGCCTGGATCGTAAACATCCAAGGCATTACAAAGTGCATCTACTTTTCTGCCTCTAGGGACTTCAAAATAGTATTGCTCAATTGTTGGTACAGATAATTGTTGGTGTGATATTTGCACCAATTCAGGATTAGTCAAAAACTGTTCAGTAATTTTCATAATTTCTTTTGACATAGTTGCTGAAAACAGTATTGTTTGTCTGTTGTCTGGTATTTCTGTTAGAATTGTCTCGACATCTTCCTTGAATCCCATGTTTAGCATTTCATCTGCCTCGTCAAGAACAATCATCTTCACAGCACCTAGCTTTAAGACTTTTCTTCTCATAAGGTCCATTAGTCTGCCTGGAGTTCCTACAACAATATTTCCTCCATATTTTAAAGACTTGATTTGTCTATCTATAGGTTGGCCGCCGTAAACTGGGACAGTGTTAACACCTTCCTTGTATTTGGCGAACTTCCTTATTTCTTCACAGGCTTGTACTGCTAGCTCTCTTGTAGGACAAACTATCAGAACCTGAACATTCTTTTTATCCTTAACATCAACTAACTCCACAGCTGGTATACCAAATGCTGCTGTTTTTCCTGTGCCGGTCTGAGAATGTCCAATTACATCTCTACCTGACATGATTAAAGGTATAGTCAAAGTTTGAATAGCCGTAGCTTCCTCAAATCCTAAATCCTTGACTGCCTTTTTGACCTCCTTAGATATTTCTAATTCGGTAAATAGTTTTTTTTCCATATTTTTCCTCTTTTCTACTCATCTCTTTCATTATACACTATTTAACCACTGTTCTAACATTTTGTTGAAAATATCCCCATTATTATATATAAAAAAGTGATCAGCATCCTTAATAAATTCTACTTTGCTCCCTCTAATAAGTCTGCCAATCTTTAATGTTTCCCTTTTTCTTATTAAATCATTATCTCCTGCCAATACTAATGTCGGGGCTTGAATATCTGTTAGACTAGATCTGCTAATTCTTGGTTCAAAAAGCATTAATCCAAGTTTCCTTCTCCTATTAAAACCATCCCTTTTCCCAAAGGAAAATATATAATCCTTAATAATTTCTAATATCGTGCCAATTTTCATTCCCCATGGTCTTAGGTTTCCACCTATTAGTACTAATCCCTTTAAGCCCGTGACTCCTAAACTAGCAAATTCCATGGCAACATTGGCTCCATCGCTAAAGCCTACCACAATAAAATTATCTAATTCAAGACACAAAACCAATTCTCTTAAATCATCAGCTAGTAGTCTTAGATTATATCTATTTGCTCTTCCATAACTACCCCAGTCGGATTTGCCATGTCCTCTAGTATCTAGAACAATAACCTGATGACTAATAGCAAAGTATTCCAATTGTTGTTTGAAAAAAGAACTATCCTCCATGTTGCCATGGAGGAATATTAGTGTCTTATTCTTAGTATCACCATGGATCTCGTAATATATTCGTGTACCGTCTGTTAATATTTTTTCCATTAAAATACTATATCGACTATTTGATATAGTTCACAAACCTGGCCGAAGCCTTCGGTAATTTCTTCTTCATGAAAGTCGTTTTCCTTGAGTACCTTCTTATCCATCTTTACCAGATTGTTGTAAAAGGATATTGCTGTATTTAAATTAACAAGGTTTAAGTCTTTTTCTATTTCAAAGAACAAATGATTCTCTGCCTCGTTGATTTTTCTTTTTGCTAACATCATCTCGAGTTCCTCGTTCAGATTATTGTTTAGGCCGATTTCTTGTCCGTTGAAGATTATGATGCTATCTTGACCGCCACTGTCTTTTAGGATTAGTTTGGCTCCAATTCTGGCTAGCATTTCTATTTGATTTAGTATATAGTCTTTTCTTATCATAATTTACACCAATCTATTTCGTCTCTCATATTTGCTTTTAAATAAGCATTGGACTTTGAAAAATGTTTACAGCCAAAAAAACCATTATAGGCTGATAATGGGCTTGGATGGACTGTCTCTAGCACCAGGTGTTTTTTATTTTGAATCAATTTCCGCTTCTTCTTCGCATCATTGCCCCATAGTAAAAAAACCTTAGGAGTATCATCTGCATCGATTAACCTTATAACTTCGTCTGTAAATATTTCCCAGCCTTTTCCTTTGTGTGAATTTGGTTTGCTATCAATCACACTAAGACAGGTATTCATTAAAAAAACCCCTTGTCTGGCCCAACCCATTAGATATCCTGAAACTGGTATATCACAGCCAATGTCTTCTTTTAATTCCTTGAAGATATTGACTAATGATGGTGGTTTTTTTACTTCTGGCATAACTGAAAAGGCCATACCGTGTGCTTGTCCTAGTTGGTGGTATGGGTCTTGTCCAATTATGATTATTTTTATATCTTCCAATTGAAGTATCTTGAAGATACTGAACAATTGTTCCTTCGGAGGATATATATTCTTAGTAACATATTCTTGCTCAATAAATTTGTTAAGTTTATTGAAGTATTCTTTTTGAAATTCTTTTTTTAATAAAACATCCCAGGTGTTGCCTATTTCTATCATATTTTAACTGATTCCAGCCATTTGTGGAATCTGTCTATTTCTCCAGTTACTAGTGGTCCTTCGTTTCCTATCACATAGAAAGTTTCTGGCTCTGCTAACATTGTGCCTCCGGCTTTTTTTATAATTTTTGCCATGTTTGGTGCGGCGTAGCCAAATAGTTTAACCATGATGGTCAATATTTTGGATTTTATTTGTTTAGGATTTACTCCTGTGTCGAATGCTATCCATTTGTATTTTCTTATATCGATCTTTTTTAAGAAGTTAGTTATGGCTTCAGTGGGTCTGAAGGCTCTTGTGGGTGAGCCAATGATAATCACTTCAACACCTTCAATATCACTACTTTGAAAGTCTGATATTTTCTTGACTACTACATGTTTGTTTTCTGGTATAGTGTCCTTGATGGCCAAGGCTATTCTTTCTGTATTTCCAAAATAACTGTCGTATACAACTAATATTTTCATTCGGTCCTCCTAAAAAGCTATAATTATTCCTTTTTCATCTGCGTACATGGATGAAAGACCACGGGTTGGTACAATTCTAATATTTATTGATGTAAATACATTCATTAAATCTTCTTTTAAATTTTCTGCAAGAGGTGTGTTGTTATTGTGGGCTATTACTAGTCTGAATGTTTCACTTGTATCTTTTACCTCTTTGACCATGTTTACTAGTTTTTCTAGTATTTGTTTTTTTGTTCTGGCATAGTTATATAGTTTGATATTCCCTTCATCGTCTGCTCCCATTATCGGTTTTACGTGTAGGGCGGTTATTATTTTTCCTGTTATTTTGTTTAATCTGCCATTTTTGACTAAATTGTCCATGTTTTCTAAGACAAAATAGGTTTTCATTTTGCTGACAAATTCATGTATGTGTACAGCTATTTCTTCAAATTTCAGTCCTTGTTGTATAAGATCATATAGTTCATAGGCTATTAGCGCTTCTGCAGCTGAGGCTGATTTTGAATCAATAATTTCTACTCTTTTCCCTTCTTCTTCAGCTAATCCTTTTCCTAATTCGGCGCTGTTGTGTGTGCCTGATAGGTTGTTTGATAGGGTAATGCAAAATGTTTGATCATCTTCCATAAAGGCTTCTTTGAAGCTTCCGGGTGAGGGACAGGCCGAGGTTGCTCTTCCTTGGTATTGGCTTAGTTTATATTTGTAGTCTTCAAGGTTGAGTTCACTGTCGTCGATAAAACTTTCCTCTCCTAGGAATAGTGTCAGTGGAACTATATTAATATCTAATTCTTTTTCTTCTTGGGCTGTAATGTCACAACAACTATCTGCTACTATTTTCATTCTATCCCTCCTAATCATAACAATATATTATCACAGATAAGTGATTTTATCACTTTATTTAGTTAGACTAAAATGATATAATTTGCAAAATATTGATATGGAGGAAGACATGAGTTTCTTAATCACTTTTATTGAGGGTATTGTTATTTTTATATCACCTTGTATGTTGCCTATGTTGCCTATATATTTTTCATATATTATTGGGCAGGAATCTGATAACAAGAGTCGTAAAGCTCTTTTAAATTCTCTTGGTTTTGTGCTTGGTTTTACGATAGTTTTTGTTGCCCTTGGGGCTTTGGCTGGAACGCTAGGTTCTTTCCTCATTCGTTATAGGACAATAGTAAATATTGTGTCTGGATTATTTATAGTTTTCTTGGGGCTTAATTTTATGGGAGCCATCAAGATTCCTTTTTTGAATAGAACCATAAAACTACAGAATAAAAAGAAGGGTAACTCTTTTCTTTCTTCAATTCTTTTTGGTCTTGTATTTTCTATTGGTTGGACTCCTTGTGTAGGCCCTCTTTTAAGTTCTGCTCTATTGCAGGCTTCTTCAAGTGGAAATGTCTGGAATGGTATTCTTCTTCTTCTTACTTTCTCTATGGGTCTTGGTATTCCGTTTGTGGTAAGTTCCATATTAGTGGATCGTTTGAAGAAAACGTTTGATTTTATTAAGAAGCATTATAGGGTTATTAATCTAATATCTGGTATTTTCCTGGTACTTGTTGGTATCTTGATGATAACTGGTATTTTTGGATATTTTTTAAATTTGGTTAGTTTTTAGGAGGTAGTGAGATGAATAGTAAGGTTAAGGGTATTTTGGCTATAGTTGGGTTTGTTGTTTTTATGTTGGTGGTTTCTCTTGGTTATCAGTTTTTGACAGCTAATTTTAATAACAGTAATAAGGATGTTGATCAGAATATATCTGGTCAGGCAGCTAAGGATTTTGTTGTTATTGATGTTGATGGCAAGGAGGTTTCTTTGTCTGATTTTAAGGGTAAGCCTGTGGTTGTTAATTTTTGGGCTTCTTGGTGTCCTCCTTGTAAGGAGGAGATGCCATATTATAATGAGGTCTATAATGAACTTGGTGGTGAGGTTCAGTTTATGATGGTGGATTTGGTTGATGGTAGCAGGGAGACTGTTGATACTGCTAAGTCTTTTATTAAGGAGAATGGTTATGAGTTTCCTGTTTTTTTTGATACTGATCAGGAGGCTGCTATAGCTTATGGTATTTATTCAATCCCTACTTCTATTTTTATTGATGCTGATGGTAAGGTGGTTCGTTCTATTACTGGTGCTCTGACTAAGGATGACTTATTGGCGGAAATAGAGAATATACGGTAAGTAAATGAAGTTTATGATTAGATTATGATAAGATAAAGATATGAAAATAGTTATAGATCTAAATAACAAAACAGTAAGAAACAAGGAGGTATATTATGGTTAAGGCTTTATGGAATGGTGTTGTGATTGCAGAAAGTTCGGATACGGTTATTGTTGAGAATAATCATTATTTTCCTAAGGGTGATGTTAATAGTTCCTACTTAAGAGATAGTAGTTATCATTCTACATGTCCTTGGAAGGGTGAGGCTAGTTATTATTCCTTGGAAGTAAATGGTGAGGTCAATAAGGATGCTGCCTGGTATTATCCTGTGCCTAAGAAGGGTGCTGAGGTTGTTACTGATCGGGTTGCCTTTTGGAAGGGCGTAGAGATTGTTGTAGAGTAATTTTATATGAAATATTGATACCACTGAATTAATAACAATTCAGTGGTATTTTTAATACTTACTAAAATATTTATTTGACGACTTGTTTATCCTTACCTATCATTTTCAAGTAGTTTCTGATAATAATTAAAGCTGAAAAATTAAGTCCTAACGCTAAGCTGTATGTGGCCATCAGTTTTATTGAAGTTGTTGTTAGTCCATTTTCATCAACAAGCTCTCCACTGAAATATAAGCGATATATAATATTAATCCCTAAAATTATATATATAGGGATATTATATTTATTAAATACTATTAATTTATCGGTTATATTATCCCCAAGATTAACGTAGAAAATACCTATTAAAACTGCTGTAACATGAAGCCCTATCATTCCAAATAACCACCCTAATGAATTCATATTTGAACCAGCATAAATATTTTTTGGATACAATATTCCATATACTGTAAGGAATGAACAAGATATAATATTTAAACATACAAGAATATATAAAAGCCTCGCATAATACTTCATTAAATCACCCATCATAACCATAATTTTTGACTCTATCCTAGTTCTACAAATTAAATACATTTTTAATAGTAAATATAACATCACTTATTTCCCAAATCATCCATACAAGATAGACTATAATTTCAATGACAATAATACCCTATGATTTCTAACATCTATCTAACCTGTCCTTTTCATCGATTTCAGCAATTATATTTTTTGTTTTTATCATAACATTAGGAAATAACAATTGAGATAAATTATATTCCATCAATTCTCTAGCCTCGTCTATTCTATCAGAAGCAATATAAATCTTAGCTAGATAAATATTAGCTCCAGCTGTTAAATGATTAGTAGTGTTAGGTAGAGTCTTAACTTTATCCAATAAAACTTCAGCTTCTTTCAAGTTTCCTTTCAAGAATTCAACAACACCCTTCGTATCAATAAATGGAATGCTAAGTCTTGGATTCTGAATAAACTTATTAATATATTTCTCACCTTCTTTATATGCTTTAAGAGCATTCTCCACATCACCTATTTCGCAATAATAATAAGAGAGATTATTAAAATATGTAGCCTTAAACAATGAAGATTCACCATTAATATATATATTTTTCAGTAATTCAATACTTTTCTCATAGTTTCCTTTCATCTCATAACCTTCTGACAGAAAAATAATACTGTATTTTCTTAATAAATTATTAGAACTTTTAGTTAATAGCATTTCAAGTTCCGATATATATTTATCAAGATCTAAATCTTTGTGCAAATTTTTCTGTAATATATTTAGGAAATTTGATACTTTTAAAGTCCGTATGAAAAGTAAAAGAAATATAGCAATTCCAAATAGTGTGATTAGTATTAGGATTATATAGAAAAACGAATGATTAGATGATGCAAATCCTCCAAAAACTCCTAATAAAACCGATATTATAACTACTATAGTAAATTCTTTTTGATTCATACCGATTCACCTCATTATATAAATTTTAATTTGTTATTTGACACTATATTAATATATATCATTAATGTAATGTGAATACAATATATCACACTGAAAAGTTTACTACTAATATCAAATTAACGAATCAATAAAACAAAAAAGAGAGCCTAAGCTCTCCACTACACACATAAAACAGAAGAGGCTATGGATTAATAAATCCATAACCTCTTTACTATTGCCTCTTATCTTCATTAATCCTTAATTGCATTAATAAAGTCATCAATGTCAACTTCAAGTGTTGCCTTATGCATTGACTCTAATAATTCACTATCTGTTGATTTACTATTCATAGCCTTATAAAAAGCTGCCTCTCTAGCCTCTGGAGAAAAATCTCTTACTCTACCATAATTAATTTCAAACAAACCCTGAGCAAATTCATAACCAACCATATAGTAATATTCAACACCTTCTATTTCCAGGTTATGTGGTGCCAGAAATAATAGGTAACTTTTACCCACTCTTGGTATTTCTTCACCAGGCATACCTCCTACTTTAATAATTTTATTCTTCAGTCCCTCTTTCACTTCATTTTCATTAGCACCTTTTATGATACTCATTTTATAATCTGGATGGATTTCTATATACTTTTCACCACTCATATAACCACCAATATAGGCAACTGTAAACTCTTTACTTTTCATATCCCCTTTGATCAAATTCTCCTTTTGAAATTTAACTAAAGTATAGGTGAAACCTGATTCTTTATCTATACATAATTCCGAAGCTACAGCTTTACCAGAAACTACATTTTTAGATGTTTCGTATAGCTCCTTATCATCCTTAGGAGGTGCAACTGCATAATCAGCCATTCCAGTTGCTGTAAATAAAACTTCCTTCTTGAAGTCCAAATTTTCTTTTAGAAATATGCTTTTCTCTGATATATCCTTAATGTCATTTTCAATATTTCCAACTGCAATTGTACTGCATCCACATAATAGGAAAAGGGAAATAAAAATGTAAGATAGAAGAATTATAAATATTATTCTTTTCATCCAGGCACCTCTTTTATTGATTTTATATTGAATTAATTACCGTATAATCAATATAATATCACATCATCCATAATGTACAATACTTATTGCTGCAGAAAATTCCAAAAAAAAGAGAGCCTAAGCTCTCCACTACTTTCTAACCTGACACTTGGGGCAGTATCCATAAATATCAAAATGATGACTCACAACCCGATACTTAGTCTCCTTGGCTAAGGCCAACTGATAATCACTCAAAGGACACACATCAAGACTAATCAACTCACCACACCCCAAACAATGAAGAAAATGACGATGACCACCACGATTCAATTCAAAAAACACCTTGGAATCATCAGCAAAATTAATCCTATTAACCACACCAACCTCTACCAAACTCTCCAAAGCCCGATAAACAGTAGACAAATTAATACAAATCCCCGAATCACACAAACCCTCACAAATAAGCTTAGCATCAACAGGATAATCAAAACCCTCCAACAAACTAACAATACCAAGCCTCTTAGAAGTCACCCTAAGACCATGCTCCCTTAAAATCCTCTTATACTTATCAATCTCATTCATCATATCCACCATCAACCAACTCTTCTCCTAAGCCTAAAACTAGTAGCCACATAAACCACAATATAAAAGACAACAGCCACAAGAACAATCATAGCCCCAGCTGCAGTATTAAAAGAATACGCCAAAAACAAACCACCCAGCATAAACAAAACACCAAACAACATAGACATAACAACCCTCATCCCCATCCTCCTAAAAATCAACTTAGCAGAAGCAGCAGGAGCAATCAAAATAGCCAAAGCCAAAATAATACCCACAATACGAATCAAAACAACCACAGTAAGAGCCACCATCACCAACAGTAAAAACTCCAATAGTATAACCCCAGAACCCCTAATACCAGCAAACTCCTCATCAAACAAATAAGCCTTCCAGTTATTAAAAAATGCTAGAAAAATCAAAGAAACCACCACTGCAACCACAACCATCAACAACAAATCAACCCTAGTCACAGCCAAAATATTACCAAAAAGATAAGAAGTCAAATTAGGCGGATACCCAGGGACTAAAGAAATAAAAATAATACCAAGAGCCATACCAAGAGACCAAAAAAGACCGATAACAATATCAGAATCAGTACCCCCCTTCCTCTTAATCAACCCTACAGAAAGAGCAGAAACAAGAGAAAAACCAAGAGCACCATAAATAGGCTCAATACCCAATAAATACCCAAGACCAACCCCACCATAAGAAGCATGAGCAATACCACCACTCATCATAATCATCTTCTTCTCAACAATAATAAAACCAATAACACCAGCCAAAACACTAGCTAACAAACCAGCCATAACCGCATTCTGTAAAAACTGATACTTAAACAAATCAACTAACATGATCACCCTCCTGATGCTCTTTTAAAACCCTATGAGGCACACCATGTGCAACAAGCTCCACAGGACAGCCAAATAAACCATTAACAACCTCTTCACTCAACTCAGGATCACCATGATAAACCAGACCCATATTCAAACAAGCCAACTCCTTCACATTAGAAGAAATAGCCATCACATTATGAGTCACCATAACAATAGTAATCTCCTTATTAAGTTCACCAAGAAGACTATAAATATCCTGACTAGAACTCATATCCACACTAGCAGTCGGCTCATCAAGCAACAACAACTTAGGCTCAGTCATCAAAGCCCTGGCAATCAATAACTTCTGAAACTCCCCACCAGATAATTGAGAAATATTCCTGTCCTTCAAATCACCAAGACCAACCTTATTCAATAAATCCAAAGCCCTCAGCTTTTCCGACCTATTAAACTTATGAAAAAAACTCAAACCAGGCTTCAATGCACCAAGCAAAACCACCTCAATAACAGAAATAGGAAAATTCCTATCAACACTAGAAAACTGAGGCACATACCCAATCAAATGCCTACTCTTCCTACCACTTCCACCAAAAATCTTAACCTCACCAGCACCAACAGGAACCAAACCAAGAATGGCCTTCAACAAAGTAGACTTACCCCCACCATTAGGTCCCATAATTGCCAAAAAATCCCTCTCCCTGACTACAAGATTAATATTCTTTAAAGCCTGAACACTCCCATAATAGACATCAAGTCCCGATACCTCAATAACATTCATTACAAAATCCCCGCTATTTCCCTTGCAACATTCTTAATAGAACCAATATAATCCGAACCTAAAATCTCAACAACAATTACCTTGCCATCTATTTCCTCAGCAAAAGCCTCAACCTGCTTTGCAGAAATTTCCTCAGTAGTTAAGACAGCCTTAATACCCTTACTCTTAGAAAAATCCACCAACTCACCAATACGCTTAGGGTCAGCTTCCTTACCTTCCTCTTCCAAAGCAAGCATCTCCAAACCATAATCATCAGCAAAATACCCTAAAGCAGGATGAAAAATAATAAAAGACCTCTGATCCTTACTCTCTAACATAGCAGATACTTCCTTATCCAACTCATCAAGTTTCATCAAATAATCTGTCTTATTTTCTAAGTACTTTTCTTCATTAGTAGGATCCTCTGCTATTAAAACCTCAGCAATCTTCTCTACCATTACCATAACTCTTTTAGGAGATAACCAAATATGATGATCTCTTTCATTCGCTTCAAAGTTAAGATCTGCGTATTCTGTTCTAACCGCCTCACCTAAATTAATAGTCCTATAATCACCATCACTAGGTAAATTCTTACTATTTTCGACAGGAAGATCCATCGCAAAGAAAATATCAGCATTTCTAAACTTTTCTATCTCTTGTGGACTAGCTTCAAAAGTCTCAGGACTTCCACCCTTTGGTACAAGAGTTACTACCTCAACCAAATCACCAGCAATAGCTTCCACCAAACCCTTTTGAACCTCTATTGTAACAGCCACCTTAAGCTTACCATTATCATCAACCTTCTTATCCCCACAAGCGGAAAAGAACAGCGCAAATACCATCAACATCAACATAATTACAAAACCAAATATACTCTTCTTCATATTATCTCCATCCAAAAAAAATTATTAATGCAAACGCAAATCGTTCGCATTAATAATTATATACCTTTTAATATTTAAATTGCAACTACCATATCTGCCGCTTCTTTAAGATTATCAACTGGATAGTCTTCTATAGTACCAGCACCAATATGTTCGGCTAAAAGTGGATCAACTGGAATTCTTCCAATAATTTCCAAATCATAAAGTTTCGCAATATCATCAATATGACTTTCACCAAAAATCTTATATTCCTTACCATTATCAGGACATTTAAAATAACTCATATTTTCAACCAATCCTACTATAGGAATGTTCATCATCTGAGCCATCTTAACAGCCTTGGCAACAATCATGGACACAAGTTCCTGAGGTGATGTTACTATAATTATTCCATCAACCTTGATTGACTGAAATATAGTAAGAGAAACATCTCCAGTTCCAGGTGGCATATCGATAAACATATAGTCTATATTTTCCCAGATAACCTCTTGCCAAAATTGAGTTACTGTCCCAGTTACAATTGGACCTCTCCATAATACTGGGTCATGTTCATTTTCAAGAAACAGATTAATACTAATCAAATCAATTCCTGTTTTAGATCTGGCTGGTATTACACCTTCTTCACTAGTCACTACAGGTCCTGTTACTCCAAAGGATTTTGGAATTGAAGGGCCTGTTATATCAGCATCTAGTATTGCAGTTCTATGGCCTCTTCTGTTCATTTCTAAAGCCATAAGTGCAGTTACCATTGACTTACCAACTCCACCCTTGCCACTAACAATCCCAATAACCTTACCTATCTTGCTTTTAGGATGTGGTGGTTTTGACAGATCCGCTGGTTCTTTTTTACTTCCACAGCCTGAACTGCAACTATCGCATGATTTCTCACAATTTTCACTCATTTTTATATATACCTCCAATTTTATTTATCATTAATATATATCCTCTATATATATCCAATACCAATATTATCATAATTAAAATCATCTTTATAGTAATTCCAACAAGTTTTGTTGTAATTCAAGATATTTTTGTTAATAAATCTTAACTTTTATATAAATATGTATCTCCAGATACGGAAAAGATACTTGTTATTTGATATTATTGTATTATCAAGATAAGAGGTGATAATAATGGAAAAACAAATCGATTTAAAGAAATCTGTTTTTGAATTAGTCAAAACCTATCCAGAATTAAAAACAACACTAGTAGAATTGGGATTCAAGGATATTGTACTTCCAGGAATGTTGGAAACTGCAGGTAGAATCATGACCCTAGAAAAGGGAGCTAAGATGAAACAGGTCGACATAAAAGATATTATTAGAAAACTAGAAGATAATGGCTACAAGGTAGTCTAGAAAGGCAGATAATAAAATGAGCGGCGAAATTAACAACAGAGAAAACAGACCATTAATGGTCGACAAAGAAAATAAAAAACAGGTACTAAAGGACATAATCAAGGAATTACATGAAGGTAAGACAATTGAAGAAGTAAAAGCTAAGTTTGAAGAAACATTCGGGGAGGTTTCAGCTAAGGAAATTACTGATGCTGAAAAGGAATTGATTCTATCAGGTACAACTGTAGCCGAGATTCAAAGTCTCTGTGATGTGCACTCAGCTGTTTTTAAAGGATCGATTAAAGAGATTCATAATCCTAGTGATCCAAGTAAGATACCTGGTCATCCAGTTCGTATCTTATTCTTGGAAAATAGGGCGTTAGAGACTTTGATGAATGATGTTATTAAGGTTCATCTAGATAATTATCTGGAGACTGGTAGTGAAGAAGAGTATTCAAAACTTGTTGCAAGCTTTGAGCAACTGTCTCATATTAACCTACACTATATGAAAAAGGAAACTCTTCTTTTTCCATATATGGAGAAGTATGGGATTACAGCTCCTCCTAAGGTTATGTGGGGTGTTGATGATGAGATTAGAGATGAAATCAAACAGGTATTCAATGATATAAGGTTGAGAAAAGTTATTAAGGGTTCTGTTGAAAAAGTCTTTAATAGAATTAACGAGATGATTTTTAAGGAAGAGAATATTATGATTCCTATGTTGGTTGAAAATCTTACAGAGGATGAATGGAAGATTATTGCTAATGATAGTAAGGATCTAGGTTACTACTTAATCAAGACACCTGGTGATTGGACTCCTGAAAAAAAATATGCCAAGGAATTTGCTGATGCAGAAGAAATCCCAACCGGCACAATATCTCTGCCTACTGGTAAGTTTACTGTTGATGAGTTGACTAAGGTTCTAAATATGTTGCCGATTGATATTACTTTTGTAGACAAGGATGATAAGGTTAAGTTCTTTTCCGAGTCTAGTGAAAGAATTTTTCCTAGGGCTCGTTCTATTATTGGGCGTCAGGTTTCTAATTGTCATCCCCCAGCTAGTGTGCATATTGTTGAGGGTATTGTTAATGACTTTAAGTCTGGTAAGAAGGATAGTGAGGATTTCTGGATCAAGATGGGTGAATTGTTCATCTTTATTAGATACTTTGCATTAAGAGATGATAATGGAGACTATATGGGTACTCTGGAAGTCACTCAAAACATTGGACCAATTCAAGCCATTACAGGTGAAAAGAGATTAGTTTCTTTAGAATAGACTTTATATAAGATAAAAGTATTAGAAGCATAATAAAGCCAGGATATTTATCAATATCCTGGCTTTTTATTTCATAATTAACTTTGTTTTTACACCTTTGGTGCTATTATATCCATTAAGACAGATAGGACAACTGAGTGGTTATCCATCAATTTCCCGAATTCATATCTATGGGAAGGAGGTGGTTTAATGAGTATTTATGAAACATTTTT
The DNA here is from genome assembly GCA_964415195.1 of uncultured Eubacteriales bacterium. Taxonomy (GTDB): domain Bacteria; phylum Bacillota; class TC1; order TC1; family TC1; genus WTXA01. The sequence continues at coordinate 133,944 of CAYPYD010000004.1, read as the reverse complement.
TTTAATGTTTTTATTTGCTTCATTAATTGTGTCAATTACACAAAAAAAGTAACTGCCCAGCTTGATCACGAGCAGTTACTAATCTAACTAAAATCGGATAACCATCATCTGGTTTCCTGTCTGTCTATATTATATTAGACCACTAAAGCATAGTCAATCATTCTATTGATAATTAACTCTATCTTTACATCAAAGCTTAACTAACAGTTATATGTACTCTAGGATTTAAACATATCAACCCTAGTTATGTCCAACCACTTCAAAGCTACCAGGGCAACCTTTTTCTTCAATAACATGACCAGTTCTTTTGTCAATGAAACTATACTCCACAACAGCAGAAACAGCCTCCTTTATAACCAGGGACATCCTGCCATCAACAGGGGCTATCAGCTTATCAGCGCCAACAGAAGTCACCTTGATAAACAATCTAATATGACCTTTCCATAGTTCAATCTCCACTATAGTTTCAGTCAGACTGACCACCCTAAAACCACCACCATAATAAGATCCAAAACGATATTCGTTTACTCCATCATGAAAGATTCCTATAAACCCACTAAACTCTAGACCTATAAATGGTATGTCGGCAATAGATAAAAAAAGACTGCTGTCTGACTTAAAATTATTACATTGTAACCAAATATATTTCTTAGGAAAGGACCTGCCCCAATCCTTTTCTAAATACCCTCGACCACCATCAAAAGTTACAATATCATCCTCAATCGATAAAGACCCACTAAGATCATGACCTAAACTAATAACACCATGGTTACACTCCATATTGGGAATATAGGCAAAAGGCCCCATAATATTAGGAGCATAAAGACTTTGTTTTATACCCAGGAACTTTCCAAAACCTACACTACCCTTAATAATAAAACCAGCATCATCAATATCAACACTAAAGCCATCGACACTAAAAATATTATTACCTATCTCCAACCTAAAAGGAGCTTCACTATATTTAAATTCTGAAAGCGGATACTTAATGTATCCGCTCTTAATTTCACCATTTTTCACCAATATATATTGAACAAAGGCATGGGAATCCAATTCCACAGTACTATAACCTGGAATAAAACTAACAACTACATCACCACTTCCACTGACCTCCTTGAAGTACCAGCCCTCAAAAAACCCAATACGACCAGCTTTGAGTTGTCTTAAAATAGGATTCCACATTCTTTTAAACATTTAGACACTCCTGCCTCTCCTAAATATTTTGTTAAATACTGATAGTATTGAAACTAATACTATGAAAATCTCCAACCTTCCAAGTAACATGCCAATCATCTCAATAATCAGAATATAGTTACTAGTATCAGGAGTGGTGACACCAATAGACAAACCAACAGTCCCAAGAGCAGAAGCGAACTCAAACATAGCCTTATCTAGAGGAATTCCTGCTAAAGTTAACAAGAACGTACCTAGAAAATACAGAACCATATATACAAAAACAAAACGTCCAATATCATCCATATATTTACTAGATAAATACACCTTACCCTCAGGTTTGTAGATTGCTACCTCATTGACAGCACGTTCAGGCATAAATTTTTTCTTTAGACCAAATACAAATGACTTATACATCGCGTAAACCCTAGTATACTTTATACCACCAGCAGTAGAACCAGCTCCACCACCAATTAACATTGATATAATAACTACCAATAACATATCAGGCTTCCAAGTATTAAAGTCAATAGTAGAAAAACCAGTGGTAGATAAGCCCGATACAATCTGGAAGAAAGCTATTCTAAAACTCTCCTCAAAATTACTATATAATCCAAAAATACCAGCAAATGCTACTATGAAAATCATTATCATGATAGCAACTGCAAAGAACCTTATTTCACCAATTTTAAAGAATTTCTTGAACTTGCCTTTAACTAACAATGCTAAAATAGCAAAATTAGTTGTACCAATAACCATCAATACAATTGTAATAACCTCAATCGGCAAGCTATTATAGTCAGCCAGACTATATGTTGTCATGGCAAAACCACCTGTAGACAAGGCAGCCATTGAATGAAACAAAGAATCAAACCAAGGCATACCAAAAATCATATAAGCAATAAAACCAAGAATATTAAAACCAAGATAAATAAACATCATAATTTTAGCAGTACTTCTTAAGTTGGGTTCAAGTTTATCAGGATGTCCTTCAGCAGAAAAAAGCTCCATGGCATTCTTTCCACCGGCAAAAATCAACATCAATAAAACAAACCCTAAACCACCACAAAATTGCATAAATCCTCTATAGAAATTAATGATCCTAGGCAAATCCTGTACATTCATAACAGACAAACCTGTTGTAGTCCAACCACTAACAGTCTCAAACAAGGCAGGAATAAAATCAAGAAAACCTGAAATAACAAAAGGCATAGCTCCTAAAAAAGTAGCATATAACCAAATTGCTACAACAATAACACTCTCATTGTTCCTACCCCAGAATTTCATTTTGTTTTCATCATGTTTCTTTGCTCTAAATAACAACCCTATAACAATAGAAAATACACCTGGTATAACAAAGGCCCAAGTATATATATAGTCCTCAGGATATGGAATAAGCATTAATAAAGGAACAAATTGAATAATTCCCAACATAATTAAAAGCTTCGAAACAAAATCCTGGTTTTTTATATAGTTTAAAATTTTCCCCATTATTTCCCCCAATAAAACAAGGAAGTAATTTTAGCAAAATCCTTACTCCTTGAAAGAACAATAACCTTATCGGAAATCTTCAGTTCACAATTACCCTCTGCACATATTACCATTTCATCACCTCTGATAATATAGGCAATGATAGACTCACTTGGAAGGTCTATATCTTTAATTTTTTTATTTGCAACCTGTGATCTTGCATCAACTTCAAACTCTGATAAGATAATCTTCTCATTCTCCATAGGTAGATAATTTATCAAATTATCAATAACAGCTTCAAACTCAATCATATCAGATAAAATTTCAGTTGAACTAATTACCTTATCTACTCCAAGCTTCTTAAAAATCCTAATATTCTTAGGATCATTAACTACAGCAAAAGTATTCTTAACTTTAAACTGCTTCTTGGCAACTTCACAAATAACTAAATTAGCCGAGTCCTTATTACATAAGGCTATAACAGTATCCATTTCAATAGCTCCAGCATCCTTTAGTACAAAAGGCTTGGTACCATCACCATAGACACCAACAATACCATGACTATGAGCCATGATCTTGCACCATTCTTTATCTTTGTTAATAATTGTAACGTTATGACCACTTTCTTTTAATGACTTGGTCAAGAAGTTAGCCTTGGCATGACCGCCAACAATTAATATATTCATTAATCCTCAACCTCCTCATTAAATATCATTTTTTGAAAAGCCTTAATTGACAAGGCAGTAGGAGAGATTACATGAATACCAAAATCCTTACAAGTAATCGCCTTGGAAGTATCATAAATTCTAGTAATAACATCAGGCACCTTGTAAATCACCTTAGCTATTTGGGATATCAAAATATTTACATCATCTTCGTCAGTTGATGCTATCAAAATATCAGCATCAGCTATATTAATACTTTCTAATAAATCTATATCTGTTCCATCACCTTCCTTAGTAAGCCCACCATAGGAAGCAGATAACTTTCTAAAACTGCTTTGATCCATATCAACGATCATTAAATTTTTGTTTTTTTCTGACAAATTTCCGGCGATTGTGGACCCTAAACGACCACATCCAATTACTATAACATTGTTCTTCTTATTATTCCCCATATTTTTCACCTCTAACACATTCTAAGCCTTATTATGAATATTTTCAACTAAAACTTTAATAATTATATTAAATTTAATATAATGAACATATGCCAAAATATTTCATGACAAAAAAAGGAGAAAAAACATGAAAAGACTCATTACACTAGCCAGACTTTTAATCTTTCTACTAGCAGCCTTTTTCGCTGTTTTTTCCCTGGAAGCAACACTTGGAGATACACTCATAAACCTAATACCTACTTTTATTCTAGTCGTTATCTTGCTCATAAGCCTTATATCCCCAAGAATTGCTACCTTCCTTCTTTTATTAACTACACTCATATTCACTTTTTTCTTTGCTACTTATGACTATTATCTAAAATTCATAGTAATCACTCTATCACTAACTATCGCTTTCCTAATTTTTCTTTTCTATATAATCTTAACCGAAGATAAGAATAAGCAAAGAGATAATGATGATTTTGATGACGATGATGAGGACTACTAATAGTCTAAACCTCTACTCTCTTCTCAATGACTCAACAGGATCAAGTTTTGCCGCCTTGCTAGCTGGAGCTAATCCTGCTAGGATACTGATGCCCACACTAACCAGTACACCAAATATAGCAAAAGTGCCACTAATTAAAACCAGGTCCACATTATACAAACTATTAGTGAAGCCATTGATAATAATCATTAATAGAACTGCCACTAACAGACCAAATAAACCACTCACTAAGCCAATCAAAAATGATTCAGCCACGAAGATTCTCTTAATGTCCTTTCTTCTAGCCCCTATTGCTTTTAAGACACCAATTTCTCTAGTCCTTTCAACAACAGATATGTACATTACCACCAATATCATAATAGCTGAAACCACCAATGATATAGCTGCAATAGCTGCAAGTATGTAGGTAATAACATCCAGCATTTCCTTGAACATTCCAAGTAAAAGCTCTTCCATGGAACCAGTATAGCCAAAAGCTAGCACCTTATCTTTAATAGCCTGAACATTATCTTGATCATCAGTTACTAGGTAGACTGTATTAGCCTTGATTGAAACATCCTTATCCTTTGCCAGATTTTCCAAGTCAGCATAATTGAAAAATACAGAAGTGAAATTATTCATACCACTTTCTGATATTTCACCATAAATTCCACTAACAATAAAGTTTTCTACAAACTTAGTTTCACCGATCATAAATTCTAATTCAATAGTCTGTCCTATTGGACTAGTTTCAAAATTCTCCAGTAAATTGGCACTTAACATTACTTCACCAGCCACAGGTAATTTACCCTCGTTTATATTTTCACTGGTTATATTACTTGAGATAGTACTTAAGTTCTGAAAAGGAATTTCCTCTTCTCCAAGTCTTAATATATTATCCCTGAAACTAAACTTACTATATGCCAATTCTACTTTTTCTACACCCTTAATTGCACTTAGCTCATCAATGTTTTCCTTTTCAAATGGCTTGGCTTCAGTGGCCATTATATCACCAGGAGCACCAGGAGCACCATTAGTATTTTCTTCTACTGCCAGTTGATGAACCTCTATTACCATAGGGTTTACATACTCGTTCATGGTGTCTGTTATATATTTTCCTACACCATTACCGATCGATAACATGATGATTACACTGGTTATACCAATGGAGGCACCAATTGATACCAATAGATTCCTTGCCAGTTTTTCTTTCATATTCTTTAAGGCCATACCTATGGCGTCAAAAAATGACAAGTTCTGTTTACCATTGTCTATTTTTTCTTCACCAATTATTATTTCTTTATTTTCTTCCTTCATTACATCTTTGATGATAAGACCATCAGCAATTGTTATCACCCTATCTGAGTGGCTAGCTACTTTTTCTGAGTGGGTTACTATAATTACCAGCTTGCCTTTGGCAGCTATTTTTTTAATCAGTATTAGTATTTGATCGCTTGTTTCTGAGTCCAGGGAACCTGTTGGTTCGTCGGCTAATATGATATCTGGATCATTAATCAAGGCTCTGGCTATGGCTACTCTTTGTTTTTGGCCACCAGAGAGTTGGTTTGGTTTTTTGTACATCTGGTCAGCTAGTCCAACGTCTTTTAGTATCTTTTTGGCTCTTTTGATTCTATCGGATTTTTTAACATTGGATAAGGTCATAGCCACTGTAATATTGTCTAGAACCTGAAGGTGGGGAATTAGATTGAAACTTTGAAATACAAAGCCTATTTTGTTCTTTCTGTAGTTGTCCAGGTCCTTTTCTTTTAGGTTATGGACTGATTTTCCATCTAGGAGTATGTCTCCTTGGTAGTCGTTGTCCAGGCCGCCAATAACGTTCATCAGGGTAGATTTTCCGCTTCCTGATTCTCCTATTATTGATACCAGTTGTCCCGACTCAAAGTTAAGATCTATGCCGTTTAAGGCTCTAAACCTATTATTTCTGCTTAATTTGTATTCTTTGACTACATTTTTAATATCTAATATCATTCTAAATTCAACCTTTTCTTTACTATAAAGTTAGTTCCCAAATAGAGGGCAACTGAAATTATTCCAGACATTATTAACTGGATGGTTAATATTGTCAATCCCACGTCTCCGTTTTCTAAGAAAGCGAGTCCACCAGCAAATACAAATCCATATACAAGCATTGTAACTACGGATATCATCTGCACTATAAAATATAGACCTATATAGGCAACAAAGGAATATATGATTCTGTTGCTGTTAAATAGGTGTCCTATTGCCATGGCACAATAAACCATTAGAAAACCATAGCATGAATAGATTATGAGCATAAGACCTAGTTCTCCTAGTAGAAGACCGCCTTGCCAGCCGAATTCTAATAACAGACTGTCCCAGATCATTTTGGCACCATTCCAGATATCGCCCAAGATACCTTTGGAGCTTAGTTGTATTAGAACTGAAGATAGTAATACTAGCATACTTCCAAAGAACCATATTACTGCTGTAAGTAGTTTTGAAAATACTAGTTGCCATGATTTTACTGGTAGGGTGTTCATGAGGTATCCTTCGGTTCCTAGGATGTTTTTGTAGAATCTTTGGATGCCTACTATGAAGGTTAGGGCTATGATGCCTACTGTTAATAGGGCATATGTTGTTACTAGTATTCCATCAGAGAAAAAGAATTCTATGTTTAGAATGTCTAGTAGTTTTCTTATTAAAGTAAATCCTAATATTACTCCATATAGGGGAAGGAATATTCTCATGGTGCTTTTTAGTTCGTATTTAATTAGTTTTCCTAACATTTGAATACCTCCCTGAATAGATTGTCGATTGACATTCCTTTTTGTTCTTTGATTTCGTCAACATTTCCAGACATTACCACGATACCATTATCAATAAAGACAAATTCATCTAAGATGTTCTCTATGTCACCTATTAAGTGGGTGGCTATTATGACTACTGCTTCTTCGTTGTAGTTGCTGATTATGGTTTTTAGGATGTAGTCTCTGGCTGCAGGGTCTACTCCACCAATTGGTTCATCTAATAAATATAGTTTGGCGCGTCTGCTCATTACTAGTATTAGTTGGACTTTTTCTTTGGTGCCCTTGGACATTGCTTTTAGGGATTGTTTCATATCAATTCCTAACTTTGCTAGCATGTCTAGTGCTATCACTTCGTCGAAGTCCTTGTAGAAGTCTTTGAAGAATTGTACAATATCGCTGGTCTTCATCCAGTCGAAGAGGTAGTTGGCGTCTGGCAGGTAGGAGACTATTGCTTTTGTTGCTACGCCTACTTCCATTCCTCCAACAGTTATGCTTCCTTTACTAGGTGTTAAGAGTCCGCTTACTAGTTTGATGAAGGTGGTTTTTCCGCTTCCATTTGGTCCTAGTAGGCCTACTATTTTGCCTCCTTCAAATTTCAGGTTGCCTATGTCCAAGGCAGTTTTTCTTCCGTAACTTTTCTTTAGTTCTTTAATTTCTAAAACTGTTTCCATCGTTTATCTCCTTGTCCACTAGTTGTTTTATTTCTTCTACTTTGAAGCCTAGGTCTTTCATTTTTCCAATGAAAGCTACTAGTTCTTTGACTGCTAGTTTTCTTTTGTAGTTTTCAATCAGTCCTACATTATCTGTTACGTATTTCCCTGTTGTTCGTATCGAGCTTATTAGTCCTTCTGTTTCTAGTTCCACTAGTGCTTTTTGCATAGTGTTGGGATTTACTTCTGCCATTGCTGCCAGGTCCCTTACTGAAGGTAACTTGCTGTCAGGGGGGAATTCATTTTTAATGATCTTCTGCCCTATTATTTCGACCAGTTGGGCATATACGGGTCTATCACCCTTTATTTCCCAAGACATAGTCACACCTCCTTAGTGTTTGTTTTCTTCTCTACTCTACTTTGCTGCTGATGTATTATTGTATTAATCAACTAATACAATAATACATCACGGAATTCATTAGGTCAAGTGTTTTTTAAAGAATTAATAAATAAGGTCTGGTTCCTCAATTAGAGTAACCAGACCTTTAAATTTAAATAAATTAGAATACAATAACTCAAATATTATATAGCTGGAAAGAATCCTCCTCTAACAAAAAATATCTGATTTAAAATTTCTCTTTCTTTTCCCGAAATATTTAATATATAGTTAGTCTTGCCAAATTTTATATTTGGACAATTATCCAATGCAAATAAAAATTCTTTATCATCAATTATTAATTTTATATTTTCGTCATATCCACAACTTGGTTGGTCATATATTAGTTTTTTGTTATTTAACATTTCAACAACGATTTTCAGTTCATCTTTTGTTAATTCTTCTTTGAATTTAATTACTGTGTTATCAATTTCAACATATTCAAATTGCACTTCACCTTTTTTCCCATCAATTCTCATAACTTCGTTGGTTACGTACATTTTATTAGAAATTATAAAAATTAAAGTACCTATTATAGCTAATATTACTATACTATATAGCATTTTATTTTTCTTGTTCATTTTCTTCTCCATTATGGTAAATAATATTACTAAACTTGCTTTACAGCTACCAGTTGACATTTATCTTTATTCTAGTTTCTGCACTATTGCACCAATATGTGTATTTGGAAGATACATTATTATATATTTCTCATCTTTTTTCACTTCTCCATAAACAAAATTAATGCTTATTACTCGATCTTCAGAGTTCAAAAATTTTATTTCTCTTATCTCTCCAGTGTCACCTCTCAGGTCAGAAGTTATAGCTGTAACTTCATCAATAATAAATTTTCTTTCTTTAACTAGATTAAGATCTAAAAGATAATTCCTTGAAAGAAATAGACCAATAACTAGTGTAATGCTAACATACAATATTAATAATAGCTTAATATATTTCTTAGATAATCTATACTTTGATAATATTATTGGTAACTTCTTAAAACCTAAAATGAGTATAATCAAGAAAGATAGTAAACTGAAAAAGATGATTATAGCATAGAATGATATTATTTTATTTTCAAATATTGTATAATCCATTTTACTCCTCATCTAGTCCTTTTCGTTTTAAATAAATTTACGCCTTAATTTAATCTTAGCCAATCAACTATACTTTCATTACCTTTGAAAAACTTTATTTTAGGTAAATCCTTGTCTTTCAAATTATAGTGATTTCGATTTTTATAAGAATAAACATATGATAAGCTTAAACAATTATCTAAATTACCATTTAATATATTGAATTCAAAAATAAAGGTCTTCAGACTTGGCATATTATTAATAAAGCTCAAATCTTCAAGTTCATTATCTCCGATTAAACTTAATCTTACTAAATTATTCAGTTCTTTTAAAACATCAAGCCTTTTTATTTTCGCACTCTTCTCCAATACTAAACTACATAATGATTTTGAAATGTGAACTAAAGAATCAATATTCTGAAGACTTCTGTTATAGGATAGTGCTAACTCTTTTAATTTATCAAGTTTGTCTATACCATCTAAGGATTGGATATTTGAAGAAATTAAATTTAATGATTCAAGATTAGACAAATTACAAAGCGCACTTAAATTCTTATGTTTGGACTTAAATGCGTTTGCCTGCAAAGTCTTTAAACTTTTAAGATCTTTCATACTATTTTCAATATATTTATACTCTCCAGCATAATATTCTAGATTACTTAATTTAGTAGCATCTAAACTCACACTGATATTTAGATTTGGAAATTCAATAGTGCTTACAGATAAATATTTTAATTTATCTAAATTTTCTAATGGTGTTAAGTCACATATTAGAAATTCTTCATGGATTTCTTTCATTTTATATAATTCATTCATGTATTCTTGTGCTGATATTTGATAAGGTATTCGAATATCTACAAATTCTATTTTTTTGCATTTTTCTAGAAAGTCTAAGTTGGTACAACCTTGTATAGATACTTTTTTGATATCATTATTATTTATATAATCTGTAATTGTTTGTATTTCATTAATGTCATGTGTATCAATCAATATACCATCCTTTATATCTAGAGGTAATGTTACAGCTACAAATTTCATCTTATTTTTATTTCCTTTTATCATTTATTACCTCCATAGATACAGATTTAGTTTTAAATAAGAGCTTAATGTGAAATTCTTTTTTATTGGATAAGAGCTGCTCTCTTTAAAAATTTATATTTGATTATTTAAATGAGCACTATTCTCCAAGAAATTGTATTTATACATGTAATAAGCTTTAAGTAAAATCATATTACCAGCACTAAGTAACATTGCAAGAACAAATAGACAGAATGCTATGATCTTAAAATCAGTATTATTATCAAAATCTGATAATAATACACTAGCTAATAAATAACTTAAACTTGCTATAAATAATATTATCGAATTACCGCTATTGCTACTACTTAAAGTAAATTTACTAAAAATATCATTATTTATATTCCTGATAATAGTTCTATATAAAATAAAATTATAGAACATAGTTATACTAAATATTACTATCAACAAAATCAAATTATGATCAGAACCGTAAATAAATAAATAATAACCTGTTAAAATCAATTGTATGGTTAAGTATGTATTCATTAAGCCTCTATATAAATATGATTTGAATTTTTCATTTATCACTTTTATTAAAATAGTTAAACTGGAAATAAGATATATTGACAACAGAATAGTGAAAAACACCTTTTCAAAAGTACCTTTGCTAAGAAATATTACTGCTGAGTTGAATAATATAATTAAGAGATAATTTTTAATTATACTATCCCTTTGTAAAGGCTCATACCTGTAATCAATGAATGCTATTATTTTTTCCATTATTTACTCCTCATTAATAATATTTAAATATATCAGGATCAAAGAAATTCACTCTTTCCACCATTTTGATGATTTGTATTTTTCAGGATAATTATTAACAGACAATGGTTCTTCATATCCTAATAATTCTAACTCATAAAACCACCTGTCTCTTAGACTTTCTGGTAATTCACTCCCACACCAAGGACAAAATTCTATCAATATGTATGAAACGTCATCTCCAATAGGAATTCCATATTCATTAAATTTAGATGAATAATAAACTATTTTATCATTTTTATCACCATCTCTAAATACTTTTTTCTCATCAATCAAATATAAATGATCTGACATGTGTGCGCAACAAATTCCCATCATAATTCTTCCTTTACAACCGGCTCTGTAAATAATAACATTGAAACTCAATAAACACATTCTAACACAACACCCTATCAACTATCTAGTATTTATTCCACATCTAACCACACTACCATAAAATTAAACAAAAAAATTGACCCCGACCAAAATCGAGATCAATTCAATAGTCTATCTAATAATCTACCCCTGCAGCCCTAACATTCTCTACAGAATCAGCATGACAAGGAGTAACGCCATAAACCATCCCACAAACAGGACACTTACCCTCATAAGTCTCCAACAAGAATGACTCACCACACTCACAAACTATCTCCAAAGGACTATCCATCTTCGTATTCGAATACCCCTTACTTCTAACTAAATCAATAACCTCTTGGCCTTTACCCAAGCTACCTTCACAACCTTCAGACATAAGACACCTCCCAATATTTACTACCCATATTATACCAAACATCTATGAAATAAACCGTATCACAGGATACCAACTACAAAACTACTTCCACTTCTCCAAATAAGGCCCCATCTTAAACTTCCTAACCAAACCCTTATCATTCATAAACCTAACCATCCCAAAAATACTCCGCTCCCTCCAAGGCCTGTCATGCTTACCAAAACACCAAGCAACCCCAGCAAAAGAATTAGGATCAAAACCATCCAAAGAATACTTATTATTTAAATAAAGAGCAGTACTAAAAGCCACCTCAGGAGAAGGGGACCACTCCAATATCTTCTTACCCCAATACATCCTCATATAGTTATGCATAACACCACTACCAACAAGCTCCCTCTGAGCACTGTTCCAATAAACATCATGAGTCCTGGCACTCTCCAGCTCCTCAAGAGAATACACATACTCACGAACATCCTCCCTATGCTTACCTAAACTAACCCTAGCCCAATTAGGCAAACACTCAAACTTATCATAATTACAATTGTAGTAGATGAAATTAAAAGCCAACTCCCGCCTGACTATAAGCTCCTCCAAGAAACCAGAAACATCAATACCCCCACTACCAACATCATTCATCCTCAAATAAATCTCAACCGGACTAATCTGACCAAAATGAAGATAAGGACTAAGACCCGAACACCAATCCTCACTAGGATTACTCCTCAAACCATAATTAACCAACTTATTCTCAACAAAATCCTCCAGCCTACGATGAGCCTCCACCGAACCACCAATGATTTTTACTTCTTTATCTTTTATTTTCTCTTTGTCTATTTCTTTCTCTATGTCTGTTCCTTTACCTTTGTCCTTTTCTTTATTATAAAGATCTAACTCCTCCATAACATAACCATCAAAATATAGATCAGGACCAACCTCTTCCTCAGCAAAATCAAAACTACCCATACTAATCTGACTCCAAAGCTTCCTTCTAATAGTACTAGCAGCATACTCCTCCTTATTACTTACCACCTCAACAGGCACCAGAACATTACTCTCAACCTCAACAAAAGGACAAGACACCAGTTCCAATATATGATCCCTGGCAGCAATCTCTTCCCTAATATATGGCTTATCAGTAATTATCATAACTGCAGATGTTGCTATGGATCTTACACCATCCTCACCACTACAATCACCGACAACAAACCTAATACCCCTTTTCTTCAAACCCTCGGCAACATCCCTAAGACCCTCAAACATAAAATCCCTATGCCTCATATATTGATATTCCACCATGGCACCAAAAAAAACCACCAATGGCTTACTTAACTTCTTACTCATATATATGGCATACTCTAAACCATGATTATATTCACACCTTTGAGCATTAACCATCCAATAAAGGACATAGGTTTTATCTACTACACCAACACTATTCAAGTACTTAATTCTCTCTCCAATATCCATAGCTACAATATACTCCTCACTACTAAACAACAAACTTCTTCAAAGTCTCATAAAATTCCCTATTAACCTTCTTAATAGAAATAGGCTGCCCTTCTCTATTAAGATAACAATGAGAACTCTCACCAATTGCCCTAATTTGACCATCAATACAATCTGAAATCTCATAATAGACCTTGAACTTATATGGTGTAGCCTCAAGTAGCTTTATAGAAATTACCACACTATCATTAAACCTGATCATACCCTTATACTCACAACTAATCTTCAAGACAGGACTAATAATACCCTCACTCTCCAAGCGATGATAACCATAACCCATCTTCTCTAAAAAATCCACCCTAGCTTCCTCAAACCATCTAAAATAGTTTGAATGATGTATAATACCCATTTGATCTGTTTCATAATATTGAGTTTTATGTATATATTTATTCATAATTAATCACCGTCCTTAGTCTATTATATGCTATTTTACAGGTTTGACAATCAATGTTCTATCAAATACAATTATTACAGAATAAAATTTAAATTATTCAAACTAAAGAAGACTAAGTATAGAGAAGGTATGTATGAATAAAAAAGTGGTTTTTAAAATATTAGGAATATTTTTTATGGTTGTAGGGATAATAGGTATTTTCTTGCCTGTTTTCCCTACAACTCCTTTTATTCTCTTGTCTGCCTATTTGTTTTTTAACTCTTCACCTAAATTGTTCATGCTACTAATCAATAATCGTCTTGTTGGACTTCCTCTATATACCTTTATTACCTACAGAAGTATTGAATTTAGATCAAAACTCATTGGTCTTTTGTTATTATGGACCAGTGGTACATTATCTATGAACTTTATCAATATTTTTTATGTAAAACTGGTTATGTTTTTGGTTTTCCTTGCTGTAACCATTCACATTTTTTCCTTTAGGAACTTAACAGATGAAGAAAAAAAACAGTCCAAGGTTAGCTACAATAAACGATTCCGGAATAAAAGTAAATGCAAATAATTTGGCCTAAAAAATAACAGGAATAATATATAGTTTTTTTTAAATTATCTATTGATATTGTTCCTCACGAGTGGTATATTACTGATAACAAGTAATTAGCAACGGAGGTGTGCCAATGGAATATATAAAAGTAGCTGAAGCAGCAAAAAAATGGGGTCTATCAGATCGTAGAGTACGTGTGCTTTGTCAAGAAGCTAAGATTGAAGGTGTCACCAAGACTGGTGGCATTTATTTAATTCCAGCAAATGCTGAAAAACCAGCAGATAACAGGCGTTTAAAAGGTAAAATAATACCTAAGGCTTATCAGCCACTATTTGCCAAAATAGATTCCCTAAAGGAAAAAAACAAAGGCAAAAAACCAAGAAAAGATTTTTTAGTAGATTTTATCTATAATTCAAATGCTATAGTTGGAAATTCAATTAACAAGGAAGAAACCTCAATGGTCCTTGAAGGTAAGACAATAGACAAAAAACCACTAAAGGATCACCTAGAAACAGTAGGCGGCAGAGATGCCTATAACTATATGCTTGAATTAGTTGCTAAAAAATCAGTCCTAAATGAGGAATTAATCAAGAATATACATTCACTGGTCTTATTGGACAAGCCTGAATACAAAGGTGTCTATCGTCATATGCCAGTAAAGGTACTCGGTGCTTTTCACCTGCCTCCTGAACCATACAAGATAAGCAATAAAATATTCAAACTACTAGATGAGTTTTCTAAAAGCAAGGCTCATCCAATCGAGAAAGCAGCATATTTTCTACTCAAGTTTGAAGGTATTCACCCATTCTTTAACGGCAACAGCCGAACAGGAAGAATCATCTTAAATATGAACCTAATAAAGAATGGATATCTGCCAATCACTATCAAAAAAGGTGACAAAATAAGATACTATGAATGCATAGATAGTTTTTATAGAGATGGAACAACCGAAGCTATGGTCAAACTAATAGCCGAAAGACTAGAAGACGAATACAACGCATAACCAAGGTTTATTTCAACCCAAACCTTTTGTAATTATTGTTTTAAGAAAGAGGAAAAAGGAGCAACTAATGTTGCTCCTTTTTCTTTACTTTATTCTATTTTTCTGTATTTTTTTCTTATTCTGTATTTTTTCTTATTCTTCTGTACTTATTTTTTATTCTACCTTCTTATCTTCAGTTTTCTTAGGTTTATTAATAATAAATAATGCTACACCAACAATAATCACATTAGCAATAGATCCTAACAAACCTCTGATTTGATAAACATCCATACCACCTTGACCATATGGATTCACATATGGATCTGCAATCACCAAATTAATAATGCTACTAGCAGTAAAAACAATTGCTGCCACAAACCAAATCAACAAAATACCATTAACAATTCTAAAAATAAGTTCCTTGTCTCTATCAAATAAGTTCATTTAATTACCTCCATTATCTATTCTTCTAGTTTTTCTTAGGTGTTTTGTTAATTACTAATATCGCTCCACCCACAATAATAACATTAGCCAAACTAGTAAACATAAACCTTAAGGAATAAGCATCACGACCTTGATAAGATTGATCATACATCTTCCTAACTTCAGCCTCAGTCATCTCATTACCTTTTTCTTCAGGATAATTCTTAAACTCAGTTTCCCTAAACTCCTGATAAGTTGGCACAGGTTCCCTGACCACATACTCAATAATACTATTAGCTGTCAGAATAACTGCGGCAATAAACCAAATTAGCAAAATCCCATTAACAATCTTGAAGATAATTTCCTTATCCTTGGAAAATAAATTCATTAAAACACCTCCCTCATATATTAACAACATTGTACCAATAAAACTTACTTAATAAAAGTACCCTCATCCAGTTCTTTAAAAGCTAGGTTCAATTCATCCTTAGTATTCATAACAATAGGACCACCCCAGGCAATAGGCTCACCTAACCTATAACCCTCTAAGAGAACAAATCTAATACCAGATTCACTAGCAACAACTTCCAACTCCTCACCAGTTCCTAGAAGAAGACAACTATGCTCCTCAATACTATCATTACCTACAGTCCCTCTACCCTCTAAAATATATATGAACTGATTCAATTCACTATCCGACCTATAAGACCACTTTCTACCACCATCAATCTCCACATCAAAATAATTTATCTTCACAAACTCAGGCTGAAAGGCACCATCAGTTTCCTCGTAACGACCAGCAATAATCTTCACAACTGCTCCATCTTCATTAACAGTTGGCACCTGATCAGCTTCAATCCCATTATACTTTGGAGCTGTCATCTTATCCTTTTGTGGCAGATTGACCCATAATTGCAAACCTCTTAATCTATCTGAAGAAAGAGGCATCTCCTGATGGATAATACCTGAACCTGCAGTCATCCATTGACAATCTCCTGCCCCGATAACCCCCTTATTACCAAGACTATCACCATGCTCAATAATACCATCAAGAAGATAAGTAACAGTCTCAATACCACGGTGAGGATGCCAAGGAAATCCCTTAATATAGTCCTCACTATTAGTAGAATCAAAAGCATCAAGCATTAAAAACGGATCCATATCCTTCGTATCACCATAACCAAAAATCCTAATAAGACTAACTCCAGCCCCATCAATAGCTTTTCTACCTCTAATCAATTTTTCAACACTTCTTTTTTCATTCATAATTTATACCCCTTTCTTCTCAAGGCTCTCAAGGAATTAAAAACCGCCAAGACAGTAACTCCCACATCTGCAAAAACTGCCATCCAAAGACTTGCATAACCTAAAGCACTAAGGACCAGCACTATAGCCTTAATCCCAAGAGCCATAACTATATTAGCCGTAGCAATCCCTACTATCCTTCTACCAAGTTTAATAGCTGTTACTACCTTTATTGGTTCATCTTGCATAATAACCACATCTGCAGCCTCAATAGCTGCATCTCTACCAAGACCACCCATAGCTATCCCAATATCAGCTCTAGCAAGAACAGGCGCATCATTAATTCCATCTCCAACAAAGATGACTTTACCTTTCCCATTACTCTTCATATTTTTACTATTAATATTCAAAAAAGCTTCTAACTTATCCAATTTATCACCTGGCATAAGCTCTCCATAATATTCTACAATTCCTAGTTCCTCTGCAACTTTCTTTGCAGTCTTAATAGAGTCTCCAGTCAGCATAACTATTTTTGTCACACCCAACTTTCTTAACTCCTTAATTGTTGCTAAGGTGTCTGCCTTAATTTCATCAGCTATAGTAATATAGCCACCATAAATTCCATCAATTCCAATATGGACTACTGTACCATGTACGCCATTACTATCACCTTCATACAAAAGACCTTCTTGTTCCATTAATTTCTTATTCCCAATAACAACTTTTCTACCATCAACATAAGCAATGATACCAAGTCCTGGAATTTCTTGAACATCCCCAATTCTCTTATCAATAATTTCTGCACCATATGCTCTTTTTAAAGAATCAGATATAGGATGACTTGAATGAGCTTCACCATAAGCGGCCATTTCTAATAAGTCCTTACTATCCACCCCATTAGAAGTTACAATGTTTTCAACATCAAAGACTCCTTTAGTCAAAGTCCCCGTCTTATCAAAGACTACAGTATCCACCTTAGCTAAAGCTTCAAGGTAATTGCCTCCCTTAACTAATATCCCTTCCTTGGAAGCAGCCCCAATTCCAGCAAAGAAACTTAAAGGTATTGATACAACCAAGGCACATGGACAAGAAACCACCAAGAAAGCTAAGGCCCTATAAAGCCAGGTATCAAAAGTCCCCATACCCAGTAAAAAAGGAGGTATAGTTGCTAGCATTACACCAATAATCACCACAACCGGAGTATAGTATCTGGCAAATCTAGTTATAAACTTTTCCTGACTTGATTTTTTACCACTGGCATTTTCCACGAGCTCCAATATTCTACTTACTGTAGATTCACCATAAGTGTTAGTTGTTCTTACCACTAACAGTCCATTAAGGTTTACACAACCACTTAGAATCTCTGACCCAATTCCAACTTCAGATGGTATTGCCTCACCAGTAAGGGCTGAAGTATCGATAAAGGAATTACCCTCTACAATAACTCCGTCGAGAGGTATTCTTTCCCCTGCCTTTACTAGAATTAAGCTTCCAATTTCTACTGACTCAGGATCAACCCTGAAAATATCCCCATTTATCTTAAGATTAGCATGGTCAGCACGAAGTTCCATTAATCCGCTTATTGATTTTTTTGATTTATTAACTGCATAGTCCTGGAAATATTCACCTATTTGATAAAAAAGCATTACAGCGATTGCTTCTGGATATTCTCTAATATAGAAAGCACCTATAGTTGCAATTGACATTAAAAAACTTTCATCAAAGAAACTTCCTGGTCTCATGTTCCTAATAGCGTTTAGCAGAACTGAACCACCAACTATTAGATAGCTTACAATATAGAGAATGAGTTGAAGGGGTGTTCCCTCACTTATGAAGAAGGTTGGAATATATACAATTAATGCACCAATTATTTGTATTAGTCTTTTATTCATACATCTAACCTATTTCCTTCAATTTAACTTGTGGTTCTATTTTCTTGATAATCTTTTCTATTTCTTTTGTTAATTGCTCCACTTCTAACTCTCCAACCACATCTCCAAATACTAATACAAGTTTACCTGTAAAGAAGTTTACTGTTGATTCTTCAACACCCTTCAATTTAGATATTTTATGTTCCATCTTGGCTGCACAGTTGGCACAACCTAGATTTTCTAATTTATATGTTTTCTTCATTGTTATTTACTCTTTCTTCCTTAATATGTTGATAACCCATTTCAAACACTTGCTTTACATGGTGGTCAGCTAATGAATAATACACTACCTTGCCATCTTTTCTGAATTTGACCAGTCTTGCCTCACGTAAGGATCTTAGTTGGTGTGATATTGCGGATTTGGTCATGTTCAATAGAACAGCTAAATCGCAGACACATAGTTCCTCCATATCAAGAGCCCACATTATTTTGACTCTGGTACTATCCCCTAGCACCTTGAAGAAGTCTGCCAGTTCATATAAATGCTCTTCTTGGGGCATTTTCTTACGGACTTCTTCAACGCTATCTTCATGTATAACGCTGCAGTCACATATTATATCTTTCTTATTCATAAAATCACTTCCATCCTAACTTCTTTATTCATTAGTTGAGCACTCTCTCAATCATCCTATTAATATTATAGTTGAGTGACAACTCAATTGTCAATACGAAAAGATAGCAGATATTCTATAATATCTGCTATCACTTCTTATATTACTTTTTATTTGTGCAATTAAATATTTTTAATTTCTTTATTTTTTTTCTTGATTTCTATTTCTTCCAGAATATATGCTAATGTACTTGAAACCATAACACCTAAAACAAATCCTATAATAACATTAGTAATGTTTACTGCGCTATTTATAGGGCTAGTTGGCTTTTGACTATCATCAAATATGGTTAATTTACCTTCCGGCATTAATTCACTAGCTCTTATTAAAAATGCTTTTGTATATGCATTAACAGCCTTATATGCAATATTAGGATCCTTGTTAGTTATTGAAATATACATAAACATACTTGTTTCTTGAGTTGTCACATCTACGCCATTTAATAATTCTTCTTTAGTAATATCCTTTAATTCAGAAGCAACCATTTCTGCTATATTATTTGTCTTAGCTATCTGAATATATGTTGCCATCAAGCTTGAGTACATTGTATTATCAGTAGCACGAGAGTCTATATCTTGTTTAGGCATTTCCACAATAATTCCCGTTTTAGCTTCATAGACAGGTTTGTATAAAACAATACCTGACAGTAATGGAATAATAGTTGCAACTATAATAATTCCTACAACCAATACAAATCTCTTCTTTATCCTTAAAATAAAATCAATAAAATTAAATTCTTCATAATCTTCCATAAAGTACCTCCAAATTGAATTAATAACTTTTACATTATAACATAAATCTGCTTTTATTTGAATATATAGCTAGTCATTGAAATAGATCCAAGAACACATTCCTCATTAAACACCTCGACCTTATCACCCTCAAGGACAGACCCCAGACAACATAATAGAGGTAAAAAATGCTCTCTAGTAGGAACTGCAAGACTACCTCCATGACCAAGCTCAATTAAAGGATAATAGTCTCCTGTTAATATATGTTTCTTAACCATATTATCAAACTCTTCTGCCCAACTAAAACCACCACTTTGATTCCAATTTATATTTCCTAAATTATGAACAATATTACCACTACCAAATATTAAATAACCTTCAGCTCTCAAAACAGACAAGCTGCTGCCTAAATCAAAATGCTCACTTGGTGACATATCATAATTCAAACTAACCTGAACAACTGGTATATCTGCTTTTGGAAAGATCTTTGATAAAACAGACCAGGTACCATGATCTACCCCCCAGCTATTATCAACACTTACTGACTCTCCTAATATGTCCTTTACTCTATTGGCTAAATCCTCATCTCCATCAACATCATAAATAACCTCATACAAATCACGAGGAAATCCATAAAAGTCATAAATCTGTTTAGGATTCTTTAAATCGTTAACCCTAGTCCCTCTTGTTTGCCAATGAGCACTAATAGATAATATAGCCTTAGGTCTTGGAATCTTTTCTCCAAGCTCCTGCCAACCTTCGGTAAAGTTATTGTCCTCTATAGCATTCATCGGGGACCCGTGTCCTACAAAAATAACTGGCATTCTCATGTATATTCCTCCATATAAATTTATTGCATAATACAAACTTATTTATCAACCTATGTCCAATATATGACATTAGTCATAAATATGCAATAAACAATTTAACACAGATTTAACATAAACAAAATATTCACAAAACATTAGCCATCTATACTTAGGTTAAAGAAGAGATTGAGAGGAGAAATGAAAATTGAAATCAATAACTAAAAAAATTGCAACAATACTAACAATAGCTCTAGTAGCACCACTAGTCCTAACAGCTTGCGGTGAACAAACAGCCACAGGACTTACAGGAGAAATAAGGATTGACGGCTCATCTACAGTATTTCCAATAACTGAGGCAGTAGCCGAGGAATTTATCGGACTTAACCCAGACATGCAAATCCCAGTAGGTGTTTCAGGAACTGGCGGAGGCTTCAAGAAATTTATTGCTGGAGAAATAGACATCGCCGATGCTTCAAGACCAATCAAAGCAGAAGAAGCAGCAGCAGCTAAAGCAGCAGGAATTGAATACCTTGAGCTAAAAATAGCCTTCGATGGTCTTTCAATAATAGTAAATAAAGATAACAATTGGGTTAAAAACCTAACAAAAGAAGAACTTAAAATGATCTGGGCACCAGACAGCAAAGTACAAACTTGGAAAGATGTAAATCCAGCATGGCCTGATGAAAAAATCAAACTATATGCACCAGGTACTGACTCTGGAACTTTCGACTACTTTACTGAAACTATTAACGGCAAAAGTGGAGCAATCAGACAAGACTTCACTGGAAGCGAAGATGACAACGTACTAGTACAAGGTATTGCCGGAGACAAAAATGCGCTTGGTTTCTTCGGATATGCCTACTATGAAGAAAACAAAGACAAACTAAAAGTAGTTTCAGTCAACGATGTAAAACCATCACCTAAAACAATTGAAGATGGAACTTACACTCCATTATCAAGACCACTATTCATCTACGTGAATAAAGCATCACTTGATAAAAAAGAAGTTATGGAATTTCTAAAGTTTTATATTAAAAATGCTGCTGACCTTGCAACAGAAGTTGGCTATATCCAACTACCTGCTAAAATGTACGACGATCAGCTAAAGCTGTTAAAATAAATTCAAGCTATATCAGGCAGGGCACCTCGGTGCCTTTTTGCCGTTTGGAGGAATCATGAATAAAAAAATCAAACAAAAAGAATTTATTATAGAGAAAACTCTTCTCCTCTTTGCCGGAATTACTATAATAACAACCATCGCTATTATACTAACCCTATTTGGTGAATCCTTTTTATTCTTTAATGAAATATCCATTTGGGATTTTCTTACAGGAACAACCTGGGCACCTACTCTAGTGCCAAGGAGCTTTGGTGTACTTCCTCTATTAGTAGGTACCCTGATGGTTGCCCTTTTTTCTAGTATAATCTCACTACCACTCGGACTTGGTAGTGCAATCTACTTAAGTGAATATTCCAATAAAAAAGCCAGAAAGGTTATCAAACCAATACTTGAACTATTAGCTGGTATCCCTTCTATAGTTTATGGTTTCTTTGCTCTGACTTTCATTACCCCTTTAATCAGACAAATACTACCACAAACGGAAATATTCAACGTAGCAAGTGCTAGTATTGCCATAGGCATTATGACACTTCCAATGGTTGCTTCACTTTGTGAAGATGCAATGATGGCCATACCAGACTCTGTAAGAAACGGAGCCTATGCTCTTGGTTCTACTAAAATGGAAGTGGCTCTTAAAATCATTCTACCTTCTACTGCAACTAGTATTGCATCAGCCTTTGTTCTAGCAATTTCTAGGGCAATTGGTGAAACCATGATCGTGGCCATAGCTGCAGGACAAAGTCCAATGTTAAACTTTAATCCTCTATCTAGTATACAAACAATGACAGGATTTATGGTAAATTTAAGTCTCGGTGATATCCAGCAGGGTACAATTGAATACAAAACCTTGTTTGCAGTAGGTGCTATGCTTTTCATGATCACCTTAATAATGAATCTTATTGCCAAGGGTGTTCTTCACCGTAATAAAGTGAGGTATTAAAATGGAAACTTTTCAACAAAAAAATATAAGAAGAAGAAAAATGAAAAACTCTATCCTCCATATAGTATTAACATCAATTATTGTTTTTTCCATTATTATGCTCCTACTACTTCTTTACCAAGTATTTAAAGAAGGTTTAAGTCGTCTTAGTTGGTCCTTTATAACTAGTATGCCTTCTAGATTTCCTGATAGAGCCGGTATTGCCTCTGCTTTAGCTGGTAGTATTTGGACAATTGGTCTTACTATAATTTTTTCAGTACCACTTGGTGTTGGAACAGCACTTTATCTTGAAGAGTATGCTAATCAAAAATCCTGGTGGACTAAGTTGCTACAACTAAATATTGCTAACCTAGCTGGTGTTCCTTCAATAGTTTATGGTATGTTAGGACTGGCTGTTTTTGTTAAAATTCTAAATTTCAATAGAAGTATTTTAGCCGGAGCTTTAACACTAACTCTTTTAATACTTCCAGTTATTATTGTAGCTTCACAAGAAGCAATCAAAAGTGTTCCTAGCCCCTTAAAAGAGGGCTCTTACGCTCTTGGAGTGAGTAAGTGGCAGACTATTGTAGGTGTTATAGTTCCATACGCTGCGCCTGGTATTTTGACCGGCTCAATATTGGCCGTATCTAGAGCTATGGGTGAGGCTGCTCCTCTTATCATGGTTGGTGCTGCAGGCTATATAAGTTTCTTACCAAAGTCACCACTTGATTCCTTTACTGTTCTTCCAATTCAGATATTTAACTGGACTTCTAGACCTCAAGCTGAGTTTGCAGAGATTGCTGCAGCGGGTATTATCGTACTATTAGTTCTACTCTTATCAATGAATGCAATAGCTATAGTACTAAGAAATAAATATCAGAACAGAATGGACTAGGGGGTAGAGTAATGAGTGAACAAGAAAACAATTTAGAGAAAAACGATAGAATTAAAACTAGATTAGTCTTAAATAAAACAAAAAATGATGAATCCAGTAATACTTCAGAAAACATCAAGATTGAGTGTAAAGATATTGATTTCCACTATGGAACCAATCATGCTCTAAAGGGTGTTAACCTTCAGATTATGGAAAATAGGATTACAGCTCTAATTGGTCCTTCAGGTTGTGGTAAATCAACTTTCATTCGTACTATTAATAGAATGTATGAGCATGTTGTCGATACTAAAATTGAGGGTACTATTCATCTTGATGAGGAAAATATTCTTGCACCAGATTATGATGTAACTGAACTTAGGAAAAAAGTTGGTATGGTTTTTCAAAAACCTAATCCATTTCCTAAAAGCATCTATGAAAATGTGATCTATGGTCCTAGAAAACATGGTTTGAAAAATAAGGGGCAATTAGACATGATTGTTGAAAAATCTCTTAGAAAGGCTGCTCTTTGGGAGGAGGTTAAAGATAGGCTCCACTCTTCTGCTCTTGGTTTGTCTGGGGGCCAACAACAAAGACTTTGTATTGCTAGGTGCCTGGCTGTTGAGCCTGAAGTGCTTTTAATGGATGAACCTACTTCAGCTCTTGATCCTATTGCGACGCTAAAAATTGAAGAGTTATTCCAAGCACTCCGAGAAGAGTATACAATTGTTATTGTTACCCACTCTATGCAACAAGCTGCTAGAATCAGTGATAACACAGCATTTTTTCTCAATGGTGAGATTGTAGAGTCTGGTTTGACTGATGATCTTTTCACTAAACCACAGGACTCTCGCACAGAAGACTATATAACCGGAAGATTTAGCTAACCTATCATAAGAAAAAACTTCGAAATATGAAAAAGAGTTTAATCATAAGCAAATTAAAGGACTGAATCCGGTGCAATACCGAATTCAGTCCCTAAGAGTTGCTTAATTAAACTGTCCAAGTTTTGGGGTTCAGTTCATTTAATTATCTCCCTTATATTTCTTTTTAATTATATCAACAATTAAATCCACATCTTCAATCTTCATAAAATAAATCAATATTAAATATGATACCACCCCAGCACCTATAGCTATTAGAAATGAGATGTTCTGAGATGTGAAATCTATAAAATAAAGAAAGCTTAATTTGGCTAATAAACCCATACTTAATGAAGCAATCATAATTTTTATAAAAGAAATGATTATTTGTTTTAAACCAAAAGGTCCTAATTTCTTTCTTAAACTTATAAATAATAGGCCTGTTATAAATATTGCTGATATTGAAGTTGCTAATGCTAACCCTCCAATTCCCAAATATTTAGATAAAATGAGAGTTAGTATTATGTTCAATACTAATCCTATTGAAGCATTTATCATAGGAGTTTTAGTATCTTGCATAGAATAGAAACATCTTGCTAATATTTCTCTTAAACCTATTGCGACCATTCCGATTGCATAAAAAAACAAAGCTGCTGATGTCATCTGTATTGCTTGTTCGTCAAAAGCTCCTCTACCAAATAATAATTTAATTATCTGTGTACTAAAAATCATTATACCTATACTAATTGGTAAAACGAGAATTGTAATTATACTAATTGAATCCCTTAAGACTTTTTTAATTCCTTCATAATTGTGGGTGCTTGCAAACGAAGAAAGAATAGGATAAATAACTGTAATAATTGATAAGGCAAAAAGACCATGTACAAAAGAGTTTAACGTATCCGCGTAATTTAAGGCGGAAATTCCACCAATTGCAATTGATGATGCGATTGTTCTATTGACTAGTATATTAATCTGATTTACAGATGTTCCAATAATTACCGGTATAGCTATATACAATGTCTTTATAATTCTTGGATTTTTAAAATTAATTGAAAAAGAATATTTAAATTTCTCTTTCTTAACAAAAAATGAAATCAATAATACTTGAGCAAATCCAGCGATTACTGTACCAAAAGCTAGCACGTTATAGTTCCCTCCAGCAGCTATCAAAATAGTTATAATTGTTATTATGCTAAAAGGAAAACCTATTAGGGCTGGAACAATATAATTACTTTTAATTTGAAGATATCCACTATATATTGAAATTAAAGCTGTAAAATACATTCCAAACAGACTAATCTTGGTGAAATTTATTGTTAATTTAAGTACTTCATCTGAAAAACCTTGTGCAAAAATTCTAACCATAGGTTCTGTGAACATTATGCCTGCTAATACCATTGCAGTTACAATTATTAAGACTATATTTGTTAATCCACTAGTATATTCGGATCCCGCTTCCTCTCCTGATTCTGAAATAATCCTACTCAACATAGGAATAAATGCTGTAACAATACCTACTCCTATAAAGCCAAATATTACATTCGGTACTGTCAATGATATTATGTATGCATCACTAATACTCGATGCACCAAAAAAGTATGAAAGAACTATTTCTCTAACAAATCCTAGCAATTTTGATAAAAGGGAAATAAACATAATTATTAATGCAAGTTTTTTCATATTTGAAAATCTCCATATTTAAAAGAAAATTCCTCTACCTTGACCTTTTAATTTGCTGGATAGATTAAAGAATTTTCAGTATTATTTTATAACTAATATTCTTGTTTTTTAATTCTTTACCTTAAGTATATACGCTAATTTGCACCCTGGCATATTAACAGACTAGTATGCAAATTATTGAATTAATAACTCTTATATTATAACATAAATATATATTTGAATATAGAGCTTGTTATTTAGAGAAGAGTATACAATTGTTATTGTTACTTACTCCTGCAATACGTTTTTTTCAATCTTTTCAACAAAGCAAAAGACTCTGGTACCGAAGGCTATATTACAATAATATATAGTCAACTATTAGTAAATTTCTCAAATAAAAAGTGCATTTATGCTTTTATACATAATTGCACTTTTTTCCTATATTGCAATTTAAAACTAATTCATCTCATATCCATTAGGATGACTCTTATGCCATCTCCAAGCATCTTCAATAATCTTTTCAAGGGAATTGAACTCTGGCTTCCATCCTAATACACTCTGAGCCTTCTGTGATGATGCTATTAGTGTTGCTGGATCTCCTGCGCGTCGTTCTTTAACTTCAGCTGGAATCTGATGGGCAGTTACTTTTCTTGCAGTCTCAATAACTTCTTTAACTGAATAACCATTGCCATTTCCAAGATTAAAGATATCACTATCCTTTTCTTTTCTTAGATAATCTAGAGCTTTATAATGTGCTGAAGCTAAGTCCATGACGTGTATATAATCTCTTACGCATGTACCGTCTTTAGTCGGATAGTCATCTCCAAACATATAAATCTTATCACGCTTTCCTAGGGGTACTTGTAAAATAAGTGGAATAAGATGGGTTTCTGGATGATGATCTTCACCTATTTCTCCAGTTTGATAAGCCCCTGCAGCATTAAAGTATCTAAGCGACACAAATTTTGTGCCATAAGCCTGATCAAACCACTTCATCATTTTTTCCATGGCAAGTTTCGTCTCGCCATAGGTATTAGTAGGGCGTGTCTCATCAGCTTCCATGATAGGAATGCTCTTTGGCTCTCCATAAGTCGCTGCTGTTGATGAGAATACAATCTTATTCACATTATTTTCTTTCATAACATCCAGAAGGCAAAGCATTCCATAAACATTGTTATGATAATACTCATACGGCTTTTCCATGCTCTCTCCAACTAGAGAGTTGGCTGCAAAGTGAATTACTGCTTCAATATTATGTTTCTTAAAGACCTTATCCAGTTCTTCTTTATCTCTAATATCAATCTTATAGGTAAAATTTAAATCAATAGAAGTCTTATGGCCACTTTGCAAATTATCTACAACGATGATTTCTTCATTCTGTTCTTGAAAATATTTTACGGTATGGCTACCTATGTAGCCAGCTCCTCCGGTTATTAGTACTGGCATATGTTGGCCTCCTCACTCTTTCTAATATAGATGCATTCTATTCTGAAACGATACTCTTATATATCTCAGTTAATCTTATCGTATTTGCTTCTTTGTTGTGAGTCCTTAAAGCATGTTCTTTTGCATTCTTAGAAAAACTCGTTGCTAACTCTTCATTTTCAAATATCTCACAAACATAATGTGCTAACATATATGGTGCGTCAGTTTGATAAACGAATCCTTCTTCCTTATGCTTTAACATATCTGAAACGCCACCAACATCAGAAGAAATACACGGAACACCTAGTACCATGGCTTCCCCTAATGAGTTTGGACTATTCTCAATAGATGATGGACAGACAAAAATATGAGATTTCAGATATCTTTGACACATTATTGCTTCGACTAGTGGTCCAGTAAAAATAATATTTTTTTCAAGACCCAGCTTTTTGATTTTTCTCTTAATATACTTACCGTAATATGTCATAAACAAGCGATCTTGTATCGTATCTGATTTCGTAAGGTCTTTCCCACTAACATATACTTTTGTATCAGGAAACCTTTTTAAAATTAAAGGCATTGCATCTAACATATAATGTAACCCTTTTATTGGATACTGTCCTTGACTTAAAAAGATTGAATACTTCTCACAATCATTAATATTCCATTGGTGTTTATAGAATTCCTCTCTAAGTGTTTCATTACAAAAATGATACTTAGCTTCTGGATTTATTTGATTTGAACATGCTTTATCCCATGTTGTTCTACCTATAATATGCTTCGTATTCTGTAAAGACTTAATTTCGTTTTTCCCTCTTTGCTCGAAAGTTTTTTTATTTAAGTATACACTATCTTTTCTTAATAAATTCCTCAGTGTAAAACCATATACTACACTAAAAGGTAGATTTGCATAAATATGTTGTGCATATACTGAAACTAGGCCTTGTATGGATATAACTGTTTTCACGCCTAGTTTTTTACATACATTAACCATAGAAATCGTATGTGCGACCTCAGTCCCATGGATATGTACTACATCAGGCTTTATCTCGTTTAATAATGTCTTGAATGTTTCATTATATTCAATAACTTTATGATTAATGTCTTTAACAGGAATAAATGGATAATAGTTTATCTTTTCTCCAGTTAATTTTTTAAACTTGCTAGCTTTATTAGTTGGAAATGTGATTGATAGTTCTACATTTTCCATATTTGCCAAATCTTTTGATGCATTTATTAACCAGCCTCCTAGATAAGAAGGTTTGTCTGCCATTAACTGACTCGCCTCTGGTAATGGTAAATTGATTAACCATAGGATATGCATAAATCTCTACCTACTTTCTTAATATTGTTTGATATTCTCTAAAGCTTTCCCATAAGGTTATGTAAAGAAAGAGTAATATCTTAATAAGTATATTTTACTTAAGACTTTAATAATTATTTAATTGTATTATTTTTTCTGTATGATTAATTTTGTGAATTGTATCTCAAAGAATAATAAATCTACACTTTATTGATAAAGATAGATAATAAATTAATTTGAGAATTCATTGAGATTATATCAGATATAGATGTTAAGAGCAAGAGCTCTATACTCCTATCTTTATCTATTATAACTTGCCCGTTGTTGCTAAATTCACAGTAAAAATTAATAAGAATAAGATTAAATTGATACTTTTTGACTCAATTTATTTTCCCCAAACAACTCTATTTATATAGTCCGTATATGATAAGATAATCCTTAATACTTTATCTGAAACATTAGGCATGCTATAATCACTGACCAGTCTCAATGTATCTAAATCTTGCGTCTCAAGTACTTCAAGCCCGTGAAGGATTCTTTCTTTCTTCAGCCCTACCATCATGACTGAAGCTTCTTCCATTGCCTCAGGACGTTCATGCGCTTGTCTTATATTTAGTGCTCTAAATCCAAGGATTGATGACTCTTCACTGATGGTTCCGCTATCACTAAGAACAGCTTTTGCATACTTTTGGAGTTTAACATAGTCATTGAATCCAAGTGGCTTCATAGTAATTACTAATGGATTAAACACTATACCTTTATTTTCAATCATTTTTCTTGTTCTTGGATGAGTGCTTACGATCAATGGCATCTGGTATTTCTCTGCTATGGTATTTAAGCTATCTACTAGATCTATAAAGTTTTGTTCAGAGCTGATATTTTCTTCTCTGTGAGCAGATACGACAAAATACTTCCCTTCTTCTAGTCCTAGTCTTTCAAGTACATCTGATTTCTCAATATCGTCTTTTCTTGAATTAAGAACCTCAAACATAGGGCTTCCTGTCTTTATGATTCTATCTGCTGGAAGGCCTTCTCGTAATAGATATTCTCTAGCAATATCGCTATATGTTAGATTCATATCTGCTGTATGATCTACAATCTTTCTATTTGTCTCTTCTGGTACTCTCTGATCAAAGCATCTATTGCCTGCTTCCATATGGAAGATAGGAATATGTCTTCTCTTTGCAGCAATTGCACAGAGGCAACTATTTGTATCTCCTAGAACAAGAAAAGCATCCGGTTTAACTTCTTCAAGTATTGGATCAATCTTAACAAGGATGTTACCAATAGTCTCTACAGCTGTACCTGTTGCAGCATTTAAGAAAAAATTCGGTTTCTTTAATTTGAAATCATTGAAAAAAACTTCATTTAGTTCATAGTCATAGTTCTGTCCTGTATGAACAAGAACATGATCAATTGCTTCAGACTCATCTAATTTATTAATAACAGCTGACAGTCTGATTATTTCTGGTCTAGTACCTACTACTGTCATTACTTTTAATTTCTTCATCAATTATACCTCCAAATAATATGTATCTGGGTTTTCAGGATCAAACGGTTCATTAACCCACATTATCGTTACCATATCTTTATCTCCTAGGTTTTCTATATTATGGGTATAGCCCGTTGGTATGTCAACAACTTCCATCTTATCTTCACTTACAAAATACTCTAACACTTTATCTGAATCTATCATCCTAAACCTAATTACTCCCTTGCCACTTACAACAAGAAACTTCTCATTTTTCGTATTATGCCAATGATTCCCTTTTATAATTCCTGGTTTCGATATGTTCACTGATACCTGTCCCCGATCAATTGTTTTAATGAACTCGGTAAAAGATCCTCTTTGATCTATATTCATTTTAAGCTCATAGCTAAACTGGGCTTCAGGTAAGTAACTTAAATATGTACTGTATAGTTTCTTAGTAAATGTATCTGACATGTTTGGAACTGATCTATCTTCCCTGCTCTTCTTGAATGATAAAATTAAATCTACAATCTCTCCAAGAGTGATAGTGTATGTTAAAGGAACTTCGCAGAATGAATCCACTTTATTTTCATTTCCTTCTAATCCATTAATAAGTTCATTAACTACATCATCAATATATACTAGATTCATTACTACACTTGGATCATTAACCTGAATAGTTAAATCATGAGCAATATTATTACAAAAAGTCGCTACTGCGCTGTTATAGTTCGGTCTGCACCACTTACCAAATACGTTAGGAAATCTATAGACTAAAACTTTTGCACCGGTTTCACCACTGTACTCAAACATTAAGTTTTCCCCAGCTTTTTTACTTTCACCATAAGGATTATCCAACTTAGCTTGAACTGATGATGAAATCATCACCGGACATTTGTTATTATACTTCTTTAGAGTATTTAATAAATCAGATGTTAAACCAAAATTACCTTCCATAAACTCTGATTTTACTTCTGGTCGATTTACTCCTGCTAGATGAAATACATATTCAGCTTCCTTACAATAATCCTCAAGTAATGAGAATTCTGTATCTTTATCAAACTCATATATATCATTATACTTTCTATTTTTCAGCTCAGCTATCAAGTTTTTCCCTATGAATCCTTTTGCACCTGTGACCAAGATCTTCATTATTTAAACCAACCTTCCAGTTCATCTCTAACATAATCAAGTTGTAATAGTTTTTCTTTAATCTGTTCCAAATTAAGTCTTTGTGTATTATGAGAATTATATTCTTCCTCACAAGTTAGTTTTCTATCACCTTCAATGAAATATTTGTCATAATTTAAATCTCTCTTATCAGCAGGCACTCTATAAAAATCACCCATATCCTCGGCAACATGATATTCTTCTTTGGTAAGTAATGTTTCAAAGAGTTTCTCACCATGACGAGTCCCAATTATTTTAATCTCATTGTCTGCATTAAATAGTTCCTTGACAGCCAATGCTAAATCACAAATAGTTGAAGCCGGTGCCTTTTGGACCATAATATCTCCAGCCTCAGCGTTTTCAAAGGCAAAAACCACTAACTCAACAGCATCCTCTAAACTCATCAAGAAACGAGTCATATCTGGATTGGTTATAGTAAGTGGCTGACCTCTTTTAATTTGATCAATAAACAATGGAATAACTGATCCTCTAGATGCCATAACGTTACCATACCTAGTACCACAGATTAAAGTCTTATCTGCATCAACTATCTTGGATTTTGCTATAAAAACCTTCTCCATCATTGCCTTAGAAATACCCATGGCATTAATTGGATATGCGGCTTTATCTGTAGAAAGACATATAACCTTCTTAACTCCCCTTTCAATAGCTCCTGAAAGGACATTATCAGTACCTATAACATTTGTCTTAACAGCTTCAAGTGGAAAGAATTCACATGAAGGTACCTGTTTTAGAGCAGCTGCATGAAAGATATAGTCTACCCCATGCATTGCGTCCTTAATACTATTAGCGTCTCTAACATCACCAATATAAAACTTTAGTTTATCATTCTTATATAGAATTCTCATATCTTCTTGTTTCTTCTCATCACGAGAAAAGATACGAATCTCTTTTATATCAGTATCTAAGAATCTTTTCATTACTGCATTTCCAAAAGATCCTGTTCCCCCTGTGATTAGTAAAATTTTATCTTTAAACATATTATTGGTCTCCAATCCTTAATAATTCATTTTTCACAATATATATTAATAATTTCTCTAAAGTATTTATAAAACCTAAAACACAACAACCAACTAATTAAACCCAATATTAAAGTCAAAATAATTATTGCCAAAAAAATAAATATTGGTCAATCATTAAATTATCTCCAGGAGTCGTTATAATAAACAGAGCTATAGATACTACCAATGCACTCAAAAAAGCAATTAACCTTAAACTTTTTTCTTTTATAGTAAAAATAGCATTAGGCAATAATATTAAGTTGCATACAAAAAAATAATATCCAAATCTGCTTAAAATATCAATATTCTGTGAAAAAATTATTATCATAATATTTATACACGACATTAAATAAAAAAAATTAAATAAATATTCTTCTGAAATATTTTTATAACCTTTCAATTTAGACTTTTCAAAAAGCATTGTGCTTACGAAAGTAATCCCAATAACAAAAATTATAACAAGAATATTAGTACTGCTTTCTCCAACTCTATTAATATATTGACTATATCTTTCACCTATATTTAGATAAAAAATAATTTTAACCACTATGTTTTTTAGTAGGAATGAAACTATAACTGTTGTAAAAAGTAAAACAATTCTTCTTCTTTGAGATAATTTCACCTTTCTCACAAACCATATTGGAAGCATTATAATTGCTGAAAGATGAAACTGCGTTGCTATAAATATTAATAGGAGATATTTTTTAAAATGTCCTTCAATTAAATATCTATAGGCATATAAAACTACTGCTAAAGCAATCATTTGTCTTAATGCAGACATCGATAAAGCAAATAACCCTAATGTAAGGAATAACCAGTAGCTTAAAAACGGTGATTTTGAGTATCTTTTTATAAAAACAGAAATTGATAAAACAATAAAGAAGGAAATAATCATTAAATATATTCTATAAGAAACACCAGTTGCTCTAATGATATTGGTCAAAACCCAAAATAGTCCTTCAAACATAAAATTAAAACCATTAGCCATTAAGCTTTCAATATGGTCTTTAGAGAAATAAAAAAGCTCCTTATATATCAAGGTATCTGCACCAACAGTATAATCTCGCAATGCTATAATAGAAAAAATCGCTATTGCTGCAAAAAATATATATGAACCTTTACTAATTGGCATTTTTTGTTTTTGCATCAAATATAGCAATAACAAGTAAATTAATAACACATAATAAATTAACATATTACTCCTCTAATCTATCAAGCATTTTATTTTTTCATTGAAATATTCATATTTCAATTTACTTACTGTTTTTGTATTTTCGTGCATATCATAAATTGTTTTCTTATCTAAATTCACAATTTTTTCAATTACTTCTTTAATGCTATCAAATGAAAAGTCTTCAGTAAGAAATCCATTTACTCCATTTGTTATAAAACTAGAAATATTACTTGTTGGAGTTGATATAACTGGAGTTGAACAAGCAAAACTTTCACTTAATTTCGTTGGAAAACCTGCTCTATTTACTAAAATATTTTCTCTTATTATTACACTGAAATCACAAGAAGAAATCATATTTAAACAATTTTTGTGTGGTATTTTACCTAGAAAAAATATATTGCCTTCTAAGCCATCTAATTCTAAAAGTTCTGGCTTATTCTTTTTAACTGTTTCCTCTTCTACTCCTGCCATTATTAAATTTATTCTTTTACCTTTTTGGTTTAATTCAGCAACTATTCTTATTAACCAATCAAGTCTTTCTCTTTCAAATTTTTTACCTGGATCTCCAGCGTAACCTAATGTAAGTATTTTATTTCCTTGAAAAGGTTCTATCTCTTTCCATTTCTCATCATTCATATCTACAGTGCCTGGAATCATTACTATATTTTCAACATTATTTTTATAATAATTAAATAGATAATCGCTAATTGCTATCATATATTGAGACTTTTTGTGTATGCATCTCATGCGAAAAAAAGTATCTAAGTCTTTTACTATATTTTTAGGAAATCTATACTCTGATTTATTAAACCAATCAACAGTATCCACAACTATCCGTATGTTTTTTTTTGAAGCATACCTCATTAATCTCCAAAGAGCTATAAACATGTAATCCATTATAATAATTGAATGAATATTTTGCACTCCATACTTTTCTATAACCTTCAAAATCGGACCTATGTCATATAATCTTCTTATCCAATCAATATTTGTTTTCGGGTATGGCATAGAGTAAGTATCAAAACCATTGTGTATATCAAACGTTTCTAATATGTTATTATTTACACATTTATCTTCACTTACCCCAATCATTATAGGGATCTTTCCATTATCTCTATAAGATTTACAGATCATTGTAGCACGTTGTGATGCTGCATTTTTATCAGGAAAAAAAATAGTGCCTATATATATAACATATTTACCCATTTGTCCACTTCCATTTCTTGTATTGAAAATTATTACATAATATAATTGTAATTTTACTTTTGATCTAATTAAAATATATTATTTCAAGCATCTTTAATACGTTGCTTATATCAAATATTTTTACAAAATTTTTGTTATAAGCTCCAAATTTTTCACCTTGTTTCGAATCATTCTTAATTTTTAATATAGCTTCCTTAAAAGAATCTTTATTTTTTGGACTACATAAATATCCGGTCTTCCCGTTTGTTGAATAATCTATAATGCCATGTATATCAGATGTTATTAATGGTAATCCACATGCCATAGCCTCCAAAGCTGCTAATCCAAGACCTTCTCTATATGAGGGAAATGCAAACAAGTCACAAACCTTACAAATCTCGGCTATATCTTTTCTAAATCCTAATAAATGCACTTGATTTTCTATACCTAGATCTATGCTTAAGTTTTTTAAATATTCTTCTAACTCCCCTTGACCACAAATTACATAATGAATATCAGCTTTATCTATCTCAGCAATAGCCTTTATAATAATTTCATGATTTTTATTCCTATTAAGTTCTCCTACTGACAAAACAACAAACGCATCTTTTGGCAAACCTAACTCATTGCGCTTAAAATTACTGTCAACTTCAACAGTTTTAAACTTTTCTAAATCTATTCCAACTCCTGGTATGTACTCAACTCTTTTAGACTTTAATTTACACATAGCTCTTTTATAATCTTCTTTGTTTATAGTAATTATAATATCTGTATATCTAGCCAGGAATTTTTCAACTGGATAATATACTAGCCAATTTAGAATAGGTGCACCTTTAAAGAAATGAAACCCGTGTGCTGTATATAAGACTCTTACATTTTTTAAATTTCTACATGCAAACCTTACTATTGCTGAAGCAATTGGTGTGTGTGTATGTACAATTTCATATCCTTCAGTGATGATAATATTTTTCAGCATTTTATAGGCTCTATAGTTATCTACTTTAAGTGGTGATCTCTTTAATGGTAATTGATGTATTTTACATCCCATTTCATATATTTCTTTTTTAACCTCCTGATCTATATTAAAAGCAACATCCACTTGATGTCCTTTATCGACAAGCATTTTTATGTGGGGAATCAAAAATGCATTTACTGTATTTGAAATAGTGGTGACATATAAAATCTTCATTTTTTTGTTCTCCAGTCATATATTATTATTTTATCTTCCTAACTGGGACCCCAATATAAGTTCCAGGTTCAATAATATCCTTAATCACTAAAGCCCCTGCACCAACTTTGCAACTACTGCAAATATTCAAGTTATTGCTTACAACACTTCCAACTCCCAACCACGTACCTTCACCAATACTTACATTTCCTGCAGTCGTAACTCCAGGTGAAATATGCACGTAATCCTCTATGATATTGTCATGGTCCAAACTAGAACTTGTATTGATGATGCAACCTTTACCAATTCGAGTAGAACTATTAATAACTACACCAGCCATTATTGCTGTACCATTACCAATTTTAACATCGGCACCAATTACTGAATCGGGATGTACTAAACTAACTACTGATATTCCTATATTCATTATTTTTTCTTGAATTTTTTCTCGAACTGTATTATTACCAATAGCCACAAAAAAATCTGCTTCATCTTTATATTTAATAGCATCAGCAGTTTTACCTATGACTTCTAATTCAAAAGATGTTTTAATAGACTCGTCATCATCAAGAAATGCGATGCTTTTCCATTTATTCATTTTCATAGCAATGTCAACAACAACTTTGCCTTGACCACTGGCTCCTATGATGATTAATTTATCTTTCATTGTCAATATTTTCCTCTCTGGAAAAGTCCTGAAATTCACAAAAATCCGTACTATTACCTTTAAATGGCTCCATGGTTATAGATGTACCGGAACTGATACCATCTCTAATAAATACCTTTTTAATTGTCTTGAAGATTATTTTCCAATCTCCAATCAAACTCACATTATCTACATATATAACATCAAGGTTAAACTTATCTTCCCAGCTTATTGAGTTGCGTCCATTAACTTGAGCATATCCTGTAAGACCAGGTCTAACTTCATGTCTTCTCTTTTGGTGATTATTATAATAATTTAAATATTGAACTAGCAGAGGCCTAGGCCCAACTACTGCCATATCACCAATCAATATATTCCATAGTTCTGGAAGTTCATCAAGGCTTGTCGATCTTAACATTTTTCCAACTTTAGTAAGTCTTACTGAATCAGATAGCAGTACACCATTTTCGTCTTTTTCATCAGTCATGGTTCTGAACTTATACATTTTGAAAATCTTCTCTTTTAATCCTGGTCTATCTTGAGTAAATATTATAGGGCTGCCTAATTTTATCCTAACGATTAAGGCAACAATAAGAAATATCGGGATTAGGAATATAAGCGCCACTAGTGAAAGAATAAAATCTTGTGGTCTTTTTATGAACTTTTCATAAAAACCCTTCTTTTCCTTCATCTATCTATACAACTCCTTAATAATACCACAAATTCTGTCAAGATCTTCATCTGTCATTTTAGTATCAGATGGTAAGCACAATCCATTTTCAAAGAGGCTCTCACTCACATTTGCACCAATATAATCATACTCGGAAAAGAATGGCTGTAAATGCATCGGCTTCCAGACAGGTCTTGATTCGATATTTTCCTCATCAAGCTTAATCATTATATCTAATGGTTTAACCTTTCCACTCAACGTTATAACACTTAACCAGAAATTTGGCTCATTCCAATCATTGACTGGCATAAATTCCACTCCGTCAAGTCCACCAAGTTCTCTCTTGTAAAAGTCAAAGATATATTTTTTCTTTGCGACTCTTTGATCTAGGACTTTCAGCTGACCTCTTCCAATTCCAGCAAGAACATTGCTCATACGGTAATTAAACCCTAATTCGCTATGTTGGAAATGTCTTGCTTCATCTCTGGATTGTGTTGACCAGAATCTGGTCTTGGTAATTTTCTCTTTATTGTTCGAAACCAGCATGCCACCGCCGGATGTAGTTATTATTTTATTACCATTAAATGAAAAAATTCCAAATTCACCAAAAGTTCCAGTATATTTCCCTTTATAATATGTTCCTAGAGATTCAGCAGCATCTTCAATTACTGGAACATTGAACCTGTTGCAAATTTCCATAATTTTATCCATATCGGCCGATAGACCATATAGGTGAACCACTAACACAGCTTTTACATTAGGATATTTCTTAAATGCCTCTTCAAGCGCATTTGGATCCATGTTCCAAGTTTCATAGTTACTATCAATGAATACTGGAGTTGCATTCTGATAGATAATTGGGTTGGCGGATGCAGAAAATGTTAATGATGAACAGAATACGATATCTCCAGCTGTCACACCAACAGACTTTAATGCTAGATGAATCGCCGCAGTTCCAGTTGTTGTAGCTGCAGCAGCCTTGATTCCAACCTTAGCAGCAAGTTCATTTTCAAACTCATTAACATTAGGACCAAGTGGTGCCACCCAATTAGTGTCAAATGCTTCTTGTATATATTTTTTTTCATAACCTTCTTCGCTCATATGGGGCGAAGCCAACCATATCTTCTTAGCCATTGTTCTACGCTCCTTCTTATTCATATATATCGCAAACCTACCTTACGGTTAATTTCAAAGGTATTGCAGTTTTACTTTTATAATATATTAAAATACTACTTACTATGCTCCTCTAAGAAACTACTTCCTCAGTAACTTCAACATCATCAAACCTAGTATATGAAAAAACCAAGGACTCAATTTGCTGAATCAATGACTCACGTTCTTCAAACTCCAACAAAGGAATAAAGCCTTCAACCTTTTGACTAAGTTCTTCAAAATCATATTTCATAGGTTCAGTAACAAAAATCTTATCATTGGCAGTCAGGGTCAATCCCTCTTCCTCAAGCAAAGTCTCTTCATAAAGTTTCTCTCCTGGACGAAGACCAGTTACCCTAATCTCAATATCCTTAAAAGGACGAAGACCAGACAACCAAATCAAATCATAAGCAAGATCATAAATCTTAACCGGACTGCCCATATCAAGAATAAAGACCTCTCCACCCTTGGCGTAGGCTCCAGCCTCTAATACAAGCTCGGAAGCTTCAGGAATAGTCATAAAGAACCTTGTCATATCCTTATGAGTAATAGTAACAGGACCACCAGCCCTTATCTGATCCAAGAATAAAGGAACAACAGAACCAGCGCTTCCAAGCACATTACCAAAACGTACCGCTACAAACTCAGTCTTGCTTCTGCCGTTAAGAGCAGTTAAATAAATCTCGCAAATCCTTTTTGTAGCACCCATAACATTTACAGGATTAACAGCCTTATCACTACTGATCATTACAAACTTACCAACACCATAAGCATCAGCCACCTTTGCCAGTTTTACAGTCCCAAGAACATTGGTCTTAATAGCCTCGGCAGGATTTTGCTCCATCAAAGGTACATGTTTCAAGGCAGCAGCATGGAAAACCAAATCCGGCTTATATTTACCAAAAATCAGTTCCATCTTTCTCTTATCTCTAATAGAAGCTATCACATAAGCAATCTTAACTCCAGATTTCAAATTATTAAATTCATGTTCTAGATTAAATATACCATTCTCTGAAATATCCAGAACAATCAATTCCTTAGGACCATGACCTATAATGTCACGACAAAGCTGTGATCCTATAGACCCTGCACCCCCGGTAACCAAAACAACCTTACCTTTAATATACTTATCGGTGGTTTCCCTGTCCAAAGAAACAGGATTACGGCCAAGAAGATCTTCCAGGTTTACTTCTCTTAGATTATCCAGACTAACTTTATCACTAAGTAAATTAACAATATTTGGCATTATTTTAACTTCACAGCCTGTTTTCTTACATATATTTAAAATTTCCTTCTTGTTTTCAGGATCGATACTTGCTATAGCCAAAAGTATTAGATTAATACCCATACTCTTAACAACAGGTCCAATACTATCCCTGCCGCCTACAATCTTAACTCCTGAAATATAGCTACCGTGCTTTGATGGATCATCATCTATTAAAGCTACTGGCAGGTATCCAAGACCTACGTTTAGTTTCATATCTCTTAGACATAGTACTCCAGCCTGTCCAGCTCCGATTATCAAGACTCTCTTTGGTGCTCCGGTCATCTTTCTTCTCATATTATTATAGGAAGCTATCAACCTGAATGAAAATCTGAAA
Organism: uncultured Eubacteriales bacterium; assembly: GCA_964415195.1. GTDB lineage: Bacteria > Bacillota > TC1 > TC1 > TC1 > WTXA01. The sequence goes on along the minus strand of CAYPYD010000004.1, from coordinate 93,622 downwards.
AAGCCTGAAAAGAAGAACATAAATACCCAAGCTATAATATGAATATTCAGTGGTATTCCACTACCAATAATTGAAAATAAGGAGGTCATCATGATAAAACTTAAGATGTTTGCTCCTAGTATTCTTATAACTTCCTGAATTCCTGCATAAATCCATATATTGTTATATAGACTAAAAATATTAAATACTAAAATAATAATCAAACTAACAACTGCAAAATAACGAAACAAACTCATAAAGGGAATGTTTGCCCAATCATAGTTTGCATATAGTAAAACAGCTACTACATATGATGTATTGACTAGAATAACGTCTACTAGCATCATCCAGAATCGTTTTAATAAATTACTAAAACCCATTTTTTATCTTCCCCTTTAAATTAATAAAACTAAACATACTTAGAAACCATTGCTTCCTTATTAGTTGAGTTTTCAATTTTATCTACAAACTTAATAAAAAAGATTATTTATTTTCTTCCAAATTTATCTGTAATAAATAACTTTTCTGTTAAGTATAACGAATATATTATAGCACATTCCAGCAGATATTTCGAGGACTGTTTGAAAGATAGTATATATTAAGAAACCAAGGGTTTCTATGTTCACACTAACTATTGACTAACACCTCACCATTTGAGAATTAAATAAAAAGACAAATAAGAAAACAACCTGCTTAAGAAAACTTTAGCAAGTTGTTAACTAAAAAATATACTATTTCATTTCAATATTATACTACTTGTCCCTAGTATTCCTACCCATAACCTTGTATATAGGACAAAAACCAATCAGACCAGTTGCCAACAAAATAGCCCCAATAACAATCAAAACTATCTGCAACACACCACTAACAAACACAGTCAAAAGCAATAATACCAAACCAACAATGCTCCTAATAAGTCTTTCCACATTACTTTGATTCTTCATCATAACAAATTCCTCCTCATAACAATAATATTTACTATCCTAACCTAAAAATAACAATTAAAAAAGCATTTGTCAAATTAAACAATCACCCTCTGATAAAACCTCTTCACAATAGCCCTCAACCAAGTATCAAGCCTAGACAAAGCATCCACCTCAAATTCACTTGGCACACCATAAAAAGCCTCAGCAATACTTCCAGCTATGGCCGCAATAGTATCACTATCACCACCCATAGAAACAGCAAGTCTAACTACAGACTCAAAGGAATCACCCTCAAGAAATGCTTTAATAGCAATAGGAACACTACCCTGACAACTAACATCAAAAACATACTCAGACCTAATATCATCAAGACTAAAACCAACACCATAATAACCAGCCTCCACAAATGACCTAATAGAAGCCTTATCCTCACCGATCCTGGCCAAATAAATACAACCAGCCACAGCCTGCGCACCCTTTATCCCCTCAGGGTGATTATGGGTCACTTCAGCAGACAAACGAGCAAGCCTCAAAACGCCCTCTAAATCCGAAGCAAAATAAGCAGTAGAAGAAACTCTCATAGCAGAACCATTACCATAACTACCATAAGGAAAATGCTCATCTGCAAAAATCCACTCCTTAAAATTTGAACCATAATCAGCATCAGGATAGCTTCTACCATAATTAACCAAAGAAGCCCTAATAGCTCCTCTAACCAAATCATCATCATTAAGATCCTCATCACAAAGAGATAACAGGCCATCAGCAACAGCAACAGTCATAATAGAATCATCAGTAAAAAAACACCTATCCACAAAAAAAGGGAAATCCACGCTCTTAAGATTATTCCATTCATAAACAGAACCAACCATATCTCCAATAATAGCACCTAACATAAATCACCTACCAATTCTTAAGTTTTTTCAAAAACCTTATCAAACCATGCAAACTACCTCTATAATACCTAAGAGATAAATCAAACTTACCCTTAGTCCTACAAACAGTTTTAACATGACTAAAAGACAAGAAACCATGAACACCATGATAACTCCCAAGTCCTGAACTACCACGACCACCAAAAGGCACATCAACACTCAACGAATGAACCAGCACATCATTAACACAACAACCACCAGCCTGTACACGATTTAAAACAAAATCCACAAAACCCCTATCCTCACCAAACACATACAAAGCAAGAGGCTCAGGATTTCTACCAACTATATCTAATAAACCACCACAATCTAATTTACTAACCTCACTATCAAAATATATGATTGGTAGAATTGGACCAAAAATCTCCTCACTTAATAATCTCGAACTAGGGGATGGCTCCTCGACTAAAGTAGGCTCAATTTTCAAGGAAGATGCATCATGACCTCCACCAAAAAGAACTTTTTCTCTCTCTAAAAGACCAACTAAACGCCAAAAATGTTTTTCATTAATAATCTTTCCATAAGATTTATCCAATAAGGAATCCTTAAACTGCAAAGTAACCTCATCAAGCAACATCCTAATAAACTCATCCCTAACAGCCCTGTCCACCAAGACATAATCTGGAGCAATACAAGTCTGTCCACAATTCAAAAACTTACCCCAGACAATCTTTCTGGCAGCCAACTTAAGATCAGCTGACCTATGCACAATAGCCGGACTCTTCCCTCCAAGTTCCAAAGTCATACTAGATAAATTTTTCGCCCCAAGACTATAAATCTCCCTACCAATTCTAGTACTCCCAGTAAAAAAGATATGATTATATGGCAACTCAAACAAATCACCAAAACCTGATGGATCCACATCAGTACAACACACCAACTCTTCACTGAACAAAACACCAAATAACTCAACCAATAACTTTCCAGTATAAGAACTAAGCTCCGATACCTTCAAGATGACCGTATTACCAGCAGCTAAAGCTGACACTAAAGGAATAAGAGTCAACTGAAACGGATAATTAAAAGGAGATACCACCAACACCTGCCCCTTAGGCTCAGGTATAGTATAATAGGTTGAAAAAGGGTTAAACAAAGTGCCCTTTCCCCTCTTCTTCTTTGACCATCCAGATAAGTGCTTCAGTGTGAAATCAATCTCATTTAAGACTGGAAGTATCTCTGTAATATAGGCTTCCTGCTCACTCTTGTTTAAATCCAACTTCAAAGCTTCTAGTATCCTACCTTCTTCAGCGATAACCATCTTCTTAACAGCCCTGATTCTAGACTTTCGCATCTCAATATCCAATGTCTTACCCGCTCTAAAATATTTCCTTTGTCTATCAAAAATTTCTTTGAAATTATAACTCAATTCACTCACTCCAATCAACAAATACAACAATCAAAAACAAAAGACACGCAGCCTAAACCACGTGTCTAATAAACCCTATTTCCTGTAATTTGGTGATTCCTTTGTTATCTGAACATCATGAGGATGTCCCTCTACCAAACCAGAATTTGTGATCCTAATAAACTCAGCCTCATGTTGCAAAGCATAAATATCCTTTGTTCCACAATAACCCATACCAGCACGAAGGCCTCCAATAAGCTGGAAAATAGTCTCAGAAGTAGCTCCCTTATATGGAACCCTACCTTCAATACCCTCAGGCACAAGCTTCTTTGCATCCTCCTGGAAATATCTATCCTTACTACCATCTTTCATAGCGGCAATAGACCCCATACCCCTATAACTCTTATAACTTCTTCCCTGATAAATCTCAACTTCACCAGGACTCTCTAGAGTACCAGCTAACAAACTACCAAGCATCACCACAGACGCACCAGCTGCAATAGCCTTAGTCAAATCACCAGAATACTTTATACCACCATCACCAATAATTGGAACACCATACTTCTCACCAACACTAGCACACTCGCTAATTGCCGTAATCTGTGGTACACCAATACCAGCAATAATCCTAGTAGTACAAATAGAACCAGGACCGATACCAACCTTGACACAATCTGCCCCAGCCTTTATTAGAGCTTCAGTAGCTGCAGCACTAGCCACATTACCAGCAATAATATCCAAATCTCTATACCTGCTCTTAACCTCACTAACTAAATCCAGAACACCTTGAGAATGACCATGAGCAGTATCAATAACCACCACATCAACCCCAGCATTAACTAAAGCCTCAAGCCTATCGAATACATCCTTGGAAATACCAACAGCTGCACCACATCTAAGTCTTCCTCTACTATCTTTAGAAGCATTAGGATACTGATAGGTCTTCTCAATATCTTTAATAGTTATTAAACCCTTCAACTTATTATCATCATCCACCAAAGGCAACTTCTCAATCTTATGCACCTGGAGAATCTTCTCTGCTTCTTCCAAGGTTGTACCTACACTGGCAGTAACCAGTGGAGCCTTAGTCATCAAATCCTTTATTGGCTTATCATATTCAGATTCCCCAATAAAACGCAAATCCCTGTTAGTCAAAATACCGACCAAGGTACCATCAACAGTCACAGGCACCCCAGAAATCTTGTACCTTCTCATTAACTCCATAGCATCACTAATTAGATTATCAGGACCAAGGAAAATTGGATCAATAATAATCCCGTTTTCCGACCTTTTTACCCTATCAACTTCAAGAGCTTGTCTTTCTATACTCATATTCTTATGAATAATACCAATACCACCTTCTCTGGCCATGGCAATAGCCATATCAGATTCGGTTACTGTATCCATCCCTGCACTCATCAAGGGAATATTCAGTTGAATATTCTTGGTTAAATTTGATTTTAGAACTGTATCCTTTGGTAAAATATTTGAATAGCCTGGCACTAAAAGGACATCGTCAAAAGTCAGACCTGTTTTTATACTATCAAGTAGGTTCATCGTCATTCTCCTTTGGTAAAATTTCATTGTATTATATCATAGAAAAATTCATTAGTAAACCAAATGAATTGTGAAGATAATTTTCACAATATACAAGGAAAAAAGATGAGAAATACATGCATAAGCTCTTAACAAAATCAGTATTCAGGTATATAATGAAAACGTATTCATTTGTAACCGTATACATTTTTAAAATTTTTGACTAAGGAGTGAAGAATGTACAAGAAAATTGCAATTGTAATGGGAAGTGACAGCGACCTAAAAGTCGTAAAAAAAGCCACAGAGAAATTAAAGGAATTTGGAGTAGATTACGAAATACACGTAATGTCAGCTCACAGAACACCAAAGATTGCCTGCGAATTTGCCGAAAAAGCAGTCGCCCGTGACTTTGGTGTAATTATTGCAGCCGCAGGAATGGCTGCCCACCTAGCTGGTGTAATGGCCGCACACACTAGCTTGCCAGTAATTGGCATCCCGATTAAATCAAGTCTTGACGGACTCGATGCACTACTTGCAACAGTCCAAATGCCCCCGGGTATTCCAGTAGCAACAGTAGGAATTGACGGCGCCGAAAATGCCGCTATACTTGCAGTCCAAATTTTAGCAGTCGGTAATCCCGACCTAACTAAAAAGCTGTTGGCGTATAAGGAGCAAATGGCAGCTAAAGTAGTAGCAAAAGACCAAAAGTTACAAGAGGAGGTTAAGACATGGAAAAATTAGAACAACTATACGAGGGTAAAGCAAAGAAAGTCTTCAAAACAGATAACCCTGACCTATATATCGTCACCTATAAGGATGACGCAACTGCATTCAACGGAGAGAAAAAAGGTACAATCGAAAACAAAGGTATAGTCAACAATCTGGTAACCAACCACCTGATGGGAATGTTAGAAACAAAAGGCATCAAGACACATTTCGTAGAAGAACTAAACGACAGAGAGACAGTAGTTAAAAAAGTTGATATAGTACCAATCGAAGTAATCGTCAGAAACATAGCTGCCGGATCACTATCAAAAAGATTAGGCTTACCTGAGGGCACAGTATTGAATAAAACTGTTCTTGAATATTCATATAAGGATGATGAACTTGGAGATCCGATGATCAACGAATACCACATCGCAGCTCTAAACCTTGCAACACCTGAAGAATTAAAAATAATTGCCGATTATGCTTTTAGAATCAATGACATTCTAGGAGACTATCTAAAGGACCTGAATATCGAATTAATAGATTTCAAGTTAGAATTTGGAAGAACTAGTGATGGAACTATTATCCTAGCTGATGAAATATCACCTGATACTTGCCGTTTCTGGGATAGTACAACCAAGGAAAAACTGGACAAGGATCGTTTTAGAAGAGATATCGACGGTGTTGAAGGAGCCTATCAGGAAGTTATGAAAAGACTTCTTGGAAGAGGTTAAAATGTTAAATAAATTAAATGAAGAATGTGGTGTCTTCGGGGTCTACAATAACGATGATCATGATGTAGCCGGTCTTTCATACTATGCTCTCTATGCCCTACAACACAGAGGTCAAGAAAGCTGTGGTATAGCTATAAATAGAAATGGCATCATAAGAGGTCACAAAAATCTCGGACTAGTTAATGAAGTTTTTGACCAAAAGACTCTAAAAAGCTTAGGACAAGGTAAAATGGCCATTGGTCATTGTCGCTATGCTACCTGTGGACAAGGTATGATAAGCAATGCCCAACCACTTATGATCAATCACCTTAAAGGTTCCATGGCAATTGCCCATAACGGGAACCTAACCAATACTGGTGAATTAAGAAGAGAATTAGAACTTGGTGGAGCAATTTTCCAAGGAACAAGCGATACTGAAGTTATCGCCTATATAATAACCAAACAAAGACTTGCCTCCACCTCTATAGAAGAGGCGGTATCCAAGACTATGGAAATTATTAAGGGAGCCTACTGCCTGCTAGTTATGTCACCTAAAAAACTAATAGCAGCAAGAGACCCTTACGGCATCAGACCACTTAGTATCGGTAAACTTGGAGACAGCTATATGATAGCTTCAGAAACCTGTGCCTTAGAAAGTAATGGAGCTACTTTTGTAAGAGATGTACTCCCAGGTGAAATTGTTGTTATCGACGAAACAGGACTAAAAAGCATAACAACACATGTAAGCAACAAATGCCATCTATGTGTATTTGAATTTGTCTACTTTGCCAGACCAGACTCTGTTATTGAAGGATCCTGTGTCCAGACTGCCAGACAAAGAGCCGGAACCTATCTGGCCTTAGAACATCCAGTCCAGGCAGATGTAGTTATCGGGGTTCCAGATTCAGGACTTGATGCAGCACTTGGTTTCTCCAAACAATCTGGAATACCATATGGTGTAGGACTACTAAAGAACAAATATGTTGGTAGAACCTTTATCCAACCTGATCAGATACAAAGAGAAAAAGCAGTTAGAATTAAACTTAATCCAATTGCCTCCACCTTAAAGGACAAAAGAGTTGTCCTAATTGATGATTCAATAGTAAGAGGTACCACCAGTAAAAGAATTGTACAATTAATTAGAGATGCGGGTGCCAAGGAAGTCCATATGAGAATATCAGCGCCACCTTTTAGATATCCTTGCTATTTTGGCACTGATGTAGATACCCAGGAAAACCTGATTGCCTGGCATATGTCAATTGAGGAAATCGCCAAGGAAATCGGTGTTGATTCACTAGGTTACCTAAGTGTTCAAGATGTTAAGAAAATCGCTACTAACTCAGCCTGTGACTATTGTGTTGGTTGTTTTACAGGTGAATATCCAATGGACGTACCTCAAGGTAGTCAAAAGCATATTTGTGAAATACCACTTGGTGCTGAGAAAACATCTGAATACGAGTTTGATTTGGAGGTTGAAGACAATGAAGAGTTTTAGCGACAGTTATAAGGCTGCAGGTGTAGATGTTACTGCTGGTTATGAAGGTGTGGAATTAATAAAGGAACATGTTAAAAGAACCAAGATACCAGGAGTTCTGTCCGATCTAGGTGGCTTTGCCGGACTATTCCAGCCTGATATTAAAAATATGGAAGAACCAGTAATGGTTTCAGGCACAGATGGGGTTGGCACTAAACTTAAATTAGCCTTCACCTTGGATAAACATGATACAGTGGGCATCGATTGTGTTGCCATGTGTGTTAATGACATCATCTGCTGCGGAGCTACTCCTCTATTCTTCCTGGACTATATTGCTGTTGGTAAGAATGTACCAGCAAGAGTCGAACAAATAGTTGCCGGTATTGCTGAAGGTTGTGTTCAGGCCGGTTGTGCCCTAGTTGGTGGTGAAACTGCGGAAATGCCTGGTTTTTACCCTGAGGATGAGTATGACATGGCTGGCTTTGCTGTGGGTATGGTAGATAAGAAAAAAATCCTAGACCCTTCCTCAGTCAAAGAAGGTGACATTCTAATAGGTGTTCCTTCAAGCGGTCTGCATTCAAATGGCTTTTCTCTTGTTAGAAAGATTTTTGAAAATGACGATTTAAATGAATATAGGGAGGATTTAGGAGCATCACTTGCTGATACTCTAATAACTCCAACCAAAATATATGTTAAGGAAATGCTAAAACTTCAAAAAGAAGTTTCAATCAAGTCCCTCTGTCATATTACAGGTGGTGGACTTTATGAGAATATTCCTAGAGCTCTACCATCTGGATATGGTGCTAGAATAAAAAAGGAATCTATTCCTAAACAACCAATATTCAAACTATTACAGGAAAAAGGCAATATCCCTGAAAGAGATATGTATAATACCTTTAACATGGGACTTGGTATGTGCGCTATAGTTGCACCAGAAAATGTAGCTATCGCCCTCCAATCACTTCAACAATCAGGACTTAATGCCTTTGAAGCTGGTGTTGTTGTTGCAGATTTAAATGGTGTTGAAATATGTTAAATATCGCTGTATTTGTTTCAGGAGGAGGTACTAACCTCCAAAACCTGATTGATACAGAACTAGTTGGGGACCAAATAAAATTAGTGGTTGCCTCAAGTGATAAAGCTTACGCACTTGAAAGAGCCAAGAAATATAATATACCAACCATCATCTTTCATAGGAATAATGATGATGATGAAAAAGAGCTACTACAGATATTAGAAGAGAAAGAAATAGAACTAATAGTTCTAGCGGGCTTCCTCAAAATCTTAAGCCCCTTTTTCCTAAATAACTTTAAGGGAACTGTAATCAACATTCACCCTTCCCTCCTCCCAGCTTATGGTGGTCTGGGCATGTATGGGCTGAAAGTACATCAGGCAGTACTTAAAGACAAAAACACCAAAACAGGAGCAACAGTTCATATAGTCACAGAAGAACCTGATGCTGGAGAAATCCTTGGTCAAATAGAAGTACCAGTAGAAAATGATGATACCCCTTCCAGCCTTCAGCAAAGAGTCATGGAAAAGGGTGAAAAAATCCTCCTCTCTCAGGTGGTAAAGAAATTATTGGAAAGGAGCCTATAAGATGAAGATTCTAGTAGTAGGCGGTGGGGGCAGAGAACATGCCCTAATCCTAAAACTAAAAGAAAGCAAACAGGAAACTGAAATTTTTGCAGCTCCCGGTAACGGTGGCATCTCTAAAATAGCCCAATGTGTAAATATTGCTCCAACACAAATAGATAAAATGGTTGCCTTTGCAATCGAAAAAAATATAGAACTAGTTATAGTAACTCCAGACGATCCTTTGGTTATGGGCATGGTCGATGTCCTTGAAGCTAAAGGCATCAAAGCCTTTGGCCCAAGAAGCGTCGCAGCAGTTCTAGAAGGCAGCAAGTCCTTTGCTAAGTCCTTCATGAAAAGACATGGCATACCAACAGCAGATTATCAGGACTTTAATAGTTATGGAGAAGCTAAGTCATATATAGAAAAACAAACCAAATACCCACTTGTCATAAAAGCCGATGGTCTTGCCCTAGGAAAAGGGGTTGTAATTGCAGCGGACAAGATTGAAGCACTTGAAACCATCAAGAACATGATGTTAGACCAGTGCTTCGGTAACAGCGGGAGTCAAGTTGTCATTGAAGAATTCCTTACCGGTACTGAAATATCAGTAATGGCCATAACCGATGGCAAGATAATTCGAACACTTACTTCAGCTATGGACCACAAAAGAGCTTATGACAATGATATAGGCCTAAACACAGGTGGTATGGGAGCAATAGCCCCACATCCCCTTTACACACCAAACTTAGCTCAGGAATGTAACGAAAAAATATTTAAGCCAACAATTACAGGAATGCTTGAAGAAGATAGAATGTTTAAAGGTATCCTCTATTTTGGACTTATGCTAACAAAAGAGGGACCTTTCGTTATTGAATATAACTGTAGATTTGGAGACCCTGAAACCCAGGTTGTCCTACCTCTTCTTGACGGTGACTTGCTTGAACTAATATTAGCTGTATGTGATGGTCAATTAGAAAACCTGGAAGTTAAACAAAAACCTGGTTCTACAGCCTGTGTTATCATGGCCTCAGGTGGATATCCACTTGCATATGACAAAGGCTATATTATAAAAGGACTAGAGGTTGCCAACCTCCTAAGTGACACCAAAATATATCATGCAGGTACAGCACTAGATGAGACAACAGGTAACTTTCTTACTAACGGTGGAAGAGTACTTGGAGTTACAGCATATGGCAATACCTTAGAAAAGGCCATAGAAAAAGCCTATAAAGGAGTCAGTACTATCTCTTTTGACAAAGCTTACTATCGCACAGATATTGGCAAGAAAGCAGGAGGCAATTAAATGGCAGTATTTAGAGTCTATGTAGAAAAAAAACCAGAATTTGCAGTCAAGACCGGACATCTAAAAGATGATCTCAATCAAGCACTCAATCTTTCAATAGATAAAGTCAGAATAATTAATCGCTACGATGTTGAAGGAACCACTAAAGAAAAGTTCCAGGCAGCAATACCACATATATTTTCAGAACCACCAGTAGATCTGGTCTATTATAAACTCCCAAAAACAAAAGACTTCCTTTTAGCAATAGAATACCTCCCAGGCCAATACGACCAAAGAGGAGATTCTGCAGCTCAGTGTTTCCAACTTTACCATCAAGGAGATAGACCAATAGTCAAAACTGCAATAATCTATCTTTTTACTGGGCAGCTAACAACTGAAGATAAAGAAAAAATTACTAACTACCTGATTAATCCAATTGAAGCAAGAGCAGCATCTCTTATACACCCTAAAACACTTAAGGATACTTATGGAATTACCCTTGAAGTTCCACAGCTCTCCAACTTCCTAGAACTTGATGAGGCAGATTTGGCCGCATTTCTAGACACATATTCCCTGGCCATGGATCTTGAAGATTTAAAAGTCTGCCAGCAATATTTTATTGAAGAAGCAAGAATACCTAACTTGGCAGAAATCAGAATACTAGATACCTACTGGTCAGACCACTGTAGACACACCACCTTCTCCACCAATCTAATTAAGGTTGATATAGAAGATGAACTTGTAGAAAAAAGCTACAGAAAATATCTTAAACTAAGAGATAAACTATATACAGAAAAAATTAAACCTAAGACTCTGATGGATCTTGGAACTATCGGTGCTAAATATCTAAAAAGCATAGGTAAAATGAAAGACCTTGATGAATCTGAAGAAATAAATGCTTGTTCAGTTAATGTAAAGATTGATGTAGATGGAGAACTAAAAGACTACCTCTTTATGTTTAAAAATGAAACCCATAACCACCCAACAGAAGTTGAACCCTATGGTGGTGCTGCTACTTGTCTAGGTGGTGCTATTAGAGATCCACTATCAGGCAGAAGTTACGTCTATCAAGCTATGAGAGTAACAGGAAGCGGAGATCCCTTCTCCCCTACTCTACCTGGTAAACTACCACAAAGAAAAATAACCACAAGTGCCGCTAATGGCTTTAGTTCCTATGGCAATCAAATAGGACTGGCTACTGGCCTTGTTGAAGAAATATATCATCCTGGCTATGTTGCTAAACGGATGGAAGTTGGGGCTGTACTAGGTGCTGTGCCAAAATCCAATGTTGTAAGATTAGAACCTACTCCAGGAGACTTAGTAATCCTTATAGGTGGCCGCACTGGAAGAGATGGCTGTGGTGGTGCTACCGGTTCTTCTAAATCACACAGTCAGGATTCACTAGCTACTTGTAGTGCCGAGGTACAAAAGGGCAATCCAACTGAAGAAAGAAAACTTCAAAGACTATTTAGAAACCCTGACTTCACCAAACTGATAAAACGTTGTAATGACTTTGGTGCAGGTGGTGTTAGTGTAGCAGTTGGAGAACTAGCCCCATCACTTACAATTAATTTAGATGCTATTCCAAAAAAATATGTTGGTCTTGATGGTATAGAACTAGCAATAAGCGAATCACAAGAACGTATGGCAGTTGTAATTCCTAAGGAGGCCCTCCCTCAAATTTTGAAGTTTGCTGCTGAGGAAAATGTAGAAGCAACTGAAATCGCTCAAGTAACTGATGATGGCTATTTAAAAATGTACTGGCAAGGTCAGGAATTAGTCTCCCTTAAAAGATCCTTCCTTGATTCTAATGGTGCAAATAGGTCAACTGAAGTCCATATTCCAAAATATGAAAGTGTAGTCCCAAGTAATAATAGCTGGACAGAACAATTAAGAGATTTAAACATCTGTTCTCAAAAAGGACTAGGAGAACAATTTGATAGTACTATAGGTGCAGGTACAGTCTTGATGCCTTATGGTGGTAAGCATCAACTTACACCAATACAAGCCATGGCTGCTAGATTTCCAGTTCTAGAAGGAATCACTAATACTTGTTCAGTCTTTGCTTATTCCTTCGACCCATACCAAAGCTCCGTCAATCCATACCTTGGTGCCTATAATAGTGTAATTCATTCAATTGCCAAGGTAGTAGCTGGTGGAGGTACAATAAGTAAATGTTGGCTTTCCTTCCAGGAATATTTTCCAAAACTTGGAAATGATCCTCTACGTTGGGGACTACCTATGGCTTCCCTGCTTGGAGCTTTTGAGGCTCAAATTGCACTAGGAATTGGAGCAATAGGTGGTAAGGATTCAATGTCTGGTACTTATGAAGAACTTGATGTTCCTCCGACCTTAATCTCCTTTGCAGCATCAATAGGTGATTACAAAACTATTACTTCTCCAGAGTTTAAAGAGGTTGGTAATAAGGTTATCTATATAACTCCAGAAAAAAATGATGATGGACTCTTTAATGAAGAAAGCCTTAAAACAACTTTTGAATACATTGAAGACATTCGAGATAGAGGAGTTGCCAAAGCCATATACGCTATAGGTAAAGGTGGCATGTCCGAGGCTATAGCAAAGATGTCTTTTGGTAATCGCTTAGGCTTTAACTTTATCCAAGAAATGTCTGAAGCTCAATTATTTGCCTCTGATTATGGTAGTTTTCTAATTGAGGTCAATAATGGTTGCCACGGTATTGCTGATACAATTGGTGAAGTTATTGGAGTAACCTTATCCGAATATGAAATAAAGGTTAATGAACAGACAATTTCCCTTGATGAAGTTGAAAAAGTCTGGACTGATAGATTAAACTCAATTTTTCCTACTGATCATAAAGCTGCAGAAAAAATGTTACCAATTAAAAACTTTACAACTAAGAACATATTTAAATCTGCCAACACAACCCCAAGGCCAAAGGCATTGGTTCCAGTATTTCCTGGTACCAATTGTGAATATGATACAGCCAGTGCCTTAACTAGTGCTGGTGCAGAGGCTGAAATATTTATCCTTAAGAACCTAAGTCCTGCTTCCTTGGAAGAATCTATCCTCCAACTTGAACGGAAGATACTAGAATCACAAATGATAGTACTTCCAGGTGGTTTTAGCGGTGGAGATGAACCTGATGGTTCAGCTAAGTTGATTGCGGCTTTCTTTAGAAACCCAAGACTTGAAGCTGCTGTTATGGAACTGCTATATAAGAAGGATGGTTTAATGTGTGGTATCTGCAATGGCTTCCAGGCACTTTTGAAACTAGGCCTTGTACCTTATGGAAAGATATTAGAACAAGACCACGAGTCTCCTACTTTGGCTATGAACCTCTCAGGCAAGCATCAGTCAAGTCTGGTTAGAACTAAGGTAGTTTCTAATAATTCTCCTTGGTTGATGGATTTTAAACCTGGCGAGATTTATACAGTGGCCATTTCCCATGGTGAAGGACGCTTTACAGCTCCGGATTCTTTAATCACTCATATGAGCAAGAAGGGACAAATAGCTACAATCTATGTTGATGATAATAACAATCAAACTGGTGACTTCCCATATAACCCAAATGGATCTTCCTCGGGTATTGAGGGTATCCTCTCTCCTGATGGAAGAATATATGGAAGAATGGCTCATAGTGAGAGATTTTTGACCGATGTTTATAAGAATGTTCCTGGTGAAAAACGAATGGATATCTTCACTAATGGAGTCAAATATTTTCTATAATATGCAAAGCCTTGTTCTATAGTTGTAGGACAAGGCTTTTTTATTGACTAGTCTAAAAAAATTATGGTATGATACACTAAGTAAATATATAGACGGAGGGTAAAATGAATAAGAAATTAATTATTTTAATGTTGTTGATTCTAGGTGCTGTTTTCCTTATGGCTTGTGGTGGAAATGCCAAAGATGAAAAGAAATTTGTAGTCGGCTTTGATGCTGAATTCCCACCTTATGGTTTTATTGATGACAAAGGTGAATATGTAGGTTTTGACCTTGATTTAGCTGAAGAAGTTTGTAAGCGTAATGATTGGGAACTTGTTAAACAACCAATCGACTGGGATGCTAAGGACATGGAATTAAAATCAGGCAATGTTGATTGTATCTGGAATGGATTTACAATTAATGGTAGAGAAGACAAATATACTTGGAGTTCTGCTTATGTTAATAACAGTCAAGTATTTGTTGTAGCAACTGATTCCAAAATAGCTGACCAAGCTGACTTAGCTGGCAAAGTTATTGCAACTCAAAAGGACTCTTCTGCTTTAGCAGCTCTAAATGATGATGAAAACAAAGCTTTGAAGTCATCTTTTAAAAATGTAATTGAGTTTGGGGACTATAACACTGCTTTTCTAGAACTTGAAATGGGAACAGTTGATGCAATTGCCATGGATATTGGTGTTGCTAAGGCTCAAATGGAATCAAGAAAGAGTAAATCTTTCGAAATATTAGACGATTACTTATCAAGTGAAAAATATGGTGTTGGTTTCCTACTAGGAAATGAAGAACTTAGAGATAAAGTTGAAGATACTTTGATGGAAATGCTAGATGATGGGACTTTCATGGAAATAGCTAAGAAATGGGACTTACAAGATAGTGTTTGTTTAGGAGAAGAATAGTATTGGAGTAAAGCGATGAATATTAATTTTGTTTTTACACAACTTGGACTTGGTTTTTTAACTACTGTTCTAATATTTGCCCTGACCTTGTTGTTTTCCTTGCCACTAGGTCTATTAGTTTCCTTTGGCAGGATGTCCAAGATTTTTATCATTCGAACTATTAGTAAATTCTATATTTCTGTAATGCGTGGAACTCCTTTGATGCTCCAACTTATAGTGGTGTTTTTTGCCCCATATTATGTTTTTGGTCTTCAGCTAGGAAGTTCTTATCGTTTTTCTGCGGTGATTATTGCTTTTGTTCTTAATTATGCCGCCTATTTTGCAGAAATTTATAGAGGTGGTATCGAGTCTATGCCTGTGGGTCAATATGAAGCAGCCAAGGTACTTGGTTACTCCAAGGGACAGACTTTTATTAGAATAATCCTACCTCAGGTAGTGAAGAGAATTCTTCCACCAATTACAAATGAAACTATTACTTTAGTTAAAGATACTTCTTTGGCTTTTGTACTTTCAGTTGTTGAGATGTTTACAATGGCTAAGCAAATTGCAGCTTCACAGACTACAATGGTGCCCTTGATGATAGCAGGTCTTTTCTACTATTTGTTTAATCTAGTAGTCGCAGTTGGCATGGAACGTATAGAAAAAAGTATGAATTACTATAGATAAGGATTGGAATTATGAAGATTTTAGAAA
Source organism: uncultured Eubacteriales bacterium (assembly GCA_964415195.1). GTDB lineage: Bacteria > Bacillota > TC1 > TC1 > TC1 > WTXA01. Next base: position 77,852 of record CAYPYD010000004.1, on the reverse strand, counting down.
TTAGAAATATGAAAAAGTCATTTGGGGATTTGGAAGTGCTTAAAGGTGTTTCTTTGTCTGTAAATGAGGGTGAAGTTTTATCTATAATCGGTCCTTCTGGTTCTGGCAAGTCTACACTTCTTCGTTGTGCAACTATGTTGGAGCAGATGGATGAGGGTGATCTACTTTATTTGGATGACTATGCGGCTAAAGATGTCAAGGGTGGTAAGAGTGTTTATGCTTCAAAGACTGATTTAAAAAGAATACGTAAGAACTTTGGTCTTGTTTTTCAAAATTTTAATTTGTTTCCACATTTTAGTGTCTTAAGAAATATTGCTGAGGCACCTCAGTTAGTGGATGGTATAAGTAAAAAAGAAGCTGAAGCTAGAGCTAGAAGGCTTCTTGATAAGTTAGGGTTATCTGATAAGGCTGAAGCTTTTCCTTATCAATTGTCTGGTGGGCAGCAGCAGCGAGTTTCTATTGCCAGAGCTTTGGCCTTGCAGCCTAAGTTGTTGTTTTTTGACGAGCCAACTTCTGCTCTAGATCCTGAACTTACTGGCGAGGTCTTGAAGGTTATTAAGGAACTAGCCAAAGAGAAAATGACTATGGTTATTGTTACTCATGAGATGCACTTTGCCGAGGAACTCTCTGATAGAATAATCTTCATCGATGAAGGTATAATTCAAGTTGAAGGTAGTCCCGAGGAAATCTTTAGTACCAACAACCCAAGACTTAAAGAATTTATAGGTAAATTTGGTAAATAAAAAAAGGTTGTCGCAAGACAACCTTTTTTATATTTATCAAACCTTTAATACCATAATTATAAATAAATGAACTTGAATTGAAAGTATTTTAAAGAATTTATCCTATTTCAGGTATTCTCTCAATGCTAACAACAACCATACTATTAGGATCTGGACAACAACTAGTACTCTTACCATCAATTTCCCAAGACATTTTACCATCAAGAGCCATAACCAAACAATGAGGCAACACAGTATTTAAAAGCTCAGGACAACAGCCTTTAAAATCCTCCATAACCAGACTTCCATTCTTTGCATTAATTGACCAACTATCTCCAACCTTCAAGCCTGAACCGCATGGAACCGCCCCAACAGATTCCACAGTAATCTTAACTCCAAACATAAAAACACCTCTTTCTATTTTCTTTTCATTTTCACAATAAATCGTAAACCTACCAATACTATGCCAACAATTATCAAGAACGGTAGTAATCTAACTAGAACTAGAATAATACCAGCCATAATATTTAATAATAAATTTATAGATGCAGCAAAACCACTACTAATCTTCAATCCAAAATCAGAAAATGGTGAATCAATATTGCCGGTTGCTGACTTACTCTCAGTCAAATTAATGGTTATAGTAGAAAAAGCTACTAATTTGTCATAATTATTCAAGATAGAAACTCTCGAATTAATTTCAGTTCTTACCCTAGTCAACTCTTTTTCAATAGTTAACATATCTTCAATTTTTTCTGCTTTAGAAAGATAAGATAATAATCTTTCTTCCTCTATTTTAAAACTTTTCAATTCACTCTCAATATCTTTATAGGTACTAGTAATATTTTCAGAGTTAGTACTTGAACCAACTGGACGACCATAGGACTTAATTTCCTCCATAGAGTCCATAAACTTCAAGGAAGGAACTCGTACCACCATAAAGCCACTACTACCAAGTTTTAAGTCGCTTTCATCCATATAACCATCATTTGATGATTGGATAAAACCACCAATACCGGTTACATAAGAAGTTATTTTTGCTACTGTCTTCTGGTAATCATCTGTAAAAAGATTGATACTACCATTACGGATAATTTTATCCATAGCAAAGTTATTATCTGCTTTAGGAACTATATTCTCATCTGCTATACCCTTGCTGTCTTCGGTAATCTCATAATCCCCTGCAACTTCTTCACTTGACTTATTAACAATTGAACTACAACCAACAGCTAAAAATATAAATGCCATAATTAAAAATATAGACAATAATTTTTTCATCGAGTATTCCCTCCTTTTTTGTAGAAGTAGTTATTAGAATCAGATTTAATCTCATCATAAATATAATTTTCAATAACCAAGGACTTTAAATCCGCTGCTTCATTCAACATCTTAATAACTATTTCATCAGCCATCAATCCTCTGGCTTTCTTTACCCTATAGCTTAAAACCCTGTCATCTTCTTCAATAAAATGAATATTCAACAACCTTTTCTTTAGAGGTTTTAGGATTAAGCTAAACTCTTCCGATGCCAGATTTATAATCATATCAACACTACTAAAATATCCCAGCACCTCATCTTGCCAATAATCGTACAAATCTATTTTCAAAGGCCTAGTCTTAAAATCTAGACGATAAGGCCATATACCCATTCCTGGTTCTAATATACCATACATTGCTGATAAAACAACTAGATGCTCTTCTAGAAATTTTCTTTGTTGATCAGTAAAATTTCTAAGTCCAAGAGTTTCATAGACTACTCCGGCATAACAATGGATTGGATCAAATCTATTATTCACACCTTCAAAATCCTGATACAGATCATATGTATCATCAAGAAGTTTACCCTTTATCTTAAAGAGCCTGCCTAATTCAATTTTATCCATTGCCTTTAAAACAGCAAATAGATTTAGACTTTTTTCAATATATAATAGTTCCTTGTTACAACTTATTAATGGACAAGCAAGACTTTGAGTCTTACTAGGGGACAAGATAATCTTCAAACTAGTAAAACCCCCTTTCCTACTACAAAATATTATCAATAAACTTTAAAATAGCCTCAACTGTAATATTTTGTTGTTCTTCCCTGCTTAAAGTAGCTTTGCCATCACCTTTTTGAGAACCATAATTACCAAAATTCCCGTGATTACCACCTTGGATAATAATGGGGTTTTTTATAGTCTCAAGTTTTTCCTGATTAATAATTCTATCAGCACTTCCAGCCATAGCCAACATTGGAACCTTAACCTCACCAAGAGGATAAGATCCTAATAGTATTAGGCCCTTAAATTCATTATCTGTCTTCTCTAGATAACTACTAGCCATGGCTCCACCAAGGGAATGACCTCCAATAAACCAATTATCAATACCCTTCAATTCAGCTAAAACCTTATCAGCCGCATCAGTATCAAAAACTGCAAGATTAAAAGGCATTTCCACAAGCACAACAGTCAACCCTTTATCAGAAAGTTTCTTCATTAAAGGAGCATAAGCCAAGGCTTCAACCTTGCCTCCTGGATAGAAAATAAAACCAGTATTCAAATCAATTTCCTTATCAGGAGAAAAGACATAATAGTCATCATAACTTTTGGTTATGTTAGTGTTCTTAGCTAATTGATCCGCCTTATAAAAATCTTGAGTGTATATGAAAAAAGCAACTGCACCCAACAATAAAGTAATCAATATCCCTAGGCCTATTTTTAAAAGAATTTTTTTACTATTACTCTTCATTTTCGCACACAATTCTTTCCAACTCCAAAAGTTGTTGTTTAATACTTAGGCCACCCCTATAACCTATCATTTTGCCATTTTTACCAATAACCCTATGACAAGGAACAATAATTGGCAGAGGATTTCGATTATTGGCCAACCCTACAGCTCTGGCTGCCTTAATATTACCCACATTCTCAGCTATTTCCTTATAACATCTAGTTTCTCCATAAGGAATATCCAATAAGGCAGTCCAGACCTTCTTCATAAAGTCTGTTCCATCAAATGATACTGGTATAGTGAATTCCTTAAGATCTCCATTAAGATAGGCCTCAATCTGTCTAGCCCCTTCTAATAGTAAAGGAGTTTTTCTTTTTTCTACGTCTTCAGGAAACTTTTCCCCAGGAAGTAGAACTCCTACAATCTTATCTTCTAGTTCTATCAACCCAAATTCACCGATAATTGTTTTAAAAATTATTCCATTTACCATTATTCTACTTCTCCATTACTTCACTCACATTACTACAATTATTCTGATCTAATCTACCATTTCTAAACCATAAAATAGTATCAGTTCCAACCATTATAAAGTTCAGAGCATAAAGATAAATCACAGGATCATAACTATAGAACATTTTGTGTAATATTCCGGATAAATAACCAATCATAACAACAAAAAGAAAAATTATACTCTTTCCATTGTTAGTCTTAGATTTATATGACTTATAAATCGAGAAAGGCCAAGCAGCCCCAAAACATAATAACATCAAAACTTCAAAAACACTCATATAAATACTCCCTTACCATCATCCAACATATACTATACAGCAGTGAAACCACCATCAATAACTAAATTAGCACCAGTCATAAAACTAGAATCATCACTTGCCAAATAGACAGCACCTTTAGCAATTTCAATAGGTTCAGCCATTCTTTGCATTGGTATCATCTTAATAAATTCTTGATCCACTTTATCTAATAACGGAGTCTTAGTAGCTCCAGGACAAAGTGCATTGACTCTGATTTTATCCTTGGCATACTGAGATGCCATACTCTTAGTTAACTGAATCAATGCACCCTTGGTTGCACTATAGGCATGTAAACCCCAGGCTCCAACTAAACCAGCAGAAGAGCCAATATTGATAATACTACCTGCACCATTCTCTCTCATCACAGGCACGATGTACTTGGACATTAAATATGGTGCCTTAACATTTACTCTAAATATCTCGTCCCACTGCTCTTCACTTAGACTTTCTACAGTTCCACCTGTAGCAATTCCGGCATTATTAACAAGAATATCTATCCTTGGATATTTCTTAATAATTTTATTTAATGTTTCAACAATTGACTTTGAATTGTTAAAATCAGTCTGATAGAACTCACAACTAACACCATAACTAGTACTTAAATCACTAGATATAGCTTGTCCCCTATCTTCGTTTCTACCTAGAATAATCAATTGTGCACCTTCTTTGGCGAATTCGGTAGCAATAGCTTCACCTATACCTAAAGTACCCCCGGTAATAATTGCAACTTTATCTTTAAGCTTCATTTTATGTCTCCATTCTGATGGCTTCTTAACACCATATTTTCATTTGTCTTTATATTCTATCATCAGTCCTTCCCTATAGTCTATAGACATATAGTATTCACTCCATATTCTTTGAGTATTACTCTTTTTGATATAGAAAAACTGCACTATATCAGTGCAGTTCACTACTAAATAATTATTACTTATTTTTTTCTTACTTTACCATTTGATATTCCATATAGTCGATAGACATATCGTTTTCAGGAATAAAATTTCTAATTGTAGCTCTCACTCTTTGAGCCTTTGGATTATCTTTATAAACATAGTCAATCATTTTTTCGATTAAAACTTCTGGTTTATCATTAATATTGTTTTTAACTGTATCTACAGCTACATCATAGATTGTTGTATAGCTGTATGAGTATTCTACATTGTCTTCTCTGATTGAATCTTCCATAGGGAAGGCAACTTCTAAATCTACTTCATACTTTACTTTCTTATTGAAAACTCTTGCACTTCTAATTTTTGTATAATTATAGTCATCCATCTGAATGTATTCTGGTGTATAGCCTGGTCTTCTTTTGCTTACAGTTGTAGAAACATATTTCACAAGTCCACCTGGGATCCCTATTCTGATTGGTGTTGATGGTTTTTTGAATTCTATTCTTACTTCAACAACGTTTTCATCGCTTAGTTCTAAGATTTTATCAGCTATTCTTGAAGCAGCTGCCTGTATCATATCATAGTGTTGTTTAATACCGATTTCTTCCAATATATTTTGTATTTGTTCATCGGAAATTGCAGCATTTACTTTTCCTAAATCTTTGCCGAAAAGGGATATATCTACAACAAATTTTTGTCCTAGTTCCATTTCTTGTATAGCATGTCCATGATTTCCGAATATAAAATAGTTTTTATAAAGTTTGTAGTTCATAATTTTACCTCTTTCTTTTTTTACTGATTTTTATTACTTATCACTCTTTTAAATATCAGTTAAACATTTAAAAAATATTAAATAAAATTATGTATTTCAACTTTTTTTTGTCCATAACTTGAATTGCCTCCTTGATTTAGTTTTCATATTGAGTTTTTGCAATATATGAAAAACCAATATTCCACTATTTACATTATACATAATTTAATTTGAAATATCTATAGACATTGGATGACTCAAGGAGTATAATTTAGTAACTGTTATGACATGATCTCATAATGTGAAAATATTATAGGAGGTTCATTTATGAACGAGTTCACACTACTAGACTTTCCAGTTGAGAAAGTCAAATTTCAGACATTGATGAGGAATGAAGAACATTTTGCTAAAGTAAGAGCAACATCTCCAGACCCAGCAACGCCTGCAAAAATATTAGAGGGCTATGGAGAAGTTCAATTTCCACCAGCACCAGAGGATAGACCATATACTTTTGCTTCAATAGTAGTATCTGTTGATGGCAAAATTTCTTTCCCTGACGATTCCCATGGTGATCTTATAGCTGGTAATAATTTTAGAGATCCAGATGGTGGTTTAGGTGACTATTGGGTTCTAAACATCTTGCGTTTTTACTCTGACGGTATAATTATCGGGGCTAGAACCCTAATTGACAACGAAGTAATGAATGCCAATTGTTTCGACCAGGAATTAGCTGACCTTCGTATTCCATATCTAAAGAAAAAGCACTACTGTCCTGCACATATTCTTGTGTCTTTTGATGGAACTGATATACCTTTAAACCATTCAGTTTTTGATATTGATGCACCATTAGCAATTGCTACTTCACCTGCAGGTGTTGAGTATGTGCAAAAGAACAGTGACAAGGACTTTATCGTCCTTGGACCATACAAAAATAAAGAAGAAGTAAATATTGAAGAAATTAAAGGTTTATTTGAAGCCAAGCCAAAACAACGTCTATTAATTGGTACTGGTGAAGGTTCTACTACAGATGGTCCTTTACTACTATATATACTAAAGCAACTAGGCATGGAAAGACTTTTAATTGAATCCCCATCCTATATGACTTATCTAATGAGTATTGCTTCAATGGATGAGATGTTTATGAACTATTCTTCTGTTTTTGCAGCAGGTAAAATTGGCTTTGGTGCTTTCCTTGACTTTGGTGTCAATGATCACCCACACTCAGATTTTATCCAAATAGGTCTTCATAATGTAAACTTCATCTCCACTAGACAAAAAATGATTTATGGCCTAAAAAACGAAAATGCGATACATATGATTACAGGTAAAACTATTAAATAATAAAAAACTCCGCATATCAGATTTTGATATGCGGAGTTTTTTTTGATATATATCATGCCTTATCTTGTATGTATTGGAATCCAAATTGAAGTGATAATTCAGCCCTAGTAAGTTCTTTCCCCAAATAAGCACAATGGCTTAATTCACTAATCCAATCATTATCTATGATAGTCCAATAGATATTTCTTGCCGATTTGCCTTCAATAATATGAAGCAGTCTATTATCATTACTATAATGTTCAACTAAAATCTTACCAACATCCTTTAATGGAAGAATTACAAAATATCCCAATTTATCCAGTTTAACCTTATATGGATCTTTCTCCATCGCAAGCACAATATCTAAGTCACTTTTAGTCATTACTGTTCTTCTCCCACCATCTTCTTTAACCTTTAATACTTCAAGCTTCTTAATAACCAATTCTATATCATCACAATCGATCATATTAACAACCTCTATATTACTTCTAAAAGCTTCAACTTCATCAATACTAATATTCTTTAAGATACACTTCCTACCCTTGGCCCCATTAATTCTCATATTCTCATCAACACCATAATTCACTAATGAAATTAAAGCATCTCCACTAAAGTGTCCTTCAGATTCCTGACCACATAATATTAGATATGAGATATTTGGAAGAGCCAGAATATTCCTAATGACTTTCTCAATTCCAATATTTTCAGTCTCTGTCTTTCCTATAATGCAAACTCCAGTTGGTTGCCTCATGGCAATTGCTTCAGCTAATCCTGGACTGGCTAAAGTACTAACTGCTATCCAACCTTCCTTAGAAACCAACTCATACTCACCTTGGGATAATTGAATCTCATGTATACTCGACAAGTTTTCAAACAACATATCAAAATCATTAGCAATATCCGCTGACCAGCAGACTTTACAACCAAGTCAGGTATATTGTGGTACAAGTAATTTTTCCTTCACTCTTTTGACTGTATTCAATAATGATAAATATTCCTCATCCACTGAAGATTTCAATTGCTTATTTAAAGTTTCTAAAGTTTCTCTAAAACACCTGCATAAGAGACATTTCTCAAAAGAGGCTGCATTTAATATTTTTTCTTCTAATAATTTCTCAGTCATGATTATAATTCCTTTGCATAAAAGTGTAACTACCCATATTATACTATAGGTAGTTACAACTTTTACTTATTATATATATTATTCTCTTGTGTTCCTTTAAAGAATTTCACCAGAGTTTCAGGCAAAACATAATCAATAGTATCTTCATCAGTTTTAATAATATCGACCAATCCATCATTCTCTAACACATTCATAATCCCCTCGATAATCAACTCATTCGGAGGAATATCATACTCCTTACCCTGATAAATCCAAACCCTACAATCAACTGAATCACCACACAAATCCCCACAAGACTGGCAATTACTCTCAACTATATCCAATTGAATATCTCTACCATTTACTCTAATAGTAGGAGATGATAAAAATCTGTATTTCCTTGCAAGCACTTCATTATTAATTTGCACCTTATTAACTAATACTTGATATCCAGACTCTTCAAGTTGACCTGCAACCTCTTTTAATGCATTTTTTAATGTATCATCAGTTCCTTGACATCTAGTACACTGACTAAGATCAAGGTATAAAAAATCAATAACTAACTTCTTATCGCTCATTTTATGGCCTCCTTATCGTTTATAATTCGTAATTCACACAATACTTTATAAAAGTAGCTACAATAGATGGATCAAATTGTGTACCAGCACACCTTTTCATTTCAATCAAAGCATCATCATGACTCATGCCTATTCTATAAGGTCTATCAGCCGTCATAGCTTCATAAGCATCTGCAACATTAATTATTCTTGCAAATAGAGGAATACTATCTCCAGATAACCCTCTTGGATAACCCATGCCGTCCCATCTTTCATGATGAGACAAAATATAGTCTGCCAATTTTGAATAAGCATCCACAGATTTCATAATTTGATAACCACATTCAGGATGTCTTTTAATTTGATTATACTCTGAATCAGTCAAAACACCATTCTTGTTAAGAATATTTTCATCAATAGCAATCTTGCCAATATCATGTAATAAACCAGCAAGTTCTATTTCCTTAACTACCTCTGGATCGAAATTCATGATTTCTGCAATCTTCCTTGAGATTTTACTAACATTCTGGGCATGTATCCGTTCTCTTTTATTTTTCTCGTTAAGTGTATTCAAGATAACCTGAACCGTTCTATTTCTCATGCTTTGTCCTTCAGCTATCTTTTTCCTATACATGTACTCTTCAGCCTTGATATATATATCATCCATATTTTTAATTTTACTAGTACTAGTGGCCCAGCCAATTGATACAGAGATAACTATGTTTTCCAACTTCACCTCTTCTAAGGCTCGGTAGATATTTGTGAAAATTTCTTTAGCTTCATCTTCTAAGGTATTTGTCATCATAATAACAAATTCATCCCCGCCAACTCTAAATATCATATCCTTTTTTCTACACTGCTCTTTTAAAACATCACCTAATGTCTTAAGCAATCGATCACCCATTAAATGACCAAAAGCATCATTTGTTAATTTAAGTCCGTTAACATCCAATATTGCTAAAGTTAGTGGAAGATTCTCTTCATTCATCATCTCTTCAAATTTTTCTTCGTAATAAAAGCGGTTAAATAGACCAGTTAATTGGTCATGATTGCTAAGATAAGAAATTCTATTCAATCTATCCCTTTTTTCCCTAATATCTCTAAATACCATAACCGCACCATCAACTTGTCCACTACTATTGATTATTTGAGATATACTATATTCTATTGGTACTATTTCTCCTGATTTTATGATAATTGAAAGATCATCTCGGGAAAAATTCTCTATATCAATAAAATCTTCTAAATAGCAAATAATTTCTTCATTGCACTTCTCATCCATAAGATGCAATAAGTCCAGAATATTCCTACCAATAACCTCAGTACAAGTAAAACCTGTAATATCCTCTGCTGATTGGTTAAACACTTGTATTTCACCTTTTCTATCTACTGAGACAACTCCATCTACAATAGAATGTAAGGTAGTCTGGAAAAGATTCCTCTCTTCCAATAGACTATTCTCAAATTGTTTCTGTTTTGTTATATTTATATTGCAACCGACAATTCTTGTTGGTTTATTATTCTCATCCCATTCTGCAACTTGTCCTGATTTTATAACCCAAACAAGGGATCCGTTTTTATGTTTGTACCTTGATTCGTGGTAAACTGGTATTTCTCCTAAACTATTAATATGCTTTTCAGACATTAATAAGGATTTTGCTAAATCCTCTTCATAAATTAAATCTTTCCACAGGCCTGGCTTGTTCTCCAACTCAAAATCCTCGTAGCCTAGCATTGCCTTATATGAAGGACTATAGAAAGCTATATTATTAACAATATCCATATCCCAATATCCTGCCTTTATACTATCTAATATGGTAATCAATAACTGCTTCTCATGATGTATTTTGTCACTGGTATCTACTTGATTAGTAATATCATTAAATAGAGTAGCAAATTCCATAGGTTTTGGGCTATAAACACTAACCTTAAAATGCTTTGATAACTCATGAGAGTAATTCTCATAAGTTGTTGGTTTACCTTCAATAGCAACTTGACCAAAAGTCTTGATCCAATAATCCTCGGTTCCAGGCAAGACTTCTTTTACACTCTTTCCTATAATATCTTCCTTTTTTAGACCTGTTAAATCTTCAAATACTTTATTAACATCTAAAAATATATAGTCAACCGGATTACCTGTTTCGTCACAAACTATCCTATGCAAAGCAAAACCTTCATTCATATGAAGGAATAAATTCTTGTATTGGTTTTTTATTTCCAATTCTTTTATTCTAGAATTATTTGAAAAATACAAAATAATCAATAAAATTATGATTAATGCCCCCAGTAAACCAAGTATTGTCAATTTTTCAAATAAATATAAATTATCCATAATATTTTATTATCTCCCAAATATTAATCAAACTATATTTATTATACATACAAATGAAAAAAATACCAATCATATCACTATTAAAAAATAGTATAATATGATTGGTATAACTTCTCTATTATTCACTCATTTCCCTGATACTTATAACCCCTACAGGAGGTCTCTTACTTGATGGAGTCTGTTCTCCAACATTAATCCCCGTTTCTCTGGCTATTATTCCAGCAATCAAGCGACTGCAGGTTTTACCCTGACAAAGACCCATACCACTTCTGGTTCTTCTTTTAATTGCATCTACAGTTCTATCACCTTTTTTAATACCATCAATAATTTCACTCTCTCTTATTTCTTCACAACGACAAATTATTGGATCATTAATACCTATATCATCAATTATTAAAGTTTCCATTTTTGGTATCATACTTTTCTTAATTCCTACAGCTTTATCTGTTATTGATTTATCAACGGCTACATAAACTAACGTAGTAGGATCATTCTTATCTGGTCTTTTCAATTTATCTACTATCCCATCACCTAGGAGCAAACCATTCGTATCTACCATCAACACAGTTTCACCAACTAATGGAAGTGGATTGTATTCATAAGGGATTGCAACAAAATCCTTATCATCCCCTGTAATCTTAACCATAGTTATAGCAATACCAGGACAAGCTGCAACACAAATCCCACAACCTTTACATTTTTCCATATTTAAAACTGGTCTATTGGTTATGTCTTCTCCTATATATATGGCCCCAAAGGGACAAGAAGTTTCACAAGGATTACAAGGAATCGGTTGTAGACAATTTATTCTTGCAATATATCTATTCTTCACCATTATCTTATCCTCCCAGTTAGCTCGTCATGTTGCCTTATAATATCTTTCTTGGCAATAGCTCTTTTTATTCCAAATTGACCACTTCTTAATTTAGCCAGCCTTTGATTAATCAACTCAATCTCTGTCTTACCATCAACTTCACTTAATTTCCCAAGTTCTACTGCAGCAGCTATTCCAGCAAGTCTGCCTTCTTCCATAGCTGTACTAGCCTCTTCCACACCAGCAATATCACCGGCTACAAATAAATTTTGCCCAATCTTTAATTCTTTATCATGTAAAGGCAAATGACCTCCAAGTGCACCAATGAATGTAGTCGGTGCCTCAGCCATTTGAGCAAGTTCTATCCTAGGAGTCAAACCTACTGCAAAGCAAATAGTATCACATTCAATTTTTAAACAACGTGAAAGATCCGGTTGAAATTTTTCATCCACAGGTGCAATTTTAGCACCACAAACCTCATCCTCACCTAATGCTTCAATAACTGTATGTCCTAAATAGATTGGAACTCCTGCTCTTCTTATCTTATTAGCATGAACATCATAGCCACCAACATTTGGAGCAGCTTCAACAACAGCCACAACTTCTGCTCCTGCTTGCATTAATTGATATGAAGTAATTAATCCCACATTTCCAGTACCAATCATCACCACTCGTGTACCAGGTAAAACTCTATGTACATTAATAAAAGTCTGTGCTGCACCTGCAGTCATTACTCCTGGAAGTGTTGAACCTTTAAAGGCTAATGCATTTTCACTGGCACCTGTTGCTAGTATAATCTTCTTGGCCATTACTTTTTCACTTTTGCCATCTCTTACAATACCAACTATATCTTTATCAAAGATACCAAAGGCTCTGGTATTCAACATTACTTCAACACCAACTTCTTCAACCTCTTTTAACAATTGTTGTCCAATAACATTTCCTCTAGTCCCAGCCTTATGTTCCTTAGAGCCAAAAAACTTATGAATTTGTTTAAATAGTTGACCACCAGGTAGTGGATTTTCATCTACTACTATAGCTTTAACACCGTGTCTTCCTGCAGCAATAGCCGCCGCTAACCCTGCAGGTCCACCACCAATTATGAGTAAATCAGTATTAATCATTCAAGCCACCACTCTTTCCTAGCCCCTCTTGAGTTTTTATAATCATACCCTCTTCAACCAAAGTAACACAGGTTCTTACATTTGGTATTCCATTGACTTCCATAATACAATCGTTACATTGGCCAATACCACAGTAGACACCTCTTGGTTCGCCTGTCTTGACTGTTTTCCTGAATGTTCTTAACCCTGCTGACAACAAAGCTGCTGCAATAGGTTCTCCTTTTATAGCCAATATTTCCATACCATCGCAATAGATGGTAACTGTCTCCAAATTATCTAATTCTCCCAAAATTGGGTGATTTATTATTCTCATAGTTTACTCTCCTTTATTCAAATCTGGTCGGAGAGTATTCGGCAACCAAGTTATCATCTGTCTCTCCCATTATTATTCTAGCAGCCATAAGACCAGCTGCTGGGGCTATTGTTAAAGCTCCTTTTAATCCTGCAGCCAAAAACATATTGGTATATTTCCCAGAATATCCATATATTGGTAATGAATCTTCAACATGTGGAGTTACAGCCGACCACACCCTGACAACATCCAAGTCTTTGAGTGTGGGAAAGTGTTTAGCAAATGCCTTTGCTAGTCCTATAGTACCATCATAAGATACACCCTTATCATAATTAGTAACAGCTCTAGTATCTTGTCCTATAGTTATAGTTCCATTCTTATGCTGAGTCAGTCCTAGAAGATTCCAATCACCTTCATATAGTGTTCCTATAGCAAAACAACCTGGAACAATCGGTCCTGTAATACAAGGTTCTATTGGATTGGTTACCATAAGAGTACCTCTTCCATAGAATATCCTATAATCAAGACCTAACATACTCATCAATTCTCTGGTCCAAGCTCCGGTTGCAATTACTACAGTGTCTCCAGAAAACTTACCTTTATCAGTCAAAACATCTTTGATACGATCTCCCTCAAGGACAAAATCAATAACCTTTGTATTCTGATAAAGTTTGGCACCTCTACTTACTGCCATATCAACAAGTCCTATGGTTATAGAGAAGGGATTCAATCTTCCTTCCTCCCCACAATAGGCTGCTCCCATTACTACATCAGTATTGATGTTTGGTTCTTGTTTCTTTATTTCATCACCAATCAACATTGAACAATCATAACCTAATGCACTGTACTTACTAACAACTTTTCTACCGATTTCAATTTCTTCTTGATTATAGAAAAGTGCAAGGCCTCCTGTTATATCAAGATCGGTTTCGAATTCTCCAGCATCTTCATATCCCTTATACATTTTCATAGACTCTGCAGCCCATTCTAACTCTATACCAGGTTCTCTGTCGATGATGCTGATTTGTCCATTATTTCCACCACTAGCGCCACTTGCTACTTCATTTTGTTCCAGTATGATGACCGACTTGCCTTTCTTGGTAAGATAATAAGCTATTGATCCACCTACTACTCCACCACCAATAATTATTACATCTGTTTCCATATAATTTTTCTCCATTCTATGTATTCCTATTAATCAAAGTCATCCAATGACTGATTGACTCAATCTCTTGTAATAAGTATATAATTAACCTGTTATTTAGTCAATATAGATTATAGTTATTTTTTTATAACTATGGTATATTCTTTAATATATATCATCTATCTATATAGGAGTTAATTATGAAAATATTAAAGAATCAGCCATTATATAAAAAGGTTGCAGATAGTATACTTGAGAGTATTTATAACAATGAATTTTCTGATGATCTACTTCCATCTGAAGAAAATTTATCAATCAGCATTGGAACTAGTAAACATACTATAAGAGAAGCACTAGCAGAATTATCATCACTTTCATATATAAGTAGAAGACATGGTCATGGTAATGTAATCCTAAACAGTGTAGTTGAAACAAAGTTTAGAATTGATGCCAATATGAATTTCTTCAAGATTCTAGAACAGGCAGGTTTTATGACAAGTATCAGTTTTTCAAGTCTGCGAGTTGAAAGAAGGACTTTTCCTGATTGTCTAGAAGAAGAATATTATGTCTATGATGAAATAGTCAGGGCTGATGAGGAAGTTGCCAGTTTCCATAATATATATATACCAAAAAGACTATTCCCAGAAGATTTTAATTTAAATATGAAACTTGATCAGGATTTATTTAATTTACTAGCAACCTACGGTGTCTATAGCTTGCATTCAATTGTTGAGTTCGTTCCTGAAGTTATTAATGATGAACTTGCGAATTTGTTTGCTATCGAACTGCATTCACCAATTAATACATGGGAGGAATATATCCATGATCAGGATGACAGATTTGTCTGTATAACTAAAATCCGCTTCAATCCTAAAATTTTCAAGCTAAAGATGGTACGCAAAGATTTTAAGACTTTTTAATATAAAACCCCCAAAGTTATTTCGATCTAACTTTAGGGGTAATTATCAATTATATAACTTAAACTTCCATTATTCCCACATGGGCAGTTATTCCACCATCAATATTTATTATTGAGCCATTAATATATTGTCCATGTTCTCCTGTGATATAGTAGATTAGATTTCCGATATCTTCTGGTTTAGCCAATATTTTAACCGGGCTTTTAGCCATAACTTTTTTTGTATAGTCATCAAGCTCATCATCACGAGCACCCATTGCTGTCATAACATAACCAGGACATACTGCGTTACAGGTTATACCATATTGTCCCCATTCAGCTGCGATTGTTCTAGTATAGCCAATTACAGCATGTTTAGTTGCAACATATGTTGAAGAATATGGGCTACCTAAGAATCCTTGTATTGATGCCACATTAACAATTCTTCCAAATCCGGCTTCTTTCATCTTTGGTAGTAATATTCTTGAAAACATGAAAACACTTTTTTGATTTGTTCTAACTACCCAGTCCCATTCCTCATCTTCAACTTCATCTACTCTGTGGAATGGACCACCAACTCCGGCATTATTTACAACTGTACCAATATCCCCATAGGTTGATTCAACCAAGGCTACCGCAGTTTCTACACTTTCTTTATTACCAACATCGCAGGTTACAGCCAAGGCTATACCTCCACTAGCAACTATTTCCCCAACAACTCTCAGTGCATCTGTTTCTTTAACATCTAATACTCCCACCTTATAACCGTTGGCTGCATATATTCTAGCAGTTGCAGCTCCTATTCCATTTCCTGCGCCTGTAACTATTACTACTTTATTTTCCATTATCCTTACTCCTTCTCCACATATTTTTTAATTCTACTAAATCCTCAACCACCAGGTCAGGATATATTTTCTTAACATCAATCCTTAGTTCATCATCAACACCAGTTTTGACAAGTATGGTCTTCAATCCAAATTTTGCAGCTCCCTTTATATCTGTATCAAGTCGATCTCCTAACATTACTACCTCAGCTGAAGCACTATCATCAATATCCCCTAATTCTAATAATGTGCTAACTGCAATCTTAAAGAAAAAAGTTTCCGGTTTACCCAAGATAATTGGTTTAGTCCCAGATCCTGCCTCTAAAGCTGCCAAGGTCATACCTGCTTCAGGAACAAGTCCTTCCTCTGTTGGAATAAGTAAATCTCCGTTACTACCAATTAGTGTTGCTCCCTTTTGTAGATGTAGAACTGCATCCTTTAGTTTTGTATAGTTAAGATTAAAATCCCCACCAACTATAACTGCATCAGCAACCTCACCAATATCAACACTATTAGCATCATCAAGTATTCTAACACCTGCTTCTTCCACAGCATCAAACAAATCCGGTTTTCCTATAACATAGGCACTCTTAATGTATGTGTTATTCACCAAATATTTTTTGGTAGTACATGTACAAGTTAAAATATCTTCTTTCTTTACAATAATGCCTTTAGCATTAAATAGATCTACATAACGACTAGGAGATTTTGTATTGTTGGAGACTATAAGGTAGGGTATTTTCTCATTATCAAGATACTCTATAAAATCTATAGCCCCAACTAATAGTTCCTTGCCTCTCATTAAAGTCCCATCAATATCTATGAGAATACCTCTCACCTTTTTGAAATCAAACATCTATTTCACCAAGGCTATTGCTTCTTCTAATGTCAACTTTCCATGTATTAACTCATTAACAGTTTTTGCCATCAAATAGGTATCCTTAGCCTGCCAGATGTTCCTGCCTATAGTTGCACCCTTGCAACCAGCTTTAAGGCCTTTAGCAACCATTTCCAAGGTCACAGCAGGGTCCGAATTGCCAGGACCTCCAAGAACAACAACTGGAACAGGACAAGTAGCAATTACCTCTTCATAACCTTCAACATAAGGTATCTTTACCCAGTCAGCACCTAGTTCTGCTGCAATTCGTGCAGCAGTTTTTGTAACTCCAACATTTCTAAAGTCTGATCCAGCTGTAAAACCACCTGGCATTACTTCAGCCATCATTGGTATACCCCATTTATGACCTTGATAAATAGCCTTAGCCATTGTATCCCAACCATGTTCCTCATCTTTAGTTCCAGGAAATGCGGTAACACATAATGCTTCTGCACCGAGCACCAAAGCTTGTTCAATATTGAAGAACTGGCTACCTACAGCACTTACAGGTGAGAGAAAACTAGCTGCTCCATCAAGCCTACAAACCCAGTTTGTCTTAGCAAAAAGCTCAGGAAACTGACGAACAGTTCCATATGTGGCCATTACACCATCTACTTCAGCCGAGATAACTGCTCTTAAAGTTTCTTCAAGATTACCAATACCTCTCATTGGTCCATTGATCATTCCATGATCACATGCTACAACAAAAGCCATTCCATCATCTTTAAATATTTTTCTTAATCTTCTAGTTACCATGCTAAACTTCCCCTCTTTCCCTTATCAGACTCTCCTTAAATACTTTTTCAAACTTAGTATCATATTTTTCTTTCATTTCCATATTAGGCTCCACTATTGTCCCTTTAATTGTGAATACTTTTCTTGCTTCTTCATAGTTTGGATAATCACCAAGACTAACACCACCTATTAAAGCAGCACCTAGTGCCGGTCCATGGGAGTAATTACTCTTATAGACCTTAACCCCTAGTACATCAGATATAATCTGAGTCCAGGCTTCACTTCTAGCTGTTCCACCTATCATCCATAGTTCGTCCACAACTATTCCATATTCTTCCAGTTTATCAAGAGCCCAACGTACTTCAAAAGCTGAACCTTCCATCATGGCTCTTGTAAAGTCTGCTCTACTATGACCTGTATCAGAATTTAGAAAATTCCCAAACTCCCTAACTCCATCAAGTTGTCTGCCACCGCTGTATGGTAGATAAATCAATGACTTATCAAATTTGGTATTATCTACAGCTTCATTCATCTTTGAAAACATTAGCTTTCTTTCAGTCTTCCCCTCACAATCCTGCCAGAAGTTATTCATCCACCATTCAAAATTTCCACCAAAACTTCCTAGGTATTGGGAAATAACCCATTTGTTTTTTAATATATGAAAGTTCAAATCCATATTGATAGGAATATTCTTAAGTTCACCACTATCAGTTGCACAGTTGATAACCCAGGCAGTACCACAAGCTAACATACTTTTTCCTTTACCATTGATACCAACAGCCAAAGCTTCTAGTGTGTGATCTTGTCCTCCATTTATTACTGGGACATCCATACTTGCACCTATTCTCTTGGCAACTGACTCTGTCAAATGACCTACTACCGCCTCTGCTTCTTTAATTACTGATAGTTGATCCTTCCTAATTCCTAGTATTCTACATAGATCATCATCCCAGTCTGCATCTACACTATTAGCGAGTAGCACTTCACCAGCACAAGATAGATTTGTCACACATTTGTCTGTTAGTACAAAACCTAAATAATCATTTAATGAAAGGAATTTATATGTCCCCTTGAATATTTCAGGTTCATTATCTCTTAACCAGGATAGGGTCACAAACGGTAGACCAATTTGTGGCCACCAGCCGCTTTTTTCTCTGACGATTTTGGCTGTTCCGTCTTTTTTCATGTATTCCATTTGCTC
This sequence comes from uncultured Eubacteriales bacterium, assembly GCA_964415195.1. Taxonomy (GTDB): domain Bacteria; phylum Bacillota; class TC1; order TC1; family TC1; genus WTXA01. Next base: position 58,757 of record CAYPYD010000004.1, on the reverse strand, counting down.
TCCAGCTCGGTTATCCAGCCAGGAGATGAATGGGTATATTTCTTTACCACTCTCATTAATAGGTATAATAGCTCCGCCTTGGGTTGAAAGTATTATTGCTTTAATTTCACTTCCCCATTTGCTGGTGAAATGTTCCTTTAATACTTCATAGATTGTTTCTTTTATTTGTTCAGGATCTTGTTCATAGTAGTCTTTTTGTCTAATTATTGTGTCTAGTGGTTTTTCTGCTACTAGTAGTTCTTCTCCGTTTTTGTTGAATAATACTGCTTTGGCAATTGTTGTGCCAACATCAAGTGCTAGGTACATAATCTCACCTCAATTTTTATTAGTCATCCAATGACTGTACGACTTCGGTTAATTATAAGGTTAAAGACCTATTTAGTCAATATAATTTGTAGTTTTTTACTTCAACATATGATATATTATGTGTTGTTACAGGTGATAAACATAAAATTTAAAATTAGAAGAAATAGGAGTAATAAATGAAAGTTTTAAAGAATCCACCTCTATATAAAAAGGTGGCAGGAGCAATACTTGATAGAATACATAAAAAGGACTTCCCTGCATCTACTCTTCCTTCCGAGGAGAGTTTATCAGAAATACTTGGCACTAGTAAGCATACTATTAGAGAAGCATTAGCAGAGCTGGCCTCTCTTTCCTATATAAGCCGCAGACATGGTCATGGTAATGTAATCCTAAATAGTGTGGTTGATACTAAGTTTAGAATAGATGCCAATATGAATTTTTTCAAGATATTAGAACAAGCAGGATTTACAACTAGAATTGAATTTTCCAATCTACGACGAGAAACTAGAACTTTCCCAAATTGTCCAGAAGAAGACTATTTGGTATATGATGAAATTGTTAGAGGAGACGACAAGGTTGCCTGTTTCCACAATATATACATTCCTGCCAGACTATTTCCTGATGATTTTAATATTAAAATGAAACTAGAAAAAGATTTATTTAATTTTCTCGCTACTTATGGGGTCTATAGTCTTCACTCAATAGTTGAATTTATTCCTGAAATTGTTGATGAAAGTACGGCAGAGTTATTTTCAATCGCCCCTAATACTCCGATTAATACCTGGGATGAATATATCCATGATCAAGAAGATAGATTGGTTTGTATAACCAAGATACGGTTTAATCCGGAAATTTTTAAATTAAAAATGGTCAGAAAAGATTTTAAGGTATTTTAATAAAAGCCATCCTTTACTGGATGGCTTTTAATTTTATTTTGATTATTTATTTGAAATCATTCTAATCTTTACGAATCTATAGTATAATCGTAGTATGTAAATAATCAGAGGAGAAAATATGATCACTCAGGAAGAATGTAATGTTATAGTAGTTAAGAAGAAACAAGGTAAAAAACAATATTTAAATATAATTATGACTTTGTTAATAATCTTATTAATGAAAATAGCTTTTTCAGGAATTGTCTGGCATGAAGTTCTAGGTCTTGGTCTTTTTATTTTATTTTTAATGCACCATATATATAACTTCAGATATACGTTGCAAGTTTTGAAAAAGTTCTTTTCCAATAAAGTGAAACTTATTATTAAAATTGGTTTGGTTTTGGATGCTTTACTATTTCTTGTAATAAGTGGTTTAGTATTCACCTCACTAAATATTTCGAATTTATTATTCCAATTTAGGGGTCTGGATGCTTTTTGGCCTGAACTTTCTTCCATCCATATTGGACTAGCTAATTTAGCTTTGATTTTAATCGCTTTACATATTGGCCTTCATTGGTCTGTTGCAATGTATCATATTAAAAGGTTTTTAAAAATCTCTAAATCAAGTTTATTTAAAAAGTGGTCTTTAAGATTACTTGTCGTTGTAATAGCACTCTTTGGTGTATATTCTTTTAATGATTTGGCTATTTCAAAAAAAATATCTGAATCTGCCAAGAACTTATTTATCTTAAGCGGAAAATTATTGGTTGATGATGATGAATTTTCATTCTATTATCCAAATCCAATAAAAGTTGGGGCATTGTCTTTTCAGATTGCAGAACAAGAAGATGAAGAAGATGAAGAAGACGAAGAAGATCAGGAAGACGAGGAAGATGAGGAGGATACACCTGATGGGGTAACATCCAGTTCTCCAACTAATCCTAATCAACCTGTTGATGGTGTAACTTCTAGTTCTCCTACTAAACCTAATCAACCTGTTGATGGTGTAACATCTAGTTCTCCTATTAATCCTAACCAAAATATTGATGGTGTAACTTCTAGTTCTCCTACAAATCCTAACCAGAATGTTGATGGTGTAACTTCTAGTTCTCCAACTGAACAAAATATTGATGGCATCACTAGTAGTACAACTAAAAATGTTTTGAGTCAAACAAAATATCAACAATATGATGAAAAATCCGATTATGTACTCATGTTTTCAGAGTATTTTTCTGTAATTAGTTTATTTGTCACAATATCTTACTATACTCAAAAACTGATATTGAAATTAAGTCAATTACGCTAATCAAGTAAAGATTATAAATAAAAAAAGTAAGTAACCAATTAACAGTTGGTTACTTTTTTTATGTGTTTTATAATTTTTTTAAATTAAGCTATTGCAGTATTAGTCATATAGTCATATAATGAGTTAAAGAAGGGACGTGATTTTATGGAATTAGTATCATTCATCGTAAATGGTAACAAAGTCGAAATAGCAGTAGAAAGAAATTGGACATTATTAAAAGTTTTAAGGGAGAAATTAGACTTAACAGGAGCCAAACCTGGTTGTGAAACAGGAGATTGTGGAGCTTGTAAGGTTTTATTAGATGGAAAAGCAGTAAATTCTTGCACAACAAATATTATGAAAGTTCAAGACAGAACTGTAACTACAGTAGAAGGTTTAAGCAAAGGCACAGAACTACACCCAATCCAAAGCGCCTTCATTGAAGCCGGTGCAGTACAATGTGGCTATTGCACACCAGGTATGGTTATAACTGCCAAAGCTCTATTAGATGAGAATCCAAATCCAACAGAACAAGAAATACGTGATGGGCTGGATAACAACCTATGCCGTTGTACAGGCTATGTAAAAATTGTAGAAGCAATACAACTTGCTACAAAAAAATTGGAGGAATCCAAAAATGAAAGATAATTTTAATCAAATAGGAAAATCATTTCCAATACAAGATGCAGCTTTAAAAGTAACTGGAGCAATGATCTATACAGCTGATATCAAGCATCCTAGAGGGCTACATGCAAAAATGCTCTTTTCCCCTCATGCACATGCAAGAGTAATCAGTGTCGACACGACTGAAGCAGAAGCTCTACCTGGAGTTGTAGTTGTTGCACATACACTTAATACTCCTCAAGTAGCTTTCAATAGCCAAAAAAAGTTTATTGGTCATAAAGCTCTTGAAGATGAGTATCTTTTCCCTCCTATTGTAAGGTATGTAGGAGACAGAGTTGCGGCAGTCGCTGCCGAAACAGTTGAAATAGCTGAAGAAGCAGTGAAACTAATAAAAGTTGAATATGAGGTGTTGCCTGCAGTATTTACTATAGATGAAGCAATGAAACAAGGCGCACCTGATATCAACGGAAACCACAACTTGCAATTTGAAATGGAGTCTAATACAGGTGATGCTGATGAGGCTTTTAAAAATAGTTACAAGGTTTATGAAGGAACATATCAATTTCCAGCTATCCATCATGCAATGATGGAAAATCATGTAGTAAGCGCTTCATATGAACCAGATGGTTTATTGACAGTTTGGGCACCCGACCAAAACAGTATTGCCCACAAAATTATTACTTCTGATATTTTTAATATTCCTTTGCAAATGATAAAAAGCATTACTCCAGCACTTGGTGGTGGCTACGGTGCTAAAACTGACTATAATAATATTGGTGTTCCTGTTCTTTTATCAATGAGAGCCGGCAGACCAGTAACACTTAGCTATAATCGCAGTGAAACCATCATCGGCACTTGTACCAGACAAGGTGCAAAAGCTACAGTCAAAGTTGGTGTTGACAAAGAAGGTAATATTATGGCTCAAGCCATGGATATGATAACCAATACTGGTTCATACGCAACATGTGGAGGCCCAATTATTCTTGGAGCCATGTCGGCAAAATACTATAAGATGCTCAAATGTCCCAACATGAAATTCAAAGGAGCATCAATATATACTAATACTCCAAGTGGTGGTGCTATGAGAGGCTATGGTTCTCCACAGCTATTTGGGGCGATTTGTTCACAATACAACGAAATTGCCAAGGACTTGAATATGGATATAACAGAGTTTTATGAAAAAAACCTTGTAGGTCCTGATGATATAGAACAAAGATCAAAAAAATCTTTAGGAAACGCTCGTCCTAAAGATGCTATGCAAAAAGGTATGGAAATGTTTGACTGGAACAATAAACCACTTAAAGAAGTTAGGGAAAATGGAAGATATCTTTATGGAAAAGGTATGAGTGTTGCTTGTCATGGAAATGGTGTCTTTGGTGTCGGCCGTGATATGACTGCTGCTACCTTAAGATTAAATGAAGACGGAACAGCATTACTAAATGTTTGTTCTCATGAAATGGGTAGTGGAGCTATAATTTCACTGAAACAAATTGTTGCCGAAATACTAGGTATAGAGGTTGATGATGTTCGTTCAATCCACGGTAATACTGACCTAGCTGGATGGTCCAACGGAGAAAGTGCCAGCAGAGGCTTGTTTGTTGAAGGTGGTGCCGCATATAAGGTTGCCCTCCAAATGAAACAACGTCTGATAAAATATGCTGCAGAATATTTGAGAGTCAAGGAGGATACCTTGATTTTTGGAAATAAAGAAATTTCTACAAATCAAATAAATTGCCCTCCTGTTAAATTTGTTGACTTGATAAGTTATGTTCACGATAAACATCAGGAAGACTTTATAGAAGCTTGTACTTATGCTTCTGTGGCTCTTCCAGGCTCATATGGTGCACATTTTGCAGAAGTATTGGTTGATACAAAAACAGGTGATGTTAAGATTTTAGATTATGTTGCTGTTCATGATGTTGGTAGAGCAATCAATCCTATGATTCTTGAAGGACAACTTCACGGAGGTATTCAACAAGGAATTGGTTATGCCCTTTGCGAAGATATTACCTTAGATGAAAATGGTAAAGTAACCTCAGATAGTTTCAGCACCTATCATATACTACATGCTAATGAAATGCCTAAGATCAGAACAGGCTTTATTGAAGAAGGGGAATATGGGGGTCCATATGGTGCCAAATCAATCGGTGAGGCAGCTATTGTACCCGTGGCATCTGCAGTCTTAAACGCTGTTAGCAATGCTATTGGAAAACCTATAAAACAATATCCAGCTAAGCCAGAAAGAGTTCTAGCTCTTTTAAAGAATTAATTTGAGTAAAAAGATCCTCCGCTAAAAATGGAGGGTCTCTTTGAATTAAAATGGAGGAATCCAAGATGAAAGACAATTATAAACAAATAGGGAAATCATTTCCAATACAAGATGCTGTCATTAAAGTAACAGGATCACTTCGTTATACTGCTGATATAAAACTTACCAGAGGCTTACATGCTAAAATGCTGTTTTCACCTCATGCACATGCTAAAGTGATTAGCGTTGACACTACTGAGGCAGAGGCACTTCAAGGTGTCTATGCAGTTATTCACACCTTCAATACACCTCTTTTTGCTTTTAATAGCCTTAAAAAATATATTGGTCACAAGATCGTAGAGGATGAATATAACTTCCCTCGCATAGTGAGATATGTAGGTGACAGAGTAGCTGCTGTTGCTGCTGAAACAGCTGAAATAGCTGCACAGGCAGTTAAATTGATAAAGGTTGAATATGAAATATTACCTGCTGTATTTACTATTGATGAAGCCATGAAACCAGATGCACCTGATATCAACGGGAACCACAACCTACAATATGAAATGGAGTCAAATGCCGGTGATGCTGATAAAGCCATGGCAAGTAGTTTCAAGGTTTATGAAGCAACTTACACCTTTCCTGCAGTCCATCATGCAATGATGGAAAATCAGGTTGTCAGTGCTGCCTATTCACCTGATGGTTTGTTGAAAATATGGGCTCCTAATCAAAATAGCATAGCTCATAAAATAATAGCCTCAGAAATGTTTAACATTCCTCTAAATATGATAAAAATTATGACACCTGCTGTGGGCGGCGGTTTTGGTGCCAGAGTAGATTTCAACAACATGGGTATTCCTATTCTCTTATCTATGAAAACTGGGAGACCAGTAACCTTAAGGTATAATCGTAAAGAAAATATTGTCAGCACTTGTACAAGACAAGGTGCCAAAGCTAACATCAAAGTTGGTATCGATCAAGAAGGTCATATCCTCGCTCAAGAAATGAACATGATAACCAATACCGGCTCATATGCAACTTGTGGAGGTCCTATTATACTTGGTGCCATGGCAGCAAAATTCTACAAGATGATCAAATGTCCGGATATGAAGTTCAAGGGTTCATCAGTTTATACTAATACCCCTATTGGTGGGGCTATGAGAGGTTATGGCTCACCACAGGTATTTGGTGCTGTATGTGGAATTTACAATGAAATTGCAAATGACTTGGATATGGATATAACTGATTTTTATGAAAGAAACCTAGTAGAACCAGAGGGTATCGAACAAAGGACAAAACATTCACTTGGAAACCCTCGACCATTAGATGCTTTGCATAAAGGTATGGAATTGTTCGACTGGAAAAATAAACCACTTAGAGAAAGTAGGGAAAATGGTCGTTATCTTTATGGTAAGGGTATGAGTGTTGCTTGTCATGGTAATGGTATCTTTGGTGTCGGTCGTGATATGACTGCTGCTACTTTACGAATGAATGAAGATGGGACTGTTTTGTTAAGTGTTTGTACTCATGAAATGGGTAGTGGAGCTGTAATTTCTCTTAAACAAATAGTTGCCGAGGTATTGGGATTATCAATAAACGATGTTTTTACAATCCATGGCAATACTGATATCGGCGGATGGAATAACGGAGAAAGTGCCAGCAGAGGCTTGTTTGTAGAGGGTGGTGCAGCTTACAAGATTGCCGTGCAAATGAGGCAACGCTTATCTAAATTTGCAGCTGAATATTTTAAAGTAAAAGAAGATTCCTTAACCTTCCAAAACAAAGAAGTTTCTACTAATCAAATTAATGCTAAACCGCTTAAATATATAGATTTGATAAGTTATGTTCACGAAAAGTACCAGGAGGATTTTCTTGAAGCTTGTACTTATGCATCTGTTGCTCTCCCAGGATCATATGGGGCACATTTTGCCGACGTATTAGTTGATACTGAAACTGGCAAGGTTAAACTATTAGATTATGTTGCTGTTCATGATGTTGGAAAGGTTATGAATCCTATGATTCTGCAAGGGCAAATTCATGGTGGAATTCACATGGGATTAGGTTATGCCCTTTGTGAAGAAATTACTTTTGATGAAAAGGGGAAAGTCACTTCAGACAGTTTTAAGAAGTATCATATCCTCCATGCCAATGAAATGCCCAATATCAAGACAGGCTTTATTGAAGAAGGAGAAATTGGTGGTCCTTATGGTGCCAAGTCAATTGGTGAAGCAGCTACTGTACCAGTAGCATCAGCTGTACTTAATGCTATAAGTAATGCTATTGGCAAACAAGTTCATCAATCACCGGCAAAACCAGAAAGAGTTTTAGCTCTATTGAAGGATTAATTTAACAATGAGAGCCTTCTGTTTATAATGGGGGCTCTTTTCTATTGATTTTTATTAGTATATTTGTTTTAATTTACTTATGCGGTTTAATGAAAAGGGGATTTTATGGGAAAAATTAATTATTCAACATATTCAGGTGTGAAAAAAAGACTATTAGAAATTTTCCGTAGGGAGAATTTCCCAAATAACAAACTACCATCAGAGTCTGAATTATCAAGTAGACTGGGGGTTAGTCTTGTCACCTTGCGTGAATCCTTGCTTATGCTTGCAATGGAAGGTTTTATAACTAAAAAACATGGTTCTGGTAATTATGTTCATCCTAGCGCTCTTGATCCTAAGATGAGAATTGATTTGGTTAATTCTTTTACTGAAATGTTGGAACAAAGTGGTTATAAGGCTGATTATATACCTATGGGCCATATGATTGAAGAGGCTGATGAAATAGTTGCTTCAAAATTAGGGATAAATGTCGGGGATGAAGTTTTCACTACTATCTGGCATTATTTAGCTGATGGAAAGTTGGCTATAGTCGCTTATAATCGTATTCCTTTAAATATTTTTGAAAGAGATATTCCAATTGATCTTCCTGTAATAAATCTTGATGATTTCTTATGGGAGTATTGTCATCAGGAGACATCTCATTCCTTATCAAATTATGCACCATACTTATGTGATGAAAGATTGGCTATACTGTTTGACCTGCCTCTTCCTTCTGCTATATTAGTATGGAAACAGGTATTCTATAGTGTTGCTGATGAAAAATTATCCTATAATGAGGTTTATTTTAATCCTAAAATCGGTGAACTTATTACCCTAAGAAACAGGTATTTTAGAGAGTAATATTAAAAGTAGGAGTTGATTCATATGGAAAATAATTATGAAAAGAAAGCACTAACCTATTTTGGTAATGGTTTTAATTGTTGTGAGTCGACCTTATTGGTTGGTTGTGACATTTTGGGGATTGAAAACAGTCTAATACCTAGAATCGCTACTTGTTTTGGTGGTGGTATTAATGGTAAGGGTGGTGTTTGTGGCTTGTATTCCGGGGCTATGATGTCTATTGGTATCAAATATGGTCGTGACACCTTTAGTGAGAGTCGTGAACCTGCTCAAGAAAAAGGTAGGCAGTTTCATGATTTTTGGATGGAAAATATGAAGAAGGTAGATTGTCGTGATTTACTTAATGATCTGGATTATCCAGAATCAATTATTGAACCAGCTGTAAAAAAAGTTTATAGTACAGAAAATCTTTGCAAACCTATGTGTGCACAGGTAGCAAAGTGGTTAGAAGAGAATTTATAGAGTAAAGGGAAGCCAATTATGGCTTCCCTTATTTTTATTTCATAAATTCGTCTATTTGCTTATCAGTAAAAACCTTTAATCCAGATTTTAATAATAGATCTGCAGTTAGACCATTGCCTTCAATCATTGTTCCAGTAAAAGATCCATCATGTATGAGTCCACAACCACAAGATGGGCTTTTGGATTTTAATATTGCTTTGGTGATGTCTTTATTTTTGGCAAGTTCCAAAGTTTTCCTGGCACCATCTTGGAATTCCTTGGAATAGTCTCGTCCATCCTTGGTTACTACTTTTCTATTTCCATCAGTATCAATCGTTACTTCACATGCAGGTCTTGGTGTTTTTAAACCTCCAAGTAATTCAGGACAAACTGCAATTGCTTTTCCTTCTTTTATCAAATTCATTACAAATTCATTTTCACTACTCTTCCCGTCATATCTACATTTAATACCAGCTAAACATGCACTTACAATATACATTTAACCCCCTCCTTCATATTTAGTCTCTTTATCTAACAAGCAGAAAATAAATAATTTCAGGAATACATTCCTGAAATTATCCAATATCACCATTTTTCAGGAATGCATTCCTGAAAAATACTATTTGCTATTTACTTTTTATCCTTGTATTTACAGGTAACATGAGAGGCATCGCAAAATGGTTTAATAATTGACTCCCCACATCTACATAATACAACTCTGTTTCTTCTTTCATAAACGAAGCCATCAGAGGATTCAATTGGTATACCACCTTTGACAAAGATACCACAACTAACTCTTTCCTGTGGATCTTGCAATATCTCTATGCTCTCTGGATACTCAGGGTCTATTTCATAACCATCTTTTTCTCTTGCTACTAGTCTTCCTGTAGGACACTGATAAGCTGCAATAATAGCTTCACTTTTCAAACCAGGATCATCTGACCACTGTGTTAACTCCCAGACATTCCCCTCTTGCCTGTGACAAAATCTTGCATAAGCACACCTGTCATCATCTAATAAATCAAGATCTGGTCCCTCTAGTATTCCTACTCTATTATGATATGGTTCCCTTGATGCCCTCTCTGTACCAACAAAACCCACTTCAGTATGAGTACCATCGCAATATGGGGTAGTCTTTGTCTTACCACATCTACAAAGGGAGTATGTTTCCTTATGTTCAAAATGCTCTCCCTCGGTAAATACATATCCCCTGCCTTTTGGTGTAATGATTTTTTCTGAGAGATCAATTCCACCAGTTACTATATATGGTCCATCTTTGACGATTTTTATTCTGCCTTTTTTATTTTCATCGCTCATTTTAATTCCTCGTTTTCTTTTATAATCAAGAGTCAATTTCTCTGTTTTAATTATATCATTCAAAGATAAAAATTTATCAAGAAAATATAACATTTAAACTCTTACCTTGTTAATTTTAATTAGCCTTGGTCTATTAAACCTTTGGGTCAAAATACAAGGTATATTAGCTACTAAAGCATACCCTAACATAATCCAAATAACATAACCTGGACTCCATAGACCAAAAACCCAAAAAGGCAAAATCTCCAACCAATGCATAATCTCAGCCCTACCAGTTTCAATTATGAATTTGTTCAAATAATCGGAATCACTGCTCTCTAAATTCTTTTTCCTAAAACCACGCTTGTAAGTTGCTGCCCCATCAGGAAGAAGATGCTTCCACTTTGGAACCCTGATTATTCGCCTATATAACCTAGATTCCCATTTCCTACTTTTCAAGATAAAGTTATCCGGTTGGAAGTATTTTTCATCCATAAAATTTACTAAAAAAGCAACTACCAACTGTAAAAGAGGCCAGCCAATGAAATATGAAAGAATCATCACCCAGTTCGGTAAGTAGAAAATTTGCATCTATAGTTTTCTCCCTTTCCAAGTTGTTGTTTTTAAAAAATAGGTGCCAATAATTGAATAAAGATAAATAATCTGAAAACTAAGTAAATATATTGGGTACATAAAGCATATGTACAAAGGATATGAACCAACAGCTTTTGCCGCCCTATAAATCAAAAAGACACTAAAAATATAGAGCCCGGCAAGGATTAAAATATTCTGATCACTACTTACTAAAACCGACCAAACAAATAGTGCAGGTAATAATATTAAATAGCCAATCCACCATACTATAACAAGAAACAACCACCTTTTCATAGAAATAGAACCACTAGCAAAGTTCTTTGACCAGCCTTCAAATAATTCCTTAATTGACATAGAATACATCCTAAACCTTATATCCTTACCACCTAGGAATAACTCAATCATCAATCCATGTCGTCCAAGGTATTTTCCAAGATCGAAATCTTCTATGACTCTATTTTTAACTCTTTCATAACCACCAAATTTACTAAAAATCCTTTTTTCAATCAATAAGACAGGCCCAAAAAACCCCTGAGTAAACTTGCTTCCCAAAATGCTAAGTCCTGTACCACAGACTTCTATCAGATTAAAGAATAATGATAAATATTCATAGTGCTTTTTCATCGTATGATAAGGTTGTACTGATATAGGCTTCCCTGTAATTAAATATCTACCAATCAATAATTCAACAGCCTTATCAGATAATCTAACATCTGAATCAATAAATAGAAGCAACTCTCCATTAGCTGCTTTTGCTCCACTTTGACAAGCCCATGCCTTACCCTTCCATCCTTTTGGCAACTTATCTACACCAATTGCCTTTACATTAACAAGACCTAATTCCGAATATTTCTTTATAATATCTGGTGTTTTATCTATAGACCCATCATCTACACAAATTATTTCATGAATAGGATAGGTTTGTTTCATCAAGTCATTAAGGATATGAGGCAAATTATGTTCTTCATTTCTAGCGGGTATAATGACAGAGACCGAAAGATAGGTAACACCACTCCTATTTACCATCACTTCCTTCATCACATTACCTATTTTAGGCAACTTAAAGAAAAGCATCAAAGTAGCTATTAGTCCAAATATTATAGTTGCATAGATAATTATTAGCATGAAATTAACCCCCTATTAACTATCCATAGCCTTCTTGAATTTATCAGGACCAATATGACAATAACCACCCGGATTTTTATCTAAATACTTCTGATGATATTCCTCTGCAGTCGTATAATTCTCAAGAGGTAAAACTTCGATTGCAATTTTCTCTTCAAATCTAGTTTGTAATTCCTGGATAGATTTTTGGATAACTTCTAAATCAACTTCATCAACATAATAAATGCCAGATCTATATTGGCTACCAACATCATTACCTTGTTTATTTATTGAGGTTGGATTTATAACGTCATAGAAAAGGTCAAGTATTGTTGTTAGATTAATAACCTTTGGATCATAAACTACTTTTACTGCTTCTGTATGACCAGTATTCTTATAACATACATCCTGATAGGTTGGACATGGAGTGTTACCATTGGCATAACCTACTTCTGTACTAATAATGCCTTTAATAAGTGATAGATATTTTTCAGTACCCCAAAAACAACCACCAGCTAGAATAATTTCCTTATACTTTGTAGTCAAATTATCATCCCCTATCCATGTAAACTTATATATGGTGTTTTCAGAAACTTTAAGACTTGGTTCCTCAACACTAAAATTCCCAACTAAGCCTTTTGACTGAGCTGTAAGACTAAAATGCGCAGCTGCAATTCCCATATCAATCCGTTGAATATCATAAGGGAACATTTTACTGTAACCAGGTGTAGAGTACTCATAGAAATGAAATTTATTACTCTCTTTAACAATTCTCCAAGGTTGTTTATTAGAAGCAGAAGGACCTAATCTTACCATTTCTAAAACATCACTGTAAATACCTGCATCTGTTGTTGATAATTGGCTATTAAAGTCACTCTTAAAGAACAACTCCTGCCAATCTTTTCTTGAATCACCTTTGGACATTTTTCTCATAACTCTCTCAGTTAGAGATTTCTTTTCTGCAATATAACCGATTGGTACAATAATTGGTATAATTTCTCCATCTTTTAAGCCCACTTCCTCAGCGAATTGACTTCTGTTAAAAGTTCCACCTAGCCAACAGGTACCAATTCCTATTTCAGTTAGATAAAGAATCAACTCTTCCATCTCATAACCTAAAGCCTCAAGAGCAAATTTCTCATCTACAAGTGTTGCAGTAATAAAATTACTAGGATTTCTAATAATTCCATAAGTACCCAGCTTCTCTGTAGTATCTTTTTTATTATTTTCCAGCAAATCATACCTTATTTTAACACCAAAGGGATTATTTAAACTTATTATATGTTCTTTGATTAGATGTTGTGTATCTATATCGATAGGTTTGTTTTCAAAAGTTCTTGTTGATTTTCTTTCAGTTATAATTTGAACCAATTTGTTCATAAGTTCTTCCTCCAATTAATTACAATGAATACCATATATTTTGATAATACCCTTTTGACAGATTATTGGCAATAGCACTATAAGTAAAAGGCACCCCTTATTTTAGGGTGCCTTACCAATTACATATTAATTACCATTTTCCTTTTGTCATATGTCCAGCAATTTCAGCTTTACTTCTTTGTTTTATCACCCAAGCTTCATCGCAAGCTTTGGCAAAAACTGATACACAATTTGGGTCAAGATCTATCTCTATACCCTCCAAGGCCAGATCAGCAATTTTCATTGATAATTCAATGATTTCCATGTGAATATCATTGGTACGATCTGAAGTATAAACTTTTTCAGCATCTTCTTCAGATAGTGCAACAAACTTTTCTTTAGGTGCTCCACATTTAGGACAAACATCAGGTGCATTATCATCTTCGTGCATAAAACCACAACTAGAACATTTCCATAACATAATTAGTATCCCCTTTCAAAATAAATATTTCTATATATATTTGATAATACTACTTTTTCGATATGTTATCAAGATACTTAATCTTCCCTTACCTATAACTAACTAATTCTTCTACACCTTTGCGCTTTGGCATAGCTGGCTCCTCATCAGGGTAACCAATAGCTAACATTGCTCCCAATTTCTGACCTTCTGGGATATCTGCCGCTTCAGCTACCAAATCCTCATCAAAAACACCCATTATAACACAACCAAGACCTTCCGCATGTGCTTGAAGAGAAAAAGACTGTGAAGCAATACCAGCATCAAACATCTCCCAACCAGCACCCTTGCTAGTCGAATAATTACCATCTTTATCATATCCAGAACGACCAGTTACATAAGTAACAAGTACAACAGCTGGAGCCTTTCTAATAATATTGGCATTATGCTCAAAGCCCATAACACATTCATCTGCCATCTTATTTAATAAAGCTTTGTCTTCAACAATAATATACCTGGCAATTTGAGAATTCTTCCAAGAAGGAGAATATGATGCTCCCTCTACTATCTTCTCAATAAGTTCATGCTCCACTTTAACATCCTTGAATTTCCTTATACTTCTTCTACCACTTAAACATTCTTTAAAGTCCATCATTACTACCTCCATAAATATTTATTATATAAATTTAAAAATCCTTAAATCTAGGTTTTCTTTTTTCTACAAACGCCGACATGCCCTCTTTAGACTCATCATTTGTAAAACAATTGGTCCATTCTCTATTCTCCACAGCCAAGCCGTTATCAAGATCTACACAGCCGCCCTCATTTATAGCCTTCTTGGCCATTTTCACTGCTTGTATACCATTGCTCATAATCTTCATAGCCAAGTCATTAACGACCCTATTTAGAGCCTCTGGAGCTACAACTTTACTAACAAGCCCAATACGATAAGCCTCTTCAGCACTAATCATATCTCCTGTAAAGATTAACTCCTTGGAATATCCCTGTCCTACTAACCTTTGCAAGCGCTGAGTACCACCAAAACCTGGAATGAGCCCAAGCTTAACCTCAGGCTGACCAAACTTGGCTCTACTACTTGCTATTCTAATATCACAAGCCATGGCCAACTCGTTGCCCCCACCTAAGGCATACCCGTTTATGGCACCTATTACAATCTGAGGTAAATTTTTCAATCTAGAAAATACAGACTGAGCTAGTGTTGAGATTTCCTCACCTGCCGCCTCATCCATATCTAACATTAAGGAAATATCAGCTCCAGCTACAAATGCTCTACCACCAGCACCTCTGACAATAAGCACCTGTACAGCTTCGTCCTTTTCCAAAATATCTACTACAGCTCCAATTTCCAATAAGGTTTTTCTATTTAAGGCATTTAATGATTTAGGTCTATTTATAGTTAAATAACCAATCCCATTATTTACGTTGTAGAGAATATTCTCCATTCCCATATATTTATTTGAGGCAGGAGCAATATAATCTCTACCCTCTTCCTTAGCTTTCTTAATAGCAGTTATTAGCGGAGGTAATATTGCATTCACATCACCTACGATACCTAGATCTGCCACATCAAAAATGGGAGCAGTATCATTTTTGTTTATACCAATAACCATCCCGGAATTTTCCATCCCCGCTACATGTTGAATAGCTCCTGAAATACCACAAGCTATGTAGAGCTCTGGTCTTACTGTCTTACCAGTTTGTCCTACTTGTTTATCAGTTTCTAACCAACCAGCTTCAACAGCAGCTCTTGAACCAGCTACTTCACCACCAATGACTTCTGATAGTTCCTTCAACTTATCAAAGTTTTCCTTACTACCTACTCCTCGTCCACCACTTACTACGTATTTAGCTTTGGTTATATCAGAACTTTTCTTTTCTTTCTTGATAACTTCTAATATCTCAACATTATTACCGATAGAAGAGAAATCTATCTCAACTACATTAACAATTCCTTTTCTGGTTTCATCTCGTTCAATTGGTTGCATAACCCCTGGTCTTATTGTTGCCATTTGTGGTCTGTGATTTCTACATTGGATGACAGCCATCAAATTGCCACCAAAAGCTGGTCTGGTCATATGTAGATCCTTTGTTTCAGGATCGATGAACAAGGAGGTACAATCAGCTGTTAGTCCAGTTCTCAATCTAGCAGAAATACGAGGTCCTAAATCTCTACCAATTGTTGTTGCTCCTATTAGTAGAATTTCTGGGTCCCTATCTAGAACAATGTCTTTTAAGGCTTTAGCATATGGTTCAGTCATATATTCCTTTAGTATCTTGTGATCAACAACTATAACTTCGTCGGCACCATACTCTATTAGTGCCTCAGCTTTATCTTCAATTCCGCTTCCTAGTAGTACCCCAATTACCTTCTGCCCTAAATCTTCTGCCAGGGAGCTTGCTTCACCTATTAGTTCAAAACTGACATTTTGGATATTTCCATCTCTTTGTTCAATAAAAACAAATATATCTTTACTCAAAATTTTTCACCCCTATATAATATGCCCTTCTTTTAATCTTGCCATTATGGCCTCAACAGCTTCATTATTAGTTAGTCCCTTTAGGACTGTCCCTTGTGACTTTTGTTCCTTGGTATAGGATTTAACCACTTTTGTTGGAGAACCCTTAAGTCCAATACAACTTTCATCTAAGTGCTCTTTAAGTTCCTCATATCCAAAGTGCTTTATTTCCTTCTTATCTGCATCAAAAACACCAGAAACTGTTAAATACCTAGGTTCCTTATAGCCGCTTATAGCAGTTAGAAGGCAAGGGAATTTAACCCTGATTTTATGATATCTATCTTCAAACTGTCTTAGGACAACCATAGCATCACCATCATAAGAAAACTCTTCAACATAACTGACATGAGGTATACCAAGGTGTTCAGCTATTTGTGGTCCAACTTGTGCTGTATCGCCATCGATAGCTTGTCTTCCAGTAATTATAAGGTCAAAACCAATCTTCTTAAGAGCAGCTGCTAATATGGTAGAAGTTGCTAAAGTATCGGATCCGCCAAACTTGCGATCAGATATTAGATAAGCTTTATCACAACCCATAGCAAGGGCTTCCCTTAGAGCGATTTCTGCTTGTAGAGGACCCATGGAAACAACAATTACTTCAACATTATCAATCTCATCTCTTAAGGAGAGAGCCGCTTCAATACCCGCTTTATCATCTGGATTGATAATACTTCTGACTCCTTTTCTTATGAGGGTGTTTGTTACAGGGTCAAGGGTAACTTCACTGGTGTCTGGTACTTGTTTCATACATACTAATATTTTCAAAATCTTACCCTCCCTATATCTTCAAGGAACCAGCTATGACCATTTTCATAACCTCAGAGGTTCCTTCATAAATTTCAGTTATTTTAGCATCTCTCATCATTCTTTCTACCGGATATTCTCTTGAATAACCATATCCTCCAAGTAGTTGTACACAAATACGAGTGACTTCGTTAGCTACTTCTGAGCCAAATAGTTTACACATAGCCGCCAGGTCACTATAGTCCCTCTTAGCATCCTTAGCCATTGCTGCTCTATAGACCAATAGTCTTGCTGCATCTATTTTAGTTTGCATTTCTGCTATTTTGAACTTGGTATTTTGAAAAGCCGCTATTGGCTTCCCGAATTGTTTTCTTTCCCTGACGTAATGCATGGCTTCGTTTAATGCTCCTTGGGCTATGCCAACTGACTGAGCTCCTATGCCTATTCTTCCACCGTCTAGTGCTTTTAAGGCTATTTCAAATCCTTCACCTTCGCGCCTCAGCATATTTTCTTTAGGAACTCTTACTCCATTAATAGCTACTTCGCAGTTTGAGGAGGCTCTGATTCCCATTCTTGGTATACTAGCTCCTACGCTTAATCCTGGTGTTCCAGCTTCTACTATAAATGCTGATATTCCATCTGTTCCTGCAGCTTTATCAGTTACGGCAAAGATTATGAAGATGTCTGCAAAGCCTGAGTTGGTTGTAAACACTTTTGACCCATTTAATATATAACTATCTCCATCAAGTATTGCGCTTGTTTGTTGGCCTCCTGCATCAGATCCTGCATTAGGTTCTGTCAGTGAAAAACAGCCAATCATTCTTCCATCTATCAATGGTCTTAGATATTTCTCCTTCTGGGCTTCTGTTCCAAAATCATTTAGACAGGAACAGCATAATGAGGTGTGTACTGATATAGTTATTCCTGAACTAGCATCTATCTTAGATATTTCTTCCATACATAGTACATAAGCTAAAGTGTCTCCTCCAGCTCCACCGTATTCCTTGGAATAGGGTATGCCAAATAGTCCTACTGACTGCATTTTTTTTAGTAGATCTAAATCGAATTTTTCTTCTTCATCCATTTTTCTTGCAAGTGGTTTTATTTCCTTTTCTGCAAATCTTTGGTAGAAGTCTTGTAATAGTTTGTGTGTGTTTGATAAGTTAAAATCCATTTATTCTTACTCCTTGATAAATTGCTGCAAACGTTTGCAGTTATCTCTAAAAAAATATTTCTACATATTTTAAATATAGAAATCTTCTATTGATTTCTATTTAACCATATATGATTTTATTTGTCAATTAAGGTCACGGACTGTCTTTCTTTCAATGATATTCATTGTGTATGTTTTAATTATATTCTCACGCTCCGGATTATTTATCCTGTTCATTATTGCTTCTGCGACTTCTTGGCCCATACCATAGTCATCATACTCCATAGTAGTTAATGGAGGGTTCAAGGATTCACTGCCTGGTTCGTTGTTAAAGCTTATCACTGAAATATTTTCAGGTACTTTTATACCCATTGAGCTTATGGCTCCAATCACTCCAACTGCTAGTGTATCTGATCCCGCAACTATTGCAGTTGGGTGTTTTTTATTAGCTAATAGCTTTTTGGTAGCCATCCAACCTTCCTTAGAAGACCAAAAAGCATCTACAATTATTTCTTCATCGACTGACAGGCCCCATTTCTCCAAGGCTTTTCTAAAAGCTGATACTTTTTTTAAACCTGCGTAGGATTTCTGATCGCCAACTACAAAGCCTATCTTTGTATGTCCATTTTCCACTAGATATTTTATCAATTTATCAAAGGCTCCTTCAATATCTAGTATGAAGGTGTCTATTCCCTCCATTGATCCATCTCTGTCTATAAAGACTTTTGCAATTCCATTTGATAATTCTTCATATTTTGGCATCATTGAGGAAGCAAAGATTACTCCATCTATGTGGAGTTCTGATATCTTTTTACATATTTTTTTTTCCAATAATTCATTCTCATGTGAGCTAAATATAACCATTGAGTAGTCTTTTTGCATTAGTTTTTCTTGTATTCCTCTAGCCAGATTGGCAAATGAGAGTGTCGTAAAATTAGGCACAACTAGAGCAACTATTTTACTTCTTTTTGTTTGTAAGCCTCTAGCAAAGGGGTTTGGTTGGTAGTTGCATTCTTTAATAAAGCCTAGTACTCTTTCCCTAGTTTTTGCATTTACCATTTCTGGGTGGTTTAGCACTCTTGATACGGTTGATGGGTTTACCCCTGACATCTTGGCTATTTCTAGTATGGTTATAGTGTCTTTCTTGGTCATAACTACCTCTATTTCTTGAATAGGTCAGGTACATATCCTGGTTTTATATATAGTGTTTCTTCTTTGTCGATTATATCTGGTCCATATACTTTAGTTGGCCAGTCTTCCGGTGTTGTTTCTTCGAAGGATACTGAAATACTTGACTCCGGTGTTCCCAATATATTAATTGTCATATTTTTTATTTCTTCTGCTAATTGTCTTTTCTTTTCTTCTGGTTTACCTGCCCAGAGTTTTACAATTATGTGTGGCAATCTTATTCCCCCTTATAATTATTCTGCTTCCACTTAGTTAGTCTGTCTTTTACTTTATTATTGTTTTTTATTTCATCATGTTCTGATGCATCTGTTAGTATTATTGTGTCAACTACTTTCATATTAAACTTACCATAGACTTTCTCCAAGGTCTTAAAATAGTTCATATAGTTATTTTCATCCTCTATGGCTTGACTATATAGAAGTACAGTTGGAGTTTCCTTTAGTTTTGTACTGAAATCTTTCCTAAGGAATACATTTAATCTATCTTGGAATATTCTTAGCTGGGCAGTTATTTGGTCCATATAGATTGGACTTGCCAATACTATTAGATCTGATTCTGCCAAACTATTCAATACAGGTTGTAATTCATCATGTAGGGCACATTCTATGCTATCGCTTTTTTGACATTCATCACAGGCTTGACAGCCTTTGCAATTTAGTTCGTTGATATTGAAAATTCTAATATCATCTCCGGCAAATCCAGTTAGGAAAAGATTGACCATCTCCTCTGAGTTACCATTTCTGATTGGGCTACCTAATACAGCTGTTATTTTCATATTATCCTCCGTAAATATCATTTTGTATATATTATGCAGTTTATCACAAGACTACTAATTGAACAATATCCACCAAACAAACAAAAAGATGGACTAAGGTTACAAATACATGTCTCTTAGCCCACCTACTTAATATTTAATTGTTGTTCTATTGTTTTACTTAACTAGTTCTTTAAGATTTATTTCTCCTGATATTATCAATTTCTCAATATCAGCCATCTTAGTTTTCACTTCATTTGAAACATTGGTTTCTAGTTTTGTGTTGTATTCAAATGAGTTAATTCCTTCTTTTAGTCCAAATGTTTGATAACCAGATTCATATGCTCCATCATTAATTTCGTTTAAAGTTACAAAGATAGCATTAGCTAAATCAACTGATGAACAAGCTATTAAATTACTTGGATATTTGTCAAATTCAGGTTTAATTGTGCCAATAGACCAGATATTTTTATCCTCTGCAGCGTTATATACACCTACCCCAGCTTGATCAGCATTAGTCATAATTAAATCAACACCTTGATCAATCATAGTTAAAGCTAATTCCTTACCTTTAATTGCATCATCGAAGTTGCCTACATATGCTGAAACAACTTTAATATTTGGATTTATATATTTAGCACCAGCGCCAAACCCATTAACTGTAGCAACGATAGGTGGTATTTCCATTCCGCCAATTGCACCAACTGTATTGGTTTTTGTCATTAAAGCGGCAAATGCACCTTGTAAAAATCCTGTTTCCACGTTATTAGTAGCATATGATCCTAGGTTTGTATCATTAAATAATTCTGTATCAGAAATTAAAAATACAATCTTTGGAAAATCTTCTGAAACCTTAGCTATCGCATCTGAAAATTCAAAACCATGCCCAATAATGACATCATTTCCACTTTTCGCATAATCTCTGATTACTCTTTCATAATCACTGGCCTTAACACTTTCGCTAAATGAAAGCTCAGCACCAATTTTATCTTCTGCCATTTTTATGCCGTCATAAGCAACCTGGTTCCAACCTCCATCATTAGATTGTCCAGTTAAAACTAAAGCGACTTTTAAGTTTTCACTTTTTTCACTTGTGTTGTTACATGCAACTAGCATAAAACTTGCTAAAATTGCAAAGATCAATAATAAACCTTTTTTCATTTCAAATCCTCCTGTTTTTTTGTTTTTTTGTAAATTTTCTTATTTAAATAGTTATCTGTAATCAATAACTTCTTCAAATCCTTTAATGAATATTTTCGATTCGTTCGTATTTGTTTTGGCTATAACTTTTCCTTTTCGGATTGAATATTCAACAGGAGCCATTCTTCTTAAAACATCAAATTCTTCATAACCTGCTAGAATAATTAAATTGGCTGTTTTTCCGATTTCTATACCATACTCATTTTGAATATTTAGAGTTTTTGCTGAATTTGTTGTAATCATATCGAAAGATTTTCTTATTTGTTCATAACCTAGCATTTGACAAACATGAAGCCCCATGTTTAAAACATTTAGCATATTACCAGTTCCCAATATATAGAAGGGATCATAGATATCGTCTGTACCCATACATACATTTATACCAGCCTCCAGAAGTTCCTTTACTCTGGTTATGCCTCTTCTTTTTGGATAGGTATCAAATCTTCCTTGCAAATTAATATTCACTAAAGGATTAGCTATTATATTTATGTTTGCCATTGATAACAATCTAAATAGCTTAGATGTATAAGCCCCATTATATGAATGCATTGCGGTTGCATGACTTACTGTTACTTTTTCTCCATAGTTATGTTTCAAGGCCTCTGCTGCTACAACTTCAATAAATCTTGATTGTTCATCGTCTGTTTCATCACAATGAAAATCTAATAACTTCCCATGTTTTAAAGCAATTTCGAAAGCTTTCTTTACTGATTCTACTCCATATTCTCTAGTGTGCTCAAAATGTGGTATACCACCAACGACGTCTGCGCCCATTTCAATAGCTTTTACTATTAATTCTTCAGATCCTTCATAGGAAATTATACCTTCTTGTGGGAATGCCACTATTTGAATGTCTAAATAATTAGACATTTCTTTTTTTACTTCAACCATTGCTTCTAAAGCAACTAGTTTATGATCGGTAATATCAATATGTGTTCTAACATGTTGTACCCCTTGGGCTATTTGCCATTTCATAGCTTTTAATGCTCTATTCTTAACATCTTGTTTTGTTAATGCCCCTTTTCTTTCCATCCATATGTTAATGCCTTCAAAAAGGGTTCCACTATTGTTCCATCTTGGTTCTCCAGCAGTTAGCAAGGTGTCATAGTGTATATGTGGTTCAATATATGGAGGTATAGCTAGATGTCCGTTTCCATCTATTATTTCTTGATCATCATACTTTTTGTTTTGATCATAATCTTCAATTTCGGTAATTTCCTTATCATTAATATATATAGTAACGTTTCTTAATCTATTTCTAAGTGCTACATTTTTAATAATCATTTCTATCTCCTGTTTCTATCTTATGTTTGACATTATACATATAATGATTTTTTTTGTCAATAGAAAATATAAAATTTAAAAAGTAGTTTAAAACCTCTATATATAAGGGTTTAACGGCTATTATTAAAACATTATTTAAAATTTATATTTAGTTTTTCATTTTTCTAATTCATTATGTGTCATACATATAGTTATTTTAATGGGTTTTGAGATTTTACAGAAAGGATTTATTGTTCCATTGACTAGCTTTTTCAAATCATCTATAATGAGTTAAGGTATAAAGTATAATTATAAATTTGGAGGTGTTTATTATAGATAGTGAATATTTAATTAAAAGTCGTCCACTTAGTGAAAAAGTTAAAAGTAATATGATTAAATATATTAAATCTATGGATCTGGAGAAAAGCAAGAAATTACCAGATGAGTATACACTATCCACCCTTTTTGGTGTTAGCAGAATTACTATTCGTACAGTTCTAAATGAACTAGCAACAGAAGGTAAGATATTTAGACAAAAAGGAAGAGGCACTTTTGTTAATGTCGAAGCTTTAAAGATTAATGTTACATTAAATCCTGCTGTAGAGTTTGAAGATATGATTACAAATAGCGGTTATGACCCTTATGTGGAAATTTTTGAAACTTCAGTTATTAATCCACCCGCAAAATTAAAAACAATACTTAAGATAAATTCCGATGATGAAGTTATTGTAATTGAAAGAATGTATTATGCTGATGGTAATCCTGCAGCATTATGTATTGACTATTTCCCTAAAAAATATTTAATTGAAGAACTCAAAGAAGAAGATTATTCTATGTCTATATTTAAAATATTAAATATTAAGTGTAATAAGAAAATTATTTGGGATAAGGTAGAATTATCAACAGTAAGCATTGGTGAGAATGCTAAATTAAGCAAATACTTCAAGACCAATAATCCTGAAAAATCACTGCTTTTATGCGATGCTATAAATTATGATGAATCAAATAAGGCGATATTATTCGCCGAGGAATATATTGATACTAAATACATTAGATTTAATGTAATAAGGCAAAAAGAATTAAATTATCAATAATTAATTTCTCAGTCAAACAAAACAGCAGATATGATATCATATCTGCTGTTTCTTTATGTTAAATCAATTATTCGCTAGTCAATTATTATATGATTTTCCTCGAAAGGACTCTTTCTGATTGCCAAGGAATATAGGTATGGATACTCCTGCCTTAGGTAAGTCATATACTCGAACCACTCAATTATTAGGAGTGGATATGCTCTCATAATATCAATGGAAAGATGAAGCATATCGTTTTTTGGCAAGGAAGAAAAGTCTTCTCTATTCTCCAGTTCATCCAAAAGATGATATACCGACCAAAGCATATCAGTAAACCGACTATGTTCCATTAGGTTTGGATTTTCAAACATTCTAGATATAAACATTTTTTTACTTGTCAAGAATTCCTTCAGTTCCTCTAGATTACCAGTATGGCTATCTATGTCATAATCAAAATTTCTTAGTAATTTGATTATTTTTTTCTTATCTTTACCCCTCAATTCTTGTTCAAAATCCATCTTTTCCTTAAATGATTCTAAATTACTATCAAATTGCGATATCTTTCTAATCAATGTTGATCCTACTTCAGAATAAAAGGCACTTACAACAATCTGCAGCTTTTTGAAGTTTTCTTCTTTTTCCATGTTCTTTAAATATTTTTCAAGAATATATGATATTAGAATTACTGAAATAGGTAGAAATGCTAAATCCTGAAACAATAAGAACATTGACTCATGTGGATCCTTAAATATAACTATCTGTAAAACATATATCAATATAGCTGTGGCTATCATGACACCACTTATTATTATATTGTATCTAAAATTCTTATTATTCATTTAGAAGTCTCCTCTTATAAATTGTTATTTATACTCAATAGCATATCAATAAATAGACTTAAATTAAAGTAGCAAGAAAACAGATTACCATGAAAATTACATATCTTCTTGGAAAATCAACAATTTCAGAGACTCAATTACATTGCTATTGGCTAAATTTCTAATTTTTGCTTTTAAACTCATCGCTTTTCCACTCATAATAATATCTCCAAATATTCTTTTAATTTTTTTTCAACTTTAAATTCCTTTGCATATGTCATCAAAAGGGAATAGTCTACTGACTTTTTGTCAACAAACCTCTTCAAAGCATCATTAAATATTTGGATATCTATTCTGCTTTTGCTTCTGATAATATCACAAATTGTTCTTTCTACATTGTATGCTATTATCTGATTACCAAATGAAGACTTTACCTTGCATAAACCTAATGAATGTAAATCTTTTTTTATATAATAGATTTTAAATCTGTTTGATAACGTTTCTACAACTTTATAGCCACTAGGAACAGTAGCAGCATATTCATAAGGAGTCCTATCAGTTAAACCATGTAAGAATAAGGCTGTTTCATGAGAAAATATAAGTTTTGAATATTTGCTCTGCATTGCATACATTTCATCTTCTATTGAATCAATTGAAGCATAGACACCCCTATTCATCCTTTCAAGTTTTCCTTCTGCAACCATCATCGAAAGGTATGTTCTCGGAATGTCATATCTAGTAAGATCAGAACTAAGGACAGTCCCATGTTGTTCTTTAATGAGTTTTTCGAGTTTTTCTATATTCTTCATGTTTTTCACCTCTATATAATACAAATATACTTATATTATATTCTATTTAAGTATATTTGTAAATATTTATAGATATAAAATAAAAAGACTTTCATACACAACATTCATCAATATATGTGCATGAAAGTCAAATTTTAAAATTACTATTCAATTTAATAACATTATCTTCTATCATAAACAACATCAACCATACCATTGATTGATTCATTAGAAATATGCTTCAACAAAAGAGGCTCTTCAAGTTTCTTAAACAATCTAATCCCAGCTCCAAGAATAGTTGGAATAATTGTTATGTGATACCTGTCAATAAGATCCTTTTCCATAAACTGATGAACAACATCAGCCCCACCACAAAGCCAAATATTCTTACTACTATTTGATGAATTGGCTCTAATTCTACTTATCAAATCTATAACACTCTCATTAGTAAATTCAATCCCTTTACGTGAATTCATGTTCCTATTTGTCATTACATAAGTCATCATACCCTCATAAACCCAATTACCAGGAGAAAGTTCTGTTGTTATCTGATTATATGATTTATAGCCCATTATTATAGTATCAACCGACTTGATGAATTCATCATAACTACTAGTTTGAATATCCCTATCCTCACCAACTAGCCAGGATACTCCACCATTCTTATCAGCAATATATCCATCTAGACTCATAGCAATATACAATACAACTTTTTTCATACTATCATTACCTCCTAATCAATCAACAATCGATATTGGCCTTCCTTGCCTGGCTACAAAGTTGTTTGACATTTAGTCTATATTGTTTCCCATCCTTTATAAAATGAGTCCCGCATTGTCTAAACTCAAAACGAACATCTCTTTTAATACACTGTTCCCTGATAGCTAAGACCCAATCATAGTTTAATGGTCTAGCATTAATATCAGACTCTCCACCTACAACAACCAACTCTATACTATCTAGATATTTTTCAATATTAATACTTTCAATCAAAGGTTGGCAAATAATATTTTTGTGTTTAATAGGGAGTTTTGAAAAAATCTCCAATCTATAGTCGGCTGTTTCTTGGTTTTCAATAGTACAACCTACAGTTACATTCTCATAGCCTTCAAACCAGTCATCTGGAATGGCAATCATAAATCTATCTATTCTCTTAGTTAGGAAAATGAAGTGTAAATCAGATCTTTCCTTAATCATCTTCCAACAGTCATGTCTCCAGATATCAGCCTCTTCAATAAGGAAATCGGACGCAAAACACAAATAAATAGTCTCACCTGACTTTATCCGGTATTCACCATTCTTCTTCCTTGCTATGGGTGCATTGAAGTTCTCAGTAACCCGTATTATATTTGTATCCACATTTCTTTTGGCATCACCTTTATGAATGTAGCAATACTTACAACCCTCGCTATATTTATGACAACCTCTCCAAGGATTCCAAATCCCCATAATATCACCACCTATATCAACTATACAGAGCCTATTTTAAACCATCTGAAAATATAGTATTTAATAAAATCTAGAATTATCATCAAGACAAAAGTTATACCTAAGGTAATCAAGACTTGACTTAAAGTAAGAGGTGGGACAAAAATACCCAGACTACCAACAAAAATGAAGACAATAATTGCCAAAATATTTATACCCAGTAAATACATATTAGGTATAGAAGACCAAAAATGGCCTCTTTCTCTCACCATCAGAATTCTAAACTGAGTATTAAACACCAAAGATAACATCACCAAAGTCTGAATCCTATTAAAATCCAAACTGAAATAGTTTAGACCTATATAGATTATTATCAAATCAACTAAAGCAAAGAAAACCCCTAAGAGAACCGATGCTTTAATAAGGTTTCTCATATCCCAAATATTAGGAGAACCAGTTGCTTCTACATTATCGGTAGCAATTGACATAGTCACAAAATCATTGGCAAATACCAAAAGAGACATACCTAATAAAGAAATAACGATATTCTTAGTCCATAAGAATCCCACAGAAAACAAGACAACAACCTCAACGACCTTGGTTATCTTATTTATAACCCAAGTTAGCATTCTCTGATATGTTTTTCTACTTATTTTGACCGTATCAACAATTTCTCTCAGCCCAGGTTCAGTCAAAACAATACTTGCTGAAGCTCTTGCTACATCTGTAGCATCACTGACAGCTGTTCCAAGATCTGCTTGTTTTAAAGCTGGAGAATCGTTTACACCATCTCCTGTCATTCCAACTACATGACCATTTTCCTGTAATAATTTAACAATATTATATTTATCCTCAGGATAAACTTCTGCAAATCCATCACTTTCTTCAATAAGTTTTAATTGTTCCTGATGATCTAAGCCTTCAAGATCAACCATACGAAAAATATGACTACCAATACCGACTTGAACTGCAATTTCTTTAGCAATAGCTTGACTGTCCCCTGTTAACATAAGACATTTTATACCAAGACTTCTAATTTCTCCAATCATACTCTTCGAATCCTCCCTAGGGGGATCGGCAATAGCAATAAAACCAACAAGATCATATTTACCTGAAACATTGTCATCTGCTACAGCTATAGCAATGGTTCTTGAACCTTTTTCTGAAAATTCCTTTATTGAATTCATTGACTGAGTCAGCTTTTTTTCGTTAATTTTATCACATAATTCCATAATTGTATGAGCTGCACCTTTAATAATCTTTATGCTTTTACCATCAATTTTTACAACAGCTTGTGTCTTCTTGCTTTCTGGATTAAAGTGATCATATGAAACCTTTTCATAATTTGATAAATCAATTTTTTCTTTTTTTGCATAATTAATTATTGAAAGATCTATTGCATCCATACTATCTTCTGCTGAAGCTAGGGCTGCCATTTTTATAACATCATCTTTAGTGTAGTCACCAATAACCACACTATCTACAACAGTTAAATTATTTTGTGTTATTGTACCAGTTTTATCAAAACAAAATATATCTAGTGATGCACCATCTTCTATTGAATCAAGCCTTGTTACCAGTACACCTTTTTTTGATAGTTCAACAGCGCCTACTGCTTGAACTATAGTCAAGACCGCTGGTAAGGCAACTGGTATAGCACCAATTAGGAAAATAACAACAAATGATAATATAAATAGAATATCCTTGCCTAAATATATTCCGTATATCGAAACTAAAATTGATGCTAATATTCCAAGATACATCATGTATTTGACAATATTAAGCATCAATTCAACCTGCTTTGATTTAGGTTTGGCAATCTTTACTAATTCAACAGTCTTACCAAAATAGGTGTTGGAACCAGTATTTACTACTATGCCTTTTGCTTCTCCTAGCTTCACAATAGAACTTGAATAGATGATATCTCCATCGTGAATATCCTTAGGTAAGGATTCTCCAGTTAGAGTTGATTCATCTATTGATATTTCACCTTCTATAATTTTAATGTCTGCAGGAATAAGATCACCACGTATTATGCTGATAATATCTCCTGGGACAATTTCTTTAGCTTCTATTTGAATTAATTTACCATCACGAAATACTTTTGCTTTTATTTCTAAATTTTTTTTAAGTAATTCTACTGCTTTTTGTGAGTTTTGGGATTGAAAATATCCGATAACTGCATTAATAGTTAAGAGCACGAATATTATTATGCTTTCAGTATAGTGACTTAAAATTATTGTTAACACTATAGCAAATTCAAGCATCCAGGGCATAGGTCCCCAATAACGTTTAACGAAATCGAGAAATTTATTTCTTTTAGCTTCTTTGATGTCGTTGGTTCCAAAAATGTTTATTCTTTTTCTTGCTTCTTCCGATGATAGACCATCTTTTGTAGTCTCTAGATATTCATATATTTCTTCTAATGTCATCTCTTTATATAAAGAAGTGCTTTTTGTTTCATAGTTTTTCAATGTCTCCAGCCTCCTTTATAACTCAACTAGTCTCTTAATTTCAATCCTTTTTTATTTAAGTATTCATTAACTAATGGTAATGTCGTCCTGCCTATTCCATGTTTTGCAAGTAGTTCTTTCTTGCTTAGTTTTGCCAATTTCTCAAAACTATCAATCCCCTCATCTTCTAGTGCTTCCCTTGCTGGATTTGATAATTTATTTAGAAAATCTTTGTATTCCATTTTTTACTCCTCATCATTACTTAACTTAAAATGCTTCATTCTTAAAGAAGAAAGCACCTCTTTTGCATTTAATAACTTCGCACCACTCTCATACTGAGCTTCAGCTTGTGCTATCGCTTCATCTATTCTTTTATCTTCTAAAATTTGTTCATTAATTACCATACTTTCTTGCATTGTAATTACTTACCTCTCTTAATATTCTTACCTGCCTTATCAGCAGCAATCTTGCCAGTTAAGATACTAATTGGTAATCCAGATGGACTAAAAGTCCACTGACCAGCTTGTAATATATTAGGCATAGGAGTCTTATAGGTACTAGCAACCGCAGTCATCTTGGATATAGCCGGAATAGCATCATTAGTAAAAGTCCAACCGGTTATACCACCCTCATGATTACCACTTAATCTTTCAATAGTAAGAGGTGAAGAACTAAAGCGATGAATTATGTTTTTACCTAAATCTCCATAAATACTCTTATCTAAAACAGCAATCATCTTCTCTTCACTGAAAGCCTTGAATTCCTTATAAAAGCCTAAATTTTTAATATTACTGATAAAATCATAATCCATTAAGACACTAACAACTAACCCTGTTTTACCTTGAGGGGCAAGTTCTTCATTTCGTAGTGACGGAATAGCTATTTCGTAAGTAGTATACTCTAGATAGTCATTCATCCAATTGATAATTTCCTGTTTATCAGATGACTTACTTACCATTTTTAAATTATCAAATACTTTTGACTGTCCCAATTTATTAGGAGTATAAAACATGTGTCCACTAGATCTTGTCCTGAAATATTCTTTGTCTAAATCAACAGCTAAGAAAAGGGAATAAATTGAATCTCCTCCTCTTTTACCAATCAGAAGATTTTTTTGTTCCTCAATTGCCTGTTTAACTTTTACATCATTAATCGTTTCCATATCAATTGCCTTATATAGCTGATTATAGTCAGCTGCCCAAATCAATTGATCATATTCATATTCTTGATTATTTTGATCAAGGATTGATTTTTTAGCATAATCAATTGTTTTAATAAGTGTATTGGTTTTGATTGTGCCACCAGATCCTTTTATATATTCTTCAATTTTAGTTACTAAATCATAGGTCCCTTTAACTGGATATTCATAATCTAAATAAAGACTAAAATAACTTAGAGCAAAAGAAGCAGGCGTTTCTTGAAAGAAATGCTGACTAATGATATCAATTAATGATTGATTATCAGTTAACTTGCTTAAATACTCATAAACAGGGGCTTTGAAATTTTTAATCTTTCCTGATTTTGCCAGAAATTTAAATAACCAAGGAAACAAAGTTTTAAAAATATATTCCTTATCATTTTTTAAATCCTTGAATAAAGGATTTTCAATTCCGTAGAGAATATCCATGTAATCCATGACTTTTCTTATTTCATGAAGTATATGATCTATATCACCTTCATTATCAGGATAAAGCTTTACTAGCATCTCTCGATAATCGTTTAAACTATCAATAGTTTCAACTCTAATGAATTCATTTTCGATACCAATAGTTACTATGCTTTTAATAAACTCAACATCAATATCAAGTTGTTTTAGCATTGGTTTGACTATTCCTGAATCAACAATTCCTCTAACTCCAGCATCAAATAAAAAACCGTCATAATTAAATGAACTAACTAGTCCACCCACATGATTCTCTTTTTCACAAAGCATTACCTTGTATCCGTTTCTAGTAAGAAATGCTGCACTAGTCAAGCCAGCGATACCACCACCAACAATTATTGCATCGTATCTCATTTATTCATCATCCTTCTTTTCTAGCCCTGTCATCCTCAAACTAAGATCCCAGATTTTCTTCTGATTTTCTTTATCCAAGGCATGTTCAGCCGGTTTTTCTAATGTTGTTAGATTATAGAATTTACCATTAACATTACTTAACTCACTGGCTGAAGCTAAATAGTATAAGGCATTCCCTGATATTTTTGGATCTTTTAGAAAATGCCAGGTAACATTATGCAAAACCCAACGATAAAGCTTACCATTGTCATTACCTATATTTGTTCTCACTCCACCAGGATGCATAGCATTAATTGTAACTCCAGTGCCTTCTAGTTCTTTTGCCAATTGCCAGACAGTTAATAATTGGGCTGTCTTAGAAGCCCCATAGCTTCTTAGGCCAGTATAAAAGCGCTTTGCCCAATTTATATCATCAACCTTTAGTCCATTAAATCTATGTCCCTCTGAATTAACTTGTATAATTCTTGAAGGGGCAGATTTCACCATCCTATTCAATAGAAGGTTAGTTAATAGAAATGGTGCTAAGTGATTGACACAAAAAACCATTTCAATTCCATCCTTGTTCAACTTTCTTTTTGTTGAATGGATACCTGCACTGTTAATTAAAATATCGATTTTCGGATACTTGTTTAATATACCAATAGCAGCATTCTCGACTTGTTTTAAATCTGAAAAATCAGCAATAAAATAGTCTACTTTGACTGAATATTTTTTTTCTATCACTTCTTTGACGGTTCTAGCTTTGTTTTCATTTCTTACAACCATAACTATATCAGCTCCACCTGCAGCCAGGCTTTTAACAGCTTCATAACCAACCCCAGATGTAGCCCCAGAGATTATACAAAGTTTTCCATTCATAGGTTCATTACTGTGTTTTTGAATTGCTTTATCATTTTTCATGAAAATCAATTGCTCTGGTAATTCAAACATCATTTATATCTCCTTATCCAAAAAATACTCTCATAAACCATCTATAGAATCTTCTAAAAATTGGGATTCCATCATAAATATCGCCCCAAAGGTCATAGTAGTCTCTTTGCTCAATTATTAAGCCATCATTATCAAATGTCAGTCTCGAAGCTCCATATATAGGACTTGAAGGGAAAAATCTGAAGGCCATGGTCATCTTCCAATCCATCATCAAAACATTGTCAGTTTTGACAATATGATAGATATCCATATTTAAACTTTTACAACGTTTCGATAGGCGATTACACATTTCAACAAACTTAACTTTACCTTCTATTGTTTGGATTGAATCATGAAAGATAATATTTTCACTATAAAAGGGGAATATATGGGACCAGTCCGGTTTCCCTTCTGCACTATAGGTTTTTGACCAATATTCTTTAATTTCTTCAATTTCCATGAAAACCCTCCATCCATATTATTTATAAAATTCATTGCCTATTACTGATATGTTAACATATTTCATTCTAAAGAGACATCATTTTTTCTTAAGGAAAGATGATTAATTTTTCCTTAAGATTTCTCCTTTTAGCTAAGCGAAATCCTAGATTATCACTTTCTATCAGCTACAACACAGTTTCTTCCCGAATTTTTAGCAAGATAGAGCTGTTGGTCAACTCTTTTGTATACATCATCCAAATATTCATTTTCTTTACATTCTATAACACCAATACTAACTGTTACTTTCTCATTCATCGGCTGAATGGTATTTTCAATTGCTGAGCGAATTTTTTCTGCTATATTGACTGCTCCTTCAAGTGTTGTTTCAGGGGCAAGTATAATAAATTCTTCTCCTCCAAACCTGGCAAAAATATCACTACTACGTAAATTAAAGACTACTGTCTCAACAATACTTTTCAAAACTTCATCACCAACCATGTGCCCATGTGTATCATTAATTTTTTTAAAAAAATCAAGATCAAACATTAAAAAAGAGAGAGACTTACTATACCTATTAGCTCTTTCAAGCTCCTCTAATGCTCTTTTTTCAAAATATGATCTATTATAGCATCCTGTTAGATGATCATGAGTACTAAGAAATATATTCTCTTTCTCTGTACTTTTGCGTTTTTCTATATTTCGGCTAACACCAATAATTTCTATTTCCTGGTTGGCATTATAACTTAATCTTAGTGTTACTTCTACCCATATCAACTTACCATCCTTACATGGCTGTTGAACTTCACCTCTCATGCTTTGTACCATATGTGGATCATTTATAAATAAAGGTACATTCTTTGTTAGCTTTTCCATCACAAATTGAACAGAAGATGGCGTCAACGCATCTTCAATTTTTTCAGCCATAGCTTCTTCTACAGAGAAGCCTCTTAATTGTTCTATGGAAGGGCTTATATATTCAAAAATTTTTTTATTAATATTATAGACCCAAATTACATCTGAAATGTTGTCGGTTATAAGTTTATAAAGCTTTTCACTCTTTGTAAGTTCATCATAAGCCTCGTCAACTTTAAGCTTGTTTCTATTTATAATCTTTAATTGTTCGTCATTTTGATTCAAAAGAAATTCAAGCCTGAGGCGGCTTTCTATAATATTTCGCATCTTCGTCATTAATTCTATCAAATCTTTAGAATAACTATTTTCTTTATCATCAAGTAAACATATTGTGCCAAAAATACTGCCGTCCGGATTACGAATTGGTAACCCAAGATATGCGATAAAATTATATTTAAGATCTGGGTTATGATTCCATTCTTCTGAATTCAAGGCGTTAGAAACCAGAAGTTCACTCTTTGTTTTTATGACTTTTTCACAATATAGACCAGAACCATGAAGCTGTTCCTTTTCACCTTTTTTATAAGGATTACCTTCTTTTTCACTTGCAACAAAGACTTCAATCTCACTTAAGTTAACACGCATAATTAGCCCGACACGCGAATTTGATAATCTTGTGACTAGATCAATAATACTTTGCCATTCCATTATTGTATCAGATGGCAAATATTCATAATTTGAATTCATTCACAAATCACCTTTCTAGTTCTTGATTATTACCTATGCTTTAATGGCCCATCTCAATTTTGCAGATCGAGCCCGACTATTAGTATTACATTCTTCTGCTGAAGGTCGTATAGGGCTAGGTGCAATTTCACTATAAATACCTTCACGAAAGAAATTCTTAAAAGATTTTTTAACCAGCCTGTCCTCACCTGAATGGAAAGATAAAATGGCCACACGACCACCTGGAGCAAGAACCTCTGGAAGTTTCTCCAGAAATTCATACAAGACATCAAATTCACTATTAACATCAATCCTCAAGGCCTGGAAGCAACGTTGACAGGATTTCTTGATATCTTCCTTTCTGGTTTTTTCAGGAAGAAATTTTAATGCTTCAGCTATAATTTCTTTTAGTAATGTTGTGGTTGATATTTCTATTCCTTGACTAGTTTTTTCAAATATAGCCTGAGCTATAACCTTAGCATGTGGTTCATCCGAGTTTTCTATAAACATACCTTCCATCTCTTCTGGACTCATGTTTTTGAGACGTTCTGATGCAGAAATTCCTTTTAAAGGATCAAGTCTCAAATCAAGTGGCCCTTCATTTTTAAAAGAAAAGCCTCTATCCGGGTTATCAATTTGCATGGATGATACTCCAAGATCTGCCAGAACAAAATTTAGAGGTCCTGATTCTAAAGCAATAATGTCTATATCAGAAAAATTCATTTGTCTAATCGATAATATTTCTGGACCAAACCCCAGTTTCAAAAGTCTTTCCTTAGTTGCTGGTAATTCAATAGGATCTACATCCAGGGAATATAGACGACCTTTTGAATCGAGACATTTCAACATTTCTAAAGTATGTCCACCATATCCCAAGGTTGCATCCAGTCCAATCTGACCAGGCGTGATTTGCAGGAATTCTAATATTTCATTCACACAGATAGAACGATGCATCCCAGCAGGCGTACCACCTTTTTGAATTACCTTTGCAACTGTCTCAGAATATTTATCTGGTTGTAGTTCCTTGTATTTCTCATTGTAAGATTTTGGGTGAGTTCCATTATATCTTTTTCTTCTTTGATGTTTTTTTTCCATATTATCCATTATTACACATTAACTCCTGCTAGATATCCAGTTGAATAGGCTATTTGCAAGTTATAGCCTCCTGTTAAAGCATCAACATCTATTACCTCACCGACAAAATATAGGTTTGGAATAAGTTTTGATTCCATGGTTGATGGGTTGATTTCTTTTGTAGAAACGCCTCCAGATGTTACTATAGCTTCTTCTATTGGTCTAAATTTTTTAAATTTAAGAGGAAATCCCTTGATTATTTGTACTAAATTGATTCTTTCTTCTTTAGTTATTTGATTCACTGTTTTTTCTGGATTTGTATTGGATAATTTAATTACCCATGGTATTAATTTTTGTGGTAATAAATCATTAAGTGCATTTTTTAATTGTTTATTAGAATAAAGTTCAAAATCTCTTAATAGTCTATTGTTCAATTTCTCTACATTTAGTGCAGGTTTAAAGTCTATTTCTAATTTTAATTCTTTATTTATATATTTATTTATTCCATTACTTATGGATAGTACAATGGGGCCAGATATGCCATGATTAGTAAAGATCATTTCTCCAAATTCTTCTTTTAGTAATTTTTTCCCTAAATAGGCACTTAGGTTTACATTTCTCAATGATAACCCTTGTAGATCTTTTATACATTCACTATCAATTTCTATAGGCACTAGTGAAGGCTTTAAAGGTATGACAGAATGCCCCATTCTTTTAGCGAATGTAAACCCATCTCCTGTAGATCCAGTGCTAGGATATGATACTCCTCCTGTTGCGATTACCACTTTATCAAATTCATAATCTTTTCCACTTATTGTAATAACAAAGGTTTTATTCTTTAAGACAATGTTCTCAACATTTGAGTTGAGCATTATGTTAACCTTATTCTTTTTTAAGAATTTTTCTAGTGCTTTAATAACGTCACTTGATTTATCACTTGCCGGAAATACTCTATTGCCTCTTTCAACTTTTGTTTTAAGTCCAAAGCTCTCTAATAGTTCAATTATATTATCATTTGTAAAACTATATAGACTGCTATATAAAAAATTCTTGTTTGTATTAATATAGTCAAATAGTTCATCTATTGGTGCTGCATTGGTTATATTGCATCTACCTTTTCCGGTAATAAACAGCTTCTTTCCTAGTTTTTCATTCTTTTCAATTAGGGTCACATTTTTCCCTCTTGAACCTATTGTTCCTGCAGCTATAATTCCTGCTGGTCCCCCGCCTATTACGGCTATTTTTTCATTCATTGTTTTCTACCTTTTCCTCACAGACCCAAATATATCTCATGAATCTTTCACTTCTATTTTTGTAAACTACAGCTCGATCAACAATTACTAATCCTTCTTTACAGATTTTTTCTGTTAAATCGATAGTAGATACCAACACTTGACGTTTAGAGATCCTTGCAGCATGATGGATAATGCCCATCATATCAACTTCATCCGAATCACTAGAGTTACCATAAGGTAAATCCACAACTGCTGCATCATAATTTTCAATTATGTCTTTTATATCTTTATGGATTACTTGTCCTTTATAGCCATAATGTTTTAGGTTATCACGAGCTTTCATCGCAACTTTGTAATTAATCTCACATCCTGTAATATCATAACCGGAATAAAGACCTTCTAAAAGAACTGTACCCACACCACAACATGGGTCAATTATTTTTTTTGAAGTATCTCCTTTAGTTGCAACATTAAGAATTGCTTTTGCCGTATTAATACCTAAGGAACTAGAATAACTATTGGGCTTTGACATGTGTTTTTTCCATAGCATTGTATTGTAAACAAGGACACCAAAGTACCATATACTATTATAGTAAGTAACCCCATATATAATAACGGGATGATCAAAGGAAGGCAATCCTTCAAAGGCATAACCAATTGCTTTTGTGATTGTTCTTCGCTCCTTCTCCATAGGATCAAGTTTAATTACAGCTAGGTACTTAACTTTAAATTCTTCTACTGTATATTTCATTTTACTTATCTTATGAATAAGATCCTCAAGATTAGTTGCCTCAAGCAGTATTTCTAACCTGCTTTTGAAGTAAGGACTTAAAGACTCATCAATTCTTCGATTTGAGAAAAAGGCTTTAGTTACTATTGTTTTATTAAATAGTGCCCTCATTTCAAGGTTGCATAAATCTTTCTCAGAATCTTGATAATTAATGTTATACATATATTGTGTCATAGATATTCTCCTTACTCTGATGTAAGTACTTATATCATAAGTTGCCACTCTCACATACTTCAAATCCAAAAATTTACATTAA
Source organism: uncultured Eubacteriales bacterium (assembly GCA_964415195.1). Taxonomy (GTDB): domain Bacteria; phylum Bacillota; class TC1; order TC1; family TC1; genus WTXA01. The sequence goes on along the minus strand of CAYPYD010000004.1, from coordinate 21,284 downwards.
TACTTTTGCAAGTTATTCTATAATTATACTATATATTTAAAGTAAGGACTAGCAACATCTCTTACTTACCATAGACTCCATACTATATTATTGATTATGTAGATTATGTATGTTAGACTTTTTTTATAAATATTGAGGTGAGACTAACAAAAGAAAAGGAGGTAATTAAAATGTCGAAATATATTGATGGTTTTGTGCTTGTTGTGCCTAAAGGTAAGGAAGATGATTACAAGAAAATGGCGGAAGAGGGCCGGGATTCTTGGATGAAGCATGGTGCTCTTGAATACTTTGAATGTAAAGGTGATGATTTCAAACAACAAGAAATGGGTGAGGAAAAATCTCGATATTTTCCTGAAATGGCGGGAGCAAAAAGTGATGAAAACGTCTGGTTTTCCTTTATTGTTTTTAACTCAAAGGAACATCGGGATGAAGTAAATAAAAAAGTGATGGAAGAAATGAATGAGACCTATGCTGACCAAATTGATTTTCAGTCACCGGTTGATATGAAGAAAATGGCATATGGAGGATTTGAGGTAGTAGTTGAAGGTTTAAAGAAATAGAAATAAGAGCCGAAAAGGCTCTTTTTCTTTGTTTCAACCACATTACATTTTAGAATATTTTGTAATGATCCATTTATATTCAATAAAGTATTTCCACAATGCCATCCCATGTCCGTGTCCTAGTTGATACTCCGTATTTAACCAGTCGGTAAAAACAGCAGCTTTCATATCCTCTGTAATTATACCTTGACTAAGGGCATCATCTTTAATCTGTTCTGGTGTTTTTCCAGTTTTCGTTGTGATGTTATCAATATATGCTTGAAATGACATATAGTTGTCCTCCTTTTTCTTCTATCTCTTTTTCTACGTCAATACTATTTCACCCGAGACAGCAATACTACTGTCTCCACATGATAGGTATGAGGAAATAAATCAACCCCAACCATCTTCTCCACTTTATACTGTCCATGTCTGGTCAAAAACTCCAAATCCCTAGCAAGAGCATAAGGACCACAAGAAACATAAACCACACGCTTAGGTTTAAGCTTAAGTACAGCATCCAAGAACCTCTCATCACTACCATCCCTGGGAGGATCCATCAACACCACATCAACACCAACACCCTCTTTAGCCAAACCAACCATATAATCAGAAGCATCAGCACAAACAAAAGAAATATTAGCAATATTATTCCTTCTAGCATTAATTTTAGCATCCTTAACAGCATCAGCATTAATCTCAACACCAATAACCTTCCTAGCACGACCAGCAACTACCATACCAATAGTCCCAACACCACAATAAGCATCAAGAACCAACTCTTCACCAGTCAAACCAGCAAACTCAATTACTTTGTTATAGAGAATCTCTGTCTGAATACTATTTATCTGATAAAAAGACTGAGAAGAAATACCAAATTTCAAACCACACAAAGTATCCTCTATAAAACCCTTACCATAAATAACCCGCTCCTCATGACCAAGGACCGCACTAGAACGTCTCTTATTTAAATTAAGAACTACACACCCCACTTCAGGATGCTTCTTCACAAGAGCCTTAACAAAATTATTCTTAGAAGGAAACTCAAAAGATGAGACCACCAAAGTAACCATCACCTCACCACTATAATGACCACGCCTAATAACAACATGACGCAAAAAACCACGACCCTTGTCCTCGTCAAAAATTCTAATCTTAAAATCAGAAACTAACTTTCTAATAGAAGCAATCACCTTATCAGCAACCTCATCTTCTATCAGACAAACATCGAGTGGAACAAGTCTATGACTACTCTCACTATAAATTCCTGAGACAACCCTATTACCCCTGTCATAACCAAAAGTAGAAATAACCTTATTCCTATAGTACCAAGGATTCTCCATACCAATCACACCAGAAAATTCACCAAACTTTGATAACAAACGCTTAACATAACTTTCCTTGAAACTTAATTCAGCCTTATAGTTCATATGTTGTAACTGACAGCCACCACACTCATAAAAATATGGACACGGAGGCTTAATCCTATCAACTGAAGGAGTTTCCACCTTCAACAAACGAGATACCTCACCAGTTCTAGTTTCAACAACCTCAACACTAACAAACTCCCCAGGCAAAACATAAGGCACAAACAAGTCTTTACCTTTTATTTTAACGACACCTTTGCCTTCTTCAGTCAAATAAGCAACCTTCCCCTTAATTATTTTCTTTCCCATTATTTAGTATTCTCCAATACCCTGAATTGAACTATTTTTTTAATCAAATCAAGAGGAATATCCTTATCAATTGGAAATTGTATAGCCCCCTTACTAGTCTTATACTCACTTAGCTCATCTTTAAATGCCTCGATACCACTTGGCGCTGGATAAAATCCAATATGACCACTATAGGCAGCAAAATGAACAAGATTACCTTTCAAATAGAAAGTTGGCATCCCATAGCTGATTTTCTCCTCCGCCTCTTGTGCATTTTCTTTTATCACTTGTCTTATTTCTTGAAGTTTTTTTCGAACCTCTTCTGGAAATGTTTGAATATACTCATCAATTAGATTCATACTTTTTCACCAAGCCTTTCTCATCCTTACCAAAAAGGATAAATATTATTGTACCAATCAAGCCAAATATACTTGCAGTTATAAAATTAAAACTAGGACTAATATTCCACAGCAAAGCACTAAAAAGTACAGCTATAGAAACAATTACATCCCTAAACAAATAGTATGCTCCAAATATTGAACCCTGTCCACCAATAGGAGCTAGCTTTACTATTAAGGCCTTTCTTGTAGGCTCACCAAATTCCTTTAGGCCCCTAATTATAAAAGCTATTATAAGTAATGGAATATTTCTAGAAAATAAGAGGAACACTGGGAATATAGTAAAGAAAACAAACGATATACTTATACTTAACTTGCTTGAAGTCTTTTCTGATAAATAAGCTACAGGAATATATATCAACATTGCTGTAATCATTTCAATTAAAGTAAGAATACCAAAAAAAGCTGCTGACATGCCTCTATTTTCCAGTACCCAAATGACAACGAAAGCATATGGTATCTGTTCAGCAAATCTTATAAAAATATCACTAAGCAACAAGATTCTCAACTCACTACTCATAAACTTAAAAATTGATAATGGAGCTATTGGTTTTGATTGACCTTCTCTTTTATCTTCAATATATTTATTTATAAAAAACAAGGAAAATATACCAAGCATCAAAGCTATGGAGAAAGAAACACGTGAACCTGTTGTAATTCCAAAATTTGTAATAAGAATTCCGCCCAGAAGTGGTCCTAGCGCCATTGATATTCTTCTAATCAATGAATGAAGAGATACTCCCATGGTTTGTTTTTCCTTAACCACTGTTACCGAAATTAATGAAAGTATAGCAGGTAGAGACAATGCACTCCAAGATATAAAAAAAACAGCCCCGACCAAAACAGCCTGCCAAACAGGAAATAGAATGATAATCAAATACCCAAATATAGCAATTAAAGTGTATGTATATAAGGCTTTCTTATAGCCAATTCTATCAGAAATATACCCACCTATATAAGAATAAATAGCTGATAGGAAATTATCAATCGAATTTAAAAAGCCGATAGCATAGATAGAGCCACCTAAAGCTAGAATATAAACAGGAAGGAATCTTTCTCCTATCTTTTCTCCTAGTCCTAAGGATACTACAATCACTAACATTGTAATCATGCTGCTATTTATACCAAAGAACCTCTTTATTCTTTTTTTATTTTCTGATTTAGTTTTCATTCCTATCTTCCTTTTTTACTTCTACACTTAGTTTACAATATATTCATCAAACTAATCAACAAAACCACCTTCATATATTTTGTTTGTGTGCATAAATATTTTGTATTGAAATTGTCTTTATTAACAAAAAAAGATGGGTAATAGCCCATCTTTTCTCATTAATATTACAAATCCAATATGAACAAAAGTGAATTTCTATCAGGATAAGTATACTCAATTGGTAAATCTTCCTTACCTATCAATCTGAATCCGACTTTTTTATAAAAATTATGTGACCTAGTTGCAACAGCTGGAGTATCAAGAATTACATGCTTGATACTATTTTTTTCCACAAAAGACAATAATGTCCCATATAAATTAGACCCTATACCAAATTCTCCACCCCTGAAACGACTGTCTACAAAGAATTTTTTTAACACAGCAACTTCATCACTCATTTTAAGTAGCGCTATAGTTCCTACAACATTATCGTCACTATCAACAGCAATCCAAAAATTACCACCATTTGAAATATATTCATTTTTAATATTCAACAGATCAGATTGTTCATTAATACTAAGATCAATACTATATTCATCATTTTGAATCTCTAAAATCAAATCTATTATTTGATCTTTATATTTATCATGATATTCAATAATTCTAAATTGCATTACTAACCTCGCTTCCCCAAATACTTTTAGCACAAAGATAACCACTACTAAAGGCAAACTGAATATTAAAGCCACCAGTATCACCATCAATATCTAAAAGTTCCCCAATAATATACATACCAGGATACTTTCTAACTTCAAAGTTACTTAAATTAACCTCATCCAGGGAAACTCCACCCTTTGTACACATAGCAATATTAAAACCACCATTTCCCGTAATCATATATTTATCATTAGTGATGAAGTCAACCAACTTTACCATTGAATCCTTCTTCAAATCTGCATATCTGGTTTTTTCTTCAATCCCCACCATATCACACAATAGCTCCACATATCTTTTAGTAATATCTGAAGATAGCTTTAATAGGGTATCATAAATCATAGTATGTGCTAGCTTAACACAACCTGATTTAATACTAGTAAATATTGCCATTAGTTGTTCACTAGAAATATCCCCTAAATAATTTATTCTTATAATCTCTCCATTTTTAGCATATCTTGACATATCTAGTATCACAGGTCCAGAAAGATTTTTATGAGTAAAAAGAAGACTACCTATTTTCTCATGCTTACCAATTATGACTTTTGCTTTTTTGAAAGCTATTCCAGACAGTGAACTAAATGGGTAATTTTCTATAAATATTGGTACTAGAGCCTCCTTTTGAGGCACCATATCAATATCCATCTCTCGCAAACACTCTAAAATAGAACCATTTGATCCAGACTTGGGATAAGACAAGCCTCCAGTGGCAATTACCACTTTTTGGCACTTATATATTTTCTGGGAATCATCTTTTAGTTTGTAAATGCTCTTGATTTCATCATATTCAATATTTCTAATTTCAACTTCGTTTATTAATTTGAAACCATTTTTTTGCGCTCTGCTTAAAAGTAAGTCCAGAAGTTCTAGCCCTTTCATAGTTTTAGGAAAAACTTTACCGTCCTCTCTTTTAAAACACTCTATCCCTTTACTTTCTAGATAATCAATTAATGCGATATTAGAAAAAGTATATAAGGCTTTTCTGATTTTATTACCATTATCTCCATAGCGACTAATAAATCCCTTTATATTACCTGTATTGGTTAAGTTACATTGACCAGCACCAGATATTAGCAGTTTTTTTCCTGGTGCATTAGTATTGTTCAATATCAAAGAATTTGTCTTTTTATTCACATTGGCAGCAGCAAATAGCCCAGCAGGACCAGCCCCAATAATTATTATGTCATATATCAAGTTGAACCTTCCTCTTCTTACTTTTCTTTTCTTGTCTTACCTTCTTTTGATAGAATCATTTCTTTGTCTCTGATAAAATTCTTTATAAAACTTACTTTCCTAAAACGTAGCGCTGAAAGATCTTCGTTTATAGCTACCTGCCTTACAGGTTCATAGCCATATTCTCCTAAAAGACTCCAGCCGTGATCTCTGTTAATATCACTAGTATACTTCTTTGAAGATTTCTTTGGATAAGCAAGCCAAAGTATTGCATCACCAACTACTCTATCAAGAACAGGGGGTAGTAGGGTATTGATATCTTCTGCCTTAAAGACAAAGACCAAGGTAAATTGGATACCTGTATCATTACCTATATCTTTGATATCAGTTACTACCTTTCCACTTCTTGAAAAGTTATCTATAATTCCTACACTATCTATTGGTGCATTTATTACTAGAATATCACTATTTTCCTTGTAGTTTAGTTTTTTTAATAAAGGATCCATATTTTACATCCTTTCTGTATATTCTCTACTTTCCCCCATTATATCTACTCTCAACTTTTCACACAACATCTCTTTTAACTATTTTTGGCAATAGACCTTGATGGCTTCATTTAGAAACTCTGCAGTGCCAGGTGCTATTTTTTCATAGTATTCCTTGAATCTTTCATCTTGACAATACATCTGTGCCAATCCTAGATGGGCTTCCTTGGAATATGTATCCTTTGGCCAGTAGAAGGTTAACCATCTTCTATGCAGTTCGCATACCTCTTGTGCTAGATCTCCTCCTGGATTTCCTGTAGCAACTGCATCTTTAAGTTTAAGATTTAGCTCTTGTGCTAACTTTTCTATATCTTGATAGTCTTCTTGTGTCATTTGGGAAAGTTTTTGATTTGATTCTTCAATTACATCATTACCAAATCTTTCTCTGATTTCTTTACCATATTTTTCCTCATTTTCTTCTATCATGGTTTTTTTGAAACCTTCAAATTTTTCTTTGTTACTCATTTTTATTTCTCCTTTTAGTGAATTTATTGTCTTGTTAACATTTAATATTAATTGGTCGATTTGTTTTTTCTTACTTTCAAGTTCCACAAGGTGTTTTTCCATGGCTTTTTGTGGATCAAAGCTACTATTATCTAATATTTCTTTAATGTCACTAAGACCAAGTCCTAGTTCCTTATAGAATAATATTTGTTGTAGTTTGTCGATTTCCTTTTGACCATATATTCTATATCTGGTAGAACTGATTCTTAATGGTTTTAATAGCTCAATATCATCATAGTGTCTTAGTGTCCTGCTACTAATTCCTGACATCTTTGCTAATACATTAATTGTATATTCCATCACACCACCTCCTTGTCTTTATATTAAACTATTACGCTACGTCAATGTCAACACAATAAATAAAAAACATTGCCCCTTCTTCAGGGCAATGTTTCATCTTAATTATAAGTCTTTTATTCTTGGTAATTAAACATCCAGCCAATACCAAACTTATCAATCATATAACCATATGCTTTAGTCCATGAGGTTTCACCCAGTTCTACAACTACCTTACCATCAACTCTCATCTTTTCAAAAACTGATTTTAATTTATCTAAATTATTAAGTGAAATATTGAGGTGAATATTATTACCGAAAACTAGATTCATATGTGGTAAAGTATCTGAAAACATAATAGCTGTATCAAATACTTCTAGATAACCATGCATTATAAGTCTCTTGTTTTCCTCATTAATATCAAATCCCGCTTCAGGAGGCATATCACCAAGAGTCATAAAACTCAAATTCTTACCATCAAACACATCCCTGTAATATTCCATTGCCTCTCGACAATTACCATTAAAATTTAAATACGCAATAATACTCATTTACATACCCTGCCTCTCTGCGTAATTCTTAAAATTATCCAAAATAGCCTGCCAACCTGTTCTTTGTAATTCAATAGAGTTCTCTATTTCTGTTTCAAAATCTTCGGTTACTAAAGTCTTCCCATCAATTTCTTCAAAAGTAACTTGCATCTTTCTGTCATCATCCAAAACACTAGCAATTAGTTCATATAACTTTACTTCCTTATGAACACCAGAAAAATCAAAACCAACACTACCATTTTTAGCTTCCATCCTAGAAGAAAACTTTCCACCAGTCCTTAAATCATTAGTTGCCTTGGTAGTATGCCAGTCATCAGAAGCATTATTCCAATTAACTATATGAGCTGGTTCCGTCCAATACTCCCATACCTTTTCTACAGGTAAATCGACTATTGTATTAATACTGATAATCATTTTAAGCCCTCCCCATATAAATAACAATCCTTTGTATGATCATTAACCATTCCGATAGATTGCATATAAGCATAAATAATAGTAGATCCTACAAAATTGAAACCTAACTTTTTTAAATCCTTGCTTATTGTGTCAGATAAAGTTGTATTCGCAGGGATGTCTTGTAACTTTCCATAGTGGTTTAATATGGGTTTATTTCCTACATAGGACCAGATATATGAATCAAAACTACCGTATTTGTCTTGTATTTTCTTAAAGGCTTTGGCATTTCTTATGGCTGATTCAATCTTTAATCTATTCCTTATAATATCCTTGTTTTCCATAAGACTTGCTATCTTTTCTTCATTGTAATTAATGACTTTCTCCACATCAAATCCATCAAAAGCCAGGCGAAAAGCTTCTCGCTTCTTTAGAACTGTCAACCAGCTTAGTCCTGCTTGCATTCCTTCTAGAATTAGCATTTCAAATAGTCTTCTATCATCATGAAGTGGAACTCCCCATTCATTATCATGATAATCCTGATATATCTTATCTTCAGTTACCCACGCACATCTTTTTATAACTTGAACCATACTTTTCACCCATATTCTCTTTTTATATATAATATCATATTAGTAGGATTAATTCGTTTTTTATCAAAAAAAATGGTAAAATAGGAACATAGTATTTTTAAGGAGGAGTAATTTGTATATTTTAAATTTTATCAGAGGCTTTCTTATGGCCTTGGCAGACAGTGTCCCAGGAGTATCTGGCGGCACAATAGCATTTATTCTAGGTTTTTATGATGATTTCATAAATTCACTTAATTCACTAATGACTAAAAATACAATGAAGGAAAGACTAGTTGGTTTAAAATTCTTAGGTAGACTTGGAATTGGTTGGGTTACCGGAATGATACTTTCTGTTTTATTCCTAACTTCATTTTTTGAAAGTAGTATTTATAGCATAAGCTCACTATTTACTGGTTTTGTTCTTCTTTCAATTCCATTGATAATTCATGAAGAACGTGAAGCAATACTGGGAAAATACAAAAATCTAATTTTTACATTAATAGGTATCGTTGTCGTTGTTTTATTGACGGTTTTTAACCCGTCCTCTTCTGGTAGTGGAATAAATCTTGCAGCAAGTAATCTTAATCCTTTGCTGATTATATATGTCTTTATTACAGCTATGATAGCAATATCAGCAATGGTTCTACCAGGTATATCTGGTTCATCTATTATGCTAATTTTTGGCATATATACTGGAATAATTAGCTCCATAAGACAAGTCCTAAGCTTGAATTTTAATTATTTGCCTATCCTAATAATATTCACTTTTGGTGTACTTGCAGGTATTGCAAGTACTATCAAGCTAATAAGGTATGTACTTAGAACTCATAGATCACAGGCAATATATACTATAATCGGATTGATGCTTGGTTCCTTATATTCAATATTCCAAGGACCAACTACACTTGAAGTTCCTCATCCAGCAATGACCCTAGAAACTTTTAACTTCATATTTTTCTTTATAGGAGCAGCTCTAATATTTGCTCTAGATAGAATAAAAGTTTTCTTTCAAAAGAAATAAATAATTTGTAAATTGATTTGTTAATTTGTTATGTTAATATGTATAAAATAACCCAAAGCAATTAAGTTGCTTTGGGTTATTTCTTTTTTTAAGTTTTTTCTCTTAATAATTTTTCTTTATTGGGGACATTATCCCTTAGAAGGAATGGCGCCCATTTTGTTTTGATTACATCCATTTGATCAATATGTTTTTCCCAATATGCAAGTTTTTCGTACATACAATTTAGAATTTTATTAATCACCTCGTCCTGATCCTCTTCAATAAGATCATAAACAAAAGCTGTTATACCATAACAGGCAACTCCTATTGCATGTGTTTCCACATGAACTGTTCCAACTACGTGGCCTATGGCTCTTGCAGCTGCTCCAGCTGAAGGGCTTTCTTCAATTACTTCTGATGCTGCATTGTGGCAGGCATGAGCTGCTTTTTTAGCAATCGGCATCTTGATATCACCTCGAGCCCATAATCTGGTAGCTTTTAGTGCCTCTCTTGGTCTTTTATCATTAGGATACTTACTTTCAAAAATCGGGAGTATTCCTTTGGCACAATCCAAAGCCCACATTACCAGAGTTCTGTGTTTTTGCTTTTCTATTAATGTTCGCAAAGGTTCTAGAACTAAACTATGTCTTGTTACTATCATTTTTCTCATTTATTCACACACCTAAAATCTGTAGATTGCAGCGACTCCTGTTTCACTTGGCATTTGATCTTCAGTCAAGACTACAATCTGACCTTTATCCTTGATTACTTGTGTAACTAATTTATCGAGCTCATCAGATATATTCCTGTTTTCTTCTACCATCATGATTTTTATTTTTTTATCCATGATTGCTTTCTTTATCTTGTGTAAATCATCTGATCCTAGTGAATTTGCTTTAGCCTGATTGAAGTCTTCGACTAAGTTATTTATTCTTCCTTGATTGACAACTTCTAAAATTTCCCAGGCTTTAGATGTTAGTTTACCCTCATCAAGTGATTTAATAGCTGAGTTTATACCTTCTTCCATCAGGTAGGTATTATTGCTCAATTTTCTAAACAACCCTTGATTTTCTGTTAAAGCAACCAATATTAGAGGTAGCTTGGATATTTTTGAGAAATTTTCCATTACTAGTTTATCAACATATTTAAAATATTTAAGTAAATCCTCTTCAACTTCATCCTTTTTAGCACCTTGTCCATGAAAAGTTGCTCTGTTTCCCGCACCACGTGAAGCGTGATTAAGGAATTTTTCTGAGTGCTCAAAACCTAGTACTTCTTCAATAGTTTTTGGAACTTCTTCATCTAATTCAAGCTCTTCCAATTCATATTTACTACCTTCATAAATAGTAAAGTCATTGCCATCTAATCCTAATAGATTATATTTGTCAGCTGACTGAAAGGTTTTAATAAGGGGGATAATATTGAAAGATTCTCCAACAGTCAATTTGTTTTCAACATTTTCAGGAAGAACATAAATTAAAAATCTCTCCTTATTAGCTAGAATTGCTATTCCATCAAGTGTATTATTCCAAAAAGATTTATCTTCTTTTAATTCATGAAATGTTTTCATAATTTTTTCTATATCAGTTTCTTTATATTTCTTTTCTAATAGACTCTCTAAATCACGTAACATATTATTAAAGACTACAGCGTCTTGCTTATTTTCTGGTGAGTGTCTATGTGTTAATTGATAAAGAGATATACAAGGTCCACCTTCCTGAAACACAATTTCATCAGGAAATTCTCTAATTTTATCTAACATTTTATACCACCATCCTTAAAGTATTATTTAATTCAAGTCTATCAAGTTTTAATCAAATAATCAACAATTGATAAATTCGTTTTTAAATCAGTCTTTCTTCAGTCATTTATCACATAAGAAGTATATATTTAACTCATACAAAAAAAGGAGTGAATATTATGAATAAAAATCTTACAAAAATAAAATATAGTTTAATCCTGCTACTGCTTATATCAATTCTTACCTTTACAGTTATAGGTTGCAGCAAAAGTAGTGCAAATGTTATTAAAAGCAATGATCAGGTAAATGAGGTTAATGCTGAAGACCTCGACTTAACCTTAGAGGGTTACGGAGCCAAAGGTGCTTTAGCTGACCAAGATATGAGTATAGCAGATATGTTGATGTACGCTGCCCAGGATGAATACCTGGCTAAAGCTGAATATGCAGCAATTATTGATGAATATGATGTCACTAGACCTTATTCTAATATTATGAAAGCAGAGGAGACCCATTTAAACTATCTTAAAGAAGTATATGAAACTTATAATATGGAATTTCCGAAGGATGAATCCTCAGCACAATTAGTTATACCCACATCACTTTTAGAAGCAGCTCAAGTTGGTGTCCAAGCAGAAATAGACAATATAGCTATGTATAAGCAGTTCCTTACATATGACTTACCAGAAGACATAGAGAATGTCTTTGACGCCTTAATCAAGGGATCAGAAAACCACTTATCAGCTTTTCAAAACCAAGTCGATAAGTTAATATAAAGATAAAAAATAACCACCATCAATATGGTGGTTATTTTTTAATATTTAAACTAAACTTTTACTTATTCAATTAATTTTGAAGATCCTCCATTAGGACCAACATAATTTGGAGGGAACTCATTATTGGCAATATCATATACTTTCTTAGCAGTTAAAAATAATGTTTTGCCTTTATAATCATAATCATGAAAAATACATTCAATAAGAACTAACTGATTTGGATGAATAATATCATTATTCTTTAATTTACTTAAAGATCTGGTACTACCATCTTTTAACAACACTTTTCCTGAGTTAATAACATTTCTATTTAAGCTAATTATATAAACAGGCTTATTAGGCTTATGTTGATCAAACACATAACCAACTTCCTGTTTAATTGTAGCTACTGTTCCTTTTTTAATTTCTATGCCGTTCTTGTAATCAACTTCAAAATATAGTTTATCAGGATCCTTTGGATTAATAATTGTATAATTATCTATGCTTTCAAAATCACCAGGGCCAGTCTTCTCCCAAGCTACAATTTCAGGATTAGCTTGATAATCATCATCTAGATTAATAAATGGCAGAGCCTCCCCAGACCAATTAGAAACTTTTTTTGCAACAGCACGAGAATAAACCTCCACCTCATCAAAACCTAATACTCTGGCAAAAGTATACTTCAGTGTTTGAGAACAAACCACTTCTATTGAAGTACTATCGCCCTTATATGGTGTCTTGACTGTTGTTTTAACAACATCAACACCATTAGCTTCAGCTATTTTTTTTGCATTAATGATTGCTATTGAATAATTTGGCAAGTCCATTGCTCCTGCAAGGGCTGCTGCATCAGTTACATTTTGGATATGACTTTTTTTCACTTCTATAAAACCAACATCAATAACCAAGGCTGCAGAACCTAATAAGACAACAAATAGCAAAGCAAAAGCGACAAGAGATTGTCCATCTTCCTTCTTTATTAATTTTCTCATTAATCTAATCATAGTATTTCAACCCCTAACAATTATTGAAAATATAATTCATATACTGTTTATTGTAATAAAATTATATTATATTTTTATATATATAACAATAATTATTATTATGATTGAATTGATTTTGTTTTTATTATCATTCTAATCTACTTATTATTTAAGGCCTCAAGTCTTGGAAACAATATATTGTTTTCCAAATGAATATGTTGGAAAATATCACTTTCCATCTCTTTAAGTTTCATGTAGGTAAGTTCATAGGATCTACACCCATCATCAGGTGTCTGATAATCTTTAGTTAATTCTCTTAGTTCTTTCAAAACATCACCAGCGGCGGTGTGTTCTGACTCTAATTCAGCTATTACTTTAACAGCTTTTTCTAATTCTACTGATTTATTGCTTTCTAAATACTTAAAGATAGCTGGATATTGAATAGTTTCTTCTTTAACCAAATGTTCTTCTAACTCCATCTTAACCAAATGAAATAGTTTATGAACTTGAATTAATTCAGGATGATGTTCTCCATGAACTCTCAAGATCTTAGTAACGTACTCACTAATCTTAGGCAGTTCGGACCATAGATAGGCATGGTGCGTATCTAAAATATGCTCTACTAACTCACCTGTTGGAACTTCTCTCCAATCCTTATCAGGATTATTTTGATTAGATTGTTGATAATCATATAACTCGTTTATTTGCTCCATTATTGATTTCTCATCAAGTCCCTGTTCTTTCAACGCCTCAGATAATGGTCTATTCCCACCACAACAAAAATCTATTTTATTATCCTTAAAAACCTCTGCTGCCTTAGGAAATTCAACTACTATATCTCCAATATTTTGTCCACTGTTGAATTTATTCATATTAATCCTCTCTATCTTATTTAATCACTATGTACCTTACAAACATACCAGGCTGCTCTTCTATCAATATTAATTACCTTTACTTCAGCAAAGTTGTCTTCTAACTCATCTTTGACTATTTTTATGAAGTTAAAGTAATCGCCTCTTTCCAGCCATTCTACTATATCTGTAAGTAATGATCGTTTATCATTATAGTCATGTATAATAACTAGATTCTTGCTCAATCTAGACATTTCCTTATACATTTTACTTCTTTCACTACTTTTCAAACCATGTGCAACATAAGAAGCTATAGCTATATCAAAACTATTTTCATCAAAAGGTAATTTTTCAAGAATACTCCCCTCAACATATTTAATACTTGTATGTTTTGTTTTCTTGATAGCCACTTTCAACATTTTACGAGCATAATCCACACCAGTAACATCCAAGTTTTTATCAATTAATGCAGAACATAAAGCCCCTGTCCCACAGCCAAAATCAATAATATTAGAATACTCTCTTAAATCAATTTCATTTTGGACATTATTTATAGTTTTTAGGTAATGATTTCTTTGATAATTAAAGAACAATCCATAAATAGGAGCTATCCTATTAAAAAGTGAGCTCATGATTAAAGGAGTTTCTTGTAAATGCGAAAGTCTGACTCATCTGTAACCAAATCTTTCAACAACGGAAAAATTCTTACAAAATGTTCAGTTTTCTCATGTTCAGCTAAGGCTTCTAAACTTTCCCATTCTTCAATCATAGTAATAGTCCTAGTATCATTAATATCTTGATAAAGCTCATATTTAATACAACCAGGTTCTTTTACAGTTGCCTCTATCAATTCTTTATATAACCCCATAATTTCTTCTAATTTGTCTTCCTGAATGTTATTTTTTGCTACCACTTTAATCATTTTTACACATTCCTTCCTTATTTCTATTTTGATTATATCATCAACAGACTATCGTTGATGTATCCCTGGATACATACTTTATTTCGCCTGTAATTATTTTATTATTTCAATTTTTGGTTTAGATATATACCTTTATAAATGATTGATAAAATTTCCCCTACATTAACTATAACAAAAATAGCTACTATCCAATTTCTGATATTTAGCCATAAACCTGGAAAATCAAAATTACCTTGTATTTGCTTTAATATCTCAGCTGGAAAGTCTGGATTCCATAAACTATTATCAGTTAGCATAATCAAGGTTAAAATTGCCGTAAATATAGTGATTACTATGCTAACCAAAGAGTTTCTTAAATTCCATTTTCTATAGTATAGACTTACAATTTCTTTTAATATGCTTAAAAAGAATATAGCAATAAACCAAGATCTATAACCTGTAAGAACTTCCAAATTGAAAATAGGAATACGTATCATTTCACCAGCTTTTTCAAAATAAACAGCAAAAGCCTCTGGTGCTGAATAAAGAACACCTAAAAAAACACTAAAGAAGATTGTAGTAAAAATTATTGCTGCAATTGGTTCAGAAACTGGTATCTCAGTTTTCTTGTTTGGTAGTATAGGAAGTTTTGATATATCCCAACTTCCCTGATCATCTGGTTCATCCTTCAATTTTGCATTGTTTCTTTCAATTATTATAAAGACAATAGTTGTCCAGGCAAAGGCTTGCATTGCACCTGAAAATATTGAAGTTAAATATTCTATACCTATATTAGCAATATCAATATTAGCCGTGAAAAAACTCTTGATAAATAGAGCTATTGATATTCCTCCAACCACTGCAGCCACAACTATTTTCAATACCAAAAGATAAAGCTCATAGTAGTCTGGGCCTATTAAAAATCTCTTTGAACCTCTATAGTTGTCAGCGACTATTTTAGGATCGCCTATTTCCAACAAGGCTTTTTCTACCTTTTTTTCATAATTATCATTACTTATATTTTGTTCAACCATATCTTCAATATTAGCTTTTAATTCTCGTTCAATTTCCAATTTCTGTTTCTTGGGAAAACTTTTTGTTACTGCATATATATATCTATCCATTAATTCCATTAGATTCACTCCCTATCCTTGATAATTTGTTCCATACTTTCAACCATTTTAAACCATTCCACACATAAATCCTTATAAATCTCTTCACCATTTTTATTTAATTTGTAATATTTCCTTGGTTTAGATGTATCAGTATCCCAATTGCTTTCTAGTATCTCTTGCTTTTCTAGTCTTCTTAAAAGTGGGTAAAGAGTCCCAGGTTCGATGGATATTCCTTTTTCTTCTAATAAGACCACCAGTGAGTAACCATACTGTGGTTCTCTAAGTTGACTCAGAACACTTAATATTATGTTACCTCTTCTTAATTCTTGTAGAAGATTATTATAGACTACTTTTAAATTTTCATCATTCACTGGATCACCTCCTGATTAGATTATACTGTATGACACACTATATAGTCAATAATAAAATAATAAAAATAATCACCATCCTATTTGGATGGTGATTTAAGTGAAAATTCTATTTTTGTTAGCAGTTCATTCTCAGGTACATTTTGTGGAGAATTGAAGTAGTATTCATATACAAGACTACTTGGCTCTAATCCTTTCAAAAGGATCCATTTTAACATTTCGTCATAAATGTAGGTCATATAAGCATATGCTCCTTTGTAATAACCAACAACTCTTTTCCCACCTGGTATTTTTGTACATCTAATTTCCCCTTCACCTGCAATCTCTTCATTTACAGGAAAGCCTATCTCCACTTCTAGATTATTCTCATCCATACTATAGTAAGCAATAAAGGCAGGTCCAAGTGATAGCCCTTCTTTTTTCGAAATATATTCGACTATAGTATTAAATACTTCTTCTACCACAGTTGGTAAATTTTGGGCTGTAGTTACTTTACTTATCACTACTGCATCTTGTGGTTCTGTTTCAATTACTTGAAATAAATAACTCATATAATTACTCCTTTATCTTCTTATTTAGGCAAATTTCTCTTGCCACTTATAGCTTCAACTTCAATACAAAAGATATACATTGATTTTATATATTTTTCTTCATATACAGGAATACCTTCAAAACCATAGCGTTCCATTATCAGATTCATTGCTCTTTTGATATCTTCTTCATTTTCTACAAATAAAATATTGCCTTCAATCATTACACTTTCATAGAAAGCTGACCACTGACAAGCTGTTTCTCCTTTTTCCAACTCATAATAGCTAGTCATTTCTACTGAGCACTTATTGTTGTTTCTTATTATATCAATTTTCTTCCCTACTTTTGCAGAGTGAAAATATATTTTTATAATTTCACCATTATATTGGAACCCAAAATTAAGGGGAATAACATATGGTAGGTTGTTCTGGCATAAGCCCAAGTGCATTATTTTTGATTTTTCAATTATCTTTAATAATTCATTGATATCATTAATTTCTTTATCTTTTCTTCTCATCATATTTCCTCAAACAAACAAAATATCTATAATCCTTACTAAATATTACCATATCTGACTAAAAAATGTTATTATCTTTAAAATTAGTTGATTATTTAAGTATAAAAAATATATACTGTAAGCGTAGGGATTAA
>CAYPYD010000004.1:0-3821 GCA_964415195.1 uncultured Eubacteriales bacterium | reverse complement strand
AAAATTAGTTGATTATTTAAGTATAAAAAATATATACTGTAAGCGTAGGGATTAATATAGAAAGGAAGTACATAGTTAATGAATAATCTCAATGAAATATTTCATGATGAAAAGGCATCTTTGTTTTTAAGCGCCTTTGAAACAACAGCTCAACCTATGTCTATATGTGATCAAATTACTAATGAATTCATATTTGTCAATCAAGCCTTTCTAGATTTTTTTGGTTATGTGATTAATGATGTAGTTGGTAAAACTTATGCAGATCTTAATATTTTTAAAAGAAAAACTGATGTTGATAGAATAAATGAAGAACTTCAAGATAAAGGTTACATTCATGATTATCCTATCATTTTACAGACTCATCAATTTGAAGTTAAGTATGGTATGCTATCAGTAAATATTTTTGAAGTAAATGACAGAAAGCTAAGATATACAATACTAGAGGATAAGACAGATCTCTTTCTTACCCAATCTGAAATTAATAGAATTGAACAAATTAATAAAGAAGATAATGAGAGATACCATGCACTTATTGAAAGTACCAGAGATTTAATTTGGATTGTTGATCCTGTAAAATATGGTCTTTTAATGTACAATAGTCCTTTTATAAAATATATACAAAGTAAGAATATAACACCAGAACTAGGTATGACACCAAAAGAATTACTAAAACCTAAAAATGTAGCTTATTGGATTTCACTGTTTGAAAGAGCTATTAATGAAGGTCGTTTTTCACTAGACTATTTATCAGAAGGTGGTTTGAATCTATATCTAACAATAAGTCCTTTAAGAGTTGGTAATGAACTAATTGGTATTTCTGTTTTTGCTGAAGATGTTACAGAGCAAACTAAATACAAAATGGCCTTAGAAGAAAGTAATAAGAAACTTAAGAAGATGTTCAATCAATCAATCCAAGCAATTTCAAAATTATGTGAGTTGAAGGACCCTTATACAGCTGGCCGTCAAAAGCGAGTTCAGGAATTATCTGTAGCAATAGCTAAAGAAATGGGATTAGATTCTGAAGATATTGATAACTTATCACTTGGTTCTTTAGTACATGATATTGGTAAGATTTTTATATCAGATGATATATTGGCAGCTACAGATGTATTATCAGCAGAACAAAAGGATATTTTAAAAGAACATCCTAGAAAAGCCTATGACTTTATTAGTGATATTGATATTCCCGATATTATACCTACTATGATATTACAACATCATGAAAGACAAGATGGAAGTGGTTATCCAAAAGGATTAAAAGGTGATGAAATAGTACTGGAAGCAAGAATTATAGCTGTTGCTGATTTAGTTGAAGCTATGAATTATAACAGGTCATATAGGTCTGCACCTGGTATTGAAGCAGCATTAGAAGAAATTAAAAAATTCAAATGTATTAAATATGATAAAGAAGTTGTTGAAGCATGTATACGACTCTTTGACAAAAAAGACTTTAAATTCTCAAATTAGAAAAAAGCAGGTATGATAAATTCATACCTGCTTTTAATTTTACCAATACCTTGGTTTTGTTAGATAATATGGTATTTTGGTGTTGGAGTCACCTATTGCTGAGTTGATTTGCATCTGAGTTAGGAAATAAGAATTACTTAGATCAGTATTCCTGACTTGTGCATCTCTCATGTCAGCCCCTAGAAAGTTTGCACCCTTTAAACTGCAACCTTCCAAATTTGCACCTATCAACAATGCCATACTAAAGTCTTTACCATCTAGATTCATCTTTTTAAATTTCTTGCCTATAAAATCCTTCTCACTTAATTTATTTTTAAATTTTAAGGATTTCATAATCGCCTCATTTGCTCTAACTCTATATTTTTCTAAATCATAGTTTGAAATTTCACTGGCAGTCAATGAAGTTATTTCTTCATTTTCCATAATAAGGTCATCTATTAAATTTATTGTTTTCGCATCTTTACAAATAGATGCACCTTGAATCAAATACCACAATATTTGATGAAGTTTTAATACATTCAAAAATGCTTGAAAAATGTCTTTTGCCATATCTGGATTTGTCGACCAATTAACATCTTGAAAGATTTTTTTACTAACCTTTTGTCCTGCCCCAAGACAATCATAAACCATGCAGCCTTTCATATCCATTTCACTTAATTTTTTATGAATACTACATTTAAAATCTGACCTTAAATATTCACAAGGAACTCCAGCTTCCTTGTTACTTGGAAAGCCGTCTGTTTTCAAATAGCATAATGCTACGCAACATAAACCACTGCAACTTTTACAATCAATTCTCAAATTACTTATTAATTCTTTGTGCTTTTCTAGCATTTTTAACGATCCAACCTTACAATATTTTCATACTTATTTTGCATACCATTTATTAAGTCTTTGATGATTAATGAACCTGCCATCGAATAGCACATACCATTACCTTCATAACCTAAGAGATAAAAAACATTGCTTTTATCTGGATCCTTACCTATAAAAGGCAAACCATCCTTAGTACCATAAAATAGGGCATTCCAGTAATAATCAATTTTAATATCCAGATCTGGAAATATCTTCTTGACCTTATCAGCTATTGCTGTAGCTTTAGCTAAAATTCTCAATTGATTTCTTTCTAGAATATTTCTTTCCTCGTCAAGTCCTCCTGCCATGATTCTATTATCTTTCGTTGTTCGCAAATATAGGTACGGTTCAACCGTTTCCCAAATCATAACCTCATCAGGCCATAAATTTTCTAAAGGCTTCGTACACATTACATATGTCCTGTTAAAGACAGTTTTCTTTTTCATAGCTGGATAAATTTTCGAATAGCCTGTAGCTAAAATTAGTTTATCAAACTTAATAATATTCCCATCTTTGGTTTTAACACTATTCCCCTTTATATTATCAAGTTCTATCTTTGTATTCTCAAAGTATTTAACCCCTTGTTCTAGATTTCTTTTAATCAAGGCTTGTATAAACTTATATGGGTTAACATCAGCATCCCGCCATGTACGTATTGCTGCAGTCTTTTTTATCCCATATCTATCCTTCAATTGGAATTTATCAAGAAATTCAACAGGAAAATCAAACTTCTGTAAATATTCAAATTCTGTTTTCAAACGTTTCTCATCTTTTTTTGATGAAGCATAGTAGATACTATCTTTCATTCTATATTCAGTATCCTCATTAAGATTTTCATTGATTATTGTTAGTTGATTTACTGCATCCAGACACATCTGATAAAAAAGATGACCTTGTTCTTCACCTATATCTTCAACAAATTCAGATAACATCTTGTCACTTCGATATTGAATCAATCCAGTACTGGCAACACTACTGCCTCTACCAACTTTTTCCTTATCTACAACTGTAACATCCATTCCTGATTTCGAAAGAACATATGCACATAAATTCCCACTAAATCCACCACCGATTATTAATACTTTTGTATCTAAATCTGTGTTAATTTTTCCAAACTCATATGGATCTGTTATTGTCTTATCCCAATATAAATTACCTTTATATAAATTCTTTACCATGTTTCTAGAAATGGATTATCTTTACCTTTTCTCCATTCGCACTTATCTTTCATTTTTTCTTCCCAACCTTCACAAACAGGACAAACACCTTTATCTAATTCGGCTATTAAAAATATCATTTCATCTATATGCAATGGGTAAAAGCTGCCTAACAGATTATCATTCTGATAAACAGTAAATCTTGATAAGTTGTTGATATATGGTTCTTCCTTGATTATGATATTGCAATCATGTTTCCATTCTCTCATTATGTTCCCCTCCTTATACTCCCTTTTTATCGTTCATATATGGCTTAAGCAATTTGTATATTTCACCAGCTTT
>CAYPYD010000003.1:0-174034 GCA_964415195.1 uncultured Eubacteriales bacterium | reverse complement strand
GTCCAATAACAACATCATTGCCAGCTTTAGCATACTCTCTTAATACTTTTACATAGTCAGCTGGTTGAGTGTTTTCATTAACAGAAACTTCAGCTCCTAATTTTTCTTCAATTTGTACTAATCCAGTATAAGCAACTTGGCTCCAACCGCCATCAGTTTTTGAACCTGGTATTGCTAAAGCAACTTTTAGAACATCCTTTTCTTTTTCAGCAGTTTTGCCACATCCAACCAAAGCAAAAGCTGCCATTACTGCTAGTAATAATAATAATCCTTTTTTCATCATTAATCCTCCTTAATTATTGAAATAAGAATGATTAGAATCTAATAGGTTCTAATCTTCTTGTCATCATTATAAACTCTATACATACTATAGAGTCAATATAAATATTGAATCTTTTATAAATAATTATCAATTAATTTTTAAAAAATTCTAGATTGAAACTTTAACGATTAATAACCTCCATATCTTATTATCCCAATCTTAGAACGTATAGTTACTATTAGGTCAAGCATAGTATTGTAAATAAACCGTATGTTTAACTTCTTGTTTTTCTTATTTCCATGAATATTTTAAGAATTAATACTATTGTAATAACAGTAATAATAGATATAAAAAGGAATTTATCTGAAAATTGTTTAAATAATTCTCTACTTTTACTTAGACTCGTATGTCTATACTTTAGTTTCACGTTTCCTGTTTTGGTTATTATTTTACCCGAATATATAGCCTTCGTTTCAAATTCCTCTACTGTACTCCTCTCCTCTTCCACTCTATTAACTTTAGAATATGTTGCAATGCAATTATATTTATCCCCACTATTTTCAAATTTTACCATATCAGTAAGAAGAGACCATGTTTGACTATTGTGCGTTATGTCTTTAGGAATATTATATAAATCAGCACTTGGCAAATCAGTGTAAGTCCTATTTTCAGTTTCTAGTTGATCATACCATTGTATCCCCTTACTATAGATTGGAACTGACACAACATTACTTAAGAAAAGATAATCATTACTACCATATTCTAATTTTGCTGGTATATTTCTACTATCAAATCTAATATTTGATCGCTGATTTACCTCTTTTACAATATCTTTAGTAATGCTAATAACCTCATTATAATTCACATCATCCAACAAATATTCATCATAATTCTTTGTGCTAAAATTATATATTCTAATCTTATCAAGTGGTTTAATAGCAATATAATCTTCCCATTTTATAGATTTTTCGATAAATTTTGTAAGTACTTTTTTACTTTCTTTGACATTATAATATGTGAATAAACTTCCACTAAATAGAAAAAAAATAATTAATGAACATATAAAGATTTTAAATTTTTTATTCATGTGAATATCTCCATTTGAATACAAGAATAATACCAACAAATAAAGGTATAAGTCCTAATATAAGATATTTATATGTACCAGTTTTTGGTAAAATTCCTTTTTTCAATTGTACTTCCTTGCTATAAGAGCCCGTATCCCATTCATCTCCATTTTGTACTTTACTCCTCTTATACTCTCCTGATATTTCGACTAAATTAGTATAATTTAGGTTATTGCCATTTCCTTTTAATGTATTTTTACTTATGATTTTTAAATCTTTACTAATTCCCGTAAGAATAATTGGATTTACCAGACTAAGTCCAGGTTTAACAGAAGCATTAAAGATAATTGATACATTTTTAATTATTTCACCATCCGACAATAAATTATTATTTCTAAAATCTGTTAGACGCAATATATTTCTTTCACTTGCTTTATAATTATTATTAATTAAAACATTTTCTCGTTTATCGGTATCAATGATAACAGAGTAATTTTCATTGCATTTTGTATTTGCAGTAAATGCACCAGATTTAAAGTTACTAATATAAATAGGTTGATTAAATACTATTCTGTAACTTCTTAAATCCCTACATTCAAACTTATGTTCCTTACTTCCATCATAATTTGATCCTAATAAATACTCTTTCTCACTATCTTTTATATAGATGCTATAGTTACCCTTTCCAAATACTGGAGTTTTAAATTCTATCCCTTTAGATTCTGATGCAAGTTTTATTACTAATTCCTTGATTCCAGTTTCAGGCACTGTAATTAATTCTGAATCATTACTATTAAAAATCCC
Source organism: uncultured Eubacteriales bacterium (assembly GCA_964415195.1). GTDB lineage: Bacteria > Bacillota > TC1 > TC1 > TC1 > WTXA01. Next base: position 171,901 of record CAYPYD010000003.1, on the reverse strand, counting down.
TTTAATATTAATTGTTTTCTTTGTTAATGACCTTGATAATAAATTATCTACATCATCATTATATGATTTTTTTATTTCCTTTTGATTATTGTTATTATCAATTAAATACATCAAGTATCCCTGTTTATCTTCAAACTCTCCTATAGTTATACAATTATTAAGTTCATAATATTCGTTAGGTATAGTAATATTTATAGTAAGATTATTTAATGACACACTTGAAGCATTAGTGGCTCCATATACCTTATATTGAACGAATTGTTTACTTGCCACTTGTTTATATCCATTAATCTGAATAAAGTTCTCCAAAATAATATTTGGTTGATTAAATATTGTTTTATTATAAGCAACACCATATTTCTCTACTGTTATATTTTCAAATATACTTTCGTTTTCACTAACATACCCAATTGGGTTACATATTTCACTTATATAATAAGTTCCTAATTCATCTAAATTATTTATTTCTATCGTACCAACCTCATTGGTCATAAATGTACCTAATAGATTTTCAGAATCATTAACATCTTTTGGTTTTTTTGACCAAATTCTAAAAGTTGTCCTAGGTAGTATTTCCTCAGTTTCAATATCCTTTTTTATTATTTTCAACTTAGCAATATTAGGTTCAATTTTAAAATCAAAGGTAGTTTTAATATCTTGATTTACTTTCAAAACACCCATATAATTCTGCCTGTTGCTCATTCCAGCCTTAATAAATAATAAACCACTATTTGCTTTGCCACTAATGACCATAGTTTTATTAATCGGCACAAAAGTTTTATCTTTTGGTATCATAATATAAAACTTTTCTCCGATATTTAAATTTTGAGGTAGAATTATATCATCAATGTTGTTATCTATGGTTGATATTGATATAGGCCCTGAAATATTAGATCCTTCAAGAATATATTCTTTTCCAACTTTAGTGTTATCTTCTGTAACTATATTGTCTTCAGATAAACACTTTACTGATAATTGATTATATCTCTCGTTATATGGATGATTTTTTGCATATACTATTAATTTTGCACATTCTAACTTTGCTGCAGATTCGCCATGTTGGACATTTATATAATTTTCAGCAGACATTCCTCTGGTCATACCCTTAAATTCCATACAAATGGCTCTAATGGCCATTGCCGTTATACTATGGTATTCATTAGGAGTAAAATTTCTAAAAGGACTACCCGGTAGTAAATTAGGATACCCATTAGTAATTGCAGAAGATAATATTGCAATTTGTTGATTTGAATAAAGTTCAAGATTGCTAACCACATTTCCCTGGTAAGATGAAGTTTCAGTACCAATTTTATCAGGATCAAGACAATATATGACCTCTCCATATTCTGTAATATGATTATACAAATTATGTTCGTAAAATAGATTCGGCAATAAATTGTTACCTGTAATTACTACCGTTTCACCGATATTCAAAGCTAATATTAGTTTATGAGCTCCAAGTGTAATAATAAAAATACTAAAAATAGAAATTATGACTAATAATTTTTTCATATTTACCTCCAAAAAGTTGATATTAACTTATACGTATTAAATTAATCTTTTTAAGGTTTTTTATGAAATATTAACACATCACCACAACTTGAAATAAATGTATATAATTGATAAAATTAGCAATAGTGTGAATATATGGGAGTATGAAATGACATTAATTAAAAAATTATTATCAAACTTAATAATACCTTCAGGAATACTTTTTTCGTTTCAATTAATTGGGAACTTAATTAACACTTATCTAATAAAATTCATACCAGGCCCAATCATTGGAATGTTGTTATTATTATTAGCAATGACCTTAAATATAATTCCATATAATCTAATGAAGAACTTCTCTTCATTCCTAATTAAGCATATAAGCTTTTTTCTTATCCCTACCAGCGTTTCTTTAATTGTTATAATTCCAAGAATTGGGGACTATTTCATAAAGTTAATTCTGCTACTTGTCTTTTCCCTAATAATAGTTTTAATTGTCTCAAGTAGTTTTGCTGCTTGGTATAGTAGAAAGTCGATTAAAGGTGATACAGATGAATAGTTTTTATATAATCACAAGTTTGCTGATTACCGTTGCAATATATATACTTTTTCTTAAAATATATAGTCTGAAAAAACATATATTTTTTCACCCAAATATTGCAACAACTATTATTTTGATTATCTTGTTATCCTTAAGTAAGATACCTTTTGAGGTATATAATACAGGTGGACAATATATTACTTACTTCTTAGGAATTTGTATTGTAGTGTTGGCCATTCCAATGTACCAAACATTCCAATTATTAAAAGAGAATTTAAAGCTTATTTTACTGACAAGTCTAGTAAGTATTTATACATCATTTATTTCAATGATGCTTATTGCTCGGATCTTAAAAATTCCCAAAAGTTTGGTTATTAGCCTGATTCCTAAATCAATTACATCAGCTATGGCTATAGAAGCTAGTAAGATGATTAATAGCAATGAAGCTATTACTATACTCGGTGTTATGGTAACCGGGATTTTAGGAGCTATAATTGGTAGATTTGTTTTAGACCGATTAAATATCACCAATCCAATTGCTAGAGGTTGTTCTTTAGGGATGAGTGCTCATGTAATGGGGACAACACAAGCTCTTGAAGAAGGTGAAATAACAGGATCCTTTAGTGCTCTAAGCATACCTGTTACAGGAGTCTTAACCATCTTGAATCTTCCACTTTTTAAATTTTTAATCGATTATCTATTAAAGTAAAAAAAGTATCGGGATTAAATCCTGATACTTTTTTTATATTTATAATTGTAAATTATGTTTTTTATTTATTAAGTTTTAATATTTCATAAGCCATGTCTATAGCTATTTTTGAATAATAAAAACTTGTTGAACCCTGAAGATAAGCAATATAAGGTTCTCTTATAGGTGCATCTGCAGATAATTCCAAGGAACTGCCTGAAATAAATGAACCTGAAGCCATAATAACTTTAGTATCATAACCTGGCATATCCCATGGATGTGGAATAGCCATACTATCAACTGGAGAATATTCTTGTATTGTTTGTATAAATCTAATAAGTTTATTCTTATCATTAAAGGTAATACTTTGAATAATATCCGTTCTAACTTCATTTAAACCAGGTGAAACTATATAACCTAGATCATTAAATAATAAAGCTGCATAGTATCCAGTCACAAGACATTCTTCAACAATTTTTGGTGCTAGAAAAATTCCTTGAAACATTAGTCTTAAATTAATTGAATCTTCACAACCAATTTCTCTACCAATACCAGGTACTGTAAAGCAATTGCTAACTTTTTCAATTAAATCTTTCCTACCAACAATATATCCGCCAGATTGTGCTATAGTCCCACCAGGATTTTTAATTAATGATCCAGCTATAATATCAGCTCCAACTTCATTAGGCTCCATTTTTTCAACAAATTCGCCATAACAATTATCAATAAAAAGTATTGTGTTAGGAGAATACTTTTTAATCAATTTAGCAGTTGTCTCAATTTCATCGATAGTTATTGATCGTCTTGTAGAGTAACCTCTAGATCTTTGTATAATTGCCATTTTATATTGTTTGAAATTCAGATCTTTAATTACATCATTATCTATTCTACCATCATTATTTAATGATACCTTATCATAACCTATATCCAACTTTTTAACTAATCCGTTATCATCCCAAATTGCTTTTTCTAAAGTATCATATAAGTCACCTGTCAAAGATACAATTTTATCTCCATTATCTAATAATCCTCTAAACACTGTATAAATAGTATGAGTACCTGAGGCAAAATTACTAGAAACCAAAGCATCTTCACCTTTAAAAATATGGGCGAATAACATATTTAATTTACTTCTACCATAATCATTATAGCCATAACCAGTTGAACCATTAAATGCTTCAGTTGTTATATTACATGTTTTAAATGCTTGTAAAACTTTACTATGATTATATATTGCAATGTCAGAATATGCTTTTCTGAAATCATTCAATTGTTCATTAATATCTTTTTTATTACTATCCATTGAGTTTATTTACTCCTATTTATAGCACTAACAATTGCCTTAATTGAGGCAGAAGTAATATTAGGTGAAATACCAACACCAAAATATCTTGTTTTTTTATCTAAATCTTCTATTTGCACATAAGTTATAGCCTGAGACTTGTCTCCTTCTTCTCTTGCATGTTCATCATAGGATGTTACTGTAAACTTACCTATATTGCCTAGTTCGATTGCATTAATGAAAGCTGAAACAGGTCCATTACCTTTACCAGAAATAGTTATATTTTCTCCATTAACTTTAACTAAACCTTCAAGAGTCACTATAGATTCCAAATCTTCTTCTGAAGTATCTTCATTAACCTTATATTTTATTAATTCAAGGAAACCATTAACACTTATATAGTTATCTTCAAATATCTTGAGAATATCATCCTTTTTAAGTTCTGCACCTGTATTATCAGTTTCTTTTTGAATTATCTTTGCAAATTCTGGATGCATGATTTTTGGCAACTTAAAGCCATATTCAGTTTCAAGAACAAAGGCTATACCACCTTTACCTGATTGACTATTAATTCTAATTACAGCCTCATATTTACGTCCTACATCGCTTGGATCAATAGGTAGATATGGAACCTCCCAAATATCCACAGACTTATCAGCTCTGTATTTCAGCCCCTTATTAATGGCATCTTGGTGAGAACCACTAAATGCTGTGTGAACTAAATCACCAACATATGGATGTCTAGGATGAACTGGTAATTGAGTAACCTTTTCGAAAACTTCCTTTATCTCTTCTACATCATAAAAATTAAGTTCAGGATCAATACCTTGAGAATAAAGATTTAAGGCAACTGTTAAAATATCAGTGTTTCCAGTTCTTTCACCATTGCCAAAAAGTGTTCCTTCAACTCTATCCGCTCCAGCTAATAAGCCAAGTTCAGTGGCAGCAATACCAGTTCCCCTGTCATTATGAGCATGTAAGCTGATTTCTATAAATTCTCTATATTTCACATTTTTACAAAACCATTCAATCTGGTCTGCATATATATTTGGAGTAGACATTTCGACAGTTGATGGTAGATTTATAATAGCTTTATTATACTTATCCGGTTGCCATACATCTAAAACAGCGTTAGATACTTCTACTGCATAATCTACTTCTGTGCCAGTAAAACTCTCTGGAGAATATTGTAATATTATGTTCAGACCATCAATTTTAGCTTCCGCTGCAAATTTTTTGACCAATGATGTTCCCTCAGTAGCAATCTTTTTGATTTCTTCTTTATTTTTATTAAAAACAACTCTTCTTTGCAATTCAGAAGTTGAATTATATATATGTACAATAGCATTCTTAACACCTTTTAAAGACTCGAAAGTTCTTGCTATTAAATGCTCTCTAGCTTGTGTCAAAACCTGAATTGTTACATCATCTGGTATTAAATTTTCTTCCACCAATTTTCTCAAGAATTTAAATTCTGTTTCTGATGCTGAAGGAAAGCCTACCTCAATAGTCTTGAAGCCAATTTTAATCAGCATTTTATATAGTAAAAGTTTTTCCTCGATGCCCATAGGTATTGGTAGTGCTTGGTTACCATCCCTTAAATCCACACTACACCAAATTGGTGCCTTAGTAGTTTCATTATTAGGCCAAGTTCTTTCTTTAAATTCAAATTTTGGGTATGGTTTGTATTTTTTGTGATTCATTGCCATGTTACATTTATCTCCTTTCAAAAAAAAAATCCCCCGTCTCTAACCATAGAGACGAAAGAATCGCGGTACCACTCTAATTCATATAATATGCCCTCAAATTCTATAACGGGAACTCCCGGAATGCCCTATTGTAACTTCAGGCAATCTATTCTGAGGTGAGTTCTCAATATGTTTCATGTTATTTTCCACCAGACAATAACTCTCTATAAATCAACTATAATGGTACTATTCCTCTTCATCATATTTCACATTGAATTTTAGCATCTTTTTATACTAAAAACAAGACTTAAAATTTACTTTTTCCTACTTATAATTTTATATACATCTCTGCTTTTTCCTAAGAACAATTTTTTGGCCCATAATGTACCAAATCTATTTACCTCTTGAGAAGTTAAATTGACACATGATTCTACTTTCAATCCAGACTTCAAATACATTTCTTTTATGGTTGTGAATAAATATTCTTCAGTTAAAATTGGTAGATTTCTTTTTTCAATTTCTACTGGTTCATGGATGGCACTATAAGCAAATGTGAAATGAAACTCAGAACCACTTTTTCCTAACATGGAAATTTTATTTAATAATTCTGACATATCTTTAACAATTACTTCCAACAAACTCCCCCAAGGAAAGTTGATATATACTTTATCTCCTAGGCCATTTAGATCGTCACCGATGTTTTCTATTGAGGAAATAATAAAAACTAAGTTATTTAATTTGTTTTTATTGGCTTTCTTGCTATATTCATATAAATTACTTGCTGTTGGTTCTATACCAATAAATAATATATTAGGTTCTTTTATAGCAAGGTCATAAATAAACTTACCGTTACCTGTACCTAAATCAAAATGAATTTCCTTAAAATAATTTAAGGAATTAGTAATTTCTTCTATTTTATTTATTTCAGTGATTTTCTTGTTTTTTAATACTCTCAGCAATGAATTTATCTCCTTCAAGATATAGCTTATCTATTAGTATTTGGTTCTGTGTTATTAAATTTTTATTAATTTCATCAATTAGTATTTTAATAAGATGAAATGATAAAAAAACTTTATCCTTATTGTTTAAATAGCTATATTCACCATTATAGAAATAGTCAAAATCATAAAGCAAAACATTTAAAAGATTATTATAGTAAGGATTTTCTAATATTGATTGATTGTCTTTTTTTAAGATATCAATTATTTTATGGTAAATATCTGTCATTTCTAAATATATGTTTCCATCATCACCTTTTAAATAGTCTGATAGTTGAACATTTTCATATTCTCCAAGACCCTTACAGAATTTTGCATCTTGAAGATAATATTCACCATCAATTCTTCCTAAAGGAAATAGTCTACAACTAAGAGGTCTGTAACTATGTATAGTACATAATCTATTAATATTAAAATCACATAATCCAGTTCTAGCTCTTTTAAAAATCGGTCTAATAATACCTGAGTCCTTATCCTTTAAAAAATGTATATATTTTTTTAATACTTCAGTAGTAGTAATAGAACATTTTTTTGCAATTTGGAGAATATCATACGGATTTAAAAAAATTTCCATATTTGTACAACAACATGCAGTCATTTGACATTTAAATTTAAAATCTTTTATTACTTTTTCCAAATTTTCACCTCGGTTATATTTCTATTGGTAATGAAGTAGTTAGGTTTAATACTCCTAACTCACTAGAAGCCATATATACAAGTATTTCTACACCTTCATTATGTGCTTCCTCCAATTTATTAGCAAAAATAGGATCATTTTCAATATTTGCCTTGAATATCTTTCCCATTGGATGTTGAGCTACGAAAATAATGATTGCTCTGTTACCTTTTTTCTTCAATTCTATTAAATGATCAAGATGCTTTGCTCCTCGTACTGTTGGAGCATCAGGAAACTGTAGAAAATCATCCTTAATAAGGGTAACTGATTTGACCTCAATAAAAATATCTATACCCTCACTTTTACAATAAAAATCAAATCTTGTCCCTGGCATACTGTATTCTCTTTTAATATCGTATGGATTTTTGATAGTAGTAATTTCTCCTGCAATCAAACTATTATAGACAGCTAGATTTGCTGAAACTGATACCATATTGACCCAATGACCCTTATTTTCTACATAATTTAAACTATATTTTGTTTTCCTTTTAGGATTGTCATTATTACTTAACAACACCTTTACTCCAGGTAATAACAGTTCTTTACATCTTCCTGTATTTGCTACATGAACAGTTTTCACTTCACTATCAACTATTACTTCGGCTATAAATCTATTAGGTCTTTTTTGAAATATTCCCTCAATAAAATTATTTTTCATAAATTAAGTCTTTATATTTTTCATGTGGAAATTCTATTCCTAATGACATTTTAACAATAAGATCAGTTAGTTGATCAAAGGAAATTCCTATATGTGCCGCAGCGTCTGGTAGTAGGCTCATTTCTGTAAATCCCGGTATGGTATTTATATCAATCAATAATATCTCTTCACCTTTTACCATGAAATCAGCTCTGGCAAATCCTCTACAACCTAAGATTTCATATATCTTGACTGCCAGCTCTTTAGCCTTATTTCTTATTTCTTCAGGTAATCTTGCTGGAATAATGTGTTCACACATACCTTTGGTATATTTAGAATCAAAATCATAGTATCCTGATACTGTTGTTATTTCTAATGTTGGTAATGGGAATGCTTTCTCATTACCTAAAATACCAATTGTTATTTCATCACTTGGTGTTATCATCTTTTCAATCATCAATTCTGACTCTAGTTCAAATCCCGAATTAAAGGCTGTTTTCAACTGACTTTCATATGATATATCTTCTTTATTAATAAAATAGATTCCCAAAGTTGATCCTTGTGACGGGGCTTTAACTAAAACAGGAAATCCAAATGAGTTTTTAATTTTTAAAACTATATTCTCTATATCCTTTTCATTATAATTATTTTTTTTAATGGTAAAGAATTCAGGTATTGGTATATTATGAGCTTTCATTATAGTTTGTGTGTAAATTTTATTCATACACAAGGAACTAGCTAGAACATTACTTCCAGTATATGGAATACTTAATTGTTCCAGAAATCCTTGAATTGATCCATCTTCTCCTCCTAGGCCGTGTAAGGCAATAAAAACAGATTCAGGATTCACTTCTTTTAATTTCAGGTATAAATTATCATTTTGAGGGTCGATTTTTTCTACCTCATAACCATTTCTTATCAAACTTTTATAAATGGCTTCGCCACTTTTCAAGGAAATCTCTCTTTCAGTCGAGTTGCCTCCTAGAATTACTGCTAACTTCATTATATTACTCCTTCACTATTAATGGTTTTCATATATATCATTACCTTCTAAATCATTCACAACAATAACTGGAAAGTCTTCAACTTCTAATTTGTAAATTGCTTCAGGTCCCAATTCAGGAAAAGCTACTATAGAAATACTTTTTACCTTAGAAGCTAATAATGCACCAGCACCACCCAGAGCTGCACAATAAATAGCATTGTTTTTTAATAATGCAGCCTTAACAAGATCATTTCTTGAGCCTTTTCCTATAAGTATAGCTGCACCTTCATTTAAAATATCCGGTGTATATGGGTCCATTCTATAACTAGTGGTTGGTCCGATAGAACCCACCACTTCGCCAGGTTTTGTTGGAGCAGGTCCTGCATAATAGATTATAGCTCCTTTCATTTCAAAAGGTAAAGGTTTCCCTTCATTAATTAAATCTAATAATAATTTATGAGCAGAATCTCTTGCAGTATAAATGATTCCAGATATTAGAATTTCTTCTCCTGCTTTTAGATTTTTCAATGCTTTTTTATCAATTGGTGTTCTTAATAACATGTGCTCTCCTAAAAAACAATTTTTTTGTGTCTTATCACATGACAATTTATATTTATAGCAACTGGCATTGAAGCAATATGACAAGGTTCCATCAATACAGCGACATCAAAGACGCTAGTTTTTCCTCCGAAACCTTGAGGCCCAATATTCAGTTTATTTAATTTCATTTTAATATCTACTTCAAGGTCTCTAATTAAATCATCATCGCTATTTTCAAATAGATTTTTAACCAAGGCTTTTTTAGAAAGTAGTGCTACGCCTTCAAAATTGCTACCTATACCGATTCCAACAGTTATTGGTGGACATGGATTAGGCCCTGCTTTTTGAACTGTCTCAATGATGAAATTTTTAATCCCTTCAATTCCATCACTAGGAGCCATCATTTTTAAGGATGACATGTTTTCGCTACCCGCACCCTTAGCTAAGATAACCATATTTAAAGTTTCTCCATCAACCAACTTTGTATGAATAATAGGTGGCAAGTTATTACCAGTATTTTTCCTATTAATTGGATGTTCAACAATTGATTTTCTTAAGAAACCTTCCTGATAACCTAAACGTACACCTTCGAAAATTGCATCATAAATAAATCCGCCTTCTATTGTTATATCAGTTCCATATTCTAAGAAAAATACAGCAGTTCCAGTATCCTGACAAATAGGTATCATCCTATCTTTGGCTATTAAGGCATTTTCTTTCAGACTCAATAACACTTGTTTACTTAATATGCTTTCTTCATTTTCTATACCGAGATCATATTTTTTTAATTGTTCAGGGCTCGGAACACAATTAATTTCAATAACACTATCTCTTATTGTTTTTACAAGGTCTTCGAATTTTATGTTTTTCATATTATCCCCTCAATAAATATGGAGGTTTAGATTTCTCTAAACCTCCACAAAATTCATTCTTATTCTTCACTTTTATTGTTTTGGTTTAATATCTCGCCTAAAGTAACACCTACTTCATTATCTTCATACACCATTTTATCTGCTACTATTGGTTCAGTTTTTTTTACTTGAAGTTCAAGTGATTTTTTTGATAGTGAAACTTTTTTATTGACTTCATCAATTTCTAAAATTTCTACTTCCACTTCATCTCCAACTTTTAAAACATCACTTACTTTTTCCACTTTTTCATGTGCAATTTCAGAAATGTGTAATAAGCCTTCAACCATAGTACCAATATTTATAAATGCACCATAGTCAACAACACTTGTCACTTTACCCTTGATTATATGGCCAGCTTTATGGCTTTTCAAGAATGTTTGCCAAGGATCTTCTTCTAAAGCTTTTAGACTAAGACTAATCTTATTTTTCTCTTTATCAATTCCTATAATTTTAACATTTATCTTGTCACCTACAGCTAACATGCTTTTTAAATTATCTCTTCTGTTCCAAGATAATTCTGATACGTGTAGAAGACCATCTAAATATCCTAAGTTAATAAAAGCTCCAAAATCAGCTAGCATCTTAACTTCTCCTGTTACTACTTTGCCTACTTCTATTGTGTCCCAGAAATCTTTAGCACTTGCTTCTCTCTCTTCTGAAAGAATAACTTTTTGAGATAGAACAATTTTAGGTAAACGTTTTTTTAAATCTAAGTCGATTATTCTAACGCGGACCTTTTTGCCTAGATATTTATCTAGATTCTTGGCATAACCATTAAGTAGAAGTTGTGATGCTGGTAGAAATCCTTCAACATCATCAATTTTTACAATTAAACCTGACTTAGCCACACTTGTTACCAATCCTTCAAATTCTTCTTTATTCTCAAACTTGGTAGGAAGAGTTTTCATAGCTTCTCTTTGAGCTTCTCTATTTTTTCTATCTAATAATTTTCTTTTTGATAATACAGGCAAACCTACAGAATTTGATTTTTGTAATAATACTGCAGTAATCTTATCACCAACATTTGGAAGTGTTCCTTCTGCATATTCTTCAATAGGTAGTATTCCTTCAGCTTTCATACCAATATTAACAACAATATTCTCCTTGTCGATTTGGATTACAATGCCTTCCACAACATCACCAGGTTGAACATCATTGTCCATTTCAAGCAATAGTTCTTCCATAGTCTGTTCTTTTTCCATTTTATCTTCACTCATCATTTTGTTAATGACCTCCTCTATTATCCAGCTAGGCGTTGAAGCCCCTGCTGTAATACCTACTTTATTATAACCAAGATACCATTTGGGATTTAGATCTCGGTAAGTCTCTATAAAATATGCCCTCTCATTGTAGTTCTTGGCAATATTATACAATTTATTTGAATTAGAACTTTGCTTCCCGCCAATGACAAATATAACATCAACAGATTTTGCTAATTCCACAACTTCAAGTTGTCTGTTTCTAGTAGCTGCACAAATTGTATTCTTAACCACTAATTCTTTAGCTTTCTTTTCTAATAAATCTTTTATTTCGTTAAATTTATCTACTGATTGGGTAGTTTGAGATAATAAAAATATTGGAATCTCATAATCTATGTCATCTAAATCCTCTTTTTTAAAGATAGCCCTGCTATTTCTTCCACCCCAATCTAGTATTCCTAAAACTTCAGGATGATCTTTATCACCAAACACTAAAACTTGATATCCAAGTTTCATATATTTTTGGGCTAAAACATGAGCGACCTTTACGCTTGGGCAAGTAGCATCGATTAAGTTTTCTCTGCTTCCATATTTTTCGTAGAAGGATTTACCTACTCCATGAGATCTAATGACCAAATAATCATTTTCATTTAAATCGTCAATAATATCTACAGGAAAAATATTCTTTGCTTTCAATCTGTCTATTTCCTGTTGATTATGAATTAATTCTCCAAATGTATATATAGTCTTATCAGTTTTAAGCTCTTCTGCTTTTTGCAAGGCATTTTTAACCCCATAACAAAAGCCAGCATTAGGTGCAAGTATTATTTCCATGTTCACTCCTAATATTATACCAAGATTCTATCAATTTATAAATCCTTATTTAATAAATTGTAAATTTTATCAACAACTTGTTGAATATTTAAGTCATCTGTGACAATAACTATAGCATCTTCAGCTTTTTTCAGTGGTGCTACTTCCCTATTCGAGTCTAAGTAGTCCCTTTTAATAATTTCTTCTTCCAGTTCCTTTAAACTTATACTTTCATTTTTATCAAGTAATTCTAAATACCTTCTTTTTGCTCTAATTTTTGGAGAGGCATCAAGATATATCTTAAGTTCAGCTTCAGGCAAAACAACAGTACCAATATCTCTGCCATCTAGAATTATATTATCAGACATATCTACTATCTTTCTAATGATAGAATTCAATAAATCTCTGATAAATGGTAGTGCTGCAACTTCCGAAACCTTTTGCGATATTGTATTTTTTCTTATTTCATTTTCTATTGAAGTATCATTAATATATAATTTATTTCCATGAAATCTAAAATTTGTGTTCTTGATAATATCTGATATTTTTTCTCTATTATTATTTTCTATTTCTTCTATTTCAATTATATAGGTAATTGCTCTATAAAGTGCTCCTGTATCAATATATTCATAATTAAGTTTTTTACTTAGCAACTTGGCTATTGTACTTTTACCTGATCCCGCTGGACCATCAATTGCTATTTTCATATCTTCTCCTATAGTTAAGGAGAAAGACATAGCTTTCTCCTTATTTTAAATATTTAGTTTATTTTGCTTTTTTACCAATCCAAGGCATCATAGCTCTTAATTTCTCACCAGTTGTTTCAATTAGGTGATCTCTATCTTTTTCATATAAAGCATTAAAATTAGGTCTTCCTGCTTTATTTTCTTCAATCCATTCTCTGGCAAACTGTCCAGATTGAATTTCTTCAAGAATTTTCTTCATTTCTTTTTTTGTTTCAGAATTAACTACTCTAGGTCCTCTGGTTAAGTCTCCATATTCAGCAGTATCACTAACTGAATATCTCATGTTACTGATGCCACCTTCATACATTAGGTCAACGATAAGCTTTAATTCATGTAGACATTCAAAATATGCCATTTCAGGTGCATATCCTGCTTCAGTCAATGTTTCAAATCCTGCTTTAACTAATGCTGCAGCTCCGCCACATAAAACGGCTTGTTCACCAAATAAGTCTGTTTCTGTTTCTTCTTTAAATGAAGTTTCAATTACACCAGCTCTTGTGCAACCAATACCTTTAGCATATGAAAGTCCCAATGCTTTAGCATTTCCAGTTGCATCTTGATGTATTGCAACTAATCCAGGAACTCCTCCACCTTGAGCATAAGTTCTTCTAACTAGATGTCCTGGGCTCTTTGGAGCAACTAAGAATACATCTACATCGCTAGGTGGTACAATCAGATCATAATGAATATTAAAACCATGAGCAAACACTAAAGCTTTTCCAGCTGTAATGTGTTTAGCAATTTCATTGTCATAAATATCTTTTTGTCTTTCATCTGGTAATAGTAACATAATCACATCTGCATAAGCACATGCTTCATCTACTGTAGCAACTTTAAGACCATCGTCCATAGCTTCTTGCCATCTTTTACTATCTTTTCTTAAGCCGACAGTTACATCAACTCCGCTTTCTTTTAAGTTTAATGCATGAGCATGACCTTGACTACCATAGCCTAGTATAGCTATTTTTCTGTCTTTGATCAAACTCAAATCAGCATCGTTATCATAATACATTTTAACCATAATACACCCTCCAATTTTCATATCTATTTAATTTTATCATAAAATAATACCATTTTCCTTATTTACTTCTAATTTCTTTAGTTTTTCTATCTCTTTTTTGGTAAGAGACCTATATTTTCCTCTTTTTAATTTATCAATTGATAAAAAACCAATTTTAATTCTTTTCAATGTTAAAACAGGATTTTTTAATTCAGCAAACATTTTCCGTATTTGTCTGTTTCTACCTTCTTTAATACCGATTTCAATTTCAAAATAATCCTTAAAATTTTGAACATAATATATATTAGCCTTACCAGTCATATATTCATCATCTATAACTATACCATCTTGTAATTGATTCAGTTTTTCTTTGGTTATATTACCAGTACATTTAGCTTTATAGACTTTTTCTACTAAATGACTAGGATGAGTCAGGATATTTGTGAATTCACCATCATTTGTCATGATTATTAAGCCTTCTGTATCATAATCTAGTCTTCCAACAGGGTAAACTCTTTCTTTAATATCACTTACTAAATCCAATACTGTTTTTCTACCTTCTGGATCACTTGAAGTGCTAACATAACCTTTAGGCTTATACAGGAGTAGATAAATTTGTTTAGCAGTGTTTTTAATTGGTTTTCCGTCAACAAAAATCTTGTCATTTTTTTCATCAATAACATCACCTATACTAGCAGGAAGATTATTGATTTTAACGCGATTTTCCTTTATAAGCTCTTCTGCCTTTCTACGGGAACAAAATCCTGCAGCAGATAAGTATTTTTGTATTCTCATTATTTATAATCCTTTAAAAATGTCCTTCTGTGTAGTATACTCGGACCATTTAACTTTAATTCCTCATAGTGTTCCTTAGTACCATAACCCTTATGTTTGGAATAATTGAATTTATTATCTATCGTTTGAATAATATTCATAATTTTATCTCTTTTTGTCTTTGCTAATATGGAAGCAGCGGCTATTGAAGGAAATTTTTGATCTCCCTTAATGACACAAACGCATTCATAATCCCAATCTGGTAATTTGTTACCATCGACTAGAACTAAATCTGGTCTGATACTACATTTATCGACTGCTCTTTTCATAGCAAGCATAGTAGCATTTAGTATATTGTATTTATCTATCTCTTCAACAGAAGCGTATCCATAAGTATAAAAATATGAATTTTCTTTAATTATATTTTCTAAAATATTCCTTTTATCTTCAGTAAGTTTTTTGGAATCGTTTAAATTAATTAAATCAAAATTGTACTTCAAGCAAACACATGCTGCATAAACCGGTCCAGCTAATGGTCCACGACCTACTTCATCGACACCGACAATAATCTTATATTTTTTCTTATACTCGGCTTCATTAGAAAAATAATCAAGTAGTCTTATTATTTCTTTATCATTTTTTATAATTGAATTTACTTCATTCATTTTTTTCAGGCCATTCTAATGTTATATGTCCAAGTTTACCACTTCTAAAATCTTTTAAATATAGTAAGGCTGACTTATCAAGATCAACGCTACCACCTTTTAAAAGAATTCCTCTTTTTTCTCCAAATAGCTCTAATTCCTCTAAGGGTTCTAAAGCTGTTGAAATATAGTTTTTTTCATTTAATTCTTTGATTAAATAAACTGCAGCTTCTTTAATATCATAAACGTTATCTGAAATAGCTCCAGTCAAAGCTAGATTAACACCAATAAGGCCATCGAATTTTGGCCAAAGAATTCCAGGGGTATCAAGTAATTCTAACTTTTTACTTATTCTAACCCATTGGTTGCCTTTAGTAACTCCTGGTTTATTGCCTGTTACAGCAACTTTTTTTAAAGCTAATGAATTGATAAGAGATGATTTACCTACATTTGAAACGCCCAGAACCATACATCTAACTGGTCTGTCCAATAATCCTTTTTTTCTTCTTTTTTCGAAGACTTTTTCAGCTAGGATTTCAAGATGTTTAATGATTTTTTTTACATCTTGGGTATCTATACCTTTAATAGTAATCATATTTATGTCTTTTTCTTTATATAAATCAATCCATTGTTCTGTTATGTGTTTATCAGCTAAATCTGGTTTAGTCAATATAATAAGATGACCTTTACCCAAAGCCATCTTACTAATATCAGGGTTGCCGGAACTCATTGGAATTCTTGCATCCCTTAACTCAATTATAATATCAATAGTTTTGATAATGTCTTCAATTTTTCTTTTTGCCCTTGTCATATGACCAGGATACCATTGCACCTTAAACATTATAGTCTGTCCATATGTGAAAATGGATAGTAGATCAATATAGATTTACCAATTATATTTTCCTCAGGGACAGTACCCCATTGTCTTGAATCAGCACTATTTTCTCTATTATCACCCATTACAAAATATTGTCCTTCAGGAACTTTAAATGGAAATGATAATATAGAACCACTATTATTGGTAAAAACATTATCGTTAAGATATGGTTCATCAATTGCAACATCATT
The DNA here is from genome assembly GCA_964415195.1 of uncultured Eubacteriales bacterium. Classification (GTDB taxonomy): domain Bacteria; phylum Bacillota; class TC1; order TC1; family TC1; genus WTXA01. The sequence continues at coordinate 155,220 of CAYPYD010000003.1, read as the reverse complement.
TACAAAAACGGTGTTGTTTTTAATATTAATCGTGTCTCCAGGTAAACCGATTACACGTTTAACATATTCAATTTCATCATCCACTGGTAATTGACCTTTTTGAAGAAACTTGAAAACATATTGTGCGTAATCAATCGGATTTCTTCTTAGAGTTTGTTTTGAGTTGGCAACATCAGTCTCTGGATAAACAAAGACGATTATGTCACCTCTTTTAGGTTTAATAAAAAATTTTGTAACAACTTCAGTAATAACTTTATCATTTACCATAAGTGTAGTTTCCATTGATGAGGAATCTACTGTGTAAGTACGAACTAAGAACGCTTTTATAATTATATTAATCATAAGTGCAATTATTACTATTTTAAGAATAGAAATTACACTCTTAAAGAAATATTCTTTTTTATTAGTACTATCGTTGCTACTCATTTTCAACTCCTACTTTTTATCTTTAATTCTTGCTGCTTTACCAGTTCTGTCTTTTAAGTAATAAAGTTTTGCTCTTCTTACTCTACCAAATCTGATAACTTCAATTTTGTCTATTCTTGGTGAGTGTACAGGGAAAGTTCTTTCTACAACAACTCCGTAAGCAACACGTCTTACTGTGAAAGTTTCAGTAGCGCCCTTACCTTGTCTTTTAACAACAACACCTTCATAAACCTGAATTCTTTCTTTTTCTCCCTCGACTACTTTAACATGAACTTTTAAAGTATCGCCAGGTCTAAATTCAGGAAGGTCACTTTTCAAATACTCATCAGTAATTGCTTTAATGATATCCATCTATTTTACCTCCTTCTTATTTTTTAAATATTTACGCCATAAATCCGGCCTATTAATTTTAGTTCTTTTGTAACTTTGTTCTATGCGCCAATCTTGAATTTTTTTATGATGACCAGATAGCAAAATTTCTGGAACTTCCATATTTCTAAAGTTCCTTGGAATTGTGTATTGTGGATATTTTAATAAACCATCACTTAAAGAATCTTCTAAAACTGATTCTTTTGATCCAACAACACCTTCTATATAACGGCTAACTCCATCAATTAAAACTAATGCAGGTAATTCACCGCCGGTTAAAATATAATCACCAATAGAAATTTCTTCATCAACAATTGTATCTATAGCACGTTGATCAATACCTTCATAATGACCACATACTAGTATTAATTGGTCAAAGCAGCTTAATTCCTTGAGTTTTACTTGGCTCAAGACTTTACCACCTGGAGATAAGAAAATTGTTTTTGTTCTAGGTTTTTTTTCTATTGATTCGAAAGCAAGTATAACTGGTTCCGGACTTATTACAAGACCTTTACCACCCCCATAAGGATAATCATCAACTTTATGGTGCTTATTAGTAGAAAAATCTCTGATATTGGTAAAACTAATATCGATTATCGACTTTTCTATCGCTTTCTTCAACAGGCTTTCTTTCAAGGGTGATTCGAACATTTCCGGGAAAAGTGTCATTACATCAATTCTCATTAATCCAATAAACCTGGTAGTAGTTTAACTACCATTTTCCCTTCATCAAAATCTCTGCTGATTATAGTATCTTCAAGAACAGGAATCATTATTTCTTTTCCATTTTCATTCTTGATTTCATAAATACCATGTGCCCCATTATCAAAAACATCAGAAATAGAACCTAGAAGTTCATTGTTTTCAAGATATACTTTCATACCAAGCAATTTATAAACATATTCTTCTGTTTCATCTAATTCAGGTAATAAAGATTCTTCTATCAATATATCTTTACCTATAAAATCTTGAGCTTGATTAATTGAATTTATACCTTCTAGAAGGATAATAATTGTATTTTTTTGAATTCTTGCCTTAACTACATTTACCTTAATTGGTTCTTTAACTGCAGATATTAACAAATATTCAAATTCAAGAAACATTTCTTTATAGTTTGTAAGGGGATATATCTTGAGTTCTCCCTTGATACCAAATGTACCAACAATTTTTCCTAGTTTAATCATTAATTTTCTTTAGCTATAATATTAACATATACTTTTTTAGATTCTCTATTCCTGTTGGCATTGGCAATTAGTCTAATGGCTTTGGCGATTCTACCGTTTTTGCCTATGATTTTCCCCATGAACTCTTCAGGAACAATTACAGTAATCTCTTCATTTCCATTTTCTTTCTTGCTTTCAATTTCAATTGGAACAGTTTCATCAACAATATTGTTAATAATTAGTTTAATCAGTTCAGTCATAACTAATCTCCTTAGTTGTTAAGTTTCTCTAAAACTCCAGCTTTTCTTAATAGGGCTTTAACAGTTTCAGAAGGCTGAGCTCCTGTGTTTAACCAATATAAAGCTCTTTCTTCATTAATCTTTAAAGTAACATCGTCTTTTTTTGCAATAGGATTGTAGTAACCAATTTCTTCTATGCTCTTGCCGTCTCTAGGAGAACGAGTGTCCGCTACTACGACTCTATAGAAAGGTGCTTTTTTAGCTCCCATTCTGCGTAATCTAATCTTTGTTGCCATATCTTCACCTCCTTGTAATTTTTATTATAAAAGAGTTTAAAAAAACTTCGGTCCAAAACCTTTTCTTTTTTTACTCATGTTACCAAATTGTTTCATCATTGTCTTAGTACTATCAAATTGTTTTAACAGTCTATTTATATCTTGTACCTCTGTTCCACTTCCTGCAGAAATTCTTTTTTTCCTGCTGGCATTAAGAATATTAGGCCTATTTCTTTCTTCTTTGGTCATTGACAGTATTATTGCCTCTGTCTTTGATAAATCTTTTTCGTTAACTTGTACATTTTTGATCTTGTTTCCACCTGGTATCATCGCTAACAAATCCTCGATAGAGCCAAGACTCTTCATTTGTTTTATTTGTCCAAGGAAATCTTCTAAAGTAAATGTAGATTCCATTAGTTTTTTTTGAAGCTCTAAGGCTGATTTTGCATCAATATTATCTTGTGCTTTTTCAATCAGGGATAAAATGTCACCCATGCCAAGAATTCTACTGGCTATACGGTCAGGATAGAACAATTCAAGTTGATCTATCTTTTCTCCCATACCTATTAGTTTAATTTGTTTACCAGTTATATATCTTAATGAAATTACTGCTCCGCCTCTAGCATCGCCATCCATCTTGGTAACTGCAATACTGTCAATACCTACTTTTTCATTAAATTCTTTACCTATATTAACTGCATCTTGACCAGTCATTCCATCAACAACAAGTATAACTTCATCAGGATTAAGACTATTCTTTAGGTCTACTAGTTCATCCATCATAGAATCATCAAGATGTTGTCTGCCAGCTGTATCAACTATTATGATGTCACTGTTATTGCTTTTTGCAATCGCAATACCGTCGATAACAATTTGTTTAACATTCTTGGAATTTTTGTCATAATGAATTTTTACATCTATTTTTTTAGCAAGCACTTCTAATTGATCCATAGCTGCAGGTCTATAAATATCTGCTCCAATTAAGAATGTCTTCTTATTTTGTCCTTTAAGCATATAAGCCAGTTTTCCTGCTGTAGTGGTTTTACCCGATCCTTGTAGTCCAACTAAAAATATAACATAAGGTCTATTTCCGGTGAATTCTAATTTTTCAATTTTTCCACCAAGAAGTTCCACTAATTCCGCATTAACTATCTTTACAACTTGTTGTCCTGGGGTCAAGCTTTCTAAAACATCCTTACCAATGGCTTGTTCTTTAACTTTCTTGGTAAAATCTTTTACTACCTTATAATTAACATCAGCTTCAAGTAAGGCGATTTGTACTTCTTTTAAAGCAATTGTTACATCTTCTTCAGTTAATCTTCCTTTACCAGTTAGTTTTGCGAATGCTTTTTGTAATTTTTCAGACAAGCTATTGAAAGCTCCCATTATTACTCCTTTTGATAATATATCAATTTTTGCAAATTGGTCTTTATATTTTCTAAATCTTCACTTTCAAGAAGATTATTCAATATATCATCCATTTCGAATTTATTTTCTAATATGTTTAAACTGTTTTCGTATTCAAGAAGTTCTTTTTCACCCTTTAACAAAAAATCTCTGACACCTTGCTTGGTAATATTATATATTTCAGCTATCTCAGTCAGTGAATAATCTTCGTTATAATATAGATTTAAGACTTCTTTTCTTCTACCTTTTAATAGATTTCCATATATATCTAATAAAAGGCTGATTTTTGTAAATTTTTCCATTTTATCTCCGTAAAGTGAATTTGCTTTACCTTGATAATTGTATAATAATTACGGTAATCTGTCAACACTTAATATTCTTCTTGGAAAAATCCAAAAGGGCTTTTCCCATCAAGTACAAGTTTCTCAAATTGACTGAAAGAAAATGTATATATTTGATCATATAAAGTATAATTATATTCATTTAGTTGAAACCTCGATTCGTATCTGAAATTCAGTACTTCTGAGGGGTTTTTTTTGCTATTATATATAACTATTCCTACTTTTGGTAAAGAATAAAATTCTTGTTTGGTAAACTTTATCTTTGCATCTCTTAAAATTTTAGCTAGTATTATGTATGGTCCTTCAGCAAATTTTAATCTTAAATTTCTTTTTTTATCAGGTGTATCTAATCTACCATTTTTAAATTCAATAAAATATATCTTATCACTAATATAGATCCCATCTGGTGAACAAGGCATAAGCTCTTGACTGATTCCATAGATTTTACTAGCTATATTGTCAAAATTATACATTTTATATTCTAGATTTGTAGGATATTCGTCATTAGCAGAATCAAAGGCTATACTTTTTATTTCTTCATAGAATTCAGAGTAATTGTTTGCTAATAATCCTTTTATCTCTTTTAGCATATTAATCCTCCTTTTTATATTCCATTCTTAAATTGTCAAGTTTCTCAAAAGGAGCTAGAAGTGCATTGTAGATATTCTGGATGGAGTTTGTTTCGTTAACAAATTCATAACCGTCATTAATTTTATTGCCTAAATAAAAGTTTTTATTTAGTTTGTAACTTTCACTATACATTTCTAAAGCTTCTATAAAATAAATATTGCAAGTATTTATTATAACCTTAAGTCCAAGATCTTTTATAATTCTGCCTATGATATGGGCAAGTGATAATTGCCAAACTGGATGGGATAATATTTCAGGTTCATCAAGTATTAAAATACTATCGTTATCCAAATATCCATTATCTAATAATTCTCTTAAAATAAGAAAAGATTTAATACCATTTGGCGTCTTATTAATTGGGACTCTTATCCTATCATTAACGTTTAGAAAGAATCTTCTTTTTTCACCTGAATACTCTATAATTTGATTTTCAATAATTTCATCGATTAAAGAGAAAATTTCATTTTTTAATTTCAACTTATTAAATGTATCCTCTTTATTAACATATGGAGCTTTTTTTACTTCTATCATTTTCCTTTTTAAATCATCATTATGTTCCAAACCCAAATTTTTTGGTATACTTTCGTTAATTATTAAAGGGCCATCAACATAAGTAACATCTTTTATCTTCAAATCTTTTTCAATAATATTTATTTTCAATGGATTAAAATCAACCTTTAAAGCTGTAATGTCATCAACTGACATTCTTAAAAATATATCTTCGGCAAATTTATATAATTCCGGTGTATAGCCCTCATCCTTAATTAAATCAACTATTTCTTCATCCTTGGACAAAATACATTTCAGAGCTATATATGCACTTTTACTAATAAGACTTTTGCCTATAGAGTTTGTACCAACAATAACAGTCAAGTCTTCTAATTCTATATTAGCCTTTTCTATAGGTCCAATATTGTTTAATAGAAAATTTAATTTCATAATTACACCTCCCTAGTGTTTAAAATGTCTAATTCCCGTTAATACCATTGGTAAATTATTTTCGTTGCAATAATCAATTGAATCTTGATCATTTCTAGAGCCTCCTGGTTGCACAATACCTTTTATACCAGCCAATTGAGCCATTTCCACACTATCTTTAAAAGGGAAAAAGGCATCTGAAGCTAGTATAGCTCCATTGTAATCCTTTTCCTTATAATTTAGCAATGCATCTTGTATGGCAAAAATTCGTGCAGTTTGACCACCACAAACTGCAAGTACTTCTTTATTTTTCACTATAGCTATTCCATTAGATTTAATATTTTTCACTATTTTCATTCCAAATATCATATCTTCTAACATTTCCTTATCAGGTTCTGTTTTTGTTGCCACTTCTATATTTTTGATTAATTCTAAATCTCGACCTTGTTTTAAGAAATATCCATCTAAATCTTTATATGAATAACAATCACTATAATTTAAATCATTATACTTCATTATTCTTAAATTCTTCTTAGTTCTCAAAACATCAAGTGCATCCGCATCATAATCTGGAGCAACGATGATTTCCAGAAAAATTTTATTTAGTTCTGTTGCTGTAGCATAATCAACTTTATTATTAAAAGCAACAATTCCTCCAAAAATAGATACTGGATCATTCTTATAGCTCTTCACATAAGCATCTAAGGTAGTATTTCCAGCAGCTGCACAACAAATTGTTCCATGTTTTATTGCAACTGCAAAATAATTTTCTTCTTTGAAATCATAAAGTATTTCCATAGCGGCAAACACATCATTATAATTATTGTAGGACATTGCCTTACCATTAAGTTGTTCCATATCCATCAAGCTAGGATTTTTGCCTTTCTTGTATAAAGATGCTTTCTGGTGAGGGTTTTCACCATAGCTAAGGTCTTTTATGAAATTTAAACTTATCACTTTATTTTCAGGATTAAAATAATTTGAAATAGCAATATCATATTTTGCTATAAGACTAAATGCTTTTCCTGCCAGATGTTTCCTGTAAGTGATATCTATATTATTATTTTCTAATTTTTCAAGTAGTACATCATAGTCATCGTTATCAGTAACAATTAACACATCCTTATAGTTCTTAGCAGCAGCTCTGATCATTGTTGGTCCACCAATATCGATTTCTTCAATAATCATATCTTCTTCCAAGTCATTTTTAACTGCATTTTCAAATTCGTATAAGTTTACACAGACTAAATCGATTGAATTAATTCCAAGTTCATAAATTGTTTCTTGGTGATTTTGATTATTCCTTTTATAAAGTATTCCACCATGTATCATCGGATTCAATGTTTTTACTCTACCATCCAAAATTTCTTTCGAACCAGTTATACTTTCAACAGTTAAAACTTTAACATCATTCTCTTTTAAGATTTTGTAAGTTCCACCTGTTGAAACAATTTGATAGTTGTTTCTTTCAAGACCTTTGGCAAATTCTATTATTCCAGTTTTATTTGTAACACTTAATAATGCAAATTTCATTTTATCTTCCTCTCAAATAAGAAAAGAAGTAATAACACAAGTGCAACTACCTCTTTATTTATCTATATTTTTTCTTTTAAAAATCCCTTGAAACTTTCGCTTATATCTTCTCTTCTAAGAGCATAGTCTACAATAGTCTTTAAATAACCTAGTAAATTTCCGGTGTCATACCTTTTACCATCAAATATGTAGCCATACATTCCTTGGAATGCGAGCAACTTGTACATTGCATCAGTTAATTGTATTTCTCCACCTTTTCCAGGTTTTGTTTCTTCAATCATTTCAAAGATCTTGGAAGTAAAGACATATCTGCCAATAACTGCTAAATTCGTAGGCGCCTCCATTGGAGAAGGTTTTTCAATTAAACCTTTCACATTATAAAGATTTTCTTCAACTTTATTACCGCTAATTATTCCATATTTACTAACGTCTTCAATAGGAACCTGCATTAAGGCAAATACACTTTTTTTCTCTCTGTCATAGATATCAATCAATGACTTTAGACAATTTTTTTCTTCATGGTAAAATAAGTCATCTCCTAGTAAAACTGCAAAAGGTTCATCCTTTACAAACTCTTTTGCCATACCTACAGCATGTCCAAGTCCATTTGGCGATTGTTGTCTAATGAAATAAATTTTAGCCATTTTGCTTATAGGTTTTAGCATTTCCAACATCTCTTGATTATTCTTTTCCTCAAGATGTTTTTCCAACTCATAAGATATATCAAAATGGTTTTCTATGGCGTCCTTACCTCTATTAGTTATAATAAGAATTTCTTCTATTCCTGCTTCTACAGCTTCTTCAACAATATATTGAATTGCAGGCTTATCTAGTATTGGCAACATTTCTTTTGGAACAGCTTTTGTTGCTGGTAATAATCTTGTACCAAGTCCAGCTGCTGGAATAACTGCTTTTCTTACTTTCATATTAAACCTCTATTTCACCTAATTTAAATTTATCATGAATTACTTGTACTGCTTCCTTGGCTCTTTCTAATTCTAAGATACAAGAAACTTTAATTTCAGAAGTGCTTATAAGTTCAATATTGATACCAGCTTTTGCCAATGCTTCGAACATTGTTGCAGCTACACCAGGATTTGACTGCATTCCAGCACCAACTATACTTATTTTAGCCAGTTTTTCACGAACCTTGACACCTTCTGCACCTATTTCGCTTCTAATTTTTTCAACAATTTCCATTGCCTTTTCTTTATCTTCGTTATGAACTGTAAATGATATGTCATTTATAGTTCCTCTAGGATTACTTTGAACAATCATATCAACATTGATAGTATTATCTGCTAAAGCTCTAAATATACTTCCGGCAACGCCTGGAATATCAGGAACTCCATAAATTGTTATTTTAGCGACATCTAAATCATGAGCAACCCCACTAACTAATCTTGTTTTTTCCATTAAAGATCCCTCCTCGACAATTGTACCTTCATTATTATTAAAACTAGACCTTACACATACTTTAACATTATGCTGTTTTGCATATTCTACAGCTCTTGTTTGAAGAACTAAAGCACCAAGACTTGCAAGTTCCAACATTTCATCATAAGAAACAAAAGGCAGTTTTCTAGCATTAGCAACTAATCTTGGATCAGTAGTGTAAACACCATCAACATCTGTATATATTTCACACACATCTGCTTTTATTGCTGCCGCTACTGCAACAGCTGTAGTATCAGAACCACCTCTACCTAAAGTAGTTATTTCGCCACTTTCAGTTTTACCTTGAAAACCTGCTACTATAACAATTTTACCAGCATTAATTTCTTTTTTTAATCTTGTATTGTCAATTCTAGTAATCTTTGCTTTTTTATGAATATTATCTGTAAAAATACCTGCCTGTGCACCTGTCAAAGAAACAACTTCATAACCTTTTTCTTTGATAGCCATTGATAATAACGCAATAGATACTTGTTCTCCTGTAGCAAGTAGCATATCCATTTCCCTATTTGATGGATTTTTAGTTATTGCTTGAGCTAATGCCAATAAATCATCGGTGGAATCACCCATAGCTGATACAACTGTTATTACGCTATTCCCTTGCTCTTTAGTAGCAATAATTCTGTTTGCTACATTCATTATTCTCTCGGGATTACCTACTGAAGTTCCCCCATATTTTTGTACAATTATTCCCATTATCTATTACCCCTTTAATATTCTTTTTCTGAGCGTAGAACTGATTTAATTTCTATAACAACGTCTAGATTTTCAATTTGTTCTCTAGCACTTTGCATATTCTTATTAAGTACACGATCAGTCAAAATTACTAATTCAGCTTTACCGTCAGGTAATTTCCTTTGTATAACAGAGTCGATACTTACATTATTAGATGCAAAAGCATCAGCAATTTTGCTTAATACTCTTGTTTTATCAACAACGACCATTCTAAAATAGTAATGACTGATTGTCTCTTCAATATTTCTAATCATTAAATCTAAATAACATGAGCAGTTTTTAATTTTATGAATTTCTTTATTCATATTCTTAACTATACTTAATACATCTGATACTACTGCGCTAGCTGTAGGTAGTCCACCAGCCCCTTTACCAATAAGAGTTAAATCTCCGAAGGCGTTGCCTTCTAAATATACCGCATTATAAACATCATCTACCTTAGCTAAAGGATGTGATAATGGTAATAAAGTTGGATGAACCCTAACTTCAATAGCATCATCTTTTAATAAAGCAATCCCTAATAATTTTATAGTGCTTTTAAATTGTCTTGCATAGTTAACATCATCTACACTTATTTTAGTAATACCTTCAACATAGACATTTTCTAGTTTTACTCTTCTACTAAATGCTATCGAAGCTAAAATTGCAATTTTTCTAGCTGCATCCAAGCCTTCAATATCAGAAGTAGGATCTGCTTCAGCATAGCCTAAATCTTTGGCTTCTTGTAAGACATCTTCTAAACTTCTTCCTTCTGCAAACATCTTGGTTAAAATAAAGTTGGTAGTACCGTTTATTATGCCCATCACTTTTGTTATCTGGTTGCTTTGTAAATTGTCTTTTATTGTGCTAATAATAGGGATAGCTCCTGCAACACTGGCTTCATACTTTACTTCTTTAGAATATTCGTTGCCTAATTCCAAGATTTCTTGTCCTCTTGTAGCCATTAAATCTTTATTTGCTGTAATGATATGTTTTCCATTTTTAATAGCTTCTGTAATGTATTCTTCAGCAATAGTAGTTCCACCAATTACTTCAATTACTATATCAATTTCTTTATTAGCGATTATATCATAAGGATTTATAGTCAACAATTCATTAGGTACTAAATCTCTAGACTTTTTCAAATCATTGACTAATATTTTTACTATTTCTAGTTCGACCCCATCTAATATTGCTAAATATTTACTTCTGTTTAATTGTATTAATTTATAAACACCTTGACCTACAGTACCACAACCTAGTAAACCAATTTTAATTTTCTTCATTAATCTACTCTCTTTCCATTTTCATTTCTCTTGTCATTAAATCTTTAAAACAATCAATCGGATCTTTGTTTTCATAAATACATTTATATACTTCTTCATTAATAGGCAGGTCTAAGTTAAGTTTTTTACTCAATAAATAGAAGGCCTTAGCCGCATATACACCTTCAGTAACCATATCACTGGATTTTAATATATCGGTGCTCTTTAAACCCTTGCCGATTTTTTCACCAAAACCTCTATTTCGGCTATGTTTACTCATACAAGTAACCATTAAGTCACCAATACCAGATAAACCATTAAATGTCTCTGGATTTGCACCTAATTTTCTACCTAATTGCTTCATTTCATATAAGCCCCTGGTAATCAATGATGCTTTAGCATTATCACCAAATTCTAAGCCATCAACAATACCACTAGCAATAGCAACAACATTCTTAAAAGAACCACCTAGCTCCACACCAAGAGTATCATCATTAGTGTAAACTCTTAGTGATTCATTATTAAAAATTTGTTGTACTAATTCAGCTAATTCAATGTTATCACTTGCAGCAACTATAGCAGCAGGCAAACCCTTTGCTACTTCTTCTGCATGAGTTGGACCAGAAAGAACACAGTAATCATATTCAGATTTTGTTACTTCTGCTACTACTTCTGACATTCTTAGTCCTGTTTCTATTTCAATTCCTTTAGCTACATTAATAATTGTTTTCTTGCCAAAGCCTGCTCTATACATTTTTTTCACAACATCTCTAATATATTGTGATGGAACGGCAAGGACTAAATATTCATTATTACAAGCTTCTTTTAAATCACCGGTAATTTTTAATTCTTCTGGAATTACAATTCCTGGTAAAAAAGGATGTGTTTTATCATTGTTAATCTGTACAATATTATCTTCTAGTCTGCCATAAATAGTTACTTGATGACCGTTTTTTATTAAATGTATTGCAAGAGCTGTTCCCCAGCTACCTATACCAATTATTGAAATTCTCAATTTACGCATCTCCTTTTTTATTACGAAGATAAATTCTTATAGGCGTACCTTCAAAATCAAAGGCCTCCCTGAATTTATTTTCAATATGTCTTTTATATGAAAAATGCATCAGTTTTTCATCATTGATAAAAAGAGCAAATGATGGTGGTGCTACTCTTATTTGTGTACCATAATATATTTTTAAATTTCTGCCCTTTTCTCTTGAAGGAGGGTTATATGTTACTATTTCTCTTAAAAGCTGATTTAGAACTGAAGTTTCAATTTTTCTTTTGCAATTTATATTTATCTTCTTTGCTAATAATAATAAATCATGAATTCTTTTACCTGTTAAAGCCGAAATAAAGATAATTGGTGCATAACTTAAAAAAGTTAATTCTTCTCTAATATCTTCTTCATATTTCTTCATGGTTTTGCCGTCTTTTTCAATTAAGTCCCATTTATTGACAACTATGATTATACCCTTACCATTTTCGAAGGCATATCCAGCAATTTTTTTATCTTGTTCTGTGACACCATCAACAGCATCAATCATAAGAAAAGTGACATTAGATCTTTCAATTGCTCTTAAAGATCTAATAATAGTGAATTTTTCTATAGCTTCACCAATTTTAGATTTTTTTCTTATACCTGCAGTATCAATCAAGATATACTCTTCATCATCATATATTACTTTTTGATCTACAGAATCTCTAGTAGTACCAGCTATTGGACTTACAATTACCCTATCAGAATTCGATAATTTATTTACCAACGAAGATTTACCAACATTTGGTCTGCCAATGATAGCAATTTTTAGTTTATCATCATCTAGACCTTCGTCCCCTTCAATTGGAAAATTATTTGTTATTTCATCAAGTAAGTCTCCCATGTTTCCACCATGTGTTGCAGAAATCGGGATTGGTTCACCAAGTCCAAGACTATAGAAATCATAATAATTACTTTTTTGGAAATTATCAGTCTTATTTACAGCTAATACAATCGGTTTATCGGTTTTTTTAAGGATGTTGGAAATTTTTTGATCATCCAAGGTCACCCCAATCTGACTATCTACTACCATCAAAATAACATCTGCTTCCTCAATGGCTATTTGAGCTTGTTTAGTAATCGATTTATTGATATCTTCTTTTTCCCATTGTATTCCGCCTGTATCAATTATGATAAAGTTGTGCTTTTGCCAGTTCGCTTCATCATATAATCTATCTCTTGTTACTCCTGGGGAATCGTCCACTATGGACTTTCTCTCACCGACTATTCTATTAAATATTGTAGATTTGCCTACATTAGGTCTGCCTACAATTGCTAATATTGGTTTCAAACTACTTCCCCCTTTCTATTTACATACTAAATTATTATATCACAGAAACCCTCTATTTCCTAGGTGTATCGACTTATTACACTGAAGATCATACTTGTATCCTCTATGGTATTTTCTTGAAATGAAAAGGCAGAAATATAATCTCTAACAACTTGATTTACATCCAAGTCTTTCTTTGAATGAGAAATCACTCCAAGAGTCACACCTTTTTCAACTCGATCATTTATTTTTAAAGGAATATATATACCAGCGGAGTAATCAATAATATCCTTTTTCTTTGTTCTGCCAGCACCAATATTTAAAGATAATAGACCTATTTTCTCAGCATCTATAAAAGAAATGAATCCTTCATACTCTGATTTAACTTCAATTTTGTACATTGCCTGTGGCAATTGACTATAATCCATTATAAAACTGCTGTCTCCACCTTGATATTCAATTAATTCCTTAAATTTAACCAAAGCTTCACCATTATTAATTTTTTCTAGAACCATTTTTTTTGCATCGAACATACTATTGGCTTTATCTCCAATTAATAATAATTGTCCTGACAATTCATAGACTAGTTCTTCAATGTCTTTGGGCAATTTACCTTTTAAACATTCGACAACTTCTAGTATCTCTAAGGAATTTCCTACATAATGTCCTAGTGGATAATTCATATTTGTTACAACAGCAACACTTTTACCTCCAAAGTCTTTTACAAGATCTACTAAGGTATTGGCTAATTTGATACCATTTTTTATATCCTTCATAAATGCACCAATTCCAACCTTTACATCAAAGACAATATTCTTGCTACCAGAGGCAATTTTTTTAGAGACTATTGAAGATGCTATAAGAGGTATGCTTTCAACCGTTGCGGTTACATCTCTAATTGCATAAAGTAATTTATCACTTTTAGCTATATTATCACTTTGGCCAATTATTCCAAGACCTATCTCATCAATTTGCTTATGAAAATCCGCCTTGCTTATATCGACTCTAAAGCCTTTGATGCTTTCAAGCTTATCAATGGTACCTCCTGAAAAGCTAAGGCCTCTACCAGACATTTTTGGCATCTTTAAGCCACATGCAGCAACTATCGGTGCTACTATTAGTGTTAGTTTGTCCCCAACACCGCCTGTACTATGTTTATCAACATATTTAGCTACACTCTCTTCTTGCTCGATTATATCTCCAGTTTCAATCATTTGTTTGGTGAACTGATATAATTCATCATCGGTAAGACCCATAAAATAAACTGCCATAGCAAATGCAGATACTTGGTAATCTGGAATTTCACCACTTGTGAAGCCAGTTACGAAGTATTGTATTTCCTTGGCAGTCAATATCTCTCCATCTCTTTTTTTTCTTATTATTTCTACAGGATTCATTATATCTCCTTTATAATACCTTTAAGTAATTTTATAAAGTCCTCTGATACCCTTGAGGTTGTTTCAACAACTTCAGAATGACTAAGTGGTTTGCCACTGATTCCGGCTGCCAGATTAGTTATGCAAGATATGCCTAGTATTCTCATTTTTGAATGTTTAGCTACTAAAGCCTCTGGTACAGTTGACATACCTACAGCATTAACGCCCAGTCCCTTTAATACTTTAATATCAAAAGGTGTTTCATAAGAAGGTCCAGTTAAATAACAATATGTTCCTTTTGTTAACTCAACCTGCAATTTATTTCCAATCTCAATTGCTTTTTCAATGAATTCTCGATTATATACTTCGGTCATGTCAGGAAATCTATCACCAAATTCATTTATGTTTTCACCCATCAGTGGATTAGGGCAAAATAAATCAAGATGATCTTCAATCAACATTAATTGACCTGCTTCTCCAGTTAATCCACCAGCTGCATTTGTTAGCATTAGTTTATTGATCCCTAAAGAACTTAATACTCTTATTGGAAAAGTCACTTCTTTCATGGAGTTCCCTTCATAATAATGAACTCTACCTTGCATTACAACGATTTTTTTACCAGCAACATCCCCGATTATCATCTTATTATTATGACCCACTACTTTTCCTACCTTGAAATTTGGAATATCCTTAAAATTAATTTCAACTTTATTTTCAATTAAATCGGCAAATGCACCTAATCCTGAACCTAGAACCAATGCTAAGTCAATCCCCTCAAAGTTATATTTTGATTGCAACCATTTTTTTGTTTCAATGATTTTATTCAAATAGTCCATTATTCCTCCTTATGCTCTCGGGTGTGTCTTATCATATACTTTCTTTATTTGTTTCATACTTAAATGAGTATATATCTCAGTTGTTGAAATATCTGAATGTCCTAACATTTCTTGAACACTTCTTAAATCTGCTCCATTTTCCAAGAGATGAGTCGCAAATGAATGTCTTAGAGTATGTGGTGATAAATGCTTCTTGATACCTGCTATTTTACCATAGTTTAAAAGGATTTTAAAAAACCCTTGTCTTGACATAGATTTTCCTCTTGAGTTTAAGAAAAGCTCCTTGGATTTCATATTTTTTTGTAACTTCGGACGAATATTAATCAAGTATATATTTAAATAATCTAAGGCAATTTCTCCAATAGGAATTATTCTTTCCTTATTGCCTTTACCATAGCACCTGATAAATCCCATTTCAAGATTTATATCCTCTGTTTTTAACGATAATAGTTCACTCACTCTAAGCCCGGCACCATAGGTAATTTCTAACATGGTACGGTCCCGATATCCCAGTTTTGTCGTAATATCGACACTTTGAAGGAGTCTTTCAATTTCATTTATACTTAAATAATCTGGTAGCTTTTTATCTTTTTTCGGTGTATAAATAATATCTGTAGGGTCCTTCTTAATTACAGCCTCTCTAATTAAGAATCTAAAGTAGCTTTTTAAAGAAGCAATATATCTTGCCTGTGTTCTTTTACTTATACCATCTAAATTTATTTGTTTGAAATATTTAAGCAAATGCTCCTTTGAAATAGCTTCAATTTTATTAATATCCATTTTTAAATCATCATTTAAGAACGAAAAAAATCTGCTAATATCCCTTAGGTATGATTCTATAGAGTTATTAGCCAGGCCTTTTTCTATTGATAGAAAATGAATGTAGTTTTCTGATAAATATATATTAATTTGTTTCATTTATTTTCTCAATATCAATTGCCAAACCTTGGTTATTAAAGTCCAATTCATCTTGGGTGATTTCATTTACTGGAATATCAGCTAGTTCGGGTAATTCATCAAGACTATTAAGTCCTAACTGCATTAAGAATCTATCTGTCGTACCATATAGATTTGGATGTCCTGGAACTTCTTTTCTTCCAACTTCAACAATTAGTTCTTTATCTAATAATTTATATATCATTGAATCGATACTAACACCTCTGATATCTTCTATTTCACTTCTTGTTACAGGTTGTTTGTAGGCAATGATTGCCAATGTTTCTAAAGCAGCTCTTGTTAATTGTCCACCTTGAGGTCTAATAACTTTTTCGACTAATTCGTGAAAAGATCCTTTTGTCATCAGTTTATAACCACCTGCAACATTTACTAATTCTATACCTCTCCCAGGTAAATTCAGGTTAGTCTGATATTCACTGATAATTTCCTTTAATTCATTACTTTCTATCCCTAGAACTTCCACAAGTTTATCAAAGGATAGTGGTTCATGAGATACAAATAATACTGCTTCTAACATGGCTAATATATCTTCTTTAAATAGCATCTATTTTACCTTCTTTATATGTTATTTTAATTGGTGTAAAACTATCCATTTGGTTTAAATCAACCTTGTTTTGTTTGTATAAATCTAATATTGCCATAAAACTTATCACAACATCACCAGGACTATTCCTATCAACTATCTTTTCAAAATAAGTTTGCTTTAAACTTTCAAGTTTAATTAATAGTTCACTAATCTTTTGTGATATGCTAATTTGCTTTGTTTTGACTTCATATGGTGGCATTTGTTGTTCTTTTTTTCTCTCAAGTGCAAATTGTATATACTTAGTTAAATCAGATACATCTGTGTTTTCTAGAGAATTTGATTCCTTGGATATTCTGTTGTATAGTTTCTCATCTTGCGGTCTATAGTATGATTTACCCTGGGTAGATAAAAGATATAAGAAAGTTTCTGAGGCTTCCTTATATCTTTCATATTCAAGTAATCTATTAACTAATTCAATCCTAGGGTCATCTGTTTCAAGTTGTTCATCTTCATTTTCTTTTGGTAAAAGCATTTTAACTTTAATTGATACTAAAGTAGAAGCCAAAACTAAAAATTCGCTTGCAATTTCTATATTATATTCACTCATTTTATTAAGATATTCCAAATATTGTTTTGTTATAGTGAAAATTGGTATATCATAAATATTCACTTTATGTTCCTTGATAAGGTGAAGGAGTAAATCAAGTGGGCCTTCAAAGGATTCTAATATTACCTTTTCCATCAGATTAAATTCATAGCCTCCTTGATTTTTTCTATATTCATTTGAGCTTTAATTTTCGCCTTGTCTCTTCCAAATTCTATTACTTCATCAATATATTTTTGATTGTCTTCTATTTCATGACGTTTTTCTCTAATAGGTCCAAGTAACTTATCAAGTGAATTAATAAGTTTCTTCTTACAATCCATACAACCAATAGTTCCAGCCTTACATGAAAGTTCTATTTCTGGTACATCTTCTTGATTGTAAATTTTTTGATAACTGTAAACAGTACATACATCAGGATTACCTGGATCATCTCTTCTTATCCTTTTAGGATCAGTAATCATAGATCTGACTTTACTTGTAATTTCATCGGTTTCAGACATTATATTAATATAATTATTATAACTCTTAGACATTTTTCTACCATCAGTCCCTAATAGTAAAGGAACCTTGGCCAATAATCCTTTTGGTTCAGGAAATAAATCTGTTTTATAAAGATGATTGAACCTTCTTGCTACTTCTCTGGTTATTTCAAGATGTGGCAATTGATCCTCTCCTACTGGAACAAAATCTGCTAAATAAAGAAGTATGTCAGCCCCTTGTAGTAATGGATAACCAAGAAAACCATGGGTAGTTATATCCTTTCCTTGTTGTTCTCTGAATTGATCAATTTGTCCCTTATAGGTGGGACATCTCTCCAACCAAGACAATGGTGTTATCATCGAGAATAAAAGGTATAACTCAGCATGTTCCTTTATCTGGGATTGTATGAATAAAGTTGACTTTTCCGGATCCAAACCTATTGCAAGCCAGTCTATCATCATGTTTCTAATATTTTCTTGTAACATTGAAGTATCGTCAAATTGTGTTGTTAAAGCATGATAATCAGCTACAAAGAAATTTGTATCGAATTCATCTTGGAGTTTAATCCAATTATCTATTACACTCAAGTGTCCAATATGCAGTTTACCTGTTGGACGCATACCACTTAATACTATTTTTTTCATAAAATGCTCCTTAAAATTGCAACATACTAATTATGTTAACTAAAAAATCAAATATCGGACTGAACAACCTCTCTAAAATACCAGATACCAATAATATTAAAATAATTATGAATCCATATTTTCTTTCGTAAAACTCAGCTCGATAATATAGCTTATCTGATAAGATTCTAGAAAAAACTTTATAACCGTCAAGAGGTGGTATTGGTAAAATATTAAAAGATGCTAAAATTATATTTATTAAAACATAAACTTGTATGAATTCTAAAACAATTATTGGTAGATTTAAATTCAACAATAAAGCTCCAAAAATAGCTTGAATAATATTTGATACTGGTCCAGCTAAGGCTGTGAAAAATATACCATCTCTATAATGCTTAAAATTATAAGGATTCATCATAACAGGTTTAGCCCATCCAAAGCCTAAAAGCAATATAGCAAGAAAACCATAAGGATCAATGTGATTTAATGGATTCAAACTTATTCTACCATCGATTTTCGCTGTTGAATCCCCAAGTTTAAATGATGTGTATGCATGAGCAAGTTCATGAATAGTTAAACTTATCAGTAAGGAAATTATAAAAAAAACAAAATATAATGGAGTAATTTGTCCATTGAGCAATCTAAATATCATTATTTTAACCTTTCTAACATGATATGACTAGATAATAAATCCTCATATGTTTGTCTTTTAATAACTAAATCACTATTACCATTCTTCACAAAGACAACCGCCGGTTTACCAATCATATTATAATTACTTGCCATAGAATAACCATAAGCTCCAGTTGATGTCATAGCTAGAATATCACCAGAGAAAACCTCTCCTAAAACAATATCTCTTGCTAAAATATCTCCAGATTCACATAGTTTACCTGAAATTGTTATGGTTTCGCTTTTCTTTGCTTCTGTCATTCTACTAGCAATTCCTACTTCATATTTAGCGCCATACAAAGCAGGTCTGATATTATCAGACATTCCACCATCTACAGCAACATATTTTCTAATTCCTGGAATATCTTTAATTGAACCTACTTTATATAAATTCGTACCACAAGGTCCAATAATTGACCTGCCTGGTTCGATGTATATTTTCGGCATTTTTAAAGATAATTGTGAAGTTTTTTCTTTTAATTCACTAAATATTGCATCACTATAGTTTTCTATGGAAGTAGGATCATCACCTTCGGTATAATATATACCTCGACCTCCACCAATATCCAGATCATCAACTTCTACACCAATTGTATCTTTAATGTCCTTGATAAAATTCATCATAACATCAACAGCGTGTGTAAAAGATTCTGTTCCAAATATCTGTGAACCGATATGACAATGCAAACCTTTAAAATTCAAGTATTCAGAATCGACTACTTTTTTAACACCTTCCATTGCATCCCCTGTTTGTAATGTAAAACCAAATTTAGAATCTATGTGACCAGTTTTTATGAAGTCATGAGTATGTGCATCAATACCTGGTGTTATACGCAATAAAACATCAGGTTTAGCATTTAAATCTTTTGCAATTTTATTTACAAAATCAATTTCATAGTGATTATCTAGTACTATTCTAGCTACACCATATTCAATTGCTTGCATAATTTCTTCAGAGGTCTTATTGTTTCCATGGAAAAAAACTTTATCCATTGGAAAACCAGACTTTCTTGCCATATATAATTCTCCACCCGAAACAGTGTCAAGACCCATCCCATTTTTTTTGATTATTCCTAAGATACTAGGTGTTAAGAATGCTTTACTTGCATATAAGACTAATGATTTTTCCTTAGCTGTAAATGCTGTGAAGTAATCTTCACAAATTGAATTTAAATATTCTTCATCTATTACTACCAAAGGCGTTCCAAACTCCTTTGCTAATGCGACTGTATCACAACCGCCAATTTCCAAGTGATCTTTATCATTTATTTTCATTGTACCTTGTAATTTCATTTAGCTCTCCTTATCTCTTAAGGCATAATAACAATCCATCACCAATGTTCAGATAACTTTTTTCAATTCGATTGTCATTTTTCACTTTAAGATTGAATTCATTCATTATTTCTTTTTGTATATTTCTTTTCCCTGATACGGAAAATAATATATCTTCAAAAATCAACAAGCCACCAGATTTTATTTTCTTCAAACTAATCTCATATAGCTCGTTATAGCTCTTTGTAGCCCCATCAATAAATATTAAGTCGTATTGATCCATCAATTCAGGAATTACAATTTCTCCATCTCCATGATAAAATGTTACAAATTCACTCAAATTCATCAAATCGATATTATTTTTCGCTTCATTAATTAGACGTTCTGCTTTTTCTATTGTTTCTACATGTCCATTTACTTTTTTTGCCGCAAGCGCTAACCAAGATGTTGAGTATCCGATACTAGTACCAACTTCTAATATTTTTTTACTATTTGTTGAAATTATCAAAAAATGTAGGAAATTACCAATTTCCTTACCTACTGAAGGACATATGTCATCTCTTAGTTCTTCGGATTGCCTGATAAACCCCATAACAGTTTTGGGTTCTTCAATTATCATATTAATATAATCCAACTTAAGTTTATGATCTGTCACTTAGTAAATCCCTTCCCTGATAAACATATTCTATTCCTGATATCAAAGTGGCAATGACTGCAATCCAATAAACTATAAGTCCAATTACTTTAAATACTAATAAAGCAGGCGCAAAAAGCAACAAAACTAAACTCACCATTTGCGTAACTGTTTTAAGTTTTCCTAAATAACTAGCAGAAATTACAACACCTTTTTCTATGGCTATTAACCTAAATCCATTAATTAAAGTTTCTCTTCCTATAATTAAAATTACAGACCAACTTGGAATCACACCAGATTCAGCCAATAATATCAAAGCAGCAAAAACTAAAATTTTATCTGCAACAGGATCAAGGAATGCTCCAAGATTAGTTGTTTCGTTCAGTTTTCTAGCTAAGTATCCATCAATAAAATCAGTACAGGATGCAATTACAAATATAATTCCACTCCAAATATATCCATTTTCACCTATGAAAAATAATGCTACAAAAATTGGAATTAAAAACAATCTAAATATTGTGATTTTGTTTGGTAAATTCATATAATCCTCCTCGTTTAATAAAAAAGGTAATCAATAATTACCTTATTTTTATCTTGCTATTAAAGCTTGAATGATAATATACAATAAAACCAGAATAGCGATGCTTAAAAGAATCAATACCATTACACTAGCACCACTTCTAGTTTCATGATTCAAGCCAAATCCTTTATTCTGTGCAACTCTATTTTTAGTCTTATTTATATTTCTTTCTGTTTCCATTTTTCTTAGTTTTTGAGTATTGAATCGCTCTTCTTCTCTTATAAGTTCTTCAAATTCAAGCATGACCTTAGATGTTGGAAAAGTATTACTAGAATTATCTTGTACACTTAACTTCTCGTCTTTGGAATTTTCAATTTCATTTAATATGGAAAGAGCTTTTAACTCATCCTTACTAGATTCTATATATTTATCTATCGTCGATATTGAACCATCATATGATTCCTGATCATCTAATGAAAGTTCCTTGATTTTCGAGAAAGTTTCTTCAAATGCACCAGGTTTAATGTAAGTGTCTTCATCTAGAGGTCTCTTACTACTTCTATCTTTAATATCATAATCTTTTTCATGACTTTTTTCATAAACCGCTCTATTAATACTTGAAAAATCCTTTTTAGTTTTTAATTTTATGCTGTTGTCTTTTAGTCTGTCATAGGCCAGTATTAACTCTGATGATGGCAAATCATATAAATCAGCTAGATTGTTTATGAAACCAATTGAATAAACTCTTGCTGGTAATTGATCAAAATCTTCTTCTTCTAAAGCTGATAAATAATGTTCCTTAATTTTCGTTATACTTGATACTTCTTCAATTGTTAAAAACTTTCTATTTCTAGATGTTTTTAAGGTTTTCCCCAAATCATACAAAGATTTCACCTCCTATTTTTATATCAATTGCTATTTTTTTTGCACATTCAACAACATTATCTGCATTATAACTAATCATATGCGCATTTTTTGCTCTTCGGTTTTTTTCATATAGAATATCATAATAATTTATCAAAAGATATTCAACTACTTCATCTAATTTACCTAAATTGAATTTCGAAATAAGTTCTAAGGTCTTTTCATTGCCTAAATGAACTTTTAATATTTCCAAGCTTCTTATAAGCTCTTCTTTATTTTCGGTTAGATATCCACCATATTCATCTATAATCCTCTTAATCCTTAATTTCAGAGAACAATCTATTAAATAAGAGTCCCCAAAAATCATTCTATCATAAAACTGTTCTGGAATATATAACCTTCCAATTTTTTTACTTTCTCCTTCAACAATAATATAATCCTCTTTTATATTAGATAAAGCATTATATAACAAGGTATCAAATCTTTTCTGACATGGCTGTTTTCCAAGTCCAATATGACCAAATACAGATCCTCTATTGTTTGCTAAACCCTCCAAATCAATAACTGGAAGGTTATTTTTTTTAAGTTCTAATAAAACTTCAGTTTTACCAGTACCCGTCAAACCATAAAACACTTTAATTTTCTTGTTAAATACAGTATTGAAATAATTCAATACATGGCCTCGATATGATTTATAACCACCTA
This sequence comes from uncultured Eubacteriales bacterium, assembly GCA_964415195.1. Lineage (GTDB taxonomy): Bacteria > Bacillota > TC1 > TC1 > TC1 > WTXA01. The sequence continues at coordinate 132,104 of CAYPYD010000003.1, read as the reverse complement.
TTAAGCGAAATACATAAGTATTTTCCATAGCTAGAAAAGTTGCTATCACACCACTTCTATCTCCGCCTCTAGCGCAATATATTAAAGGTATTTTTTTATTGTTGTCAATAATACTATATATTTTATTAAGCTTTTCCAACATACTCGGCAATGTTATGTTTCTTGCTAATACTTTTGCAGCCTTAACACCCTTATTCTTGTATGTTGTTCCCACTAACACTCTCTCTTCATCATTTAAAATAGGAATATTAATTGCCCCGAGAATATGATCCTCTTGAAATTCAGATTCGCTTCTTACATCAATTAAACAGAAACTTTCCTTTTTATTAAAATATTCTTCTATATTTAACTCTTTATATAAATACAAGTTTCTTTACTCCCCAAATAGTCGACCAAAATCTTCCCAATTTCCGACAACTTCTCTGCTTTTTGTACCTTCAAATGGTCCAACAAGACCTTTTTCTTCTAACATATCTATTAACCTAGCTGCCCTGCTATAACCAACTCTAAGTTTTCTTTGTAACATCGATATCGATGCTTGTCCACTTTCTAAAATTAATCTGGCAGCATCTGGTAACAGTTCATCTTCATTATTAACTATATTTTTTTTATCTGAGTCATCTCCAATGTCCTCTTTTTCTAGAATTTCCACTCCTTGAAGATATTCTGGTTTGCCTTGTGATTTTAAGAATTTTGTAATTTCAATTATTTCATCTTCTGAAATATATGCACCTTGAATTCTTTTAAGTTTACCACCTTTTTCAGTAAAAAGCATATCCCCCTTACCAAGAAGTTTCTCAGCACCAACAGAATCTAGAATAGTTCTAGCATCAATTTGTGAAAAAACTGCAAAAGCAATTCTAGTAGGTATATTCGACTTTATATCTCCAGTTATAACCTGGACAGAAGGTCGTTGTGTTGCAACAATCAAATGTAGTCCCGCAGCTCTCGCTTTTTGGGCTAACCGACATATATAAGTCTCTACATCAACAGGTGCTGCCATCATTAAATCTGCTAATTCATCAATAATAATGACTACATATGGCAGTTTCTCTTCAGCTTTAACGACGTTATTATAGGACTTTATATCCTTAACACCAAGATCCGATAGTATTTGATATCTGTTTTCCATTTCATTAACCATCCACTTAAGGGCAACTGCAGCTTTTTTAGGTTCTGTAACAACTGGAGCTACTAAATGGGGAATATCATTATATAAGTTAAGTTCCACTTTCTTTGGGTCAATTAAAAGAAATTTTAGTTCGTCTGGAGTATATTTATAAAGCAAACTACATATAATAGTATTTAAACATACACTTTTACCTGATCCAGTTGATCCAGCAATTAATAAATGAGGCATATCAACTAAACTAGTTGCTACTGTCCTTCCGGTTATATCCTTGCCTATACCCATAATTAATGGTGAATTATCATCTTTAAACGTACTGCTCAAAATAACTTCTTTAAACGTTACTGGTATAACTTTCTTATTTGGTATTTCAAAGCCAACTGCTGATTTTCCTGGTATAGGTGCTTCAATCCTGACACTTGTTGCCGCTAAAGCTAATGCAATATCTTCAGATAGACCATTGATTTTACTAACCTTTGTACCAGGTTCTAATACAGCTTCATATCTGGTTATTGATGGGCCGCAATTAATATCTTTAACTTGTATTTTTATACCGAAGCTCCTAAGTGTATTTTCCAAAAGTCTCGCAGTATTTTCTAATTCTATTTTTTTACTGTAGTCTTTGTCTTTTTTAATATTTTTTAACAGCGTTGTTGGTGGTAATTGCCACTTTCCATGTAAATGGCCAGAGTTTCTTATTCTTTTATTCATAACATCTATCACGTCATCTTTTTCTATCTGTTTTATCTTCTTTTCATCATGTTCCGTATTAAATACAGGCATTCCATGATCTTTAATATTATATGTTCTATTAACGTGATCTGAATCCGGTTTTACATCTTCATCTGAAAAATCATCCCTATCCAGATTAGTACTTGCTAAAATCTGGTTTTCATAGTTTTTACGTTTTTCTTTTTTCTTCTCTACTTTTTCAATTTGTTTCCTTTTGTTAGCCAAATCTTTCTTTATATTAATATCTTCTTGTATTTCATTTAATTTTTGCGCTGATGCATCTCTAATTTTTTTAAGCATAGCCACATTATTAATTATTAAAGCTATACCTATCAGGAAAAAACTGATCATAACTATCCATATCCCAATATTTCCGAATGTATAATTAATAGAATTGGAAATTACAGCTCCAACTAAACCTCCACCATTTTTACTTTCAAATGCTAAGATAATAGAATCTATAGAAAATTTATCTATGAATTGTATTTGAAAAGCTATAAATAGACCAAATAATGATAAAATTACTCCGAGAATTAAAGTTTTTTTAGGTTTATTGCGACTTAATATTCCATATACTCCTATAAATATTAGAAAAATAGAAACGAATAATAGAACATCTCCAAACAAGCCTTTAAATATATCAAATAACCAACCTCCGATTAATCCTATACTATTGTCATAATTTGAAGTGAAGTAAGTCGACAGAAAAAAAAGACCTATAAAAAAATAGGCAAAATTGTTGATATTTTCATAGTTAGAACTTTTATTATTTTTTGGTTTTCTCGCACTTTTTTTTACTGCCATATTGTTACTCCTATTCTTAACTTCTATAATTATAGCAAATTTTTGAATAATCATCTATATTTTAAGCACTTTAATTGCATATTAGTCTTAATTATATTGGGATTTTATGTTATTATTTAGGGGTATAAATAAATTTTGGAGGGATAAAATGATTGAAAATCTTGTAAAAAGCTTAGGTACTGATTTACTATACTATTTTTACAAAAAGGATTATGATGTCCAATCACTAAGACAATTGTTAATTGGTCATCCAGAAATAAAATTCGTATCACTAGTGGGAGTGGACTTAGGCGGTAATGATACTGATGAAAAAATCCCAATTTCTCTATTTATCGAAGATACTGAAGTTTTCATAAGAGATGGTATTCAAACTGACGGTTCTAGTGTTGTTCTACCTGGAATTGCCTCTCTTAATGATGGTAAGGTAGATATCATTCCTGATGTAGACGTTAAATGGTTTGTTGATTATAACTATGACAATGTTGACTATAAGACAGGTAAACCAGTCGGCACTTTAAGAATACCATGTTTTCTAAAGCATAATGGCAAATTTATTGACTCTCGTTCAATACTTAAACAAGTAATGAATTACTTAAAAGAAGAAATTATGACATTACTTGATAATGAAAATATGCTATGTGACTTAAAAATTAAAAAGTCGGATGTTGAGGATGTAATACTAACATCTGCAACAGAACTTGAATTTTGGGTTAGAACACCTGAAAACAATGATGTTAAAGTCAAAGACTTATCAACATCTCAAGTTATGCAAGAGCAATACTGGAAAAGAACTAAAGGAACTGTTAGAACAGCATTAGAAAGGTCTTTAATTATACTAGATAATTATGGTCTTGATGCTGAAATGGGTCATAAAGAAGTTGGTGGTGTAAAAGCTAAATTAACTAGTGATGGTACTACTACTAATATAATGGAACAACTTGAAATCGACTGGAAATATGCTGATGCACTACAAGCAGCTGATAATGAGCTTTTAGCTAGAACTTTTGTAAAAGAAATATTTCAAGCTCATGGTCTTGATGTCTCATTTAAAGCAAAACCTATAGAAGGAGTCGCTGGTAGCGGGGAACATACACATGTAGGTATTTCTCTAAAATTAAAAAACGGAAAATATATCAACCTGTTTACAGCTGGTAATGTTAAGGAAGACTATCTTTCAATTAGTGGTTGGGGAGCTCTACTCGGCATTCTTAAAAACTATGAAATTTTAAATCCTTTTATTAGTGCAACTAATGATTCACTTGAAAGATTAAAACCTGGTTTTGAAGCACCAGTATCTATAGTAGCTTCAATTGGTAACAATTTAGAGTCACCATCCAGAAATAGAACGGTTTTAGTTGGTTTAATAAGAGATTTAAATAATCCTATGGCTACAAGATTTGAAGTTAGATCACCAAATCCACATAGTAATACTTACCTCGTAATATCTACTTTATATCAAGTTATGCTTGAAGGTATGAAATATGCAATAGAGTCAGGTCAAGGTCATAAAGACTTGGAGGCTGAATTTAAAAAAGAATATGGTGTTGAAGCCGAATATCTTGAAAAAGATAGAATGTATCATAGCGAATTAGATGTCTTTGAAGAATATTCTGAAGAAGATCGCTCTAAGTTTTTTGGAATACCACCTGCTACTGTTTGGGATAATTTAAAATCATTTACACTTTATCCTGAAAAAATGAGATCTTTATATCAAGGTGATATTTTTAATGATAAAATAATTAATTCATATTATTTGGCAGTATTAAAAAGATGGTCTACAGAGATAAATAATAGAATACTCCCACAATTTGCCAAGCTTTTAAAGAATTTCCAGCCGATACATATTGGTAATCAGTATATGAATTCTACAGATGAAAAGAAGTGGCATGAGATTCTTGAATTAAAAATAGATCTTCTAAAAGATTCAGATATAAGAGTATCTTTATTTACAAGATTGAGAAACGCTATCAAGGAAGAAGATTATGATTTATCAGCTGCTTTACTTGTTGAAATCCAAGGGAAAATGAAAACATTAAAAGATATGTACACAATATACAAAAGAAATATAATTTAATTGTTTTAATTTGTAAACTTTAATTACAAATACTTAAAAATGAGGTAAACTATCTAATAGAATTCGACTTATTGGAGGTGTAAATCTATGTATATTATTACTGACAGATGCGTTTCTTGCGGCGTTTGCGCTGATGAATGTCCAGTTGGATGTATTAGCGAGGGAGATTCTAAATATGTTATCAATCAAGATGACTGTGTAGAATGTGGAACTTGCCAAAGCGTATGCCCTAACGATGCAATTGACATGCAATAACAAAAGAATTAAAAAAGAACTGGTTTTAAAACCAGTTCTTTTTATTTGATTATATTAATATTACTATAACATATTCTTTTTTCTCATCAAAAACCAAACAGATGCTGCAATCATTATACTCATAATGAATATCAATAATGTTATCAATGGATTAGAATCAAAAGGTAATGGTACATTCATTCCAAAAAATGAAAACACCATCGTAGGAATCGCTAGGATAATAGTCACACCTGCTAGAATCTTCATAACATTATTCAAATTATTTGATATTATTGAAGCGAAGGCATCCATCAAACCTGTAAGGATATTACTATTTATTTCAGACATTTCAATAGCCTGTCTTGTTTCAGTTAAAACATCCTCTAATAAATCCTCATCTTCTTCATACATTGGTAGAACGTTAGTCCTAAATATTTTTTTCATTACTATTTCGTTGGCCTTCAAAGAAGTTGTAAAGTATAGCAAACTTTTCTCCAGCCCAAGTAATTTAATAAGTTGTTCATTTTGCATAGAACCATGTAAGGATCTTTCAAGTTCTCCTGTTTTCCTATCAATAAATTTTAGAAATTTCAAATAATAGGTAGCTGTTTTATAAAAGATTTGCAAGGCAAATCTTGTTTTCTTTAACGTAGAAAGAGTTTTTACGCTTCTGGTTATAAAATCTTGTAAACAATTGGTTTCTTCAAGACAAACAGTAATGAAATGATCGTTTACAATTATAATTCCTAACGGTATAGTATTATAAATTATTAATGATTCGCCCTCTTCTTCTTCAATAGGCACATTAATAATAAATAAAACTTGGTCATCTTCAATATCGATTCTTGGTCTTTCCTCTGAGTCCAAAGGTGCTTCCAAAAATTCCAGCAAGGCTCCTGTTTCTTCACTGATTTTAACTAGCTCTTCCTTGCTTGGATTTATGATATTGATCCAATTATGACTATCCTTGTTATCAACAATATTTAATTTGTTTTCAATTGTTTTGTAAGCTTTTACCATATAGGCCTCCTCTCCGGATTGCCTATATGTTTTTAGACAACCCTAATACTTCTATTAATACTGTACTCGATGTCCCTGGGTCATCCATTAAACTCACCTCCACTAAACTTCAGTTTACACTTTTTTTTTACTTAATGCAAATAAAATCATCTCTTTACTTTGTGCCTTGCTTGCATTAAAATTATCCTTGCCACCAAGCATTCTGCTCAGTTCTTCAATTTTCTCATTTTCACTATCTAGGCTAATTGCTTCAATAAGAGTTCTACCATCAATTTGTTTTTTTGAAACCGCAATAATCCTATCGGAAAAAGCACCCATGATTGCCGAATGACTTACACAAATCACTTGTCTTTTCCTTCCTATTTTTTCTAGAGCTTCAGCTACTTTAAGAAGCGCTTCTCCACCAACACCAGAATCTATTTCATCAAAAATCAAACTTGGTATGATATCAAATTCAGCCAAAACGCCTTTTATGGCAAGCATGACTCTTGATATTTCCCCACCTGAGGCGATCTTTTTCAATGGTTGAACCCCTTCACCAATATTAGGAGAAAAAATGAATTCAACTAAATCTTTCCCGTTATCTCCAGGTTCTTCTCTAGAAGAAAAAATTATATCAAAACCATTCTCGTATATATTTAATTCCTTCAATTTATTCTTTATACCTACAGTTAATTGTAAAGCTGCTTCTTTTCTTAAATTACTGAGTATTTCAGCCTTTTCATTATAAATGGTTAATTTATCTGTGATATCTGCTTCTAATTCAATTTTTAATTGAGTGATGTTAGAAAACAGCTGTATCTTCTCTTCCATTTCATTACGTTTTTCAATTATTTCTTGGACAGTCTTACCGTATTTACGTTTAAGTTTATTAATTTCACCAATTCTGTTTTCTATACTATTAATTCTATCTTCATCATAATCTAAATTATTATAGTAGTTCTTAAACTCATCATTTATACTATCGATTTCATAGTACAAATCACTAAATTTGGCTGTAAGTGTTTCTAATGTAGGGTCTAGGCTAGAAATTTCTTTTAAAGTAAAGGAAACACTATTTAACCTATCTACGATACCATTTTCATTCAATTGACTGTAAATAGAACTGGCTTTTTTCATCAATTTTTCACTATTTAGTATCCTAGTTCTATCCTCTCTTAATTTCAAATCTTCTTCATCACTTAAATTAGCTTCGTCAATTTCTTTAATTGCATATTCATAATAGGAAATCATATCCTCTTTTTCATTAAAGGCTAGTTCTTTTCTTTTATTTATTAGAGATTTGTATTCAAGATAAATCCCCTTAACTTCTTGCAGTGTTTGATTTTCTTTATTTGTGGTAATGAGGAATTTATCTACAAGTTCCAGTTGTTTGTCATTGTGCAAGATACTTTGTTCTTGATTTTGTCCATGAATATCAAAAAGGAATGAGCCTATTCTTTGATATATATTTAAAGGAACAGTCTTGTAATTTATCCTACACTTATTAGTTCCTGAAACTGATATCTCACGGGACATGAATATTTCGTTATCCTCAATTTCAATTATATCTAAATCATTTAATAATAATTTTAATTCATTTTCAATAATAAAGTATCCTTCTACGTTTGCTTTATCTTCACCTCTTCTAATAAATTCAGAGTTGGCTCTCTTGCCACATAAAATCCCTATACTATCGAGAAGGATAGATTTACCAGCACCAGTTTCACCAGTTAGTACATTTAATCCATTTGAGAATTCTATATTCAATTTTTCAATTAATGCAAAGTTTCTAATTCTTAGTTCCTTTAACATTTAAATTAACCATTCCCTCCAATTTATTAACATAGTATCAGAAACTGTTTTACTATTCACAATAACTAATATAGTGTCATCACCGGCGATTGTACCAATAATACCCTCAATTTTTTCTTGATCAAGATAGAAAGCTAAATTTGGAGCCCCTCCAGGTCTGGTATGTAATACAATCAAATAATCCACATTGTCAATTTTAACAACAGTATTAATAAAAATATCTTTTAATATTTGTTTATTTGTTATATTATCAGCACTTATATTATTAGATACTCGGTACACTGATCCATTTAAACTTACTTCTTTAACTAGTTTTAAGTTTTTAACATCTCTAGATACAGTAGCTTGTGTAGCTTCCAGTCCTCTTTTTTCTAACTCTTCAACTAATTCACTTTGTGTCTTTATATCTTTCTCACCAATTATATTCAAGATAAGTTTTTGTCTTTCCTTTTTATTCATTATAACTCCTAAATTTTCAATCACTATTTTCTTTTTCCGATTTTATCTCCAAGAACTTTGAAGAATACCCTATCTTTAAATCTAATTGTTTTAGTTATTATTTGTGATCTGTTAATCTTTACTGAACTTTTATTGTTTAATTTATAATGTCTTTGCCCATCAACTGTAACTATACTTTTTCTCCCAACACTAGTTAGTATAGCCTCTATCTCTTCAGATGCATTAACAACAATTGGGCGTGCATATAAAGTGTGAGGGCATATTGGTGTTAATAGTATAACATCCATTTCAGGAGTTAAAATTGGCCCTCCAGCTGATAGTGAATAAGCAGTTGAACCTGTAGGGGTAGAGATAATATAACCATCAGCAAAAAACTCATCAACATTAACATCAGACACTTTTAGTAAGAAACCTAGCATGCCTTCTAAGTAGTTTCTTGAAAATACGACATCATTTAAGGCAATATCTTTATAGATGACTTTCCCGTCATTTAGTACTTCTACATCTAACATTATTCTTTCTTCAATTAGATAACTGTTTCTATCAAGTGATTTTTCCAAATACTCTTCGATGTTTTGCTTTTCTACAGAAGTTAAAAAACCTAATCTACCTAAGTTTATTCCAAGTATAGGAATAACCATAGGCTGGATCAAGCTAGCTGTACTTAATATTGTTCCATCTCCACCAAGAACAACTAAAAATTCGCAATCTTCCGTTAATTCATTTATATCGGTGACTACTAACTTACCTTTTTCTCGATACCAACCAGCGATGTAATCAAAAAGTTCAATCGCTCCTTTTTTATCTTCATTGAATACTATACCTATCAAATTATATCTCCTTGCAAATTACTAATTCTAATTTTATAGGTAATTGAATAATTATGCAATAATACTTTTTAAATTAAAAAAGAGCTGATTATTATATCAGCTCCTTTAATATTTTAGTCTTAGTTGATTGAAATCGCTTCAACAGGGCAACTATCTTTTGCACTGTTAGCAGAATCAAGTAAATCGCCAGCTAATTCCATATCTTTAGCTACAGCTAATCCGTCATCTTCCATTTCAAAAACTTCTGGACACTCATTCACGCAGTTTTCACAGCCAATGCATGTATCTTTATCTACTAATGCTTTCATAATTCAACCTCCTTATATATTTTGGTTACAAGTTTATTCTACCTTAGATAAACTCACTTAGCAATATATTGTCATTAATTATATAGTTTAAAAATGCTACACCTTCTTCTATACAACTGCCACTGCAATTTAGCACATGATAGTCTTGAAGTAAGCTGCCTTTATCATATTGTTTGACATCCAAATTATTTTCGAAACATTGCGATAAAATAACAATAGGTTTTTTCATCTGACTATATTTCTCAACTCTTTTCTTGAACTGCTGGTCTTCTTTAAAGGTACCTTGCCCGTAAGCAAGGACTATAAGCCCGTCTGCAAGATTATTTGTATCATTGGTATACATAAATGGGTTATGATAAACAATCTCAAACTTCAAATCATTTAGAATAACAAATTTTAATTGTTTATTTTCATTAGATATTTTTATTCTTAGTTCTTCTAGGTAAGAATTAATTATTTCCTGGTAAGGTACTTTTGCTGTACTATTTGTTTTAGAAGTTGGTTTTTTTAAAAATTTTTTATTCATAGCAATTACTACTATACCCTGATTTTTATATAAACCTGCTTGTTTTATAGCATAGTTTATATTATCAAGGCCTTCTTTTTCATCTTGATCATATGAATTAATGGCTCCTGTTAAAATAATTGGCTTTTTAAGACCAATAATGTGCCATTTAAGAAGACTTTGTAAGTATGCCATAGTATCGGTGCCACTTATGATTATAAAGCCGCTGAAGTTATCATATTCCTTTTTCAAAATCGAAGCGATTTCATTATAAATTTGATAGTCTAGTTGACTGGAATCAATTATTTTACTTGTTGAAATTATCTTATCCCGATTATTTGTGTTTACTTTCTTTAGGATATTATTTATTATTTCATCCTTGTTAATTAAAGTATCAATATTTTCATCGGTTTTTGTCATACCAATAGTCCCACCTGTGAAAATAATTAGTAAACCATTATTATCCATAAATTCAAACTCCTCTTGACTAATTTAAGTAAAATAGTTATAATTTTTTATGTGGCAGATTTAGGGGAGTAGCTCAACTGGTAGAGTAGTGGTCTCCAAAACCATTGGTTGCGGGTTCGATTCCTGTCTCCCCTGCCAAAAAACAGCTGATTTCAGCTGTTTTTTTTATTACTCTTCTTTTATTGTCTCCACTAAATATTTATCTGTAAGAGCATTGTCAACTAAAGGCTCATCCTCTTTGACCAAAAAAATAAGAAACTCAATGTTACCCTTGGGACCTTTAATAGGTGATTTGCCTATTCCTTTTACGCTAAATCCTAAACTAAAAGCAAAGTCAGTAATTTTCTTAATTACTTTAAGATGAGTAATATTATTAGTTACTATACCTTTTTTACTAACTTCACCGTAGCCTGCTTCAAATTGAGGCTTTATCAAAGCAATCATCTCGCCATTATTTTTTAAACAAGAATAAGCTGCTGGTAATATCTTCTCCAAGGAAATGAAAGAAACATCTGTAACTATAATGTCCATGAAATTATCATCTAAATCTGAAGTTGTCAAATATCTGCCATTTGTTTTTTCTTTAGATACAACTCTATCATCATTTCTCAACTTCCAATCAAGTTGATTATGGCCAACATCAATTGCATATACTTTCTTCGCTCCCTTTAATAAAAGGATTTCTGTAAAACCACCTGTAGATGCCCCAATATCGAGACATAGCTTATCTTCAGCAATAATGTTAAATATTTCAAATGCTTTTAATAGTTTTAAAGCACCCCTACTAACATATGGAAAATCTTTCTTTAAGATAGTTATCAAACTAGCAGCATCGACAACTGTGCCTGGTTTACTTATTTTTTGATTATTAACTAAAATATTTCCTGCCATTATTTCAGCCTGTGCTTTTTGTCTAGACTCGAAATAGCCATTTTTTGTTAACAATAAATCCAATCTTTCCTTATCCACTAATGATCCTTTCTATTTCTGTAAGAATCTTTTCTTGAGTAAATCCAATTTCTTTTCTTAATTCACTAATAGTACCATGTTCAATAAAACAATTTGGTAACCCAAAGGAATATACTTTGGGTTTTACTAATCTAGATTTCAACAGGCTTCCAAAACCACCAATAACCACATGATTTTCAAGGGTGAAAACCATTTGATATTTTTCTAATTCTATTATAGTGTTTTTTGAAATAGGTGTTATAAACCTTGGGTTATAAACATCAATAACATAACCTTTTTTTCTAAGATCGTCTGCAATGTTAGAAGCAACTGCATATTCTGAACCAAGACCAATAATAGCTAACTTAAAATCAGAATCTTGATTTTGATCTGTATGGAGTTCAAAATCTCCTAAATTTTTAAAATCTAAAACTTCATTATTAGAATCTTCAGTTGTAGAGGCTTTTGGGAACCTTATCATTGTAGGTCCATTGTGAACTGTGGAGAATTTCATCATTTTTTTTAGTTCAGTTCCATCTTTAGGTTCCATATATACTAAGTTAGGTATTGAGCCAAACAAACTAATATCAAACACTCCATGATGGGTTTCCCCATCTTCACCTACTAAACCGGCTCTATCAAGTATCATTGTGACCGGAAGGTTCTGCATACATATATCATGAATCACCTGGTCTACACCTCTTTGCATGAATGTAGAATAAATTGAAATAAATGGATGATAACCAGTAACAGCTTGTCCTGCTGCAAATGTCAATCCATGTTGTTCTGCTATGCTTACATCGAAAAATCTATCATTCAGCTTTTCTCTAAATAGTTCCAAGCCGGTTCCAGTGCACATAGCAGCAGTTATAGCAGTTATTTTTTTATTTTCTTCCGCTAACTCGACCAAGTATTCACCAAAAATACTTGTAAAACTCTTAAATTTTTTATTTCCACTTGGGGACACTCCATGGTATTTTTCTGGATTGTCTTCAGCAAAGTAATTACCTTTTCCTTTAGTGGTTATAACATGTACTAAAACAGGCCCATCAATATTCTTGGCTATTTTATATCCTTCTTCTAAGCCAATGATATCGTGTCCATCGTATGGTCCTAGATAAGTAAGTCCAAAATGCTCAAAAAATAGACCTTTGGAAGAAAACATATGTTTAATAACACCTTTTATTCTACTAAGTCCTCTTCTTAAGAATCTTCCTGCAGCTGTAAGAATCAATTTTTGAGTTAATTTATATTTTAAATTTCTATAAGTACTTCCGGAACTTATCTTGGTTAATTGTTTAGCAATCGCTCCTACAGGTTCGGATATAGACATTTCATTATCATTTAAAACTATAATTATTTTTTTATTTGTATGTCCTAAATGATTTAAGGCTTCTAATGCCATTCCACCACTTAAAGCTCCATCACCAATATTGGCTACTATATGATAATTATCATTATCTAGATCTCTGGCTGTTGCCATTCCTAAAGCAGCTGAAATAGAAGTGCTACTGTGGCCTGTATTAAATGCATCATGGGGGCTTTCTAATGATTTTGGGAAACCACTTATTCCTCTGAATTTTCTAATTGTTGAAAATGATTCGTACCTACCAGTTAATATTTTATGTGTATAACTTTGGTGACCTACATCAAAAATTATTTTATCAGTAGGTGAGTTGAATATTCTATGTTGAGCGACAATTAATTCTACTGCTCCCAAATTGGAAGCAAGATGTCCGCCATTTTTTTCTACTATAGTTTCAATATATGTTCTTATCTCTTGACATAGTATTGAAAGATCTTTTTCTTCTATTTTTTTTAAATCTTCAGGAGATTTTATTTTTTCAATCATTTTTACCTGCTAACTATTTTATTAAAATAATATATTATTCTTCCTATGTTAATATTATACTATTAGCTTTATTAAATGCATAGGATTTCCACTCGTTATCTCCATATAAAATAAAAGAGCTGGTTAAACCAGCTCAAAATTATTTATTTTCTTTTATAGCAATTACAGCTTTTCCTTTGTAATAGCCACAAGTTGGACAAGCTTTATGGGGCTGTTTTAATTCGTGACATTGTGGACATTCTGCTAATGCTGGTGCTTCCATTTTGCTCCAAGCAGATCTTCTCATGTTTGTTCTTGAATTACCTTGCCTTCTTTTAGGTACTCCCATCTTCTTTCCTCCTCTCTGACTATTTATCTTCTTATATAAATTATCCGAAAATAAATTAAATCTGGTTAATTATTAGATATTAAAGTAGTATACTCAAATACCCACTATAATATTATATCTTATTTACATAATTTTTCAAGATATTTTTATTAACTTATTATTCTTTTCACATCTCTTGCTATCATTAATTCTTCATTAGTAGGAATAACAACGACTTTTACTTTATTATTTAGTGGAGATATAATTCTTTCCTTACCTTTAAAGTCATTTTTTTCTAAATCAATTACGATTCCTAAATCTTCAAGATCTTTACATATTGCTTGTCTCATCATCGTGGAATTTTCACCAATTCCTCCAGTGAAAATCAGCACATCTATTCCATTTAAAACTGCATTATATGCACCAATATAGAATTTGACTCTATAAATAAACATTTCTAATGCTAATCTTGCTCTTTCATCACCTTTATTAGCAGCTTCTTCTAGATCCCTAAAGTCACTTGATAACCCCGAAACACCTAAAACTCCACTCTTCTTATTAAGAATATTAGTAATCTCATCTACATCGTAACCTTCTTTTTTCATGATAAAGGGAACAATTGCTGGATCAATATCTCCACATCTAGTACCCATTATCAAGCCTTGTAAAGGTGTGAATCCCATTGTAGTATCTACAGTTTCACCATTTTTCACTGCAGCAACACTGGCACCATTACCAAGATGACAAGTAATAATCTTTAATTGCTTCCAGTCAATATTGAAAATTTCTCCAACTCTTCTTGTTACATACTTATAAGATAAGCCATGAAAACCATATTTTCTAATATTGTACTTTTCAAGCCATTCGTAAGGCAGTCCATACGTAGATACATGATCTGGTATTCCTTTATGAAATTCAGTATCAAAACATACTACATTTGGTATACCTGGCATAACTTGTTCTATTGCTTGTATGCCTTTATACTGAGGTGGATTGTGTAAAGGCGCAATTTCACATGTCTTTAATATTTTTTCTTTAACATCTTCAGTAACTAAAACAGAATCTGTAAAATATCTAGCACCATGTGCCATTCTATGACCTACACCAGTAATATCCTCTACAGATTTGATTACCCCGTTAGCCTTATCCATTAGTATGTCTAAAATCACTTTGATTCCTGTAAGATGATCTTTAACTTCTGCTGTGTATTTGTTTTTATATCCTGATTGGTTTTCATAACAAATATTGCTTTGATCAAATCCGATTTTATCAACTATTCCCTTTGCTATGCAATTCTCGTTCTCCATACCTAAAAGTTGATATTTGATAGAAGAACTTCCTGAGTTGAGGACTAATACTTTCATGACACGCTCCTTCTAGCTTATAGATTTTTTTTAGTTTTAACTGCAGTTAATTGTCTCTTTGCTTCCTTGATATTAACTAGACATTTATTAATATAGTTATCTAAAGTGTTAAGTATTTCTTCTGAATAGTTTTCGCTTTGAACAGCAAGTTGCATAGCTTTTCTATGTGCTTCCTCTTCAACTTCAGCTGATCTTTGATCTGCTTTTCTTTTGACAGCTGTTTCACTAATCATATTTTCTATATTTGCTTCAACACCTTTAATAATCATATCAGCTTCTCTTTTAGCACTTTCAATCATTTGTTCTCTTTCTCTGACGATCTGACGTGCTTTTTTCACTTCTTCTTGAAATGAATCTCTGATTTCATTGATTAGATCCAATAACTCATCACCTTTAACCATTACATTACTAGTTAATGGTACCTTATGAGATGATTCTAGCATCTCTTCCAATGCATCAATGAGCTTTAAAGTATTCATAGTTCATCCTCCTAATTTTTATTGTAGAACTTTATTTTTGTATTTCCATATATCACATCTCTGTAACATTTAAAATCTAGTGTTTCTGATGGTATTATCGTATCTTTTTTAGCTTCGACAATTATTATTCCATTATCTGCGAGTAAATTTTTAGAACCAATAAGCGATAAAACCTCTTCATATGCCTTTAAATGATAAGGCGGGTCTACATATATAATGTCATAATTTTCAGAACTATTTTTCAAGAAATTCCTATAATCACCTTTAAAAAGCTTTGAATTCTTAAGATTATTGGTTTTAACTATATTTTCCTTTAAGATATTATAGGCATCATTGTCTAATTCAATAAATGTCGTCTCTAAAGCACCTCTTGAAAGAGCCTCTATGCCAATAGCACCACTACCAGCGAAAACATCCAGCACTTTAGCTCCAGGCACCTTATCCCGAATGATATTAAAGAGATTTTCTCTTATTCTGTTTAGTGTTGGCCTAGTAGTAATTCCTTCTTTTGTCTTAAGAATATTACCCCTGTTTTTCCCTGCAATTATTTTAATTATTATAAACACTCCTATTTTAACACAATATTATTTACTTAACAAGTGAGATGTATTATTTAAAGTCTTTAAAAGGAATATACCATTATAATACTCCAATACTGTAATTGAGGTATTACCAAAGACAAATCTCCAATAATAGGATAATGGTAAATCAAGTGCTGCTAATAAACTTAGTCTTATTATACCAGCATGACTTACTATTGCTGTATTTTGTCCATTACTTTCCTTAGCGATTTTAATCAATCTTTCTTTTAGCCTGTTCTTTTCATCCTCAAAAACATCGCCGTTGGGTATTTGGTAAAGACCTGTATTTTCAAACCATTTGTCCATCCAATGATATTTTGCTCTGATTTCTTTAGTAGATAAACCTTCCCAGTCTCCAAAACTTATTTCTTTGAAGTCTAGATCTTCAGTAACTTTACAGTTGGTTTGGGCACCTAAGAAATCGGCTGTAATCTTTGCCCTATCAAGAGGACTAGAATATATATTTATAAATTTTGTATCAGCTAGACTCTTTGCAAGTAACTTCCCTTGTTTTAATCCTACTTTAGTTAATTCAGTATTTGTTGTCCCTTGGAATCGTTCTTCCAAATTCCAGCTTGTCTCTCCATGTCTAATTAAATAAATATAACTCATAAGTACTCCTCTATCTATATTCCCTTAATATTATACAATAAATATTAAAATAAAAAAACCACCATAAATGGTGGTTTTTTATAATTAATTACTTATTTAAAAATATTTCAACTCTTTTTTTAAGCAATTCAAAAAGAATGACTGAAAAAACTCCTGATAATACCCCTTTCAGAATATTAAATGCGGCTAAACCAGTGATCCAAAAAGCATTAGCTTCTATTCCATATAAAGGTAAGAATATAAAATAATTGAATAATAGCATCAATGCAGTTAGAGCCAAAGTACCAATTATCACACCGATGAACAAGTTGATTCTAGTTTTTTTAACTCGATATAAGATTGTAGTTCCAGCAACTAAAGATAAACCAGCAGTTAGACTTGCAGCCAATCCTACCCAACCTGTTGTGTTCTTACCTGAAAAGAAGAATAGTATGGATTTCAAACCAATGACTATCATTCCTGCAACAGGTCCAAAAATAAATCCAGCAACAATAGCAACCACTTCACTTAAATCATATTTCAAAAATTCGAAACCAGGCATACCAACTATTGATAAAATGGGAACCTCCATTATATACATTAATAGAAAACTGATAACAGATAAAATAGTTAGATATAACATTATTCTTAATTGTTTGTTTTTCATCTTTTTCCTCCTAATAAAAATACCTCAAGAAAATATTCTTGAGGTAAAAATTGCATGAAGCATCTTCTTTCATCCAGACTTTACTGTCGGCTCTAGAATTAAACTAGATCAGCTTGCGCTCGCGGGCTATACCGCCGGTATGGAATTTCACCGTTCCCCGAAGAAATATTTATAATTACTGATAAAATTTTATCATAATAAGTGAATATATGCAATTATTTTGTTTCCAATGTTAAGTCGATAAATGCCTTCCTTATGTCTTTTTGTCCAAAAACCGATGAACCAGCTACTAGAATATCTGCTCCAGCATCTTTAATCATCTTAGCATTATCCATTGTTACACCACCGTCTACTTCAATAAGCACATCAACATTGTGATTTATAATCATCTTCTTTAATTCCATAACCTTATGAACCATAGAATGTATGAATTTTTGACCGCCAAAGCCTGGATTTACAGACATGATTAATACTAAATTAACTTTATCTAAAATCCATTCTATAGAGCTAAGAGGTGTACTTGGATTAAGTACTACACCGGCCATCATACCAAGTTCCTTTATTTGGGTTACCACTCTATCTAAATGTGGGCAGGTTTCTACATGAACAGTTATTAAATCAACTCCTGCATTTTTAAAATCTTCTAAATATAATTCAGGTTTTTCAATCATTAAATGACAATCAAAAAACAATTTAGTATGAGGTCTAATCTTAGAAATCAATACAGGTCCATAAGAAATATTAGGTACAAAATGACCATCCATTATATCCAGATGTAACCACTTTGCTCCTGCATCTTCGATAATCTCTATATCTTTTTGTAAATTGGAAAAATCTGCAGATAGTAGTGATGGAGCTATCATTATTTATACCTTCTTTCTTTGTTTTCTTTAATTTCTTCCAGCATGTATAGATACCGGTCATACCTACCTTGGTTTATTTTACCTTCTGATAAAGCTTTTTTGACACCACACACTTTCTCCTTATGATGTAGACACCCATTAAAGTAGCAATCTTTCGTATATTGATAAAATTCTGGATAATACTGTGTTAAATCTTCCATTACCATCTCAATAGGTAAATCGAGTCTACTAAAACCAGGTGTGTCAGCTATCAAACCACCATCCACTTCATAGAATTGACTAGTTCTTGTAGTATGTCTTCCTATTTTCAATTTATCACCTAGTACTCCAGTTTCTTTAAGTAATTTACTGTCTAGAATATTTAAAACACTAGATTTACCAACACCTGAAGGGCCAGCTAGAACACTTAACTTATCTTTTAAAATTTCTTTTAAATTATCAACACCATAACCACTTATTGCGGAAACTTCAATAACCAAAAATGGATATATATTAGAAATTTGAGGTCCAGTATTATCATGGTCCTCGTCCTTCTTATTTAAAATTATAACTGGCTTGATATTATGCCACTGGGATAGTACTAATAATCTATCTAAAACATTATAGTCGATCTTAGGATATGATAAGCTCATAACAATTAATAATTGGTCACTATTAGCAATTGCTGGTCTTGGCAAGAGATTGATTCTATCAGCAATTGCTTCTATTGTTCCTTTAAAGTTTTCATCAACAACTAAATCTACAATATCTCCAGGATAAGCCTTTTTATGTTTTAGTTTCAATTTTCCTCTTAATTTACATTCATATAATGAGCCTCCTGAATAAACATAATAGAAGCCACTATCGCCTTTGATTATTCTACCTTTCACAATTACTCCAAACCTATTGCATCAACAACATTACCGTTTTGATCTTTAATAGTTGCAGTTCCAACACCAAAATATGTTATGGTTTTTTGTGTAGTTATAACTCCTCCAGCAAATGAAACAGTCTCAACTCTGCTTCCTTTACTATCAGATATCAAGATACTATATGTTGCAGGATTTGCTGAATCTGCCCTAGTTATTTCAATTGTTTTCACTTTTGATGTTGGTTCTTTAGCTATAACGACATCAACTGTACTGCCTTGTAATATATCTACTCCTGGGTTGACTGATTGTTTGATTACTTGACCTGGTAAATAATCGCCGTTTTCTTCATTTGTGACAGAACCTAATATTAATTTAGAAGCATTAAGTGACTGTTCAGCTGAGGTTAGTGTTTTACCAATTAAATTAGGCATTTTAATTTTAACTAATTGTTCACCATCACTGACTATAATTAGCACTTTTTCTCCAGGTAATAACTTTTCTCCTGCTCCAGGTTCTTGTCTAATAACATCCCCTAATGGTACTTCTTTACTATATTCTTTAGCTACTTCAACAATGAACCCTTCTGCCTTTAAAACACTTCTTGCTTCATTCTCGCTTGATCCAACGACATTAGGAACCGGTATCTCATCTTGCCCTTTGCTGATCTTTAATTCAACAACAACAGAAACTGGTGATAAGGCATTTCCTTCTGGACTTTGTTCTGCTACTTCTCCTTTATCAACATCTTCAGAATATATACCTTCAATAGTATATTGGAATCCACTTTCTTTTAATTTGGCAATAGCATCTTCTTGCATCATTCCAACTACATCAGGCACAATTTTTTTAGTTCCACCTGTAAACATTGATATCAACCCTAGAATAATAGCAAAAACTACAAAAACTGCGCCAGTTATTATTGCGATTTTTTTCAATTCTTGTTTATTATCCTTTTTATTTGCACCTAGATTTTTTTTATCAAAATCATTATTTACTTCTTCTAGAGTAATTCTCTTTACTTGATTTATTTTACCTGCTTCCATTAGAAGTCTAGTTTTTTCAATATAAATATTCATCTCCAAAGCTGATTTAAATCTTTTCTTAGTATCACGCATAGTTGCTTTTAACACAATATTTTCCACTTCTTGAGGGATATCTTCAATTAAATCTTTTGGAGGTATTAAACCACCTTGTATATGATTTACTGCAACTGATACTGGATTTTGACCTTCATAAGGCAACCTGCCAGTTAACATCTCATAAAACACTATACCACTTGAATAGACATCTGATAATTCTGTAATTTCAGCCCCTGATGCTTGTTCAGGAGAAAGATAGTGTACAGAACCTACAATATCATTTGTTATGGTCATAGTTGTTCCTTGGTCAGTAATTCTAGCAATACCAAAGTCCATCACTTTTACTTCACCACTTTTATTGATCATAATATTATGTGGTTTTATATCTCTATGGATAACTCCCTTTTTATGTGAATGAATTAAAGCAGATAATACTCCTTCCATTACATAAATTGAAAAAGTTGCTGATAAAGGTGCTTTTTCTCTTATTATGTCTTTTAAGGTTTTACCTTCTACATACTCCATGACTATATATGGATTGCCTTCTGACATCCCAACATCATAAACTTCAACTATATTTGGGTGAGAAAGATGTGATATAACTTCTGCTTCATTTTTGAAATATCTGACACTTTCTCTGTTATTAATAAGTTCTTTCTTCAAAATTTTAATTGCAATTAATTTATTGAGCATGATGTCTTCACCCAAATAAACATCAGCCATACCACCAGTTCCTAAAATTTTAATAAGTTTATATCGATCTGCAAAAATTTTTCCAATCATACTCATATGTCTTCCTCCTAAAACTTATCAATAACAATAAAGGAATAATTATCATTAGAACCTCTTGCCTCAATGATATCTGATAATTCTTTTATTAGTTTCTTGCCTGTTTTTTTTAATAATAAATAGATTAATTCCTCATTTTTGATATAATAATGAACCCCATCTGTACATAAAAAAATGATATCCCCAGGTTGTATCTGAAATTCTAAAACCTGCGGATCAGCAGGTTTATCACTACCTAATGCTTTTAAAAGAATATTTTTTTTAGGGTGATTTAAATATTCTTCATATGTTATGATTCCATCTTGATATAATCTTTCAACATATGTGTGATCTTCAGTTAATTTTATAATCTCTTGGTTTCTTATTAAATATATCCTACTATCGCCTATATGTCCGATAAATCCCCTGTCTCCCACAATTTTTAAGATTGAAAGAGTAGTCCCCATATTCATTTTTTGATCTTTATAACTACTTTTTTCATATATCATCTTATTTGTTGCATTAAAAGCAGATTCAACTGAAGATGCTTGAATATTATCTAGATCTTCTAATTCTATTCTGATTTTCTCAATAGCCATATTGCTGGCTATTTCTCCCGCTTCATGCCCACCCATTCCATCGGCTACGGCAAAAAAACCTGAGCCTTCATTAATATAGATAGCATCTTCATTATTTAATCTAACTTTTCCTTGTTCGCTAACAGCTATTGCGCGCATATTAATCCCTTTCTTTGTTCCTCAATTGGCCACAGGCACCATCAATGTCAATACCTTTTTCTTCTCTTATGGAAAATGATAAACCATAGTCTTCACATAATTTCTTAAATGTATATATATCTTTTTTCTTAGGTCTTTTAAATTCGCTGTCTTTGATACTATTTACTGGTATACCATTAATATGACAATCAATGCCTTTTAGTAAATTAGCTAAATTCCTAGCATCATCAGGCCAGATATTCATGCTATCAATCATTATATATTCAAAAGTAATTCTTTTCTTGGTTTTCATTTGATAATATCTACAAGCTTTCATAAGCTCATTAAGTGGATACTTTTTATTGATAGGCACCAAATAATCTCTTACTCTGTCAGTAGGTGCATGCAAAGATATAGCTAGAACATACTTCAGTTCTTTATCTGCCAACTCTTTTATTCCTTCAATTATTCCACTTGTTGATATGGTGATTTTCCTGCTGCTGATTTCAAAATTTTCTTTTATCAAGGAGGCAGCCAAAAGAACCTCATCTTTATTATAGAAAGGTTCACCCATGCCCATAAATACTACATTATTGATTTTAGCATCATATTGTTTTAAATATCCATTAGCTATAGCTACTTGCTGAACAATCTCTTCAGCTTTGAGATTTCTTACTAAACCAGAAGTTCCAGTAGCACAAAATGGGCATTTAACCTTACAACCTACCTGGCTTGAAAGGCATAAGGTATTTCTATTTTTGCTAGCGTCCTTATCCTTATATCGCATAATAACCATTTCAATTGTATTTCTATCTCCAAGTAATAATAAGAATTTAATTGTTTCACCCTTATCATCCTCAATAACTTTGATAGTATCAAGGGTAATAAGTTTAATATTACTTTCTAAATATTCCTTAAAGCTTTTATCTAAATTTGACATATGCGATATGTCAAATATGTTTTTATTGTAGACCCAATCTAATAATTGTTTGCCTCTAAAGGCTGGAAATCCTGCTGTTGCGATTCTTTTAATTGCGTCATCTTTTGATAACTTAAAAAGATTAATCATTTCTTGACCTCAAGAATAATAATCGTAATAATGTTGCTATTGAAGATGCTAAAGCAGCTATATAGGTCAGAGCCGCTGCAGTTAATACAGCCCTTGCACCTTTTAGTTCTCCTTCATTTAAATAGTTTCCTTCTCTTAACATAATTAGTCCCCTCTTCGAAGCATTTATTTCAATAGGTAATGTAATTATGTAAAACAAACTCACCAAAGCAAAAAGTACTATTCCAATATTCATTAAATTGATTGAATTAAAAATTAAACCAAAAATAAATATAGGTATAGCAAAATTTGAAGCAATATTGGTTATTGGAAAAATATTATTTCTTAATTTTAAAAACAACATTTTTTCAGCATCTTGTCTTGCGTGACCCATTTCATGAGCGACAATAGCTAATGCTGCTATTGTTCCATTTCCAGAAACTTCCTGACTAAGACCTAAAGATTTTGTCTTAGGATTATAGTGATCACTGAGATAGCCACCAACACGTTCAATCTCCAAATATGACATTTGGTATTTCTCTTTCAAGTCATAAGCCAGAGCTTCACCTGTCATATTTCTGTTATTGGGAATTCTCTTGTAATTGTTAAAAGTTCTGTTGACTTTATATTGTGCGTAAAATGAAAATACGAGTGTCAATACCATTAATATTGTTATGTAGACATTCCCGCCTGAAAATAAATATAATAAGTCCATCTAATTCTCCTCTTTGTTTTTCAATATATCTCCAACTTGGATTTTTTTACCATTTATAAAATCTTTAAAATCCATTGTTTTCTTACCTTCTGGTTTTAATTTTTTTAACCAAATGCACCCATTTGCACATTTGACTAGAATTCCATTTTTTTTATCAATATTTAATACTTCGCCAACATTAGCCGCATCAAAGTCTTTATCAGTCGTTAAAGAAGCTACTTTAGCTTCCATAATTCCCAAATATTGATTATTCAATACTAATAATGGTGTAATTTTTGGTGTCAATCCTCTTATCGTATTAACAATATCAATAGCATCATGATATAGATTAAGATACTTCTCTTCATTTTTAATTTTTTTGGCATATGTATGTAATTTATCATCTTGTGGCACTCTTTCGTCTAGACCTTCCTCTATTAGGTTTAAGGCCTCTAGTAGGAGTTTTCCACCTTCAATAGATAAAGCATTGCTAAGAACTCCATAATTCGAGTCATCATTAATATCTATTTCTTTTTTAATAATGATATCTCCTGCATCTAGTTTCTCAACCATTTCCATTATTGTAACACCAGTGATTTTTTCACCATTCATCAAAGTTCTTTGGATAGGAGCGGCTCCTCTGTATTTAGGTAATAATGATGGATGTACATTTATTGGTTTGAATTTGCTTATTGATAAAACATCTTTACATAACAAGGCTCCAAATGAAACAACAATAAATATATCTGCTTTTAAACTTTTTAAAAAGTCTATTGATTGCGAGTTATTTATACTATCTGTTTGATAAATCTTTAGTCCTAATTCTATAGCTTTTTCTTTAATAGGAGTAAAATGCACTTTATGTCCTCGATCTCTTCTTGAATCAGGTTGAGTCACTACACAAAGTATTTGATGATTACTATTTTTGAGAGCTACAAGACTTTCCACCGCGAATTCACTTGTTCCAAAAAATACGATTGTCATTAAGCTTTCTCTTCCTTTTCAAGTTTATCAATGAATAAGATTCCATTTAGATGATCTATTTCATGTTGTATTATTCTAGCGAACATACCAGAGGCATTTATTTGAATTGGTTGGCCATCAGCATTTTGTCCTCTAACTACTATATCTTTTGCTCTGCTTACTTTTCCTACTCTACCAGGGACACTTAAGCAACCTTCACTGTCTATAACCTCACCACTTGTTGTTATTATCTCAGGATTGATTAATTCAATAACTTTGTCATTTTCTTCCTGATAGGCTATTATTACTCTTTTTGAAACTCCAATTTGTGGAGCAGCTAAGCCAACCCCATCTTCTTTCATTAATGTTTCCATCATATTGTTAAGAAGTTTATATATTCTATCGTCAAATTTTGTAACTTCTTTTGCTTTTTCTCTTAAAATTTCGTCACCTATGGTAACTACTTGATATATTGCCATGTCTCCTCCTAAATAAGTCCATAGGGATTTCTTTCTATATAGACCATTTCTTTTTTATTATTATTCATATAATAATTTTCCATAAATTCTCTTAAATTTTTTTCTTTATCATTCATAAGGATCTTATCAAACTTTATAACTATTTGCCATCTGAAATAATTGTTAAACTTCTCTATTCTATTAGGTTTAGGTTTATAGATGTCCTCATTGTTAAAATATATCTTTAAAGTATTATAGCTGTTCCATACTAATTCAATTAATTCATCTCTATTTGACCCTATAAACTGTAGTCTAATTATTTCTCCAAATGGTGGATAACTATGCTTTCTTCTAAATCTTAATTCTTGTTGATAAAAATTATGATAATCAAAATTTTGTATATCCCTATATATTATATCAGAGGGATGATAAGTTTGTAATATTACTTCACCCTTTTTATCTCTCCTACTTGTTCTTCCAATAACTTGCATTAAAAGTTGAAAGGTCCATTCCCTTGCTCTAAAATCAGGAAAATTCAATGACATATCACCTAAAAGTATTCCAACTAAGCCAACATTTGGGAAATCTATCCCTTTGGCAATTATTTGAGTTCCTACTAAAATATGTATTTTTTTATCTTTGTAATCTTGGAGAATAGTCTTTTTCTTGGTATTACCACCCTTGATATCACTATCAAGACGCTCTACTTTTAATTCAGGGTATTTTTTTTTGATTATTTCAACAGCTTGTTCTGTACCAAGCCCAATACCTCTAATTCTTTTACTTCTGCAAGTCGGACATTCTTCGTACTTTTCTACTTTATAATCACAATAATGGCATATTAATTTCTTTTCCTTTTCATGATATGCTAAAGGAATTTCACAATTCTCACATTTTATAACATTACCACAATCTCTACACATTAAGAAATTATAATAACCTCTCCTATTAATGAAAATTAATATTTGTTCACCATTTTTAATTTTTTCTCTAATACTTTGATCAAGTGCATCACTAATAATTGTTGAATTTCCTTTGTGTAACTCAGCACTCATATCAATTAGCTGAACATTAGGATTAGTTTGTCCATGATATTTTTCTTCTAGTCTTAATAACTCGATCTTCCTATCAATGACCATCTGCATACTTTCTAAAGAAGGTGTTGCCGAGCCTAAAATCACTACTGCTTTTTCAATATTTCCACGCATGACTGCAACTTCTCTACCGTTGTAAGTCGGGTAGTTTTGTTGATAATAACTTATATCATGTTCTTCATCAACTATTATCAAACCAACCTCGGACATTTTAGTAAAAATAGCTGATCTTGGTCCAATCAGAATATTTCTTTCTCTTTTTACTAGATCTTCCCAAGCTTTCTTTTTTTGTTGCATTGTTATTTGACTATGCCACTTAACAACATTGTCAGGAAAAGCCTCTTCAAATCTGCTAATCATTTGTTCAGTAAGATTTATTTCTGGTAAAAGAACAATAACTTGTTTATTAGCTAGTAAAGTTTTTTCTATCGCTTTAAAATATATTTCTGTTTTACCACTACCTGTTGCACCAAAAAGTAAATATACTGAGTTTTCGATTTTATTTAAACCTTTTTCGATTTCTTGATAAATCATTTCTTGTTGATGACTAAGATTAACTTTATTTGAAATTAATATTTTGTTTTCAAAACTTAAGTATCCATCTCTAATTAACTCAATAATTGATGATTTTTTAAAACCAAGTTCTATAAGTTCTAAGAATTGAACCTTCTCATCTTTTTCGATTAACTCTAATATTTCCTTTTTCTTAGATTTTCTAGTATTAGTAATACTCTCTCTCCCAATATTAGTAATTAGGATATTCTTATTATCATAATTTTCCTTTATAGTAATATTCTTAATTGTCATCAATTTTAAGACTGATGATAAAGGAAGAAAATATTTATCTTTTATCATAACTGCAAGACTTAATAATTTCTTATCTAAATCTGTTTTATTTAAATTCAATTTAATAATTTTTTTTATTTCCATCTCTGGTAAATAATCAATTGGCAATATTTTAATAATAGTTGCTGAGGTTTCTTTATTACCTTTACCAAAAGGTACTAATACATTTTGGCCAATTGAAATAATACTCTCTAACTCTAGTGGCACCTCATAAGTGAATAATTTATTTAGTTTTCTTGCTTCTAGGGAAGTTGCTACCTCTACATACATTAGTTGATACCTTTAAAAAACTCAATTAGAAGTTTTATTGGTTCATATAAAATTGGAATGAATATTGCTGGCAATAGATTTACAACATTAATTTTTTTGGATGATAATTTTAACATGTTAAAACCAATTCCAGCTACTAATAAACTACCCATAGCTGAAAAATTATTTATAGTTTCGGTTGACAGGAAATCCTTCAGTAAAAAGGCAAGCAAGGATACTAAACCTTGATAAATTAATACACTTATAGCCGAAAATAAAACGGAAAAACCGTATGCAGATGCAAAAATGAAGGCTGTTACACCATCAAGAGTTGATTTAATCATTAAAATTTCATAATCACCTTTTAAAACACCATTCATTGGTCCGATTATTGCCATGGCACCAACGCAAAAGAGTATTGTTGTTGAAATAAAGCCTTCTTTGAAGCCATCATTTTTTTCCTTTACGAATTTCTTTTCTAGATATCCTGTAAAACTGTTTAGTTTCTTCTCCAATCTCAATGATTCACCAATCAGAGCTCCTAATATGATAGATACAATGTACAATAGACTATTATTACCTTCCATTGCGCCACTGATACCTATAACAATCACAAAGAGTCCAAAGCCTTCCATGATTCTTTCACCAAGTACTCTAGGACTCTTTTTATGAAATAAAAGACCTATAAGGCCTCCCATAAATATGCTTACAACATTGATTATCGTCCCTAACATTAAACACTCCTAATCTATCTCCTGTGTTATAATAATAAAAAAAGTCAGGAGAAACTTATGAATAAAATAGAATTTGCCCGTTTTTTTGACCATACCTTATTAAAGCAAGATATGACCGATAAAGATTTAGAAATTTTGGTGAATGATTACATGGATTATGGATTTTCCACTGTTTGTATTCCACCTATGTATATTAAAAAAGCCATGGAATTCAATAAATCAACAATTATCGCGACAGTAATTGATTTTCCACTTGGTTATTCAGGGATAACAAGTAAATTATGTCAAACAAATCTTGCTCTGGAGCATGGTGCTAAAGAAATAGATCTAGTTGCTTCAGTTCCCCATATTAAAAATGGTAGCTTACAGCTTTATGCTAATGAAATTTCAGCAGTTAAAAAATTAATGCCTAATAATATATTAAAGGTAATTATCGAAACTAGCTTGTTGACACCTACCGAAATAATTACAGCCAGCCAAATCTGTGAAGTTAGTGGTGCTGATTACGTGAAAACCTCTACTGGTTACGGTTCAAGGGGTGCTTCCTTAGATGATATCAAGTTGATACAACAAGGTGCTCCTAACACTAAAATAAAGGCTTCAGGAGGCATTAAAACATTGAGCCAGGCTCAAGAATTTATAGAATTAGGTGTTTCCCGCATTGGTTCGAGCAATTCAAAGCAAATATTAGATTTATTTATAATTTCCTAGCTTATTAAGTATATCAATTACATAATCAATCTCTTCATTGGTTGTATATTGTCCTATAGATATTCTAATACTTCCATCAAGACTATTAAATGTTTCATGTGCTAGTGGGGAACAGTGTAGACCACTTCTTGTCATTATTCCATATTGATAATCAAGTATGCCTGCTAATTCTCCGCTATCTAAACCTTTAATATTAAAGGACATTACTGGAAGTTTTTCTACTTCCATATCACCATAGAAAATAATTCCTGGTATATCTCTTATGCCTTCATACAATCTATCATGCATTTCTTTTTCTTTAACATAAATATCATTTATATCCTGGGTCAATAAATAAGTTAATGCACCATTTAAACCTGCTATGCCAATTGTATTGAGTGTACCAGTTTCAAAGCGATCTGGTAAAACTTTAGGCATTGTACTTTCTTCTGAAAAACTACCTGTACCACCATCGATTAATGTATCTATATCTGACGCAATATTATCTTTTACAATAAAACCGCCAATACCTGTAGGGCCCATTAAGTATTTATGACCAGTAAAGCAAAATACATCACAATTTAATTCTTTAAAATCAACAGGTATCAACCCTGCTGTCTGAGCTCCATCAATAACAAATTTTATATTATGTTCTTTGCAAATCTTACCGATTTCTTCTACGGGCATAATATGACCCGAAACATTTGAGGCATGATTAATTATACAAAGATTTGTATTTACCTTAAATAATTTATTAAAGTCTTTTATTGGAAAAGTACCATCTTTATTAACTTTTATTATGTCATAATCAATTATCCCTTGTTCTTTTAGATGTTCAACAACTCTATAGACACTATTGTGCTCAATTGAAGAAATCAAAACATGATCACCCTTTTTAACTAGCCCTTTGATGGTTATATTAAGAGATTCAGTTACATTTTTCGTAAATATAATATGATCCTTAATACCAACATTAAACAAGGATTTGATTTGGTTCCTGGTATTTAATACCATTTTGCCAGCTTCAAGAGCTAGCTTATAGCCGCCTCTGCCAGGATTTGTATTATTTGACTTATAGAACTCCTCGATTTTCTTGAAAACCTCATTTGGTTTTTTGAAACTAGTTGCGCTGTAATCTAAATAAACTTTCATTTTTATCATCTCCTATGTATAATTGAGCTAAGGGGTGTTTAAATTGACTTATATATATGTAACTTTTAAAACAACAAACGACGCATTGAATTTCGAAGATATTTTAAAAAATACTTTGCCTTTCTGGCTTGTACCAGTTCCAAGAGAATTAACTCATAACTGTGGAATAGCAGCTAGATTCAAAGACGTCGAAAAATCTGATGTAGAAAATCTAATCAATCAATATGATGTAAATTATGATATGATTCATAAAATAACCAAATAATTACCAAGAACCTCCGCCTCCGCCACCAAAGCCGCCTCCTGAGAAACCTCCACCACCAGAGAAACCACCGCCGCCACTAAAATTACGGCTGTTGATTTCTTGATTGTGCGCATAGCTTGCCTGTGCAGTGTTATTCATAAGGAATAAATAATTATATAGCATCATGTAGCTTAATACATTGGTATTACTTTGGTAGTATTGAGGAGTTACCATATTAATATCAGAAAACTTTTCTGCAAATACCTTGGATACGCCAAGCACATGAGCATATGGCAAGATATCATAAAAATAATATGGATTATCAGCAATGAGCTTTTCAAGCTCATTTTTTCTTGCAACTTCCAAAAATTCCTTGAAACCTTTTATTCTTCCTAATAAGTCTATCGTTTCATCATGTCTTCTTTTTATGAACATTGATAATGTAATTCCAGCTTGAACTAATATGAATATCAAAATAAAGGATGCCAAGCTTGTTAAAGAATACAATATAAATGTTAAAAGAGTCATGCTAATTATCAAACCAAAAGCATAAATACTTTTACCTTTTTTAATCCCTGAGACAGACTTTTCTAAATTATAAGACAAGAAAATATTTAATACTGATGACAATAAGCTCAATACTATAACCCCAACAATAATAACAAAACTAAAATGGTCAAAGAAAGCTACAATAGAAAATATTAAAGGTAATAAACTAGCACCAATAGCCAAGAATCTAAAAACTAAAGTTTTAGAATCTACTAGTTTATGATCCTTAACAGCTAATATAGTTGCACTTGCCACATTGTATAAGTCATTTTCCAAATCTTCCTTAGTAACAACTTCCTTACCAAGAAACATCTGATTGAAAAATACATTGATATGGTTTTCTTCATTAACTAATGCTTTACCTGTCTTTTCAAAGCTAAAGTCTTTTTCTCCATTAAAGTGAATCTTTAAATATCCTTTATTAGCTAAATAGTAAAATAGTGAAGTGACTTCCTTGATTTGATTTACAGTCACCATTTGAGAATCTTTTTCATTAAAAATCTGTGATATATCTAGTGGTGTAAGATTTTTTGGTGGATAAAACTCCACTACACCGATAACTTTCTTATCTCTTCCAAAACGATACCATAAATAACCAGTAAATGTGAAAATAATTAAACCTAAAGCTATCAATCCAACATATGCTTGTTGATACCAAGATTTAAGTATTGGGGCAGCGGCAAAATAGGAATCATCAACTGGTATATAAAATGTTAAATATTCAAAATCGCCTATAGGATTTAGAGTTTTACCAATCAAATGAACACCTGATTCATCTTCAACATATTTGTAATCTACATTGGCAACAGTATCTGAACCCATTTCACCTTGATAAAATCTTATTTTTTCCGGGTCAACTTTAAAAGGTAATTTAATTGTAAAATTGCCCTCATTAATTTGAGCTGACATGTTTCCCATTAAATTAAAACCTATAAATTGTTCACCGCTGAATTTTCCCACTAAGTAATCATATTCAATAATATATTGTTTTTGACCTACTATGGTTCTATCAGGGTCTCCTATTTTAACATTAATAAATCTGTATCCATATTCTTCTGTAAAGGATTCTTCATATTTATCATCCTTAACCACTAGGTTATCGATTTTTGAATACAAATCTGTCCTATTAGGAAATCTATAAGGTATATATCTGTATATTCCATGAGATTCAAATAAAAAATTTACATTAATTTCTTCTTTTACATAGTAATAGTTTTCCTCGGTAACTTCTAAGTCAACATTGTATTTTTCAATAACAAAGTTGCTAGCTTCCACTCCATTGGACAAACCTAGGAAAATAATAGTACTAAATATAATCAAAAAAACTAAATTGACTTTTTTATTCATTAAAATTTTACCTCTGGGGCATTTTTTGTAATTTCTTCTGTTTCAAAAAATGGTTCTTCTTTAAAACCAGTCAACATTGCTACTATATTTGATGGGACTTGTTGAACCATTGTATTAAATTCTCTAACTGTTCCATTATAGTATTTACGACTAAAAGCAATTTCTTCTTCTAATTTCGACAAGTTTCCTTGTAAATCAAGAAAGTTAACATTTGCTTTAAGATCTGGATAATTTTCTGCCACAGCAAATAAATTTAATAGTGACTGTGATAATTGTTTGTTAGCTTCAATCTTACCAGCTGAATCAGTTGCTGCTAATGCTACATTTCTAGCTTTAGTAACATTTTCAAAAGTTTCTTTTTCATGACTAGCATAGCCCTTAACAGTTTCAACTAGATTTGGAATCAAGTCATATCTTTTTTTCAAATAAACATCAATAGTAGAGAAAGCTTCTCTAACTCTAACTCTATTTTGCACAAGGCTATTATATATACCTATACCACCCAAGATTAAAACTACTACTATTCCTAAAATAATCCATATCCACATATTAATTACCACCTTTCAATTCTTTGTATAAATAAATTATATCACATATTAAAAAAAAGAGGACATTCATCCTCTTTTCTATGTAACTTTTCTTAATCTAAAAAGTCTTTCAACTTTTTACTTCTACTTGGATGTTTAAGTTTTCTTAGGGCTTTAGCTTCAATTTGTCTTATTCTTTCACGGGTAACCCCAAATTCTTTGCCAACTTCTTCTAAAGTTCTGCTTCTTCCATCATCCAAACCGAATCTTAATGATAAAACTTTTTTCTCTCTTTCAGTCAAGGTGTCCAAAACTTCTTCAAGCTGTTTTTTAAGTAACATAAAAGCAGCGCTATCTGGTGGTGATAGAGCACCTTCATCTTCAACAAAGTCCCCTAAATGACTATCTTCTTCTTCACCAATTGGTGTTTCCAATGAAACAGGATCAAGTGAAATCTTTTGAATTTCTCTTATTTTTTCCAAAGGTATTCCCATTCTGTCAGCAATTTCTTCTGGTTTTGGATCTCTGCCCAATTCTTGAAGAAGTTGTCTTGAAATTCTAACATACTTATTAATAGTCTCTACCATGTGTACTGGAATTCTAATAGTTCTAGCTTGGTCAGCAATTGCTCTTGTTATAGCTTGTCTAATCCACCAAGTAGCATATGTACTGAATTTAAAACCTTTTTCATAATCGAATTTGTCAATAGCTTTAATCAGACCCAAGTTGCCTTCTTGTATCAAGTCTAGAAATAACATTCCTCTACCTACATATCTTTTAGCAATACTTACTACAAGTCTTAAATTAGCTTCTGCTAATTTTCTCTTAGCTTCTTCATCACCTAAGGCCATTCTTTTGGCTAATTCTATTTCCTCACTTGAAGTTAAAAGATTAACTCTTCCGATTTCCTTCAAATACATTCTTACAGGGTCGTCAATAGCCACTCCATCAGCAACGGTCAAGTCTAAAGCTGTCACCAGCTCTACTTCCTCGATTTCCTCATCAATAAGGTCTACACCTTGTTTTTCTAATTCCTCATAAATAAAAGAAAAATCTTCTAAGGATAGATCCAAATCCTGGTATGCATCCTTAATTTCCTCTTTAGTAGTTAGATGGATTTCATTATTCCCGCCAACTATATCAGAAACGATTCCGTTTAAGGCATCCTTTTTGCTTTTAACAGTTTGCTCATCTTCTGCAACTGGTGCAATTATATCTTTTTTCTTCGCCTTCACCTGATTTTCCTCCTTTTAGACCTCTTCTAATAGTCTTCTAATTTTATTCCACTCGTTTTGTAATTCTACACTAAGCTCCCTATTTCCTTCTTTTTCCGCGACTTTTATTGAATTTATTACTCTATCAATTTCATTCTTATAATAAATTCTCTTTACATTATTAAGATAGCTAACAAAATCAGGGTAATCTACTTTTGGAATATCCTCTTTCATTGCCAAATAAACAATTAAATTTTTCGCCTTATTGTCCTCAAGTTTGTCAATCATGTATTTAATAGTTCTAAACTCTACAGGTATTGCAAGTATTTCCATCAAGGCTTTTTTAATTAAACTATTTTTAAAAAATTCCTCGAAATTCTCCTTCAATAATTCTTCAGAATATTCAAGTTGATTAATAACAATCTTAAGTACACTTAATTGAGCTTTCTCATAAGGATCATTTATATTAATTTCCTTTTCTTTAGAAGATACAACTTTAACTTCATTTGTTATCTTGTCACTACCTTTAAATATTATATCTTCAAGATCTTCCTTGCTTATATCTAATTCATCACTTAGAATTCTTATATATTCATTTCTTAACAAAGGATCTTGCTGAGCCATTATTTCAGGCAAAACATTTCTAGCACATTTAACCTTATCTTCAGGTTCTCTATAATTATATACTTCTTTGCTCAAATCCAATAAGTACCTAAAGGAACTTTTAGCTTTTCTTATTCTTTCGAGAAAAGAGTTTAAGCCAAATCTATTGATAAATTCATCTGGATCCTTAGCACCTTGTAAATCTGCTATTTTAACACTCGCATTTAATGGTCTTAAAATACTTACAGCTCTAATGGCAGCATTCTTCCCAGCAAGATCATTGTCATATACCATAATGATTTCATTAGTATATCTAGTTAATAATCTACCTTGTTCTTCTGTAAAGGATGTTCCAAGTGATGCTACAGCATTAAATACTCCCTTTTGCCAAACTGAAACAACATCCATATAACCTTCCATAACTAGAACTTGGTTTTTCTTCTTTATTTCATCTTTGGCATTATTTAGTCCATAGAGGTTGTATTTTTTCTTGAATATACTAGTTTCTGGACTATTTAGGTATTTTGGCTCACTATTCCCAATTACTCTTCCACCAAAACCAATAATTTTACTCTGAACGTTTTCTATAGGAAATATTAATCTATTGAAAAACTTGCTATAAATATTTCCTTCCATACTTTTTGAAAAAATACCGCTTTCTAGTAGTTCATCCTGGCTGTACCCTAGTTTTGATAGTTGATCAATTAATTCTTCACTTTTAAAGGGAGCATATCCAATCTTGAATTTTTCTAATGTTTCTTTGGATAAAGCTCTATTTTTCGCATAGGCATAGGCTTCCTTACCGTATTCATCATGCAGTTTTTTATAGAAATATCTTGCTACAAACTGATGTATGGCTAACTGTCTTTCTTTTCGATTATCTTCTTCTGGATTTTTTTGTTTGACATGATCATTATAATTATTATCAACAATTGAGATACCTGCTTTATCACCAAGATATTTCAACGCTTCACCAAAAGACATACTTTCATGTTCAATAAGGAAGGTGAAAACATTTCCTGAAGCATTGCACCCAAAGCAATGATAAATTTGCTTATCAGGACTAACAGTAAAAGATGGAGTTTTTTCATTATGAAAAGGACAGTTAGTAATAAAGTTTCTACCCCTTTTTTTAAGGGGTAGAAACTCACCAATAACTGTAACAATATCTGATTTTAACTTTATTTCTTCAATGATATTATCATTGTAAAAACCCATATTTTATTCCTCAACTTCTAAATATTCTTCGTGAACATCTTCCTTTGGTTTTTTCAAGCCTTTTATTTTTATATGGTTTTTTTCAGCATAATCCCAAAGTGCAGCATTGATTGCCTCTTCAGCTAAAAGCGAACAATGTACCTTGTTGGCTGGAAGCCCATCTAAAGCTTCAGCTACTTTTTTATTAGTAATTGTTAGAGCTTCTTCAACAGTTTTTCCTATTACTAATTCTGTAGCCATACTACTAGTTGCAATAGCAGCTCCACATCCAAATGTTTTAAACTTCACATCTTCTATTATACCTTTATCATTGACTTTTAAGTAGATTCTCATTATATCTCCGCATTTTGCATTTCCTACGGTTCCAACTCCTGAAGCATCTTCAATTTCGCCCATATTTCTTGGATTCATAAAATAATCCATTACTTTTTTTGAATACATATTAATTCACTCCTTTATTACTTAAGAAGTCTTCATACAATGGAGACATTTCTCTTAGTTTTTCAATAATATTTGGTAACTTTTCTAGTAAGTAATCAGCTTCTTCTTTAGTACTGTATTCACTAATGGAAATCCTAAGTGAACCATGTGCTATTTCATGAGGTAAACCTATACCCAATAGTACATGAGATGGGTCTAAAGAACCTGAGGTACAAGCTGAACCACTTGAAGCACAAATACCGTACATATCAAGAGCTAATAACATTGACTCACCCTCAATAAAACTAAAGCTAAAGTTTGCATTGCCAGGAATACGATTTTGTCTGCACCCATTCAATCTTACATGTGGTATTTTTTCCAAGACATTGTCTATAATATAGTCTCTTATTTCAAGTATTCTTTTTTCTTTTTCTTCAAAATTTTCTAGTGTCTGATCAAGAGCTTTGGCTAAACCGACAATACCGGCAACATTTTCAGTTCCAGGTCTTTTCTTTTTTTCCTGCCCTCCACCAAATATTAGGTTTTCTAATTGAACACCTTTTCTAATATATAGTGCACCAATACCTTTTGGTCCATGAATTTTATGACCCGAAAGTGATAACATATCTACACCAAGTTCTTTTATATCTACATTTTCCTTACCAATAAGCTGTACTGCGTCAGTATGCACTAAAATACCTTTACCTTTTACATACTCAACTATTTCTCTTATTGGTTGAATAGTACCAATTTCATTATTTACCGCCATAACACTAATTAGAATAGTATCATCTCTAACTGCTTTCTTGAATTCTTCAAAGTCTAATATGCCATCAGCTCTTACAGGAACATATGTTACTTCAAATCCTTCTTTCTCCAATTGTTCAGCTGAATGTAATACTGCATGATGTTCAATTGTAGATGTAATTACATGTTTACCTTTGTTTTTCAACTTTCTTGCTGCTCCTAAGACCGCCCAATTGTCAGCTTCAGTTGCTCCACTCGTAAAATATATTTCCTTAGGCTCAACACCTAGATTATTAGCTATACTTGTTCTTGAATTTTCTATAATAGACTTTACTCTATTTCCAAAATCGTAGACACTTGAAGGATTCCCATATTCATTTTTATAAATATCAATCATTTCTTCTATTACTGTATCGTGCATTTTTGTCGTAGCTGCATTATCAAAATATACAATTTTTTCTTTCATATTTACTGCTCCTTCATTTTGTTCAAATATGATTTGAGAACATCTTCTATTGTCATATTTTCAATTACTTCTCTAATCTTTACGTTAATTTCTTCACATACAATTTGAGAAAAACAATTTTCTTTGACCTTACAAGATTTGTCATTAACTTCACTACAGCCCCCAACATCAAGTTTTCCTTCGAGTTCATATAACACCTCAGACACTTTAATGTCGTTTGGGTGTTTTGCTAGGCTATATCCTCCAAGTGATCCTCTTTGAGTCCTGACTAAATCTGCCTTTTTAAGCTTGGCAATGATTCTTTCAAGATAAGCTTCGGAAATATTTCTTTTATTAGCTATGGTTTTCAAAACTAAATATGAATCGTCTGGATTATTTATATATGCTATTGCTAGGTCTGCCATTGCTATCAAGCCATATTTTCCCTTTGTAGAAAGCTTCATGATTTCTCCTTTCCAACTAAATCAGTTGGTATTCCAAGATTATATTATCATCTTGATTATCTAATGTCAACCAAATTAGTAGGATATACAAAATGAAAAATTATATAACTATTATATTTGAACTTTAGCTATACTTGGATAATCAAAAATACTCCACAAATCATCAAAATTGAATTTGTAATCAGTCGATTTCATTTCAATTATAGAAATATCATGCCCTGTAAATGAAATATCAATCGGGAGTGTAATAATACCTTCTACTGGTTTTTCAAATCGCAGAAAAAATGGCATACGTTTATTCTTGTTTGTAAGACACCAATCCAATTGTAATAATGCAAAAACTACAATTCTATCTAAATCTGGAATAGAATCCATCAAATAATTATACAAAAATTCATATTTATCGTTAAGTGACATCAGGTTTTCCATATTAAATAATATTTCACCCATATTTCGGAATAAACTAAAATGATCGTCTACAATGCTCATAAGATAAACAAAAGTTTGTCTGAAATATTTCTTATTATAGAAACTATCAACAGCTTCTTCAACATATTTTATCTCCAAGAGATCATTACTACTTAGCCAATTATTTTCAAGAATTTCATATGGTGGGTAATTCCTATATTTAATACCATAATTCGCAGCTTCCATATACATTGTAGTATTAGGGATAACCTTAAGAAATCCAACCTGAAGCATTTGAGCTTTCAACATATATATCTCATTAAAGGACCTTTTAAATGATTCCAAGTCCTCATACGGTAAACCAGCTATCAGGTCAGTATGTAAATGAAGATTACCTTTTGATAAAAGATAACCTATACGTTCTTTAATTTTATTAAAATCATTATTTCGATTTATTGCTTTTAAAGTATTGGCATTAGTTGTTTGGATACCAATTTCTAATTGGAAAAGTTTATCTGGGCTTTCATGTAAAATCTTTACTAATGAATCATTCATTTTGTCTAGACTTACCTCAAAGTGAAAGTTACATTTGAATTTCTCCAACAAAAATAGCCCTTCTACTATAGATTTAGACCAATTAACATTAGCATTGAAAGTTCTATCTATAAATTTTACCTGTTTGACTCCATTTTCTACTAGTATTGATATTTCAGACAATATTTTTTCTGCGGACTTTAACCTAAGTGTATTGTCAGAACCTGATAAACAATAGGTGCAATGGAAAGGACAACCCCTACTTCCTTCATAATAAATAATTTTATTCTCAAGTTGATCTAAAATATTCTCATAAACAAATGGTTGTTTATTTAAATCTATATATTCCTTTTCTCTTACTAAGATTTTAGGCATATCAAAATTATTCTCAAGTAGTTTTCTAAATGCGATTTCACCTTCACCTATAATTAAATTTTCAATAAATGGATATTTTTCATAACTTTCACTGATTTCAGGACCACCAAGTACAATTCTTATATTACTATTAATTGTTTTGAAATTCTCAGCTAATTTTAGTATTGTTTCTTTGTTCCAGACATATGTTGCAAAACATAAAGCATCATACTTACCTCTATTAATTTTATGAAAAACCTTATCTAAAGACTCATTAATTGAAAATTCTAATAAATCTATATCAAAATCCAAATCCTTCACATGACTATACAGAGCATAAATCGCTAGGTTTTTATGTATATATTTTGAATTTATTCCAATAATTGCTATCTTCATTCAATTTTTTCCTTATAGCCTTTTGGTAAGAATAGTTCTTTAAATATTTTAATAGCATAACTATCAGTCATACCAGAAATATAGTCAACAACATTAACTATCTTTTCATTACCATTATTATGATATTCGCTAGGTAATGCATCTTCATTCTCTAGGTAATAGTCGAAGAGTTCTGTTAACAGGCGATCAACTTTTGTTTCTTCTTCCTTTGCTTTTGAATTTATATATACATGGTCAAACATGTATACCCTAAGTCGATCCATGGCCTCTTGAATAACCTTATCCATTTTAATAATATTTCTGCCCTCACTAGAATAAATGATTGATTCTACCATTTTGTTGATTCTAGCACTATTGGTTTTCCCTAGAATTTCTAATTCCTCTTTAGGTAAATCTTCTTCCTTTAAAATCCCACCTCTTAATGCATCATCTATATCATGATTTAAATAAGCCACGCGGTCACTAATTCTAACAATTTGACCTTCTAAGGTTACAGGCATTCTTGATTTACCACTATGCCCTAAAATTCCATCTCTGACTTCGAAAGTTAAATTTAATCCTTTTCCATTTTTTTCAAGTTTTTCAACTACTCTAAGACTTTGTTCATTATGAAAAAAATGCAAACCTTGTTTTTTTAAAATATCGTCAATTACTTTTTCACCACTATGTCCAAAAGGAGTATGCCCTAAATCATGTCCTAGTGCGATTGCTTCTGTCAGATCTTCATTTAATCTCAACCCTCTGGCTATGGTCCTAGCTATAGCTGAGACTTCCAAAGTATGAGTAAGTCTAGTCCTATAGTGATCACCTGGGGATATAAAAACTTGAGTTTTATGCATTAATCTACGAAAAGCCTTACTATGTATTATTCTGTCACGATCTCTTTGATATTCTGTACGCAAATTGCAAGGAACTTCAAAAATTTCCCGTCCTTTAGATTCTTTACTTAACGAGGCATATTTTGAAAGATTTTTTTCTTCGAAATCTTCCCATTTATTCCTAATAGTCATGTTTCCTCCTTATTTCAAATAGACGATTGTTGCCCCAATACTTCCTTCACTAGCATCTCCATAACGAAAACTTTTAATGAAAGAAATACCTTTTAAATATTCCCAAATTGCTTTTCTTAGGGCTCCAGTACCCATACCATGAATAATCCTAATATGTGGGTATTTACTCAATACAGCTTCATCTAGGTATTTTTCTAGTTGATAAATACATTCATCAACTGTGAGACCACGAACATCGATTTCCATGGGGATGTGTCCTCTGTTAACTTCTTTAATTATTCTATAGGTTTCCTCAGCCTTATTAGTAGTAGTTACAGTCAAGTCGTTATATGGCAAGGAAATTTTC
The DNA here is from genome assembly GCA_964415195.1 of uncultured Eubacteriales bacterium. Lineage (GTDB taxonomy): Bacteria > Bacillota > TC1 > TC1 > TC1 > WTXA01. The sequence continues at coordinate 91,927 of CAYPYD010000003.1, read as the reverse complement.
ATAATACCAATCTTAATTAAAGCAATTTGTTTATTATCGTCAGCTTCAACAACTTCTCCACTTTTACCTAAAGTCGTTACCTTCACTTCTTGCCCACTAATCAAGGTTTTTGTTCCACTTTTTATATTTATTACATTTACTTGGTCAAGTGTTTTTTCAAGATCTTGAATTTTTTTCCTGGCTTTATTGGCTAGTTCTGGATTATTAAGTTTTAGATCCTTTAGTTCCTTTATAATCTCTTCACCTTCACGTTTTATATTTGTAAGAATATCACGAGATTTTTCTAAATCCTTATCAATAATCTTCTTGTTTTTGTCTCTTATAGCTGCTTGTTCTTTTTCTAATTCTATCTTTATTCGTTCAATATTTCTTTGTTCTTCTTCAATATCCACTAGTTTTTCATTTAATAAGCTTCTTTCTTCCTCAAGTGACTGAATCAATTGACTAGTTTCTAATTCACTGCTATCAATTAATGATTTAGCTTTTATAATGATTTCTTCCTTAAGTCCGCATCTCTTGGCAACTTCAAGTCCTAGACTTGAACCAGGAGTTCCAATTACCAGTTTATAGGTAGGTTCCAGTGTTCTAACATCAAAAGCCATTGAAGCATTGGAAAAACCAGGTGTATTATAGGCAAAAACCTTTAACTCACCATAATGGGTAGTTGTAATACTATGACTACCTTTTTTATTAATATAGTCCAATATAGCCATAGCCAGACTACTTCCTTCTTTAGGGTCAGTTCCATTCCCCAATTCATCAAAAAGCAATAAGGTACTTGAATCAGCTAAATCAAGCATTTCTTTTATATTATATAAATGTCCTGAAAAAGTAGAAAGAGAATTTTCTATACTTTGTTCATCTCCTATATCTGCTAATACTTTATTAAAATATGACATTTTTGAACCTTCACTGGCTGGTATTCCATATCCAAGTGAAATCATCAGAGCATAAAGACCAATCATCTTTAGAAGAACAGTCTTACCACCAGTATTTGGTCCACTAATTATAATATTGTTAAAACCCTCACCTAAAAATAAATCATTGGCAACTACATTACCAAATAAAAGCGGGTGTCTTGCATCATGAAGCTTAATATAGCCTTCATTATTAATTTCAGGAACAAAGCCCTTAAAACTTCTTGTAAATAGCGCTTTGGCCATATAGAAATTATAGTAGCCTAATGTTCCGTAGATTTGTGTTAAATTATCTTTTTCAACATGAATGGTAGCGGATATATTTCGAAGTATTTTATCAATTTCTTCTATCTCATCTTTTTTCAATATATTTAATTCGCCTCTGATATTACCAATTTCTAGTGGTTCAATAAAAACAGTGCTCCCACTAGCCGAGGTATCTTCAATAACTCCAGGAATCTTATAGGCATATTCCCTTTTTACACTTAGGCAATATCTATCACCTCTTTTAACAACAACTTTTTCCTGGAGATAAGTATCCATAGAAGATCTTTTAAGCATATGTTCAAGTTGTTTCTTAACTTCATTGGTCTTGTTTTTGATTTTCTTTCTTATGCTATATAATTCTTCACTTGCATCATCTTTAATCTGAGCATTTTCATCAATAATTGTACTGATTTTTTCTCTTAAATACTTTATATCAAGTAAGTTATTTATAAGTCTAGAGAATATAGGGTTTTCTATACCCATCTTGAAATAATTCAAAATATCCCTTGAAGATTTTAGCATTATAAGAATATAATGTAAATCTTGAGGGTTAAGAACAAAGCCACCTGATAACTTTTCTATAGAATCTTCCATATCAGGAAGTGCCCCATTTGGTGCATCAGGTTTTGTCCTTAATAAATTGATAGCAGAATTAGTTTCATAAAGACGATCTTCGGCAATATTATATGAATCTGCAAGTTCTTGTTCCATGACCAATTTTTTACTAATTGGATGATAAGCATATTTCGCACATTTTTCTCTTATTATATCTAATTCTAATTTTTTAATTGTTTTTGCCTGAACCATTAAATTATACCTCTATTAAAATGTCCTTTGGTGAAATTTGATACAAGGCTAAATATTTCATCTTTAGCTTTGGATATATTCATATTATTTCTAATCACGCTAATATAGATGTCCAATACATCCATCATTTTATCGTTATCCGTCATGATGAAATTAAATAGAAAACTTCTATACCCTATTTCACTTAAAATAGTTAATTCATCAATAATCATAAGTATTCTGCTATTGATTATATGGTTTTTACCAAGATAATCCACTAAAATAGGAAATTCTATATCAATTCTATCTTTTAATGCATATATTTTGTCCATACATTTCTTAGGTCCAATTTCTGATCCAATTATACAATGTTCCATAACCATTAATTCTGTTATGCCATATATTGTTAATTGTCCACCTTTATCTAAATCGTATAATTGAGCAATATTAATTTCCTTTGATAACTCTAATTCTACTAATTCCATTTTATTCTTATAAAAATCGTATGTAACATTATTTACAACATTTAAACCTGAACTTCCATGTATATTCCTTATACCTAAATCTTTCAGCATTTTAATTTGATCAGCAGTATTGGCTCGATAATGATTAATATATGGTTTAATCATTTCAAGTTGGCTTAAAACAAAAGGAAGATCATCTTCCCTAATAAAACGAGGAAGATCAATAACTATAATTTCTTTTTGTTCTGTACTTAAGGTTTTAATATAATTTATAAAATCAAGTATATTACTTCCAATAAATTTGAAGTTTATAAGTGGATAATATATATATTCAACATCTCTTACTAAAAGACTCTTAATCTTATCAATATTTTCTACTATTACTCCTATTTTGGGTCTAACATCTACTTTAAAACCTTCAGACTTATTACCTTGAACAATACTATTATTTATAGTTATATGTGAAAATTTATACATATTTTCTCTTTGTTTCTGTAAATCTTCAATAGCATCTCTGCGCATATTGTTTAAGACACTTTTAGGAACCATAATATTATCAACATCCATATCAATATCGTTTAGATAATAAATAGTATCGCCAAGTCGCATTTGATTTCTTAGAGATTCTTCACTTAAGGGATGTTTTAAGGCTTCTTCTAAGATTATCTCAGAAGTTACTATAGCACTAAATCCATCACCATCAATAAAATCTATTTGTAGTTCACTTCCAACTTTTCCCAGAACTTTTACATTCAAGGGAATCATTTCATCTTGTTTAAAGGTATTTATTTGATCTTCAATAATTTTTTTATTTACAGCTGATTCAGTTTTAAAAACTCTATCTTCTTGGTTCACTCTTTTAGGAATATCCAGGATAACAAGATCCTTCCCTTCCGCTCTTTCTACAAAGACTCCATCCTTTTTAATTCTATCAACACTGATGTTGACTCTACCCGCTACAGTAGTCCAAAATGAAACTTTATCACCAATTTCTAAAGGATTTTTTAACAAAACAGAAACTTTACCATCTTTAAAATTTTGAACTCTACCGACTAAAACACCTCTGTTATTTGGTTTATTGACATTCATCATATCTTTTCCACTTTTAGCAAACAAATATGAATCAGTAAAATCTCTGCTAAATACTTGAGCAATTTCTTGATTTTCTTCTTGTGATATATTATATGTTTCTCCAGCTAGAGCTTTATCAATTGCATTTCTATAATATTTAACAATTGTAGCTACATATTCTGGAGTTTTCATTCTACCTTCAATTTTAAAGGACTTTATACCTGCTTCAATAAGTTTATCTACTGAATTTAATAGCATCATATCTTTTGGACTTAAATATGAAGCATTTTCGCATAAGACCTCTTTAGAATCATTGTCGATTATACTATATTTTAATCTGCATGGCTGAGCACAAGCACCTCTATTGCCACTTCGACCTCCTATCATGCTGCTCATCAAACATTGACCTGAAAAACAGATACAGATAGCACCATGAACAAAAGCTTCTAATTCAATACCAGTTTTATTCATTAAGATTATATCATTTAATGATGACTCTCTAGGTAGAACCGCTCTTTTTATACCTTGTTCCTTTAGAAATTCCAGTCCGTAGCTATTTTGGATGGATAATTGAGTACTACTATGTATTTCCATCTTCGGGAAATACTCTCTTACTAGTATCATCAGTCCAATATCTTGAATTATTAATGCATCGATACCGACTTTATCTAAAAAGCCTATGTAATTGATTGCTTCTTCCATTTCATTATTAAAAATCAATGTGTTAATTGCACAATATAACTTTATATTGTGCTTTTTTGTTAGTCTTCTTGCTATTACAATATCATCTTGTGAAAAGTTTGTAGCATTGGCTCTTGCAGAAAATTTTTCTCCACCAAAATAGATAGCATCCGCTCCATTGTAGATAGCTGCTTTTAATTGTTCCAAACCACCTGCTGGTGCAAGCAATTCAATATTTTTGTTCATAAATTGTACCTCCATACAATAAAGCGCTTTTCAATAAGAAAAGCGCTTACATTAAATCAATTTTATTAATTCTAGCAGCTCGTCATTCTTGTAGATATATTTTCCGTTACAATATTGACACACAACTTCTATTTCTTCGTCCTGAGCTAGTTTTTCAAGTTCATCTCTACCTAAAGTAATTAGAGCATCTTTAAAATTCTCTCTACTACATTTACAATCGAATTTAATATATTTTTTGTCCAATACCTTATGATTATCTCCAAAAAAATATTCTAATAAATCTTCAGGTTTATTATCGACTAAGTAATTGCTAAGTGGTGGTAATGATTGAACTTTTTCATCAAGTTCTATACCTATTTCTTCTTCAGCCCCAGGCATTAACTGAATAATAAATCCTCCTGCTGATTTTACTGAATAATCAATATCAATAAGCACACCTAAACCAACAGCTGATAAAGTTTGTTCTGAGCTGTAATAGTATTCAGTGATATCTTCCCCTACCTCACCGCTAACAATGGGCACACTGCCCACATATGGGTCTTTTAAACCCATATCTTTGGTAATAAACAAGGTTCCATATCCTATTCCGTCACTTACATTGATTTTACCATTACCTTTTAAAGGAAGATCAACATCCGGGTTATCTACATAACCTTTAACTTCACCTTCGCTATTACCTTTAGCTACAACATTTCCTAAGACGCCATCACCCTTGAAAGCTATTGTTAAAGTATCATTGCCTTTTAAAGTCATCCCCATCATAGCAGTTGCAGTTAATGTTCTTCCGAGGGCAGCAGTAGCAAGTGTTGATAAGTTATGTTTTTTTCTTGCTTCTTCAACTAAGTCTTTAGAACAAGCTATAAAGAATCTAACATTATCATTTTTTGCTGTGCCTCGCAAACAGTAATCTTTATTCATATCTAACCTCTTAATTTATTAATTGCTTCTTGCAAATATTCAGGTAACTCTGAATGAAATTCCATATATTCTCCTGTTGTAGGATGAATGAAACCTAGAACTCCTGCATGTAAATATTGACCATTTTTAGTAAACATTAAACTATTAGATCCATATAAAGGATCACCTACTAATGGGTGCTTAATATATTGCATATGAACTCTAATTTGATGTGTTCTACCAGTTTCAAGACGACATTCTACTAATGTATAGCCTTCAAAATTCTCTAATACTCTATAGTGTGTCTTGGCATTTTTCCCAGTTTTAACAACAGCCATTTTTGTACGACTTTTTGGATCCCTGGCAATTGGTAAGTCAATTTCACCAGTAGCTTCAGAAATATTTCCAACTACAAGTGCAATATATTTTCTAGTAATAGTGTGATCTTTAAATTGAGCAGCTAACGCATTATGAGCTTTGTCATTTTTAGCTACAACAATTACTCCTGAGGTATCTTTGTCAATTCTATGAACGATACCTGGTCTCATTTCACCATTAATAGTAGATAAATTCTTATTATAATACATTAATCCATTAACTAGAGTATTTTCATAATTACCAGCAGCTGGGTGAACAACCAGTCCTCTTTGTTTGTTAATAACTATAACATCATCGTCTTCATATATTATATCTAAATCAATCTGACAACCTTTAATATCTACTTCAACTGGTTCAAAAGCTTCTATAGTAATTTTGTCACCAATGTTTAATTTAATGTTCTTTTTGGCTACATTCTTATTTACCATTACTTTTCCATCAGCTAATAATTGCTCAGTAAATGCTCTTGAATAACCAAGAGCGTTACTAATGTACTTGTCTACTCTTTCTCGAGCAGTTGCATGTATAATTTGTTTATTCATTTTTCTCTTCAATCTTGTCACTTTTTTTATAATAGTAAATGTATTTTATAACTAATAAACCTATTCCAATACCAACAAACCAATCAGCAAAATTCATTACTGAAAAGAAAGGCACTTCAAGGAAATCTCTTACTTGACCTTTTAAAAATATTCTATCAATCAAGTTGCCAAAGGCTCCACCTATAATAATAACTTCAGGCAATATAGTATGTTTCCCCCTGAAATCATGATATGCAAGAAAATATAGGAAAATAATCATCAAACTTGAAACTATAACTAAAAATAAGGTCATATTTTCAAATATACCAAGCGCTGCCCCTGTATTTATTACATAGTTGATATTAAACAGTCCAGGGATTACCTTTATTTCATCACCAATTTCCATATAATGATTAACTATAACTTTTGTAAATTGATCAATCATTGTTAATGCTATTGGAATAAGAATGAATAATGAAAAGAATTTAACTTTATTTTTATCTAATGGTTTATCTAGAATATCTTTAATTTTTTTTTCTTTTTTAATCTTATACTTTATTTTTGGCATTTATAAACTTCTACCTTTTGATTGTTTTTAACAAAGGAAGCATTTGCCTCATCGGTGTCTAAATGTAACTCATCAACAAAAGTTGCATCTACCCTGGCCAAAATATTTCCAAATACTACTTCTCTGTCACCTGGAACTTTGGCGCACAGTATTTCACCATTTATAATATTTTCTTTTTGGGCAGTTTCTGTACTAACATGCATATGTCTTGAAGCTACCATAACTCCGCCATTTAATTCAACAGAACCTTTTGGCCCAACTAATTTAACTCCTGGGGTCTCATTATGATCTCCTGAGTCTCTTAGTACTACTGGTACACCGATTTTAATGCAATCTGATGCTGATAATTCAACTTGGCTTTTCTTTCTTTCAGGTCCAAGTATCCTTACTGTTTCAAATCCACCCTTTGGACCAATAACTTCAACCTTTTCATTAGCTGCATATTGTCCTAATTGTTTTAAATCTTTAAATACAGTTAGTTGATAATCTTTACCAAATAAAATATCTATATCTTGTCTTGATAAATGAACATGTCTCGCTGATATACCTAATTCTACAAACATACTACACCTCTATTCCATTTCTTTTACTACACTTGAACATCTAGGACAAAGAGTTGGATGGACTTCATCAGTACCTATTCCTTCAACATACATCCAACAACGTTCACATTTTTCTTCTTCTATGGTTGTTGCTTTTAAATATAGCTCGTCAAAAAGCTCATATTCGTCAAAATTACCATTATTGCTAATTTCCATTCTTGAAACAATAGATATGTCTAAAATTTCTTTTTCGTTTTCTTTCAAGAAAGTAAACAGTTCATCATTTTTGGTTCCAATAAATAGTTTAGCACCTAATGAATTACCAAACATTGCTTCCTGTCTGCCTTTTTCAAGAACTTTTAGGATATGTTCTCTTATTTCTAGAAGTTTATTCCATTTCACTTCTAATTCTTTATTTTCATATTGCTCATTCTCTAATGGGAAATCAAGCAACTGAATACTTTCAACTTTATTCTCATCATCAAGATAATCATAAATTTCTTCCATGGTGAAAGATAAAATTGGAGTCAGCATTATCATAAGACTTTTTAAAATCTCAAATATAACAGTTTGTGCTGATCTTCTTTCTATGCTATCTGGTGCCGATCCATATACTCTGTCTTTAATGACATCAAGATACAATGCACTTAAATCTAGAATACAAAACTGATGTATAGAATTAAAAGCCATATAAAACTCATAATTATCAAAGGCATTTTTAGCTTTTTTAATCGTGTCGTTCAATCTTGCTAATATATACTTATCAATCTCCAGCAATTTATCATATTCAACCTTGTCCTTGGCTACGCTATAGTCAAATAGATTACCATGTAAAAATCTTAGTGTGTTTCTGATTTTTCTGTAAGACTCTGTAACTTGCTTGAATATCTCGTCAGAAACTGATATGTCTTTTTTATAGTCAGCTGAAGCTGCCCATAAACGTAGAATATCTGCACCCATTTGTTTCACAACATCTTTTGGATCAATGCCGTTGCCTAATGACTTGCTCATTTTTCTGCCTTTACCGTCAACAACATAACCATGTGTCAAAACTGCCTTATATGGAGCTTTGTCAGTTATGGCAACTGCAATTGATAAGGATGAGTTGAACCAACCTCTATATTGATCACTTCCTTCAAGGTAGAGATCAGCAGGATAAGCTAATTCTTTTCTTTGTTTCAAGACAGCAACATTACTAACTCCTGAATCAAACCAAACATCCATTATATCTGTTTCTTTTCTGAAATGATTACCACCACAGCTAGGACATACATATCCTTCTGGTAAAAGTTCCTTGGCATCCTTGCTGAACCAGATATTTGAACCATGTTCTGCTACCAAATCCCCTATGTGATATATCAGTTGCTTATCAAGTACTGCTTCTTCACAATCTCCACAGTAAAAAATAGGAATTGGAACTCCCCATTCTCTTTGTCTTGAAATACACCAGTCACTTCTTTCAGCAATCATGCTATAGATACGTTCACGTCCCCAGCTAGGAATCCATTTTACATCATTCATAACTGCAGATAATGCATTTTCTCTAAAACCTTTAATGCTTGCAAACCATTGCTCGGTTGCTCTAAACATCAACGGACTTTTACATCTCCAACAGTGTGGATAAGAGTGCTTAATGAAAACTAAACTTAATAGTGAATTGCTTTCCTCTAAATCAATTGTTATTTGTTTGTTAGTATCAACTGCCTTCATTCCGGCATACTTACCTGCTTCTTTTGTGAAGACACCTTGATGATCAACTGGTGAAATAACTTCTAAATTATATTTTTGTCCAACTTCAAAGTCTTCAAGACCATGTCCAGGTGCTGTGTGTACACAACCAGTTCCTGTTTCTAAAGTTACATGATCTCCAAGTATAACTACAGAATCTCTGTCAATTAATGGATTCATACAGACTATAAATTCTAGTTCTTCACCTTTGAATTTTTTAAGTACATTACCTTTTTCTATACCCCAGTTTTTAAAACATTCTTCAACTAGTTCTTCTGCAATAACATATTTTTCTTGATTTCCTTTATGTTCTGCTTCAATAAGTACATATTCAAATTCAGGATTTAAGGATATAGCTACGTTAGCAGGTAAAGTCCAAGGTGTTGTAGTCCAAATAACTACATAGGCATCTTTTTCTTCAATCAAACCTTTTCCGTCCTTGATTTTGAATTTCACATAAATAGAAGGTGACTTCTTTTCTGCATATTCTACTTCAGCTTCTGCTAGAGCAGTTTCGCAATCAGCGCACCAGTAAACTGGTTTGTGTCCCTTATAGATATAACCTTTATCAACCATGTCGCCAAATACTTTAATTTGTTCGCCTTCATATTTTGAATCCAAAGTAAGGTAAGGATGATCGAAATCACCTCTTACTCCTAGCCTTTTGAATGAACTACGTTGTATATCAACATATTTCAGGGCATACTCTTTACATTTTTCTCTAAATGCAGGTATTCCAACTTCATGTCTGTTAATTTTCCACTCATTTGATACTTTTTGGGCAATTGGCAATCCATGGGTATCCCATCCTGGTACATATGGTGCATCAAAACCATTCATTGATTTGTATTTAACAACGATATCCTTTAGTATTTTATTTAAAGATGTACCTAAATGAATATCTCCATTTGCATATGGAGGTCCATCATGGAGGATATATTTATCCTTACCCTTATTTTTTTCTTGAACTTTATCATAAATATTCATTTCTTCCCATTTAGCTAATATCTCCGGTTCTTTTTTAGGCAGTCCTCCACGCATGGGGAAATCTGTCTTTGGGAGATTAAGGGTCTTATCATACTCCATTTTTTCCTCCTGTTAATTAATTATTCGACAATGTCTCTATCTAAAATTTCTAGTTGTTTTCTTAAGTCATTTTTTATTGTATTTCTGTATTTAAGATACTTCATCTTTAAGGTATTATATTTTTCTTCTAGTTTTTTTCCTTGTTCATATTTATCTGCATTAGCATTTTGTAATAGACTATTAGCCTTTTCCATTTTTGCTTCATATTCTGTTTTGGCGCGGGCAATTAGTTTTTCTGCAGATTCTTGAGCTTTTAATAAGGTCTCATTCAATTCATTTTCTTTCTTTTTATAATGAGCTAATTGATTTAACAAAATATCCTTTTCTTCTTTAAGTTTTTGATTTTTATTTAGAACTTCTTCAAATTCTTCAATTATTTCATCAAGAAAAATATCAACTTCCTTCTTATCATAACCTCTTAAACCTGTTTTAAACTCTTTGCTTTCAATTACTTCTGGTGTTATTTGCATGTCAATCCTCCCAATATATTATTTATTTTCTTTTCCTAATTCTATAGCTCTTTCGTAAGCTGCTTTTACTCCTTCTTTTATCGAAGAAGAAAAGTTATTTTTTTCCATAGAAACTAAGCCGTGTATAGTTGTGCCACCTGGTGATGTAACTTGACTTTCAAATTCTTTAGGGCTCATTGTTGATGATTTCAACATCATTGTACTACCAAGCACAGTCTCAACCACCAATTTTCTAGCTAAATCCCTAGTTAATCCAATTAGGACACCACTATCAATCATTGCATCTACGAATCTATAAACATAGGCAGGTCCACTTCCGCTTAGAGCAGTAACAGCATTCATTTGTGATTCGTCTACCCAAACAAACTCCCCAATAGTTTTCATAATATTTTCTACTTGTTTCTTATCATTATCACTTATTTGTTTGCTTTTATAAGACAAGGCTGAAATCCCCATTGAAATTAAAGCTGGAGTATTGGGCATAACCCTTATAATCTTTTCAGTTGCAGACAAGCTTGATATTTTATCAATTGTGATACCGGCCGCTATAGATATCAATAAATGATCTTTATGGATATGATTATTGTAGGTTGTTAAAACTTTTTCTATTATTTGGGGTTTTACTGATAGCACTATTACTCTAGCTTCAAGAAAAAAATCATTGACTTCTATTGAGGTCACCTTATATTTTTCAACCATCATATCAATTCTTTCTTGATTAACATCAAGAATTAATATGTCATTAGCTGGAAAACCTGATTTTATCATTCCTGCTATAATAGCTTCAGCCATATTGCCCGAACCAATAAATCCAATTCTCAAGTCTAGCACCTCACTATATTTTTCTGAAATTTGGTATATCCATACCTTTATCTTTTCTTCTAACAGTAATAGTATTTTGGACATCGACAAAAATTGGTGAAAAAGCGATTATTTTGCTACTAACCTTATTTATAGAACCACCTAATGCATAAACAGTTCCACTAACAAAATCTACAATTTTCCTAGCTTCTTCAAAATCAATATCTTCAAGGTTTACAATAACCATTTTATTTTTCTTTAGTTCATCGGATATTCTAATTGAATCGTTGAATGTATCAGGGCTTATTAAAACAACTGATAATTTCTTTTTTACATCTTTGGTAAATAGTTCATCACTAAATCCATCAAGTTCATTTTTCTTTTCTTCATTGTCATCATAATCATACTCATCATCAGAATACTCTTCGTCTTCTTCATTTTCTTCATAATCGTCTTCATCGTACTCTTCTTCTTTCGAAAAATAACCTTTAATTCTTTCAATCATAATAATACCTCCTATTATCTTTTTCCGTATAATGAGGATCCAACCCTAATGATATTTGCTCCTTCAAGTATAGCCCATTTAAAATCCTGGCTCATGCCCATAGACAGATAATCCATATGTATATTTTTAATGTTCATATGAGCAATCTCTTCTTTAAGAAGTCTCAAGCCTTTAAAAACATCTCTAACAATATGTTCATCATCAACATTTGGAGCCATTGTCATCAGTCCTTTAACCCTAATTCCATCTAAGTCTGATATCTTATGAAGTAATTCATTGACATTCTCTATCCTAACACCGAATTTACTTTCTTCCCCTGAGACATTAACTTCGATTAAAATATCTTGTACTAAGCCTAATTTTAAGCTTCTTTTTGATATTTCTTCTGCTAATTCGAAAGAATCTACAGAATGTATCAATTTAGCTTTTCCTACAACATATTTAACTTTATTCTTCTGTAAATGACCTATAAAATGCCAATTTACATTATCTCTAATTATATCATATTTTCCAGAAAATTCCTGTGCTTTATTTTCACCTACATCATTTATTCCAATTTTGAGTCCTTCAGAAATAACATCAACGGGAAAAGTCTTAGTCACTCCAACTAATAATATTTGATCTTGTCTTTGTGCTAAGTCCATACTTTCTCTTATTTCACTTTTTATAAATTCAAGATTTTTCTTTAATGTATCCATTTAATCTCCTTTAATCATGATTATTCCAGCCATTCTTCCTGTCTTACCAAATTCTTTCCTATGAGAATAAAACATATCTAAATCACAACTGGTACAGTATTTTGTTTTTCCTATATTCTTTAAGCCCTTATTTAAAAACTGTTTATTTATGATATCACCTAGATCAAGATGGTTATTTTCATTATATGTTTCCTTAATATAACCAGACTCCTTAAATTTTTCAATGATATCTACACTTACTTCATAACAAGCCTTACAAATATATGGCCCAATAACTGCGATTAAATCACTTGGTCTAGAATTGAATTCTTTAATAAATGCATCAACTGTATTAGCAGCTATATTATTTAAAGTGCCTTTCCATCCTGAATGTACAATTCCGATAGCTTTTTGGACTGGATCTACTATAAATATCGGTACACAATCAGCATAAAATGCAAAAAGTGGCAATCCTGGACTATTTGTAATTAAGGCATCTGTATTGTCCATACTTTTTTCATATTCCGTTGACCCATTGCCTAAATCATCCAAAGTCACTCTTAAAACATTATTCCCGTGAACTTGTTTTGCTGAAACTAATTTATCGGAATCAATACCAATAGATTCTGCAAATAATCTCCTATTTTTGATGACATTTTCTTTTATATCTCCAACATGTAATCCAAGATTTCCAAAATCTTTTGTAGAAAAAGCATGTTGAACAAAACTAAATTGTTCTAGCAATTTACTTTTTAGCAACCTTTTATTTTTATAGGTAAGAATTTGCATCTCTACTCCTAAATATAGCCGCTCTATGAGCGGCTATTCTTTTTGTTCTTGGTATTTAATAAACTTTCAATCTCTTCTCTGAAAGTTTCTACATCCTTGAATTCCCTATAAACTGAGGCAAAGCGCACATAAGCTACAGGATCTAGCTTTTGGAGATGATTCATCACCATTTGCCCTATTAATTCACTTTTTATTTCTTTTTCACCAACATTATGTAAATCTCTTTCGATTTCATCAACCATTTTTTCAATGGCTTCAAAACCAACATTGGTTTTTTGACAAGATTTTAGAATACCTCTTAATAATTTATCCTTATCGAATAAATCTCTCTTGCCATTTTTTTTAATGACAATGATCGGTGCTTGTTCAGCTTTTTCATAGGTTGTAAATCTTTTTTTACATACTATACATTCTCTTCTACGTCTAATACCATTTCCATCTTCTACAGGTCGAGAGTCAAGCACTTTAGAATCAGGGCTGTTACAATATATGCATCGCATCGTAATTAACGCTTATTCAAGAAACTTAGGAATAGTAAATACTATGTCCAAACTTTCTTTTTCATCTTCTTTGGCAGCTTCTTCGGCAGCTTTTATATCATCTAATTCTTTTTTGCTTTTTCTTTGTCTACTTTTAATACTAGTAAATTCGCCCTCAAATCCGGTAGCAATAACTGTTACAGATACTTCATCCTCTATTGATGGATCAATTGAAGCACCAAATATTACATTAACTTCAGCATCACATGCTTCTGTTACTATATTTGCAATTTCATTAACTTCATAAAGAGTTAAATCACTACCACCTGTAATATTCAGCAGAACTCCCTTAGCTCCATCGATACTAGTGTCGAGTAAAGCACTTGATATAGATGCAATTGCAGCTTCTTGAGCTCTATTTTCACCAGTTGATCTTCCAATACCCATCAATGCAGCTCCATTTTCTGACATAATAGTTCTTACGTCAGCAAAGTCTAAATTGATCAATGCAGGCATAACAATTAAATCTGAGATGCTTTGTACACCTTGTCTTAATATATCGTCTGCCATTTTAAAAGCTTGTAGCATTGGAGTTCTTTTATCGGCAAGTTCTAATAGTTTATCGTTTTGGACAATAATCAAACTATCAACATATTGTGAAAGCTTTTCAATTCCATCTCTTGCTGAAGCTTCTCTTTTTTTACCTTCGAATGAAAATGGCTTTGTCACAACTCCAATAGTTAACGCTCCAACTTCTTTAGCTATTTGAGCAACTACTGGTGCAGCACCAGTTCCTGTTCCACCACCCATACCAGCAGTGATAAATATCATATCAGTACCTTGTAATAGTTTATATAGTTCTTCCTTGCTTTCATCTGCAGCTGCTTTCCCAATTTCAGGATTGGCTCCAGCTCCTAAACCTTTAGTTAATTTGCTTCCAATTTGTATTTTTTTGTTAGCCAATGAGCTTTGCAATGATTGAGCGTCAGTATTGATAGAAATGAAGTCCACGCCTTGTAGGCCAGCTTCAATCATTCTATTGATAGCATTGTTACCACCGCCACCAATTCCAACTACCTTAATACTTGCTGAGTTGTTAAAATTTGCATCTTCAAATTCAATCACGTGAGATCCTCCTTGGTTTTTAAAATAATTTTATCCGGATTTGAAACGTCAATATAGTCTATTGTATTTCCCAAGAGTTCACTGTCTCTCAACAGTGTCTCTAAAGTTTTAAGTTTTTTAAGAACGTCAGTATTTTCACCTATTAATACCTTATAGCTTCCAGTTGGATATATGGCTACTCCATAATCATTAACTGTAATCTCATTCAATAAATACTGTTTATCCTCTGGTACTTGTTTTATAAATTCAAGAGCTAACCTTATATCCTTTTGTACTATCACTTGACCAACCTTGGTTTCACTTTTTAAAGAAGTTCCGGTTAGTATTGGTGCGATACTTTGGTTCAACTTATTACTTTTGTTTATTATCTCACCATTCGCATCAATAAATAAAAAATCATGTAGATTTAATAGTACTAGTTTGGGTATTTTTTCAGTCACCTCAATTATTATCTTATTAGGTAGTTCCTGTTTTATTTTAACCTTTTCTATAATGTTAAATTCATCTTTAATTGCTTTTTCTTTGGCTAAAATATTCTGTAAAAAAATATTAGTGCCAAAAGTTATATTTGCTACTTTTTCAACTTGGCTAGGTTCTAAAGAGTATACTCCTTTCAACTCAACAATTTCTATATTAAAGAAATTTGAAAAAAAAGCGAAATAACCTGTCATTATTATAATTGTTAATAAAATAAGAGTAAGAATAAACTTTTTAAGTTTAGTTTTTAATGAAGATTTTTTAACTTTCTTAGCTTCATTATCTTTGCGTCTTTTGATTCCTATCCCCCCAATTTACTACATATAGTAGTATTATAGCAATTATAAGTTAAATAAGCAAACTACATATTAAATAAATTAATTTCTAATTCAATGTCAATATCATACTTGTCTTTGATCTTCTGTCTAATCTTTTTTATTAAATATATTACATCATCACTAGATGCCTTGTTTTCATTAATTATAAAATTGCCATGCACTTCTGAAATCTTAGCATCACCAACTTCAAAGCCCTTTAATCCAGCTTCTTCGATGATTTTTCCAGCTGGTCCAATACTAGGATTTTTAAAGACACTGCCTGCACTGGGTTTGTTCGGTTGTCGCGATATTCTATAATCTTTAGCTTCCTTCATTTTAGATAAAATGTTTTTTTCAGAATCTTTTATCAAAAATATTTCTATGCTAAGTATAACTATATTACTTTTATTTTCAAATATTGAAGATCTATATTGGAATTTACACATTTCTTTAGTGTATTCTACTATTTTTTTGTCTTCTAATACTTTGACCTTTTTTGTAATATCCCCAATAGTTTGTTTATGAGCTTCTGCATTGGTTAAAATTGCGCCTCCAATGGATCCAGGAATGTAGCTTAGGTATTCACATCCTGTTAATGATTCTTCTTTGGCAATTTGACCTAATTTGGCTAGAGATAAACCACTTGAGCAAATTAATTTATAACCACCTTCTGTTTCTTCAATAGTATAGGATATATAATTTTTTCCTAGATAAATTACTAAGCCATGAAATGTTTGACTTCCAAATAAAATATTAGAGCCCTTACCTATAATATAATATGGAATACTAAATCTTTCTGCATAATCCCTGAGATCTATAATTTCGCTTTCATTTTTTGGAAAAGCTATACATTTAACTATGCCTCCAATTTTCCAAGACATAAGTTTTTTAATATCAAAATCAAAAGCTACCTCACCTTTATATACATCAGTTATATTTAAAAGTTTATTTTCCAATTTCCTTCTTCTCCTATAAAGATTCCAAAATCATTTTACCTACTTCGCAAATATCTCCTGCTCCTATGGTTAAAATCAAGTCCTCTTCATTACTATTTTCAAGTATGAATTCAACTATGTCATTAAACTTTTCAATATAGATACCACCAATATCTTTAGCTAATTTCTCGCTGCTAATACCTTCTATCTCTGTTTCGCCAGCACTATATATTTTATTTACAATACATATATCTGAATTATTCAAAACTCTGATAAATTCATCATACAATTGATTTGTTCTGCTATATCTATGTGGTTGAAATATACTTATCACTCTTTTATAGCCAAATGACTTAGCTCCTATTAGAAGTGCTTCAATTTCTTTTGGATGGTGAGCATAGTCGTCTACAATTGTCCTGCCTTTTTTTTGCCCAACAATCTCAAATCTTCTACCTACACCCTGGAATGTAGACAGTGCTTTGAAGATAACATCATCAGGTATCTTTTTATCTCTTGCTAGGGCTATTGCCCCTAAAGCATTTAACAAATTGTGTATCCCTGGTAGAGGAATATTGATAGTCCCTATGTAATTTCCTTTAAAGTATGCTTTAGCTGTATTTCTATAGTTTTGAACAAATACCTCATCAATTGTATAGTCACAATCCTTAAATCCAAATGTAATATAGTCATCTTTATCTTTTACTAATTTCATTATAGTTTTATCATTGCCATTAACTATTAGTTTTGCCGAAACATTTTCAATGAATTCAGCAAAGGCCTTATCAATATTTTCCTTAGTAGAATAGTAATCCAAATGATCATCATCAATATTTGTTATAATAGCCGTATCTACAGCTATTTTCAAAAATGAGCCATCACTTTCATCCAATTCTGCAATAAATATTTCTCCTTTAGGATCGTATTTTCCATTAGCACCTTCAAAAACTAATTTGCCACCAGCTGCAATACTTGGATTTCTATCTCCTCTGACAAAAATCTCAGCCAACATAGTCGTAGTAGTTGTTTTACCGTGTGCTCCTGCAACACCATAAACTATCTTGTCATTAGCAAGATATCTTAATATATCGCTTCTGTGCCAAAGTGGGATATTTTTGCCCCTTGCATCAAGTACTTCTGAATTGCTTTCAGAAACTGCTGTTGAATATACAACTAGTGTTGTACCATCAGGTAACTTCTCGTGTCCAATTTTAATATTAGCACCTAGATTTCTTAACTTCTGAATAGTTTCAGAATTTTTAATATCTGAGCCAGTTACATTTATTCCCTTTTCCAGACAGATTTTGGCAAGGCCACTCATACCTGTCCCACCGATTCCTATAAAATGTATGTTATTCATTTAAATACTTACCTGATTCCTTTCTAATTATGACTTTAGTGTTTTCCCCATATAAAATTCCAGCATTACTGGTGATAATATTTTCAAAAGTATATGGCCTTAAAGTATTTAGAGTTGTCAATAAATTATCTGGCGATAGATTATCTTCCTCAATAATTCTTCCCATTCCTGCTTTTTCAATTGCCTTGGCATTCTTCAGTTGATGATTGCTAGCTGAATTTTTTATAGGTATAAGTATACTATAGCTTTTAGTAGCAATCAATTCACAAATAAAACTAGCTCCAGCTCTGGAAACAGTAATATTAGCAGCATTTAACGCTAATTCCATTTCACTAATATAGTCTTTTAATATTAGTTTACCTTCTTCTACCATTCTACGCTCGTCACTATCAAGACTTTGTACTATTTCATTAAAATATGAGGCTCCGGTAATATGAATTATTGTTAAATCTAAATCATTTATTATATCTTTATATATTGATCTTACAGCTCTATTTATAACTTTTGAGCCTTGACTTCCACCTGTTATTAACAATACATTTCGATCTTTTTCAATACCGAAATAATTTTTCGATTCATTTTTGTCTAGTTTTTGAAAACTATTTCTTAGTGGCATTCCAGTTAAAACTTTTCTTTTGTTACTTGGAAAATATTTTGAACTTTCATTAAAAGTTATCCAAATTTCCTTGCTAATTCTAGCAAGAAGCTTGTTTGTAAATCCAGGCACAACATTTTGTTCATGAATTATAACTGGTATCCCTAGAACGAAGGCAGCTGAAAGTACTGGACCGGCAACAAATCCACCAGTACCAATAACTAGCTTTGGTTTTATCCTATTAAGTAGTATAAGGCTAGCAAAAAAGCCTCTTAAATTTATGAATATGGATTTAATTTTTTTATATAAGGACATTCCAATTAACGGTGCAAAAGCTATGCCATAAAAAGGTATATTTTCACTTTTTAATATTTTGGATTCCATACCGTTATCAGCACCTATGTAATGGGGTTGAATATTAAATTCTGATTTTAAAATATCTGCAATTGCTAAGGCTGGATATATGTGACCACCTGTTTTTCCACCGGAAACTACAATATTAGAGCTTTTTATTTTCATATAATTTCCTCTTTCTAGGCATTGAAACCCCAAGAATGAAGCCTATTATCAATAAAAAGGAAAGAAGCGACGATCCACCATAACTAATGAAAGGTAAAGTAACTCCTGTTACTGGTACCAAAGCAACAACTACAGATAGATTTAACAAGGTTTGGAAAATGAATAATGACCCAAAACCTAATATTGCTAACTTACCAAATTTATTTTCTGTTTCTAAGGCTATCTGTATAATTATAAAGCTTAAAACAAATAATAACAATATCAATGCCGCAGCTCCTAAAAATCCTAACTCTTCACCAACAATTGCAAAAATAAAATCCGTATGATGTTCAGGAAGATGAAAAAACTTTTGTTTGCTATTGGTTATACCTACTCCAAACAAGCCTCCATCTGCTAAAGCATATAGGCTTTGTTTAGCTTGATAGTCTGCAGCCAATGGGTTTAACCAAACTGGGAAAAATTTTAATATTCTAATAACTCTATAAGTTTTTGTTATTAAAAAAAATGGGATACTTAAAGAACCAAGGCCAAGAATCGCAAAATAATGTTCTTTCTTTAAGCCATTTATAATTAACATCACCAAAATAGGTAACAATATTATTAAGGCTGAACTTAAATTTTCTATAGCTACCATACCAAAAACAACTGCTCCTGCTAATAATGAAATCCATATATGAGGTTTCTTCGTTCTAGTCAATAAGTGAGCAACTAAAATAATTAATGCCGGTTTCAATAACTCTGATGGTTGAATATTTATTGAGCCAAGGCTTATCCACCTTTTAGAACCCCCACCAATATTACCAAAAATATATGCTACAATTAATAAAGCGAGAGAAGAAAAAAAGAATAAATAAATACCAAGGGACTTATTTTTAAATCTTCCAAAATTATAAAAAATAAAACCCATACCTAAACCTGCCATCATAAACAATAAATGCCTAAATAAATAATACCAGGGTGGATTATTATCAACACCAACATATGATGCACTAAAAACCATATATGAACCAATTATTAATAATATAACAACAACAATCAACAAGCGAAAGTTGTTAGGCATTGTTTTGCCAATTTTGCTTTTGACAGAACTCTTAGTAACTTCTTTAGACTTTTTATTTTTGATTAACATATTCTTTAAATACTTCTCCTCTATGTTCAAAATTATCAAATTGATCAAAACTGGCACAGGCAGGTGATAGTAATACCACTTCTCCGATTTTTGCCTTGGATTTAGCAAAATCAACAGCTTCTAATAAGGTTTCCAATTGGATATATTTTTTATATTTTAATTCATTTAATATTTTACTTATTTCATTTCTGGTATTACCTTGGAGTATTGCAAAAACATTATTATCTACAATGGTCTTACAAAGTTCAAGGTAGCTAACTTCTTTTTCACTTCCCCCTATTATCGCATATAAGCTTTTTCCTTTAAATGCCTTAATACCAATTATTGAAGCTTCAGGATTAGTTGCTTTTGAATCATTATAGTAAGATACTCCATTTATTTCATTCACGAACTCTAATCTATGTTCTACGCCCTTGAAATTCTTTGCCCCTTTAACTATACATTCTATTGAACAACCATATAAGAAAGCAGCTAGAATACTGGCCATTGAATTTTCTATATTATGTTTGCCGATTATCCTAAGGTCACTAGCTTTCATTATTTTTTGAGGTGCATTAATATTTACGACAATATCGGCACCTTCCAAGTATATACCATGAACTTGTTCCTTTAGACTATAATAATAAGTATTTATATCTCTTGTCTTGAGATTTTTCAGATTTTCATCGTCATAGTTGAGTATAAGTAAGTCCTTTTTGTCCATATTTCTATAAATATTAGTTTTAATTCTTAAATAGTTTTCCATAGTTTTATGTCGTTCTAAATGATCAGGTGTTAAATTGGAAATAATAGCAATATGAGGTTTAAACCTATCAATTGTTTCTAATTGATAACTTGATAGTTCTAATATATAAACTTCACTTTCATCGTTGACAGAATCAATAAACGGATTACCAACATTTCCTACCAAGGAACTTTTCTTATCACAATTTTCCATTATAAAATCAATTAAATTTACTATAGTTGTTTTACCATTTGTCCCTGTTACTCCAATTATTGGTTTTGTAACATAAGTATATGCTAGTTCAATTTCATTTGTAACCTTGATACCTAAATCATCACATTTCAGCAGAAATGGATGTTGTCTTGATATTCCTGGAGAATGAATTATTAAATCAAAATCCTTAGGATTGATATTTAAAAACGGTCCGTCTTCAGCTTCATCAACTAGGACTACTTTAGAATCTTGTTTTAATAAAAATTCGGCAGTGCTAGTGCCGGTCTTTCCTTTTCCTAATATTAATATTTTCATTTTACTAAAATTCATATTAATTCACCTACAATACAATATATATAATATATGCCAAGAATGAAGCCACAAAGGAAATTAAAGTAAAAAAGAATACAACCTTTGTTTCACGCCATCCTACTAATTCAAAATGATGATGCAATGGGGCCATTTTAAATAATCGTTTACCTCCAGTGCTCTTGAAGTATATAACCTGCATTAATACAGACATACTTTCTACAACATAAATGAAACCAAAAATAATAAGTAATAATTCGATATTTAACAAAATCGACATGCCAGCAATAAGTGCTCCTAAAGCCAGTGAGCCTGTATCACCCATGAAAATCTTTGCTGGGTGTATATTGAAAACTAGAAATCCTAATAAAGCTACAATTATCATGGCATTAAATTCAGCTAAAAAATGATTTCCTTGGAGTATACTTATGGCAATAAAAAGAAGGAAAATTGGGATTGAAGTTAATGTAGCTAAGCCATCTAGTCCATCGGTCAAATTTGTGCCATTTGTTACAGCTATTAAAAATATAGTTATAAATAGTACATAGACAATCCAATTCACATTAATTGAAATGTTATTTGTTAAGCTAATATTAGTGTTGTCAGTATATATTAGTGCGACTAAACCAACTATAAAACCCATAATTATTTCAAGTGAAAGCTTTTTCTTTACTGATATTCCTCCGCTAGCTTTGATGACTCTTTTATCCAAGTCATCATATATACCAATAAAACCATACCCTGCTAAAGCTACTAAGGGAATTAAAGATTGTGTTATGTAGAATAGACATGACACTACTATCGGAATTAAGAATATTAGCCCACCCATACTAGGTGTTCCTTGTTTTTTAAAATGGGATTGAGGTCCATCTTCTCTTATAGTTTGTTCTAATTTTAATTTTCTTAATTTTACGGTTATAAATAAACCTGTTATCAATGTAAATATAAAAAGTAATGTGAGTTTCAAATAAAACATTATTCCACCATGTCTTCCTCAATTATTTTTATTATTTCTTCCATGGCCATTGCCCTGGATCCTTTTATAAGAATTATATCATTTAAAGAAATTAAATCCTTCAGTTTTTCCCCAGCTTCAATATTATTGTTAAACGAATATATTGGTGTTTTGTTTGAATTTATTTTTTCAAGTCCTAAGCCTATATGTTTCCCAAGATTACCTACAGTAATTAAAGCTTTAAGTTCCTTATTTGAAAGATATTGACCCATATCTTCATGATATGCAATCTCTTTTTCACCAAGTTCTCTCATATCTCCTAATACTGCAATCTTTGGTCCTTCATATCCCATCAATACATCAATTGATTTCTTCATTGAATCTGGATTTGCATTATAGGTATCATTGATAATTGTGAAATCATTATATTCGATTAATTCCAGTCTTCCAGGAGATATCTCCATATTATTTAAAGCCTCTACCGCTTCATCCATTTCAATGCCTAAAGTAAAACCTGTTTCAATTGCAATTAAGCAGTCTAATATTAGGTGATCACCTTTTACTTTAAGTGAAGCTTTAAACTTTTCGTTATCTCTTACTATATCAACTAATGTACCTTTGCCTTCAGTCATAATATTTAAGGCTTTTATATCAGAATTTTCATTAAATCCAAATACTCTTATTTTTCCAGGGAACTTGTTTTTCAAGTCATCTGCGAATCCATCTTCACCATTAATAATTGCTATTGCCTCTTTAGGCAAATTTTCAAGAAGTTCACCTTTTGCATGCATAATATTTTCTTGACAACCTAACTCGCCAATGTGAGCAATACCTATATTAGTAATTATCCCTATATTCGGTAGTGCTATTTTGGTTAAGTATTTAATTTCTCCACTTGCTCTCATGCCCATTTCTAGTACAAGCACTTCAGTTTTCGGATCCGCATTTAGTATAGTAAATGGTAATCCTATTTCATTATTGTTATTTTGAAATGTTTTTTCAACTCTATATTTTTTACTCAGTACGCTGGCTACCATATCCTTGGTTGTAGTCTTTCCACATGAACCTGTGATAGCAACTACAATGAAATCATTTTTTTCTCTGTAAAATCTAGCTATGTAACCATATCCTTTGACTGTATCTTCGACTTTTATAAAATTTTTATAGTCATATTTTGTTACATCAAAATTCTCAGCTACAATAACAGCAATCGCCCCAATTTTAATCGCTTTTTCAACAAAGTTGTGTCCATCAAAATTCTCGCCTTTGATTGCTATAAAAACTTCATTGTCCTTTAATGTTCTTGTATCTGTTGATACTCCTGTAATATAAATACTATTGTCATTATTATTAGGTCTTATATTAAAAATGTTTTTTAGTTCAGCTAAATTGCAAATCATAATATCATTCCTTACTATCTAAAATATTTTTAGCTATTTCATAGTCACTAAAAGGATACTTGGTCTTTCCGACTATTTGATAATCTTCATGTCCTTTTCCAGCAATTATCACAATATCTTTTGGCACTGCCATCTCTATTGCATAAGCAATTGCATCTTTTCTATTAGTGATTTTGACATACTTTGCAGGTGTTTCTTTGACACCTACCTCAACCATATCAATGATTTTTTCCGGATCTTCAGTTCTCGGATTATCAGAGGTTATAATTAAATAATCACTAATTTCTCCAGCTACTTTACCCATAATAGGTCTTTTCTTTTGATCTCTATCTCCTCCACATCCGAAAACACATATAACTTTACCGCTGGTTATTTTTCTAGCTGTTGATAAAACATTATATAAGCCGTCAGGAGTATGGGCATAATCAACGACAACTGCAAATTTTTTATTACTTTCTATTAATTGAAATCTGCCATTTACACTTACTTTTCTTAAACCTTCTTTAATTATAGAAAAATCAATACCTAGTTCATGGGCAGCTGCAATTGCAGCCAGTGAATTGTATATACTAAATTCACCTATCATTTTTAAATTAATTTTAGTACAATTCCCTTTATTTAATAAAGTGAAATTCGTCCCATTTATGTCCATTTCAATATTTGATGCTTTATAGTCGCTATTTTCAAATATAGAGTAACTGACAATTTTTCCACCAGCCATATTACTTATATTTTCAAATGTTTTGTCATCAGCATTTAAAATAGAAAAACCATCATCACGGATGTATGTAAATAATATTTTTTTTGCATTTAAATATTCAGCCAGGTCTTTATGAAAATCTAAATGATCTTGAGTTAAATTAGTAAAGATTGCTGTTTTAAATGGAATTGCAGCCACTCTATCAAGATACAAGGCATGACTTGAAGCTTCCATAACACAATATTCACAACCTGCTTCTACCATTTTTGCTAGAAGCTCTTGAATATCTCTTGATTCAGGTGTTGTTACTGAAGATTCATATACTATGTCCTCAATTTGATTTTCTATAGTTCCAATAATACCAACTTTATATCCAGCTTCTTTCAATATGCTTTTTAAAAAATAAGTTATGGATGTTTTACCATTTGTACCTGTTACTCCGATTATCTTTAATTTATCCCCGGGATTTCCAAAGAAGTTTGCGCTAATAAATCCAAGCAATTTCCTGCTATTTTCAACCTTAACAACAACAATATCATCACTGTACTCAATATCAGCATCATCTTCAAGGATAATAGCTTTCGCGCCAGCTTCAATAGCTTTTTGTATATAAAGATGACCATCTGTTTCATAACCCTTTATAGCCACAAATAGACTATCCATATTAACTTTCCTGGAGTCATACTCGACAGAAGTCAAATCAATATTCACATTACCTTGTAAAATATTATAATTAATACCTTTTAGTATGTTTCTTAGTTCCATATTATTCCCCTAATCTAATAACTAATGATGAGTTTTTTAAAACAATAGTTCCTGGTGCAATATTTTGTTCAACGATCTTGCCTACACCTGTGTAACTAATTATTAAACCTGCATTTTCAGCAAACCTTAAAGCATCTGGTAATCTTAAACCTGTTAAAGCAGGAACTATAGTCTGTGTACCGTCTAGATTATGTTCCTTTGCCGTTAGGATGACTTTGTCACCTTTACTAACAAGGCTGTTTTTCCCAATAGATTGTAATATAATATGACCACTTCCAATAAATTCGGCATTTAGTCCTAAATTACTTAATAAATTTTTTGCATCGATTGTAGTTAGTCCTGTTAAATCAGGCATTACTAGCTTATTACTAATAGTATTTGTACCTGTACTATCACTTACACTATAAAGTGCCAGAATATCTTCCATTACAGCTTTGTAATATGGAGCTACAGTGGTACTAGATTGTCCATTTTTTTTGGCTTCATCAATTATGACAAATACTGTGTACTTAGGATTACTGTATGGTGCAATTCCAACATAAGAGATAACATATTTGCCAGCTTCATATTGTCCTAATTCATTAACCTTTTGTGCAGTTCCCGTTTTACCCATTGATTCGATATTATTATTTAATTTAAATTTTGTACCTGTTCCAGTATCTACAACTGCCTTCAGCATTCTTTGTACAGCTTCTGCAGCATCTTTAGAAACAACTTGATTTTCAATAATAGGTTCATAGGATTCAATTAACTTACCATCTTGATCTTTAACTTCTTTAATTAAATATGGTTTCATCTTTTGACCATTATTAGCAACAGCCGAAACAGCGGATATCATTTGAATTGGTGATACGGCTATACCTTGTCCTATTGCTGAGGTGGCATGATAGATATCACCATTACCAGCTGGTAATATACCATTGGCTTCACCACTAAAGCCAATTTCTGACTTAGTTCCAAATCCGAAATCCCTAAGATAATCATACCATAAATCTGGATTCTTATTTTTCAACAACATAGCAACATCAATTAAGACTGGATTACATGAATTTGCAACAGCTTGTGTTAAGGTTTCTTTACCATGTGCTCTGGGATATATCCAACACTTTATAGAATTCGTCCCGATTGTTCGTGATCCAGTATTATCATAAAAAATTGAATTTTCATTAACAACACCTTCATTAATCGCTGCCGCTGCAGTAATTATCTTCATTGTAGAACCAGGTTCAAATATATTTTGAAATTCTAGAGTTCTATAAAGATTAATATCAAGATTTCTGTATGAGTTAGAATCGTAATTATTTGTATTTGCAGAAGCAATTATTGCTCCGGTCTTAGTTTCCATAACCATAATGGTTGCTGATTCAGGTTCTAGGTCTTTTTCTATCTTAGCAATTTCTCTTTCTGCAATATATTGCGCCTTTTGATCAATAGTTAAGACAATTGAATTGCCAGGTTCTGCTTCTTTAACAGTTTTAACTGTATCTGATATATAATTGTTTTGTCCATCTTTTTCACCTTTTATTAATCCATTTTGTCCTTGTAATATATTGTTGTAGGTTGCTTCTAATCCTGCAACTCCAACACCTGTTTTATTGACAAAACCGATTAAATTTCCGCCTACTGCATGATTAGGATAGTATCTAGATCCTTCTTCTTGGAAGTACAGTCCTACAAGACCTAGATTTTTTATTTTTTCAACTTCTTCAAAGGACACTTCTTTTTTCAACCAGACGAATCCACTGTTTAGTTCAATTTTACGTAGTACAAAATCAGTTTGTAAATCAACAGCCTGTCCAATCATTTCTGAGGCTTCCTCTTTATTGATATCTGTTCCCAAATTTTGTCTTAAATAACTAGGATCAATCCATAAAGAGTAAACTGAGGCATCTACAGCCAGTTCTATTCCATTTGTATCTAATATGCTTCCTCGTTCAGCAATGATTTCAGATTCATCTCGTCTCATCGATAAGCTTTCTTCCCTAAGTGCATTTCCCATAACTACTTGTAACTGGAAAAGTCTTAAAATAACTATAAAAAAAATAAAGCCTGTAACCGTAAGAAAAATTTTAATCCTACGGTTTTCAGCTTTACCTACTGGCATTTTTTTTAATTTGTTTTTTATATTTTTATTTTTCAAAGGTTTATTGGCCATCGAAAATATCACCTACATTTTCTTGCAACTTTTTATACCAGGCTTTATTTATTTCATCCTGATTAATTTCATTCACATAATTTAAATCTACAGATAAATATCTTATATCCTTATTGGTAACATCTACCATAAATAATTTACTTTTGGCATAAACTTCTATATTCTCTAGTGATATTTTATCACTTATCTGATATTTAATCCATTGATTAGTGCTTACAAGTTCACTTACCTCTTTGGTCAAGGTTATATTTCTTTGATTCAAATTTGCAGCTATTCCTCTACTGGTTATCAATAATAAGACTGTTATCATTAACACAAAAAAAATTATATTTATTTTATTGCTTCCTTTAAATCTTGACATATTTACCTCAAATCTTTTCAGCAACTCTAAGTTTGCTACTCCTTGCCCTAGAATTAATATCTAGTTCATCATCCTCTGGTATTATTGGCTTTTTGCCAATAATTTTCAATAAAGGCACCTTACCACATGTACAAATAGGAAAATCAGATGGACATTCACAAGGCTTCTCCATTTTTTTAAAAAACTGTTTTACGATTCTATCTTCAATTGAATGAAAAGTTATTATTGCTACTCTTCCACCAGGTTTTAAGCATTTAACTATAGCTGGCAATACATCTT
This sequence comes from uncultured Eubacteriales bacterium, assembly GCA_964415195.1. Taxonomy (GTDB): domain Bacteria; phylum Bacillota; class TC1; order TC1; family TC1; genus WTXA01. Next base: position 63,739 of record CAYPYD010000003.1, on the reverse strand, counting down.
CAAGAACTTTAAGTTCCTGATTCACTTCTATTCTCAATGCTTGAAATATTTTCCTTGCTGGATGTCCTGGCTTTCTTTTTTCTTTTTCACTTAAGGTTCCTTTAATAGTTTCTACGAGATCCTTATTAGTTATTAATGGAGATTTTTCTCTGATTCTAACTATTGCCTTGGCAAATCTATAGGCGTTCTTTTCATCTCCATAATCATTAAATACTCTAGTCAACTCTTTAAGAGTATAGTTATTAATAATGAATTTTGCATCGATTCTGGCTTCCTGATCCATTCTCATATCAAGAACAGCTTCATCCCAATAACTAAAACCTCTTTCTCTATCATCAAATTGAAATGATGATACTCCTAAATCAAGAAGAACACCATCTACTTCATTAATGTCTAACTCTTTCAATATATTGTTTAAATTTGAAAAATTATCTTTTATAAAGATAACGTTATTGTAAGACTTTAACCTTTCTTTGCTTTTATTTAAAGCAAAGTTATCTTGGTCTATAGCTATTAATTTCCCACTACCATCAAGTTTTTCAAGTATTCTTTCGCTATGGCCTCCGCCACCTAGTGTACAATCAACATAAATTCCATCTCGAAATATATTTAAGGCTTCAATTGATTCCTCAAGTAATACTGTCTTATGTTTCATTATTATTTCCTTCTAAATAAGCTGAAAGTTTATTTCTTTCTTTATCAAGTTCTGAAATATTCATTTCCCAGATATCTTTTTCCCAAATTTCTATATAAAATCCATTCCCTACAATAATTACATCACTGTTAATTTTCGCATAGTCCTTTAAATTGCCTGGAATTAATATTCTGCCTTGATTATCAAAACCTACTTCCACCATGGATGAAAAGAATGCTCTGGAAAATTTTCTTTTTCCTTCGTTGGTTAAAGAATCTTTTTCAATCATAATCGCAATTTTATTAATTTCTTCAGATGTTAAAATTAGCAGACAAGTTTCAAAACCTTTACATAGATATATTGTTCCTTGTAAATTATTTCTTAATTTTGAAGGAATTATTACTCTTCCTTTGTTATCTACTGAATGTTTGTATTCACCAACAAATGGCACCACTTTTATCACCACCTAGGTGGATTATATCATAATTAATCAAAATATTCACCACTTTTCACCATAAATCCCCACTAAATACGAATTATGGATAAAAAATAAAGAAAATAGCAGATATCTGCTATTTTCTTTTACTAATCACTAAATTAGGTTATATTGCTTTAATAAGCTTTCTACATATTCAGTTTCAGCATCTGTAACTGCAGCATCTTTTGCGGCTTGCACTTGTATAGCTGCAGCTGCATCATCTTTCATTTTGCTTTTTAAGAAATCTGCATATACAATTCTAGAAATTAATGGATCTGAATTCCCTGCAATTACAGCTTCATAAATAACCTTGGCTTCGTCTAACTTACCAGCTTCACCTAGGTATCCAGCTCTTAAGTAATCAGCTGAAGTAGCCATAGTAGGACTAGCTATTTTTAATAAATCTGCATATTCAACAGCTTTCAGAAAGTTTTTAACAGCAGTTTCTTCATTATCTTTGCTTCTTTCAAAATAGCCAAGTTGAGAATAAATTTCTACCAGGTTATATAGTGATTCTGTATCCTTTGGATCCTTGGATATTTTCCCTTCATATTCCTTGGCGCTTTGGAGCAATTGATTCTGTACATCAACTTCCGTGTAATTTGATCCAGTTTTTTTCATTAATACTGAGGCCAGCGATCCTCCAACAATACTCCCTACAAAAACAAGCATCAATCCTATTGCAACTATTTTTATTATTTGTTGTTGTGTAGGTTTTTTTATTTTTTTCTTAATTACTTTTATTTTTTTTTGTTCATTGATTTTTTTGTTTTTTTCTTCCATTTTTTACTCCCCTATATAAAATAACTTTTTCTATCTTCCTTAATATCAATTATATGACCAAGATCTTGATAAATTACATGTAGAACATTTTTCAATCTATATTCGGCATTTAAATAATTGTTAATAACGTCGTATTTGGAAATTTCATCATATATTTCTTCGATTTGTTCCTTGGTTATTGGATTGACAAATTCTCCAAGAAATTGTCCCAGTTGACTTTCTAATAACATTTTTTTATATTCATCTAGATATTCATTTTGTTCCGGATATTTATTTAAATCTTCCTTGGCTCTAATGAAATCCAGGTATTCTGCTGAATTTTTAATAGCTAAAATTAATTCGTCTTTTTTTTCTAATATTGACACATCTCTACCCCCTCAAGGGTTAATTATACCATAAAAAATCAATTTTGATAACTAGTAAATACTTTCTATTTTACTATTGATTTTTATATTGTTATTCGAAAAATCACTTTCATATTCTGCCACTGCTTCCAATTCTACAAACATTCTTATGGTTACAGCTTCAGTGTAATCTTGTATTAGTATCTTCAATCGAATATCCTTCTTCGATGTTATTTTATTAGCATAATTATAATCACAACTAATATCGAAAATGAAACCCGGTTTTCTTTCTATAATTGTGCTGTTAGTTATCAACTTTTCAACTACTTCTCTATAGGCAGCAATCAACCCACTTACACCTAGTTTCTTACCGCCGAAATATCTAGTAACTATTACCATTGTGTTATTCAAAGTATTTCTTTTAAGTACGTTTAATATTGGGGTACCTGCAGTACCACAAGGTTCACCATTATCATCACATACTTTATTACCATTGATTATATATGCCCAACAATGATGGTTTGCATCAGGATACTTTTCTTTTATTGATGTAAGAAAGTCCAATCCTTGTTGATGATTATTAACTTCCATACCATTACCAATAAAAACTGATTTCATTATATTGATTTTCACTTCTTTAACATCTTCTATAGTTAAATATTTAGTTAACACTAAATCCTCGCTACTCCAGAGTCAATTGCAGCTTGAGCTACTTTTCTTGCAACTACTTTAGCTACTTCTTTGTTTAGAGGACTTGGTATCACATAGTCCTCATTTAACTCTTCATTTGAAACTAATGAGGCAATAGCTTCTGCTGCAGCAATTTTCATTGCTTCATTTATATCACTAGCCTGAACATCTAATGCGCCTCTTAGTATTCCTGGGAAAGCTAGTACATTATTTACTTGATTTGGAAAATCTGATCTACCAGTTGATACTATTCTGGCACCACTTGCTTTGGCCAGGTCAGGCATAATTTCAGGTACAGGATTGGCCATAGCAAATATTATGCTATCCTTGTTCATGGTCGTAACCATTTCTTTAGTTAAGGCACCTGCTTGTGATACACCTATAAATACATCTGCATTAACAACAGCTTCCTTTAAGGAACCTTGCTTTTTTTCTTTGTTAGTCCTTATTGCAATTTCTTCTTTATAAGGATTCATACCTTCATATCTACCTTGGTATATTATCCCCGATCTGTCACACATAAGTATATCTTTTACATTAAGGTCTAGAAGTATTTTAGCTATTGCCATACCTGCTGCTCCGGCACCATTTATTACAACCCTTATATCTTCCATCTTCTTTTCAACAATTTTCAAGCTATTAATTAAAGCTGCAAGTGTCACAACTGCTGTACCATGTTGATCGTCGTGGAATATAGGGATTTTAGATATTTTCTTTAATTCATTTTCTATATAAAAACAGTTTGGTGCGTTTATATCTTCAAGGTTTATTCCTCCAAAAGTAGGTTCCATCGCCTTTACTATTCTAACAATCTCATCTTTGTCACTTGTTCCCAAACATATAGGTATTGCATCAATGTCAGCAAATTCTTTAAATAAAATTGCTTTGCCTTCCATAACAGGTAAGGCAGCTGCAGCACCAATATTTCCTAATCCTAGGACTGCTGATCCATCGGTTACAACAGCGATAGTATTTCCTCGGTTTGTGTATATTCTACTTAATTCTTCATCTCTTTCAATTTCCAAGCAAGGTTTTGCTACACCTGGTGTATATGCTATGCTTAAATCATCCTTTGTTAACAAGGGAACTTTTGATCTTATTTCCATCTTACCTCTGAATTTTTTATGTAAATCCAAGGATAATTGATTATAGTCTTTTTCTTTACTCATCTTCATTGACTCCTGCTTTCTGGTAATAATAGAATAAGAGATTTGGTCTTCTTACAATTCCGATAAAACGATTTTCTCCATCAATTACTGGTATTATATTTTGCACCTTGCATATTTCTACAAGAACATCAGAACTAGTATCGATATTCACAGAAATAACATTTTTATTGTAATCCAAATCTTTTATCTTATAAAAATGAGAGTTTTCAAAGTTTAATTCAGGTATTTTTTTGAATGCCAATAGAACATCCTTTGAACTTAATATTCCAACAAATCTACCCTCGTTATCTAAAACGATTATTTCTAAAAATGCTCCATGGTTTTCAAACTTTTCTATAGCCTGTCTAATTGTTGCATCTTTGTTCAAGTAAGCTAGTTCGTGTTTTGGGGTTAAGAAAAAAGCTACATTTCTCAAATTAAAACCTCCTTTTAATCAAACAAAGATAGTTGAGCACTTTGTACAAGACCATCTAAGATCCCCAACTTCTTCATCTCTTCAATTAACGTATTGTTTACCTTACATCTTCTTTGTAAATCTTCTATCGATAAAAATGGACTTAACTCTCTTTCTCTAATAATATTGTCTCCAACTTTGTCACCTAATCCTGGTATTGCACTAAAAGGTGGTATTAATCCATCTGCTGATAGCACAAATCTCTTAGCTAAAGATTCATATAGACTTATAGGAGTAAATACTACATCTCTTAGATACATTTCATAACCTATTTCTAATAGGTTTTTCAAATCCTTTTCTCTCGCATTTAAGAAGTTTTCTAAATTTAATTTTTCAAGATTACTATGAATTGTTTCCTTGTCTTTGAAAATATTTATATCGAAGGCATCGCCTCTAACACTAAAGTAACTAGCATAAAAAGCCTCTTTATAGTTTATCTTAAAATAGCCAAGACGAAAAGCCATTATTACATAGGCAGTGGCATGTGCCTTTGGAAACATATATGAAATTGTATTACATGAATCGATGTACCACTCAGGCACATTGTGTTCTGTCATTTGTTCCATATACTCGGGTTTTAGTTTTTTACCTTTTCTAACATCTTCCATTATTTTGAAAGCTATAGTATCTTTCAGACCCTTCCCTAATAAATATATCATAATATCATCTCTAGTTGATATGGCTTCTTTAAGTTTAACTTTCCCACTTACAATCAAATCTTTGGCATTATTTAACCAAACATCAGTACCATGAGAGAAACCACTTATCCTAATTAGATCAGAAAAAACTTTTGGTTTTGTATCAAGCAACATCTTTCTAACAAAGCTTGTACCAAATTCAGGTAGTCCTAAGCTGCCTGTTTCAACAAAGTCTTCTTTAAGTCCTAATTTCTTATTTGATCTGAATAGGGAAATTGTATCTTCATCATCTAAAGGTATTTCCATAGCATTAACACCAGTCATTTCCTCTAGATATTTTATCAAAGTAGGGTCATCATGACCAAGTAAATCTAGTTTGACAAGACAACTATCAATTGAATGGTAATCAAAGTGTGTAGTTGTTATTTCTGATTTTACGTCATCAGCTGGTCGTTGAACAGGTGTGAAATCATAAATATCCACATGTTCAGGAACTATTACTAAACCTCCAGGGTGTTGTCCCGTAGTTTTCTTAACTCCTACACATCCTGAAGCCAAGGAAATCAATTCTATGTCTCTTGGATTACCAATATGTTCTTCTTCATAGTACTTTTTAACATAGCCTATAGCAGTTTTTTCCGCTACAGTACTTATTGTTCCTGCTTTGAACACATTGCCTGCGCCAAATAGCTCTTGGGTATATTTATGTATTTTACTTTGATACTCCCCTGAAAAATTTAAGTCTATATCAGGAATTTTATCACCATCAATACCAAGAAAAGTTTCAAAAGGAATGTTGAAACCATCTTTTTTCAATTCACATCCACATTCAGGGCACTTCTTGAGGGGTAGTTCAACACCACAATCGTAATCTTCAAAAACGAATTCACTATAACAGCATTTAGGGCAGATATAGTGAGGGCTTAAAGGGTTAACTTCAGTTATTCCCATTAAAGTTGCAACGAAAGAGGATCCAACAGATCCCCTAGAACCTACTACATATCCATCTTCATTAGACTTTCTTACTAATTTATGAGCTATTAAATATAGGACTGCAAAACCATGACTTATTATTGAATTTAATTCTTTTTCAATTCTGGCACTAATAATATCAGGTAGTTTTTCACCATATATCTTGTGGGCTGTTTCGTAAGTTATTTCTTTTACTTGTTCTTCAGCTCCTTCAATTTTAGGTGTAAATAAACCTACCGGTACTGGACGAACTTTTTCTACTCTATCTGCTATTGCTCTAGGATTGGCAACCACCACTTCATAGGCTTTTTCTTTACTTAGATATTCAAATTCCGCTAACATTTCATCGGTAGTTCTATAATAGAGATCTGGTTGAACAACATCTGCAAAACCTTTACTCTTCATCAAAATCGCTCTGTAAATACTATCATCCTTTTCTAAAAAATGAACATCCCCTGTAGCTACAACTGGTTTATTTAGAATCTCCCCAAGTTTGATAACTTGCAAATTAAAATCGATTAAGTCAGCTTTAGATTCTACTGTATTGTTTCTGACTAAATATTCATTATTCGAGATTGGTTGAATTTCCAAATAGTCATAAAAAGAAGCTATTTCTAGCAAGACATCTTTATCAACCTTATTTACAATACCTTTAAAAACTTCACCAGCTTCACAAGCACTTCCAATAATCAGACCATCTCTTAACTGAGTTAGAAGGCTTTTAGGAATTCTTGGTTTTCTATAGAAATGATTTATATGTGCCTCGCTGATTAATCTATATAGATTCTTTATTCCCTTTTGGCTTTCTACTAATATTATTACATGATAAGTCTTAGGCTTTGCTTCAGAAACAATGGTATCATCATATAGATAGCCCTCAACTCCAAAAATTACTTTTAAATTCTTTTCTTTTGCAAGTGCAAAAGCTTCCGGAAAAGTTTGGACTACTCCATGGTCAGTAATGGCAACTGTATCATGTCCCATCTCTTCCATTTTATTAAACAAGTCCTTTAAGTCAATATTGGCATCTAAAAAACTCATCTTAGTATGAAGGTGAAGCTCTACCCGTTTATTTTCTGCATTATCACTAACTTTTTCTAAACTGTATGTATTAATGTCTTTTGCGTTTAATACATAGTCATGTTTGTATGAGTCATGTTCTAACTTACCTCTGACTGCTACCATTGCACCATCTTTAATAATAGGCTGTTCCTGATTCTTCTTTAAAAATAGCTTGCAGGGTATTCCTGAGCGTTTCCAAATAAGATTAAAACTTATTAGAACTTTGTCCTTATTGATATTTCTAGATTCAAAACCTTTTACCTTACCAAACATAGAAATACTTTTAATCATTTCTGCCTTAGCTTCCGCAGGTATTATTTCATCACTTATTACAGCACCTAATATAACACTATCATCAACGACTTTCCCACATTTTTTACTGATACTTTTTTCTTTGTGAAGACTTGATTTTATTGAATTATTTATTATATTCTTTTTATTTTCCTCTACAGCATCTTGTGTTCTTACTTTTATATCTTCAAGCCTTGATGTATAGTTATCATTTTTCACTGCTTTAATATTTATGATGTCTTTCATGACTATTGATTTTTTAAGCATTTCTTGAATCTTGTTTTTAATCCCTTTTTTGCTATATACTTCTGAGTGAAAATCTGAAGGCAATGTTACCTCAATTGTGCTACAGTCATCGCAGTATTTTAGTGAATCACATGGAAAAAAAGGTAGTTCATTTGAAATACGATAATTCAGGTACTTTGTTAATTCAATCAGATCAATTTTTTTATCATCAATATAACAAGGCAATAATCTCACTTCATAGGGTGAAAAGAATCCACTTATTTCTTTTTCAGCCAATATTATTTCATCAAGATGAAAAAAATCATTAAAATCAATGCAAATATCCAGTTTTTTCTTGTCCTGGTTAATTATTGATTCAATGTTGTTGCCTGAAGCAAGTTTATGTTTTAAACTTTCATTTATTTCTAGTCGATTTACAAAATCGAACCATCTATCTTTCATTTTACACCTACAGAAGTATTTCTTTTATCTTTCCAATAGCCTCATTTAAAGGCACAATTAATTCTTCGCTTGTTGTTCTAATTTTAATATCTACTGTTTTATCTTCAATAGTTTTAGAACCAATAACTATCTTTATTGGATAGCCTATTAAATCTGCATTGGCAAATTTAACACCAGCTCTTTCATCTGTATCGTCTAGAATAACTTCAATATTTTCCTCTAAAAGACTCTTATATAAATCTTCAGCTATAGTTACAATGTCACCATTTTTCATATTCACTGGTATGATTATGACATGATAAGGTGCTATTGCCATAGGCCATATTATGCCCCTGTCATCGTTGTTTTGTTCAACGCTGGCAGCCATGGTTCTGCCTACACCTATTCCATAGCAACCCATAGTTACATGTTGTTCAATACCTTTATCATCAAGAAATTTACAATCTAATTTTTCTGAATACTTCTTACCTAATTTAAACACTTGTCCAACTTCAGTTCCTCTTTTAAAACTTAGTTTTCCTTCACATTTAGGGCAATGGTCATATTCATCAACATTATGATAGTCTCCAATTATACAATTTCCCGGGAAATCTCTACTTGGGTTAACTCCAATATAGTGATAATCTTTTTTAAGTGCACCAGTTGATCCATTTTCAATATCCATTACTTCTTCATCAACATAAATCTCAATGCCAACTAAACCAACTGGTCCTAGAAAGCCGATAGGTGTATGAGTAACTTTCAAGACTTCTTCATTATCAGCTAAGTTTAAATCAATCACGTTAACTGCATTTTTTAATTTAATTTCGTTTACTTCTCTATTGCCTCTTACTACTACACATATGAGTTTTTCATTATCTTTAAAAATAGCTTTATAAACTAAAGTCTTTAACATCAATTCTGGTTTAATATTTAAGAATTCTGAGACTTCGTCAATAGATTTTTTATCTGGTGTCATAATTTCTTCAAGTTTTCCTGCAATTCCATTTTCATATTTTCTTTTTCCATGAACAGCCATTTCCATATTAGCTGCATAATCGCAACTTTCACAATAGGTAAGAGCTGCTTCTCCTGTGTCTGCTAGTACCATAAATTCATGACTGGATGAACCACCAATTGCACCTGAGTCTGCTTCCACTGCTCTAAAATTTAAGCCACATCTAGTAAATATTTTAGTATAGGCTTCATACATTTCTTGATATGTTTGGCTAAGTGACTCTTCATCCCTGTTGAAGGAATATCCGTCTTTCATTAAGAATTCTCTGCTTCTTATTAATCCAAATCTAGGTCGCACTTCGTCTCTGTATTTGTTCTGTATTTGATATAGATTAAGTGGTAAATCCTTATATGATCTTATTTCATTTTTTACTACAGTGGTTATTACTTCTTCATGGGTAGGGCTAAGACAATATTCTCTATCATGTCTATCTTTTAATCTAATTAGTTCTTTACCATATACGAACCATCTGCCACTTTGTTCCCAAAGTTCTTTTGGTTGTATGATAGGCATCATTAATTCTTGACAGCCAGAATTATTCATTTCTTGTCTTATAATATTACTGATTTTATTTAGGACTCTCCAACCTAGTGGCAGGTAAGTAAATACTCCTGAAGATAGTTTCCTTATCATTCCGCTCCTAATAAGGAGTGAATGACTCACGACTTCAGCTTCAGCTGGTGCTTCCTTCAATGTTTTATTAAAAAGTTTTGAAACTCTCATTATGTTCCTCCTTGTACTCCTGAACTGTCTTTTCTAATTCTTTGACAAATTCTGTATATAAATCTGCTTCTTTTACTTTTGCTATTATTTTGCCTTTTTTGAAAATAAGACCAAGTTTCATGCCTCCAGCAATACCAATGTCTGCTTCTTTGGCTTCTCCTGGTCCATTAACAGGACAACCCATTACAGCAACTGTTATTGGTACATCTATTTTCTCTACAAGTTCTTCAACTTTTTTTGCTAGTTCTATCAAGTTGATTTCTGTACGACCGCAAGTAGGGCAAGATATTAATGTGGCACCTCTATTTGACAGTCCTAAGACTTTTAGTATCTCATAGCCTGCATATATTTCTTTAATTGGATCAGCTGTTAATGAAACTCTTAAAGTGTCTCCTATTCCTTTATCTAGTAATGCTCCAATTCCTATTGCTGATTTAATTAATCCTGATTTTTCTGTGCCAGCTTCTGTTACCCCAATATGAAATGGATAATCAACCTTTTTTGCTAGTAATTCATAAGCTCTAAGCATCATAGGTACATTTGATGATTTCAAGGATACCTTCATCCATGGGTAATTGAGTTTTTCTAACAGATATATATTTTCCAAAGCTGATTCTACCATAGCTTCTGGGCAAAGGCCACCGAATTTTTCAAGTAGTTTCTTATCAAGAGAACCACCATTGACTCCAATTCTTATTGGTAATTTTTTGTCTCTTGAAGCTTCAACAACTTTAATTACTCTGTCAACACTGCCTATATTGCCAGGATTTAGTCTCAAACCATCGACTCCTGCTTTAATAGCTCCAAGTGCTAGTTTATAGTCAAAATGTATATCAGCTATTATTGGTATAGGACTTGATTTCATGATTTCTTCCAAAGATTTGTTTGCTTGCTCATCTACAATAGCTAATCTAACTATTTGACAACCAGCTTGGGCTAAATCATTTATTTGTTTTAAAGTTTTCCCAACATCCCTAGTATCAGTGTTGCACATAGATTGTACTACAATTGGATGATTACTACCTATGGCAACATTTCTAACGTAAATTGTGCTAGTTTGTCTACGCATATTAACCTCCAACTAACTTTAATATATCGTTTACTGTTGTAAATACCATAAGTAGTATTAAAAGTGTAAATCCAACTATGGTTAATCTATATTCTAATTTCTCACTGATTTTTCGTCCTATTGCTTTTTCAACTCCTAGCAATACAATTTTCCCGCCATCAAGAGCTGGTATTGGCAATATGTTAATTACCGCCATTCCAATGCTTATTACTGCTATAAAAAGCATATAGTCGGATAATCTTGAAGTAAAGTCACTTGAAATAGCGACAATTCCAATTATTCCAACCAGGTTTTCTGTAGGATTGGCTTGTCCAATCACCAAGTTACCTAGTAACATAAAGGTTTGTGATATATATGACCAAATCATATTTAACGCGTAAGAAAGGCTTGTAAATATATCAAGTTTTACTTTCGCAAAGGAAAATCCTAATATATATCTATCACTTTCCTGATCTAATTCAGGAACTATATTCAATTTAATTTCTTTTTCGGCTCTGATTACAGTTAATTCAATTTCTGTATTTTCTGCTTTGTTTAATTGCTCTGATAAAGCTACAGCTCCATCAACTTTTATATTGTTTACTTCTATTATCTGATCATTTTTTTTAAGAATACTGTATGCTGGTTTATCTTTAAAAAGATCACCCACAATGACTTTGTCTGTGGTAACACCGGAAAAGGCGCCGATTAAGGTTATTAAAATGATTGCAGTCATTATATTGAAAAACACTCCACCAATATATAGTAGAAATCTTTGGAATATTGATGCATTCCCAAGACTCTCCTCCCCTTCTTCTTCTAGACGTACAAATGCTAGGAAAGGTATTGGTCTTATAGTGTATTTTGTTCCGTTTCTTTCAAATGACAGGATTACTGGTCCAGCTCCAAGAGAAAGCTCTAGTACTTTAATTCCTGCCCTACGGGCAAAAAAATAGTGACCGACTTCATGTATTAACGCTATGACTCCAATGGCCAAAATTCCTAATATAATTGAAATTATTCCCATTTAAAACTCCTTTTTTAGATAATCTCTAGTTGATTTATCAATATAGGCAATATCTTCAAAACTTGCTATTCTGATTTTTCCAACGTTGTTTAATGCTGTTTCAATCATTTCTGGTATTTGTAGAAATGTTATCTTACCATTAATAAAGTAATCAACTGCTACCTCATTTGCTCCATTAAAAATTATTGGTGCACTGCCTCCAGCTTTACCAGCTTCTACCCCAAGACTAAGTGCTCTGAAATAAGCTTTTGGTTTACTAAAGTTTAAGCATCCTATATCTGCAAGATCTAAAGATGGCCATTTAACTGGCAAACTATTTGGATGTGTAAAGGCATATTGTATAGGTAATTTCATACTTGGAAATCCAAGTTGAGCAATTATAGATGTGTCAATAAATTCTACCATTGAATGGATAATGCTTTCTTTGTGTATAAGTACATCAATATTTTCATATGAACAGTCAAAGAGATAATGAGCTTCAATTACTTCCAATGCTTTATTTGCCAAAGTCGCAGAATCAATTGTGATTTTTTTCCCCATTGACCAGTTAGGATGCTTTAATGCATCTTCTATTTTTACAGCACTCAACATTTCTTCGTTATAATCTCTAAAAGGACCACCAGATGCAGTTAGAATAATTTTTTTTAGTTTTCTCTGATGATTATTCATACTTTGAAAGATAGCACTATGTTCACTATCGACAGGCAATAGTTTCACACCATGTTTTTTTACTAAGTTCATAATTAAATCACCACCAGCTACAAGGGTCTCCTTATTTGCCAAGGCAATTTCCTTACCAGATTCAATACCTTTTATTGTTGATTTCAAACCAGCAATGCCGCTGATTGCGGCTAGTAATGTCTGATATTCGGAGTCTGATATTAGTTCTTCAATACCCTTTTCACCAGCAACAATATTTATCCCAGTCGGCAAGCTCTCTTTTAAATGTAGATATTGGCTTTCATCTTGAATGCCTACCCATTTAGGTTGGAATTTCTTTGCTTGTGAAATCAGAAGTTCTACATTAGAACCACCAACCAAGCCATAGGCCTGGAAATTTTTTTGTTGTTCTTCTATAACTTCAAGAGCTTGTGACCCAATTGATCCTGTGGAACCAAGAATTACTATTTTTTTCAATTTGTCACCTCTAATAGTAAATATATAAAGCCAGAGATAAATATTATAGCATCAAATCTATCAAGAAAACCTCCATGTCCAGGTAATGATGTTCCTGAATCTTTAATTTTAACTTCTCTTTTCAAATGTGACTCGAATAAATCGCCCATTAAACCTATAAAGACAATTGCAATACAAATTAATGCACTTACAGGTATCATTAAATCCATAAATAATGATGCGAAAATCACTCCACCTGCTGTTGCAAGCAGTAGACCTCCAACAAGACCTTCTAATGACTTACCTGGGCTTAATATTGGAGCAATCTTTGTTTTGCCTATCTTCCTACCAACCAGGTAGGCTCCAACATCACTTAGAATGCTAACTAAAAGTATAAATAATATCCATTCTAATCCGCCTTCTTCACTTCTTAGTAAATACAACGTACTTAAAAACATATAGCAATACAGGAACCCAAAGATTGTGGTCTTAATATTCTTGTATGTAAATTTCGGGTATCTAGTAATTACCCGAAATGCTCCATATATCAATATGAGCAATAAGCTTATTTGTAGTGTATACCGATAATCTAAATAAATTCCTATATAATATAGAATCCCAATAATACCTGTGCTAAAGAAAAATCCGTAGCTTTTCTTTGCTTTGTAAATATTTATGTATTCTTTATAGAACAAGGTAGATAATAAAAGACAAGCTGCCCAGAACCATAATCCTCCCAATAGGATGGCAGTCCCTAGTACTATGACTAATAATACTCCTGTCAGTGTTCTGCTTTGAAATTCTTTAGTCACTTTTAATCCCCCCAAATCTTCTATTTCTTGAGCTATATACCTTGAAGGCTTTAATTAACTCTTCTTCATTAAAATCAGGCCATAATAGGTCACTAATATAGTATTCACTATATGCACTTTGCCATAACAAGAAATTACTGATTCTAAACTCACCAGAGGTCCTGATTATTAGTTCAGGATCTGGTATATTTTTGGTATATAAGGAATTAGTGATTAAATCTTCATTAATATCCTCAATATCAATTTCCCCAATCTCGATAAGTTTAGCTATTTCCTTTAAACTCTCGGTAATTTCCATTCGTCCACCATAATTGAAAGCTATAGAAAATACCATCTCAGTTCCTGGGGCTGTTTCTTTTTCAATCATTTCCATCATGGAAACAATTTTTTTATCTAACCCTTGCCTGGTTCCAATAAATCGTAAAGCAACCTTATTTTCTTTTAAATAATCAAGTTCTGAGTTAATATAATGTTTTAATAATTTTAATAAAAAGGCCACTTCAATTTTGGGTCTTTTCCAGTTTTCCGTAGAAAAAGCATAGACAGTTAAATAGTCTACGCCCATATTCTTACATGATTCAACTGTTCTTTTTAAAGTAAGCATGCCTTCCTTATGGCCATTGATTCGAAGTTCCCCTCTCTTCTTTGCCCACCTCCCATTACCATCCATAATTATTGCCAGATGTTTTGGGATTACAATATCGTCAAACATATTATATCTCCAGAATTGATGTTTCTTTTATTTTAATTATTTCATCTACATGTTTTATTGCTTTGTCTGTCATTTCTTGTACTTTATCGATTGTATTACTTAGAATATCTTCGGAAACGCTTCCTTTTTCTAGCTTTTTCAAATCATCATTACAATCTCTTCTTACATTTCTAATCTGTACCTTGAATTCTTCGGCAATCTTCTTTACTTGTTTTACAAGTTCTTTTCTTCTGTCAACTGTTAAAACCGGTATAGGTATTCTGATAATATTACCATCATTGTTAGGGTTTAAATCTCTGTCAGAAGTAAGAATAGCTTTTTCCACATCCTTTAAAGCTGTTTTGTCCCAAGGTTGTACAACCAAAAGATTTGCTTCAGGAGCTGAAATAGAAGCAACTTGTGCAATTGGTGTTTCAACACCATAATACTTTACGAAAATTCCATCAAGTAAAGCTGGATTGGCTCTCCCAGTTCTAATGCTTTTCAGATGTTCTTTTAAAGCATCAATAATTTTCTTCATCTTTTCGTCTGCATGGTTTAAAATTAATTCTAACTCTTCCATTTTTATCCTCCAATAATTGTTCCTATTTGTTCTCCTGTTATGGCTTTATAGATATTGCCTTTTTGTGTTAAATTGAAAACTATTATTTTTATGTCATTGTCCATACATAGAGAGGCTGCTGTTGAGTCCATAACTTTAAGACCATTGTTCAAAACCTCAATAAAACTTAAGTGGTCGTATTTAACGGCTGTTTTATCCTTATTTGGATCTGCGCTATATACTCCATCAACCTTCTTGGCCATCAAGATAACTTCAGCATCAATTTCTGCTGCTCTTAAGGCTGCTGTTGTATCAGTTGAAAAATATGGATTCCCTGTTCCTGCAGCAAATATAACAATGCGTTTTTTTTCAAGATGTCTAATTGCTCTTCTTCTTATATATGGTTCAGCTATTTGTCTCATTTCTATTGCTGACATAACCCTTGTATCAAGACCTTGCTTCTCAAAGGCCCCTTGTAAGGCTAGTGCATTAATTGAGGTTGCTAACATTCCCATGTAGTCTGCATTTGCTCTTTCAATGCCTTTTTCTTCACTGCCTTTGACTCCACGCCAGATATTGCCTCCACCTACTACTATGGCAATTTCTACTCCCATATCAGAAATTTCTCTGACTTCTTCAGCTATGGTGTTTAATGTCGTCCCGTCTAAGCCAAACTCTTCATTACCAGCTAAAGCTTCTCCGCTGATTTTTAAAATTATTCTCTTATATTTCACTTTACTCATGCTTCACCTCATAAATTCTTTATTATATTATAGCCTATTTATACCTATAATAAAAGCACATTACTATAAGCAATGTGCTTTTTTAAATTATTCTTAGTTACCCATCATTGAAGCAACTTCGTCTGCAAAGTTGTCTTCTTTTTTTGCCATTCCTTCACCAAGTTCGTATCTCACAAATCTTCTAACAGAAATGTTCTCTCCGATTTTAGCAATTTTTTCAGTTATTAACTGGCTAATTGTTTTATCTGGATCTTTAACAAATGGTTGTTCTAATAAGCAAACATCTTTGAAATATTTAGCAATTCTACCATCAACCATTTTATCAACGATTTTTTCAGGCTTGCCTTCATTTAAAGCTTGAGCTCTTAAAATACTTTTTTCTTTTTCTAATTCTTCTGTTGGTACTTCTTCAGGTTTTAAAAATTCAGGTCTTGCTGCTGCAATATGCATAGCAATGTCTTTAGCCAATTCTTTAAAATCATCAGTTTTAGCAACAAAGTCAGTTTCACAATTTAATTCAAGCATTACTCCAATTCGTCCTCCGCCATGAATATATGTTTCAATAACTCCTTCAGTTGCAATTCTACCAGCTTTTTTCGCAGCAGCTGACAAGCCTTTTTCTCTTAAGAATTCAATAGCTTTTTCAGTATCTCCATTGGTTTCTGTTAAAGCTTTTTTACAATCCATCATGCCTGCGCCGGTACGCTCTCTTAACTCTTTTACTAGGTTAGCGCTAATCATTTATTTCGCCTCCACTTCATCAACTTTTTGAGATTCTTCTTCACTTACTGGAATATCAGTAAAGTCTTCAGCATCAACTTGTGATTGATGGCCTTCAATAATTGCATCGGCCATTCTGCCAGAAATTAATTTAACTGCTCTAATAGCGTCATCATTACCTGGGATTACGTAGTCGATCTCATCAGGATCACAGTTAGTATCAACTATAGCTACTGTAGGAATTCCAAGTTTCTTGGCTTCAGCAATAGCAATTCTTTCTTTCTTAGGGTCAACTATGAAAAGTGCCCCAGGAACTCTATTCATATCCTTGATTCCACCAAGGAAACGTTCTAATTTTTCCATTTCTTTTTTTAATTCAATAACTTCTTTTTTTGGTAAGCTATCAAATGTTCCATCTTCCTCTTGTGTTTTTAAATCTTTTAAATATTTGCTTCTTTTCTTAATAGTCGCAAAATTTGTTAACATACCACCCAACCATCTTTGGTCAACATAGTAGCTTCCTGATCTTAATGCTTCATCTTTAACAGCTTCTTGAGCTTGTTTTTTAGTTCCTACAAAAAGAACCTTTTCGCCTTTGCTTGAAACGTCTCTTAGGAAATCATAAGCATCGTCGATTTTATGTACTGTTTTTTGCAAGTCGATGATATAGATACCATTTCTTGCTGTAAAGATGTATCTTGCCATTTTAGGATTCCATCTTTTTGTTTGGTGTCCGAAATGAACACCTGCTTCTAGTAATTGTTTCATAGATATTACTGCCATTTTTCTTCCTCCTCGGTTTTTTTACTTCCTTTAACTTCATTTTATTTGTCAACCTTTCGGCACCATCCAAATAATCGGTTAAAGTGATTTTTCGTACTAAGTTATTATATCAATAAATGATGGTATAGGCAATAGACCTACACCATCATTTTAAACATTATTTGATTTCTATTCACTACAGTCAACACATTTTATTTCGAACCAGAATGTGGATCCTTTATTTGATGATGATACACCAACAAAGCCTTTATGTTGTTCAATTATCGACTTTACTATTGACAATCCAATTCCTGAACCAATCTGAGCTCTTCTATGTTTACTATCGATTTTATAGTATCTTTCCCAGATTTCTATGATTTTATCTTCAGCTATACCTTCACCAGTGTCAATAATCTCTACTCTTACGTATTTTCCAACGACTTTTTGTTTTATTTCAATAATCTTGTCTTCACCTGTGTAAGTTACTGCGTTATTTAAAAGGTTATAAATAACTTGAGACATTTTCAGTTCATCTGCTTCTACATAAACTTCTTTGTCATAAGTGAATTTAAGATTATAACCTTTAGATTCAAGCATTGATTGATATCTGGCTACTATATCCTTCAAACTGTATGTTAGACAATATTTTTTAACTCTCATCCTAAATTTTTGTTCTTCTAGTCTTGATAGTTCCAATATGTCATTTACAAGACTTTGAAGTCGTTGAGACTCGTCAATTACAACTTGAATATTATCCTTGTTGTTTTCACCTGGTATATCTCTCATTACCTCGCTATAGCCTTGTATCATAGTAAGAGGTGTTCTTAGGTCATGTGAAATATTTGCCATTAATTCTCTTCTTATTCCTTCAATTTTTTCTAGTTCTCTATCCACAAAATATAGAGTGTCATTAAGTTCACCTACTTCTTTTATTGGAGAAGCCAGGTTAGATATATATCTTTCTTTACCTAATGTTTTAGCTACCTTTGTTATCTTTTCTATAGGTTTAGCAATCTTGTGAGAAATAACTATAGCCAGTATACTAGCAACTACTAGCATTAAGGCTGTAACATAGAACAACTGGACTCTTAAGGTTTCAACTGTTGTGTTTACAGGTGTAAGTTCCATCATAACCATAAGTGTGATAATATCATCATTTTGATTTTTTATCATATTAACAAATATTAAACTTTCACCATTGTTTAAATTATTTTCTATGGGAAAAGAAGTGATATTTCCAATGAGGTTACTACCTCTTGCAGTAGTAATTTGTACTAGTTCAGAATTTTTCATACTTAAATATTGAGGTTCTCCGATACTTTCTTTAGCAGATAAGTATAAATATTCAAATTCAGCAGTTTTTATAAATTCTTCTAGAAAATTACGTTGTCTTAGATCACTATTGTCGTAGTATATTTTTTTCTCATAGTCTGCAATTACTGCAATAACGTTATTGTCTGTTGCAGTTCTTAATATCTTGTTTTTCACCTCTAAGGAATTTAATCCTTTTGTATCTGTTTCACTTATTGAACTTTCAATGCTGTTTACAACATCATCTAAACTTTTTCTTTTAATACTACTATAGAAATCCTCTAAAAATACGACCTGAAATAGCCATAACAAAATTAAGGTTATGAATACAAAAATGATCATATAAAAAAGCAAATATAGTTTTAGGGAAAACCCCTTTTTATTCGGTGATTTCAAATCTATAGCCCACTCCTCTTAATGTTTTGATACAATCAGCATATTCACCAAGGCTTTTCCTTAGCAATTTCACGTGTGTATCAAGGGTTCTATCATTTCCAAAATAATCATAACCCCATACTTTGTTCAATAATTTTTCACGAGTGAGTGCTATTCCTTTGTTTTTGACCATATAAAATAGCAGGTCATATTCTCTTGGGAATAGTTGTATCTCATGATCATCTATAAAAACACTTCTGGCTGTAAAGTCAATCTTTAGTCCGTTATGGATAAATATATCTCTATCAGTTTCTATTGCCTTGCCTCTTCTTAATATTGCTTCAATTCGCATCATAAGTTCTTTTGGCGAAAAAGGTTTAACTACATAGTCATCAATTCCAACTTCAAATCCGTGTATCTTATCATATTCTTCTCCACGGGCTGATAACATTAATACAGGTGTATTGCTGAATTTCCTTATTTCTTTGACTGCAGAAAAGCCGTCAAGTTCTGGCATCATTACATCCATGATTATTACATCAAAATTGTCATTTTTAACTTTATTTATAGCATCAAGTCCATTTTCTGCTTCAACTACAATATGTCCGTCAAATTGACCATATTTGACAATCAATTCTCTTATTTTCGGCTCATCGTCAACTATAAGAATTTTAAACATCCTACACCTCCATGTATTCTAATCTATTAAATTTTTTTAATGAAATTTCTATAAAAGTTCTTTCCAGCTTCAAATTTTATCGGTATATCTATTATGGTCTCTAAATTAATCGCTAAAGCCTTCATACCTATAACCTCACTATTATAATGATCTATATCAATCATGGGATAATTAAAGTATACTGCTTTTTCGAAGGAATGGTAATTTAAATCTCCAGTTAGATATATATCAGCCTTTTCTATGGCAATATCTAAGAATTCTCTACCAGATCCAGGGCAGATGGCAACAGTTTCTATTATATTATCTTTTTCAACGTCGCTGTGTCTTGTCACTTCGATATTTAATAAATTTGATACATTCTTAATTAAATCTATATATGAGACCTTTTTATTCAAATTTCCGACTATACCTAATGAAGTTTGATTATCTAGCACCTTAATATTTTCTAATCTCAAAAGGCTGGCAATTGATAAAGCCATTTGTTTTTTATCAAAATTAGTATGTAGCGCATAAAAGCCTATGCCTTTTGCTGTTAATTTGCTTATTAGGCTATTAGACTTAATATTTAGTAAATCATTTTTTATATCATCGTTAAAAAACATTGGATGATGGCATATTATTAGATTGTCACCATTGAGGACCGCTTTATCAATTGTATCATTTGTTAAGGTAAGTCCTACAATTATACCATTTATTTCTTCATTTCTTGGTTTTACCTGTAAGCCTATGGTATCCCATTCTTCAGCTAATTCCAAGGGGTAAATTTCTTCAATTAAATCTGTTATTTTATTAATTTTCAAGATAGCTTCTCCACTTTTCTATTAATTCTTCTACTTCCTTAACTCTCTGTTCATCATTTTCTTTACCTTTATTAATATTCAACAATATATTTTGAAGTTTAGTGATCTTTTCATATATATATTGATCTCTTCCAGTCTCTTTTTTTGTTGCAAGTATTGGTCCTATGTCATAAATAAAATTATCATCTACTTTCATATTACCCTTCTCTGCAACAATGTAAAGATATAATCTATCTAAAACTAATATTTCTTCATATATTATAGTCCAGTCATTGTCGATTAAAAATCTTCGTAATATTCTTTCACTGTTCATGGGTTGGAGAATCAGTCTTTTGAATGATTGGGATTTTTTAATATTATCTTCAAGTATGTTGGTTATAAGTCTACCACCCATACCACCTATAACACAAATATCGCATTCTCCTTCGGTTAAAGGTTTAAGTCCGTCACCTAGTCTTATTTCAATTTTTTCTTGAACTCTATATTCTTCTAGATTTGATATTGCCTGTTGAAATGGCCCCTTGGATACATCAACACCTATGCCCTTAACTACTTTGCCCTCTATAACACCTTTAATTAGAACGTATCCATGGTCGCAGCCTATGTCTGCAACTGTTGAGCCAGTGGGGATAAATTCCAATACTTTATCTATTCTTTGATTGGTTTTCATTAAAACTACTCCTTATAATAAAAAAAGACCTCATAAAGAGGTCTTTGGTGGGCGTTGACGGGATCGAACCGCCGACATCTTGCTTGTAAGGCAAGCGCTCTCCCAGCTGAGCTAAACGCCCGTGGTGGGCCCACTTGGGATTGAACCAAGGACCAACCGGTTATGAGCCGGTAGCTCTACCACTGAGCTATGGGCCCGGTAAATGGCTCCTCGAGTGGGATTCGAACCTACAACCCCTCGGTTAACAGCCGAGTGCTCTACCGTTGAGCTATCGAGGAATATCTTAACGCAAGAATAATTATATCGATTTACCAATCATAAGTCAATAGCTATTTTTGTAATTTTATTGTTCATTTTATACAAAATATTTTCATTTTTTGATATAATAATATAGATATAAAATTTGGGAGGGTTAATCATGGATAATCAAAAAGGTCTATTCGGAGAATTCGGTGGTTCTTTTGTACCGCCAGCTTTAGCTGAGGTTCTAGATCACATAGCCGAGGAGTTTGAAAAAGCAAAAAACGACGAAGAATTCAATAAGGAATTAAACTACTATTTAAAGTACTATGTAGGTAGACCATCTCCCCTGTTCCTAGCCGCTAACATTACTAAAACACTTGGCGGTGCAAAGATCTATTTAAAAAGAGAAGATTTAAATCATACAGGTGCTCACAAGATTAATAATACATTAGGTCAGGCTCTTTTAGCAAAAAGAATGGGCTTAAAAAGAGTTATTGCTGAAACTGGTGCGGGTCAGCATGGTGTAGCTACTGCTACGGCTGCTGCTTTGTTTGGTATGGAGTGTATCATCTATATGGGTGAAAAGGATGCTAAGAAGCAACCTTTGAATGTTTATAGAATGGAACTGCTTGGTGCTAAGGTTATTCAGGTTGAATCTGGTGACAGAGATCTTAAGGCTGCTGTTGATGTTGCCTTGGGTGATTTGATCCAAAACTATAAGAATACCTTCTATATCCTTGGTTCTGCTGTTGGTCCTTATCCATATCCTGGCATGGTCAAGCATTTCCAAAGAGTTATCAGCAAGGAGATTGTTGAGCAGTCAATGGAAATTGAAGGTAAAACTCCAGATTATGTTATTGCTTGTGTTGGTGGTGGTAGTAATGCTATTGGTGCCTTCGCTGATTTCATAGGTAATAAGGATACTAAGTTGATTGGGGTTGAACCAGGTGGTATTAGTATAGAGTCTGGCTTACATGCAGCGCCTTTGGCTCATGGGGAAATATCAATCATACATGGTTTCAAGTCTTATGTTATGTTGGATGAAAAGGGTGAAATCAAGACTTCTCACTCTATTGCATCAGGTCTTAATTATCCAGGTGTCGGTCCTGAGCATAGCTATTTAAGGGATGCTAAGCTTGCTGAATATGTTTCTATAACAGATTTTGAAGCTCTTGATGCTTTTAGGGAACTATCCAGACATGAGGGTATTATTCCGGCAATTGAAAGTGCTCATGCTCTTGCTTATGCTATGAAGCTTGCTCCAACTTTATCAAAGGATACAATGATTGTTGTTAATCTATCTGGTAGAGGTGACAAGGACATGGATACTTTAGTGGTATCTGAAAAAGAGAGTTTTAGACTTCAGGCATCAATAAATAAAGGTTAGGTTAAATAATGAATTTAAAATATACTACAACTAGAACAGATAATGATCAGGTGACAAGCAGTCAGGCAATATTAAAGGGTTTAGGTAAAGACGGTGGTCTTTACCTGCCTCTTTCTATTCCTAAAATCAGTCTTGAGGAGATTGGTAATTTTACTGATCTAACCTACAATGAAAAGGCTATGTCTATTTTAGGAAAGTTTTTAACAGACTTTACTGAGGAAGAATTGAGGTATTGTATTGATAATGCCTATAATGAAAATACCTTTACCTCACCACTAATTACTCCTCTTCATTTACTAGATGATAATAGTGCTGTTTTGGAGCTTTATCATGGGCCTACTTCTGCTTTTAAGGATGTGGCTCTTCAGATTCTTCCTTACCTATTGACTACTAGTGCCAAAAAGAATGGTGATGACAGGACTTATGTTATCCTGGTTGCTACTTCTGGTGATACTGGCAAGGCTGCATTAGAGGGTTTTAAGGATGTTCCTAATACTAAGATTCTTGTCTTTTATCCTAATGATGGTGTCAGCATGGTGCAAAAGTTGCAAATGGTTACTCAGCTTGGTGATAATGTTAAGGTTGTTGCTGTTGAGGGTAATTTTGATGATACTCAAAATGGGGTTAAGGAGCTTTTTAGTAAAAACTCTCTCAACTCCCTACTAAATGATAAAAACTATACTTTTTCTTCAGCTAATTCTATTAACTGGGGTCGTTTGGTGCCTCAGATTGTCTACTATTTCGAGAGTTATGCTCAATTAATAAACACCGGTAAAATAAAATTGGGTGATGAGATTAATTTTACTGTTCCTACTGGTAATTTCGGTAATATTCTGGCTGGCTATTATGCCAGGGAGATGGGTTTACCGATTAAGAAACTGATTTGTGCAGCTAATGCTAATGATGTGCTTAAGGATTTTATTAATACAGGAATATATGATCGCAATCGTGATTTTGTGAAGACTTTGTCTCCTTCTATGGATATTCTGATCTCTAGTAATCTTGAGAGACTACTATTCCTATTATCTGATGGTGATAAGTCTCTTATAACACAATTGATGTCTGATCTTAAGAGTGTTGGTTCTTATAAGGTATCGCCTGAACTTCTTTCTAAGTTGCAGTCTATTTTTTATTCTGATAGTGCTGATGATAAGGATACTATAGAGACTATTAGGGAGATGTACGAAAAGAAAAATTATCTTATTGATACTCATACTGCTGTTGCCTACAGGGTTTATGAGAAATATCTAACAAAAACTAATGACTCAGCTTTTAATGTGATTGTGTCTACTGCTAGTCCATATAAGTTTAATGGTGCTGTTGCTGAGGCAATTCTGCCTAACTTCAGGGATCTTGATGATATGGAGCAGTTGAAGGCAATCAATACAATTACTGGTGTTGATATTCCTGATGGTTTAAATGGTCTTGATGGTAAATCTGTTCGTTTTAGTGATGTTATCATGAAGGATGATATGGAAGTGACCTTGAGGGGTTATTTGGGCTTGTAGGTATATATTATGGCACAATAGTATGACCCCGGTGAATAGCCGGGGTCATTTTTTATATTTAAGCCAAATGTATATGTATTTGTATTTTCTGTAATGTATTTTAGGATTTGTTTATATATTGATATATTCATAAAGAAAAGGTCGTTTCAGTTTTATCTGAAACGACTTTTTATATCGGTAATGTTTGTGTTTTTCCCGTACGATTTTGAGTTATATAGACGATGCCCTAGCAGCGGGCTTTCCCGCTGTTAGGGCATTCTTGACATTGCTATACTAACCTATATTAGGCCATACTATTCAACTCAGGGTGTCAGTGTATAAAAACTTTAGCAAAATATTTAGTTTCGTTCCTATGAATTTGACACTACTTTTTAACACGGAATTATTTCATCATATTTAAAATTCATTAATTGATTTTTATACTCTCATTTCCTAAATGAATTGTATAATTGTTAGGTAATTCGTCTAAAACTAAAAACCAAAAACAATGCTTGCAAACTCAGAGTTTATTGTAATGTTGAATCAGGCCTCAACCGATAGAGTTGAGCTTGCTAAATTGCTTAATATTTCTGATTTGCAATTATCTTATATCACAAATGTTGATGCAGGAAACGGGCTTATCAAGGTTGGCAGCTCTCTTGTGCCATTTGTTAATAAGTTCCCCCGCAATACGAAGCTTTATAAGTTAACGACGACAAAACCCGGCGAATAGGTAAAACAAAACCGCAAGGGGACAAAAATCCTCTTGCGACTAAACTTTGTTAGTATTAAATTCACTGAATTAAACATAATGTGAAACCAATACTTTCCTCATTTCACGAAATATCTAAACCCTGATTTTTATTGACACATACTGCCGCAAATTTTATCTGCAATGAACTCCCTCAAAATACTCCCTAATCAATACTTTATTATCAAAACATGTTTCGAGAACAAATTGTAAAAATGGAATTGCCTCATTGAACTCCTTATATGTTTTATCTATATAATTCAACTCTCTCCAAAAAACATTGCAAGGATGAAGTAAAGAGACGGAACAATTATCAGCTTTAAATGTTTTTATTCTTGGGAAAGCGTTCCCTTTAGTTCTTGCGTTTCTCCTTCTTTGTTCATACTGTAATTTTGTATAAAAAATAAATTCATGGTCTATATGGTTGACAATAATCTCACCATTTTTATTACTAAACATCATGTGGACTACTTGTGTGATGATAGTGTTGTCATCACAGTAGCATTCCTCAATCAGTTCTTCAAAAGTGAGTGAATCGACTGTGGATGTAACAAAGAGTTGATTTCCGTAGCTGACATCCTCGTATAACTTTGATGTTAAACGTTCTTCTCCCAATTTCATAGAAGAGAATGGTTTCCCCATTTCAAGTGCTTCTTCAATGTACACTTTTGAATATTTTCCATCAAAAACACCTTCATCAGAAATGCGGAAAGAAAGAGAGTCAATAAAACCATTAGTTTTTAATTCAGCAAGCTTGTTTGCCAAATCTTTATCTACTGCTTGAACAAATAATGTTTTATCCTTTACTTCATCATAAAGGCGCAGTCCGTTAGTTGTATGAAGGATATTTCTTGAATCGGTAATAGGAACAAGCTGATACTTGTCGTATTCTGGTTCTCCCGAGAAAAGAGGCTTGATTAAGCCTTGCCTCCTGCTCCACTTAGCGTGGTTCGCCCTGCGATACTTTTCGTATAAGCAAGTTAATATATGTTCACCAAAATATTCATCTTCTTTGCGTGCCGGTTCAAAAAGGCTATAACAGCTTACTGTTCCAGAATTAATAAACCATACAAAAACTGATTCGGATTTTTGCAAAGCGATTTCCATTTGAAAACAGGAAATCGCTTTTCCAATTAACATCCAATCATAGTTTTTGGTGTTGTCTAATAAACTCGAAAAAACATCCTTTTCTCCATTAGAAATGCGTTGCTTTGCCAGTGTTAATAGTGATAAAATGTCAGAACTTTCCACACATTTTTTTATGTTATTAATTATACTTTTACTCTCAAAATCGTTGCAAACTGAAATTGTTTTACGCTGTTCATCATCAGAAAGATTAACGGCCTCTTGAATCATCAACTGTGTTTCTTTATCTTCATCTTTAATTAGTTGATGGATGATTCCAAAAAGTTCTTCACTGAACAACGTGGAAATTCTTTCAAAATAATTTTCAAACACCATCATTATATTTTTGTTTTCGAACTCATGTCTTGCCAAAGTGTTTATTCTACTTATAAACTCGCCTTTGGCGTGGGTGTAGCCGTCCCTGTCAAATTCAAACTGAGTAAATAGCTTTTGTTTTAATTCACCATATTCATTGGCGATGTCGGGGTGGGCAATTAGATAATCTCTAAAATAAAATGCACCGTGGTCGGCAAATTCTCGAATATGAATGTGATATGTTTGCCCGACAAAACCATTTTCGACATAGCCTTTTATGTATGTTATTATATCCATCGATGGTTTATTTACTAAATATCCACTTTTAGTTAGATGTTCTGTAATTGCGGTCAAGTCCATATCTTTTTTGATTTCGAGCAGAATGTCAATCGTGGGTTTTGAGATTAAATTTGGCACAGCTGTGCTACCAATATGGCTTATCCGCAACACAGCATCGCCGAAAACCGAAAACAAAAAATCTCGCTCTTGCTCATAAAGTTTAGGGTAATCGGGGTTATACTCGGCAAGAATTATCGGATATAATCTACCCAATCTTTCCGCTTCGGTTTCATTTGTTACATCACTAAAATTGTGTTTCATTTTAGCCCTCATAATTAAGCAGATTTGAAATGCTAATAATTTTCTGTGGTGCGTCGAAAAATGTCCAATCGAAAATTAAAATTGTATGCATACAGCTTTGTCAACGATACTGTACAAAAATCGAACAAATCCAAGTTTTGTTTTAATGAATTAGTAATATTGATAAAATATTATTGTTTTTTCTTATGAATAAAATATTTAACTGTACCATAAATAACCACTATAAAAATAATTAATGGAGTTAGTATGGAAATTATTACGTTAATAAATAATTCTTGTTTTATATCATAGATTAAATATTCATTGCCTTTTTCGTTAACTATTTCAACTTGTGAATAGTCATTAGTTAACAACCCCAATATACCAATATTTTTTTTAAAATTATATGTCATACCATTTATAAATCTATATGGTTTATCTAATTCTTTAAATACTTCTCTATTATAGTAATTATTTTTAACTTCACCATATTTTATAAAATTACCATTTGAATCAACAAAAAGAATGACATCGCTTCTCACTGAAAGTATACCTAAATAAGAATTTTCCCATTTTATATAATAGTCCCCATCAAGATAAAAAGTATAACCATATTGATATTCACCTTTATTATTGTAAATGTTAATTATCTTAGTAGTACTAAATTTTTCTGAACTTAGTGCTACTAATCCTTCATTATTCACATCAAACTTCTTCACACCCGATAAATTATATTCACTATTTAATATCTTTAAATTCATATTTTTTTTAACTTTTATCATTGTTTCTTGAGTAATATTATTTAATTGAAAATTCATTATATTATGTTTATTATCACTGTCATAATTAATACACCTTATAAATAAATACATAATTATAATTAATATAATAATTATTGTAATTACTTTTGTGATTTTCTTATTTTTCATATTAGCAACCACCTTCTAATCCTTAAATATATTTATGCTTAATTGCGACGTATTTGCCAATTCCACATGTGCTTCAACACCTGGAGTACCAACGCCTGTTAGTATAGAAATTCCATTATGAATTTCACCTTCATTATCTACTATTCTTATTTGTTCAACACCTATATTTACCAAATAAGAACCTGAACCTCCAGATTGTGTAGAATAGTCCTTTAAGTCTTGAACTTTAGCCACATTCATAAACGTTAGATATTTTGCAAATCCAATGCTTGGCGTGCTCGACATTGATGAATGACCATAGGCTTTTGTAAAATCAATTGATAAGCCACCACTTGGATCACTTGAAATCCCTAATTGAACACTTCCAGAATAACCAAACCCACTTGCACTAAAGGATAATCCTTGTGATATGGTCATCTCTGGAATTAATTTTTCTATTTTATTATTTATTATTTTGCTTACTTTGTTTCTTATATTTACTGTTTTTTTCACAATTACTTTGCTTTTTGTCTTAATTGACATTTTTACAACCGAAATAGTATTTTCAACAGTCTTTGTTATTTTATTTGATAATTTTTTAAGCCATTTTGGCCAATGCCCCTCTTGATCAGTTTGATTAACAGGATTATTATTGCAATATGTAAACAAATTCCCATTATCAACAACTCTATCATCTGCACTTATAAATCTTCCCACCAATGGATCATAATACCGGCTCTGCAGATAGTAATAACCAGACTCACTATCAAAGTAGTAAGATCTGTACCTGAAAGGATTCTCCGCACCTATAGTGCTTGCAAAATCACCAGAAATACTAACAACTCTACCATAAGCATCATAAACATATGATACCACAACATCACCATCTGAATCCAATATTTGTTCCACATCACCCTGAATATTAGTTACATAATAGTAAATAGTACCATTCCTATTCATAGAAATTAAAGAACCATCAGCACCCCTAGTAAAAGTAATAACAACATCATCACTAGAATCACCAGTAGTACCGTTATTAGACCTCTGCGCAACAACCTCACCACCACTAGTGATATACTCTATAACCTCATCACCAACAACCTTAGTTTTCCTAATACCATTCTCATCATAAGTATATGTTGCAGTTTCTGATGTTGCATCCTTCTTGAAAGTTGAGAGTTTTCTTCCCTGAATCCAGGTTAGTACACTATCACCAATAGTTAACGGATTACCTATAGCATCATAAGTTAAACTCTTACCATCAAAGGAAACAAGCTTATCCTTCCAGACTGAATCATACCCATAGTTGTATACAACTGGAGTTCCTTCATTCAAGGTAACTGTTTTAGTCTGTATATTACCACCTGTATCATAATCATAAACTATATACTCGCCGGTAACCTCGTTATTCTCAGTCAATAACTGACCTATTAAATCATAAGTATAGGAAATAGTATTGCCACCAAATGTAATTGAAGTTATATTCCCCTTAAGGTCATAGGTATAATCCTTACTCATTGAGCCAATAGTTTCCTTGGATACCAGAGTTGTTGTTCCATTAGTTCCAACACCTGGCTTGTACTCATAACTCTTAGTGACTTTTGTAACATCAGCCCCATCCTTGGTTCCTATACTTAATATTCTACCAATAGTATCATAGACAACAGTCTGATCAAGTTTCTTGACTGTTCCCTGATGAAGTTGGAAGTTAGTTACCTTGTTATCCAAATCAAAGGTAATACTTTCCTTCTCCCCAACTCCAAACTGAGTCTTGTCTATACTGTTCATATTACTATGAGTATCATAACCAAACACCCACTTGTTTCCTAAAGTATCAGTAGTCTTGACTAATCTTCCACTTAAGTCATAAAGGAAATTGGTATTAATAAGGTTTAGGTTATCCTTAACAGTTGCAAGTTCCCCTTGGTCACTGTAGACATACTCATAAGAAAGGTTCCCACCATATTTCTTACCAATCAGCTGATAGTTGCTATCATAGACTGGCTCAAATACTGTTCCATTACCATAGGTACTCTTAGTTAACATATGGGTATTATTGTTGTATTCATTAGTAACTAGATCAACACTTCCCACCTTGGTCTTTGTCATCATGCCGTAAGAATCATATTCAAAGTTATATGAGAAACCATTATGGAGAAGCTGTGCCAACTAGTCTGAGATGAAGGCACTTTCATTCACTACATTTTCAGTAGCATTCATCTTACTGGTAGTCTTGTTAGTATTCCTTAGGAGTCATAGTTGTATGCACCTGACCACCAGCATTGTAGGTTACAGAGTTGATTCTACCCAGGTTATAATTCCAGTTGTATATCGTTATGTGGCTGTCGGTCTTGGTTTTTGTAAATAAATATAGGAAGCTTTAAAGCTTCCTATATTTATTATTTAGCATTTTTCTAATATGAATATTTTTCTACTAAATTATTAAACTGTTCTTCATCAAAGTAGTGATAACCTTCTGAACTTAAATACTTTCCTTTTCTATATGAACCTTGAGCATAGTAAGTGATTATTTCATAATCTCCATTAGTATAAGTAACCTTAAATCCTTTATCTCCAGCAAATAAAGTTTTAGGATCTCCAAATACATCAAAACATTCAACATTTTTAAAATCATCAATAAAAGTATTCACTTCATTAATCGATATTTCTTTTATTAAAGTGACTTCATGTTTTGTGTAAGGATCATGAATTTCTCCCATTAAAATTACTTCGATTTTTATGATATTATCAGTAGTTTGCCTAAAATTATAATTTGTTTTGCCACATCCAGTAGCAAATATAACTAAACAACCAATGATGAATAAAATTACATTTATTTTTTTCATAATACTTTCACCTCATCTATAAATTATATAAATATCTTAACTAATTATTTTGGATAGAATATATTAACTTTTTCTGCCCATGATTCATAGGTGCCTCTTTCCACACCACCATATAGCTCTGCTTGATACTCCCACGGTGTACTATAATAGTCAAATCCCAATTTTTCAGGTATATCAAGGTGATGAAATATAACTGATGGAACAAATATAAATCTATTATAATTAATTGTTCCCATATGTCTTAGTTGAACAATATGACCGTATTCATGATTTATTGTATCATAATCTTTAACTTTATCCCCAATAAATATAGCTCCATGTGAGAAGGCAGCTGTACCAAGAAAAGATGATTTTATAACTAAAGAGCCCTTGTAGGCTGAAATAATATTTGCATCTATCACTACTTGAGGGTCGGTATTAAATAAATCAAACCGTTTTAAATCACTTGCAATTTTACTACTATTAATTCTTTTAATAGTAGCCTTTGTTCCACTAACAACTTTTGATTTCACATCATCTATTGTAGCTTTTGCTCCATTAATTACCGATGATTTTACATCATCATATGCTCTCTTTATTTTAATAATAGTGTTGATAACTTTTATAGTATTTGATATGGCTTTGAAAATTTGTTCACGTGAAAAATGTCCATCAGGATCTGTTTGATTCACAGGATTATTACTAGCATAAGTGAAAACATTTCCGCCATTAACCTCTGGATTAATCTGCGAGTCCGCACTAATAAATCTACCCATTAATGGATCAAAATACCGGCTCTGTAGATAGTAATAACCAGACTCAATATCAAAATAATAAGACCTATACCTAAAAGGATTTTCCTCACCCAAGGTACTGGCAAGTGATCCAGAAACATCAACTACCCTACCATAAGCATCATAAACATATGATACCACAACTTGACCATTAGTACCCAGTATTTGTTCCACATCTCCTTGAATATTAGTCACATAATAGTAAATAATGCCATTCCTATTCATAGAAACTAGAGAACCATCAGCACCCCTAGTATAAGTTATAACCACATCATCACTAGAATCTGATGGTGTACCATTATTGGATTTTTGAGCAAAAATTTCTCCTCCTCCAGTTATGTACTCTATAACCTCATCACCAACAGTCTTAGTTTTCCTAATACCATTCTCATCATAAGTATAGGTCGCTGTATCAGATGTTGCATCCTTCTTAAAGGTAGCAAGCTTTCTTCCTTGAATCCAGGTTAGTACACTATCACCAATAGTTAATGAATTACCAATAGCATCATAAGTTAAACTCTTACCATCAAAAGATACAAGCTTATCCCTCCAGACTGAATCATACCCATAGTTGTATACAACTGGTGTTCCACCATTCAAGGTAACCGTCTTAGTCTGTATATTACCACCTGTGTCATAATCATAAACTATATACTCACCGGTAACTTCGTTATCCTCAGTGAGTAACTGACCAATCAGATCATAAGTATAGGATATAGTATTACCACCTACTGTAATGGAGGTTATGTTCCCCTTAAGATCATAAGTGTAATCCTTCTCCAAGTAACTTGACTCTTCCTTAGATACCAAAGTAGTGTCTGATGTAGTAGAAGCATCAATGGTTACTTTCTTATATTCATAATTCTTTTCCATTAAAGCTGTTGTATCTTCTGAGTCTCTTTTGGTTTCAATACCTAGTATTCTGCCGATGGCATCATATTCTATAGTCTGATATATTTTTGAAGTTGTTCCTTGTCTTAGTTCAAAGTTTTTAACCTTATTATCAAGGTCGAAGGTAATGCTCTCCTTCTCTTGTACCCCAAACTGAGTCTTATCAATACTATTCATATTACTATGAGTATCATAACCAAATACCCACTTATTACTTGAGGTATCAGTAGTCTTAACTAATCTTCCACTTAGATCATAAAGGAAATTTGTAGTATTTGCATTCACAATGTCTCTAACAGTTGTTAGCTCTCCCTGGTCACTATAGACATACTCATAAGCCATACTTCCACCATATTTTTTACCAATTAGCTGATAGTCACTATCATAAACTGGCTCAAATACCGTTCCATTACCATAAGTACTCTTAATCAGCATATGAGTGTTGTTATTGTATTCATTAGTTACCAGATCAACACTTCCCACCTTGGTCTTAAGCATCATTCCAAAGGAATCATACTCAAAGTTATATGAGAAACCATTATGGAGAATTTGTGACAACTTATCTGAGATGAAGACACTCTCATTCACCACTTCTTCTGTAGCGTTCATATCACTGGTGGTCTTGTTAAGTCTTCCAGAGGAGTCATACCCATATTTAACTTCTCCACCTGCATTATCCGTTACAGCAGTTACTCTACCTTGTGTAGTATCCCAGCTATTTGTAGTTGTATAACCCTTACTGTCTGTTTTGGTTTCAGTAAAGTTACTATTTACCGCGTTATAGGTCACGCTACTTAAGATACTTAGAGTTCCAGTACTATTTTGAATTGTATTCTTAAAGGATCTCCCCACCGAATTATATTCATAGTGATACTCTATACCAGTTGCAGTTTTCGCACTAAGAAGGTTTTTCTTTCCATCATAAGTATATTCATACTTACCACCATTTGGATTAGTTACATCCTTTAGGTTATCACCAGTATATGTGAAGGTAGACTCCTCCTTAGCCTTATCCTTAACACTAATAACATTACCATTAGCATCATAAGTATAACTAGAACCAAACTCATCCTTAAACAAATGCATATCATCAAAAACAGCACTATTAGCATTAAATGAATAAGACATATACACCCTAAGTTTTGTATAATTCCTTGTAGCAACAACAGGAATTGAGATATACTGATTAGCCTCAAAAGCATCATTAAAACTCTTGTACGCTATCCACTCAGACTGAAGTTGTCCAACTGCATCAAGATAAAACATTTGAACCTCAAGAGTAAACCTTCTATTCCCATCTGCTGCCTTTATTGGCACCGGTACAGAAAGACCCCTGGCCCAACCACCAAAAACATAACTATCATCCTTTAATCCAGAAACATTAATCTCCTGATAAATTTTGCCCTCACCACTAGGATTACCTTGCACTGCAATCCCAGCACCAGTTCTTCCTATAGAATATGGAGCAATACTAGCAGTTCCAGCAGTACTAAAAAGTTCCAAACCTCTAGAAAAACTACTATCCTCAATCAGATTAAACCTATTAGCAGTCTTACCATCTTCCAACTGAATACAATCAAAGTAGGCTATACCAGCACCACCCTCTAAACTCAACTCCACAAACACCTTGTTACTAGTAGCATCAGCTGGAATAGTAAAGGTAGTTTGATACCTGGTCCAGTCACTAGTACCTAGAGCATAATCTGAAACAGACCGCAGAGGACTACTACTAGATAAATTCCCATAAACAACCTGAATACTAGCCTTGCTTCCTGCTGCCAAATTATCGGTCTTAATATATCCTGATAAGGTATACTCCTTACTCTTCTCCAGGGCAATCCACTGATTAACATAACTTCTATCTGTGGCATTGGTTTTTTCAAGCTTATATGAATTACTACCCATGTATTTATATGTACTTTCTACCTGACCCGTACCAGTATTACCCGCCAAGCCATTAGAATAGATCCACTCATTAACTCCTCTTTCAAAATTACCATTTAATACATAGTTATTTATATGCGTTTGCACACCTGACTGTGATTTTAGATTATTCTGATTTCCTACACTCCCATAATCATTAAAGATAGCATTCCCATCATTATCTACAATTCCAGTACACTGTCCCAGATTGTTATATTGGTAAACGTTAATCTTCCCATCAAAGTCAGTAAAGGTAGTTGTATTATGTCCATAGGTTATTCCCATACCTGGTTCTGTACCTGTATTAAAAGCAGTATCATTTGGTCTTTCAAAGACCTTAGCCACCCTATATGGAGCATTTCCTGTATAGGTATATCTATAGTAGCCTCCTGTATTTCCATATACCCAAGAAGGTAACCTGTTCCCGTCATATAAATATTTCCCAAAGTTTCCATCAGGATCTGTTATATTATCAAGCATTCCAGCTCCAGTATAGTTGAAGTAGTAGTTCTTTCCTCTAGAATCAGTTATTGAACCTAACCTACCATTTGTAGGGTTATATGTAAAAGTTGTGGTAGTCAAATTCTGTCCTGAAGCATTAGTTGCTACAGCTGTAGTTGGTCTAGAACTTACATCATAGCTTATATCAATCCTGTTACTATTTTTGTCCATTATCCTGGTTAATCTACCAATGGTATCAAAATATAGGTGATTGTTATTCTTATCTTTCATATCATAGTAATACATAATAGGACCACCATTAGTCATTACTGTATCAGTACTACTATCCTCATCTCTAAATTCACCATTCGGATTTTGAATATAGTAGTGCTGGGTTCCATCAGCATCCTGATACAACATCCTACCTATACCATCAGCAAACAAGAGACGATCTTTCCAAGAAATGTACTGTGAAATATTAAGACCCCAACCGTAACCTAACAACTTATTAACATCCTTGTAGTTACCATTAAAGTAGGCAGTAATTGATAAAGGATTAATCTCACCTTTTTCTACCATTATTGGTCTTTCAATTGTCATATCACCAGTATAGTCGTTTACATAAACAGTTCCACCCCTACCTGCATCCTGGGTATGATAAGTCTGATGTCCCTCAATACCTGTACTGTTAACGTATCTAACAAGCATAGTTGGTCTTATAGTCGAATAGCTTGTATCTGAGGACCAAAAAACAGCATTATGACCAGTTGCTGAACCATCAGCCCTTAAGCTAATACCATAATTATTTCCATTAAGGTACCAATCCTTAGCAGTCTGGGTAATATCAAAACTAACCCAGCCACTAGTTCCAGCATTTACCATTTTGTAGTCCTCTGTTGTCGCAACGCAAGTCTGCTGATTATTCCATAAAGTACCAGCATATGTTGCACTAGGCATAGGGGATGAGTTTTTATGTACAAAGACAGTATTGGTCCCAACAGTCTGTGAACCTTCTGCATAAAGCAGCATCAATGACTCAATTACCACATCACCACTTCCAATAGTTGGTAATTGTACCTTCACAAAAGATCGTCTTAACCCACCATTAGAATTTCTTCCGGCTCTTAAATACATGTTCTGCCACTTATCTTCACTATCATTTTGATCAACAAAAGTATCTTTAATATCATTTATATGATTAGAGCTAAATACTGGTGGATCCACTATTACTGGATAGCTTCTTCCTTTAGCATTCAGCCACTCACTATCTGGAATATATTTAATAGTTGCCTTGCTCTCGCTTGTCTTCTCTAGTATGAACGCCACCTTGTCAGTACTCTCATTATTTGCATCAAACATAAAAGGTTTAGGAATCTCATAAACTGATTTCCCTGTCTTTTGGTCCTTTAGTTCAATATTGCCTATCACATTAATTCCGATAGTTAGCCCTGTTACATTTAACTCAAAAGTTAGACTTGGGTCAGCTACCTTTTCTTTGATATATATGTTCTCCTTAACACTGGCACCTTGTATTAGATATTCAAGGTCAATTCCAGTTTTAACATCCCTATATATTACACCACTACCAATATTTTCCACATCGGTCTTTTTTGCGTTATCACTTTCTACTTTACTTAATCCCTTTTCCTGTACTATTTCAGATTTAAGTTCCTTCTTTTCTGCCTTGGATAATGTATTAATTTCGTCTTTAGCTGATTCCTTAAGACTAAAGTCTATTCCATAACCATTTTCCCTAATTTTCATTAGATTCTCTTTTAAGACATCACTAGCAAATGTAATCTTGAAGCTATTATCCTTGTTTGAATACTCATCGCCCTTAAGTACTAGACTATTATCTATTTCCTTTAATTTCCCAGCTTCTTCATAGAAGATATTAGCTGGATAGGTGGAAGTGGTCATAGTATAGTCAGAGTGCATGAAGGTCTTGGTATTAAGAGTCCTTTTCTCCACTATTTCACTAATGATCGGAGCCTCCTCTGCAGCCGGATCCTTGTTTATATATTCCTTGCTTTCGGTTGTTTCAAGGCTACTATTTGTACTACCCACCTCAGCTCTTACACCTTGTAAATTACTTGAAGTGAAGATAAGGGTAGCGATTAAAAAAATAGACAAAGATTTACTAATTAAACCTTGTCTTTGTCTGTGCTTCCTCTTTATTTTGTAATTACTCATACCAATCCCTATATATGTTCCTAGCTTGTTTAATCCATCCTTTAATTTCATATTCATAGTCCTTCCTATCCTAATTTTGCTTTAAGAAGACAAATGTTTGATTCTCACCATTGGTCCCAGTATACTGACCGATAAGTCCACCGTTGATGTATGAAGGACCTAGCACATCCATGTATTTACCTGAGCTTACACTCTTAATAGCATAGGAGTTATATCCTCTCTCTTCTAATATGAATTTCTGATTATTGTTTCCTGAAGCTGTCCAGGTTACTATCATTGCTTCATTTAACATACTATTTCCCGCAACATCTAAAACCTTCTGATTGAAAACCGAGGTAATCTTGTATTGATTATTTCCGAGGTGCTCCAATTGCCATTTTTGATTTCCTCCACCATTGTATCCCCATTGGAGTATTTGAGTTCCAGTAACTCCACTTAAAGTGCTATCAACTGTCCTACCAGAGTGTAGACACTGAATTACATAGGTACCATCAGGTATTATACCTCCAGGCACTACTGCTTCTACTTTGTTATTAATTTGGAAGGCAAAGACTGCAGTACTTATCATCCCGATAGCCAGTGCCAAGATTAGATATTTGGTTTTCTTCATTCTTATTACCTCTTTTCTATTCTGGATTTTAGTATGTTATATTATCATATTGATGTAAATATATCATGCATTCAAACATATTTCAATATATTATGATATATATATATATATATTCAATTTTCAATTGATTTAATCGTTAATAATATTTTAGACAAAAAAATAGGGAGCCTTAAGCTCCCCCTATTACTTTAATAAACTCATCATAATAAATGTTTGTACCTACCTAAGAAAAAGTTAAACCCTGACCATGAGTCTTACAAGCAGCCACCATAGCAGCAAACCCCTCAATATTCCTAGTCTGAATCAAAATCTTACCCTTACCACTGAACTCATTAACCAAACCCTCACCAGTAGCAAAACCAAACATCCCAGAAGCAACCCTAATATCATAACTCAAAGAATTCTCCCAAGCAAGAACATGCCTATTATCAACAACAAACTTACTCGAACTATCAAGATCAATCTCCACAATATCACCATAACAACTAATTAACATAACCCCAACACCAGAAGTCTCCATAACAAAAAAACCACCAGTACCACCAAAAACAGCCTTACCCAAAGACTGCCTCTTCATACTATACTCAACAGAACTATCACAAGCCAAAAAGACACCATCATTCAAAAACCAATTAGACTCACCAATCACAAGCTCCCTAATAGCACCAATAGAAGGAGGAGCAATACTAATCTCACCATCATCAGAAGAACTCCTAACAACAGTAACAAAAAAACTCTCACCACTCACTACTGACTTAGCAACAGACTTCAACATACTCCCCAAAACAGAAACACTCTTCTTACTACTGCTATTCATCCTAGCCTCTAAAGTAACATTACCATTATGATAAACCATAGAACCTCTCTCTATCTTAACTTCCTCCTCTTTAGCCAACTGTATAGTAACCAAAGCAAAAGACCCATTATTACTCAACTGATACTTCATTCCCGCGCCTCCATCTCCAAAAAAATAAAATCTAAACTAATATCACGTGGATATATAATATCACATGAGCAATCTAAAGTATATAAAGGACATACCCCTGGTATGCCCTTCATGGAATTGTAAATTTTTTTATTTATTCTTATATTATTTTGTTTGTTTGTATTATATGTCTTGGTTTATTTTTTATTTGTTTGTTGTGTTTTGTTTGATTACTAGTTTTTTTTATTAGTTTGTCTTCTTTTGCCTTCATCAAGATTATTCATATTCTTGAATGCCTTAGACATCATAAGCTTCAACCTGTTCAGCTGATTAACCTCACTGGCACCAGGATCATAATCAACCGCAACAATATTGGCATCCCTATACCTCTGATGCAATTCTTTAATAACACCCTTACCAGTAATATGATTAGGCAAACAACCAAAAGGCTGAACACAAACAATATTCTCCACACCACTATCAATCAACTCAACCATCTCACCAGTCAGGAACCAACCCTCACCCATACTATTACCTAAAGATAAAATAGGCTTAGCACCCTCTGTTAAGGAACCAATAGTAGCCTGCTCATGGAAATGCTTAGACCTACGAAGAGCATTCCTCGCAGAACCCCTATAAACCTCCAAAGCACTAATAGCCCAATTAGCCAAAGTCTTCTCCTTCTTCTTACCAGCCAGCTTATCAAACCTGAAAATATTGCTGTATAGGGAATAAAGGAAGAAATCCAACAGATCAGGAACAACAACCTCAGCACCCTCTTTTTCCAAGAAATCAACCACCTGATTATTTGCAAAAGGATGAAACTTAACCAAAATCTCACCAACAATACCAACCTTAGGCTTCTTAATATCAAGCCTAGGCAGCTCGTCAAATTCCTCAACAATCCTCTTCAAATTAGTTGAAAACTGCTTAAACTTACCCTTATAGACAGACTCATCACACTTTTGTGTCCACTTCCTATAAAGAGCCTCAGTAGCACCAGCCTCAGCCTCATAAGGCTTAGTAGCCCTATAAACCCTAAGCAGCACATCACCGTAGATAATAGCCATCAAAACCCTATGCAAAAAGCCCATACTCATCTTAAACCCAGTAGACTTCTCCAAATTATTAGAAGCAGTAATAGGAATAATAGGAATATTAGGAAAACCAGCATCATGCAAAGCCTTAGTCATCAAAGCAATATAGTTAGTAGCCCTACAACCACCACCAGTCTGAGTCATCAAAATAGCAACCTTATCATTATCATACTTACCACTTCTTAGAGCCTCAAGCACCTGCCCAATAACTACCAAAGTAGGATAACAAGCATCATTATTAACATACTGCAAACCTAAATCCATACCAACATTAGAAAGTTCCTCAAGAACCTCTAACTTATAGCCATGATATCTAAAAGCCTCCTTCAAAAACTGAAAATGAATAGGAGACATCTGAGGCGCCAACAAAGTATAATCCTCCATACCCTTATTAAAAGTAGGAGTCTTCAAAACCGGCTTAGTCTCAAAATCATCTAAATTCTTAGTTCTCTCATTCATAGCAGCAAGTAATGACCTAGCACGAATCCTGGCAGCACCAAGATTATTAATCTCATCAATCTTAATTAAAGTGTACAACTTACCATGCCTATCCAAAATCTCCTTAACCTGATCAGTAGTAATAGCATCAA
This sequence comes from uncultured Eubacteriales bacterium, assembly GCA_964415195.1. Taxonomy (GTDB): domain Bacteria; phylum Bacillota; class TC1; order TC1; family TC1; genus WTXA01. The sequence goes on along the minus strand of CAYPYD010000003.1, from coordinate 23,417 downwards.
GACCACAACCAAAAGAAGTAAGCTGTACCAGCTCAATATTAGGCTCATTCTTAACAAACTCAGCCGCATTATACAACCTAGAATGATAAACCCACTGATTAACAACACGAAGATGATCCTTATCCTCAGCAAGCTTGGAAATAGACTCCTCTGACAGAACAACCAAACCAAGCTGAGTCATCATCTCAGGAATTCCATGATGAATCTCAGGATCCACATGATAAGGCCTACCCGCAAGAACAACCCCACGCATACCCTTCTCACGCATCTTATTAACAGTATCTACACCCTTCTCCTCAATGTCCCTCTTATATCTAGCAAGTTCTGCATACCCTTTTTCCAAAGCATACACAATCTCTTTCTTACTAATATTAAAATCCTTCTTCAAAGACTCATAAAGCCTCACAGCCATCTTACTCTGATTATATATAGGCAAGAAAGGATGAATGAAAGTAATATCCTCATTTCTAATCTCATCAATATTATTTTCAATAACTTCAGGATAGCTAGTAACAATCGGACAATTATAGTGATTCTCAGCAGTCTCCTCCTCCTTAATATCATAAGGAATCGAAGGATAAAAAATAGTCTTAACACCCTTCTTAAGAAGATTCATCACATGACCATTAGTAATCTTAGCAGGATAACACATAGACTCAGAAGGAATAGAATCCATACCAGACTCATAAACCTTCTTAGAACTCCTATTAGAAAGCTCCACCCTAAAGCCCAATTCATTAAAAAAAGTAAACCACAAAGGATAATGAGCATAAATATTCAAAGCCCTAGGAATCCCAATAGTCCCTCTTCTAGCTAAAGCCTTATCCATAGGATGATAATAACTAAACAACCTATTATAAGTATACTCATAAATATTAGGCAACTTATTCTTAGCATCCTCAGCTATACCAGCACCCCTCTCACACCTATTACCAGAAACAAAATAATCCCCAGTAGGAAAAGTGCTTATAGTCAAAAGACAATTATTACCACAAAGGCCACAACGTCTCATATCATTTTCATAATTAAACTTATTCAAATCCTTTTGACCAAGTAAAGTACTATCCTCATCCTCGCTATATCTTTCCTTAGATATTAGAGCCATACCAAAAGCACCCATAATACCAGCAATATCCGGACGAATAACTTCCCTCTCAGTAATAAGCTCAAAAGCCCTTAAAACAGCATCATTATAAAAAGTACCACCTTGAACCACAACCTTAGAACCAAGCTCAGCAGTATTCTTTAATTTAATAACCTTATACAAAGCATTCTTAATAACTGAATAAGAAACACCAGCAGAAATATCACCAATACTAGCCCCATCCTTTTGTGCCTGTTTAATCTTTGAATTCATAAAAACAGTACACCTGGTACCAAGATCAACTGGACTCGGTGAAAGTAAAGCTTTCTGTGCAAAATCCTTAACCGGTATAGATAAAGAATTAGCATAAGTCTCAATAAAAGAACCACAACCTGAAGAACAAGCCTCATTTAACATAATACTTGTAATAACTCCATCCTTAACCTGCAGAGACTTCATATCCTGGCCACCAATATCAAGAATAAAATCTACATTAGACTGAAAGAAATTAGCAGCTTTAAAATGAGCTACAGTTTCAATCTCACCTTCATCAACTTGAAGAGCAGCCTTAATTAAACCTTCACCATAACCAGTAACACCTGACCTGGCAATTTTTATCTTTGGAATATCCTTATACAAATTCAATAACTGCAGAACTATATTAGATAAAGGCTTCCCTTCGTTGCTTCCATAAAAAGACCAAACCAATGCTCCATTATTATCTATCAAAGCCATCTTACTAGTAGTCGAACCTGCATCTATCCCAAGAAAGTACGGAGGTTTACTATTTACATAATCAACCCTGTCAACTTTCGCCTTGGCATGACGCTCTTTAAACTCTTGGTACTCAGCCTCATCCTTAAAAAGTGGAGGCAGAGTAGAAATATTCTCAGATGAAATATCCCTATCGGCAATAGCACTTAATACTTCAGCCAACTTGAATTCTTGTTCTTCCTTCTTAACCAGCTCAGCAGTTCCCAGAGCCACAAAGTACTGTGAGTTTTCAGGAAATATAATATCATCACCAGTTAATCTAAGCACTTCAATAAATCTATTTCTTAATTCTGACATAAAGGTTAATGGTCCTCCTAAAAAGGCTACCCTACCCCTAATTGGACGACCACAGGCCAAGCCACTTATAGTTTGGTTAACTACCGCCTGGAATATAGATACTGCTATATCAGAAACTGCAGCACCTTCATTAATTAAAGGTTGCACATCAGACTTAGCAAACACCCCACAACGGGATGCTATCGGATAAATCGTATTATACTGCTTGGCAAGATTATTCAACTCGTCAACTTCAACTTGCATCAATTGAGCCATCTGATCAATAAAAGCACCTGTACCACCAGCACAAACACCATTCATTCTCTGCTCGCTACTTGGTCCAAGATAAGTAATCTTAGCATCCTCACCACCAAGTTCAATAGCCACATCGGTCTCTGGTATATATTTCTCAATTGCTTCTGTTAAAGCAATAACTTCTTGAACAAAGGGCATCTTTAACTTTTCAGCCAGTCCCATTCCACCAGAACCACTGAACATCATTTTAAAACTATAGTCGGGAAACATGACCATAACGGCCTTTAGCATATCTATCCCGGTTTTTAATATCTCCGAATAGTGTCTTTCATATGATTTAAAAAGACAATTATCATCCTTATCCACTACAACAACCTTAACAGTTGTTGAGCCTACATCCATTCCTAATCTTAACGTTTCCATACTTCCTCCTTATGATAAGAACTTGGCAAGACAATAGTTTGAAATTTCAAATCCATAATCTGTAAGTCTTAAAGCCCTATCACTTAAACACATTGCCTTGATATCTATAAGTTCATCAATGACTTTTCTATATTTATCTTTAATATCTATATTATATCTGTTAAAAAAAGCAACTAAATCAATACCCTCTACCAATCTAAGTCCTAAAAAGATAGCTTCCTCAATTTTCATCTCTTCAGTAATTTCTTCCAGATTATATTTTCTAAATTCATTCGAACTAATATATTCTATTATATCAGGTTCGTTCATATACCTACTATCTTCAACTTTGGTTGTACTATTTAAACCAAAACCATAATAGTCATCATTATTCCAATAAATCAGATTATGCTTTGATTCATAACCATTCTTGGCATAGTTAGCTATCTCATATCTCTTAAAACCGGAACTAAGCAATTTTTCATTTATCAACTTTCTCATATCAAGGAGGAGTTCTTCTTCTGGGAGTAATAGTCTCCCCTCATTCATCTCATCAAAAAACTTAGTACCCTCTTCAACAATCAAACCATAGGTAGATATGTGCTGAAGATTCATTTCCATTGCAAGCTCCAGATCCTTTTCCAGCCTCTCAAGACTATCATCAGGCAAGCCATACATCAGGTCTATCGATATATTCTTAAAACCAACTCTTTTTGCTATATCCAAAGTTTTATAGATATTCGCCCTATTATGGATTCTGCCAAGCCTCTTCAACATATCTTCATCAAAGGATTGGACCCCAATTGATAATCTATTAAAGCCCATTTCATAGTAATCCTGTATGTTAGTATTATTGCAGGTTCCTGGATTTACTTCAATAGTCATTTCCTCTAAATTAGCTAAATCGAAATTTTCTTTTAGCGCATTAACGACTTTTCTAATATTATCCGATTTGACTGAAGATGGAGTACCACCACCAAAATATACGGTATTTATTAATCTATCACTACTACTATCCTCATTACCCCTATATTGTATTTCAGATATTAGCTTATCAAAATATTGGTCTTCAATTTCATAGTTCGAATTAGATATAAAGTCGCAATAACTACACTTCTTCAGACAAAAAGGAATATGAACATAAATCCCTGTCCTTTTATTCATCATCTAAACTTAACACCGCCATAAAGGCCTCCTGAGGCACTTCTATTCTGCCGACCTGTTTCATTCTTTTTTTACCTTCCTTCTGTTTTTCAAGAAGTTTTCTTTTCCTGGATATATCTCCGCCATAACATTTTTCAAGAACATCCTTACGCATTGCTTTAACAGTTTCCCTAGCAATAACTTTGGCACCTATTGCAGCTTGAATTGGCACTTCAAACTGTTGCCTTGGAATAAGCTTCCTTAACTTACTAACTAAAGCTCTTCCTCTATGATAGGCTTTATCTCTATGTACAATACAGGATAAGGCATCAATAATCTCACCTGCTAGTAATATATCAAGCTTCACAAGACTTGATCTTTCATGACCTGCCAACTCATAATCTAGACTGGCATAGCCTTTAGTACGTGATTTAAGCTGGTCGAAGAAATCATAAATAATCTCACCAAGAGGCAACTTGTATGATAAAATAACCCTCTTAGGAGTAATATATTCCATATTAATAAACAAACCTCTTTTATCCTGGCATAAATCCATAACTGTACCAACATATTCATTAGGCACCATAATTGAAGCCTTAACCATTGGTTCTTCAAGATAATCAACCAATCTTATATCAGGTAGGAGAGCTGGACTATCAATTTGAACCATAGTTCCATCTGTTTTATGTACATTGAAAATAACACTTGGAGCTGTAGTAATCAAAGTAAGGTCATACTCCCGTTCTAACCTTTCTTGTACAATTTCCATATGCAATAAACCTAAGAAACCACATCTAAAGCCAAAACCTAAAGCACTTGAGGTTTCAGGTTCAAATAACAGTGAAGCATCATTTAATTGTAGTTTTTCAAGAGCATCCTTCAAATCATTATATTGATCGTTATCAATTGGATAAAGACCACAATAAACCATTGGAACAGCTTTCTTATAACCTTCTAGCGGCTCCTTACAGGGATTAGCAGCACCAGTTATAGTATCACCAACTCTAGTATCAGCTACTTTCTTAATACTGGCAGCTATATAGCCTACTTCACCGGCTTTTAAGGCATCTACAGCTTTATGGAGAGGTTCGAATATACCTACTTCAGTAACTTCAAATTCCTTACCAGTAGCAAACATTCTAATTTTCATACCTTTTTTAACTGAGCCATCCATAATTCTAACATAGGAAAGAGCACCTTTATAGGCATCAAAATTTGAATCAAATATTAAAGCCTTCAATGGAGCTTCATAATCACCGATTGGTTCAGGTACATATTTAACAATAGCTTCTAATATTGCCTTAGTACCTTCACCAGTCTTTGCTGAGGTTAATATGGCATTAGAAGTATCCAAACCAATTATATCTTCAATTTCTTGCTTAACTTTTTCTGGTTCAGCACTAGGTAAGTCAATCTTATTTATTACCGGTATTATTTCCAGATTATTTTCCAAAGCTAAATAAACATTAGCCAAAGTCTGAGCCTCTATACCTTGTGAAGCATCAACAACAAGAAGAGCACCTTCACAAGCTGCCAGGCTCCTTGAAACTTCATATGTAAAGTCAACATGACCAGGAGTATCAATCAAATTCAACAAATACTCTTTACCATCATCTCCAAAATATTTCATTTTTACAGCCTGCAGTTTAATTGTTATGCCTCTTTCTTGTTCAAGATCCATCTGGTCTAACAATTGTTTGGTCATATCTCTTTTTTCTACAGCTCCAGTATATTCAATTAATCTATCTGCTAATGTAGACTTGCCGTGATCTATATGGGCAATGATACAAAAATTTCTTATATTACTTAAATCAGTCATCTTTCACCTCGTAAATTTTTACCTATTATATAATTATACTACTTTTTAGTGTTTTTTTTAAGAGCAGATTAAAAAAATAGCATATATTAGACTATGCTATTTTTATTTTCTATATGTTTTTTGAATTCCATAAAAGCTTGCCCTCTATGACTTATCTTATTTTTTTCATCAATTGAGATTTCAGCCAAGGTCTTGTTGAAGGCTTCAATAAAAAATATCGGATCATATCCGAAACCTTCTTCACCTAATTCTTTCTCAATAATTTCACCATGACAATATTTCTCAACAATGAACTTCTCAGTCACATCAACATAAGCTAAAGCACAGGTATAATGTGCTTTCCTATTCTCCTTACCTTTTAACATATCAATAACTATTCTATTCTTTTCTCTTGAACTTGTATTCTCCCCGGCAAATCGAGCTGAATGTATACCAGGTTTCCCACCCAAGGCATCTATACAAATTCCAGAATCATCAGCCAAGGTAGGAATCTTATATTTATTATAGATGGTTTCAGCTTTTATTAAGGCATTTTCTATAAAGCTTTTACCATCTTCAATGATTTCTTCGTTATAACCTATATCTTCTAAACTCAATAATTCTATCTCAGATGAACCTATAAGTTGAGATATTTCAAATAATTTATGTTTATTAAATGTCGCTAAAATTATTTTCATTAACTACTTCCTTTTGTTTTAATACAATCTCATCAATACCTGATTTTGCAATATCAATTAATTTATCTAGATCTTCACGAGAGTAAACATCCTCTTCACCAGTTCCTTGTAATTCAATAAAGTCACCATGCTCATTTAATACAACATTTAGATCAACTATTGCTTTACTATCTTCCTTATAGCACAAGTCCTGAATAAAATCATTACCAACTTTACCCACACTAACTGCTCCAATGAAAAACTTGATTGGCATTGTTTTGATGATTCCTTCCCTTACAAGATACTTACAAGCTTCATACAGGGCAACAAAACCACCATTGATTGAGGCTGTTCTAGTTCCACCATCAGCTTGAATTACTTCACAATCAATTGTAATAGTACGTTCACCTAATAGTTTCCTATCTACTGCTGTCCTTAGTGCCCTACCTATCAATCTTTGTATTTCCATTGCTCTACCGTCAGGTTTTATCAGATTATTACTTCTTGTCTTCCTTTTATTATTTGATCTAGGCAACATATTATATTCAGCTGTCACCCAGCCTTTGCCTGTTCCTTCCAAAAATGGTGGAACTTTATCATCAATTGATGCAGTCACCAGGACTATAGTTTCTCCCATTTTAATCATACAGGAACCTTCAGGATATTTTAAAGTTAATTTCTTAATACTTAATTCACGCATTTTATTCCCCTTATTTAATTGGGTCGAATTCCACTATTTTTTCAAAACCATGTTTAGGGTATATTTTCATCAAAGTGTTGTTAAAACTATGAAAGTCACCACTTACATAGCATATCTCTTCACTATGTGACCCATCTAAGTATTGCTCTAATATATCTACAGTAGCAATAGCAGGATCAATAAGTTTTATTTCATCACCAATTACTTTTTCTAAAGTTTCCATTAAAAATGGGTAGTGTGTACAGCCTAAAACCAAGGTATCACAATTATTTAAAAAAATGGTGTTCAAATATTTAACTAGAACTTTTTTTAAATAATCAGAATCCAAATCTCCATCTTCAATGAAGTTAACCAATTTAGGACAAGCTATAGCAGTTACTTCCATTTCCTTATTCTTTATTAAAATACTTTCCTGATAACAATTACTATTTATAGTTGCCGAAGTTGCAATAACCCCTATTTTCTTAACAGCTGCCTCAACTGCACTTCCAGCCCCTGGTTCTAACACTCCAATAATTGGAATATCGAATATTGTTTTTAAATATGGCAATGCTAATGCTGATGTAGTATTACAAGCATCAACAATTACTTTAGCTCCTTGACTAATAAGAAATTTTACAATTTGCTCTGATAAATCAATTAACTCTTCCTTAGACTTCTCACCATAAGGAACCCTTTTGGTATCTCCAAAATATATTATTTTCTCATCAGGAAATCTTTTTCTGATTTCTCTGACAACTGTCATGCCACCTATTCCTGAATCAAAAACCCCTACTGCCATTTTGCCTCCATTACTTAAATTTATATATAATGTCTTATATTACTTCATCCAGCATCTCAATGAAATATTGATTAACCTCTGGTTTATCTATAGTTACTCTTATGTGTGTAGTCGCACCAAAAACATACCCAGGTCTTATTACAATGCCTTTTTTAAGCAACTCATCAAAAACTTTCTTACTATCTTGCTTGATATCAACCCATATAAAGTTTGCCCCACTAGGACTTGACTTATAACCTCTCTTTTCAAACTCCTTATTAAGATATTCCTTACCTGCTTCATTTAACTCAATCGACTTTTTAACATGCTCTGTATCATTTAAAGCAGCCTTTGCACCTACTTGTGCCAAGACGTTGACATTAAATGGTTCCTTAGCTCTTAAAATCCAACTAATCAAGGATTCACTTCCCATGCCATAACCAACTCTTAAAGCTGCAAGTCCATAAATTTTGGAAAATGTATTCAACACAAGAACATTGTTCTTACCTTCCTTGATAAAATTCAAACCACTGTAGAAATCCTGGCCGGCATATTCCTTATAAGCTTCATCTAATACTACAATTACATTTTCTGGTACTCTGTCGATAAAATCAATTAGAGCATCCTTACCTATAACCGTACCTGTTGGGTTATTTGGATTGCACAAAGCAATAATCTTGACTGAATCGTCTAAATTATCAAGTACCAATTCTAGATCAAAAGAAAAATCTACTAAAGGCACTTTCTTAACTTTTGCTCCCATTAAATTGCCAATATAGTCATATTCAGAAAATGAAGGATCACCCATAATAATCGTATCCCCATCTTCAAGAAAACTCTCACCCAAAAGTTTAATGATTTCATCTGAACCATTACCAACAATTATCTGTTCGACCTCTATTTCATTTTTCTTAGCCAAAGCTTCCTTCAATAGTAGTGAACTGCCATCAGGATAGATATGAATATCCTCCATATTATTCCTTATAGCTTCCAACGCAAATGGAGAAGGTCCAAGTGGATTTTCATTTGATGCCATCTTGTAAACTTTATCCAAACCTAGTTCCTTTTTCACTTCATCTATTGCCTTACCGGGAGAGTATGGCTTAATATTGTTAATAGCCTCTCTACCTTTCCATTCTATTTTCATTATCTTCCTCCATTAACTTATATCCTAGCTTTTTCAAAATATTATAGCCCTTTTCCAAGTCATCAAACTTAATCACCAAGTTTTCCTTATCAAGACTATACATATATTCAACATTCAAATTATTACTATTCATCTCTATAAACAGTTTTTTCAGCTCAAGTATTTCCACAACCAGGACTCTGCTAGTATGATTATTCACACTTATCTTCTTTAAGGCAAATTCTGCCTTTACTGGATTATCAACTATAACTCTGAAAATACCATTTTCATTAGTATCTGTGATACACATTGCCAGTATATTAATATTTTCATCATCAAAAGCAGTCATAATTCTAGCTAGCTCACCAGGTTGATTTTTTAGAAACATAGATATTTGTTTAATCATTTTACAAACTTACCCTTCCAATTATTTCAGAAACTTCCTTATAGGTTTTTTCTAAATCTATTGTCATTAATTCTCTATTTACCATCAAAGGTTGTCCTTTTACCATAGTCATTACAATATCCGATGACTTGGCACTATAGGCAATTTTAGAAACAACACTGTTTTCCATAGGATAATAGTGAGGTTGATTCATATCAAACATAATCAAATCTGCATCATAACCTTCTTTTAGCATACCTACTCTGTCACTTATATTTAAAACCTTTGCACCTTCAATAGTTGCCATTTTAATTGTATCATAGGCATTTAAGGCAGTAGCATTGAGGTTTAGACCTTTTTGAATAAGAGTGGCATATTGCATTTCACTTAACATATCCAGATTATTATTTGAAGAAGCTCCATCAGTACCTAGGCCGACAGTTATCCCCTTTTTCAAATAATGTTCTATATTAGCCATCCCAGATCCAAGTTTTAAATTACTCTTTGGATTATGTGCAATACCAACACCTTTTTCTTTTACAATATCCTGATCGGCTTCGTTAAGATAAATCATATGTGCAGAAACAACATATGGAGCATCTAAGAGCCCAATTTCATTTAAATATTCTATTGGTGTTTTTCCTAGTGAAGCTATTGTATCTTCATTTTCCTTTTTTGTTTCAGAAACATGAATATGAAGCCCAATATTTCTCCTTTTTGTAATTTCTAGCTGAGCTTCCAAGAATTCTTTGCAATTTGTATAAATTGCATGTGGTCCAGCCAGCACTTTAATTCTTTCATCATCATAATTATGAAAATCATCTATAAGACTTTCAAGTTGGTCTAAGGCAGCTTTATCCATAATTTCATTACCTGTATAAATAGTACCTCTACTAATATGACCTCTAATTCCAGTTTCCACAATTGCTTTAGCTACCATTTCCATATCTTGATACATATCTAGAAAAGTTGTTGTACCTGATAATAGCATTTCAGCTATACCAAGCTTTGCCCCAACATAAACATCATTCTTTGTTAATCTAGCTTCAACCGGCCATATCCTGCCATTTAACCATTCAAATAGCTCTAAATCGTCTCCATAGCCCCTTAATAGTGACATTGAAACATGAGTATGGGTATTAATAAAACCAGGCATCACAAGGAGATTTTTACCTTCAATAACTTTATGAGCACTTTTAGGCATATTACTACCTATAGCGGTTATCTTTGAACCTTCTATAAGTATGTCCCCTTCTATAACTTCAGCTCTCATCGGATCCATAGTTATAAGGGATACATTTTTAAATAAATAACCCATAAAATATTATTCCTCTCCCAAAATACCTGCAATAAATTTTTCAGGTACAAATTCTTCAATATCCTTAACACCTTCACCTAGACACACAAACTTAACAGGCACCTGTAATTCCTTAATCAAGGGAATTGCCATTCCACCTTTTGCAGTTCCATCAAGTTTGGTTAAAATCAATCCTGAAATATCAGGCACATTCTTAATAAACTCTTCTGCTGAAGACAAGGCATTTTGGCCTGTACCACTATCAATTACCAAGAAAATCTCTTCAGGTTTCTTTCCATCTTCTCTTTGAATTACTTTATCAATCTTTTTCATTTCTTCCATTAAGTTCTTTTTATTATGCAGTCTTCCAGCTGTATCAATTAATAAGACATCAATACCTCTAGCCTTGGCCGCTTCTATACTGTCATAAATGACAGCAGCGGGATCACTGCCTTCTTTTTGAGCAATTACTGGAATTTGAAGTTCTTCACCCCAGATTTTCAATTGTTCAATGGCTCCAGCTCTAAATGTATCTCCAGCTGCAAACATAACTTTTAGTCCTCGTTTTTTAAGTAAATTCCCAACTTTTGCTATAGTCGTTGTTTTACCTACACCGTTTACACCTATGAAAAGGTATATAGATAATTCTTCTTGACTAATATTTAATTGTTGATTATTCATCTTTACTATATTAAAGATTAATTCTCTTAAGATATTAATAGCTTCCTGAGAATCACTTACTTTCCTTTTTTTAACTTCTACTTTAACTTGTTCAACAAGTTCCATAGATGTTTTAACACCTAAGTCAGAAGTTACTAATATTTCCTCTAGATTCTCATAAAACAGCTCGCTGATTGTTGGTCCAAATTTAACCAGGGCATTTAATCTACCTAGAATATTTTCATGGGTTTTTTTTAATCCGTTCAACCACTTATTAAGCATTTTTTTCCCTCCTATGTCTTTCTAAACTAACTGAAATAATTTTCGAAATACCACTTTTATTCATTGTCACTCCATATAAATTATCTGATTCTTCAATAGTACCTTGTCTGTGTGAAATAACTACGAATTGAGTATGATTTGAATAATTTTTCAAATAATTGGCAAAATTCGCAACATTTCTTTCATCAAGTGATGCATCGGCTTCATCGATTATACATAATGGACTTGGCTTGATTTTTAATAGTGAAAACAGAAGCGCCAAGGCGGTTAAAGCTCTTTCACCTCCAGAAAGCATTGACATGCTTTTAGGTGTTTTCCCAGGTGGTTTAGAATAAATCTCAATCCCTGAGTTTAATACGTCTTCTTTATCAGTTAATTCAATGTAGGCTTCACCACCATTAAATAGTGCACTATAGGTTTCGCTAAAGGTACCATTTAATAATTCAAAGGATTCTGTAAATCTGATTGTCATTATCTTGTCAATGTCGTTGATTATTTCTATCAGACTATCAATAGTCTTTCTTAAATCACCTTCTTGATCCTTCAGGAAGGTCAATCTTTCACAGACTCTATCAAATTCTTCTATAGCCCCAAGGTTAACAAGTCCAAGGCTAGTTATTTTTTGTTGATAACTTCTTAAATCCCTGATACAGATTTTTTTATCTTCAATAGGTTGTCTTTTGTCCATAGCTTCATATGGCATCAATTGGAATTTCTCTTGAAGAATCGTAATTTTGTTACCTTTATCAGTTTCAATTTTAGCTATTTTTATGTCAAGTTCATGAAGTCTTTCTTCAACGATTTTTAGCGCTTTACTATTATCTTTGATAATCTTGTCTAGCTCCATATTAGCTGCTACTAATTCATCTTTTGTAGAATCTCCTTGATTTAACAGGTTTTGTAATTCTAAATACTCTTCCTGCCTTAGTTCAGATGAGCTTAAAAATTCTTCTTTTCTGATTTTTAAATTTTCTATTAAAGCCTTACACTCATTTAAGATTACAGTTTTTTTACTAGCAAGGGATTTAATATCCTTTTGCTCATTATAGTAGGCTTCAAGAGATTCATTAAAGGCCTTTTCCTTTTCTACTAAGCTATTTAAAGCCAGTTTTTCTTCCATAATTTCATCATTTATGTTCTCAATTCCTTGATCTAGTTCCTTAACTTCTTGCTCCTTACCAGTCTTGGATTTTTCCTTTCCTACTTTTTCCAATTCTTTTTCTTCAAGTTTTTTATTAAGTAGAATTCGTTCCTTGTTAAGACCAGCCATTTCATCAGTAATATTTTCTACGTTATAGGCCATTAAGTCTATTTTTTCAGTTATATTATTGATTTCCTGGCTACGCAAATCAATTTCATGCTTCAAGCTTACTATATTGTCGTTTAGTTCCTTTGCTTTGATATTCTTGGCATTGATCTTTCCTTCAAGAGGATATAGTTGTTGATTTATCGCTTCAATATCAGCTAGTATTTGTTCCAACTTTCTTTTCATGGTGCCGACTTCAATGCTTAATTCTTCAACTAGTCTATTCCTTGATAAAACACTATTGGATTTACCAGCATGACCACCAGTCATAGCACCTCCTGGCATAAATTGCTCACCAGTCAAAGTGACAATTTTTATAGATTGGTTAGAGGCTTTAGAAACTTTAATACCAACATCCATATTATCAACTATTAAAGTGTTGCCTAAAAGATTTTGCAAGGCAACATCATACTTTTTATCAATTTTCACCAGACTGCTACCAACCCCATAAACTCCAGGTTCATTTAGCAATTTCTTAAATTCATTATTTAGTTGTCTTGGCTTGACCACATCTAAAGGAAGAAAGGTCGCTCTACCTTTTTCTTCTCTTTTTAGAAACTCAATAGCACTTTTAGCAGCATGTACATTATCGACTATTATATCTTGTAATGATCCACCCAAAGCAGTTTCGATTGCTTTTTCAAATTTTAGCTCAACCTTTATTAATTCTCCAACTACTCCACATACACCTTTTAAGCTACTATTATCACGTTGTAACAGAATACTCTTTACCCCGGCATAGTATCCTTGGTAATCTCTTTGAATATCAGACAAAGCTTTAAATTTTGAGTTTGATTGTTGATATTTTTCACTTAACTCGTTTCTTTCCTTAACCAAGACTTCCTTTTTATTTATAAAATCAATTTTTTCCTTTTCAAACTTCTTTATTTCTTCAGAAAACTCCAAATTATTTTTTTCTAATTGGGTCAAACTATCTATTTTTAAGCTTAAATTATCATTCAAGTCCTTTTTATATAACTCTAAAGCATTTCTTTCATTAATACTGTCAGTTTCTTTGTTTAACAAAGCTTTTTCTTCATCTGTTACAGATTTTATTTCATTATGAAGAACTGCGATTTCTTGAAATATATCAATCAAGGCATATCTAATATCTTCACCAACTTCAAGTAAGTTGTTTTTTTCTTTGGTGATTTCTAGCATTTTCGTTTCAAGTTCTTTAATAAATTGAGTTTTTTCTATCTTTAATTCAGTCCACTGAGCTTTCTTTTCAATTTTCTCACTATAAATTGCTTCAAGATTCAAACTCTTGTTTTCAATTTCTGAAATTTCTTCTTCAAGCTCTTTTATTCTGTCCTCGTTGTTTTGCACATTATTATCTATAGTTATAATTTCTGTGTTTAGGTTATTAACAGAGTCTTTTAATTCCAAAAGCTTGTTACGGTTGAATTTCAGATTTTCTTCAATGTTCATTAAAGACATATTGTTTTTTTCAAAACTGGCTTCCATACTTCTTAACTCAGTTTCTTCTTTAGATATTTTGTCTTTTACTTGAGTTAATTCAGTATTTAACTCACTTAGCTCCAAATCACCGTCATATATGTCGTTTAGAATCAGATTTAATTCGAGTTCATCAGCCTTTTCTTTTACTTCAAGATAGTACTTCGCTTTTTTTGCAGAGTCTGCCAAGGAGTCATAATTCTTGTCTAATTCTTCTATAATATCTAGAATTCTTCTTAGATTAACTTCTGAATGCTCAATTTTTCTCAAGGATTCTTCTTTGCGATTACGATATTTTACTATGCCTGCTAATTCTTCTATTATGCCTCTTCTGTCTTCAGGTTTAGCATTTAATATTTTCTCTATTTCACCTTGACCTATGATTGAAAATGAGTCCTTACCTAAACCGGTATCATTAAAAAGCTCATGTATGTCTTTCAACCTGCAACTATTACCGTTAATTGTATATTCACTTTCTCCTGATCTATATACCTTCCTACCAATTTTAACTTCTTCATAAGGAATATTAAGAAGTCCATCGTGATTGTCAATATTCATATAAACTGAAGCAACACCAAGTGCCTTATGCACCTTGGTTCCTCCAAATATAACGTCTTCACCTTTTGTACCTCGAAGCGCTTTTATTTTTTGCTCGCCTAAAACCCAGCGAAAAGCATCAGCTATATTGCTTTTCCCACTACCATTAGGACCTACTATAGTTGTTATACCATCACTGAATTCAAGCTTTGTTCTATCTTTAAAAGACTTGAAACCATGTAAATCAAAACTTTTTAAAAACACTCTATTCTCCTAACCTTTATTCAAGAAATATTCAATAGCTATTTTTGCACCTTGTCGTTCTGCTTCCTTCTTACTTTTTCCTAAACCTATTGCTATAACCTGATCATCCCAAAGCAAACCTACAGTAAATACCTTGTCATGATCCGGTCCTTTTTCAGCTAATACTTTGTATTCTACACTTTTTTTATAATCCTTTTGAAGTAGTTCCTGCAAGATGGTCTTATAGTCTCTAACTCCCTTAGTAACAATCTCTTCAATTATATCGTCAAGTATCTGGAAGACGAATTCTTTGACTTTATTAAAACCTAAGTCTAGATAAATTGCAGCTAAAAGTGCTTCAAAAGCATCAGCCAGGACAGAATCCCTATATCTGCCCCCGACTTTTTCTTCACCTTTACCAATTAATAAATAATCATAAAGCTTGAATTTCCTGGCACCTTGAGCAAGTGTTTCACCAGAAACTACAACACTCTTTATCTTGGATAATTCACCCTCTTGTTTATTTGGATACATTGTATAGAGATATTCCACAATTATTAGGGATAAAACTGTATCACCTAAAAATTCTAATCTCTGATTATTTTCAGACAATCCATTTTCATAGGAATATGTTGGATGAGTTAAAGCAGTTTCTAACATATTTAAATTTTTTATTTCAATACCAAAATCCATAAGTGATTTTTGACATTCTAAAGTTGTTTCCAAAGTTCTTATTCTCCCTCGAAATATTTAATCATTTCTTGATTAAAACCACTCTCTACAACTTTTTTTGCTGCAAAGATAGCATTCATCATTGTCTTGGCATCAGAACTACCATGACTAATCATAGATATTCCTTTAAGCCCCAAAAGTGGTGCCCCACCATATTCGGTGTAGTCCAACTGAGATTTAATTTCCCTAAAGGCACCTTTAGATAAAAGTGCTCCAATCTTATAGATAGTTTTTTTCATTAAATTTTCCTTGATTTGATTTATAAGTACCGAAGACAAACCTTCCATTAATTTTAGAACAATATTGCCAACAAAGCCATCACAAACGACAATATCAACCTTACCTTTAGGTATGTCACGACCTTCAATATTACCGTAAAAATTCAATGTGGTTTCTTCTTTTAATAATTTGAAAGTTTCCTTATACAAGATACTACCTTTTTTATCTTCTGAACCTATATTTAAAAGTCCAACACTTGGATTTTTCATTTTTAAAAAACTTTTGCCGAAAATCGAAGCCATCTGAGCAAATTGGAGAAGATTTTCCTTGTCACAATCTGGAGTTGCTCCAGCATCAAGGAGTAACTTAATGCCATTGGCAGTAGGATAATATGTTGCAATTGCAGGTCTTTTAATACACTTAATTCTACCAAGAACAAATATTCCTGCGGTCATTTGCGCACCAGTACTTCCAGCGGAAATAACTACGTCAGCTATTCCATCCTTCACTAGTTTTGTAGCTACTGTTATTGAGGCATCACGTTTTTCTTTATAGGCATTAGCAGGTTCTTCATCCATTCCAATCAACTGACTAGCATGAACAATAGAGATGTGATTTATGTCACTATGTTTACTTAGTTCCGCTTTCAGGAGTGATTCATCTCCAACCAATAAGATTTCTAGGTCTTTCCCTGCTGCCATTACAGCACCTTTTACCATTTCCTGATAACCTAAATCTCCACCCATAGCATCAAAAGCAATTTTAACCATGAAATTACCTACTTTCTTCTTTCAATTAAATAATCAGCTAAGTCTATTAATTTTTTTCCATGCACCTGATATTTCTTAACACTAAACTTGCACTTTTCTACTTCTTCGAAAGCCATTATTTTGGCCTTATCAATTCCAAAAATTTTGGGATATGTCAATTTTTCATTTTTAAGATCACTACCTATCGGTTTACCTAATTCTTCAACACTTGAAGTCAGGTCCAGAATGTCATCTGTTATTTGAAATGCCAGTCCGAATCCCTTTCCATAGTTCTTCAAATCCTTTATAACAGACTCATCAGCATCGGCTAATATAGCACCACTAATTAATGAGCCTTCTAGCAACTTACTAGTTTTATGTTTGTGAATATATTCTAAGGTCTCGATATTACCAGAACCGATATTTTCTTGTTGGAGATCTGCTGCTTGGCCACCAATCATACCAAGTAAACCAATTGAATCCATCATGATCCTAACAGCTTTTAATTGATTTTCTATCTTTACTCCAGCTATAGGTTGTAAGAGCAAAGAAATACCATGAGTCAATAGTGAATCCCCTATAAGTATTGCTTCACCTACACCATATTTAATATGACAAGTAGGTTTTCCCCTTCGCAGTTCATCATCATCCATTCCAGGAAGATCATCATGGACTAAAGAATAAGTATGAATAAATTCAATACCTGATGCGAAGTTTAATACTGCCTCTAACTCTAAGCCACCAATCAAGGCACCTAAAATACAAAAGACAGGTCTTATCCTCTTACCACCAGCTAAAAGGGCATATTCCATGCCATCTAATATTACTGAATCACTTTTATCCAGTAATCTGATTTTATTCAGATTAGACTTGATATTTTCATTAATTATAGCTTCATATTCCCTTAAAAATTCTAATGACATTACTCCTCCATATCAGTTAAAAAGAACTCATCATTTTCTTCTTTTAAGACCTTTGTTTTTGCTTCGATGTTATTAAGTTTTTCCTGACATTGTCTAAAAAGTTTCAATCCCTGTTCAAATTTAACCAAGCCATCTTCAATATCAAGATCATCTTTTTCTAAATCTCCGACAATTTTTTCTAATTCAGTCATCATATCTATAAATTTCTTATCTTTTTCCATCGATATTCTCCATTCCTTCTACCTGGCAATTAATTTTGCCGTTTGACAGTCTAATATTTACCTTATCACCAATATTTACACTATTAACACTAGTAACAACCTTATTCTTTTCATCATAAACAATTGAGAAACCTTTATTTAAAAGTGCCAGGGGACTTAGAATATGTAGTTTTTCCCCTTGGTGTTTAAGATTTCTTTGATTTAATTCTAATAACCTTGAAATGTTTCTTTCTAAACCAATAATATTAACTTTAAGTCTATCTTTTAATAAATCCTTTTTACCTGAAAAAGCTTTAAACTTTTCTAGTTTCAAATCCAGGTTCAAATAGTATTCATTAATTTTTCTTGATATTTTATTGAAATTACCTTTAAGTCTATTTCTTAACCAGATGAAATTATCTGAAAGACTAATAGTCGCAATCTCAGCCGCTTGTGATGGGGTTGCTCCTCTAACATCTGCCACATAATCACATAGGGTAGTATCTGTTTCATGACCAATTGCAGAAATTACTGGTATAGAAGAATTGAATATTGCCCTTATGACTCTTTCATCGTTAAAGGCCATCAGGTCCTCCAGGCTTCCTCCACCACGACCAACAATTAATACATCAACTAATCCATACTTATTTAAGATTTCTATGCCTCTCTTTATTTCTTCAGGAGCTGTTTCACCTTGTACAGTAACTGGATAAATAACGAGTTCCACAAAGGGATTTCTTTTATTAACAACCTTTTGAATGTCATGAATTACGGCACCTTTACTAGATGTTACAATTCCAATACTTTCAACTCTTTGAGGTATGTTTTTTTTATATTTTGCATCAAAGATGCCTTCTTTTTGAAGTTTTTGTTTTAAATTTTCAATTTGTAGATATATATTACCTAAACCTATATCTTCTATAACTTGAGCATATAGCTGATAACTACCGGTTTTTTGATATATCGATACTTTCCCTTTTATTAAAACTTCTTGTCCATCTTTTAATTTCATATCTAGATTATTGGCATAAGTCTTAAAAAGAGCAACAGAAATACTAGCATCATCATCTTTTAATGTGAAATAGTAGTGCCCTGACATCGCATGTTTTAGATTGGAGATTTCTCCTCTTATCCAGACATTATTTATTATCTGATCATTTTCTAAAATACTTTTAACATAGTCATTTAATTCCTTGACGGTTATAGTTCTAATATCTTTATCCAATTATCTTTACCACCTATATCACTCATATCCATATAATTATACCAAAAATCCCTTTTTAAATACATAAATATAAAAAAAGAGTAGTAAATAATTACTACTCTTTCATAAATCTTTTTTACATTCTTTCTCTAACTATTGCAACAGCTTTTTCTCTAGCTCTGGTTGCAGTTTCAATTAACTTATCTCTTTTTTCTGTGGCTTGTTTTACATAAGCTTCGTTCTTAATTCCACCTAGGTTAATATCAGCACTTAAGATAGCACCGTACATTGAAGCTTCAGCAACATAAGCACCAACTCCAACATCACTGATTGCTCCTTTGTTACCATATGAACAAATCTCAGCAGCTAATACAATTATTTCTACACATGTTTCAGCAATCATTAAAGGAACATCAGTTGCAACAATACTAGCAGCTTCCATAGCCTGTGCTCTTACAGCTTTCTCTTCATCAGTAGCCTTTGGTAATTTAATAGCAGCCATGAATTTGTCGAAAACTTTCATGTCCTGATCAACTAGATCTTCAAGTCTAACCATGATATCTTCAGTTTTAACTAATAATGCATCTACTTTTTCTTGATGCTCAGCGTATTTTTCTTTACCAGAAGTAAGATTTGCGACCATAGAAACCATTGCATTTCCCATGCAGGCAACTATTGCTGAAGCACTGCCTCCACCAGGAGTAGGATTTGCTGATTTAGCTTCTGCTAGTATCTCTGTATATGTTTTATCAAAATATTTACTCATTCGTATCTCCTTATAGACCTTTTTGCATTCTTAAACCTTTTAATAGGTTCTTAAAGATAATAGCAGTTGTTAGTGAACCAACACCACCTGGAACAGGAGAAATTAGGCTAGCAACTTCTTTAACATTTTCAAAATCAACATCACCGCAGTATCCGCCTTCAATTTCATTAATTCCAGCATCTACTACAACAGCTCCTGGCTTAATCATGTCTTTAGTGATCATATTAGGTCTGCCTACGGCAGCGATAACGATATCACCCTGTTTTACAAATGAAGCCAAGTCTACCGTTCTTGAGTGGCAAATAGTGATTGTAGGGTTGTGTTTTAATAATAAGAATACTAATGGTTTACCAACAGTTTCTCCACGTCCTACGATTACAGCGTGTTTGCCTTTGATTTCAACACCGCTTCTTAACATTAACTCGATACAACTTTGAGGAGTTGCAGGGAATAATCCAGGACCATCACTTAAAATATAGCCTCTGTTTTTCGGATGGATACCATCTACATCTTTCTCAGGTAGAACTGATTCCATTACTATTTCCTTGTTAATATGTGAAGGCAAAGGTAATTCGATCATAACACCATGAATTGAATCATCATTGTTTAATTTATCAACTAATGTTAACAGCTCTGCTTCTGGAGTTGAGCCAGGTAAATTATGAAATTCAAATCCAATTCCAACATTAGCGGCAGCCTTCTCCTTGCTTTGTGCATAAAATACACTGGCAGGATCATCCCCACATAGTATAACAGCCATTTTAGGTTGGATACCTTGTTCTTTTAAGGCAGCTACCTCGGCTTTTACTTCTTCTCTAATTTCTTTAGCAATTGCTTTACCATCTAATAAATTTGCTGACATAAATTTTCCTCCTCGATTATATTGTATTTAATTATTACCTATTTTTTCATTAAGTATTCGTGAATACTTTGGGCAGTTTTTTTACCAGCTCCCATAGCTAAGATAACAGTAGCTGCTCCTGTAACTATATCGCCTCCAGCAAAGACACCTTCTAGGGATGTTCTACCTTCATCATCAGCAACTATGTTACCTCTTTTATTTAACTCAAGTCCTTTAGTTGTTTCTAGTAATAATGGGTTTGGTCCTTGACCGATAGCCATTACAACCATATCCATTGGTATGTCAAAAACAGAGTTAGGGACTTCAACAGGTTTTCTTCTGCCACCTTCATCAGGTTCCCCTAATTCATATTTAACACAACGAAGTGCAGTTACATGTCCAGAATCATCACCAATTACTTCTATAGGACTTGTTAATAACTGTAAAATAACCCCTTCTTCTTCAGCATGCTCAAGTTCTTCTAGTCTTGCTGGAACTTCATCTTTAGATCTTCTATAGACTATATAAACTTCTTTGGCTCCAAGTCTTTTTGCGGTTCTTGCAGCGTCCATGGCTACGTTTCCAGCACCAACAACAGCAACTTTTTCTCCTACAAATACAGGTGTGTCATATTCTGGAAATTTATAGGCTTTCATTAAGTTTACTCTTGTTAAGAATTCATTAGCAGAATAAACCTCATTTAGATTCTCTCCTGGTATGTTCAAGAAGTAAGGTAGTCCTGCTCCTGTACCTATGAACACAGCATCAAAACCATCTTCATTCATAAGTTTTTCAACACTGTTTACTCTTCCGGCAACACTATTTAATTCAATCTTAACTCCAAGTTTCTCTATATTTTCAATCTCTTTATTTACTATGCTTTTTGGTAACCTGAATTCAGGAATACCATACATTAGTACACCACCTAATGTGTGTAAGGCTTCAAATATAGTTACATCATGTCCAAGTTTTGCAAGGTCATAGGCACAAGCTAATCCAGCAGGTCCTCCACCAAGTACAGCCACTTTTTTACCAGTAGGTGCTTCTTTTTTCAAGACTTCTTCATTTCCGTTTTCTCTAAACTTGTCAGCTACATATCTTTCCAAGCGACCAATCCCTATTGCTGCCCCTTTAGGATTCAAGATACAAACCCCTTCACACTGATGTTCCTGTGGGCATACACGTCCACAAACAGCTGGTAAAAGACTAAATTCCTTTAAGGTATAGTAAGCTGCATCATAATCTTTTTTAGTTACTTGATTGATAAACCTTGGTATATCAATATTTACTGGACAACCAGTTCTACATAAAGGTTTTTTACAATTTAAACATCTGCTAGCTTCTTCAAGGGCCATCTCAATATCATAACCTTCGGCAACTTCAATAAAATCCTTGTTTCTAACATCTGGTTCTCTATTTGGCATTCCTACTCTATTTAAATTTAATGGCATCTTAAAATCCTCCCTTAACAGCTTTTTCCAGGGCAATTTCTTCCTTAGCCTTGTATATATTCATTCTTCTCATAGAAAGATCCCAATTAACTTGATGTCCGTCAAACTCCGGTCCATCAACACAAGCAAATACAGTCTTGCCATCAACTTCAAGTCGGCAAGCCCCACACATACCTGTTCCATCTACCATGATTGGATTCATACTTACTATTGTAGGTACATTATATTCCTTTGTTAACAAAGCAGAAAACTTCATCATGATTACAGGTCCAATAGCCCAAGCATGATCAATTTTTTCTCTTTCAAGTATTTCCTTGGAAACATCAGTAACTAAACCTTTTCTTCCATATGATCCGTCATCGGTAGTTACATAAACTTCATCACTGACTTCTCTTAAAACATCTTCCCAAATCAATAAATCTTTACTTCTAGCACCTATTACAGTAATAACCTTGTTTCCTGCTTTTTTCAATTCTCTAGCTATTGGAAACATTGGAGCTATACCTAAACCACCACAGATACATAATACTGTGCCATAGTTTTCAACTTCACTTTCTTTTCCTAATGGACCTATGAAATCAAGAAAACTATCCCCTTCATTCATATTCATTAGTTTTCTACTGGTATACCCAACTGCTTGAGTAACTATTCTTACTAAACCTTCTTCAGGAAAGAAATCTGCAATTGTCAAAGGTATTCTTTCACCTATTTCATCAATTCGAAGAACAATGAATTGTCCAGCTTTACATGTTTTTGCTATGTCAGGCGCATAAACATCCATTAGGACAATACTTGGATTTAACATTTCTTTTTTTACAATTTTATACATTTAAGTAAGACCTCCTTAAGATTCAAGATTTCTTGATAATTTTTATGATTCTCATATTGGATTTCACAAGGCCATTTGCTACTCAAATAATTTTGACGAATCTCTAACCCACTATCAGATAGATTAACATTTTTTAAGCAAATTGACAAGAGAGTAGCAGCAGAAATAGCAACTATTTTTAAGCATGCATAAATAAATAAAGGACTGCAACATATTGTTACAGTCCTTTTACTTTATCTTAAGTTCAAGAATCATTATTCAATTCTAATCTTTTCTTTTATTAAAATATTCTTATAATTATTTAAAACACCATTTATTAATTTTTTTGCTTCTTCTCCAC
>CAYPYD010000002.1:0-283909 GCA_964415195.1 uncultured Eubacteriales bacterium | reverse complement strand
CGTCGTCCTCAATTGTCATTAATACTTCTTCATCATCTTCTTTGACTACTTTCATTATTACGTAATAGTCATCTTCTTCGCCTTCGCCTTCAATTTCCATAGGCATCAACATAGCATAAACTCCTGTTTCAACCTCTATCATGTCTACAATAATGAACTGATGCTCTAAACCTTCCTCATCAGTTAAAATCACAATATCTTTTTCATCAATATTTTCCATTTTTTTATTCCTTCCTCTTTACAGTTTCACTAATTATATCATAAATTACTTCGTATGTCATTTTTGCTTATCAAGAAATTTTTGAAGAAAAAACGTTGCAGCCAAGGCATCAATTTTAGTTTTTCTTTTGTCTCTTCTCACATCCCCAGCTATAAGTATCCTTTGAGCTGAAACTGTGGTCAGTCTTTCATCTTCATAAACTATGTCAACATCAATAAAACTTTTAATGGACTCACCTAAAGATTCGGCCATTAAAGCCTTGTCACCTTTTTCACCACTCATATGAAGGGGTAAACCAATTACAATATGAGTTATTTTCTCAGCTATTACTATTTCTTTAATATTTTCTAACAGACTTTTATTATTAATCAAAACACTATGTGTAGTAGCTATCGTATTTGATAAATCGCTAATTGCTACCCCAACTCTCTTTTGACCGTAATCCAAGGCTAAGCATCTCATTATTTTAAATAAGACCTAACTAAGTGCCTTATTATATCATCACGATCTATTTGATGAATCAAAGCCCTAGCATTATTAAAACTTGTAATATAAGCAGGGTCACCAGATAATAAATAACCTGCAATCTGATTAATAGGATTATATCCTTTTTCTTCTAAAGCTTGATAAACTTTATTCAAGACTTCTTTTATAGTTTGTTCAGCCATTTCATCACCAGTAAATCTTACGGTGTTTTCCATTGAATCCATCTCTAACCTCCGTTACAATATATTTTTAACTTCCATTAACGCTTGTGACAATTTTTCCGGCAGTTTGCCTCCAGCTTGTGCCATATCCGGTCTGCCTCCACCACCTCCGCCAACAATTGGCGCTATTGCTTTTATTATACTCCCTGCACTCACGTTTTTGCTAATTAAATCTTTAGTTGCTGTTACTAAAAGATTAACTTTACCATTTTCTTTGGAACCAAGTACTACTAACACTGAAACAAGCTTATCTCTATACATGTCTGATATTTGTCTTAATTCATCCATATTTTTACCATTAAATTCTTCAATTACCAATGGGATACCCTTGATTACTTCTACCTTGTCAATAGAATCATTGACAGCAGACTTAGCAAGTTCTGTATTAAGTTTTTGTTTTTCCAGGTTAAGTTCCTTTAGTTCTTTTTGTAAATTTTGTACTTTTTGTTGAATTTCCTTCGGTGGAACCTTCAACTGAACACTTAAGTTCTGGAATACATGATCTAATTCTCTCGCTTTATAAATCGTTTCAAGTCCAGTACATGCTTCGATTCTACGCAAACCTGCTCCGACACTGCTTTCACTTAATACTTTAAAACTCCCTATGTGGCTGGTGTTATTAACATGTGTACCACCGCAAAATTCCATAGAAATATCCCCCATGGTCACTACTCTTACCTCATCGCCATATTTTTCACCAAATATAGCCATAGCTCCAATCTTTTTAGCTTCTTCTACAGGTAACAACTCAGTTACCACATCAGCATGTGCCAGAATATATTCATTGACCTTATCTTCAATCTTTTCAATTTCATTTTTAGTTAGATTTTCAAAATGAGAAAAATCAAATCTTAAATACTTATCATCAACAAATGAACCTTTTTGAGTTGCATGCTTACCCAATACTTCATTTAATGCTCTATGTAACAAATGAGTAGCAGAATGATTTCTCATAATTGCTTCTCTTCTCGGTTTGTTTAATTTTAGAATTAATTTCTTATTTATATCAAACTCATTAATAAATTTAACTATGTGATATATTCGACCATCTGTTGATTTCTTGGTATCAACAATTTCACCTATACATTTCTCATCAAGATAAACTTTACCAATATCCCCTATCTGACCGCCACTTTCACCATAAAATGGAGTTCTTTTAGTAATAAGAATAAGTTCCTGATTAATATTTATCTTTTCTGTTTTTTCTCCATTCAATGTGAAAACAGCAAGCACTTCAGTTTCTTCTGCCATGCTGCCATATCCTGTGAATAATGTATCTTCTAATTTAATAAATTCATTAGCCAAGGTTATATTCTGCTTGAAATCATTTTTACTACTGCTTGCTCTTGTAACTTCTTTTTGTTTTTCCATGGCTTTGATAAAACCGTCTTTATCAAGTTCAAGGTTGTTTTCGTTTAAAACATCCTCAGTAAGTTCAACAGGAAAACCATAAGTATCATAAAGTTGAAAAGCTTCTTCACCAGACATAACTTTTCTGTTTTCCTTTTTCATTTCTTTTAGAATATTTTCAGTCAAGGCTAGTCCGTCATTTAAGGTTTCAAGAAATCTTTCTTCCTCTACTTTTAGGACTTTTATTATAAAGTCTCTTTTTTCTACAAGCTCAGGAAAGGCCTTACCCATTACATCAAGCAATGTATCAACTAAAATATATAAGAATGGTTTGTTTAAACCTAAGGTTTTACCATATCTAACTGCTCTTCTCAAGATCCGTCTTAAGATATAGCCTCTTCCTTCGTTACTAGGAAGGACTCCATCAGCTATTAAAAATGAACTTGAACGAATATGGTCTGCAATTACTCTAAAAGGAAAACCACTATCTTCACTTGAATACTTTAAGTTAACAAGCTCTTCTATTTTTTTTATAATAGGTTGGAATAGATCGGTTTCATAATTGCTGTCAACCCCTTGCATTACAGCAGCAATTCTCTCTAGCCCCATACCTGTATCTACACTTGGTTTAGGAAGTGGTGTTAGAACTCCTTTTTCGTCTCTGTTGAACTCCATAAAAACCAAGTTCCAAATTTCAGTTATTCTATCGCATTCACATTTGCCTAATCCACATTCATCTCCACAAGAATAGCTTTCACCACGATCATAGTGGATTTCTGTACAAGGTCCACATGGACCTACATCTCCCATTGACCAAAAATTATCTTTTTCGCCTAATTTAATAATCCTATCAGGTGATATGTCTGTATGCTTTTCCCATAGCTTTCCTGCTTCATCATCTTTTTCATATATGGTCACCCAAAGTTTATCCTTTGGAATTTTCAATTCTTCTGTTAAGAATTCCCATGCATATTCAATTGCTTCTTTTTTGAAATAATCCCCAAATGAGAAATTTCCAAGCATTTCAAAAAATGTATGATGTCTAGGAGTTCTACCTACCGCTTCAAAATCATTGTGCTTTCCACTAATTCTCAAACACTTTTGTGATGATGTAGCTCTTTTATATAATCTTTCTTCCAAACCTAAAAAAACATTCTTAAACTGGACCATACCTGCATTTACAAACATTAATGTAGGGTCCTCTGCTGGAATTAAGGATGAACTTGCAATTCTTTGGTGTTGCTTTAGTTCAAAATATTTAAGAAACAGTTCTCTGATTTGTGCTGTACTATACATTAATAATCTCCTTTGAATATGTATTCATTGTATCAAAAATTATGTCCATAATCATTAAAAAACCACAGGAAATCCTGTAGTTTTTAACAACTATCTACTTCTTACTATTTTCTCGCTTCAACAATTAGTTTTATAGCAGTTCTTTTGTCACCATCTATTTCAATATCAGTAAAAGCAGGTGTGCAGATTAAATCTATACCACCAGGTGCTACAAAGCCTCTAGCTATTGCTATTGCTTTAATTGCTTGATTTAAAGCACCAGCACCTATTGTTTGGATTTCAACCGAACCACTTTCTCTAATCATTGCGGCTAATGCTCCTGCTACCAAATTAGGTTTTGATGAAGTTGATACTTTTAAAACTTCCATTGTGACTGCCTCCTTATACATAAGTTCTTAATCATATATCTTGGTTAATGATTTTATAACTTTTAACTCTATTGTCAATATCAATTTCCAGTTCAATACCATTTATATTAGCTAAACCCTCTTCTGCAATTTCTAATGCAAAAGGCATACCAGTCAAGAAATGGTTTATTATAACTTCCTTTTTAATACCAAGAATACTGGTTTTTGCACCGACCATTCCCAGATCACTCATGAAGAAAGTTTTGTTTGGTAATAATTGACAATCATTAGTTTGTGTATGTGTATGCGTCCCTAAAACTGCCGAAACTTTTCCATCAAGAAAATATCCTAAAGCTTTTTTTTCACTTGTAGCTTCACCATGAATGTCTACAATTATCGTATCACATTCACTTCTTAAGCTACTAAGTATTTCCTCAATACGTCTAAATGGGCAATCTAATGTTTTCATAAAAACTCTTCCACAGACGTTTATAATTGCTACTTTTAAATCATTTTTGGTAAATATGTGAAAACCTTTACCTGGTGTCCCCACAGGATAGTTAAGAGGACGTATAATTTCTGGATACTCCTTCAACTGCCCATATATTTCTCTTTTGTCAAATACGTGGTTACCTGTTGATACACCATCAACACCTATTTTCTTTACTTCTAAGAATTGTTTTTTGGTGATACCTTTTCCACCTGCCAGGTTTTCACCATTGGCAAAAATAAAGTCAATTTTATTTTCCTTAAGGTAGCCATCAAGAAAGGCTTCCAAGGCGCGAACACCTTTTCTGCCTATTATATCACCAAAGTATAATATTTTCATCATCTAAACCAAATTTCTATTAAATTTACTTTGCATATTCTATTGATCTTGTTTCTCTGATTACCATTACTTTAATCTGTCCTGGATAATCCATTTCTGATTCAATTTCCTTAACAATAGCTCTTGTTAAATTGATAGCTTCTAAATCATCAATAGCTTCTGGCTTAACCATGATTCTTACTTCACGGCCTGCTTGAATAGCATATGATTTTTCTACCCCTTCAAATCCATCGGCAATCTCTTCAAGTTTTTGTAGTCTCTTAATATAAGATTCCAATGTTTCTCTTCTTGCTCCTGGTCTTGCGGCTGATAATGAATCGGCAATCTGTACAATTACTGCTTCCATAGTTTGGGCTTCAACATCTTCATGATGAGCTTCAACAGCATGAATAACAGCTGGATTCTCCTTGTATTTTTGTAGTAGACTTACACCGATTTCTACATGTGTACCCTCTATTTCATGATCAACACCTTTACCAATATCGTGCAATAGACCAGCTCTTCTAGCAAGATCTGGATCAGCCCCTAAGTCATATGCAAGATTTGCTGACAAATGTGCAACCTCAAGTGAATGCTTAAGAATGTTTTGACCGTAACTAGTTCTATATTTCAATCTTCCGATCAATTTCACTAGTTCAGGATGTATTCTACTTATACCTACTTCAAGTAATGCTTGCTCGCCGGCTTCCTTGATTTCTTTTTCAACTTCTAATTTTGCTTTTTCATATGTTTCTTCAATTCTACCTGGATGTATACGACCATCAGTAATGAGTTTTTCTAAGGTAATTCTAGCTATTTCTCGTCTAACTGGATCAAATCCAGATAGAACAACAGCTTCAGGAGTATCATCAATAATTAAATCGACACCAGTTAAAGTTTCTATTGTTCTGATGTTTCTTCCTTCACGTCCGATAATTCTGCCCTTCATTTCATCATTTGGTAATGATACTACATATACTGTAGCCTCGGCTACATGGTCTGTAGCACATCTTTGAATTGCTCTTACAACTATTTCTTTCGCTTCTTTATCAGCTTCTTCTTTTGCTTTCTCTTTAATTTCTTTAATTAAGACAGCAGTTTCTTGTCTAATTTCTTGTTCAACGTTGTTTAACAAGTATTCTTTGGCTTTTTCTACTGTTACACCAGAGATTTCTTGCAACTTGGCTAACTGTTCATCGTGTAATTTTTTCGTTTTATCTGACAATTCATCAACGATTTCTTCTTGTTTATGTATAGCTTCTTCTCTAGAATCTAAAGTACTCTGCTTTTTATCCAGCATGTCTTCTTTATCATGCAATCTTTTTTCTACCTGACCCCATTCGCTTTTTCTATCTCTTTGCTCCTTGGTAATTTCTTCATGCATCTTTTCTTTCATCTTTTGTATTTGCTCTTTTGCTTCAATAATTGCTTCCTTTTGTTTAGTTATTGCTTCTTTTTGAGCTAATTCAACAATTTCATTTGCTTTTAATGTAGCATTGTTTAATTTGCCTTCTGATAATGTTCTTCTGAAAAAATAACCTATTATAAAGCCTACTATTATTGTAACTGCAGCTATACCTATTGGGATTAGAACTCCATTCATCCTCTTTCCTCCTTAAATTAAAAAACATGTTAGATGAATATACCTAACATGTTAAAACGTAAAAAAGTAGTACGATCTCCGCATTGCTTTGATTTACCTCTTATTAACTTATAAATCATATATGTCATACTATACAATTATATAGTCAAGTTCTTTTTTACAAATATTTATATTCATCTAGAATATATTGTAGAAAAAATGCAAGTTAATGTCAAGAGAATCTGCCTTATTCAAAATACTTATCTACTAATTTTTTTATACTTTGATAAGAAAAACCCTTGTTTTGCAATCTACTTATGATTTTTTCCTTGGTAATCGGTTTACTAGAGTTTAAATACCTTCTCATATGTTTGTCCAACATGTCTATTTCAAGATCTTCAAATTCGAACATATTCAGTATGGATTTGACGTCATGACTATCAAATCCCTTACCAAGAAGATATACTTCAATTTGTTTTTTACTTTTACTATTTGATATTTGAAAAGAAACTAATCTCTCAATAAGGTTCTTATCATTAAGATAACCTATATTAAGATAATATTCTAATAATTCCTTTATTTCATCTAATTCATAACCCTTTAGTAATAATTTTCTTTCTAGTTCCTTGACTCCATAATCTCTTTTTCCAAGGAGATACAAGGAATAATTTTTTATGCTACGCATTATCCTTTTTATCATCAGTGCTGAAGTTCAATGCTTTAGCCATTACTTTAGCTTCAATTTCTTCAAGTAGCTCTGGATGTTGTCTTAGATATACTCTAGAATTATCTCTTCCTTGACCTAGTTTTTCATCACCATAGTTATACCAGGAACCAGCTTTTTGAATTATATCTAAGTCAGCAGCCATATCAAGAACACAGCCATCTTTAGTAACTCCTTCACCGTACAAGATATCAAACTCAGCAACTTTAAATGGAGGCGCAACCTTATTCTTTACTATTTTCGCTCTAGTTCTTACTCCAATAATATCTACACCTTTTTTAATGTTCTCTATTTTTCTTACATCTATTCTCACTGAAGCATAAAATTTAAGAGCACGACCACCTGTAGTTGTTTCAGGGCTTCCAAACATGACTCCAATTTTTTCTCTTAATTGATTAATAAATATAATAATGGTATTTGACTTGTTAACCACTCCTGCAAGTTTTCTTAAGGCTTGAGACATAAGTCTTGCTTGTAAACCCATATGAGAGTCACCCATCTCACCTTCTATTTCGGCTCTAGGAACAAGTGCCGCCACAGAATCGACTACTATAATATCAACAGCACCACTTCTTACAAGAGCTTCAGCAATTTCTAATCCTTGTTCTCCTGTATCAGGTTGAGATACTAACAAATCATCAGTATTAACTCCTAAATTTTTAGCATAACTTGGGTCAAGTGAGTGTTCAGCATCGATGAAAGCTGCTGTGCCACCATATTTTTGAACAGACGCAACCGCATGTAAAGAAACTGTAGTTTTCCCTGAAGATTCAGGTCCATATATTTCTATAATTCTTCCTTTTGGATAGCCACCAATTCCTATAGCAACATCTAATGGTAGTATACCAGAAGAAACAGCTTCTACATTTCTATAGTTACCCCCGTCTCCGAGTTTCATTATACTTCCTTTGCCAAATTGTTTTTCTATCTGACTCAAGGTAATTTCCAGGACTTTCTCTTTGTCTTTTTCCATCATATACTCCTCTTTCTAACTGATTGTTTAATTTTATTATTTGCTTATAATTTAAAATACATTATAGTAATTATAACATAAATACTCTCTTCTTTAATATATATTCAATTACTATCTAACTAGTAATTTGAACTTAAATACTCAATAATCATTAATTAAACTGTTTTTAAACCCGATTTTATCTTATTTTTATTTACAAATTTCTTTATTATAGTATATAATTAAAATAATCATCAAGAGAGGTGAAGGGATAGGCCCAATGATACCTCAGCAACCTGCAATTGCAAGGTGCTAAATCCTACAGTTTTACTGCAAGATGGGATGTATAATTTTGAATTATCATCTTCCTGTGGGAAGATTTTTTTTTGAGACACAAGGAGGTAATTATGAGCCCAGTTATTATACCTGAAAACTTACCAGCTACCGAGAAATTAAATAATGAAAACATATTCGTTATGAATAAAAGAAGAGCTACGACTCAAGATATAAGACCATTGCAAGTTCTTATACTTAATCTTATGCCAACAAAAATTGTAACAGAAACTCAAATTCTAAGGCTTTTAAGTAATAATTTAATACAAATAGAATTGACTTTCATGCAAATGGCCTCTTATGAATCTAAGAACACACCAAAGAGCCACTTGGATTCCTTTTATACCACTTTTAACGATGTCTACGATAAACGTTTTGATGCTATGATTGTTACTGGAGCCCCTATTGAACTTATGGAATTTGAAGATGTTGATTATTGGAGAGAGTTCACAGATATACTTGACTGGGCTCACGAAAAAATCTATTCATGTATGTTCATCTGTTGGTCTGCTCAAGCTGCCTTGTATCATTATTATGGAATCAATAAACGAACTCTTAGTGAAAAGGTTTCTGGAATATATAATCATAAAGTTATAAACAAGACTGCTAAGTTAACAAGAGGTTTTGATGATTTTTTTGACGCACCTCATTCAAGAAACACTGAAATCATAAAAGAACAACTACTAGAAAATGAAGATATTGAAATTATCGCTGAATCAGATTTAGTAGGACCTCATATAATAGCTTCAAAAGATCGAAGAAGATTATTCATAACCGGTCATCCAGAATATGATAAAGAAACTCTCAACCTAGAATATAATAGAGATATTGACAAAGGAATGGATATTAAGGTTCCCCACTCATATTATATAGACGATAACCCAGATAATGGCATCAAAGTTACCTGGAGAGGTCATGCCAATCTGCTTTATGCAAATTGGATCAACTATTACGTATATCAAGAAACAGATTTTGATTTAAACAAAAAATAAATAATTATTGCATTTAGTATATTTCAATGCTATAATTACTGTTGTAGTTTAAGTATTTTAGGGAGGTGAAGGAATGGCAAATATAAAGTCATCAAAAAAACGTGCTTTGTTAGCTGAACAAAGAAATCTTGTTAATTCTCAAAAGAGATCAGCTATGAGAAATCAAGTTAAGAAGTGTAACACTGCTATTGCAGCAAGTGATGAAAATAAAGAGACAATTTTAAACAAAACCATTAGCGTTATTGATAAAATGGCTCAAAAAGGCATCATTCATACAAAGACAGCTGGTAGAAAAATCTCCCGTTTACAAAAAAAATTCAACGTTCAATAGTTATAAAAAATTTAAGCCTTCTTTTAAGAAGGCTTTTTTTATTTCATAGATAATAAAGTGCTTCGCAAAAGCATCTTCCCTTCACCATAGCCGTTTTTTATCTTTTCTTCAACTTCAAAAAATAATTTTAAATATTTAAATACTTCTTCAAAAGTCAATTTTTTAGATAATTCAATTTTTTTCTCAGCAACATATGGATGAAGCACCAAAATTGATGCAATCTTATCATCTCTGTATTTTTCCTTTAAAAACCACTTGATTCTTAGTATTATTCTCAAATCTCTAATAATCATAAAAATAATTTTAATCTCAGGTTCTTTGAGTTTAAAAAGATTTTCTAATGCTTTCAACATCTTGCCATGATCACTAAACATATTATCAAGCAAATTAAAAATATTACTTTGCACATTATTTGTAATCAAAATGTCTAAATCCTTGATATTAATATTCTTATGGTCTGGTTCATAAATAAATAGCTTGTTCAACTCATTTTCTATCATTATTTGGTTTTCACCAACTACTTCTAACAAATAAGCAACAGCATCATCAGATATATTGTAGCCATGGTTCCAAAAATGCTCTTTAACCCATTTCCGTAGGCTGGCTCCTTTTCTTAAAGGAAATTCCATTAAAAGGTTATTATCTTTAAAGAACTTTGCTGTTTTTTTTCTTAAATCAACTTTTTTGGTTATTATAAGACCTTTAGAAAATGGTGATGGGTTATTAATATATTCTTTTAAAGCTTCTAGATTCATATCATCATTTAAGATTGTATCATTGGTTATTTTATATATTAAATTACCTTCGAATAGCGCTGGAGTGTTTAAAATGTTGATTAAATCAAGAAAATCTAATCCATCATTGATTTCTTTTATTGAATAACCAGTTTCCAGTGCTAAATCACTTATACTTTTATTTAATTCATATTCATTTTCACCATAATATACTACTATTGGCAAGTCTTTTTTCATTTAACACCTCACACATCTTGTTTTATTATATCATCAATCTTCTAATTTCCTACCATTAATATCTATCCATGATTTCTTCAAGGTTACAACAACATCAAGATCTCTATCAGTTCTATAAAATAAGATTCCATCATTTTCCAGGTCCTTAATAATCTCCTTTGATGGATGCCCATAATTATTTTTGCCAACAGAAAATATCACGCATCTTGCTTTAAAATCACTATAGAGACCTGATCTAAATGAATTTTGACTACCATGATGAGGAGCTTTAATAATATCATAATCCATTCTTTCCTTAACTAGTCTATCTAATATTTCCAAATCACAATCACCTGTAAGCAAAACACTTGATTCACCATATTTTAAACTTAGTACTATGGAGGTAGAGTTAGAATTAGAAGAAGCCTCACAATCTCTATTATCCGGATTCATTATATTAATTGATATATCACCTAAAGAACATGACATATTATTATCAATAAAATCTATCTTTCCTTTATGATCTCTAAACCAATCTTTGTAGTCTCCTACTCTATTATTAGGAATCCAAATTTTTGATACTGTAATTTCATTTAATATCGTTTCTAGGCCTCCTTTATGGTCATTATCACTATGGGTACTAATCATAATATCTATTTTCTTTATCCCTTTTCTTTTTATATAAGGTAACACTTCCTTTTCACCCATGTCCTGATAGTCATTTTTAGCCCCTCCATCAATTAGGATAACTTTGCCTACCTCTTTACATTCTATGAGTATAGAATCGCCCTGGCCGACATTTATGAAAGATACAATAACCCGCTTATCATCTAAAATATCGTAAAAACTATTAAATAAAAACACAACTATAAATAAAACA
The DNA here is from genome assembly GCA_964415195.1 of uncultured Eubacteriales bacterium. Classification (GTDB taxonomy): domain Bacteria; phylum Bacillota; class TC1; order TC1; family TC1; genus WTXA01. The sequence goes on along the minus strand of CAYPYD010000002.1, from coordinate 272,437 downwards.
AATAATATTCCCCGATAGTTTTTCTTGAATATATGATTATCCCAAAAAATATATAAGAGATAAAACAATAATATTGACATTACTCCCCAGGATCTGCCAATATAAACTGGAAAATTGATATAACTAAACATTAGCGTTATCTTTTCTAAAAATAATAATATTAACTTCAAGAAGTATGCTAATGGCCCTGCTAAATCTATAAGAAAGGGAAATAACATAAAAATTCCACTAATAAAAATAATTATTTGAATTAATGGTGAAATTAGGGGCGTGAATATTATACTCATTAAAGAAACTTCTTGGAAGTAATACATAAGTATAGGCCAGCTTAAAACAACACTTATTACTCCACTTAACAATATCTTTAAGCTAGGTTTTTTAACCTCTTTTATTTTTTGACTATATAACAACAACCCAATTGAAATGATATACGATAATTGAAAAGAAATATAAAATATTATACCAGGATTAATTAATATCAAAATCAACGATGATAACATCAAAGCCAGCATTTCAAATTTTTCTTTTTTAAATACCTGAAATATTTTTATTATTATTAGAAATAAAATAACTCTCCAAACTGATGGGGTATAAGTTATCAATCCATACAAAACAAGGGGTATAAACAATAGTGTGTATTTCACCACACCTTTTTTTGGTGTTATTACAAACAAAAAAAGCAAAATATCTAATGTGGCTCCTACTTGTGATCCAGATACAGCTTGTAAATGTAATATACCCATTTTTCGCCATGTATCAACTTCCACTTCATCTAAGCTATCCGCATCCCCTAGAAATATACTTTCAATAAATCTTGATTGCTTTCCTAGTGTTTTATGAAGTTTGGAAATATAATACTCTTGATAATCATATAAATAGAATCTGATATTTTTTATCTGTTCAAGAATTTTTATATTGTTTGTATTAATAGTAAATTTGATTCCTTTATACTTCAGGTAAGCTCTGTATGAAAACCCACCTCGATTTTTTTCACTATGAGGTAAATCCAAATAACCTTTGATATTTATAATCATTCCAGGTTTTAAATATTCCTTGGTTGATAGCATGACTTTGCAAAAAGGTTTACTTTTTAATTTCCCAATATATTTTTCATTGTTCTCAACTTTTAAAATTTCTACTTTTCCATTATATTGTCCACTCAAGCTCAAATCTTTATTAAAGTCCTCGTAAAATAAGTAACCCCGAAAAATCCCTAATAAAACAATAATAACCAGAAATATGAAGGTGTATAAGAACTTTTCATCTGCAATCATAATTAATCTACACTTATATACTAAAAAGAACATTAAAATAAGAAAAAGCAACAAATAAATCACATTAGTAATATCCATAAAAAATATCAACCCAGCTATAAATACTATTGTTAATATTATTGAATTTAATTTCTCTTCCATCAGAGTTTAATATATGGACGCATTTTTTCTAATGTTTTTTCACCTATACCAGAAACATTTAGTAAATCTTCTAAGGTTTGGAAACGTATAATACTTTTTCTATACTCTAAAATATTACCAGCCATTACTGGTCCAATTCCTGGAACTAATTCTAAATCTTTGGCGGAAGCTTTATTTATGCTTATTAACTCAACATTATTCCCATCAATATCACCTTCACCTTCACCTTCATCTTCATCATCTGTATCAATAAAAGGTACATAAATATCTTGTTCATCTTTTAAGAACATCGCTAAATTCAAGGGCAATAGATCAGCATTTGCTAAAGGTTCAGCCATTTTAAGCGCATCATTGACTCTTGAAGTTATTGAAAATTCATAAATACCTGGATTTTTTACAGCGCCTTTGATATTAACTACAAGTTTGTCATTATTAATCGACTCATCACTTTTGTCTTTTAAAATTATATTTGATGATTTTTCATTAGCTAAGACTGTATATTTAGTTGTTCTTCCGAGATAATATCCAAGTGTTATTATGCCAAATATTAGAATAAATAAACTAATCATTTGATATTTCTTGTCTAATGCCATAAATCGATTCATATAAAAACCTCCTTTGCTATTATTTAAGCAAAGGAGGCTAAACTTCTTAGTATTAATTGTTTTTTTACTACTTTAATTTTCCAGACCATAGATCTTCTAGACTGTACTTTGTTCTTGCTTCTTGATCGAAAATATGGATAATTAGATCACCAAAATCTATTAGTACCCATTCATTGGATTTTTCTCGTCTGAGCTTTCTTTCCCCTAGTTCTTCTAAGGCTTCTTCACAATAATCAGCTAAAGTTTCAATATGTTTTTTATTCATACCTGTAGCTATTACAAAACAATCTGCAATAATACTAATTCCTTCAAGATCAACGATTTTTACATCAATTGCCTTCTTTTCATTTAATAGTTTTTCAATTATTATACTTTTTTCATAACCTGTCATAAACCAACCTCCATCATATAGTTGTATGCCCCTATCGTTGCAGGAGCTAATATTTTATTTTTTCTTATCATGTCTATAATTGTTGTTTTTAAAACCAAAATATAGGCTTCATCCAGACTTTTTCCGACAATATTTTTCCTTAAAGCTTCAACACCATCATAGGTTCTGAATTGTTCTACTGCATCCACTACAAAAAGAAGCTTGGCTAATTTTCCCACCCCAGCTTCTCCTAGAGTATGATGTTGAATAGCCTCGATAATCTCATAATCTTCAATATAGCCTTTATTGGCAAAATATGATGCAGCAACCTTACCGTGTAGAACTCTTGGAAATCTTAATTCAAAGTCACTGATACTTACTTTCAGGCTCTTGGCTAATTCAATTATTGCTTCATTATCCATTTCGCGAAAATAATCATGTAAAAGTCCTGTTAAAACAGCCTTATATGGATCTATTCTATATACCTCAGCTAATTCATAGGACATTTCTACGCATCCATCAAGATGTCTTTTCCTTTTATCTGAGACATTCATCTTTTTAAGTAGAACTTCATGTTCTTTTTCTATTTTAGATAGAATTTCATTAAGTTGCATCATTATATAATCCTTTGAGTTTAATATATTCATAAACTTTTTCAGGCAGATATTTTTTATTAATCATATTCTTTTTTATTTCATTAGAACTGATACTTTGTATTGGCCATTCAAACAATAAGACTTTTGCTTCAAGGAAACTTGGTAATGTATCTCTGAAAATTTCAACCCGGTGTTTACTATCTCCATGCCTTAAAGCTACCAAGAATGTTGTTATTTTAGCAATGTTTTCTATATCTTTCCATTTGAGAATTTCTAATAGTGCATCTGATCCCATTATCCAGAAAAACCTTGCATCTGTTTCAATCTTCTTCATATCAGCTATAGTGTCTACTGTGTATGTTGGTCCATCTCTTTTTATATCACAGTCAGAAATCAAGAATTTATCATAATCTGCTAAAGCCAATTCAAGTATCTTTAACCTATCTTTGGTTTCAGGCATATAAGTTACTTCCTTATGATATGATTTTCCAGTTGGTATAAAGTATAGGTTGTCCAGTTTAAAAAGCTTTAAAGCACCTTCTGCAAGCTGTAGATGCCCATTGTGTATTGGATTGAATGTACCTCCAAATAAGCCAATTCTCTTCATAATTCTACCTAACCTGACCATCACCGTTTATAATATACTTAATACTAGTTAATGCTTCTAGTCCCATTGGTCCTCTTGCATGCATTTTTTGTGTACTAATACCAATTTCAGCTCCGAATCCAAACATTTCTCCATCAGAAAATCTTGTTGATGCATTATGATAAATACATGCTGAATCAATTAGTCTTTGAAAGATGTTACCATTTTTATAACTGTCGGTGATTATAACTTCAGAATGTTTAGAACCATACTTATTTATGTGATTTACAGCACCTAGAACATCATCAACTATAATTATTCCTATAATATAGTCTAAGTACTCGGTGTATAGTTCTTCTTCCGTAATTAAAGTGGCCTTTTTAAATAAATCAAGACATTTTTCACAAGCTCTTATTTCCACATTATTCTCAACTAACTTTTTCTCCAATAAAGGAATAAATTTAGCAGCAATATCTTTATGAACTAAAACTTTTTCCAAAGAATTACAGACACTTGGTCTTTGAGTCTTACCATTGATTATTATATCTATGGCCATATCAAACTGAGCCTTATCATCAACATAAGCATGGCAATTCCCTATTCCAGTTTCAATAACAGGTACAGTAGAATTATTAACGACATTGGCAATCAAGCCTGCACCACCTCTTGGTATAATGACATCTACATATTTATTTAATTTCATTAGAATATTAACTGATTCTCTTTCCTTGGAATCAATTATTTGAATAGAATTCTTTGGTAGCCCAGTTGTATCAGCAGCATCATTTAATAAAGCTGTAAGTACCTTATTTGAATGATAAGCAGTAGAACTACCTTTAAGTATTACAGCATTTCCTGTTTTAACACATAGTCCTGCAGCTTCAACAGTGACATTTGGTCTAGCTTCATAAATCATGGCTACTAATCCTAAAGGAACAGTCATGGATCCAATTTCAAGTCCATTTGGTCTTTGCCACATTTTTTTCACTTGTCCGATAGGATCTTCAAGTTTTATTAATGATTCAAGTCCCTTAGCCATACCTTCAATTCTATCTTCATTTAGCATTAATCTATCTAACAATGCTTGTGTTAAACCATCAGCTTTCCCATTTTCCATATCAATTTTATTTTCTTCAAGAATCAAGTTAACATGCTTCCTTAAATTATCAGCCATTTCTTGTAAGGCTTTATTTCTTGAAATTATTGAAAATGATGATAAATCATAAGAAGCATTCTTTCCATTTTTGCACTGTTCTTCGATTATCTTATTTAACATAATGATCTCCTTACATATTTAATACTGACATATTATCTCTATGAATTACTGTATCAAATTCATATTCTTCGTCAAGTATTTTAGTCATTTCTTTAGTTTTTTTACCTTTTATTTTATCGATATTAACACTGTTGTAGTAGGTTATACCTCTACCAATTTCTTTGCCTAGAGTATTTTTTATGCTAATAACTGAATCTGCATCGAAAACACCATCAACCTCTGTTATACCTATTGCCAACAAGCTTTTACCTTCTTTTAACAAAGCATCTTGAGCTCCGTCGTCTACAATTACTGTTCCTTTAGGTTTAGATGATAGTAATAGCCACTTTTTCTTAGTATGGATTTTTTTATTATGAGGTATGAAAATTGTTCCTCTAAAATCACCTTTAACAACATCTGCTAAAAAATTTTTTTCATTTCCATTACCAATGACTACAAAAACACCAGCTGCTGTACCTATCTTAGCCGCTTTTATTTTTGTCATCATGCCACCGGTACCGAAGGAAGAACCTTCACATCCTGCATAAGCTTCTATTTCTGCAGTGATTTTTTCTACTTTTTCTACTAAAATACCATCATCACATGTAGCTGGATTTTTAGTGAATAAACCATCTATATCTGAAAGTATAATTAGTAAATCACCATCAATTAAAGAGGCTACATATGCAGCCAGATGATCGTTGTCACCTACTTTTATTTCATCTACAGCAACTGTGTCATTTTCATTGATTATGGGAATAGCTCCTAATTGCAACAATGCCAATAATGTGTTTTTTGCATTTAGATTTCTTTTTCTATTGGCTAAATCATCTCTTGTTAACAAGATTTGTCCTACAACTTTGTTGTATTCGCCAAAAAATTTCTCATACAAATGCATCAAGGTTACTTGACCTATAGCTGCAACCGCTTGCTTTTCAGGAAGAGTGGTTGGTTTTTTCTTTTTATGCAGTTTACCTACACCAGCTCCTACAGCACCTGAAGATACGAGTATTACTTCATACCCCTTATTGCTTATATCAGCCAACCCTCTAACCAATTGTTCCATTCTTTCAATATTGATTGTACCGTTTTCATGAGTCAAGGTGCTCGTACCTACCTTGACTATTACTCTCTTTATCTCTCGTCCATAATCAATCTTCATTTTACACATCCTATGGTAATTTATATTTAGTCTCTTTACCTTTACTCTTAAATAAAACTATATTCCTGCCAATAATTTGCACTATTTCAGCTGTTAGGTTTTCTTCAATCAACTCTTTTACTTGGATTTTATCTTCAGGTGAGTTTTTCCCGATTTTTATTTTAACTAATTCATTGGCTTTTAGCCCAGTTCTTATTTCTTTAATAATTTCCGGAGTAAATCCTTCTTTACCTATTATTGCTACAGGATTTAAAAGACTAGCCATGCCTCTTAAGTATCTTTTTTGTTTTCCGCTTAACATAAATCCTCCTTGATTCCTTGCCTATTATTATATAAGTTTTAATCTACATAATCAAACTCTGTCTCGTAAATTCTTACAGTATCGCCTTCTTTAATACCATTTTGTTTTAATAGTGCATCAACACCTATACTAACCAAGGCTCTATGGAATCTCATGACTCCTTCGTCACTATCTAGATATGCCATTTTAAAGACTCTGAAAACATCATCTCCAGTTACTTCAAAGATGCCATCAATAATCTCTACTTTTAGTGGTTTCTCCTTGAGTGAAACTATTCTATGTTCTTCTTTGAAAATAATTGGGGTTTTTATGGATTTTACTAAATCTAATGTTTTATACATAAGTGCTTCAAGTCCTATTCTTGCTGCTGCAGAAATCTTATATATTTCTTCCTCATATCCTTCTGCTCTCATCTTGGCTATAAATTCATCAGCTTTTTCTTCAACACCAGGTATATCTATTTTATTAATAGCTATAATCTGCTGTTTATCTCTAAGTTCATCATTAAATAGAGTTAATTCCATATTAATGTTCTTGTATTCTTCATAAATAGATCTTTCAAAACTAGCACCATCAATTAGATGAATAATTAACTTGGTTCTTTCCAAATGTTTCAAGAAATCGTGTCCAAGTCCTATACCTTGACTTGCTCCATCAATTAGACCTGGTATATCTGCTAATACAAAACTTTCATCACCAACTTCTACCACACCAAGATGAGGTTCTAATGTTGTAAATGGATAATCTGCAATCTTTGGTCGTGCCTTTGATACACTACTTATCAGTGTGGATTTTCCAGCATTTGGATATCCTGCTATACCAACATCGGCTATCAGCTTTAGTTCAAGGTTTAAAAACAGTTCTTCTCCTGGTTCACCATTTTCTGCAAACTTAGGTTCTTTGTTTCTATTAGTCATAAATCTTGCATTGCCCCTGCCTCCACGTCCACCTTTGGCAACCAAGAGTTTTTGTCCATCTTCAATTATATCTGCAATTACTGCACCAGTTTCGTCTTTAACCATAGTACCTAATGGTACTTTTAGTATAGTGACAGGAGCATTCTTGCCATGCATATTGCTCCTACTTCCATTTTCTCCTTTGTCAGCTTTGTAGTGCTTTTTATATTTAAAATCTATCATGGTAGTTATATTATTATCACCAATGATGTAGATATCACCACCATTACCGCCATCACCACCACTGGGTCCACCTTCTGGAACGTACTTCTCTCTTCTGAAAGATACCATTCCATTACCGCCATCACCAGCTTTTATAAAAATTTTCGTTCTATCGTAAAACATTATTTCTCCTTAAAGATAAAACACTCCCTTTGAGGGAGTGTTAATTTATAAACTATTGAGCTGCATAAATACTTGCTTGTTTTTTATCTCTGCCTTTTCTTTCGAATCGTACAAAGCCATCTATCAAAGCAAACAATGTGTCATCTTTACCTATGCCAACATTTATGCCAGGATGAATTTTAGTGCCTCTTTGTCTTACTAAAATATTTCCTGCTTTAACTAAAGTACCGTCGCCTCTTTTAACACCCAGTCTTTGCGCATTACTATCGCGACCGTTTCTTGAACTACCTTGCCCCTTTTTGTGAGCAAATAGTTGAAGTTCTAACTTAAACATGAAACTCCACCTCCTTATTGTGGACCTTTATTGAATTCTTATAATTGTCATGAAGAATTTCTATGCCGTTTAGGAAAATATATTCTATTCCCCCGAGTCTTACATCTTCATTACTTTTAAAAATCAATTCTAAATAGCCATCATTTTTTTCAACATTAATATTTGTTATAAATTTTGTCAAACTATATTCTATAGTTTGCAAATGCATCGATATTGCAGCACAAACTAAATCATACTTACTATTACCATTATGCATAGCATGTCCTTCAGACTTGAAACCTGTCCAGTTTCCAAGTTTATCCCTATAAACAGTAACTTTTATCATTACTATTCAGCTGATTTATCAGCTTTTAGAGCTATACTCTCAACCATAACTTCTGTATAAGGTTGTCTGTGACCTTGCTTTCTTCTATAATTCTTTTTAGCTTTATACTTATAGACTAAAACTTTTTCGCCTTTTCCATGAGAAACTACTTTCAAAACTACTTCAGCATTTAATACTTCTGGAGTTCCTACTTCTAAGCTTTCACCGTTAGCTACTAAAAGAACTTTATTGTCTTTAATTAAGCTTCCAACTTCAGCATTAATTTTCTCTAGTTGAAGTGTGTCTCCTTCAACAACTTTATATTGTTTACCACCATTTTTAATTATTGCGTACATATGGCACCTCCTTCGCTTAAGACTCCCTATCAAGGTAGACTTTTGTCTTTAAAAACCTTTTTTACGGGGTTTACAAACGACACTATTGTTATTATATATTTTTTCAGTGTTAGATGCAATAGATTACCCTATATTTACTTAACTTCAATACCACCTAAAATAGCTGTGCCCCTTAGTATTAATATATTCTCACCAGTTGGTTCTGTTGCTCGATACTTTATTTCTACACCACCAAGAAATCCATTGACATCGCTTCTGATTTTTATGTTTGCAGGTAATTTAATTTCAACTCCACCCATAAAAGCATTTACATCAATAATTGCATCGGAAGTCAATTTTATTTCTGTCAAGTCAAGTACTACTCCACCTAGAAAAGCATCAGCTTTTCCTCCTTTGAAATTTTGACTAACAATTTTTTTCTCTACTCCTCCAAGAACTGCAATGGCATTAATCTCATCATTATTATCAATAGTAATGTGATCTCTAGGATGTGCTATTCGTTTAAATATGCCTCCAAAAAGAATTTCTATACCAACAATAACTAATATACCAGGAAAGATTATTTTATTTAATTGAGGATACCATTGATTGAGTAAATTAACTACTCCAAGGAAGGTAACTATACCGCCAAAAATAATATTATGATTATTAAATAATATAATCAATCCAATAATAATCATAATTGATGGGAAAATCACATTAGCAGTCAATCCAATGTCAGTTATCATGCCAAGTTCTTGTAATCCATAAATAACACCAACTGCTACAAATAATAGACCAAATAAGATTTTAGATTTCATTTTCTTCCTCCTTAGACATTTTATCAATAATAGATGCCTCAACACCTATTAACTTTAACCTTATAGGTTTAAGATTCAAATCAAGATACTGAAGTAAATTATCAATTCTTAAATTTTTATCACTACCTGCATATACCTCTATAATAACTCCGTCATCTATAAAATTCCAGTCTAAAATATATTCTTTTATATCTTTAATCCCGATGCTCTTCTTAGTTTTCACTTCCATAAGAATTTCAGGCTTATTTAACTTTTCACTAATTATATCTCTATACTCATCATTATTTACTCCAACTCCGTACTCTAAAAGGTATTTTGCTTTCCTTAGCATTGAACTAAGTGATTTTAATGATATGGTTTTTTCTTTTAAAGCTTTAACTTTTAATCCTTCAGGAATAACTTTATTTATTCTTTTTAAGAAATCCCCAACATCTATAACCATATCCGTTTCTATCTCCAATAGTTCACCTTCGCTTTCTAAACCTACTCCCTTAGCAATAGCAAAGGACAGTTTCATATGTGGATTGAAACCTTCACTAAAACTTATTGGTAAAGAGCTTCTTCTAAAAGCTTGTCTAAAAACCTTCATTAACTCAAGATGTGATAAATATGCCAAAGGTCCACGAACTGAAAATTCCATCACATAACTAGCCATGATATTCACCTTTTATATCCATTCTTATTTCATCATCACAAACACCACAAGCTGTACACCCAAGTCTACAATCTCTGGTTTTTTCAAGGTTTTTCGATTTTTGATACTCGTTCCATAAATATTGCTTTTTTACACCAATATCTATGTGATCCCAATACATTGGTTCTGTTTCATCAAAGAAATGTTCACTATATTCTTCTTTGCTGATTCCACTTTCTATTAAAGCCTCATTCCACATTTCAAGATCAAACCATTCATCCCAGCTATCGAACATAGCTCCTTTTTTATTTAGACTTAATAGTACATTACCTAATCTACGATCGCCTCTTGCAAACATTCCTTCAAGAACGCTTAAAGCTGAGTAATGATAACTAAGTTTAAGGCCTTTTCCTATGTCTCTAACAGCTTCTTTTAATAAGTATTGTTTTCTAATTAATTCAGCTTTGGTATTTTGCCCAAACCATTGAAATGCTGTAAACGGTTTTGGCACAAATGATGCAACGCTAACAGTTACAATAATGTTCTTACCACCAGATATTTTTCTCCCCATATCGAGAACTTTTTTACCTAATTTAATAATTCCGATGACATCTTCATCTGTTTCTTCAGGCAAGCCAATCATAAAATAAAGTTTTAATCTTTGCCAACCAGCATTAAATGCTCCTTCAACTGAAGCCATAAGATCTTCTTCTGACACTCCTTTATTAATAATATCTCTCATTCTTTGAGTTCCTGCTTCAGGTGCAAAAGTAAAACCTGTTTTTTTTACTTTTTGTATATCTTTAGCTAATTCTACTGAAAAAGTATCTACTCTTAATGAGGGTAATGATATGCTGATTTTATCTTTCTCAAATTTTTCTAATAATTTACTAACCAGTTCCTTGACACCTGTATAGTCTGCTGTACTCAATGAGGTCAAGGAAATATCATCATAACCACTATCTGCTACCAATTTATCAGCAAGCTCAAGTAATTTTCCTACTGATTTTTCTCTAACTGGTCTATAGTAGTTGCCTGCCTGACAAAATCTACAACCATGAGTACATCCTCTTAAAACTTCTAGCATCATACGATCATGAATTGCATCAACAAAAGGAATTACAAGTTTTGTAGGAAAATATGCATTATCTAAATCAGCAACAAAAGTCTTTTTAACTTTTAATTTATCATCAAATATATTAAAAGTACCTAAATATTTTCCATCAACATTATATTTTTCCTTAAAGAATGCTGGAATATATACGCCTTGCAATCCACCTAATTCTAAAAGCAATTCTTTTCTATTTTCAATTTTGCCCTCTACAAGATACTTTGCTGTTGTTTTTAATATTTCTGGTAAAGCCTGCTCTCCATCTCCTATTAGAAATAGATCTACAAAAGCACTTATTGGTTCTGGATTAACACTACATGGCCCACCAGCTATAACTAAAGGGTGTTTGCCATTCATTCTATCTTCACTAGTTAATGGAATATTTGCTAATCTAAGCATAGCCAAAATATTAGTATAACTCATTTCATACTGAAGTGTAAAACCTACAATGGGAAAATCACTTAATGACTTAAATGACTCTAATGAATAAAGAGGCAACCCTCTTTCCTGCATTTTTTTATACATATCAGGCCAAGGCATAAAAGCTCTTTCCATTAGGTAAGGGGTAGTTTCATTAACAAGACCATAAAGTATCTGCATACCAAGATGAGACATACCCACTTCATAAACATCTGGAAAACAAAATGCTATTTGACAATCCGTTTCTTCAAATGTTTTTTTAGTACTGTTCCATTCACCACCTATATATCTGCCTGGTTTTTCTACATATTTCAATAATTCATCGTAAACTATTTTTCTAATATCCATCAATTCTCCTAAAATATTACTTTCGTTCGTTGCATACTAATGTTTAATATAATTCCACATGCAAGGAAATTTACCAGTAAATTACTACCTGCTGCACTAAGGAAGGGTAATGGAATGCCAGTTATTGGCATTAAGCTTAAATTCATCCCAATGTTTTCAACAATATGAAATAAAAACATGCTTATAAATCCCATAACTACTACATAACCATAATGATCAAGACACTCATGTGCAATTATCAATGCCTTCACTAAGAAAATGAAGTATATAACTAAAATTGCAATTGCACCTATAAATCCAAATTCTTCACCTATTACTGAGAAGATAAAGTCAGACTCCTTAACTGGTAGAAAATTAACCTGTGTCCCGTTTAAGAAACCTTTGCCACCTAAGCCCCCTGATCCTATGGCTATCAATGCCTGAATGATATTATAACCTGCACCAAGTCCATTTTTCCCATCTTCATATGGATTTAAAAATACAGTAAATCTTTGAATTTGGTACTCAGCTAAAGGAATAGGCAGCCCTATTGACAAGTGCAAAGCAACCCAAATTACAACAAATGCTAAACCGCCAAATAAAATAATTGATATACGCTTCTTATTTAAAGTTGAAGCATAAAGCATACCAAATATCATTGCAATAAAAACTAGAGATGTTCCCATATCAGGCTCCATTAAGATTAATATTAATGGAGGCAAGGCATAGGCGAAAGCCTTAAGTATGCTTTTCCAACTTCCATCATTTTCATAATGTCTATTTAAAAAACTGCCAAAAGCCAAAATAAAAAGTATTTTACTGAATTCAGATGGTTGTACACTAAATGGTCCAATGTAAATCCAGTTTCTCGCACCATATATTTCAACCCCGAATATTAATACTAAAACTAAAATAAATATCATAACTATATATAATGGTTTTTCTATCTCACTAAACTTGTTGTAGTCAATTGAGGCTATTAATAGAAGGGCAACAAATCCAATAGCTACAAATATACCTGTTTTAACAATCAAATTACCAACTAATCCTTGTGATGAGGAAAATGTTAAACCCAAGCCAATTACAGCTAATAAAATTGTCAATATCATAAACGACCAATCAGCCTTTTTCCATAAATCCCTGTTCATTCTAATTTCCTTTCAAGTTAACATAAGCTTCGAATACAGCTCTAGCAACTGCTGCAGCAGAATTTGAACTGTTTACAGCGTATTCCACTACAACAGCTACTGCAATTTCAGGATTATCATATGGAGCATATCCAACGAAAAGTCCATGATATTCTTTATTATCTCCAGATCTCCCCGTTTCAGCTGTCCCAGTTTTACCTGCAGCTGCTACTTTACTACCACTGAATATTCTACTTGCTGTACCAGAAGCAACCACTTGTCGCATGCCTTCTTTAACAATATTAATTTCGTCAAGTGTCATTTCCACTTTATTTAATACAATTGGTTTTACTGTATAGACACTCTTCGCATCTGCAGATGAAATGCTTTTAATAAGAGTTGGTTTATATCTAGTACCACCATTTGCTAAGGTTGAAATAAACTCACCTAATTGTAAAATACTATAATTATTTAAACCTTGTCCAATTGAAACAAGATTTGTATCATGTATATACCAATCCTTATTTTCTTGATAGTATCTTTCATATTTAGCTATTTCAATCTCTTTTTCTTGTTCTGCAATTTCTATTTGTTCTTTTTTCGAACTAGTAGTCAGAGAATTATCCTGATTTATTTCTACAATAGTTTTAGAAGTTTGTTCAGTAATTTTTTTTACCATACCCTCTTTAAAATTCTTTTCAAAAACTGCTTTTGTATCAGGTGTAGGTAAAAACCCTTTAGTTACACCTGATAAATCTGAAAATCCAGTATCAACACCTAATCCAAATTGTCTTGCAGTCTTAGAAATATTCTCAATACCAGCTTTTTCTGAAAAAGATTGAAAATAAGTGTTACAAGAAACTCTCAATGCTTCAGTCAAATTTATACTCCCGTGAATACCAGTACACTTAATATTATCTCGCCATATCCCCGGACATGTTTCTCTATATTCTACAGTTAATCCACTGTAATGAAGTCCTGCTAATGCAGTAATCATTTTAAATGTTGAACCAGGTGGATAAGCCACATTTGTGACCTTATTTAACATCGGTGACTGATCATTTTCCAAATAGTATTTGACCTCCTGATCGGAAAGTCCATCGAGGAAATCATTTGGATTCAAGTCAGGTTTTGATGACATTGCAAGTATTTCACCTGTATTAACATTGAATACAATTGCTGCTCCAGCCCCAGCTTTACTATTTGCTGCCTTAGATAGATTTATCTGTGCATTTAGTGTTTCATCCAGTACCCTTTGTAGCCTTAGATCAATAGTCAAACTTACATTATCTCCGGGAATTGAAGAGTTTTCCAAAGACGTAATATTTACAGTTCTTCCTCGATTATCAATTTCAACCCTTTGAGTACCTTTAGTTCCTAATAGACCTTTAAGTGTTGTTCCTTCTTTATTAAATGTTTCCAAAGATCTTTCAATGCCAAGTTTACCAACTATATCTGTTAAAGAATAAATAGCTTCATTACCTTTATATTCCTCTTGACTTATTGATCCTACATAACCTAAAGTGTTTCCCAATATTGGACCTAAAGGATAATCTCTAGTAGGTATAATATTTACAGTAGCTGCAGGTAAATATTTTGCTCTTTCATAAAATTTGCCAATAATTTCTAAACCTTGGCTTTGATCATAATGAATTTTAATTATTTCTATATTGCCATATATACCTTTTTTATTTGCTGCATCAATCACTTCTAATATTTTATTTTTGTCATAATTTAACGGTTCAAGCAATATTGCTAAATTGTGTATTGTTGTTTCTTTATCAGCAGTCTTTGCATTTGTATCAAAAGTTATGGCAGCAATTGGAATACTTGTTGCCAGTATATTCCCATTAGCATCTAAAATATCACCTCTTTTAGTAGGAAGATTAATTAGACGCAAACTATTGCTTGCTGATTGAGTTTGATACTTATCACCATTAATTATCTGTAAAAAAAACAGTCTACTAGCTAGAACTGAAAATATAGCTAGAAATAATAACAAATATAGATATATATTTGCATGGACACTTTTCTTTTGAGCCATTAATATTCTCCCTTGAATTTATGTAAAACTAAATAGCACAGCGGATAAATAATAAGTGCTATCATCAGGTTATATATGCTCCCATATATTATATTCTGCATGTATACTACATTTAAAAAATAACCTTTACCGGCAATAAATAGTATTGCCCCCATCAAAAAATAGTATGTAATTGAACTAGTAAAAACAATAATCAAAGGGGTTATGATATTTTCCCTAATAACTCTACTTGAATAAGTTCTAACCATATAGACTAGAATAATTAAAAGTAGAAAATTACTACCAATCATTGATCCAATAAATATATCTTCCAATAACCCTGCCACACCAGCATAAATTAACGCAGTTCTACTACTGATAAAAAATGACATTGATACTATTATCACTAATATTATATTTGGATTAGCCCCAAAAAATTTTAAGCTAGAAAAAAAAGTAGCCTCGATTATTAAAGCGAGGCATATTACTATAAAAAATATGAAATGTCTAAATATTTTCATTACATTCATCCTACTTTATTACGTTTTCTGCTGGTGCAAGTATTATTTCTTCTTTTATTATAACACCAACAAAATGCAAGTCATCAAAGTTTGCATATGCTTCAATAATCGCTCTTTTCATTAGTCCATCAGAACTATTTACAATTTGTTTAATCTTGCCTATTTTAATGTTCTTATAGCCAAGATCACCGAGTCCAGATGTAACAACCTCGTAACCTTCCATAATATTAGCTGAAGAAGGTATTTGAATCATCTGTAATCCACCTTGACCCTTTTCATCACCTATTACAATTCCAGGATAACCTGTTTCCGTTGTTACAACAGTTATTGCTCCATATTTAGGATCTGTTAATAGCGTTATTTCTGCTGTAGAATTCGTTACACTAGTTACTTTGCCAATTAGTCCACTATAATTAATTACTGGCATATTTTCACGTATGCCACTACTATTGCCTCTATTTATTGTAATTGTCTTATACCAATCCTTGATACTTCTTCCAATTACTTCAGAATTAACTATTACTAAATCTGTATTTGATTCCTGGATTCCTAATAATAATCTTAAATTTTCATTTTCAACTCTATATTGGATTAATTCACTATTTTTTGATTGCAATTCTCCAATTTCAGCTTTTAGGCTATCATTTTCATCCTTAACACTTTTGTAATCGACCAATCCTTTAAAAAAACTCACAAAGCCATTACTAGCAGTACTAGTAACACTTTGCGCAGGGTAGAGCATTTCTTTGAAAAACGACTCCACTGGTGCCAACCCAATTGAATTGGTATTGGTTATCCTTATTATAATAGTTAAGACTATAAGCCCAATTATTATAAACGTCCTGCCTCTTTTTCCATTATTAATTTTCTTATTCTTCATTTCTACCTATCACTACCTAATACTTTTCTCCACATAGCCAAGTTTTCGACTACAATTCCAGTCCCTTTAGCTACAGCTAATAGTGGGTCTTCTGCAACGTATACAGGCATCCCTGTCTCATCTCTTATATATCTATCTAATCCATATAGTTTAGAACCACCACCTGCAAGCACAATGCCTCTATCAATCAAATCTGAAGATAATTCTGGAGGAGTATGCTCCAAACAATATCTTACACATTCAATTATTCTTGCTAGTGGCTCCTCTAGTGCTTCACGAACTTCTTCACCTGTAATTTCTATTGTTTTTGGCAAACCTTCTAATAAGTCTCTACCTCTTACACTATACCTGGACATTTTTCTTTCAATATCTTCTGGTGTATCAAGGAAATATGCACTGCCAAAGTTGATTTTTATTTCTTCTGCTGTTCTATCACCAATCAATAAGTTGTATTTTCTTTTCAGAAAATTTATAATTGCTACATCCATAGCATCTCCACCTACTCTGAGTGATTTATCTGTAACTATTCCACCTAAAGATATTACTGCAACTTCAGTTGTACCACCACCAATATCAACAATCATATTGCCAGTAGCTTCATCAACAGGTAAACCTGCTCCAATTGCAGCTGCCATTGGCTCCTTAATCAATTGCACTTCCTTAGCTCCAGCTTGCAAGGCAGCTTCCTTAACCGCTCTTTCTTCAACAGGTGTTACACCTGATGGCACCCCAATTACAACTACTGGTTTAAAAAAGCTGAATCTTCCTCTTGCTTTATCTATAAAATATCTTAACATAGCTTGAGCTACGTCAAAGTCTGCAATCACTCCATCTTTTAGAGGTCTGATAGCTATGATCTTTTCAGGAGTTCTACCTATCATCTGCTTAGCTTCAACACCAACAGCAAGTATTTCCTTTGTAACAGTATCAACAGCAACTACTGAAGGTTCTTGCATTACAACACCTTCTTCTCTAACATAAACAAGAATGTTGGCCGTTCCTAAATCTATACCTAAGTCTTTTACTCCAAAATTAAATCCAAACATATGCCCACCCTCTCAAATAATACAATATATCACCTTAGATTATAGCATAAAAATAGATTTGATTAAAGTTTTAAATCATTTTCTCTTCTTTAAAGCTATAATAGCTATTATCTCCAATAATTATGTGGTCTATAACATCTATCCCCAATAACTGGCCACCACTTTTTATTCTTTTGGTTACCTCTATATCTTCCCTGCTTGGGGTTGCATCACCGCTTGGATGATTATGAGCTAATATAATCGCAGCTGCACTCTTATTTATTGCTGATTTAAATAACTCTCTTGGATGCACAATTGAGGAATTCAAACTTCCAATAGATACAGTTTCAACTCCTAATAAGAAATTTTTTGTATTAAGCATTAGTATGATAAAGTGTTCCTTGTTCAAACCTCTCAAGTTATTTTCTAATACGATAGAAGCATCTTTTGAGGATAATATTTGTTTCTTTTCTAAATTTTCAAATTTACTTCTTCTTCCCATTTCAAATGCAGCTTTTAACATTATGCTCTTATCTTTACCTATACCTTTAATTTTGCAAAGTTCTTCTACTGTTAATTCACTAATGTTTTTTAATGAACCATATCGATGCAATAAATTCATCGATACATCAATTGCTGTATGTTCCCTGTAGCCACTTCTAATTATTATTGCTAAAACTTCTTGGTCTGAAAGATTATTCATCCCAACATCCATTGATCTTTCTCTTGGTCTTAAATGTTTTGGCATTTCCTTAATTCTCTTTTTTTCCATAAACAAACCTCCTATGCTCTGAAATATTATTTCAACATAGGAGGTCTAGTATATCTTATTTTATTTTATTTTTACATTAATTAAGATTACTATTTGCTCTTTTTGTAAAGGTCAGTTACATCGATTTTACCAGATTTGATGTCAGCGATAATTTTTTCGATGTCAGCTTTAACTTTTTGAACTTGTGGTTCTTTTTCATTAAATACGAATGTTACAACACCATCTTTAACTCCATAGATATAGTTAGTACCTTCGAAGTCACCTTTTGCAATTTTACCAACAACGTCGGCAATAGCTATAGTCAACTTAGCACTTGCTGAAGCTGATAATGATTTTTCGTATGCAGCAAATAACTCAGGGCTTGCACTTGCACCAATAGCCAATTTACCTTTTTGTAATGCAGCTTCATATCCGCCTCTTGATGCTTGGTTAGCATAAGACATTACAATTCCAGCTCCTTGGTCTATGAAAGTCAAAGCTTGCTCTTTAAGTTTGTTAACGTCATCGTTAGTTCCTGTGAATGCAGTTACTACTTCAATGTTAGGAGTAATGTACTTGGCTCCAAGAACATAACCTTCCATGATTGTTTTGAAAGCTGGAATTTCAGCTCCACAAACAGCAGCTACTTTATTGATTCCAAGGCTTTTAGCCAAAAGACCAGCTGTAACACCTTGTAGGAATCCTTGTTCTACACCGTCAGCTAATACTCCAGCAACGTTTGAACCATTACCAAAATTAGAGTTTCTGTCTGAACTTGTAATTAGAAACTTAGCATCTGGGAACTCTTTAGCAACTTCGTTAACAGCATCAGTAAACTGAGCACCGTTAGCAATAATTACATTGTAGCCATCTTTAGCATAATTTCTGATAACTTGTAGGTATTGAGCTGCTTGAGTGTTTTCATTATAAGCTATTTCAGCATCATAATCTTTCTCAGTCAACTTCAAAGCTTCATAAGCTCCTTGGCTCCATCCACCATCGTTGATAGCTCCAGTTAAAGCTAAAGCAACTTTAACATCTTGCCCTTTTTCTGCTTCTTTTTCCCCACAGCCTACAGCTAGAATACCAAATAATAGTACAGCTAAAACTAATAGAATTTTTTTCATTTTTTTCCCTCCAAAATATAAATTTTGAGTTTACAGTGATAAATTACCACTAAACTTATCTGAATATTAACACGTAAGCATGTATAATTACAATACCCTAATGTAAATTAAGTATGTTTTTTTTACATTTTTTTTGTGTTTATGTTGTTTATTTCTGTAGTTAGATAATTATATAGTGCTTTTTAGTCATTTTTAGTCTAATTTCAGTATAAATCTATCAATCTCTGTTTTTATAATAAACCCCTCATAATTTAAATATACTATCAATAAAGTGGGAAATTTGACTTTTAGTTCTTTAGCGACATATAGTAGGAAAGCATTTCGAGAAACATCGATAAATCAACATTTTTCAATTCAACATTCACTGGAACATCAAGCATAACTGGAGCAAAATTTAAAATAGCTTTAACACCGCTTTTGACCATTACATCCGCTACACCTTGTGCTGATTCTCTTGGCACTACAATAATTCCAAGATCATATTTGTCTCTTTTGGCAATCTTTTCAAAATTATCTATATGTTCCACATATAATTCCCCATATTTCTCTCCTATATTTTTCACATCGAAGATACCTACCATTTTGAATCCACGTGTCAAAAAACCAGGATATGATACCAATGATCCTCCTAAATGCCCTAGACCCACTATAGCAACTCTCCAGTTTCTATCTGTGCCTATAATCTTGGAAATATTATATTTTAACTCAACAATATTATAGCCTATACCACGCACACCAAATTCACCAAAATAGGCTAGATCTTTTCTTACCTGATCCGGACTAACTCCAGTCAAATTAGCAATACCCTTTGATGATATAATTTTTTCACCTCTATCCAAAGCTTCATTCAAAACTCTTGAATAGGCAGATAATCTCATAATTGTTACTTCTGGTATTTTAGAATATTTCATTTGCCCTCCTAAAATAATTTTCTAATCTCTTGAAGCATATATATTGATCCGGTTATACACAATATATCCCCATCTTCCATTAAATCAATTCCTTTTTCCATTGCTTCTCTAACATCTTCAATTATATATATTTCTTTTGAATATTCTTTGAAATACTCTCCAACTTTTCTAAAATCGTCTGCTCTTGGGCTATTTGGCTTTGTTACAATTACTTTATCACCAAATGGTCCAATATAATCAATCATTTTTTGTCTTTCCTTATCAGCTAAAATCCCAACCATCAAAACTATTTTTCTATAATTGTAAATATCAGTTAATGCAAGAGCAAGGTTCTTTGCACCTTCAAGGTTATGAGCTGCATCAAGTAAGACTCTTTTCCCTTTATAATGTAACATCTCAAGCCTACCAGCCCAAACAACTTTGGATAAACTTTGTCTAGCTTTTGTTACATCAACCTGATATCCTAATTTATTCAAAACATAAATCGCTTCTAAAGATACTGAACCATTAACTATTTGATGATGTCCTACCAGAGAATAGGAAACTTCAAGTTCATAATCCTTGTTCTGAAATATGAAATTTGATATACCCTCGTCAAAACTCTTTTCAATACCATCAAATTCTAGACCAAAACGATAAATTTTTGAATTCATTGCTTTGGCTTTTTCTTCTATCACTTTAAGAACATCTTTATCTGTGCTACCGGTTATAACCGGTCTGCCCTTCTTTATGATTCCGCTTTTGACTTTTGCAATTTCAACTTCAGTATCACCTAAATAATCTTTATGGTCTATTGAAACATTTGTTATTACTGATATTAGTGGATCAATAACATTGGTTGAATCAATTTCACCACCTAAGCCAACTTCAATAACTCCAAAGTCAATTTTTTCTTCCTTAAAATACTGAAAACACATAGCAGTCCAGACTTCAAAATTTGTGGGTTCTTCAAATCCATTGTTCTTCATTTCTTCAATTAGTATACTAATTCTTGATAAAATCTCGATAATTTTTTCTTCAGATATCCAATTGCTGTCAATTTGTATTCTTTCCCTAACATTATATATTTCAGGAGAGATAAACTTTCCTACCTTGAAACCTTGATCTTCTAGTATCTGGCTAATGGTCACAGTTACAGACCCTTTACCATTTGTACCACCTACATGTATGCACTTGAATTCTTTTTCAGGATTACCAAGTAGTTCAAGTAGTTTTTCAATTCTTGTTAGACCAGGTTTCCATCCAAATTTATTAAGTTCTTCTAAATACTGAATTGCTGCTGAAAAGTTTTCCATTTAAATTTCTTCCAATCTTGTTTTTACTGTAGCGTACTTTTCCTCATACATAACTAATTTTTCTTTTTCCTTTTCAACTACTGCAACCGGTGCTTTTGCCATAAAACTATCATTATTAAGCTTATTGTTAATTCTATCAATCTCACCTTGTAGTTCTTTTAATTCCTTTTTGAGTCTACCTTTTTCCTCATCAATATCAACTAGTCCCTCTAATGGAATAAATATTTCAAAAGCTTCATTTACAGCCATAGCTGATTTTTCAATTCTCTTAACATCTGATTTTTCAACAATGACTTCAGATCCTTTAGCCAAAGATATGAAATATTTTGATGAATCATGAGCCAATTGTTCAAACCCTTCTTTAGGATAAATGATAATAGGTATTCTCTTACCAATAGGTACATTCATTTCTGCTCTGATATTTCTTATTTGTCTAATACTATCCATAACTAGTTCCATACTAGTCATCTCATCCTCATATTCATTTCCCTCTGCAATAACTGGCCACTTGGCATACATTATTGTATCCCCCTCGTGTGGTAGATTTTGCCAGATTTCTTCTGTTAAGAATGGCATAAATGGATGTAGTAATGATAATGTACCTGATAATATATCAACTAATATTTTTTGTACATTCTGCTTTTCCTCTAATGTTCCTTTATATAGGGTATCTTTTATAGATTCAATATACCAGTCACAGAAGTTATTCCTAATGAATTCATAGATTTCATCCGCAGCCAAGCCCAATTCATATTTATCTAGGTTTTCTGTTACACTTTTAATTGTCTTGTTATATTCCCCTATAATCCATTTATCAGCTAGAGAATATGAAGATATTTCCCTAGTACTATCGTAATCTTCTAAATTCATCATAACGAATCTAGAAGCATTCCAGATTTTGTTACAGAAATTCCTGATGGCTTCTAGTCTATCGGTATGGAAACGAATATCATTACCTGGAGTATTACCTGTCACTAACATATACCTTAAAGTATCTGCACCAAATTCATTGATTAAAACTAATGGATCTATTCCATTACCAAGTGACTTACTCATTTTTCTGCCATGTTCATCAAGAATCAGTCCATGTATGAATACATCGTCAAATGGTACTTCGTCCATAAACTCAACACCCATGAACAACATTCTAGCAACCCAGAAGAATATTATGTCCCTACCGGTTACTAATACAGATGTCGGATAAAAATGTTCCAACTCTAATGTTTTTCCAGGCCAGCCAAGTGTAGAAAAAGGCCAGAGTGCAGAACTAAACCAAGTATCAAGAACATCAGGGTCTTGCTCTACATTTGAGGACTGACATTTAGGACACACTGTAACTTCCTTTAAGTCACAAATCATTTCGCCACAATCTTGACAGTAGTAAACAGGAATACGATGTCCCCACCACAATTGTCTCGAAATACACCAGTCCCTAATATTTTCCATCCAACTTAAGTATACTTTGGTAAATCTTTCTGGTATGAACTTGGTTTCTCCATCAAGCACTTTTTTAACTGCAGCTTCTGCAAGAGGCTTCATTTTTACAAACCATTGTTTCGAAACTAATGGTTCAATAACTGTGTTACATCTATAGCAGCAGCCCACCGAGTTTTCATATTCCTCTATTTTAACTAATGCACCTAACTCATCTAAATCCTTAACAATAGCCTTTCTACATTCATAACGATCCATTTCTAAATATTTACCAACATCGCCTGTCATTTTACCATGCTTGTCTATTACTATAAAATGGTCTAAATTATGTCTTTGACTTATTTCAAAATCATTAGGGTCATGGCTTGGGGTTATCTTAACAGCTCCCGTACCAAATTCCTTTTCTACATATTCATCTTCTATGATTGGTATCTTTCTACCAATAATTGGAAGAATAAGATTCTTCCCAACATATTTAGCATATCTTTCATCACCTTTTGACACAGCTACTGCAGAATCACCTAACATTGTCTCAGGCCTTGTTGTGGCAATTGTAATGAAATCATTGGAACCTTCAACTTGATATCTGAAGTACCAAAGATTACCTTTCTTTTGGGAATGTTCAACTTCTATATCAGATATTGTTGTATGACAATGAGGACACCAGTTTACCATATATTCACCACGATAAATCAAGCCCTTGTCATATAACTGTTTAAAAACTTCTCTAACTGCTATGGAACAACCTTCATCCATGGTGAATCTTTCTCTTTCCCAGTCACAACTGCTCCCTAAGAGTCGAAGTTGACTGGCTATTCTTTCATGATATTTTTCTTTCCAGTCCCAGACTCTTTCTAAAAACTTCTCTCTTCCAAGATCATATTTTGATAAACCTTCTTCTCTTTTTAATTCTTCTTCAACTTTAGCCTGGGTTGCAATTCCTGCATGGTCAGTTCCAGGAATCCATACAGTATTGTAACCGGCCATTCTTTTGTATCTAATTAGGATATCTTGCAAGGTATTATCCATTGCATGTCCTAGATGTAGTTGTCCAGTAACATTTGGGGGAGGCATGACTATAGAAAAAGGTTTTTTGCTTTTATCTACCTCTTGATGAAAATAGCCGTTGTCTTCCCAATATTTATACCATTTTTTTTCTACTGACCCTGGATTGTATTTTGTTTCCATTATTTTCCTCCTAAATTAAAAAAGATCCACCTCCCCTAAGGGCGACGGATCGCGGTACCACCTTATTTTTAACTATTCGCTTTAACGGGCTAATCCGGTTCAAACTACTAATTGTTCATCTGAACTGCTCCTAGGCTACCTTCACCTACTACATATGAAAGGTTTCCACCATACCCTTCTCTCTATGATATATACATAGGTTACTCTTCCTATTCTTTGCATTTACTATAAGAACTATTTTATTAAATCACAGCAACAATGTCAATCATTTGAATTTTAAACTTATATCCATGTTTCTAACTGAATTAGTAATTGCTCCAATAGATATTATATTAACTCCAATTGCAGCGATTTCTCCAACATCCTTATCTCCCATATTACCTGATGCCTCAATTATCGCTCTGCCATTAATGGCTTCAACAGCTTTTGCCATTTCCTCAACAGACATATTATCCAACATTATAATATCAGCTCCACTAGATAAAGCTTCTTCTACTTCATCTATATTACTTACTTCTACTTCTATCTTCATAGTATGTGGAGTATTTTTCCTAGCTAATTCACAAGCTTTCTTGATACCACCTGCACCCACTATGTGATTATCTTTGATCATAATACCGTCATAAAGACCAAAACGATGATTATAACCGCCACCGATAGTAACTGCATATTTTTCCAACACCCGTAGTCCAGGTGTTGTCTTTCTAGTATCAACAATCTTAGTATCTTTTTTTCCAACCATATCGACATACTTTCTTGTGATTGTTGCAATTCCTGATAAATGTTGCAGAAAATTAAGTGCTACTCTTTCACCACTTAGAATGCTCTTAGTCTTACCCCAGATCATCCCAATAATATCACCTTTGGTTAAAACATCACCATCTCGATAGTTAAATTCAATATTAACTTCATTATCTAAAATATTATAGACCTCTTCAACTAATCTAGTACCACAAAGTATACCTGATTCTTTGGCAATCAATAATCCCTCTGATTCATTATCATCTGATATACAAAAATTAGTAGTCAGATCGCCATTGCCAATGTCTTCTTTTAAAGCTCTAATTAATATATCTCTATATATATATCTTTCCATTTAATCCTCCCTATAATGTGCACCTATGCTAATCTTACGCTTTATTGCACCTTTTAAGATCTCCATTGCTACTATACTCATATTATAGGCTTCAGCCTTTTCCTTAGTATCTAATACTACCACATCAAGTGTATTGTGTATTTTTGTTATTGAAACTAAGGCAGATTCCATGTCCTTTTCATTTCTGATAGCACCTGCATTATTTGTCATTAGCTCTCTAATCATATCCTTTAATGCTGATACATCTAAATCTAGATTTAATAAATTCTTTTCACTCTCACCAGGTAGTTTCAACCTGATATCTCTTTTTTTATAATTCGTTGCATTTTTATTTATTATCGCAAGTGCTCTTCTAGAAAAGACCAGGCATTCTAACATCGAATTTGATGCTAACCTATTAGCTCCATGAACACCCGTATTAGCTACTTCACCACAAGCAAATAACCCATTAATGTTTGTTCTTCCGTTTAAGTCAGTTGCTATACCTCCCATCATATAGTGCTGGACTGGACACACTGGTATAAACTCCTTACTAATATCTATTCCTTGATTTAAGCATTCTCCAAATATTGTTGGAAATCTTTTTGATAAAAATTCCTTTGATTTTGATGTTATATCTAAATATACATATGGAGAATTTGTTATTTTCATTTCATTTAAAATACATCTGGCAACTATATCCCTTGGAGCAAGATCCTTTAATTCATGTTTATCTGCCATGAAGGCCTCTCCATTAATATTTCTTAAAATCCCACCTTCACCTCTTACAGCTTCTGATATTAGGAATGATCTGCCTTTTTCACCTTCAATATATAAACCTGTTGGATGAAACTGGACTAATTCCATGTCCTTAACTGTCGCGCCAGCTCTCACACCTGCAGCAATGCCATCACCTGTAGCTATTCCAGGATTAGTAGTATGTTCATATATCTGACCACTTCCACCTGTACATAGAACCACTTGACCAGCTCCAATAAATTCTCTATTTTCTTTATCTGCAATAATTACACCACTAACTTTATTCTCATTGGTTACAACATCGAGCAAAAATTTATTAGGCATAAATTTTATGTTTTCTTTTGTTGCAACGAGTCTTGCTAGTGCTTTAACAGTTTCTCTGCCTGTGCCATCACCACTTGCATGAACTATGCGGTTTCTACGGTGTCCACCTTCTCTTGTTATTAAAAGATCTCCATCTACATCAAGATCAAAAGGAACATCCCATTTTAATAGAGTTTTAATATCTTTTGGTCCCTCTTCAACTAATACTGTGACTGCTTCCTTATTTACTAGTCCTGCACCAGCCAATAAAGTATCTTCATAATGATATTGGGGTAAGTCACCTTCTGATACAGCTGCAGCAATTCCACCTTGCGCAAGCCAGGAGTTGGAAATATCAATACTTTCTTTGGTTATTAAGCAACAACTTAAATTATCATTGAGATTTAGGGCTGCATAAAGACCTGCTACCCCCCCGCCAATAATAACAACATCATATCTCAAGCCATTATCTTTGATGTTTGATAAATTTAAATACCTTCTCATTAATTAACACTTACCATTCTTTCTAAAGTTATTCTAGCATTATTCATTACATCTTCATCTAATTCTATGATTTCTTCCATGTTTTGTAAGGCGTTCAAAACATCGGTTATTTTAGTTTTCTTCATATTCACACAACTTAAGTGGTGGGAAAGGAGATAGGCAGTCTTGCCTTCTAAAATTTTATTTATTCTTTCTACTACTCCAATTTCTGTTCCTATAATAAATACTTTCTTGTCCGATTCTTCAACATATTTAATTATTGCTGAGGTACTACCAATAAAATCTGCAGCATCTCTTACTTCCTTGTTACACTCAGGATGTACTATAACAGGTGCACCTGGATGTAGTTTCCTGGCTTTTTCTACTTCCTCAGCGCTAACTACATTATGTATTGGACAAAAACCTCTATAGAAATAGAATTTCTTCTCTGGTACCTGCTCTGCTACATAGGCTCCAAGATTTCTATCTGGTACGAAGATAATCTCATCTTCTAACAGGGACTTGGCAATTTTAACAGCTGATGATGAGGTGCAACAAATGTCACAATAAGTTTTAGTTTCAGCTGTTGAGTTAACGTAACACATTACAGCTGCCTTTGGATGTTCTTCTTTCATTTTAATTACATCTTCCGGTGTTATCATATCTGCCATAAGACAACCGGCATCTGAGGCTGGTAAAAGGACTATCTTGTCAGGGTTAAGAATTTTAGCACTTTCAGCCATAAATCTTACACCACATAGAACAATGATAGGTTTTTTTGTTCTTTGAGCTATTTTTGCAAGTTCAAAGGAATCACCAACGAAGTCAGCAACTTCTTGAATATCTATAGTTTGATAATAGTGTGCTAAAACTAGTGCATTCTTCTCTTCTTTTAATCTTATTATTTCTTTTTGTATATCTGTCATGTGCTTTCTCCTTAAATGTTTAAAGTATCTTCTTGATAATAGGTTTTTACATCCTTAATGAAGGATTGTGTTCCAAGACAAAGTATTAAAGTATTCCCATCAGCATGTATCTTAGCGTAATTAATCGCATCAGAAACATTGTTAATAAATTTAATTGTTGAAATTTTCATAGCTTCCACAACTTGATTTTCTGAAAATTTAAGATAGTCATTGTCTGCATAGGTTAGAATAATTTCACAATCATATTCTTTTAGCATTTCAATAACCCCAAGGTAATCCTTATCCTCAGGTATGGCAACTATAGCTATCATTTTTTTAAATTCTAAGAAGTCTATTATTTCCTTGACTTGAAACATAGATTCTCTAGAAATACATCCATCGAGTATCACCAAAGGATTTCTTTCGATAATTTCCATTCTCCCAGGCCACTTTATATTTTCAAGTGTCTTTCTTAAAATATTAACATCAAGTTTTTGGCCCATCACATATTCAGATATTGCTATGGCTAAAGCACCGTTTTCAGCCTGATGTCTACCAAGCAGAGATAAGCATAATCCTTCATATTTACCATATTTACCTTTAACTGAAAATTCTGTACCTTTATTAGTTAATCTAATATCATATGAGCTGAAATTTTGATTATATGAATAGTATGGGATTTCAAATTTACGGGCTTCGTATCTTAATACTAAGTCTGCATATTTGCTCTGTTCAGCCGTGAAAACTGCCCCTAGAGGCTTTTTAATCAGGCCTGCCTTATGATGAGCCACCTCATCGATTGTATGACCAAGAGGGCCCACATGTTCGAGGAATATTTTGTTAATCCCCCCCACAAAACCCTGTATTTGGTTAACATCATCAAATCGTGCGCCTCTACCGCATTCAATAACATTATAATCGGTCTTATTTTTGAAAAAATGGGACATTGCCATTACAGCAGTAGCGCCTACAGGTCCAATGTATCTATGTTTCGGAAGACTTTTTTCTATGTCTTCGTATATTGGTTTCAAATCATTAGCTAATTCCAATAAATCCTGTTCGGATAGTGCCTTTCCATTAATCCTTATTCTCTCTCTATAGTCCCTTAAGTGAGGACTAGTAAACAGGCCAATTTTAAACCCATGATTTTCTAAAATCTTGGCTATCATGACCGATAACGAACCTTTGCCCTTACTGCCGGTGATCATAATGTTTTTTTGTTGACGATCCAAGGCCCCTAGTTCATCTAGCATTTTTCTTGCAAGGTGAGGGTTTCTAGTAAATGTATCTGGTCCACTAGGTATGTGTTTATATCTATTTACATAGGAGCTATATATGTATTCTTCAACTTCTTTTTTATTTCTAAACATGGTCTGCCTTTCACTTCAACTCATCTAATAGAATTTTTATTTCTTTTTTATATTCTTCCACCCCTGGTTGATTAAATGGATCTACTTTTAAAAGATAGCAGGTCATACAGCATGCTTTCATGAAGAAGTAGCTTAAATATGCCAAACTATAGGGTGTAAGATCTTCGATTTCCAATAAAATATTTTTAATATTTCCATTACTATGGGCATTTCTAGTGCCTTCCATAGCTTTTTTATTAATTATATCTATTTCTATTCCAGCTAAGTCATTAAATTTATCATAATTAACCTTCAACTTATCAAAAACAAGATGATTTTTCTCTTCTGCCCAAATGATAGTTTCAAAGTGTTCTTGAGTCCCTTCTTGGATGAATTGTCCAAGTGAATGAAGATCTCTTGTATTTATGACGCTCATTGGATAAATTCCTTTTCTGTCTTTACCTTCACTCTCTCCAAATAACTGCTTAAGCCACTCAAGATAATAGCTAAAACTTGGATCATAGGAAGTAAATATTTCTATTTTCTTACCCATCTTACTGGCTTCTCTTCTGGCTATAGCATATAAATATGAGGGATTATCAATTTGCCTTGTATCAAATATTTGTTTGGCTTTTTCAATACCTTTTAACATTTGAATTGTATCTATACCTGCAGCACTTAACGGGAAGAATCCAACTGCTGTAAATATTGAATATCTACCACCAATATTTTCTGGTATTTCCAAGGTCCTATAACCTTCATCTACAGCTAGTTTTCTTAAATTACCCTTAATTGGGTCAGTAGTGACAATGATTCTGTCCTTTGCCTCATCACCATACTTCCTAATCAGTAATTCTTTTACTAATCTAAAGGCTATAGCTGGTTCAAGGGTGCCCCCTGATTTGGAAATTATATTAACTGCAAAATTCTTATTTTCCAGTTTTTTGAGAACTGTTTTTATATAATGGCTAGATATATTGTTACCTAAAAATAAGAGTTCTGTCTTTTTTTCATCAATTCTATCTTTAAAGATTTCATAGAAGCTTTTTGCACCTAAAAATGATCCACCAATACCAATTACAACTAAAGTTTCGAATTTTTGAAACTCTAGTCCTAGTTGTCTTGCCTTCTCTATTTCTTTTATGTGATTTTTTGTATAATCAATCCAACCTAGATATTGTTCATTTGAATTTTTTAGACTTTCTACCTTGTCATGAATTTCAAATACTTCATTCTTGTAATTATTTATGTTTAATTCATAAAAGTCTTGAAAGTTAAGCTTTAGCACCTAATCACCTCATATTTATTTTCATATACATATTCAATTTATTGTATCATATTTGAATAAACTAGGATACCTTGAAAAAAAAACAAAGGCTTTTCAGCCTTTGTTTAAAGATTTTTCATATTATAGTAATGTCTGATTGTCCCTTTTTCCTTATAAATAATCCATTTTGCTATAGAATTGGTTCTATCGCCTATTCTTTCAAAATATTTACTTATAAACAGGTAATCAATGTATTGGTCAACTTGATCAACATTGTTTTCTATTTTGCTTTTTATCCATTTAACCATCATTTTATATGCTTGGTCCAATCTATCATCATCTTCATATACACTAAGTGCTATTTCCATGTCACTTGTAGCATATGCTTTAACTATTCTTCTAACCAAGTCCAAGGTGGTATTGAACATCTCTTCTACACCTCCAGGTAAGGTTCCTGCATTATGCTTCAATAGTTTCCTGGTTAATTTTGTTATTTGTGCACTATGATCACAAATTCTTTCAAAATCACTACTAATTTTTAGGGCTGTCAACAAAAATCTTAGATCTCTAGCAATTGGTTGTTCTCTTATGATTATATTCATGCACTTTTCACTGATTTCTATTTCTTTAGCATCAATAAGATCATCCTCATCATAGATTTGTTTGGCTAATTTCTCATCAAGATTTGTCAGAGCAACCCTAGTTTTTTCTAATACTTGAATTGTTCTTGAGCCTAATTCTACTATTTCTTGATTTACATCGTTTAGTGCCTGATCAAAAGACCCTCTACTCATTCTTTCTCCTCCTCCTTAGGCAAGTACACTTTAAAAGTGGTACCTTCACCTAAAATACTATCTACACTTATATCTCCATCAAATAAATCTAATATATGTTTAACAATTGATAACCCAAGTCCTGTACTTTCCGGGTCATAGCTTCTACTCTTATCAACTTTATAGAATCTTTCAAAAATTCTAAATAAATCATTATTACTTATACCTATACCAGTATCTGTTACTTTTAATAAAATCCCATCAGCCACTTCATTGAGACTGATTGTTACTGATCCATTATCAACATTATATTTAATAGCATTACTGACTAGATTATATAGCATTGCCTTGAATAACTCTAAGTTGCCTTTAATTATATGGCTTGTTTCTACATTGCTAACAAGGCTTATATTTCTCTTAGCAGCAGTAATTTTATATGCTTCTATGGCTGAATCAACTACCTCTTTTACATCAATATCAACATTTAAACGACTGATTTTATTACTCTCAATACTGGATAATTCTAATAAATCACTAATAAGTTTTTCTAATCTTTGACTTTCTATATCAATTATCTTAAGAAATTTACCAGCAGTATTCGGGTCTTGAATAGCACCATCCTTAAGTGTCTCTACAAATCCTCTAATTGCTGTTAGTGGTGTTTTTAACTCGTGTGATACATTTGATACAAATTCTTTCCTCATGTTTACTAGTTGATTGAGCTTAGTTATATCATTTAAGGTAATCAATTTACCTTTTTGTTGACCTAATGGGTAAACTCTTAGTTTATATGTTTGATCTTCTATGACAATTTCTCTAGTTGTAGGTTTTTCCTTTGATTCATTTACTGCATCAATTAGTTCGAAGTTTTGTGTCTGAACCATTAAATTACTGCCTAGAATGTCTTCATTATCCAATTCAAATATTTTTTTAGCACTTCTATTGATTAACCTGATATTATTATTATCATCAATTGCAATAAATCCATCTTCCATGGTATCAATTGTAGAAAAAAGATACAATTTTTGTTCTTCTTCATTGGCAGCAGATTCTTCTAATGATTTAGTTGTCTTTTTGAAAATAACTGCAATTTTTTTTAGCTCTTTTGGCAAACTTTGAATATCGACTTCAGCAATATTTTTTTGCTTGTAAGTCCTTCTTATATATTTTTCTAGAATCATCATAGGTTTAATATTACGATTGAAAAAGTAATATGATAATACTGCAGCAATTCCTATAGTTAGTAGTATAGCTAGTAGTACATACCCTAATACAGCTATTATCATCTCTATCGTTGTTATTAATGGTATAGCGATTATTATTATTTCATTTGATAACATATATGCCTTATAAAAAATATACTGGCTTTTAACATCATCATATCTAAGACTTGAACCTTGATCTAATCTTAAGGCTTCCTTGATTTCTTCTCTTCCTAAAAGATTTTTTTCATCTTTTATTCTATTGTCGGAGCTAGATATCAACTTGCCATTATCATCAATGAGTGATATTTTGCCTATAAGATCATATTTAATAATTATATCTTCATTTACAATTCCAGCTTTTTTATCCTTATCTATAAGTGAAACTATTGATTTCATATCACTATTGAGCTGATTGTCATAAGCTCTAAAGGATATTATGCCTACTATTCCCATGAAAGAAGCAACTAATATGAATACGGGTATAAGAAAGCTTATAAATAATCTTCTTTTCCATAATTTTTTCTTCATTTCTAACTCCTAACTAATAAATTTATATCCCACACCTCTTACAGTAAGTATATATTCATCTCCGATTATCTTTCTTAAGCTATGTATGTGTACATCTACCGTTCTAGTATCCCCATAATAGTCATAACCCCAAATTTTTTCTAACAGTTCATTTCTCGTAAAGACTTTACCATTGCCGTTAGCTAATAAATTTAATAGTTCAAATTCTTTTAATGTTAGTTCAACTTGTTTTTCATTTATCATTACGGTTCTTTTTTCCACATCAATCATAAGATTTCCAATTGCTACCTCATTTTTATCATTAGGTGCTGAAATAGTTCTTCTTAATAATGATCTGATTCTAGCAATTAGTTCATTTACAGAAAATGGTTTTCCTATATAGTCATCAGCACCTGATTCTAACCCGATTATAGTGTCAAATTCGGTAGTTTTTGCAGTTAAAAGAATTATTGGTATACTTTTCAATCTTTTACTGTTTCTGATTTTTTTGCATAAATCTAAACCATCATAATCTGGCAACATAATATCTAAACAAACTAAATCAGGTATACTATCTTCTAAGGTCTCAAGAAAGCTTGTACCATCAGCAAAACATTTAACAATGTAACCTGCCTTCTTTAAGTTGTATTCAATTAACTCTCTTATATTTGCTTCATCATCTACAACATAGATTAATTCTTTAGACATTATTTACCCCTAACCAAAACGTCCGGTTATATATTCCTCTGTTTTAGGATTCTTTGGATTCATAAATATAGTATCAGTCAAATCATATTCTATTACTTCACCATTTAGGAAAAATGCCGTTTTATCGGATATTCTAGCTCCTTGTTGCATGTTATGAGTAACAATTATGATTGTATAGTTCTTTTTCAATTCACTAATTAAATCTTCAATTTTAAGTGTTGAAATCGGGTCAAGTGCACTAGTTGGTTCATCCATCAATACTACTTCAGGATCTACCGCTAAAGCTCTGGCAATACATAGTCTTTGTTGCTGGCCTCCAGAGAGAGCTAAGGCATTAGTTTTCAGTCTATCCTTGACTTCATTCCAAATAAAAGCTTTTCTTAATGATGATTCAACAATCTCATCTAATTCACTTTTCTTTTTGATTCCATGTATTCTAGGCCCATAAGCGATATTATCATATATAGACATCTTGAAAGGATTAGGTTTTTGGAATACCATGCCTATTTTTTTTCTTAAGGTAATGATATCCATACCTTCACCATAAATATCTTTATCATCAAATATAACTTTACCATTAATATGACAGCCTACAATCAGGTCATTCATTCTATTTATTGTTTTTATAAAGGTTGATTTACCACAACCTGATGGTCCTATCAGAGCGGTTACTTCCTTTTCTTTAATATCTAAGTTAATATCTTTTAAAGCTTGAACCTCTCCATAGAATAATTCCAAGTGTTCTGTTTTGATTTTAGTTATGCCATCCATTAATTGTTTCTCCCTCTAAATAGTAATTGTGTAAATAATACTATTATTAATATTATTATGATAAGCAAGGTAGCTGTACCAAAGGCTTCCTGAAAAGCATCTGGCCCTATAGCTTCTTTTACAAGTAGATATAGATGTACTGATAAAGTTCTACCAGAAGACATTACACCTTCAGGTACTTTGTCAACTGTACCTACTGTTAAAAACACAGCTGCCGTTTCACCAACTATTCTTCCAATACTTAAAATAACGGCGGTTATTATTCCTCTAATAGCAGCTGGAATAATTATTTTAAAGAGTGTAGTTACCTTTGAAGCTCCTAACGCCAATGATCCTTCTCTAAAACTATCAGGAACCATTTTCAAGGATTCTTGAGTTACCCTAATAATTACTGGTAATATCATTATAGCTAAGGTTAAACTGCCTGATAATATGGACCAATTCAATTTCATAGTAATTACGAAGAATACTAGTCCAAACAAGCCATAGAGGATTGAAGGTATTCCTGCTAAACTATCTATTGCGAAATTAACTACTTCTACCACTCTTTTATTCTTTGCGTATTCATGTAAATATATTGCTGCACAAATTCCAATTGGTACTGCAAAAAATATTGATACAATTATTACTAGGAGTGTTGTAGCTATACTTGGTAATAATTCCATAAAAAAGTTAAAGCTTAATGCACCAAATCCATTCCAGATTATATAGCCAAGTATTGCAACTAAGGAACTTATTGTAAGGAATGAGGAGAAATATACTAAAAATCCTAAGATTCCGTCTTTAAATTTAGTACTCAATTTTTCACTCCTCCTTTATTCTTAACAAAGTAAAATACTAGATTGATAATAAAAATGAATATAAATAATATTACACCAGTTCCAAAAAGTGCATCTTGGTGAAAACCACTGGCATAGCCCATTTCCAAGGCAATATTTGCTGACATAGTCCTAACTGGTGCTAGTATAGAATTAGGTAAAAATGGTGCATTTCCAGAAACTAGGATAACTGCCATTGCTTCACCGAGTGCTCTACCAACTCCTAATATAACAGCCGACATAATCCCGGAAAATGCAGCTGGAATCATAACTTTAAATATAGTAGTGATTTTTGTTGCCCCTAGTGCTAGGGAGGCATCTCTGTAGCTAATATCTACCTCTCTCATTGAAGATTCTGAGATACTGACAACAGTTGGTAGTATCATGATAGATAAAATAATTATCGCTGCTAGCATACTATTGCCACCAGCACCCTTTGCAAATAGCTGGTCAATCAATGGAATAATGATCATCAAGCCAAAAAAACCATATATTACAGAAGGTATACTCGCTAGTACATCCGTTGCGATTTTCAATATATTGCCTAATTTCCTAGGAGCTAGATAAACTATAAAAGTTGCTGTTAAAACCCCTACTGGGGCTCCAATAACAATAGCACCTATAGTAACTAGGATACTGGAGGTTATCATCGGTAAAATACCAAAAACTTCAGCTCTTGGTTGCCACTCCTGTCCAAACAAGAAGTCAAAGACACCTGTTCTCATAATACTTGGCGAACCTTTATAGAATATAAATATCATTATTAATAAAAGAGCTAAAATACAAACTACTGCAGATGCTACAAATACTAATTCAGCTACTTTATCTGTTTTCTTTTTCATGATTTCTCCTTAAATTATATTATATTAACATCAATTCTAAATTAAAGTATTGTTAAGTTTATGTTAATTAACTGTAATATAGAAGTGTTCTTTAACAATTTGCTGTCCTTCCGGACTTAAAACATAGTCTATAAAGATTTGTGCTTCAGGACTTGGGTTACCTTTAGTTAATAAAATGAAAGGTCTTGAAATTAAATATTCACCATCCTTAATGTTTTCATCTGTTGGTAAAATTCCATCTATTGCTATAGACTTAACACTATCATCTACAGAGCCTACCGATATATAGCCTATACCATTTTCCTTTAAGGCAACATTTTGTTTTACAGAACCATTGCCATCTGTAATTATGGCTCTACTATAAAGGTTGGTATATTTTTTATCGTTTTTTTCTATTTCTAATCCTGTCATTTCTTCGAAAGCGCCTCTTGTTCCACTTCCTTCTTCTCTGCTTATGACAACTATTGGAGCATCCTTGCCACCAATTTCTTTCCAATTCCTGATTTTCCCTTGAAATATTGCTAATAACTGTTCCTTTGAAATATCCTTGATTTTGTTAGTTGGATGCACAACAACAGCAATCCCGTCCAATGCTACTACAAATTCCTTCAAGCCTTCCTTTTCTTCATCCTTTAAATTTCTAGAAGACATTCCAATATCTGCAGTTCCATCCATAGCTGCCTTTATTCCAGCAGATGATCCTACACTTTGAACTGCTATCTCAATTTCTTTGTTTACTCTTAGGAAATTCTCTGCTTCATATTCTGCTAGTGGAGCAACTGAAGTTGATCCCACTACACTAATACTTAATTCTCCGCTTGATTGACCTCCGCACCCTACAAAAAACAATGAACATATTAATAATATGATAAAAATGAATATTTTTTTCATAAATTTCTCCCTTATTTATAAATTGATTTCAAAATTAACAATCAATGTATTGGTTTTACTCTTATTTATTTTAATCTAATTTTAAACTAGTCGCAAGTAAAAGTGGTTATTTATAGAGAAAACTAAATTTTTTTTAAATTCGTATATTTATTTTTTTGTTTATTAATAATCAAAAAGGCTCTGAAGTATAAGTTTCAGAGCCTAAAATACTTTAAAATTTTATCTGCTAATAATATAATTGCTGCCTGGTATTTCTTTGCATATTTTTTTAATTTTACTTGCACTTTCAGCTAATTCATATATATTATTATGATTTCCACTAGAAACCACAGCAATACTTATTGTCATCAATGGAAAACTTTCTTCAACTCCATATCTATTATTAGTTACTATATAGCCATTTTTGATATCATTTTGATTATAAAAACTTATTATCAATTCATCAAACATCTTAATTATATTCGAACATAGTTTATCAACTTTAGCTAAATTTGTAATAACTATGAAATCGTCTCCTCCAATATGTCCTATAAAACCTTCTTGAGAAAAGAATTCTTTCAGTAATTTAGTTAAACCTTTTAAAACCATATCACCATTTTCAAATCCATATAAATCATTATATGCCTTAAAATTATCAATATCAAAATATATTATATTATGATATTTACCAGATTTAATTGATACTTCTAATTCTCTTTCTATCAACAAGTTACCAGGTAATTCTGATAAAGGATTAAGATGTTTTGCGTTAAGCACTTCAATTTTAATTAGAGCCTCCAGCATTTCTTTTACTGTTACAATTCCAAGATATTTATCATCCTTACTTATCGTAATGAAATCATAGATCTTATCAAAATTTCTTTGCATAGCTATTTTGGCAACCTTATCGATAGTAGTCATATGATCAAAACTTAAGAAATCCTTGCTCATAATGCTACTAATCGGTTTCTTTGAATACAGATTATAGCCATATAAACCACTAATATATTTGTATAGAACATTTCTCGTTATTACACCTATAGGAACATCTTCCACAGTTATACAAAATCCTGTTATTGATTCATCACTTGTCATCATCGCTTCAACTTGAGAAACTAATATATTAGAATTAATAGTTCTTAAAGGAATACAAATATTACTTATATATAAATCAGAAACTCCATTCCTGAAAAAATTATTTTTCTTAATATTTTCATCATTTATTATTTTGATAACTTTAGGATTAATAGGGCTAATTGAAGCTTTAGGTTTTTGGATATAGTATCCTTGTCCAAAATGAACTCCAACCTCAATTAATTTTTTGAGTTCATCTTCTGTTTCTATACCTTCTGCTATTAGTTGTGTATTAGTTAAAGAAGCAAATTCATACATACTTTTAATTATTGACTGCTTGGTAATGTCTTTATCAATTCCTCTAATTAAGTACATGTCTATCTTAATAAAATGAGGTCTAATATCTGAAATTAAGTTTAGACCAGAATATCCTGCACCAGCATCATCAATAGCTATTTTGAAATTTTGTGCCTTATAGTTCTCTACAGTTTTAATGAAATCTGAAATATTATTAATTGCTTCTCTTTCAGTTATTTCAAATACTATTCTTTTAGGGTCAATACAAAACTTATCAAGGTAGTCCAAAGTAAAGCCTTGCTTAAACTTTATATCATGCATAATGTTAGGATTTACATTTAAAAATAATTTTAAATCTGTTTGTAAATCGTATACTGACTCAAGTGCAGTCGTTCGGCATAAAAATTCCAACTCCCATAGTTTACTATACTTCTCAGCATATTCAAAAAGTATATTGGGATTTTCCATTTCATGATTTTGTGGACCTCTGCTTAGTGCTTCATATCCATAAACAGAACAATCCCTAAGCGAAACAATAGGCTGAAAAACTGTTTTAATTTTTTTATTTCTTAGCACCTCGAAAAATTGCTCTTTAAGGTAATTTTCTCTAATCATCTCAATATCATCCAAGCATATCACCCCTGTTACTAAGAATTATAGTATATATTAACAGCTTATAAATCAAATCGATGTAATATTTGTGTTAACTTCATATTAATTATTAAATATTACTTTTCATTCGACTATATTAAGATGCAAACAAAAAAGCGTAGAGAATTAATTCTCTACGCTTTTTTTATGATAATACTATTAATTTTTCTTAAAATAAATCATCGTTGTCAGTTATATTAAATTATGTCTTTCCATCATATCATCGATAATCTTTTTGTATTTATCATCAAGCTCTACCATTGGTAATCTAACCTCTTCTGTGTCAAACCCCATTTTAGACAAGGCATACTTGATTGGCACTGGGTTTGTATCGCAAAATAAATCTCTAAATACATCAAAATACCCTAAATGCAATTCTTTAGCTTCTTTAATATTACCAACTTCGAACTCAGCAATCATTTGATTGATTTCTTTACCTATAATTGAAGAAGCAACACTAACTACACCTTTGGCACCAAGTGTTAACATAGGTAAAGTCAAGCCATCATCTCCACTATAAATTATAAAATCGTCATCTGTTTTGTTTTGAGTCATGCTAATATTCATCAAATTACCACAAGCTGCTTTTAAAAAGCGAATATTAGATATTTGTGATAACCTAGCAATTGTATCTACTTCAATTTCCTTTACACATCTTCCAGGAATATTATATAGCATTATTGGTTTATCAGTAGCTTCAGCCACCATTTTGAAATGTTGAAATATTCCTTCTTGATTAGGTTTGTTATAATATGGTGTAACAACTAGAAAACCATCTACACCCAGTTTGTCCACCTCTTTTGTGAATTCTACTGAATCGGCTGTATTATTAGAACCAGTCCCTGCTAAAATTGGTACATCCACTGCATTCCTAATAGTACTGATCAATTTTAATTTTTCTGCTTTGGTCATAGTAGCACTTTCTCCAGTACTACCACAAACTAAAATGGAATCCGAGCCATTTTCAACTAAGTATTTTGCTATTTTAACGGCTTCTTCATAATTAACTTCACTATTTTTAAATGGTGTGACCATTGCGGTCATTACTCTACCAAACATTATTTTTCACCTACCATATTTTCTCTGACCAATAATTCTGCTATTTGGATAGCATTTGTAGCAGCACCTTTTCTAAGCTGATCAGCAACTACGAAAAAGCTTAATGCCTTGTCAAAAGCAATGTCTTCTCTTACTCTTCCTACATATACTTCATCAGTATCAGAAGTGAAGAAAGGCATTGGATAAACATTGTTGGCAATATCATCTTGAAGGATTATACCATCACATGATCCAAACAATTCTAAAGCCTTATCTCTTGTTATTTTTTCATCTGTTTCAACAGTTATTGCTTCAGAGTGGCTTCTTAATATAGGAACACGAACTGCAGTCGCACTGATTCTCATTTCATAATCATTAAAAATCTTTTGTGTCTCTAAAGTCATCTTCATTTCTTCCTTAGTATAGAAGTTTTCCTTGAAAACATCAATATGAGGTATTAAATTCATTGCAATCTGATGTTGGAATACTTTAACAGTTGCTTCTTTTCCAGCTAATACTTCATTAGTTTGATTTACAAGCTCATCCATAGCTTCTTGACCTGCACCACTTACTGCTTGGTAAGTTGAAACCACTACTCTTTTTATTCTTGAATAATCATTAATTGGTTTTAAAGCAACACACATTTGTATAGTTGAACAGTTAGGATTTGCAATTATTCCTTTATGATTCTTAACAGCTTCAGGATTAACTTCTGGTACAATTAATGGTACTTCGTCATTCATTCTATAGAAACTGCTATTATCTATAACTATAGCCCCCATATCAGCTGCGGCTTGAGCATATAGCTCACTGGCCTTACCACCTGCAAATAAGGCTATGTCAACACCTTTAAACGATTCTTTTGTTGTTTCTTCAATAGTATATTCTTTTCCTTTAAAAGACAATTTCTTGCCAGCACTATTTTTAGTAGCTAATAGTTTTAAATCTCCAACCGGAAAATTTCTTTCATCTAAAACCTGAAGGATAGTAGAACCTACAGCTCCAGTACCTACAACTGCAATATTATATAATTTCATTTTTATTCCTCCTATAATAGTTTATCTAAACCCTCAATGAAGGCTTTTTTCTTAACAATTTCCTTGCAACCAAGAATTACCCCTGGCATAAAAGATTCACGGTTCATGGAATCATGTCTGATTGTTAAAATCTGTCCCAAATCACCAAAGATAACTTCTTGATGAGCTATGAATCCCGGTAATCTAACACTATGAATCTTAAAACCATCATAATCTGCTCCTCTAGCTCCTTGAATAAGTTCTTTTTCATCAGGATGGCCTTGTTTATGACTTTTCCTGATTTCTTTTATTATTCCAGCAGTAGTAAGTGAAGTTCCACTTGGTGCATCAAGCTTGTTGTCATGATGATATTCTATAATTTCTACATTATTGAAATATTTTGCAGCTTTCCCAGCGAATTCCATCATCAAGATAGCTCCAATTGCAAAATTAGTCGCCCATAGAGCCCCAATTTGCTTTTTCTCACATAGAGCTTTCATCTCTTCAACTTGTTCTGCAGTGAATCCGGTTGTTCCAATAACAATCGGAACACCCATTTCTAATACTGTTTTGGCATTTTCATATATAACTTTGTGATTTGTAAAATCAACAACAACATCAATTTTTCCACTCTCTAAAGCTTCTTTCAAGTTTCCTTGTATCTTGATATTATCCTTGGTTCCAGCAATTTCACCAATATTCATTCCTACATTTGAAAAATCAACTGCAGCTTGTAAGATTACACCTTCGCTTTTTGCAATAGCCCTTACAACTTCGCTACCCATTTTTCCACAGGCACCGCTGACACATACCCTTAAATCACTCATTTTATACACTCCTTAAAATAAAATAGTCATAAGCATTTTGCTTATGACTATAAATCCTAATTAAAATGCTCATCCTTTAGCACCCCACATTAATGTGACAGTTATTAATCTCTTAAATCAATACCCAGTTAAAACCTTTGGAATGTTTTAACTTCGGCAGAATCCCCTTTTATGTTCTTCATAGCTTCCGGCTCTGAACACTACTCTTGTCATCCGCTCCTCTAACTTTGATGAAGCTCAATATTAACTTTTCCCTCACATTATACAATTAAAAAATAATTTTGTCAAACTGAGTTTTATTGCCTTATTCCTGTATTTTTCTTGTACCTAATATCCACATCAACATTTAAATTATAGATACTACATAGTTCTAGAATTCTAGATGCTATTCTTTCATCCAGACGAACATCTATATCTTCTAATCTTAAATTAGTTGTAATAATTGTGGTCAGCATATTATTCAATCTATAATTAATTAATGAATACAACTGATTAATAATCCAAGGAGTGTAATTATGTGCTCCTAGATCATCTAATATTAGTACCTTGGCCTTCTTAGCCTTAGCAAAAACATCTCTACTACCATTATCATTGAACATGTCTGCTTTACCTTGTTCTAGTAAATCTGGAACAACAAAAAACTCAATATCTACTCTGGATTTTTTTAATTCATTATATATAGCTGAAACAAGATGTGTCTTGCCAGAACCTATTGGACCAGTTATAAATAAGCCTTTTACATACTTGTCCCCAGTTTTCAACTCATCAACAAAATTCTTAACATCAGAAAATAATCTCAAGGCTTTATCATAGTATGTATCTTTACTCTTTTCAGGATTAATCGCCTTTCGAGGATAGTATTCCAAATTGAAATTCTCAAGCAAAATATTACTTAGTTTTTCAGGAAGTTTATTGTGAGACTTTACACACTGACAAGGATAAGCTATTTGTTCAATAACTACGTACCCAGTGTCCTTGCAAATATCACATTTATACTTTTGAGTATCTTCTATTTTTAAATTTTTAAGAAAACCATCTATTGTATCTTTCATAATCAAATCCTTAACTAATTTCTATAAATATCATCGTATTTACTTTTTTTGGTAGTTGTTTTTATTTCCTTGATACCAGCTTTAGCTTTAGTAGTTTTCTTGTTACCCTCAAATACTTGGTTTTCTTTTTGAGTTTTAACACCCTTTTTAGCCCAATCAATAAGAATATGATCTATATATTTAAAACTTAACTTAGCATTTGAGACTGCTACTTTCAAGACTTCAAATATCATGTCTTCAGGATATTCTTTTATCTCAAGCCATTCATCTATTAAATCTATCTCTATTGGTGATAACGGTCTTTTAAATTCAGATTCAAAACTAGCAAAAACTTTACCTTTTCCAACCGGAATTAATTTAACACTACTTTCATCATTAAAGATTGAATTAATCAAGGGTTCTAGGTTATATGTCATTTTGCCATTTTTTTCGCTATAACCAATACAATTCTTAGTTATCAATCCTGCTAAAATTTCTAATATCTCATGTTCATCAGAAGAAAGTGCTTCGACTAAATCCTCATCGCTTATTAATCTTTTCTCATGATAGATTAAATGCCAAAGTTGTAATAATACAAAACTTTCTGATATGGATAAACCATAATCCTTTAAACTTGTAAAAAGAACTCTAGGGAAGGTCACAAAATCACTCATGAAAATTCTATCTGTTATATTCATCTGACTTCCCCTCACATTTCTATTTTTTAATTAATTCTTTAACAAATTCTTCTATCCTATTCAAGGCTTCTGTAATCTCTTCAATTGAATAAGCGTAACATATTCTGATAAAGCCTTCTCCATTAGGACCAAAACCTG
Source organism: uncultured Eubacteriales bacterium (assembly GCA_964415195.1). Taxonomy (GTDB): domain Bacteria; phylum Bacillota; class TC1; order TC1; family TC1; genus WTXA01. Next base: position 228,873 of record CAYPYD010000002.1, on the reverse strand, counting down.
TTCCAGGTACAACTGCAACATTTTTTGTGTCTAAAAGTGTATCAGCAAATTCCTCGGACTTCATGCCAGTTCTCTTTATACTTGGAAAGGCATAAAATGCTCCTTCTGGTTCAAAGCAATCTAGTCCCATCTTGTTTAATCTGTCAACTAAGTATTTTCTTCTCTCATTGTAAACAGATACCATGTTTTCCATTTCAGGAATACCATCTCTTAATGCTTTAGTTGCAGCTTTTTGAGCCATAATAGGTGCACAAAGCATAGTATATTGATGTATCTTAACTGTTTGCGTTAATAATTCACTTGGTCCACAGACAAAACCTACTCTCCAACCTGTCATAGCAAAAGATTTTGAAAATCCATTTATCACATAAGTTCTTTCCCTCATACCAGGAAGTGTAGCCATGCTTGTATGTTTAATACCATAACTTAGCTCGCTATAGAGTTCATCAGAAATTACAAATATATCATATTTTTTTACTAACTCAGCAATAGGTTCTAATTCTTCCCTGGTCATAATTCCACCAGTTGGATTGCTTGGATATGGTAGCACCAATACTTTGGTCTTTGGTGTAATTACTTTTTCTAAATCAGCTGCCATAAGCTTGAATTTATTTTCACTTTTGGTTTCAACATATACTGGTACACCACCAACTAATCTTACATTAGGTTCATAGGATACATAGCATGGTTCAGGAATGATAACCTCATCTCCTGGATCTATTAATGATCTTAAAGATAGATCCAATGCTTCGCTAGTACCAACAGTGATCAACACTTCATTTAACGAGCTATATTCTAATTGAAATCTTTCTTTCATATAGTCACTAATAGCTTCTCTTAATTCAATTGAACCCCAATTACTTGTATAGAATGTCTCTTTATTATTTATTGATTCAATTGCAGCATCACAAAATGATTTTGGAGTTGGGAAGTCTGGTTCACCTACTCCTAAAGTGATAACTTTTTCCTTTCTTTCAGAAAAATCAAAATATTTTCTGATAGCTGAAGGCTTCATTTCTCTAACTACTTTTGAAATAACTTTATTATAATCCATTAAATTCTCCTTACTAAACTATTTAACAACCAAGTTGAATATTTTCCCTGGGACAAATATCTCCTTGATAATAGTTTTCCCTTCTAAATTTACTAATAATTCAGGATTTGCAAAAGCAGCAGCCTTTGCTTCTTCCAAACTGGCATTTCTGCCAATATTTACTGTACCTCTAAATTTACCATTGATTTGAACTGGCATATCTATAGTTTCATCAATAGTTTTTGCCTCTTCAAATTTTGGCCAATTTGTTTGATTCAACATTCCCGGTAAGCCAGCTAAAACCCATAATTCTTCAGTTAAATGTGGAGCTACAGGATTTAATAGAATCAAGAATGTTTCATATTCCTTAGTATTTATTGAACCTTTTTTATTAAAGGCATTAACTAATTCCATCATTGTTGAAATACCAGTATTGTACTTTAAGGTTTCAAAGTCATTAGATACCTTTTTAATAGTCTTATGCATCAGCACTTCCATGTCATTTGTATATGCCTCTCCACCAACCAAACTTTCCTGAAGTCTAAATACCTTATCTAGGAATCTTCGACATCCCTTAACACCATTCATGGACCAAGGAACACTTTTTTCGAAGTCACCTATAAACATTTCATACATTCGTAGAGTATCTGCACCGTATTCGTCCACAATTTCATCAGGATTTACAACATTACCTCTTGATTTGGACATTTTTTCACCATTTTCTCCTAGAATCATCCCATGAGAAGTTCTTTTTAGATATGGTTCCTTTGTTTTAACTACTCCAACATCATAAAGCACCTTATGCCAGAATCTTGAATACAGAAGATGAAGTGTTGTATGTTCCATTCCACCATTATACCAATCAACAGGCATAAAATAATCTATGCTTTCTTCACTGGCTAATGCTTGGTCATTATGTGGATCAATATATCTTAAGAAATACCATGATGATCCAGCCCATTGAGGCATTGTATCAGTTTCTCTAATTGCTTTACCACCACATTTTGGACAAGTCGTATTAACCCATTCAGTCATTGTTGCTAATGGTGATTCCCCGTTATCAGTTGGCTCATAGCTTTCAACATCAGGCAATACCAATGGCAATTCTTTAATATCTAAAGGTACCCAGCCACAACTATCACAATGAACCAATGGAATTGGCTCTCCCCAATATCTTTGTCTTGAAAATACCCAGTCTCTAAGTTTGAAGTTTTTAGTTCTTCTACCTATTCCTTTGTTTTCAAGATAATCACTAATTTTTTCTTTGGCTTCGTTAACTATCAGTCCATTGATCAACTCCGAGTTGATTAACACACCGTTTTCATTATCAGTATATGCTTCTTCTTCTATATTGCCGCCAGAAACAACTTCAATTATTGGCAAGTTAAACTTCTTGGCGAACTCATAGTCTCTTGTATCATGTGCCGGTACAGCCATAATGGCTCCTGTACCGTAGGTTATTAATACATAGTCAGATACATAAACAGGAATCTTCATACCAGTTATAGGATTGATTGCATCAATGCCCTCAATTCTTACTCCTGTTTTGTCTTTTACTATTTCTGTTCTTTCTAAATCTGATTTGTTAGCTGATTCATCTCTATAACTTACAAGTTCTTCATAATTGCTAATCTTATCCTTTAATTTCTCAATTAGTTCATGCTCTGGAGCTATAACCATATAGGTAGCACCATACATAGTATCCGGTCTTGTAGTGTAAACACTTAGAGCTTCATTAGTACCATCAATTTTAAAATCTGCCTCTAATCCATATGATCGGCCAATCCAATTCTTCTGTTGTGTCTTAACTCTTTCAATATAGTCCAAATCATCTAAATCATCTATTAATCTATCAGCGTATTCAGTGATTTTTAACATCCACTGATTCTTAACCTTTTTATGGACGGCGCCTCCGCATCTTTCACAGTTACCGTTAACAACTTCTTCATTGGCTAGTCCTGCCTTACAGGCAGGGCACCAGTTGATAGGGAATTCCTTTTTATAGGCGAGTCCCATATTATATAATTGGATAAATATCCATTGTGTCCATTTATAATATTCTTGATCTGTTGTATTAATTTCTCTTGACCAATCAAAAGAAAATCCAAGTGACTTTAGTTGTTCCTTGAATCTTGCAATATTCTCCTTGGTAACTTCTCTTGGATGAACTTTGTTTTTAATAGCATAGTTTTCAGTAGGTAGGCCAAAAGCATCCCAACCAATAGGATAAAGCACATTATAGCCCTCAAGTCTTCTTTTTCTAGCTACAATATCCAAGGCTGTGTATGGTCTTGGATGTCCAACATGTAAACCCTTTCCTGATGGATAGGGAAATTCAATCAAAAGATAGTATTTTGGCTTTGCACTTCCATTTTCTGCATAGAATGTACCATTTTCATCCCATATGTTCTGCCACTTTTTCTCTATTATTCCAGGATTATATTCTTTCAAATTAACAACCTCCTTAATTATTCTATTTTATCAAAATTTTCTTTTCTATACAACGAATTGTATAAATAAAAAAAGAGCCATTGGCTCATAAAAGGCTTATATCATATATTGGATCTTACCGAAAATTGGCTGGGGTGGCTGGATTCGAACCAACGAGTGCCGGTACCAAAAACCGGTGCCTTACCGCTTGGCGACACCCCAATAAATTTGGTGGGGAGAGCAGGATTCGAACCTGCGAAGTCGTAGACAACAGATTTACAGTCTGCCCCCTTTAGCCTCTCGGGAATCTCCCCAAAAAAATGGAGCTGGTGATGGGACTTGAACCCGCAACCTGCTGATTACAAATCAGCTGCTCTGCCAATTGAGCTACACCAGCAATTTTGGCGACCCCGATCGGATTTGAACCGACGATCTCCTGCGTGACAGGCAGGCGTGATAACCGCTACACCACGGGGCCATCTAAATTAAAGTAAATATTGGTGACCCGTAGGGGAATTGAACCCCTGATACCGCCGTGAAAGGGCGGTGTCTTAACCGCTTGACCAACGGGCCATATTAAATATATTTGGTTCTTGAATTGGTCGGGGCGGAGGGATTTGAACCCCCGACCCTCTGGTCCCAAACCAGATGCGCTACCAAGCTGCGCTACGCCCCGAACCTGAACGCAAGAATAATTATATCATAATGGGAATTAATGTCAATGTGTTTTATTTAAAAATTTTAATAAATGAGAAATAATTTTTTCCCTGTCATTAATTGAATTATATGACATCCTAAAAAGCTCATCATGTCTCCTAAACCAGGTTATTTGTCGCTTAGCATAGTGTCTACTATTTTGCTTGATTGAAGCAATAGCTTCATCTAATCCATAATCACCTTTCAGATAGCTCACAATCTCCTTGTAGCCAATAGTTTTCATCGGTGCTGACTCATCGCTAATACCTCTTGCAAGTAATTCTTTAACTTCTTCAATTAAACCATTCTCAATCATTTTATCCACTCGTTTACTTATATTATCATACAAAACTTCACGGTCAACATCAAGGTATATACCAACAATATCATCCCTTAAACCTTTAGTTTCATCTTTTTGTTTCGATATACCATCTAGATTTGTATAATAAAAAACCAAAGCTCTAATAATTCTAGATGAATGATTAGGATTGATTTCCATAGCACTTTTTTTATCAACCTCTAAGAGTTTTTGGTAGAGGTACCTGACACCCTTTTCTTCAAGAATAGACAAGTACTTATCTCTAAGCTTTTTTTCTTTTTCTTTTGCTCCATCATTTAAAGCATACTGATAAGCGAAAGCTCTGTAATATAAGCCGGTTCCGCCAGTAATTATAGGTACCCTGCCCATCTTCTCAATATCCTCTATGGCTTCTTGTGCTTTATGAACAAATTCTCCTGCTGTAAATTCCTCGTTACCATTTTTAATATCAAGTAAATAATGGGGTATTCCCTGTTTTTCTAATTCTGTCACTTTTCCAGAACCTATGTTGAAACCTTTATAGACTTGTACTGAGTCGCAAGATATTATAGAGCCCTTACATAACTTGGCTAACTCTATAGCTAAAGAACTTTTCCCTGAACCAGTTGGTCCAACAATCCCAATTATCATCACTTGCTCCTTAAAAACAATTTTTCCAAGTCCATAACATTAAGTTTTAAAAATGTTGGTCTCCCATGTGGACAAGTAAATGGAAATTCACTTTCTCCCAATCTTTGGATCAATGCTTTTAGTTCATTTTTATTAATATAACTACCAGCTTTTACTGAGCGAGAACAAGCAGCCTTCTCTAACATTAAATTTTTCACTTCCTCTGAATCATTGTTATCAAAAGAATCAATCAAGTCAAGGAAGAATTCACTTGTTGCTTCCTCTCCAATTATCTTTAAAGGTAAACCTCTGATTAAAAAGGCACCCTCACCAAAACTTTCCAATATCACCCCATAGTTCATTAACTTATCTATGTTTTCGATGACTCTCATATAGTCTGTATTATTTAGAGAAACTAGATATGGTTCAAGTAGAAATTGGCTTTTAAAACCTGTTGATTCAAATTCCTTCAAAGCTTCTTCAAAATTAACCCTTTCATGAGCGGCATGTTGGTCTATAATATACAATGTGTCATTCATACTAGCAATTATATATGTATCTTTAATTGTCCCTAAAACTTCAATATTAAAAAAAGGATTATCCTTATATTTACTTTCATATAGACTCAGCTGTTCCTCTTTATCCAAACTAGGATATTCAACAACTTTTATTTCTTTCATATCATTTTTTTTGAAACTATCAATTTCCACAGTTTTACTTTTTACTGGTAATTTATTGGATTCTATTAATAATTTTTCGACTTCATTGGTTATCAAGGATGTGATTATTTCTTCTTGATCTATCTTTACTGCCATTTTCTTAGGGTGTATATTCACTTCTACTAAATATTGTGGGATTTCAAGATAGATAATGCCCACCGGATACTTATTGATTGGTAACCTACTTCTGTAAGCACTCTCCAAGGCCTTTGCCAAAGTATTACTAATGACGTACCTGGAGTTTATAAAAAAAATGATGTTATCTCTATTGCCTCTATAAACATTGTAGTTACCTACTAAGCCCCAAACTCTAATACCATTCTTTAACGAGTCCAGCGGTAGCATCTCCTTGCCAATGTTATAGGAAAACACTTGAGCTGCTAGTTCCTTGATATCCCCATTACCCCTACTTTTAAAAACTTGCTTGTTATCAACTATTAAATTAAAAGCAATCTCTGGTTTTGACAAAGCCAGTTTTTCTACAATATCTATTATATCCCTAGTTTCTCTTAGAGAACTTCTTAAGAATTTTTGTCTGACAGGTGTATTATAAAATAAGTCATTTACTCTGATAGTAGTTCCAATATTTAGAGTATCAGCCTTCTTACTTGTGAAATTCCCACCTTCTATACCTAATGTAATTCCATACTCAAAATCCTTCGTACGTGATGATATCTGTACTTTACTGACTGACCCTATACTTGCTAGTGCTTCCCCTCTAAACCCCATGGTATTTAGAGTATAAAGATCATCTATTGTGCTTAACTTGCTGGTACCATATCTTGAAAATGCTTTTTCGATATTTTCTTCATCAATACCATGCCCATCATCTGTAACTTTAATTTCTTTTAAACCTGCTGCTGATATACTTATAGTTATGTGACTGGCCCCAGCATCAATACTATTTTCAACAAGTTCCTTTACTACTGAAGAAGGTTGTTCAATTACCTCTCCAGCCGCTATTTGATTTATTGTATTTTCATCAAGTATTATGATTTTCTTGCTCATAATTTCTCCTGTAATTTAACTTTAAGTTTATAGACTAACTCTAAGGCTTCTAATGGTGTAAGCTCGTTAGGGTTAACCTCAGCTAATAGTTCTTTAAGGGGATTATCTTGTTCAATTATCTCCAAAGTTAGTTGCTTTTCTTCAACTAAATCAGGAAATTCAAATTGATTCATCTTCTCTTCCGCTCTTCTAATTAAATCATCAGGAAGGCCTGCCATCTTGGCAACATGTATTCCATAACTTTTATCAGCACCACCTGGCACAACTTTTCTTAAGAATACAATTTGATCCCTATATTCTTGAACAGCCATTGACAGATTGAATACATTTTTAAAATAGTTTTCTAAATCTATTAATTCATGATAATGTGTTGCAAAAACTGTTCTAGCTTTTATCTTTGTTAAAAGGTATTCGCTCACTGCCCAGGCAATGGACAAGCCATCTAAAGTACTTGTTCCTCTGCCAACTTCATCTAAGATAATCAAGCTTCTATCAGTTGCATTTTTGAGTATTGAGGCAACCTCATTCATTTCTACCATGAATGTACTCTGCCCACTGCCTAAATCATCACTTGCTCCTACACGGGCATAAACTTTATCAACAATTCCAAATTTAAAATATTTTGCCGGAATGAAACTTCCGCACTGGGCCATTATAGTTAAAATTGCCAACATTCTAATAAAGGTAGATTTACCAGCCATATTTGGTCCAGTAATAATTGCTAGATTATTATCATTTATATCAAAATCATTAGCAACATAACTTTCAAAATCGACTAACTTCTCTACCATTGGATGTCGACCACTGACTAAATTAAAACCTTGATCATTGTCAATATTCGGCCTTACATAGTCATTTACTTGAGCTACATAAGCAAATGAGGATAATACATCAATCTCTCCGACACAAGCAGCAATTTTCTTTAAAATATCAGTTTCTGTTAAAACCTTATTTCTGATTTCTGTAAATATTTCATATTCCAAGGCAATCAGCTTATCCTTACTATGGATAAGTGCATATTCCAAGTTCTTCAACTCTTCATTTATAAATCGTTCGCCACCAGCTATGGTCTGTTTTCTTATGTAATCTGGTGGTGCTAAATGGGCATTGCTTTTAGTGATTTCCAAATAGTAGCCAAAGACCTTGTTATATCCAACCTTTAATGATTTGATTCCTAGTCTGTCTCGCTCTTTTGCTTCCAGTTCCTTGATTAATTCCTTGCTTTCGTTACTCAATTTCCTCAAATAATCAACATCTTTATTGTAACCAGCTTTAATTATTCCACCCTCTTTTAAAGTAAACGGTGGTTCCTCATTTATGGATATATCCAAATACCCTATCAAATTCGAACTGTCTTCCAGGTTTGAAATATACCCAACCAAACATTTCGACTTATTTTCTATTAAAAGAAGCCTTATTTTCTCTATATTGATTAATGAATTTTTTAAGGCGAGAAGATCCTTCCCGTTCCCTGTCCCGAAACTTAATCGGCCTAAGATACGCTCTATGTCATAGATACCTTTTAGAGCATCCCTAATAGTTTGATTAAAATAAACGTCTTTAAATTGTAATTCTACAACATTTTGTCTAGCAATAATCTGCTCAAGATCAAGCAATGGTTGTTCCAGCCATCTTTTTAAGAGTCTCCCCCCAAAAGCAGTCTTTGTTTTATCTAAAATCGAAAGCAGGGTATTTCTATTATCTCCTGTTCGAATGTTCCTTGTTATTTCGAGATTTTGTCTGCTCCATGAATCTATAGACATATATTGGGTTAGTGAATAATACCTAGCTTGCTCCAATATTTTAATATTACTTTTTTGAGTATATTTTAAATAGGAATACAGGAGATTTATACTTTGTATACATGCATTATATCCAAATATATCAATTTTAAAATCAATTGTAATTTCTGCAGATAAAACTTCTCCATCATGTAATGTTGAGTATATCCCTTTATCTTTGAATGAGTTGATTAATTGAATGTCGTTACCGACTAGTTCTTTAATATCCAGACGTTCTGATTCACTATATAATGAGTCTAGGCCTTCATATCTGGCAATGGCTGTGGTCATGAATTCACCAGTTGTAATATCTGCATATGCGAGACCATAAAAATCTTCGTCAACAGTAATAGCTCCGATATAGTTATTGCTTTTTTCATTTAGGCTCAATTCTTCCATAATTGTTCCAGGTGTAATTATTCTTGTCACTTCTCTTTTGACAATACCCTTGGTTAATTTTGGATCCTCAACCTGTTCGCAAATTGCTACCTTCAAGCCTTTGTCAAGAAGTTTTCTAATATAAGTGTTAGCTGCATGATATGGTATGCCACACATAGGAATTTTTTCATCTAGTCCAGCATCTCTCCCTGTTAAGGCAATCTCTAAAATAGAGGATGCTTTTTTAGCGTCTTCCATGAACATTTCATAAAAATCACCTAATCTGAAAAACAGTATAGCATCACCATACTGTTCCTTTATCTCCAAATATTGTCTCATCATAGGTGTTAAGCCCATTTTATTCTCCTATTAATTCTCCATAAAGGGACCAAGTATTATATTCTGTTACTATAACCTTGACTAATTGACCTTCTAGAGAAATATCACCATTGAAATTTATAACCTTATTCCCTCTTGTTCTGCCTGTGAGTCTATTCTTTTCTCCTAACCCTTCAACCAGAACTTCATATATCTTACCCTTCATAGCTCTATTGCGTTCAAGACTTTTCTTCTTCTGTAACTCCAATAATCGATGAAATCTCTCTTTTTTTATTTCTTCCGGTACTTGATTTTCCATTTTTGCAGCTCTGGTTCCTTCTCTTATTGAATACATAAACATATAGGCCTGGTCATAGCCAACATTCTCCACTACATCCATAGTGTCAAGAAAATCCTCTTCTGTTTCCCCAGGGAAGCCAACTATTATATCTGTTGAAATAGTCGCCTCAGGCATGACCTTATATATATATTCAGTTAAAGCTAAGTAATGTTCCTTAGTATATCCTCTGTTCATTTCCTTGATAATTCTATCACTCCCTGATTGAAGTGGAAGATGTATTTGATGACAAACATTTTTTGTGTTTTTTATTGTATCCACTAGCTCAAGATCAAAATCCCTAGGATGTGATGACATAAATCTCAATCTATATTCACCTAATTTGTCTAATTCTTTTAGCAACATAGAAAAATTAGTATTGTCTTTAAAATCCTTACCATAGGAATTAACATTTTGTCCAAGTAAAGTTATATCTTTAAAACCTCTTCCTAGTAACTCTTTGACTTCTTCTACAATGAATGAAATCTCTCTGCTTTTTTCTCTTCCTCTTACATATGGAACTATACAATAAGAGCAATAATTATTACATCCATATATAATATTTACAAAAGCTTTCAATTTATCATTTCTTTTGATTGGAATATATTCTCTTATATCCATTTCATCTGCACTTGATATGCTTTTTATTTGGTTTTTTTCTTCCATTGCAGTGCTTAATAAATTATCGAACTCGTTTATATTGTGGGTACCATAGATAATATCAACTTTATCGAAGCGTTTTTCTATGTATTTGGCAACTTCTTCTTGTTGTGTCATACAGCCACCAACAGCTATAATCATTTCCGGTCTTTTTTTCTTTAATTTGGATAGGGCCCCTATTCTACCTATTACTTTATCTTCAGCTTTGGCTCTGATACAACAAGTATGAAGCACGATTAATTGTGCATCATTGTAGTTATCTGCTTTTACAAATCCTTTTTTCTCTATTAATCCACCAAGGGTTTCGGCATCATGTTCATTCATCTGGCAACCCCAGACTTCAATAAAATACTTCAAATTAAAACTATTCCTCCTAAGATTCTCCTTACTATTTTATCATAAGAAAATAAAATAAAGAATACCGTTATTCTTAGGAATAACGGTATATTATTTTTCTCTTTATTCTTAATCCTTAATTGTTCTTGATAAGTCTTATTCTAATAAATTTCACTAATTCTCCAACAACAATAATTGATAATGAAGTAGCAACTATTTTAATCCACATTAATAAATCTAATGGTACAGTTCTAAAGGCACTACCACCAATTTGAGTAATAACAAATTGGAGAAGGAATGTCCCAGCAAAAACCATAATCATAGTTTTATTGTTAATAATATTTTTAAATATACTGCTATTTCCTAATTCTCTTGCGTTAAAGGCATTGAATAATTGGAATAGGACGAACAACGTAAAAGTTACTGTACCTTTACTAGCATCAGCCGCTCCAAGGAAATTGTATAGCTCTTGTGTTATTATAACAACCGAGACAAATAGACCATTAATTACAATATTTGATAACATGGTTTTTGTTACAATACTCGCATTTCTAGTTATAGGCTTGTTTTTCATCAGATCACTTCTAATTGGTTCTAGACCAAGAGTTAATGCTGGTGGTCCATCCATGATCAAGTTAATCCATAGAATCTGGATAGCAGTAAATGGAGCTTTAAAACCTATTAGAATCGTAGTTAATATTACGATTACTGATGATAAGTTAACAGCAAGTTGGAATTGAAGGAATCTTTGGAAATTCTCATAAATACCTCTTCCCCAATGTATCGCTTTAACTATTGTAGCAAAAGAGTCATCAAGGAGTACTATATCACTTGCTTCTTTGGATACTTCTGTTCCAGTAATACCCATAGCAATTCCCACATCTGAACTTTTTAGTGCAGGGGCATCATTAATACCATCACCGGTTACAGCAACAACGTTACCTTTTTTCTTAAGCATTTTAACGATTCTTAACTTAACCAATGGTGTACTTCTTGCAATCACTTTTATATTATCAATCTTTTCTTCTAGTTCTTTATCAGACATATTTTCAACATCGGTAGCTTTAAGAACCAAGCTACTTTTGTCAATTATGCCTAGTTCTGTAGCAATAGCTTTGGCAGTAATTAAATTATCACCTGTAAGCATTTTTATACTTACTCCTGCATCTCTACAGCTATTAATTGCTCCATAGACTTCTTTTCTTATTGGATCTTTAATAACAACAAAACCGTCAAAGATCATATTAGTTTCAATAATTTTTTTGTCAGTTTCAAAATCATGTTTTTCTATTAATTCTTTATGAGCAAAACCAATAAGTCTCATAGCCTGGCTCTCGAAATAGTGTATTTGTTCCTCTAAATTTTTAATTTGTTCTGATATATCCTTAATTCCATCACAGGTAACAACTTTATTACAAAGACTCATTACCTTTTCTGTACTTCCCTTTGTTAGAGCTAGGACTTTATCGTCTAGTTCAATTATTGTGGTCATTTTCTTTTCTTCTGATGAAAAAGGATATGTGTGTAATACTTTAGCATCTTTTCTTACATCAATATAACTTGTGTCTTTAACCTTATCATGAACAACTAAGATAGCTCCTTCAGTTGGGCTGCCTATAAAATTGAACTTCCCATTTTCTTGAACTTCTAGATGAGCTGTAGTGTTTAAAGCGAAATTTGTTAACAAATATTCAGATTTCATTTCGTCTGGATTAATAAAGTTACAATCTTCAAACACTTTTATTACTGTCATCTTGTTTTCAGTTAAAGTTCCTGTTTTGTCTGAACAAATAATATTTATCGCCCCTACAGTTTCACTGGCAATTAAGTTCTTTACTAAAGCATTCTCCTTAGCCATCTTCATAATATTGATAGCAAGTGATGCTGCAACGATTGTAGGTAGTCCTTCAGGAACTGCAGCAACTATTAAAACAATACTTGTGATAAATGTTTCCGATACTGTTTCAAATGATATATTGCCATCCAAGTACAACCTAATTAATTGTATCAAAAATATGAAGGTTGCCAAACCAATTCCTAGAAAACTGATTGCTTTACCAAGTTTGGCTAGCTTTTCTTGTAGTGGCATAGTTGATTTATCTTGTTTTTTTAATTCATCAGCAATTTTACCAAATTCAGTAGAATCACCAACTTGAGTCACGATAGCTGTCCCATTACCAGCTGTAATGAAAGTGCCTCCGTAAACCATATTAAATCTTTCTGCTAATGGTGTGTGTTCGTTCTTAATTTTAATTTTACTATTCTTATTGACTGCTAGACTCTCTCCTGTTAATGATGATTCATCAGCTTGTAAATCAATACTATCAAGTAATCTTGCATCGACAGGAATTTTATCACCAGTTTCAATTTGTATAATATCACCAACTACTAAATCTTTTTGAGGCACTAGGGTAATAGCACCATTTCTCAAAGTCTTTATAGCAATGTTCTCTTTGATTTTGTTTAGAGCTTCGAAAGCTTTTTTAGATCTACCTTCCATTACAATAGTAATAGTTGTTGAAAGAGCAATTGCTATGATTATTCCTGCTGATTCGACGAATTCTGCATGCTGACCATTAATCACTTTAAAGATGTTTACACCTATTGTAATTATTGCAGCAATTATTAAGATGAAAATCATAGGTTCCTTTAGTGCTTCAATAATTCTCTTAAAAAGACTGATAGGTTTTTCTTGACTAAAAGTATTCTCTCCATAAAGATTTCTTGACTCAATTACATCTTGGTCATTTAAGCCATGTTCTTGATTACTACCTAGTTCTTGGATTATTTTTTCTTTACTGTCTAAATAACTGTTCATTGTACCTCCTTAATTATAAAAAAAGACTCATAGCGTCTTAAACGCTAAAAGTCTTGTTACCATCATTGGTCGTAAATCCAGATACTTTGTATCGGTTATGTTGTCTTTACTGTTTTAACTACTCCCTTTTAACTTCTTTATTTTAACATAACCCTTGAATTATTTCAATTATTTATATATAATATGTATTATTCTTATTATTAAAGCAACTAATAAATATATAATAAAACTCATTTTTACTCTTTACAGACTCGTGTTTTTGTTATATAATACATAGTGCGTTGATAAATTCGCGGGTGTAGTTCAATGGTAGAATTCCAGCCTTCCAAGCTGGATGCGTGGGTCCGATTCCCATCACCCGCTCCATTATTTCGTGCTAGTAGCTCAGCTGGATAGAGCAACGGACTTCTAATCCGTAGGTCGGGGGTTCGAATCCCTTCTGGCACACCAAAAAAAACTAAAAGCAGTTTTACAATTTTGTAGAATTGCTTTTTTTATTATACAGATGTATAATAAACCGATAAATTATATTAGGAGGAAAAATGAATATTGCATTTATTGTTTACGACCAGATGACTATGTTAGATTTTATAGGTGCGTTTGATCCTATTACCAGACTTAAGGAATTATCATATTTGCCAGATTTAAGTTGGAAAATTGTAGCAGAAACTGATATTATAAAAGATAACAACGGTTTAATTGTTAAGGCAGATTTATTATCACCTGATTTAAGTGAATTTGACATGATATTTATACCAGGTGCTAAGGAAATATGTAGAAGTGAATCATTTATTAATTGGATTAAAACATCAAAAAACTGTCCTTTAAAAGTATCTGTTTGTACAGGATCTTTAATATTGGGTTTAGCTGGTTTTCTAGAAGGAAAAAAAGCAACAACTCACCCTAATTCTTTTAATGAATTGTCACAATATGCAAAGGTTGTTAAAAATAAAAGAATTGTAGATGAAAAGGATGTAATAACAGCTCGTGGGGTAAGTTCATCACTTGATTTAGGATTATATCTATGTGATAAGTTTGCAGGGCATGATGCCGCCTTAAAAATAACCAGCATTATGGATTATGAACATTATAAATAAAAAATAGGAGGTATTATGAATAAACGAAAATACACTTTAGGTGAAGAAATCTTCAATTCAACATCACACGGAGTTGGTATTCTACTTAGCCTTACAGCTCTAATAATGATGATCTTTTTTTCATCATCAATATTAGAATTAACATCATCATTAATATTTGGCAGTACATTGGTACTACTCTATACATCTTCAACTTTATACCATGCTATAACCAATGAAAAAGCTAAAAAGATATTCCAAATTCTTGATCATTGTACTATCTACTTATTGATTGCTGGCACCTACACCCCATATGCATTGCTGATCATCGGTGGAACATCAGGATGGGTTATTTTTACAATTATTTGGATTAGTGCTTTAATAGGGATATTACTAAATACAGTAAATCTTAGTAAATTTAGAATTTTATCAATAATACTTTATGTAGCAATGGGTTGGGCTATAGCCTTCTACTTACCTCAACTTCTTGATAAACTAGAATTTGGTGGACTAGTACTATTAATTGCTGGTGGACTAGCTTATACTATAGGAATTGTCTTTTATATAATTAAAGGAGTTAAATATTTCCATTCAATCTGGCATCTATTTGTATTAGGTGCAAGTATCTGTCATATACTTTCTGTTTTAATTTATATACTTTGATTACAAAACAATAGTATAGAATAATGACATATAATAGTATATAAATAAAGGCCATATGAAAATTTCATATGGCCTTTTAAATTTCTATAAATAGTTACTATTTGATAATTTTAGTTCCGCCTTCTCCAACAACAGCATCTCTTAAAGAATCAAGTGATGTGATGATTCCTTGTCCGCCTTTGCTAACAAACTTCATAACAGCTTCAACTTTAGGTCCCATGCTGCCTTTACCGAATTGTCCATCATCAAGATGTTTTTGAGCAGTAGCTAAATCAATAGTCTTAAGATCCTCTTGGTTTTCTTTGCCAAAATTAATTGCAACATGAGCAACGTCAGTAGCAATAACCAAGTAATCAGCATTCAATTCATCAGCTAATAGACTACTAGCCAAGTCCTTGTCAATAACTGCTTCAACGCCTTTTAACATACCATCTTCTTCGATAACAGGAATTCCCCCGCCACCAACAGTGATAACTACACAACCAGCTTCGATTAAATCTTTAACTTCATCTAACTCAACAACATCAATAGGCATTGGTGAAGCTACAACTTTTCTCCAGCCTCTACCTGAATCTTCAACCCAGTTCTCACCTTTGGCAATTCCAGCTTGTGCTTCTGCTTCTGTATAGAAAGCACCAACTGGTTTTGAAGGATTCTTGAATGCAGGGTCATTTTTATCTACAATAACTTGAGTTAATAAAGTAACTACGTTCTTGTTGATCCCTTGTCTTTTAAGTTCATTTCTAATATTTTGTTGAATCATGTAACCAATTAAACCTTGGCTTTCAGCTCCACAAACATATAAAGGCATCGCAGGAACTTGATCTCTAGCAGCTGCATTTTGTAATAGGATATTTCCTACTTGAGGTCCATTACCATGTGCTATGACTACTTCATAACCTTCTTTGATTAGTTTAACGATATTTTGGCTAGCGTTTAAAACGTTTTCCATTTGTTCTTCAATAGTACCAGCTTGCTTAGGTTTTAGAATTGCATTTCCACCTAAAGCTACAACAACTTTTTTACTCATAAAATTATCTCCTCTTTTTTAAAAATTCAAAAGGCACACCACAATATGGCAGTATGCCTTCATTTTCACATAGCATAATTATACTTATTTTAACTTAATATTGCAAGAAAATCTTGTCAATTTAACAGCTTATAAATTTACCCTTAGGATCACCCATCAAAAACATTCCATCCCTATAGGCAATCATACCTCTTAAAATTGTCATGACAGGATAACCTTTTACTGTAAACCCATCAAAGGTTGTATAGTCTGCGGCAGTGTGAACCATATCATTTGATAATTTAACTTCTAATAAAGGATCAACAACAACTATATCACCATAACTACCAACTTTTATTACACCCTTCTTAGGGTAAAGACCAAACTTCTTGGCAGGATTAGTTGACAACAGTCTACTCAACTCAGTCAACTCCAACTTGCCTGAAGATACAGTCTGATTATAGATTATAGGCAACAATGTCTCTGTCCCTGGTATTCCACCGTTGGTTTCGTAAAAAGTATTTGACATGAATTTTTGATGAGGGCTGTAAGCACAGTGATCCGTAGTAACAAAATCAAAGGTACCATTTAACAACTCATCCAATAATTGCAGTCTTTCCTTCTCATTTCTAAGTGGAGGTTGCATGACGAACAATTGACCATCAGGTCTTTTATATACTTCATTATTCAACATCAAATAGTGGGGACAAGTTTCTCCGGAAATTTTAACTCCTCTGGCTTTAGCCTTACCAATTAATTCTCCTGTCAACCCTGAAGAAACATGAACTATATGAGCACTCAAGTCCTCTTTTTCACACATTTCAATTATTCTTTCAACAGCATAAAATTCAGCTTCACTTGGTCTGCTAGTACTATGAAATTCAACACCAGTATTCCCTTCAGCTTTTAATTCCTTGACTGCTTTTGCAACAATTTCATTATCCTCGGCATGAATAGTTACTTCCATCCCTACTTCTTTAGCGTTTCTTAGAACATTGAAAATCATGTCATAATCCATGATGAAATCATAAGTAGTATACAGCTTTAAGCTATTAACTCCATAGGCTCTGAAACTTCTTAAATCATCGATTGTATATGGGGTGTCACCTGATAAGGTCATATGTACTGTATAGTCAACAAAATTATGTCCTTTAGCTTCTTTAACTCTGTAATCAAGTGATTCTAAAAGTGTTAGGCCATCAACAGGTTCGGCATAATCGATAACTGTTGTAACCCCTCCACATAAAGCTGCTCTTGAGCCAGTCTCAAAGTTATCAATTGTATAAACTTTACCAATAGGCATCTTATAGTGGACATGGGCATCGATAACACCTGGCATAACATGCTTACCAGTAACATCGATAACTTCATCACCTTCTGATGGAACTAGGTTTTGCCCAATTTCTCTTATAAGTTCGTTATCAATTCTTAAATCACCAATTATGACTTTATCTTCTAGAACAAGAGTTCCTCCCTTTAAAAGAATACCCATGTACTTCCTCCTAATATCCGATTTCTTTTAATGCTTTGGCTAAACCTTCTGATGTTGGTTCAACCTTTATTGGTTCACCTGCTGCCTTGATTGCATTAACTACGTCTTTTAGACCATTTCCAGTTACAGCACAAACAACAGTTTCATTTTTCTTTATCACACCATTTGCAACTAATTTTCTTAAACCGGCCATTCCAGCTGCACCAGCAGGCTCTCCAAATACACCGGCATGTTTGCCCATGAATCTCATTGCATCAAGAATTTCATCATCAGTTACAGTTTCCCATACACCATTTGAAGCTTCAACTGCTCTAATAGCTTTAACAGCATTTCTAGGGACACCAACTGCTATACTATCAGCAATAGTATTTTCTTCTTCAGGTTTCCACTCTCTTTTTTCAGCCCAGGCATGAGCAAGTGGTGCACAACCTTCAGCTTGTATACCTGCTACTCGTGGCAGTTTGTTTATGAAGCCAGCTTCATAAAGATCTTTATAACCTTTATAGGCTCCAGCAATGGTACAACCATCACCTACTGAAAATACGATCCAGTCTGGTACTTCCCAGTTCATTTGTTCACAAGTTTCAATTGAAACAGTTTTCTTGCCTTCTACACAATAAGGGTTTACTGCAGCATTTCTATTGTACCAGCCATATTTATCTATAGCTTCTGCAGAAAGTCTGAATGTATCCTCATATGATCCTTGAACACTCATAACATTAGCTCCAAAGATTTTTAATTGTGCTACTTTACCTTGAGGTGCTCTACCAGGAACAAAAATTACAGATTTCATTCCTACACTTGCCGCATTTCCAGCAGTTGATGATGCTGCATTACCTGTTGATGAGCAACAAATAACCTCAGCTTTTTCTTCAAGTGCTTTTGCAACGGCAACAGCTGAAGCTCTGTCCTTTAAGGAAGAAGTTGGATTTATACCGTCATCCTTAACATAAAGAGTATCCAAGCCGATTTCTTTTGCTAGTACATCAGCCTTATATAGTGGTGACCAGCCCACTCTTAACTTACCTTTTGGTCCGTTTTCTTCAACAGCTATGAAAGGTTCATATCTCCACATGTTGTAATCTTTATTGTTTGCAAATGTTTCCTTTGATACTCTTGATTTAATGTAATCATAATCATAGATTACGTCAAGTATACCAAGTGAAGGTCCACATTTATCACAAGTATATCTGCCCTTTTCTGGCTTGTATTGAGCTCCACAATTAATGCATTCTAAATATTTTACGTTTTTCATTTAGTTCACTCCTTTGAATAATAATATGACTTAATAATTATATCATAATTCATCAAATTATTAACACAAAAAAAAAGAAAGAAGCACTATTGTACTTCTTTCTAAAAAGATTTAGAATTTTATATTCTTTTCCAAGGTCTTTTTTTAAGTTTATCAGTTCCAGCTTTAACGGAAAGTTCGTCAGCTAATCTTTGGCAATTATCTGCTACAAATCTTTCGTCAATTTTAGTTACGACACCATCTTCCATTATTATATCTCCATCTACTATAACTGTTTCAACATTCTTGTTGCCACTGCTATAAACTAGTGTTGATACTGGATTATGCATTGGGATAGCTTTTAAATCTCTCTTCGGATTGAATATGAATAAATCTGCTTTCTTGCCGATTTCTAAAGATCCAATTTCCTTGTCGAGCATCAAAGCTTTTGCACCTTCGATAGTTGCCATTTCTAAAACCTTGTCTGCTGTCATAATTGTCGGGTTTCTATGGTGAACCTTTTGTAGCAATGCAGTCATTTTCAACAATTCAATCATATCATTGCTGTTGTTGCTTGCAGCTCCGTCAAGTCCTAGTCCGACGCTTATGCCTTCTCTGTTTAACCTAGGTATTGGTGCTACTCCTGAAGACAAATACATGTTACTTGCAGGATTGTGTGAAACTGTAGCTCCATATTCCTTTATCTTACTGATATCATAATCAGTTAGGTATACACAGTGAACCATGATTAACTTTTCATTTAATAGACCAAGTTCTATTAGTAAATCGATCTCATCTTTCCCGTGTAGATTTTTGACTGATTCCCTGTCAAATGGTGTTTCAGATACATGTAGTGAATAAATCAAATCTAGTTCATCACTTAGTTTCTTTAACAGTTTCAGGCTATCACCTGAATTTGACCATACTGCTGCAGGTGCCAAGGCTATTTTGATTCTGCCGTTTTCGATGTTATGGTACTTACTGTAAAGATCTCTTACAGCTTTTTCTACATCATCTAGATTTTCAATCATAGCAGGATAAACGCCAGCTTCTACGCCAGTATCAACCCATCCTCTGCCTAGAAAACCTCTAACGCCAAGTTTTTTCATGGCTTCGATTATTCCTTCGTCAGTTTTGTTGTATCCTTTTGCATGTGGATACATGTAGTCGAATGTAGTTGTCACTCCGCTGTGGATACCTTCCATTAAGCCGTTTAAGGCGGCAAAATAGCAGTTTTCCTCAGTTAAAAATGGTGTGCTAGGGAAAGTCATAAACTCTAGCCAGTCCTTCAATACCATATCATCTCCCAAGCCCTTTAAAAGGACTTGGAAAAGATGATTATGTGTATTTATTAAACCGGGAAAAACGATTTTATCAGTTCCATCAATTACCCTGCAATTCGTAGTATACTTGTCTTCCATTTCTTTTGTAGGTCCGATTTCCGAGATTCTTTCATTTTCTATATAAATTGCGTATTCATAGAAAACGTCCCTATCTTCGTTCATCGTAACTATACAGGTATTCTTAATTAGGGTATTCATGTTTATCTCCTACTAATTAGTTTTTGCCGTTTACGTTACCCATTGTTAAAGCCATTAGAGCTTTAATAGTGTGCATTCTGTTTTCAGCTTCGTCATAGATTGCAGATTGTGGTCCGTCCATAACTTCACTTGTTACTTCGATGTCTCTGTCTGCAGGCATGCAGTGCATGTAGATAGCGCCTGGTTTACCAAGAGCCATTCTTCTGCTGTCTACAACCCAGCCTGGATTTTCTTCGATCATTTTAACGCCAGCTACTTCGTCGTCGCCAACAGTCATGATTGGTCCCCAACCTTTAGCGTAGATAACATCAGCATCTTTACAAGCTTCGTCCATGTCGTGAACGATTTCGAATTTTGATCCGCTAGCTTCTGCATTTTTTCTAGCAGCTTCTAAAGCAACAGGTAGTAGGTCGAATTTCTCTGGGTGAGCCAAAGTAACGTCCATACCAGTTCTAGTCATTAATTCAACTAGGTTGTTAGCCATTGATAAAGGTCTCATGTAGTTTCCAGCTGAAGTCCAAGAGATAACGAATTTTTTGCCTCTTAGGTCTCTTCCGAATTTTTCTCTTATTGTCATTAAGTCAGCAAGAGCTTGTGTTGGGTGCCAGATATCACATTGCATGTTGTAAACTGGGATGTTGCTGTGCTTAGCTACTGCTTGCATCCACTTGTTACCGTCTACTAGTGTATTTCTGATACCAATACCGTGACCCATTCTGCCTAATACGTCGATTGTGTCTTTTGGAGTTTCACCGTGATCAACTTGTGTTGATTTAGGAGTTAGGTAGTTACCGTGTCCGCCTAATTGAGTAATACCACATTCGAAAGCGTTTCTTGTACGAGTTGACTCTTCAAAGAAAAGCATGAATAGTGATTGAGCTCTACAGATATGATCGTGGTAATGTCCTAGAGTATTGTCTAGTTTCAATCTTTCTGCAGTCAATAGTAGTGTTTCGATTTCCTCGTTTGACCAGTCTGCTGTTGATAGCAGATGTTTTCCTCTTAGTTGTGATTTCATTTTTTTTACCTCCTGAGTATAATTATTGTTTATTTGAAATGGTTAACGCTAGCAAAGCATAAAACTTAGCAGCATCAACATATTCTTCCACACTGATTTTTTCTTTGTCTGAGTGACAAAGTTCTTCGATTGAAGGACCAAATCCTATTGTTGGGATACCGTGTTTACCACATAATGTTGTTGCATTAGTGCTAAAAGGCCAAACTCCAACGTTACATTTTTGTTTGAAACATAGTTCAAAAGCTTCAACACCTGCAGTAATTACTTTTGAATCTTCTTCCATCAACCATGATGGGAAAAAGTCTTCAGCAGCAACTGCATAGCCATTCCATGTATTGAAATGTTCCATGTCTATTGAAGCAGTGCTTCCAGGTGCTAATTCCAAGAAAGGTTGGATTTCAGCAAGAAGATCTTCTTTGGATTCTCCACAAGAAATTCTTCTGTCGCAGAAAATTGTTACTTCTCCAGGAATTGTGTTATTTGAAGGTGTATTACAAACTACGTTTGTTACTTCAATTGTGCCTTTGCCTAAGAAAGGATCATCACCTAGATCTGTTAATTTATCAATACCTGCGATTATTGGTAATGCTTTAATTAAAGCATTGTCGCCTGTGTGTCCAACGCTTGCATGAGCAGCAACTCCAGGAACAGTTATTTTAATCATAGCTCTTCCTTTGTTACCTTTCATTACTTGCATTTCACTTGCTTCAGCAACTACCAAGTAATCCGGTTTAATGTCTGGATTAACTTTCATCATTTCATCTACGCATGAGCCTTCTACATCTTCTTCTGAAAGAGATCCAGAAACCCACATAGTTATTTTATCTTGAAGGTTCAAGTCTTTTAATAATTTACCAGCCCAAACTATTGCGGCTAAAGGTCCTTTGTCATCGACTGTTCCTCTACCCCAAATGTATCCATCTGCAAGGTCTCCTGATAGTGGGTGGTGTTCCCATTTAGCAACATCTCCCAATTCAACTGTGTCAATATGAGCATCATACATAACAGTTATAGGACCATGTCCTATTCTGCCCAAAACGTTTCCTACTTTGTCGATTCTTACTTCATCGTATCCATATTCTTTCATTTTACCGGCTAAGTATTCTACAGCTTCTTTTTCTTCATAAGTTACACTTTTAATTCTGATGAAATCTTGTAGGAAAGATACCATCTCATCCTTTTTACTTGCTAAATACTTGTCCATATCCATAATTGATTGATCGTAATTTCCCATATCATCCCTCTTCTTTAATGTGGTGCGGATTTACACCCGCACCCATTATATCTTATTTTTATTAGTTATTGGCATTAATTTTTTTTAAACCGAATAATTTCATTTCTATTTTTCCACTAGTTTAGTGACATCAATTTCACCAGAAGATAATTTTGCTTTTACTTCAGCAATTTTGTCTTTAACATTTTGTGGAATTTTTGATTCTAATGTTGGGCTATAAGTAAAGTCAACAATGCCTTCTTTAACACCCATCAAAGTGAATTCAGCTTTGTATGTTCCATTAGCTATTTTTTCAACATCTTTGAAAATTGCTGTAGCCATATCAGCTGTAGCACATGAAATTAAGCTTTTTGGATATTTATCATACTCAGCAGCAATTGAACCAATTGCGAATATACCTTTTTCTTCAGCAGCTACATAAATTCCTCTTCCACCTGCATCAGCATCAGCCATTAGAACATCAGCACCTTGGTTGACGAAAGTTAATGATTGCTCTTTTGCTTTATTAACATCATCAAAGCTTCCAGTAATTGCTGTTAGAGCTTTAATATTAGGATTAATGTATTTTGCACCAGCAACAAATCCAGCCAAGTCATTTACGATTGGTGGAATTTGACCGCCACCAACACCAGCTACAACATTACTTTTAGACATCATAGCAGCGAATACACCTTGCATGAAACCTGCTTGCAGGTAATTGTTGTTAATAGATCCAACATTTTTATTATTTGTTACATCTGAACTGGTAACAATAAAGAAAGTGTCTGGAAATTCTTTACCGACTGCTAAAGCAGCGTCTGAAAACTCATAACCATGACCAATAACAACTTTATTGCCATCTTTTGCATAAGTTCTTAGAACTTTCTCATAGTCACTTGCTGTAACATTCTCACTGAATGAAACTTTAGCGCCTAATTTTTCTTCAATTTGTACTAAACCATTGTATGCTGTTTGGTTCCAACCACCATCTGTTTTTGAACCAGTCAAAGCTAAAGCAACTTTTAACTCTTCTTTTTTTTCAGCAGTTTTTCCACAACCAACAAGTGTGATTGCTACTAAAATTGCTAGAACTAATAATAATCCTTTTTTCATCTAATCTTTCCTCCTAAAACTTTTGAATTTTGTTCGGTTTAATTAATGCCTTGCCTGTATCCCTACAGGCATCTATATGGGCACCTTGCTTAACCTTTTAACAAGATGCAAATATATAAAATATTTATAGTTTTATTTTGAAATTAATTTGGTTACATCTATTTCATTATTACCTAATTTCTTTTCTAGATCAGCCATTTTTGTTTTAACATCAGCTGGAACATTGGAGTCTAGTTTTGGGCTAAAGTTGAATCCAACAATTCCTTGTTTAACTCCCATTAGTTCAAATCCAGCTTTATATGTGCCTTCAGCGATTTGGTTTACAGCTACGAATATTGCAGTTGACATATCAGCTTTTGAACAAGCAATTAATGTTTTATCATAAGCATCATATTCAGCTGCGATTGAAGCAACAGACCATACGCCTTTTTCTGTAGCTGCTACATAAACACCTCTACCTGCTGCATTAGCATTAGCCATAACAACATCAGCACCTTGAGCGATGAAAGTTAATGCTTGCTCTTTAGCTTTGTTAACATCATCACCACTACCAGTTATAGTAGATAGTACTTTGATATTTGGGTTGATGTATTTAGCTCCTGCTTCAAAACCTTTAGCATTGTTTACGATTGGAGGAATGTTTAATCCACCAATGTTAGCAACTGTGCCAGACTTTGACATTAATGCTGCAAAAGCACCTTGTAGGAAACCAGCTTGTAGGTAGTTATTGTTTAGTGAACCTACATTTTTGTTGTTTGTAACATCTGTACTAGTAACAATGAACATTACATCTGGAAATTCTTTAGCTACTGCTAAAGCAGGATCTCCAAATTCAAAGCCATGTCCGATTACAACATCATTACCGGCTTTAGCATAGTTTCTTAAAACTTTTTCATAGTCAGCAGGTTGTGTGTTTTCACTAAGTGAAACTTCTGCACCTAATTTTTCTTCAATTTGCACTAGACCTGCATATGCTGTTTGGCTCCAACCGCCATCAGTTTTTGAACCAGGTAATGCCATAGCTACTTTTAGAACGTCTTTTTCTTTTTCAGCAGTTTTGCCACATCCAACTAAAGCGATTGCTGCTAAGATTGCTAGAACTAATAATAATCCTTTTTTCATCATAAATTTTCCTCCTAAATTTTTGATTTTGTTTTAGTATAATTAAAACAATTTTTATATAAACTCCTTGTTTAACCTTTTAACAAGTGAGTGAATATCCAAAGTTATAAGCTAATTGTTACCAATATATGCTATCGTGACTTTTTTATAAAATTTAGTATTTTTAAATTAATGATTTAAGTTTATCCTTGGAGCTGCAATAGCAGCTCCAAAGGATTAGCTATTCTTTTTAAAATTAATAATTAATATTAATATTATTTGAAATTATTGAGCTAATTTAGCTACGTCAATTTCTCCAGACAATAACTTTTCTCTTAAATCTGCAACTTTACTTAGTACATCTGCAGGTATTTTTGATTTTAAAGTTGGGCTGTAAGTTAAATCTACGATTCCTTCTTTAATTCCCATCAATTGGAATTGTGCTTTATAAGTTCCTGCGTCAATGCTCTCAACAGCTTTGAATATAGCTGTTGCCATATCTGCTATTGAACAAGCAATTAAGCCTTTATTAAAAGTATCATATTCTGCAGCAATTGATGCTAGTGAATAAATACCTTTTTCTTGAGCTGCTAGATGAACTCCTCTGCTGGCTGCGTTAGCATTAGCCATTAGAATGTCAGCACCTTGTCCAACAAATGTTAAAGCTTGTTCTTTAGCTTTATTAGCATCAGTTCCATCACCAGTTATAGCTGTTACTACTTTGATGTTAGGATTGACGTATTTTGCTCCTGCAACAAAGCCTTTCATATCGTTTTGAATTGGTGGAATATCAGCTCCACCGATTCCTCCAACTATATTAGTTTTAGTCATTAATGCTGCTAAGGCACCTTTTAGAAAACCTGCTTGAAGGTAGTTGTTGTTGAGTGATCCTAGATTTTTATTATTTGTTACATTTGTACTTGTAACAATGAATGTAACATCTGGAAACTCTTCTGCAACTTTTTTGGCTCCGTCTGAAAACTGGAAGCCGTGTCCAATAACTACATCATTACCAGATTTTGCATATTCTCTTAAGATTTTTTCATAATCAGCTGCTTGAGTATTCTCATTAAAGCTAATATCAGCACCTAGTTTTTCTTCAATCTGCAATAATCCATTATAGGCACTTTGATTCCATCCGCCATCAGTTTTAGCACCAGTTAAGGCAATCGCAACTTTTAAAGCTTCTTTTTCTTCTGCAGCTTTGCCACATCCAACTAAAGCGATTGCTGCAAATAAAGCTAGTACAAGTATTAATCCTTTTTTCATCATAATTTTTCCTCCATATTTATATTTTTTAAAGTGGTTTTTTTCACTAACTAATTTTTTATAGTTACCTGTAAGTTGCCATGTCAACTTACAGGTATATTAAAGTCATTTGTATTAAATATTTTAACCTATCAGCTTGCTGACATCGATTTTTTTATCTACAATATCTTTTTTTATTTGGTCTATTTTTTCGATAACATCAGCTGGGATTTTTGATTTTAAAGTTGGGCTAAATGTTAAATCACATATACCTTCTTTAATACCATTTTCTTTGTATGCTGCTTTATAAGTTCCGTCTTGCACTTCTTTAACTGTAAGGAATATAGCTTTTGCCATATCTGCAGTACCACATGCAATCAAACCCTTATTATATTCATCATACTCAGCTGAGATTGAAGATATAGCCCATAAGCCTTTTTCTTCAGCAGCTACGTATACGCCTCTACCTGCTTGGTTAGCGTCAGCCATTAAGACATCTGCACCTTGTGCAATGAAAGCTTTTGCTTGCTCTTGTGCTTTACCTGCATCATCAAAGCTTCCTGTTACAGCTGTTAGTGCTTTAATAGTAGGATTAATGTACTTAGCTCCGGCTACGAAACCTTTCAAATCATTAACAATTGGAGGAATTTCCATTCCACCAATACCTGCTACAACATTTGACTTACTCATTAAAGCTGCAAAAGCACCTTGTAGAAATCCAGTTTCTGTATAGGCATTGTTGATTGATCCTAAATTCTTGTCATTAGTAACTGTAGCACTAGTAATGATGAAGATAATATCTGGATACTCTTCAGCAATTGCTTTTCCTGCTGTTGCAAATTGAAAACCATGTCCAATGATAACATCATTGCCAGCTTTAGCATAGTCTCTCATGGTTTTTTCATAGTCTGTTGCTTGTACGCTTTCTGCAAAGCTTATTTCAGCACCCAATTTCTCTTCGATTTGTTTTAAGCCATTGTACGCTGATTCATTCCAACCACCATCTGTTGTTGGTCCTGTAAGTAATAAACCTACTTTAATAGCATCCTTTTCTTTTTCCGCAGTTTTTCCACAACCCACTAATAGGATTGCTGCAAACACTGCAAATAAAAGAATTAATCCTTTTTTCATCATAATTTTCTCCTCCATAATTTGATTTTTAGAGAGCGCTTATTGCTCTTTATATACAAAAGTCCCTTGAAAATTCTAAAAAGATTCATTATTTTGTAATTATTAACCCACAATTTAAGTTAAGACATTTAGCTGAACTTTTTCGATTCATTAGCTGACGTCGTTCTTTTTTACTAATTTGTTCTATTTCACTTTTTATTCTCTCACTTAGTTATGATATCTCATTAATTCTTTTTGGCAGATGATGTACCTTTGTACCGTCTGGTTAATATTTACCAGTTCTTGTTCTACATATTGGAATTTTTTATTTTATCATATCTTAAGTAATTGAACACATCGCTAAGTCCTTACTTCCATACTCATTTATTTAAATTGCTCTATGTTTTAACCTTGATATTGACATAACAACTTTAGATTAAATTCATATGAATATGTAAGTCTAAAAACAAATTAAGTCTTTCCAGAATACAGTTCTTATTTTACTTTAATTTGAGTTAATACTCTTAATTTTTTTATTCTTCTTCAGAAGCATTTGAACATGCTACTAAAAAGAAATTTAATATAAATTTGATTATGAAAATAAATTTTCATGACCGCCGTCATCTTATTTACATCCAATGTTCTTTTCAATAAATTTTGCACGTTCCTAACTTCATAATTCCGCTAATAACCACTTCAGTAACTAATAGTTTCTAGTGATCTCTCAAAGGGGACTTCTCTATAGCAAAGTTTTTCTCATATTCAGCTTTCATTTCAAGCCATTTCTCACGGCCATATTTAGCTGCTAATGCTGCTTCTGCTAATCCTAAACCAAGTCTTTTAACTTGATCATAACCAACTTCATCATCAATTACTCCCTGCGCTTTTTTGTCTCTTGTCCAAACTGTTCCGCCGTTATAACAGCCTCCTAGTCCACCAAAGGCAAACATTTCATGCATAAGGAAGAAATTAAGAATATTCATGTTGACTATTTCTTGTCCACCATGTCTTGTTCCCCCTGTTGAAATTGCAGCTCCAACTTTATTCTGCAATTTTCCTGGGTGTACTAAATAAATTGGTCTAAGTCTATTGAATACTGCTTGTAATTGTGCACTTACGTTCATGTCGTAAACTGGTGAAGCAACAATAATTGCATCAGCCTCTAAAATCTTCGCTTCCAACTCTTGAAGATCATCTTTGATAATACACATTACATTGTCTCTAACACATGCATCACAATGTACACAAAAACCTATCTTTTTACCCCTTACACTCCAGATTTCAGTTTCGATACCTGGAATCCTTTTAGCTTCTTCTAAAGCTGTTTCTAAGGCAAATAGTGTTGCCCCTTTTCTTGGACTGCCTGAAATTCCTAAAATTTTAAGCATCATTAACCCTCCTGTCAATAATATTTTTAAATTTCTCTATTTCAATACCATCGTAACTATTTGTTTATGATATTTAATACCTCTTCTTTGCTGATTGGTATAATTGTTGTGTGTTCTCCAATAGCATTAGCTACAGCATTTATAATTGTTGGCCCTACAGGAACCACAGCACATTCAGAAATACTTTTTGCACCAAATGGTCCACCATTGTCACCAGTTTCAATAAAATCTGTTCTAATTCTTGGCATTTCTTTTGCATTAAATAGATGATATTTCTTCAGGTTATTCTCCAACAGATTACCTTTATCATCAAATGTCATTTTTTCACTTAAGGCATAACCTATACCCATATGAATTCCACCCTCAAGTTGACCTTCAATACCCATTCTATTAATGACAGTTCCTGAATCATGTACTGCTACATAATCAATAACTTTTACATTCCCTGTGGCTTTATCAACTTCAACTTCTGCAAAGTGAGCTCCATATGAAGTCCTACCTGCTGTTGAATGATGGTCTATCAAGACACTAATTTCCTTTTGCAATTCCTTTTGAGCATACATTGCAATCTCGCTGAAATTACTTAGAACTTTTTCACCTAGATAAACACTTTTACCTTTTAATGTTAAAGCATCCTTATTAACTTTATGCTTTAATACTGCAACTTCTAAAATCGCTTCTTTCATGGCTAAAGCTAGTTTTAAGGCACCTTCACCTTCAACAAATACTCCTCGGCTTGCATAATCCCCAAGATTCCATGGACATGTTTCAGTATTAACTTCTGTTGACTCAATATCAGCTATTTCTGTAGTAATGATCTCTGAAATGATCATTTTTTGTGCTGTTAGTGAACCATTACCCATATCATGGCTAGCAGACCAATAGTTGAAAGATCCATCTTCATTAAGTCTTAGCAACAAGTTGATACAATCTTGATGTGCAGGATAAACACCTGCTCCATGTGCGCCAATACCAAAACCAATACCTCTTGTAAGGTCTTTATTTTTATTATTAAATTCTTTAATTTCTTTTTTCTTTGTATCCCAGTCAAACATTTCTTGACCCTTTTCGATACAAGCTTTTAACTCAGGATTTCCAAAAGTTAATAAATCAACTTCGTTTTTATCTACTAAGTGCTTCATAGTCATTTCAATTGGATCCAAACCTAATTCATTTGCAATTCTATTGATATGAAGATTCATGCCCATAAAGGCTTGAGGAGATCCATAACCTCTCATTGCACCTGCTATAGGTGTATTGGTCAATACTGGACTACCTGAATATCTTAAAGGATACTTATAAGCTTTAAGTAATTTATGACTCATTGCACCAATGACATTCACAGCTGAGCCAACATAGGCACCTGTATTCGTTAGGATTCTAAAATCAGTAGCAAGAATAGTACCATCCTTATTTACTCCTGATTTAACCTCAATTGTTGCACCGTTTCTAGTCCTTGATGCTATCATGCTTTCTTTTCTTGATAGTACTATTTTTACTGGTCTTTTCACTTTCATTGAAGCACCGGCAGCTACTAATTCTGTAACAGCTTCTAATTTTCCTCCGAAAGCTCCACCTAAAGTTGGTTGTATAACCCTAACTTTATTTAAAGGCATATTATATACATCAGAAATCAGCACTCTTACAGCAAATGTATTTTGTGTTGATGCATAGACAGTAATTTTCTTACTTCTATAATCACCAATTACACTGAATGTTTCAATTGATAATTGGTTAACCATCGGTATTTTGATTTTATCTTCAAATATTAAATCTGCACTATTTATAAGTTCAGCAACCTTATCTGCGTCTGCACCTGTTGCAATTGTTAATAATTTATTAGTAATTCCCTCATGAATAGCAACTTCTGAAACAGCAGCTTCTTCTTCATCAATTAAAGGGGAATATTCTTCATATTCAACTTTGATTGTCTTCAAGGCTTTCTCGGCAATTTCCAAAGTTTCAGCAACAATAAGACCTATTCTATCTCCAACGAATCTAACAGTTTCTGAAACTACAGTCTCAGATTTAATAATTCCATGATCTTTAAATCTTAATGCACTATTGTATTTTTCACTAGGAAAATCCTTATAAGTTAAAACATCAATAACACCTTCAATACCTAAAGCTTCACTATAGTCTATTGACTTAACTTTACCAAAGGCAATAGTAGATAAAATCAATTTTCCAAAACACATATTAGCTAATTTTATATCATCAGTATAAATAGCTTCACCTGTAGCTTTGGCTAGAGCATCATCGATAGGAGTTTTTGAACCAATTATTCTACCCATTTATTTCAACTCCTTCATTTTTGTAGCGGCTAATTTGACCGCATCTACAATTTTGACATATCCAGTACATCTACAAAGATTTTTAGAGAAGCCTTCACGAATTTCTTCTTCTGAAGGATTATTGTTCCCATCTAAAAGAGCTTTTGTAGAGATTATCATACCTGGTGTGCAAAATCCACATTGAACAGCACCAGCTTCTATGAATGCTTCCTGAATAGGATGTGTTTTATCACTAGTACCAATACCTTCAATTGTCGTAATATTCTTGTTTTCCATTTTTAAAGCTAACAACGAGCAAGAATTCATAGCTTTCCCATCAACTAATACTTTACAAGCTCCACAATCAGATGTTCCACAACCCTCTTTTGTGCCAGTAAGTCCAACTACTTCCCTTAATACATAAAGTAAAGTCCACTTTTCTTCAACCTTCAAAGCATAGTCTTTTCCATTAATGGTTAATTTACATTCTGTCATATGTTCACCTTCCTATATTCCAAGAATCACTTGGATATCCATTTATATAATAGGCTTTTTAAAATTAGTGCCTATCGCCTCAATATTATATATTTAAGTTGAAACACCTTCAATATTTTATGCCTCAACAATTTTTCGTGCTTTGTTTGAATTGTTTCTTTATTCTATTTTACCATTAAATCAAATTTTATGAAAACATTTTCAGAAACTTCCTTGTTATTAGGGTATAGAAGCCGTATTTTACGGCTTCTATTTAATTCATCCCTTATATCAATATTTTAATTTTTATATTCGTTTGATTTTATTATGTTGTTAACTAAAATAACCAACATAGTTTTGTAGTTCATCAGTGTTAGTGAACTTTCTAACAACTTCACTTGTTAGAGCTCTTGTAGGACATACAGAAGAGCAAGCTCCACAGTTTCTGCACAAGTCTCTGTCAACTTTCATTACAGGGAATTTTAATGTTCTTGCATCATATGAGCAAATATTTACACATTTGTTACACTTTATACATATTTCTTCTTTGAAAGTAAATTGCAACTTAGCATCTGATTCCACATCGTTTTCTTGTTCTCCAACAGTAGGCTCATCTGCAGTCTTTTTGCTGATATTTTCTATAGCAGCACCAACTAGCTCAGGAATACTGTTGTAGCCAAGCTCAACCATTAGCTTTTTCATGTCAACAATGATTTTCTTTAAATATTCCATACCTTTGATAATTAAAATTGAATGAAGACCTACAGCAGTATTACCTACCATTAAAAATTCTAGGGCATCTTCAGCTTTAGTTACACCACCAACACCATAAGAGATGATACTTCTATCCATTTTCATCATTTCATAGTTGATTCTCATAGCTATTGGTCTGATCGCTCCACCTGACATCCAAGAATAACCGTTATCAGATCCAAGTTTTGGTCCTTGTTTAAATACATCTACAGATAAGACAGGACCCACAGAGTCAATTGCACAGATCATTACTTGATGATTATGGGCTTTACCTATTTCCATACATTTTCTAGCACACTCAACTGGATCTTTCCAAGCTGGGAAGTTACTTGATAATTTACAGATAATCGGAATTTTAACTCTAGCGATAGTAGCTTCTAACATAGGAAGCATATCAGTTTCAGTGTATGATACCAATTCGATAAAATCTGCACCAGCTGCTTCAGCAGGGGCTACAATTGCTTCTGCTTCTTCTAATGTATGGCCAACACTGGCGATAACTACACAACCAGCTTTTTTAGCCATAGGAATTTCTCTTTCAAACCAAACTTCAGGTGCAGAGTCTGCCCACTTTTCACAGTTAACTAAAGAGTCATTATTCAATATTCCTATATGAGTTACTGGATTTAAGGCTCTTTTTATTCTGATAGTTTTAGTAACAACAGCTCCAGCTCCCATTTCATGAGCCAAGATCATTCCTTCAGCTGCATAAGTTAAAGGTCCTGATGAAACTATAAATGGGCTTTGTAGTTTAACACCACCAAAATCAACTGAGATATCAACGTTTTCAAAATTCTTATTCATTACTTGCACCATCCTTGTTATATTTTTTATCTCTTACATCTTCAACCGCTTTAATAATTTGCTCGTATCCAGTACATCTGCAAATATTCCCAGACAAACCTTCCTTGATTTCTTCAGTTGTTGGATTAGGATTTCTTTCTAACAAGCTTATACCACTAAGAACAAATCCTGGAGTGCAAAATCCACATTGAAGAGCAGAATTATCAATAAATGACTCTTGCATTGGATGTAATTCTCCATCCTTTGATAAATACTCAATTGTTTTAATATCACAATCTTCCATAGAAGCGGCTAAAGTTATGCAACTATTTGCAGTCTTGCCATTAATTATTACAGTACAAGCGCCACATTCACCAACTCCACAACCTTCTTTAGTACCAAGTAGTCCAAGATTATCCCTTAATACATCGATTAATCTTGCATCTTGCTCTATTTCAACATTAACTGCTAAATCATTAACAGTCATATTTAGCTGTATTTTCATAACTATACCCCCATCTCTGTTAACATACTGTTAATAACGTTTTTAATGACAGGTATCTTGTATTCACTAGATTTTCTTGGTCCAGCAATAGCTAAAACTTGGTCAGATATTTCTTTGCTAACCTGCTCAATTAATTCGTCCGATAGTTTTTTACCAACTAACATTTTCTCAATATCATAAAACCTCTTAGTTACAGGCAGAGCTGCACCTATTACTATTTTAATATCCTTGATAGTATCATCATCATTCTTTAAAACGGCCATGGCAAAATTCAGTCTAGCAATGGCTAAAGCTTTTCTCCTACCAATTTTAAAGAAACTTTGTTTATATTCCTCTAGTGATTTTACTTTGATAGAAAGAATCATCTCATCTTTTTTCAATGTAGTTACACCTGGTTTAACAAGAAAATCTTCAAGTCTCACTTCTCTAGTTTCACCATTTTTATTTATCAAGACAACCCTGCCATCAGCTAAGATTAAGGCTGGCATTGGGTCACTTGCTGGTGATGCAGTACCAACACTGCCACCAATTGTTCCTTTGTTTCTAATTTGTGGTGATCCTACACTTCTACAAGCAGCACTAAGTGCTTGCAAACAATGATTAACATCTTTATTTAAAACTATGTCATCATGAGTTGTACACGCCATAATTTCAAGTTCACCAAATGATTTTTTAATTCCAGATAATTCCTTGACATGCGTCAAGTCAATAACTGTATTCTTTGAAAGATCATGACCATTTTTCATTTCAACTAGTAGGTCAGTCCCTCCAGCAATATATACCCTATCATCACATATGTAACCAAGGCACTCATTTATTGTTTTTGGTCTAAAGTAATTTAACATCTTAATCCCCTCTACTAATCCTTATATTTAATTATACTTTCAAGACTGCATGGTAAATGGTCCACATTCTTGTTTAAAGCATGACTAACAGCACCTGCTATAGCTGCACCAACAGCTTCTGTTGATGGCTCCCCTACTGATTTTGCACCAAATGTGCCTTCTTTTGTGATACTTTCAAATAGTACCAAGTCCATTTCAGGGATATCCATTGTTGTAGGAAGAATATAGCTGTCAAAATTGTCATTTAGTATTCTACCCTTATTAAGTTCAATTTCTTCAGTTATTGCATAACCAAGTCCCATAACAATCCCACCAAACATTTGACCTTTTACAGTATTAGGATTAATAACTGTTCCACAGTCAAGCCCTGAAGTAATCTTAGTCACATTAACAGAACCAATATTCATGTCCACTTCGACTTCAGCAATACATGCGTTGTAAGTATAAGTTGGGAATGCTTTTCCTTGACCTGTGTGATGGTCATATTCGTTAGGTTCAGGTTTGAACCATTCATAAACAGCTAATTGCTCTCCGCCCCACATTCTTTCATTACATATATCTTTAAATGCAATCTTCTTTTCATTAGAATAGTTAGAAGGAAAATTTTCATCTACTACATAATAGTAGTTATCCTTGCAATCAATCTTATCCACAGTTGTACAAAACTTCTTAGCAACATGCTCTTTAATAATAAGGGCAAGCTTTTCAGCAGCCTTTTTCATGGATTGAGCTCCCATAGTAGTACCTCTACTAGCTACAGTCATGCCACTATCTGCAATCGCATGTGTATCTACACTATGAAAGTGAATTTTATCCATTGTAATTCCTAGAGGTTCAGCTGCTATTTGAGCAAAAGCTGTTTGTAGACCTTGTCCATTTTCTGCTAGTCCAGTACTAATTATAACCGAACCATCTTCTGTCGCTTGTACAAATGCACCATTTGCATCAATACCCTCTGCTCCAAGACCAGCTCCTCTAAAACATGTTACTATGTTGATACCCTTTTTCAAAAATTCACTGTTCTTGTTAAATTCTTCATATTCTTTCTTCTTATCGTAATATTTAGTTCTATTTAACAATTCATCCATCATTTCTTCAAGAATTACTTCTTCAGTGATTAATTGATTTGTTGCAGTCCTGCTATTTTGTCTTATTATATTTTTTCTTCTTAATTCAACATTGTCCATCCCTAGCTCTTTAGCTAGCTCATTCATCAATTGCTCTTGAGCAAAAATAACTTGAGGGGAACTATAGCCTCTCATGGCTCCACCATGCACATTATTTGTAAATACCCCAAAAGTATCTGTCTTCACATTAGGTATTTCATATACTCCTGCTGAATGTACAGATGATCTCCAGTTCATAAATTGGGTTTGATTATTATAGGCACCACAGTTATCAATCAAAGTAGCTTCTAAAGCTAAAACTTTACCTTCTTTGGTGGCACCAATCTTATATTTGAAATTGAATGGATGTCTCTTAGATGAATCCATTAATGATTCTTCACGGCTATTAACCATTTTAATAGGTCTTCCAGTGGCCTTATGTAGAATTGCGGCTCTACCAATTTGAACACCAACACCTTCTTCTTTACCACCGAAAGAACCACCAAGTGTTCTTTGAATAAGTCTAGATTCACTCATTGTATTTCCACTGGCTTCTGCTAGATATCTTCTTGTAAAGAATGGGTTTTGTGCAGATGATTCTCCAGTGATTGAACCGTCTTTCGGGTCACAATATACTAGACAAGCTTCAGGTTCTATATATGCTTGATCAATGAAAGGCACTTTATATTCCCTTTCGATTATTACATCGCAACTTTTGAACCCTTCATCAACATTCCCTTTTCTAACTGGATAATAAGAATCTGCGAAGATATTGCCTTTTTTGTCCTTGCTTGGCAATCCATTAACTAAACCAACACCTTTTTCCCTAACAATAGGTGCATCTTCTTTTAATGCATCTTCTACAGTATAAACACCATCTTGAAGTTCATAATCAACCTTGATGCTTTTAATGGCTTGATCTAGTGCTTTTTTGGATTCTGCAGCTATTATAGCAACAACATCTCCACAAAACTTAACTTCATCTGTTATATAACAGTAGTCTGCCCAGCTGTGTTTTTTAGCTTTAGAATCAAAACAGGTAATGATTTCTACAACCCCTGGAATTGCTGAAGCTACAGATGTATCTATTTTAGTTACTTTTGCTGGATACTCTTTTATTCTTACATTGCCGCCATAAAGCATTCCATCCATATATAAATCAGCTGCATAAAGTGCTGTTCCTGTAACTTTTTCTAAAGCG
This sequence comes from uncultured Eubacteriales bacterium, assembly GCA_964415195.1. Classification (GTDB taxonomy): domain Bacteria; phylum Bacillota; class TC1; order TC1; family TC1; genus WTXA01. The sequence goes on along the minus strand of CAYPYD010000002.1, from coordinate 192,285 downwards.
TCTATTCTTTTGATATCTTTACCAATCACTTTATATTTATTGTTATTATGTTCAAATAATGACATGTTAATCTACCTTCCCTTTACCTATTGTTTGTCCCAAAGTTTTTGAGTGACAACTCTTAAATCGGTTTTTATCTTTTCAACATCAATGTTTAATAACTTCCCATCTTTTTTCAAAATATTTCCATTAACTAGAACATTGCTTACATTTTGAGGATTTCTAAAAAGAATCAACTGGTCGTAAAGATTATGTTCATTTATTGGTGTAGGTGTATCTAATTCGATAGTTATAATATCAGCCTTAGCCCCAACTTCAATCTTGCCCAGATCATTTCTTCCAATTGATTTAGCACCTAAAACAGTAGCCATTTTGAAAACCTCTTCGCCCTTCATTACTTGAGGATCCTGTCTATACGCTTTATGTATTAAGAAAGCTCCCCTCATAATTTCAAAGAAGTTATTTATATAACCATCTGATCCTAATCCCACATTTCCGTTTTTAGCTATAAAGTCAGGGTATGGAGCTATTCCTCCGCCTACTTCACAGTTTGATAAAGGCATATGGATCATATTAACATTTTTATTTAACAATATCTCTTTTTCTTCATCTGACATTTGTACTACTTGTGAAGCTAATATATTGTTATCTAGTATTCCAAGTTCATTATAGACTTCAACAGGTCTTTTACCGTATTTTTCTAATGACCAAGTTGGTTCATATACACTTTCAGAAAGATGCATATGGAAGAAACAACCAGCCTCATCAGCCATTTTTTTTGCTTTCAGGATATATTCTTTATCGCAAGTAAATAGTGTGTGGATTGACATGAATCCTTTAATTAATTCGCTATCTTTATTTTCCTTAGCAAATATATAGTTCTCATTCAACCCTTTAATTGAGTTGTCCTCATCTTTTCTTTGACTTGCTTCAAAAGACAAATAGGCTCTTAATCCAAAATCCTTAATTACTTCTTTTTCAGTATTCAAGCAACCCATAAGAGAGTTTGGTGCTTCAAGAGTGTCAACTATTGTTGTAACTCCTGAATCAATTGACTCGACACATGCCCAAGCTGTTGTAGCTTTAATTAATTCATGATCAATTTGATCCTCAACCATTGGCCACCAAAATATTTCTAAGAAGTCTGTAAAATCCTTAATCACCTTTTCTGTATGTATTCCATGCGCTACTGTGCCATACATATGTGTATGAGCATTGATAAATCCTGGTGTTACAATACCATTAGGTACATTGATTACTTCTATTCCATCAATATCTTTCATCTGATTGGTTGGCAATATTTCCTTGATGATACCATCCTCAATAACCAATGAACAGTTTTCTTTTAGTCCATCACTAGTTAATATGTACTTTCCACTTACAATCAACATCATTTCACTCCTTATTTATGTATTATAAACAGCTTGAAGAAACATATGCATATTCCTCGCGTATGTCTCAGCCAAATCTCACAAAGTTATTTTTTATTTATTTTTTTGTAATAAAAAAGAACATAAGCCGAAATCATTCCCTGGCTTTGTTCATCTATTTAGGCTCTAGTTCCCAGTTCCAAAGCCAAGATATAATATTTTTTATATAAAAAAAGAACATATACCAATTAATCTACTGGCTATGTTCCACATCTTCGCGACTTCAGTTCCCAGCACCTAAGTCAATGTTTATTTAACTGTCTTAATTATAAAAAAATTTTAGGTTATTTGCAATAGTTTATAGTAAATTTTCAAAAAAACAAACGGCTTTTTTTATAAAGTAAAAAACCCGTAATCATCATTATTGGCCCTACGAGCCATCCTACTACACTAATATCTAAAAATATCATTTCAAAAAAGCCTAATAATAATAAGGAAACACCAGCTAGAACAACCTTTTTTCTTTTTGGTTTACTTAAAATTTTAAGTATAAACAATAATATAAATGATAGTAAGTATCCTATACTGCCCAAATACACAGTAGCATCTTTTGGGAAAAATTCATTTTCAATAATAAATAAGTTCTCAATAAAATCAATTGCTTGAGTAGAATTTAAACCGAAAAAATTCAAAAAACCAAATATAACTTCAGTTTGTCCAAAGTACAAAGTTGAGCTTAATGCTATTAATAAAACTAGACTCAAGCTTATAAGAATTTTTTCATCCCTAAACATATGATTTCCTATCAATTATTAGAATAAATCCTAATATTCCTGGCAGTATAGCAGTAAAGATACTATTGTTAATAACTAAGTTGCTTATTGCTGAAATAAGAAATAAAGCAGCAGCTAAATTTTTTGCTCTCTTGAAACCTATCATTGTAATTAAACCCAACAAAGATATAAGTCCAGAAGTAAGCATTAACAATCCATCTTGATTGACTATACCTATTACAAGTAAAGCATAATATAAAGTAAGTAACGAGCCAATAATTCCTAAAATATAATATTTGCTGTATTTCATAAATGTTACTCCTTAAAAAAAAGAGCAGCCATATTGACTGCTCTATTTAAAAACAAACTATTTAATCCATTTCTCTTGGCTAGCGTCTTGAGTCTTAGCATAAAGTTCTTTATTAACTTCTTTACCAGCCATAACTTCTTCCACTAAATCAGTGTAAGCTTTATAAGCTGAATATAAAGGAACTTCTTTACATAGAGCATCAACATCTTTAGCAATGCTATCTTTAACTGCATCAAAGTCTTCTGCACTTAAAGTTCTGCTGATAATTTCAGCAATTCTTCCCATTTGCTCTTCATTGAATCCTCTTGTAGTTGCAGCAGCAGATCCTAAACGGATACCACTAGTGATGAATGGGCTCTGTGTATCAAATGGAATACCATTCTTATTACATGTAATACCAATTTCATCAAGTCTGTGTTCAGCAACTTTACCAGTCAAGTTTAGGCTAGTCATATCAACTAACATAACATGGTTTGAAGTTCCACCTGATACAACACGGATATTATGTTTTTGTAGGCCTTCTGCTAAAGCAGCAGCATTTTTAACTACTTGCTTTTGATATTCTACAAATGAAGGTTCTAAAGCTTCTTTGAAAGCTACTGCTTTTGCTGCAATAACATGCATCAAAGGTCCGCCTTGCAATCCAGGGAATACTGCCTTATCAATGGCTTTAGCATGCTCTTCTTTACAAAGAATCATACCACCACGAGGGCCTCTTAAAGTTTTATGTGTAGTTGTTGTAACGAAATCTGCATAAGGAATTGGTGATGGATGAACTCCAGCAGCAACTAGTCCTGCAATGTGAGCCATGTCAACCATTAATAAAGCGCCAACTTTATCAGCGATTTCTCTAAAACGTTTGAAATCAAAAATTCTTGAATAAGCGCTAGCTCCAGCTACGATCAATTTAGGTTTGTTTTCTACAGCTAATCTTTCAACTTCATCGTAGTCGATTTGTTCTGTTTCTTTATCAACTCCATAATGTACAAAGTTGAAATAAAGACCAGAAATATTTACTGGGCTACCATGAGTTAAGTGTCCACCGTGAGCCAAGCTCATTCCTAAAACAGTATCACCAGGCTTAAGAACAGCCAAGTATACACCTTCGTTAGCGCTTGCGCCTGAGTGTGGTTGTACGTTTGCGTGATCAGCACCGAATAATTTACAAGCTCTATCCCTTGCAATATTTTCTGCTACGTCAACATGTTCACATCCGCCGTAATATCTTTTTCCAGGGTAACCTTCTGCATACTTATTTGTAAGTACAGAACCTTGCGCTTCTAATACGCGAGGGCTAACAAAATTTTCAGAAGCAATCAATTCGATTTTATCTGTTTGTCTGCTTCTTTCATCTTCTAGCACTTTTGCTATTTCAGGGTCGTAATTTAATAATCTTCTCATAATTTATATGCACCACCTTGTTATATTTGTCCATGACTATTTAATTATATCTTTTACCATAGTTTTTTTCAATAAAAACTATGCAAATATCTTTGAAACAGATTACAAAAAAAGGGTTCCCTTCGGAACCCTTTTAATAACTTCTATAAGTACCCATTATCTTTAAGAATTTCTCTTGCTCTTGCCACATCTTCATCTGCTAACATGACTATTGGGCCAGTACAACCCATGCCACTAGTGGCATATATATCAGCTTTCCATAAACTAGCAACCGCATCATCAAGTTCTAGAATTTCTATTCCACTGATATCTGCTGATGTAGGTTTTGCAGCTGGCATTTTTATTTCCGGTTCATCTTTATCAGAATTCTTTGATTCCTTAGCAACAATATCTTCGACAATTTTTTTCAATCCTGCTAAATTAGCTTTGTAAAACTCATCATCTACTTTGTCCAAAAGATTCCCGTAAGCACAAATCGCAGCATATCCTATAGCACCAGCTATTACATTTGCTCCGCTTGCTCTTGAAATGATACAAACAATTCTATCATAATTTTCACCAACACCAGGTCCGTAGCCGTAACCTATAGATTCATAGTTTCCACCACTACCATAGGCCCCAAATACTTTCATCATAACATTACCAGTTAAACTATCCATTGTCATAACATTTGGAACTCCAAGTAATAGATCATTACCTCGCATGACAACTCCACCATCGCTTCTTGAAGATTCTACAAACTCAATATCATATCCATTATCTTCTAGTTTCTTCAAGGCTTTTTCGACTTGTCTAGCACCATCAATATTTAATAGTCCTACTGTAGGTCTTTTGATACCACAAGCTTTAGCTACAGCTATACCTGAAATTGTATTTTTTATCATGGCAACAGCTCTATTAGTATGGCTGGTTCCTGTTGTATTTGCGATGAACATTTTTGTTCCTCTACCAGGAGTTATAACTCTACCAACAGTTGAGACCCCTATCGGGAAATTATAGTGCATGGTAACTGATGCATCAAGACTTCCATCAGCTAACATTCGGTCCATAACTTCATGAGCTTCTTCTTCTGAATTAACTTTTATTAATTCAAGATCTGTTGCAACGTTGTGACCTATAACAACAACCTCAATATGTCTATTTCTTTTACTAGCTAGTTCAGCACCTCTAATAACTTCCATCTCGCCATGCTCGCTGCCTAGTGTTGTAACTCCGACTCTTGTTTTTTTGCCAAATGTTCCTGTTTCTATGGCTTGAGCAATTTCTTCAAGAGTTTCTTTAATATAGGATTTTACTTTATCTTCCAATTCAAGAACCCCCCTATTATAAGCTTTCTGCTAAATGTTTTAAAGTTTCAGCAACCATACTTCTAACTTCTTCTTTGCTTACTGATGCTTTTTCTTCAGTTCCAGTGTTTTCTTGCATTACAAAAGACACTCCATCAAACAAGTTGGTCAATCTTCCTAAGAATAGGCTACCTTTTCCGATTATCATAACTTTATTGAATTTCTTGTTTAAAATCTCTTGTCTAGCAAAACCTATATATGGCACTCCAGAAGGAATATGACCTTGTGTAGGTGCATAACCTGGCATACCCTTTTCATTAACGATTCTTTCAATATCTTCTTTTAAGAAATCGCCTCTTTTTACTCCAAGAGCGGCAATCATTTTCAAGTTTGACAATGTTACATCACCTGCACCAGCTGGTACAGTAATTTCTGGATTTTGCAATTCAGGTGCAAACTTGTCTATATCATTTAATTTTATATCTGCTCTATCTAAAGGATCAGTGACAATTGCAGTTATAACTGCTTGTGGTGCAGATCCAGCTCCGATAGTATGTCTTCCAATTACATCAGTTCTGATAACAGGATTGATCCCGTCATTTTCAGAAACATGTATTGTAAAAGCACCAAGACAATCTTCTAAAGCAGGCATATTTTTTTCAATATGTGACTTTGAATTCATCCCTAATTTAGCAGTGCTACCACCAGCTAAAACTATAACATTTTTGTAAATCCCTGATTGAACTAAGGCAGCAGCTTGTACCAAACCATGAACTGGTGCAGCACAAAAACTTCTTGTATCACTACCTGTAGCATTGACACAGCCGCAAATTTCTCCAATAGCTTTCGCCATGTTGCCACCACCACGTTGGTTCATGTCACCACATGCTTCTTCAGAAGTTTCAATTATGTAGTCAACTTCTTCAGGTCTAAGTTTAGTCTTAGTGAACATTTGTAGTAGGTTCACAACAGCTGTAGCTTTACTAACTAAATTTTCAAACATAACATGAGCTGTTAGAACAGCATCAAAAGCATGGGCTTTCTTTACACACCCAACTAATCTTCCACTGTAGTACATACCCTCTGCGTGTTCTTCATTAACCATTCTTTCCAATTCGGCGAACTTTTCACCTTTTGTATCTAATTTGGAAAGAAGTTTATCTATAATTTGCAATTCTTGCTTATTTTTCAACTTAACTTTTGCTCCTGCTTGGAAGTCTTCTTCTAAGACAACAAGATCAAAAACATCGACAATTTTCACCAATGCAATTAGTTCTTCTTCAGTATAGATTGCTCCAAAAGGTCCATCAGTTGATGCAGCTTCCAATGGATGCTCATACCAAGGTCTTTTGTGACATTTTAGCATGTCAGGCTTAACATTGCCTATGTATACTTGGTTAGGTGGATATTTAACAAATTCATCAAAACTTCTCAAAGATTTTTGAAGATTTTTAAAATGCTCCGAATTTGGATTAGTATACCTTTCAGTTGTTTGATTACTGCCTTGATGAACAGTCATTTCTGGTGTATGAAACAAGCTATAACTAGCACCTTTTATAACCGGAAAACTCATAATATAATACCCTCCTTAAAATCGGGGATAGCCAAAAGGCTATCCCCCTTTTTTCATTAAAATACTGTTTGTTCTGTTACTGGTGTTTCCAAAGCTTTTAAAGCTTTCTTTACCAATTTTCTTCTTAACTCTTTTTCATCTACCATTGTCATAGTAGGGTTTCCAAGAGGATAAGGTATTGCTACTGTAGGGATAATTCTATTAGCTCCTACAGTTAATGAAATAGGAACTACTGTACACATATGTACAACTGGGAATCCCATACGTTCTATTTCTTTTACCATCGTTGCGCCGCAACGAGTGCAAGTTCCTCAAGTTGAGGTAAGGATTACAGCATCAACATTTGAAGCTAATAGATCCTTGGCGATTTCAGCAGCGAATTTCTTAGAATTGTTAACTGAAGTTCCATTACCCACTGTAGAATAATAGAAATCATGTAAACTACCAATTTCTCCGCTTTTTTCCATCTCTCTCAAAATATCAACAGGAATAACTCTGTCCAAGTCTAGATTAGCATACACAGGGTCATATCCACCATGTGCAGTTTCTCCATTTTCTGGAGTTAAATCATCAATTCCTACAATTGAATATTTTCCATATTTAGATGCACTTGATGATTCTATGTGATCAGGATTGCCCTTAGGTACCGGTCCACCAGATGAAACAATAGCAATTTTTGCTTTTCTAACATCTTTAACTGGTTCAGCAGGGTCAACTCTGTCAAATGTCGGCATTGGATATTCAGTTGTAATAGCTTCACCTTTTAATTTTTGGACAAGCATATCAACAGCTCTTTTTGCGCCTCTATCTTCACAGAATATGTTTCTTCTAACGCCTCTAGCCATATAGCCTTCTGCTTCAGGTGTCCCAATTGCTTCTCCTGAACCAAGTTTTAATGCTAAAGCCGCTACTTTTGCTATTGCATCTTTCATACCTGCTGCTGAATTAGTTGTTTCAACCATATAAGCGTTTTTCTTATACATATCAGCACCTGGATTTTCAATATACATACCAGTAACTACTGGTATATTTAGATTTTCGGATACAGCTTTGCATACAGCTCCACAAGCTACACCATAACGACCTGCATTAAAGGCAGGTCCAGCGATGAATACATCAGGATTTTCTTCTTTGATCATATCAAGAATTACTTCTGTTGCAGCTTCAATGTTTTCATTGAAGTATGAATCACCACAAATTATAGTAGAACTAATAGTAGCTTTGTCACCAAATGCAGCTTGTAAACCCATACCTGGACCTTTAACTCCACTGATTTTCTCAGGAGCATAATCAGCCTTATCTTCTCCACCAATTCCACCATAAAACTGGTTTATGTAGTGTACAATTTTAATTCCCAAGGTTACGACCTCCTTTATGGTCTAAGCTATTATTCAGCTCTAAATTTTTTAACAGCCTCTATTAAGGCATCAACATCTAATACCATTTCCATCATACCAGCCTGATCTTCATAAACATCAGGGTCTACTGAATCTTTTAATTCAAATGCGTGATAAACAGGGAGTCCTAACTGAACTCCTGCCAATGGGCCTGCATATGTAGGATCACCTTGTGTTACTGTTTCAGCAGCTAACTCAGCAGCTTGTGCTTCGCCTGCTCCTAATACTATAACTAAGTCCTTACCATATTGATCAGCAAAACCTTTAATTCTTGCTTGATTCTCTAGGTCCATTGCTCCAGCGCTTGTTCAAACAAAACATTCTGTTGTAGAATATACTACTTCAGCGCCGGCTATTGTTTTTATCATTTCTTCTGCTGCTTGTCCAGGTACGCCATCTCTGTCGCCAAGGATTACAACTTTTTTACCCTCTAACATAGCCATTCCTCCTTATATTAAATTAAAACTATTTTCTTTTTTTCTAGTAAGTTCTTGCAGATAAATATCCGTAGCCAACTTCACTAGTAGCTCCAGTAATTGCTTGTAATTCTACAGTGATGCTGCCATCAGAAGACAAGCTTCCTTGGAATCCGCCTGCAATAACTTCAGCAACTTCAGGATAACCAATTACATTTTTCATAACTGGTAATTTGATAATCTCATTAGCATTTCCACCAGTGACAACTGCATCACCAGCTGGTGTTGAGTCTGCCAATGATTGAGAAGCGCCGTCTTGTCCAGCATATTCATCAGTAATCAGTACTGTCTTAATACCTTTTTTAGTTATCTTGTTACAATTCATAACTAAGTCAGCATCAGGATTACCAAAGCCTTCCTCAGAAATTATAACAGCATCTGCACCTAAGAACTCAACAAGTTTTGCAGTCATGTTTGAAGAACGTTCTTTGTCCATCAAAGTAACATTTTCATTCGTAACTACACAACCTAAGAAATTGAATTCTTTACCGTGTTTAGCATATAATTCTTCGATAACTGGGTGATTCATATGTACATATGATGGGTTTTTATCACAAGCAGAAACACAGTTTCCACTTACAACAGCACCATCAAATACTTCTGTTGGATATAGGAATGTAGGAATAATTTTCTTAGCATCCACTCCATAAACATATGTATCATGAAGTAATCCTTGAGTTTGCAGCATATATACATATACTACTTTAGGTAGATCAGGGTACTCTTTGATTTGTTGAACTAATGGTTTAGTTTCAAAAGTTCTATAATCATCTGGAGTCACATTTTGACCTGCTTTACCAACATAGATACCTGCTCTAAATCCTGCCAACCTAACAATTTCTTCATGTTCATGTTGTAATATTCCATCGATAGGTTCTACCTTTAGAACAATATTGTAGGTTTTTGAAAAAGGTGTATATTCCGCTCCAGGACCGCTCATATCAACGATACCTTCCTGGAATCCAACAATTCTACCTGTAGTAACAATTGCCGCCCCTTTTAGAACATGAGTAGTTCCACTACCTACTTGCTCTACACCACACATAAATCCTGGGAAAATCCCACCATCGCCTTCGACTTTAACTCTAGGCTCAATGACATCCTTCACAGGAATAATGCGAGTCTCTTCTCCTGGTTTTGCTAAATAGACATCTACAGAGGCTATTCTTTCATCATCCCCAGCTACAGCTAAAAACTCATCCTTGTTTAAATGAAGAACTCCTTCTTTAACTTCAGTTGTTGAAGCAAACTGAACATCCTTAATGTAAATATTTCCAATTTTTAATTGCAAAACCTTCACCTCCTTAAACCATATTATTTATATAAACTTTAAAAGTTATATATCGATTAATTTGTATAATGTATTGCCGAGACCTTCCAAGCCTGTTTTTAACAAACTGTAGTCAATAGTCATAAAATCATTTTCTACTCTTGAATTATCAATACCATAGTCTCTTTTAGGTTTTTTGAATTTAGCACTAGTTGTTATTGCATTCTCTATCAGATGAAGTGAATCGAAATTCATTGTCCCGTCACCTCTTGATAAAACAATTGATTTGAATTCAGTTTCATGGGGCTTTATGCTCCCTGACAAAGGATGAGTCATTATAACATTTCCTTCATGAACTAAGTCCCTAACCTTAAGAAAGACAGCATCTAGGTCACCTATGACTTCTAATGCCGGGAATTCATTTATCACTAATTTGTTGTTTGTTACTATAAAAATTTCTTTTCTCATATATCCACCTTGTGAAAAATATTACAAGCCCGGTTAAAATAAATACTCCCTTCCTCTAGAATCCAACTTGTTCTCTAGCCTGAAAGAAAGTATGCCATAATTTCCTCAAATACAATACTACACTAACTCCACCAAAAAGTAAATGATTTCATAACAATTTTTACATAATAAATCCCTTTATATACTAGTTTTTCATAAAAGAAGGGAGTTCATCACTCCCTTTGTAATTAAATGTTATTTATTTGTTATTTCTGCTTTTGTATAGGGTTCTTTTTTCTTCCCCTATTGCTAATTTCTTAATGTTACTTCTATGTTTATATATAATGAAGCCCCCAACCAGTAAAGCACCGAGTCTGACTCCTAAATTTATCTCCATACCCGTTAAAAACTCTGGAAGTATAAAAAGAATTATTCCTGTAGCAGATCCAATGATTGATGCCAATGATACATATCCAAATATCAACAAGACTAACAAGAAAATAGAAACAACTATTAACATTTGGAAAGGTGCTAAATATATGAATATACCAGCACCAGTTGCTACACCCTTACCACCTTTAAACCCTGCAAATACAGGATAAAAATGACCGAAAACAGCACATATACCAGCAATTAGACCAAAGAGCTCACCACCAAGCATAGTGCCTATAAAAGCAGCCAGGACTCCTTTTCCAATATCACATAATATGACTGGCAAACCCACCTTGACGCCCAAAAGTCTAATAACATTTGTGCCTCCAAGATTGCCACTACCATGCTGTCTTACATCGATACCACCGAAAACCTTACCAAATATTAATGCAAAAGGCACAGAACCTATTAAATAACCTAAAATTATGCTTAAAATTATATTCATAATATTTCCTTACTATATAATGTATTTTCCTGGCATTATAGCATTAAGCTCTTCTATTGAATCACCAGCCAGAAAACTCTCAATAATTTTTCTGCCAAGTTCATCAAGATCAGGTGTTAAGAATTGCTTTAATTCTTGCTTGAAAAAATTGGTTAATATATCAGAACCAGCTTTAAAAGCCTCTTCTCCAACATATCTTTGTTCTGCAACATTTAACATTCTAGACGGGATTTCTTTGCCGTCTAGCTTTACATTTTTCATCGCGTAGCCTAATACTGGTGAGCCTAAATTTATCAATTCTTCCATTTTAAATGGCGCTTGACCTCTTCTTGATAAATACTCTCTCGATAAGTGCTCAGCTTTAAAGCCAACTTTGTAGCAGCCTATATATTGATTTGGTATCAAGACATATCTAGTTCCTGGAGTTCTTTCCATTTGTCTTAACAAGATATTTGCTTGATCAACTCTTTTGCCTGTAGCAAAAGGCCAATATGAGCCTACACCTTCACTCTCCATTTTATCTGAAAAAGTTATACTTGGATTAGCAAAGCCACGAGGTGCCACTAATCTCCATAACCATGCTATAGCAGGTGGCAACACATGGAACATACCAACTACACCATAACTAACATTATCTTTAGTTGTAGGAGGGGTTCTTAACCCAAAACTCCTTAAATCTATCTCAACAACTTCACCTTTAACTGCATTAAATTGATCCTTAGGTACAATCACTCTAGGATTAGAGCATGGTTTGCCCGGAGCATCCATAATATGTTCCCATATTAAGGCTGTTGATTTTGGTGATGCATCAATATTAAAAAATAACATTGGAGCTTTGGGATGAATTGTCATCCTTTCCAACTCACGTTCAGTGCCATATTCTTTAATATGATCGACTCTCAAAAACCAGCCTGATTCTGCATCAGTAACTGTTAATTTATCTGAGTTTTGTAATTTAGGATGAGCTAGAGCCATATCATCAGTTACAGGTACAACTTCAGAATTAGCCAACAAATCTATATGTATTTTATTGCCATCAATTATACTTTCCCCAAGTAATATTCTGCCATCGGATTCTCTTTGAGTGTTTTCTAACATTTCACTTTTTCCACCACCAGAAGCACCCTCATGCATTATGTTATATCTGTTTTCATATGGAGTTGTGACTTTTACTGTTGAAGCATGTAAAGTATTCCAGTTTTCTTTTTCAGCAAAATCTAATAGGACGCTATACACACCTTTTTTAGCACTAGGTCCTGGATAAAGGTTATATGAAAATATTTCATGAAAGTCACCTTTTCTATTATGTACAACAACTTGTTTTCCACCGAAATATGTATGTCTAAATGGTGGAGCTACATACATTATAGCTTTAGGTTCAAAGCCATCTTCAACTTCATCGCAAGGTATAAAATCCTGTATGTCTCCTAAAGCTGCAGCAAAAAAGGCTGCATTAGCTGGTACAAAAACCAAGGATGGATAACCAAACTCCTTGCCACCTGACATAAAAGGCATTGCTATAACTGTATCTAATTCTCTAAACCACCTAAGCGTATCTTTTCGCAAACCATCGAAACTTTCACCAAAACGATTTAAAAATGTTTCTTTATCAGTAGGTTTTTCATCTGCAATAACCATACAATTCGGATCTCTTCTTCTCATATATGAATCAGTGTAATTTACTGCTAACCCATTCTTGCATTTGGCAACAGTACATTCAACTACTTTACCAATACCTTGTATGGTATAATAAACCTCATAATAATCTCTAGTTCCACTTTCTATACCTAATGCTAATTTAAACAAATCTTCTCTACTATTTGCCCAAACAACATTAGTTGTGTTAAATATTTCCTGCACCTCATTAGGCACTTTAATTCTTTCTAATATATTCTTCAACTCAAGTCCTCCTTATATATAAATTTATTTATTTTCTACTGAATTTTCCCCTTTGGCAATCGTATATTGTGTAACGAAATCTGTGAAATCTAATTGATAGCTTATATTATCATTCGTCCTAAACAGAAGTTGATCAAATGTATCCTTTAATAAAGCATCTCCACTAATTTTATATGTAACTAACACCCTGTTAATGCCTTTTTGATCTATTTTATCTACTCCTTCTATATTTAATTTGTCTGATGTTACCATCCCATATAGCAATTTAAGCATTTCTTGTTTTTCGACATTTGTCCCTTCATATTCCATGAAACTAATCATAGTAGGATTCTCCAGAAAACTTGGTTCATCTAGGGCTTTAACCTCGGAAAAGAAACTTAACATTTTCTTTTCACTTGGTAACTTTCCACCTTCATCTCCAGAATCAATAATATTACCCAACACTATAACCATCATAATTATCATTAAGGCAAAAACACTTCCTAATATAGCTATAATCTTTATCAGTTTTTTATCATCCTTAGGTTTTTCTGAAAAACTTTCCTTTTTTTTACCAAAGCCAATAGCTGGTATTGGTATTGAAAATGGAATATTTAATTCCCTTTTAGGTTTAGCAGTTTTAACTTTTTCATCATTAACACTTCGCCCTTTTTTATTCTTTGGTTTTAAAAAGGTATTCTCAATAGTGTCATTCTTTTTGAATATACCATTGAATGTCGTTTGATCTCCAGATTGCGCAGGCTCCTTGAATAAATCTTCTAAATCTTTGTAATAATCATCTTTTTCAATACTATCAGTACCTACGACAGTTTTTATAGATTCATAATATTCATTGTCTAGACTTTCTAGTCTTTTTTCACGTCTTTGTTTTTTAGCCTTCTCTAACATTTCATCTTCAAACGGCTCTTTTACTTTACGTGAAATCGGTTGATACTCATCAGAAAGAAAATCTTTAATGAGTTGGTCATAATCTTCAAAATCTTTGTTTGCTATATTGTTTTGAATACCTGCTTCAACCCCTCTATAAAAACTTTCATTTTCTTTAACATCAACAGGTTCAATGAAATTCTCAGTAGCTCCACAAAAATCACAATAGATTGGTTCTGCATTGTATTTTTTCCCACATTCTTTGCATTGCCACATATATTATTTACTCCTTTAAACTAACAGTCGACTTACCTTTTACATTATATATTTTTTTCATTCTTTTTTCAAATTATTTTGTTGACTTAATAAAATAAAAATTATATAATCAAACTAACAATATTTATATAATCTAGTTTATACTATTTATGTTTATATTATTTTTCATTACATATGTTAGGAATATACTAATATGTTTATAGGTAGAGAAAAAGAGCTAAATGAGTTGGAATCCCGATATGCTGAAGATACTACGCAACTTATTGTTGTGTATGGTAAAAGAAGACTTGGCAAGACTGCGTTATTAAAAGAATTCGCAAAGGATAAAACTCATTTTTTTTACGTTAGCAGAGAAACTATTGATTCCGAGCAAATAAAACTCTTTTCTGAAGAAATACTTGAAGATAATCCCGTTAAGGAATTCATTACTTCATTTGATAATTGGGAAAAGGCTTTTCTCTTTCTAATAAATGAAAGTAAATCTAAAAAAATATTATTGATAATTGATGAATTCCCATATATAGCCCAAAGCAATAAAGAAATTCTTTCTATATTACAAAAAATATGGGATCAAAATAGCGAAAACGGAAAACTTATGTGTGTACTGACCGGTTCTTCTCTCTCCTATATGGAAAGTGAACTATTAGGTGAAGATAGCCCTCTATTTGGAAGAATGACTTCAACTATCAAGCTAGAAGCATTATCTTTTCAAGAGACTAGGGTTTTACTAAAAGATTTTAACATGTCAGATCAAATAGCCTACTATTCAATACTAGGCGGAATACCTAGATACTTAAAAGCTCTTGATAAGAACCTTACCTTAAAAGAAAATCTTAGTAAATTAATTATTAACAAATACTCCTCTCTACATCAAGAAATTAACTTATTAATGAGAGAAGATTTGAGAGAACCTTCCACCTACTATGCTATTCTAAGTGCTATTGCTTCTGGATCAGACACAATCAAAGATATTGCTAAAAGCACTGCTTTAGACAAGACTAAAATAAATGTATATCTTAAAAGTCTAATGCAGTTAAACATACTATATAGAAAAGTGCCATTGCTTCTACCAAATGAAAAAGCTAATATGCACAGAAGCATGTATCTCTTCAAGGAACCTTTCTTTAAATTTTACTTTTATTATATGGTTCCGAATTTATCGACTTTGGAGAAATTAAGCACATATGATTTCTATGATAAGAAGATCGAACCATCTTTAGGAAAATATATCGAAAACGAGTTCCAACACATTGGTATTGAACAACTTAAAACTCAAAACCTTGCAGGTAAGCTTGGTTATACTTATGAACATATAGGTAACACCTGGAACGATAAACTAGAATTGCCAATATTTGGTTTTGTTGATGACGAACATATATTAAGTGGTAAATGTATCTATAATAGAATACCTACTCTTGATGAAATCAATGAATTAAAACATTTTACAGCTGTATATACTAATAATCCAAGAATAAACACAGATTATTATTTTATAACTAATGTTGAAATAACAAAAGACTTACAAGATTTACAAAAAATAGACAAAAATATCCATTTTATCGTAATGAACTAGGGACAGAAAGGAGAACCTGATGGCAGTATATAACAAACCATTGATCAACCAAAGAGTATCTGAGAAACATAGGGGCGTTTTTCAGAATAATGAGATGCTTAATTCCTTCTATCACGCCTTAAGTATAAATGAATTAATACAAGAGGCTGAGAGATTAAAGATCAATAAACAATATTCAACTTCAGCTCAGGTTCTTCAAATCGCCCAAGATAAAATGTATAAGAATAAAGAAATGCGTTTAGAGCTATTACTTAAATACCCTATGTATCTACAATTAGCTGGCCAAGAATATACTGGCTGGATGGAATTCTTGAAAATAAAACAGTACTTCTATGGTTATCAGAAAGATGGCACAATTACCCTTGCTGAATTATTATATAACGAATCAAAAATAACCCATGTAATGGCTTTGTTCCAAGAAAGAAAAAAAGAATATGGTAGCGCCATTTACTATTTTATAAGATCGTATCTTGAATCATTAAGTTCTCTAGAACAAATTATTGAACAACAGAATCTAAAAATCGAGATGGCTAAAAGCTCAGATGAAAAGAAAGACTTGGAAAACATAAAAATTCAAGCAGAAAGTTATCTAAATTTAAAGAAAGCACCTTTTCAATATATTACTCTTCTTGCAAATACATTAGTTAGAATTAACTGTATTTCTGCACTAGAAGAATTCAACAAACTTATTCAAATGACATTATTAGATCTCCCATCTGTGGATTATCTATTAATAGAAGAAAAAGTAAATGAAATCCTGATTGCATACGCAGTCTAATCTCCTTGAAATTTATATGAACAGCAAAAAGGATGAAGTTAAACTTCATCCTTTTTGTTGTTCAATTAGTTTAATTAATCTCCAAATAATTCGTCTAAAGTAGCATTAAGCTCTCTTGCTATTCCTTTGCAAATCTTTAAACTTGGGTTATACTTGCCAGCTTCTATTAAATTAATAGTCTGTCTAGTGACACCAATTTTTCTAGCAAGACTTTCCTGAGAAAAACCCATTTTTAGTCTTTTTTCTTTGATTTTCTCTTTCTTCATTTGTCTGCTCCTTCTTAAATAGATTTGGTCTTGTCTTAATTATATATTACTTGCAAAATAATTTCAACAGTCCAATAATCATTCCACATAAAATTCATTAAATTTTCACATATATGTTATACTAATTCATTTCATGATCAATTCTCATTTCATAGATTGTTTATTTATGGTATAATTATTTGGGAATAAAATTAAGGGAGGATAAATTATGAATCAAATGCTAAAAAAATTAATTGATCAACAATTTATGACAGAATCACAAGCAGAATACTTAGAGGCTGCAATTACAAACAAAGACAATATTATAATCTCAGGACATCGAGGACATGGCATATTACCATTGTTAGCTACTTTAGGGTCTGTTGCTCAAGGGGTTGGTAAATTAAAGCCTGTTAGAAACATAGAGAAAGACCTTAATGATGATTCAGCTGATTATTATATGATAGGCGATTTAAAAGATGTTGATTATCCAACGCTCTTGCTTAATATTCTAGCTAATGAAAAAGTAAGCATAATTACTTTAAAAGATGCTGATCATAGCTTTTCAGTAATGAAGTTATTAAGCGATGTATATAAAACAAATAATGAATCCACTAAAACTTACCAATTGATTGAATGTACTAAAGATGCTAATGATTTAAAAAAGATTGCAAAAATTGTTAAAGCTGTACAAAACGATCAAGGCAAATTAGAAAGAACTACTTTGTAAAGTAAAGATAATTAGAAATACAAGAGTTAAGAAAGGCGCAAAAGGTAAAACCTGCGCCTTTCTTTTTATTATTCTTAAAAATACTATTAAACTTAAAATAGATGAATAAAAAATCAAATAAAGTATGCCAGGATGTCCAATTAATAATCCTAGAGATGGTATAAGTTTAATATCACCTTCTCCAAGCTTACCATGAGATAAAAAATATCCTGCTGAAAAAATTACTAAACCAAGTAATGCACCTAAAAAATATTGCCCAAGATCATACCAGAAAACATATGCTAATGCATTAATAAAAAAAAATATATTCAGGCAGTTTGGTATTCTTAAGAAAATTATATCTACAAATGATATAAGTACTAAAATTATTATTAGAGTAATAATCATAATATAGGAGAAATTATTCTACTTATCGGTTCTTTAATTCGAATAATTAATGATCTTTCATTATATCTTTCAATGGTTAATTGTTTACAATATTTTAAATCATTCATAAAAATATCTTTCATTTCATTACCAATTTTATCACCATATAAAAATGCGTTACACTCAAAACTTAACTTAAAACTTCTTTTGTCAAAATTCGCACTTCCCACACTCGCTATTTTACTATCAACAACAATCGTCTTGGCGTGCATAAATCCATTTTCATAAGTATAAGCTTTTAGACCCAAAGGTAATAAGTCTCCGATAAAAGAATATGTAGCCCAATATACAAACATATGATCTTGTTTATTAGGTATCATAATCCTTACGTCAACACCTTTTAGTAAAGCAATCCTTAAAGCATCATTAAGGGTCTCATCAGGGACAAAATAAGGTGTTTGTATATAGATATACTCCTTGGCATTATTTATCATCTCTATATAAGCGAATTTTATTGTTTCTAATTCTGAATCGGGCCCGCTTGATAATATTTGAAGAGGAACACTTCCTCTAACTTGTTTTTCTTGCAAAACATATTCGTCTATAACTATATCTGTATTACCTGCATTTCTCCAGTCAAGAAAAAATCTTATTTGCAAATCAACTATCCCAGGTCCTTGTATCCTAATATGAGTATCTCTCCAATAACCTTTTTTTTGATTTTTACCCAAGTAATCATCCCCAATATTAAAACCACCTATATATGCTACACTTCTGTCAATAATTACAATTTTCCTATGATTACGGTTATTTAACTGTAAATTAATTAGAGAAATTGGAAAGGAGAAAGAAACCTTCCCTCCAGCTGCTTTTAAGTCATTAAAATAGCTTCCACGTAAGGTATGTGATCCTAAATCGTCAAGTAATAATCTAACTGTTACACCTTCTTTAGCTTTCTTTGTAAGTAAATCTCTAATTTTTGTGCCTAATTCATCTTTAACATAAACAAAATACAATATATGTATCTCAGTCTTAGCATTTTCTATATCCTCTATTAATTTATTAAATTTTTCTTGTCCATCAGTGAATATTTTCACTTTATTATTGAAATGTACACCAGTAGCTGACATCCTTGTGGTCAATTCCATGGATTGTATACTCTCTTTTAGTGCCTTATATAGATTATTTTTTTTATGATCATATATATTTTCCGATTTTTGTTTGATTTCTTCCATTAAGTTTTTTTCTGTTCTGAAAAGTTTAAATACTTTCTTCTTACTCATATCTCTTCCGAAAATTAAATATATCAAGTATCCTGTAAAAGGGAAAACTATAAATATTAACAGCCATGAAATAAGGCTGTTAGTTTTTCTTTTCTCTAAAAAAATAAATGACAAAACAAAAAGCACATATAGTGCTAACATTATTATAAAAAGAATTCTAAAAGTATCCAAG
Source organism: uncultured Eubacteriales bacterium (assembly GCA_964415195.1). Classification (GTDB taxonomy): domain Bacteria; phylum Bacillota; class TC1; order TC1; family TC1; genus WTXA01. The sequence goes on along the minus strand of CAYPYD010000002.1, from coordinate 172,916 downwards.
TTTGCACATCCTTATAAAATATACCTTAATTATATTACTTTATTTACTAACCTACAATATTTATCTTTTAGTCACAGATTAATAAATATTGTTATTTTGACAATAAAAAAACAAAAGGCTCTAAAATGAGCCTTTTGACAATACTCTTATTAATTTGTTTTCCATAATCCATGAAGATTACAATACTCTCTTGCAGAAACTTCTTGAGCATCAGTTTTGAATACGGCTACCGGTTCTTGTCCCGGATTCATGAATTTTATTTGAGCTGTGTCACCGTCATTTAGTTCAATCCATTGTATATAATGGGCTTCTTCCATAGGATGAGGTATACTACCAACAATTACTTTGAAACCACCCTCAATTTTCTCTATAACAGGTAAATGTTTTTCTAATGAAGCATCTTTTGTATTCCCAACTAATAGTTCCATTTCATCACCGCAGCAGTCTGTGCTAGTCCCATCAGTTAATGTTTGTAATATCAGTCCACATTTAGAACATGAATAAATCTCCCTTTTCTTAGCCATAATTAAACCTCCTACAATAATTTTATTTGGCACATGTTACACATAAGCCTCTATAATTTATTTCTTCAGCATAAATCATACCTTTATAATCATCTTTATTTAATTCTGAATCCAAATTATAAATTTCAACATCATGTATTTTTTTGCATTTTTCACATTTAAAGTGTCCATGCCTATCTGTTCTTATATCATACCTGACTTCGTTTGGTTCTATATATAATCTATTGGTCAAGCCACTTTTTGCAAAAAGATCTAATGTATTATAGACGGTAGCTTTTGACAAAGTAGGCATCTTTTCTACTAATATAGAATAAATAGCTTCTATATTGGGATGTATTCTGTTTTCAATTAGAAACTCAAGTATTTCTATTCTTTGAATAGAAGGTTTTATACCGTATTCCTTTAATTTAGCAACTAGATTCACATTATTATTTAACATTTTTTTAATCCCTCGCAATTTAGAATAATTATAATACTATTATCATTATACCGCTTAATCAATTATTGTCAATATCGAATTAGAAATAGCCTTCAAGCATAACTTGAAGGCTATACAACTACTTAAGTTTATGTACAAATAAACCGCTTCTTAATTTAGGTTCAAACCATGTAGATTTTGGAGGCATAACTTGTCCAGCATCAGCTACTCCCATTAAATCATCAATTGTAACTGGATATAAGGCGAAAGCAACTTTCATATCCTCGTTAACTCTTTTTTCAAGTTCTTTAAGTCCCCTAATACCACCAATAAAGTCGATTCTTTTATCTGTTCTAGGATCTTCAATTCCTAAGATTGGAGATAGAAGGTTATTTTGCAATACAGCTGAATCCAAGCTTAAAACTGGATCGTTAGCTGGATAACTACCTTCTTTTGATTTAAGTACATACCATTTTCCATCCAAGAACATGCCATATTGATGTTTTTCTTTTGGTTTGTATGGGCTTACACTTGCTTCTTCGACATCGAACTTTTCTGCAACTTTGGCTAAAAACGCATCATTGTTTAAACCATTAAGATCTTTAACAACTCTGTTATAGTCCATTACATATAAGTCTTCGTCAGGGAAGATAACCGCTAAGAATCTATTGTATTCTTCTTCGCCAGTATAATCAGGGTTCTCTTCTCTTCTCTTTTTACCGGCTGCAACAGCTGAAGCTGATCTGTGATGTCCATCAGCAATATATAGATACTTGATGCCTGCAAAAAGTTCTGCTATTTCTTCAACTAACTTAGAGTCATTCAACACCCAAACCATATGTGCAATACCATCTTCAGTTACAACATCATATGCTGGCTTGTTAGCTTCAATCCATTTTGCAACTATTTCATTGATTCTATCATTCTTTTTGTATGTTAGAAATACTGGTTCTGTATTTGCATCTGTAATATCAAAATGATTGATTCTATCAATTTCTTTTTCTTTTCTTGTGAATTCGTGTTTTTTGATTATGTCATTCATATAGTCATCGATAGATGTACATCCGACTAAACCAGTCTGAACACGACCTTCCATTATTTGTCTGTAGATATAGAATACTGGTTTATCATCTTCAACTAAAACGCCTTCGTTTGTCCATGAATCTAATACTTCTTTTGCTTTTTCATATACTACTTTTGAATAAGCATCTATTGAGTCATCTAAATTTATTTCTGATCTTACAATTTTCAAGAAAGAGTAAGGATTATTCCCAGCCATTTCTTTTGCTTCTTTTCTATTCATTACGTCATAAGGTAAAGAAATCATATTTTCTGCTACTTCTTGATTCTTAGGACGCAATCCTTTAAAGGGTCTTACAACTGCCATTATGATCCTCCTTCTTAAAATGCAAAGTTTTTAATTATCTCTACTACCTCTGCACCGATTCTCTTTTGAGCTTCGCTTGTAGAAGCACCGATGTGTGGTGTTACAGATACTTTTGGATGATTAACTAATTCTGTGTTTTGAGTTGGTTCTTTTTCAAAAACATCAATACCAGCTGCAGCTACTTTACCACTATTTAAAGCATCAATCAAAGCTGTTTCATCAACAACTCCTCCACGAGCACAGTTAATTAAGAATGCTCCATCTTTCATCATCTCAAATTGAGCTTTTCCTATTGTTGCTCCTTTGGATTTATCGAAAGGAATATGTAAAGAAATAAAATCTGAATTTTTGATAACATCATTTTCTGACATAAATTTAAAATCACTAAAACCTTCAACTTCACCTATAAAGTCTGTATATATGATAGACATTCCAAGAGCTTGTGCTTTTTTTGCCAAAGATCTAGCAATTCTTCCAAATCCTATTAATCCTAATGTTTTACCATTAAGTTCAACTCCACCATAATTTTTCTTTTCCCATTTGCCTTCTCTCATAGTTACATTGGCAATAGCAATGTGTCTAGCGATTGCAAACATATGTGCTAAAGCAAGTTCGGCTACTGAATCACTACTAGCAGCAGGAGTATTTGTAACTTTTACCCCAGCTTTTTCACCAGCAGGTACATCAATGTTATCAATGCCTACACCAGCTCTTATAGCTAGTTTTAATTTGCCCCCGGCAATTCCTTCGAAAATATCTGAAGTTAGTTTAGTTGCAGAACGTATAACAATCGCATCTGTTTCCTTTAATTTTGCAATTAATTCTGCACCATCATAGTGATTCGTGTCAACTTCAAATCCTGCAGCAACTAATGCATCTTGTGCACTTTTTTCTATTCCATCATTAGCTAATACTTTAATCATAGTAATACCTCCTAAAATTATTTAATAGAACCAGAAAAATTATTTCTGGTTCTATTCATCTTAAATTAAATATTTATAACTTACTATTTCAAACCAAGAATTTCTTCAATTTCAAATAGTACTCCTCTGATATCAGCGATAGTTGCATCAGCCATGTGAGCTATTCTGAAAGTTTTATCTTTCATAACACCATATCCATCAGATACAGTATATCCTCTCATTGCTAATCTTCTGTTTAATTCCTTAATATCAAAACCTTCAGGTTTAAGAATAGTTGTTAAAGTGTTGGATGCATACTTGTCATCTTTAACTAGAGTGCCAAAGTGCTTTCTTGCCCAAGCTCTAACATATTGCGCCATTTCTGTATGTCTAGCAAAACGATTTTCAATACCTTCAAGCATAATTCTATCTAATTGATAGTCTAAGGCAAACATGTGTGCCAATGATGGTGTTGAAGGATACTGATGGTTTTTCTTTTGAATAGTATCAAAAATTTCCACCATGTCGAAGTATAGACCTCTAAATTGAACTTGTTTTGCAGCGTTATAAGCTCTTTGCGAGAAAGAACATATAGCTAAACCAGCTGGTAATCCAAGAGCTTTTTGAGTTGAAGTGATTAGACAGTCAATACCTATTGCATCAACTTCAATTTTAGCACCAGCAGCTGAACTTACAGCGTCAACAAGATAAAGTACTTTTTCGTCTTCAGCTTTATCAGCATTATATGCTTTAATAACTTCTCCGATTTCTTCAACTGGATTTTGAATACCAACTGAAGTTTCATTGTGTGTTACAGTTACTACATCATATAAACCTGTAGCCAAAGCTTTTTCAACATCAGCAGGTAAAGTTGGCTGACCAGGTTCTGGAGAAAATTTATCAGCTGGTACATTGTTTGCAACAGCCATTTTATACCATCTATCACCAAAAGCGCCAATTGAGAAAACTGCTGCTCTTTTTCTAGTGCAAGAACGTATAGATCCCTCCATGAAACCACTTCCTGATGAAGTTGATAACATAATTGTGTTTTCAGTGTAAAGAACTTTTTGCATTTTATCGTGAATGCTTTTTTGAAGTACACTAGCTTCTTTGGTTCTGTGTCCAATCTGTGGAGTAGCCATTTTTTGTAGTACATCTGTTGCTACATCAACAGGTCCTGGAATGAACAAACGAGTGTGCATTGACATAATAGTAATTCCTCCTTTAAGTAATCTTACTTGTTTTTTATTTTAACGATCATACCAACTTCGACTGAAGCGCCTAGTGGTAGACCGCTATTACCAATAGCAAATCTGGCATGTTTGCCAGTTTCTCCGAAAATTTCACCAAGTATATCTGAAGCTCCATTAATAACTTTTGGTTGTGCTGTAAATTCATTTTTTGAATTCACAAAACCTTGAACTTGGATTATTCTTTCTATATTGTCTAAACTTCCGGCTATACTTTTAACAACGCCTAATGCATTCAAGGCACAAATCCTAGCTGCTTTATATGCATCTTCTTCAGATACATCAATACCAACTACACCTTTGTATTGAAGAACACCTTCAACCATAGGCAACTGCCCCGAAACATAAATAATCCCATCCACTATAACTCCTGGTTCATATGCTGCCGCAGGTTTCGCAGGTGTTGGGATGGTAATTCCTAACTCGTTAATTTTTTTTTCAAAAGACATAATTTTTTTTATACCTCCTTGAATTTTTCGTATATTACTATTATACCATTTATAAAATAATTTTAAAGGCAAATATCAATAAATGTTAAACAAAAAACAAATGGGCTAGTATAACTAGCCCATTAATATATTAACTTTTACTTTTGGTTCCAAGCTTGACAGTTTTTATACATTGTCCACTTTTCCCACCTTATTAAAATGGTGGATAAAGGTCATTTATACCTCTTCAATCTTCTCGAATGATTATGTTTCAATTATTTATTTTCTGCATCCTTAACAATAATCTGTCTGCTAAAAGTTTTATTTCCTATTTTTATGGTATGTGCAGCTAGACCTACTGTTGTGGAATTTTCTGCTGTATCTTTAATCACAATAGCGCCTGCTCCAATTTTACTACCCTTAGATATTACTATAGGTCCCAATACTTTTGCCCCTGCACCAATTATGACATTATCCAAAATAGTTGGGTGTCTTTTTCCCGTTTCTTTTCCAGTCCCGCCCAGTGTTACTCCTTGATATATTGTAACATTGTCTCCTATAATGGTTGTTTCCCCAATAACTACTCCCATACCGTGATCAATAAAGAAATTTCGGCCAATAGTTGCTCCAGGATGTATCTCTATCCCCCATTTTCTCCGACCTCTTAAAGCTATATAACTAGCCAGGAAAATAAAGTTGTGCTTAAAGAGAAAGTTTGCAATTCTGTGATTCCACATTATATGCACACAAGGATACAACAAAATAATTTCTAAATAAGATCTTGCTGCTGGATCCATTTCTTTTATATGATCTAAATATCTAATTATTCCTTTTATGATAGTCACCATATCCTTTTAAAGTTGATTATTTCATCTTATTGATGATAACAATTGGTATTCTGATTATATAATACAATCTACATAACATCAACTTATTCAGGAAAAAAGATATTTGTTAAGGATTTACTCTGTTTTGACTTATCTTTTATTAAGTCTTCTGCTTCAGCGACACGTCCATTCTTTTGTAACAAACTTATTAATTCATTTAAGTGTTTACCATTAATATTAGTTAATCTCCTTGCATAATCTTCAGCTTTCGACCAATTATTATTGCTTTTTGATATTGATAGTAACATTTCCAAGGAATTGCAGATGATTAATTGCACTTGATTTCTAACCTTATTTTCAAGATAATCCCAGCTCAAATCCTTGAAAACAACATCAATATTCAATGATACAATTCGTTTTAAATAGGTCTCTGCTTGATATATTTCTCTGTTTTTATAGAATAATTTAGCTTTTTTGTATAAAGCCACATACTTCTTGAAATCATTATTAACTGAATAGCGGCTATTAATATATATCCTAGCCTGTTCGCAGACAATCATATCTGAATAACCCAGTTTATCCAATATTTTTCTAATATTACATATAGTTACCCTTAGATTAGCATCGATGTCAAAAGCTTTATCTTTTTCCCAAAAGACCCTTTTTATCTCCTCTCTACTCACCCTATTGGGACTATTAAATATTAAATAATTCATGATTTTTCTTAGTTTTTTTCTATTCAGAAATTCATTAGCATAGTCAATATTATTAATTTTAAATACAAAAGGACCAAAAAAATTTATTTCTAAATCTACTTTCTTAAAAGCATCAAACAATGAAGTGTTATGATATATTGCTAGCTGCTCACTTGTTAATAGACTCTCCTGAACTTTTAATATGTTATTACTTTCCCTATCTTTATCGTTTAGTGAATAGCTTAAATACTGTACCGCAGATATTTCATCTCCTATTCTCATCGAATAATGAATAGGTTCATCCAAGCAACCATCGAGTTCTTGTCCCTCTAATAAACGTATACAACCTCTTAAATATTCCATGAAAACAATAAAAGGTTTTTCATTACCAAATATTTCTTTGCAATGCGTTAGAAGTTTTAACATTGAGGCTATATCTTTTTGTTCAAAAAGAATTCTTAAATAAAGATTAAAATATTTCAAGATGAATATTTTATTGAATTCCAAATTTATTTTTTTCAAACCTTCATCTATGTACCACAATGATTTGTTTATAGATTTTTTATTAAAATAATGCCATGCTAAAATGAAATGATAACTGCCAGGGTATTCCTTTAAAAGATAATTCTTATACCATCTAATTATATAATGAAATAATTTAGAACTTTTTTGAATTTCCCCTCTTAAATAATATTTATATAGGACAGATATCCTACACAAAAATGAACTAAGTCTATTATCACTTTCCTTTAGCAACTCACTTTCATCAAGTTGATATATCAAATGATCGGGTACATTGAAGAAACCATATTTACCATAGAACTTATCAGATATTTTTAAATCTGTTTTATCACCTTTTAGCCAATATTGTATAAGTTTAAAATATCCACTTTCATCACTATCATCTTCACATTCTAAATCACTCATGTTTAATTTTTTAGCTAAATATATAGTGCTTTCCTTTAATAAGACATCATATAAAGAATCTTTTCTCAAATCATTTAGAAAATACTTTATTGAATTTATTTTTATATTAGTTTCTGAAATCATCATTACTAATAATTTTAAACCTTGATCCTCAAATTGACTATAGTCAAAAGTCTTAAGTTCGTTTTCATAATAACGATAACTTGATTTTTTTATAGTATCAATAATTCTCTTTTCCATAGCAATTTTTTCAATTTTTGTTTTTGCATGTTTATAGTATTCGAGAGAAAAATTACTCTCCATTATAAGATTACTTACTAATATGGCTCTAAGTTTCCCTTTTGTTTCATCAGAAGTACTCTGCTCAACTTTTTTGTTAAGAAAATCTACAAAAAATGGATAAAACTTGTAGAAACCATTGTCTTCATAGAACATTGTATTTTCCTTGATAAACTTGTTCAATTGAAAGCTTGATAGTCTATAATGATATGCTAGATTTGCAAATAATGAAAACGATACTTTATTCAAACTACTACATGTAGCTAATAAGTTGAATTCATTTATAGAATTGAATTCATATTCCTCTTCATATATAACAATTATCTTCTTTTTCAATAATATAATAGCATTATCTTTGCCATTATAATTATCTAAATAGAATTGTACCAAGAACGGATTACCTAGAGTATAATCATATAGTTCTGCCAATTTACATAGTGGTATGAAGTTTTTTTCCATGGCCCTCGCTACTTCCTTTTTCGTGAACCATTTGTTTTTTTCTATATTGATGCGGTTTATATTTCCAATAACCTCATGCATCCTTTACCCCCTATCCCCCTAAAAAATGTACTTTTATCATATTAGTTGTACCTGCTTGATTTAGTGGAATGCCTGCTGTAATTATTACTATATCGCCTTTTTTATATTTGCCTTGTTTCAATAACTCCTCCTCTCCTCTTGCTATTAGGTGATCAGTTCCTTCATAGTCTTCAATCATTGAAATGGTTTCAACACCCCAAACAAGTTTTAAATGCTTTGTAAGATGTTCCTTGCCTACTAAAGCAATTATAGGTGAATTTGGTCTATGTCTAGCTACCCTTCTTGCTGTACCTCCACTTGAAGTAGGTACAACCAGGCATTTCGCATCAATTTTACGTCCAATATCTACAGTGCTATATGCAATTAAGTCCACAATATTTTCTGATTTTTTTAATTTTTTGAAATGCATCGGTTCTAGTATATGTAAATCTTTTTCGATTTCACATGCAATTTCATTCATTGTTCTCAAGCTTTCAACAGGAAATAATCCTGAAGCTGTTTCACCAGATAACATAATTGCATCTGTTCCATCTAAAATACTATTAGCAATATCACTAACTTCAGCTCGAGTTGGTCTTGGATTTCTGATCATTGAATCTAACATCTGTGTAGCAACTATTACTGGCTTACCTATGATTCTGGCTTTTTGAATAATACTTTTTTGAATTGCTGGTAATTCCTTAATTGGTATTTCTACACCTAAATCACCTCTAGCTATCATAACCCCATCAGAAACTTCCAATATACCATCAATATTTTTCACTGCAAGTTCGCATTCGATTTTAGCTATGATCTGAATATCCTCATTTGAGGTTCCAATCAATTTTCTTACTTCTAATATATCTTCAGGTCTTCGTACAAAAGATAAAGCTATAAAATCCACTTTTTCTTTTATTCCGAATAATATATCTTGCTTATCCTTTTCGCTAATACTTGGTAGTTTTACGTCTACTTTAGGTAAATTTACGCCTTTTTTACTTCCTAAGGTACCACTATTTAAAATTTTGCATCTTATTTCATCATTCTTTACACTTAAAACTTTCAAAGCGATTAATCCATCATCAAGTAAAATCTCATCGCCAATACTAACTTCTTCAGGTAAATTCTCATAGGATATACTTATATATTCTTTCGTTGTTTTGACTTCTTTTGTCGTTAAAATAATTGATTGATTCTTTTCAAGTTCAACCTTACTATCCGCAATTCCGGTTCTAATTTCTGGACCTTTTGTATCAAGCAAAATTGCAATGCTATCTCCATTTTTGTCATTATACTCCTTTAGCATATCTATTCTTTTTTTATGTTCTTCAAAAGATCCATGTGAAAAATTCAATCTAGCAACATCAAAACCTGTTTTAGCCAATTCTACAAATACATCCTTATCATCAACCGCAGGACCAAGAGTACATATAATTTTTGTTCTTCTCATCAGCTTCCTCCTTACTTGTAAATAGCCTTTAAAGCCAACTCAACTTTTTTGGGTACAAGCCCTTTTATTTCACCATTAAGCTTTACAACACTTTTAATAATAGTTGAGCTTAAGAAGGTATATTCACTAGAAGTAGTTAAAAATACAGTTTCAACTGATTCATTTAAGTTCTTATTCATTAAAGCTAATTGGAATTCATATTCGAAATCCGATACTGCTCTTAAGCCTCTAATAATTACCTTTGCATCTTTACTCTCAGTAAAATGCATCAACAAACCACTGAAGGACTCGACTTCAATATTAGGTAAATCTGATACTGCATCTTTTATAAAGTCTAATCTTTCTTCTACAGTAAACAATGTGTTTTTATCAGAATCGACAGCTACCCCAACAATTATTTTATCAAATAATTTACTGGCCCTTGTTAATATATCAAGATGTCCATTTGTTACAGGATCAAATGTTCCTGGATAAATACCTATTTTCATTTATATATAACCTCCCCATATTTGCATAAATTTTCTACTATCTCATTACTTTTATTCAATAAATATTTTTCACCTAGTTCATACAATCTTCCATCTATATACAATTTAACTAAGTAATCTCCTTTATTTTTCTCTATATACTCTCTAAGTTTTATTAAATTTTCTCTACTATTCATTTCCTTGCTAATTATAATTTCAACATTTTTTCTTACTATGCTATTATCAACGTTATTATTAACATTTTTATTACTTTCAATTATTGGTTTTTGTAGATATTCCTTCACAAGATTCCAGTTCTTAGGTTCTACAATTTTTTCTGCTAGTATCTTTGTATCTCTTTCTGTTAGTTGCATACGTCCAGCAACTAGTACAACTTTACCTCTCATCATTAGATTGTAGGCTTCAGAGAAAACCCTCGGAAATGCCACTACCTCAAGGCTACCAATTTCATCTTCTATATTAAAAGTCGCCATCATATCATTGTTTTTTGTCTTTCTTTCCTTAAAGTTTTCAATAACACCTCTAACAACTATCCTTTTCCCATCTAGATCCTCATCAATATCAACTATATCTACAAAACCTTCAATACCAACTAATTCTTCAAACTGATCTAGTGGATGACCTGAAATATAAAAACCTAGAATTTCCTTTTCCTTCATTAATATTTCGTCTATAGGGAACTCCTCATTCCCAACTAATGTTCTAGCACTGCTATCCATAGAAAAATCAGCTAAGTCAAATAAGGATACTTGATTACTATTCAAATCTCTCTGATAGTTTATCCCCTTTTCATAAGCTAAATCAATAGCCATTAAAAGTCCTTTTCTCGGATAACCCATAGTTAGAAAAGCACCACTATATACTAGACTTTCAATTACTTTTTTACCTGTAGCCTTAAGGTCAACTCTACAACAAAAGTCATCGATATCCACATATGGCCCATTCTTTCTTTCTTCAATAATTGAAGTTATAGAATTGTAACCAATATTTTTAATAGCACTTAAGCCAAACCTTATAGTATTGCCCTTAACACTAAAGTCTTCCAAACTTTCATTAACATCAGGTGGCATCACTTTAATGCCGATTTTCTTGCAATCAGCAATATATTGATTAACTTTATCAAAAGACATTATTACACTAGATAATAAAGATGCCATAAACTCTTCTCTATAATTAGCCTTCAAGTAAGCTGTTTGATAAGCTAAAATACCATAAGCAGCACTATGAGACTTATTAAATCCATACCCTGCAAAATATTCAATCAGAGTAAAAATCTCTTCAGCCAGTTTTTCATTTATATTGTTAACCTTACAACCGTCCAGGAATTGTTGTCTGTTTTTTTCTAATATGGAAGCAATTTTTTTACCCATGGCTTTTCTTAAATTATCAGCTTCACCTAGGGTAAAACCTGCAAGTTCCTTAGCTATACGCATAACCTGCTCCTGATAAAGTATAACCCCATAGGTATCCTTTAGAATCGGTTCCAACAATGGATGTAGATAGGAAGCTTCAATTTTTCCATGTTTTCTATTAACAAAATCATCAATCATCCCACTGCCAATTGGTCCTGGTCGGTAAAGTGCCACCAAGGCAATAATATCATCTATACTATCAGGTTTTAAATTCCTGATAATATTCTGCATGCCTTTTGATTCTAGCTGAAACAAGCCACTAGTCTTACCAGAACTTAATAAATCAAAAGTCTTTTGATCATCTAAAGGTATAGTTTCAATATCAAGTTCAATACCTCTATTTTCTTTTATTTTCTTTACTGCATCTCCTATAACTGTTAATGTCCTTAAACCTAGGAGATCCATTTTCAACAGACCAAGTTCTTCAACTGTAGTCATATTATATTGGGTAGTAAGGTTGCCTTCACTCTCTATTTTTATAGGCAGGAAATTATCAATAGCCCCAGGTGATATTACCACTGCTGCAGCATGAGTCGAAGAATGTCTAGGCATGCCTTCCAACTTCATGGCAATATCAATTAGCTTCTTAATATCATCCTTCGTGTTGTAAGCATCACTTAATTCCTTGCTTTTTTCAATAGCTGACTCCAAAGTTATTTTCAACTCATTAGGAATCATCTTAGCAACTTTGTCTACTTCAGATAATGGTATATCCAATGCCCTGCCAACATCTCTAATTGCTGCTCTTGCAGCCATTGTGCCAAAGGTTACTATTTGTGCTACCTTGTCATGTCCATACTTCTCTACAAGGTAATTAATTACTTCGCCTCTTCTAACATAACAAAAATCTGTATCAATATCTGGTAGACTGATTCTTTCAGGATTTAAGAATCTTTCAAACAACAAATCGTATTTTATTGGGTCAATAGTTGTTATGTCCAATGAATAAGCAACTATGCTACCTGCTGCAGATCCTCTACCTGGCCCTACATATATACCGTTTTCTTTGGCGTATTTTATCATGTCCCAAACTATAAGAAAGTACCCTGGATATCCCATCTTACTAATTACAGCAAGTTCATACTCAAGTCTTTCCTCGACAGCACCTTCAATACTCCCATACTTTTTCATAGCACCTTCATAGCAGAGATCTTTTAAATAACTATCTAGGGTATCTCCTTCTGGTACTATAAATGATGGCAAGTGGTTTTCATCAAAATCAAATTCCACATTACACCTGTCTTTGATTTTAATAGTGTTTTCTATTGCTGATGGAATATCTTTAAATAATTCCCACATTTCTTCTGGTGATTTAATATAAAATTCACTATTAGGAAACTCCATCCTATGCTCATCCTTGATTGTCTTAGCCATTTGTATACACATTAGAACCTCATGGCTGAATGCATCATCCTTATTTCTATAATGAGAATCATTGGCAGCTACCAAAGGAATATCTAATTCTCTACTTAATCTAATTAACTGACTATTTAAGACTTTTTCTTCTTCTAATTTGTGGTCTTGTATTTCAATAAAAAAATTGCCTTTACCAAAAATATCTTCATATTCTTTGGCAGCCATTATAGCCCCTTGATAATTATCTCTTCTTATCAAAGTTGGCACTTCTCCAGCTATACAAGCACTTGTAGCTATAATTCCTCCTCTAAATTCCTTTAGTACTTCCTTATCTATTCTAGGCTTATAATAGAAGCCTTCAGTATAGCCTCTAGAAACAATTTTAACTAGATTATGATAACCCTCTTTATTTTCTGCAAGTAAAATTAGATGATATCTTTCATCATCTACTTCTTTTCTATTTCTGTCTTTAGATAAATAGACTTCACAGCCAATTATAGGTTTTACACCTTCTTTTTTACAGGCCTTATAAAAGTCGATTACACCATACATTGCCCCATGATCAGTAAGAGCTACAGCATCCATACCCTTTTCTTTAATAGCTTTAGGTAGTTCGTTGATTTTAATAGCCCCGTCTAATAAGCTAAATTCACTGTGTAGGTGTAAGTGAACAAACGGATTGCTCAAATTATCCCCTCCTTTTATTAATTCCAATTATATCATTTTTAAGTTATAATAGTCATTTTTTAACAATAATTTAAAAGAAGATGCCAAGCATCTTCCTGATTAAAAAATGGGTTCTATTTTTAATTTAATATTACTACCATCTATTTCAATGATCCCATAGGTATTTATACCATTTCTACTACTGGTAAGAGAACCTGGATTAAAAAATTCTACCTCCCCAATATTATTAATATTAGCAATATGACTATGTCCATAACAAACTAAGTTTAATGATTCACCTATAAACTCTTTTCGAGCATTATCAATAGCCCTAGAATAGGCTCCATTTCCATGTACTATACCAATTCTAACATTTTCAAAAAATAATATTCTACGCTTAGGCAATTGTCTTTCCAACATAAAATCATAATTATTTCCTAATACTGCATAAACTGGAATGCCAATTCTAATTAAATCTTCATAAAATTCTATTTCTTGAATATCTCCACAATGAATTAAACCATCATAGTTTAAACACCCTTCGTCATTCATTAATAATTCAAAGAGCTTACCAGGTATTTTTCTTGCAGGATAATGGGTATCTGAAATAACTAATAATCTTACCATCTATTTTAACCCTTTAAAATCACCTTGTCTTAATGCTTCATAAAGTACAATTGCTACTGCATTACTTAGATTCAAAGATCTAAATTTTTCTCCCATTGGTATTTTACATACATTATCCCAATTTTTTTCCATCATCTCTAGAGGTAGTCCTCTTGTTTCAGGGCCAAATACCAAATAATCATTTTCTTCATACGACTTATCCGTATATGAAACTTCACCTTTAGTGGAGAAAAAATATAGAGTGGCACCTATATTTTTTTCTAAAAATTCATTGTAATTTTCATAAACCTTTAAATCAAGATATTCCCAATAATCAAGACCTGCCCTTTTAAGATATTTATCTTCAAGGCTAAAACCTAATGGTTTGATTAAATGCAACCTTGCTCCTGTTATTGCACAGGTTCTAGCTATATTACCTGTGTTACTATGAATTTCTGGTTCAAAAAGTACTATATTCATCTTTTCCTCCTATTGTTTCTCAATCATCTACCCTATTATATTAGCATTTTTTTTGCTATAATTATCAAAGTATGAATAATTTTATGAGGTGATATTTATGGGAAGAACCCTTACAGAAAAAATACTTGCAGAACACCTACTTGTAGGAGAATTAAAAAAAGGACAAGAAATAGGAATTAGAATAGATCAAACATTGACTCAGGATGCAACTGGTACTATGGCATATCTTCAATTTGAGGCAATAGGTCTTCCAAGAGTCAAGACCGAACTTTCAGTTAGCTATATAGATCACAATACTTTACAAACAGGATTTGAAAATGCTGATGATCATGCATTTTTACAATCAATAGCCGCTAAATATGGCCTATATTTTTCAAGACCAGGTAATGGTATTTGTCATCAAGTGCATCTTGAGAGATTTGGACAACCTGGTAAGACATTGTTAGGATCTGATAGCCATACACCAACTGGTGGAGGTTTAGGTATGCTAGCAATTGGTGCTGGTGGTCTAGATGTTGCTGTTGCTATGGCAGGTGGACCTTTCTATCTGACAGCTCCAGAAGTTGTGGGTATAAAATTAACTGGTCAATTAAAAACATTTGTATCTTCAAAGGATATTATTTTAAAAGTTCTTGAAATACTCGGTGTTAAAGGTGGAGTAGGAAGAGTTATAGAATATTATGGTGAAGGAATTAAAAGTCTTACCGTACCTGAAAGAGCAACAATTACTAATATGGGAGCAGAACTTGGTGCTACTACTTCACTTTTTCCAAGTGATGAAGTAACAAAAAAATTCTTGGATGCTCAAGATAGATCATCAGCATATAAAGAACTTTCAGCTGATGATGATTGTATGTATGATCACAATATCGAAATTAATCTTGCTGACTTACAACCTCTAGCAGCAGCTCCTCATAGTCCGGATAACATTAAAACTATAGCCAGTCTTGAAGGAATGAAAGTTAATCAAGTAGCAATTGGTAGTTGCACAAACTCCTCATACACAGATTTGGTTAAAGTGGCCAAGATACTAAAGGGTAAAACTGTCCATCCAACTATTAGTTTAGTAATTTCACCAGGTTCAAAACAGGTTTTCGAAATGTTAGCTAAAGATGGCTATTTAGCTGACCTTATCTCATCAGGTGCTAGAATTTTGGAATCTGCTTGTGGTCCTTGTATAGGCATGGGACAAGCCCCAAGTAGTAACGCAGTGTCACTTAGAACCTTTAACAGAAACTTCTTTGGAAGAAGTGGAACTAAAGATGCATCAATTTATCTTGTTAGCCCAGAAACTGCTGCTGCAAGTGCCCTAACAGGTGTTATAACTAATCCAACTAGTCTAAGCCAAGATATATCAACCTTAATGCCAGATCATTTCTTAATAGATGATAATATGATAATTCCACCAATAGCAGATGGTAGTCATGTGGAAATTATTAGGGGTCCAAATATCAAACCACTACCAGTAAATGACCAACTCGACAACATCCTTATTGGTGAAGTAATAATCAAAGTTGGAGATAATATTACAACTGACCATATTATGCCTGCTGGAGCTAAAATTCTTCCTTTAAGGTCAAATATTCCAGAAATTGCTAAGTATGTATTTACTACTGTTGATAAGGATTTTAGTCAAAGAGCCTTGGATAAGAATGGTGGTTTCATCATTGGTGGGCACAACTATGGACAGGGCTCATCAAGAGAACATGCAGCTCTAGCTCCAATGTATCTTGGTATCAAAGCTGTTATTACAAAATCTTTTGCTAGAATTCATAAGGCTAATTTAGTTAACTTTGGATTATTACCACTAACATTTAAAAATGAAGCTGACTATGAAAATATTGATCAAGGTGATATAGTTGAAATAAATAATCTTGTAATATCATTGAAAAATAATGAAGATATTAAATTGATAAACAAAACAAAAAATCAAGAATATGAATTAAACTGTGATCTTTCAACTAGAGCCATAGAAATAGTATTAGCTGGAGGTTTGTTAAACTACACTAAAGGAATCTAATAGCGAGGTAACCAGATGAAAATAGCATTGTGTCAAATGAAAGTTGTTCAATCAAAAGAAAAAAACTTGGAAATTGCCAGTCTTTTTATAGAAAGAGCCAAGCTTTCAGATGCAGAAATTGTTGTTCTTCCAGAAATGTTCAACACACCTTATTCTAAATCATTTATAAGGAATAATGCAGAAGAAAACCAAGGCCCTACCTATGAATTTCTGCTTGAAGCAAGTAGAGGTATTATCTTGATTGGTGGTAGTATTCCTGAGAAATCGGAAGATAAGATTTACAATACTACCTATGCATTCGAGAATGGTGTAGAGATTGGTAAATATAGAAAAATAAATCTATTTGATGTGGATTATGACGATTTAAGTTATCATGAGTCTGAGTTTATATCTTCTGGTTCTAGTAATACTGTAATAAAAACTTCACTGGGGAAAATCGGATTAGCAATATGTTTTGATTTAAGGTTTCCCAATCTTTTTCAAAAACTTGAAGAAGAGAATCCTTTTCTTTATGTAGTGCCAGGGGCTTTTAACAATGTTTCCGGGCCTGCTCATTACCAATTATTAGGTAGAGCTCGAGCCCTAGACACTCAAAGTTATTTTGCCCTATGCTCTCCTGCTTCCGATAACGAAGCAAAGTATTGTCCATATGGCCATTCAATGGTTATTGATCCTTGGGGTAAGGTGTTAAATGAATTAGATGAAAGTGAAGGCATTATATTACAAAACATCGAATTAGAATATGTAAATGAAATACGAAGTAAATTACCAATAAAAAAGCAGTTAATCAAATGATTAACTGCTTTTTATATATTTACTAGTATTATTGTTAACTACTCTACTTTAATAAAGGTACTACCTTTTGCGTTACAAATTGGGCAAGATTCAGGTGTACTATTCTTCTCTACATAACCACAATTTGGACATAGGTAATATTTACTATCATCTTCTTTACTTAGATTTGAAAGCACTTCATCAAATAGTCTTGCGTGTACTTCTTCAGCTTTCATAGCATAGGTGATTGAACGAATAGCTTTATCATGTCCTTCAGCTTTAGCTTCTTCTAAATATGGAGGATACATTTGTTCAAATTCAAATGTTTCACCGCTTACTGCTGCCTTTAGATTATCAACTGTAGATCCTACTCCATCAGCTGCATTTAGATGTGCATGTGCATGAAAAGTTTCCGCCTCTGCTGCCGCTCTAAACATTCTAGCTGCTGCTTTATATCCTTCTGCTTCTGCTTTTTTTGCAAAAGCTAAATACTTTCTGTTTGCTTGTGATTCTCCAGCAAATGCTGCCATTAAATTTTCTTTTGTACTCATTGTTAAATCTCCTCCTGTATAATTAATTGACTCTATTAGAATTATATTATAGATGCCAAATGTTGTCAATAGTAATTTTTATAATTTTATAATGATTATAATTTTACCTCTTATTATTTACAATCAATAAATATAAGCCAGCACCGACAAGTGCTACAGGTATAATAAATCTCATGATTAAATCTAAAGGTAATATTAAGTCTATGAATATTAATAATCCAAACACCACAAGTATAATACCTAAAACAGTTGGGTTTTTAACCTTATCTTTTAAAAAACTATATTTATTTATTTTATCCATCACTTCGTCTTTAATATTTGAATTACTATCAACAGCCGGTAAAACTGCCCAAAGAATTATATAGATAATCCCAATAAAGCCCCCAGAAATTATCAAAGCCAATATTGATATTAATCTAAATAACATTGTGTCAATTTTTAGTTCTTCACTTAAACCGATACACACGCCTCCAAGGACAGAGCCTTGAATTTTTCTATAAAATTTCATTCATACTACTCCAATCTATTTACATTTAACCTTGTACGTACTGTTTAGAAGTATTGGTCCGGCTATGGAAGTAATTAATATAACAAAAACTATGCTTCCTAATTCCTCATAACCCAAAATCCCTGCATCTTTTGCTATACTAGCCAACAAATAGGCAACCTCACCTATTGGTACCATTGCAAAACCAACTCTCAATGCACTTTTATTATCAAGTCCTGTTAATTTTGCGCCTAAGCCTGCGCCTAATGTTTTACCCAGTATAGTCATTATAGCAATAATTACTCCAATTACAATGATAGATTTCAAATCAAAAATATTCAATGCTAAACCCTTTGATATAAAATATACTGGTGCAATAAATACTTCAGTAATTGGCTCTATAAATTTCAAAACAGTATCTTTTAATCTTGTTAATGAAAGTATAAATCCTGCAAAGTATGAACCTATAACTGCTGAAACACCAAATAAATTAGCAAAAAAACTAAGAACAAATATAAATATTATCGTACCCATTATTATTTCGTGGTAATGGGTGACTCTAAAATTTCTCGACTTTATTTTTTTATCTAGTTTCACTATTATCAAACCAATTATTAAAATACTCACGAAAGTAATAAAAACTTTAATTAAGCCAGTTTTCCACTCAGATTGATCAAGAATATTATTGGGTATAACAATTACTAATATACTAATAACAATAACACCTATTATATCATCTACTATTGAAGCCCCTTTTACAATACAGGCTGTATCACATTCTCCCTGTCCAATACTGCAAAATTTCTGTTTTGAAACGCCAATACTAGTTGCCACTACAGCAGCACCAGTTACTATTGCCACTTTATAATCAAAACCTATCAATAAGGTTGTGAAAAAGACCAAAATGAATGGGGTTATAACTCCTACGACTGCAGTTAAAACTGAATGCTTACCATACCTTTTCAACTCATCTGTGTGAGTTTCTAGTCCTGTTAAAAACAGAAGAAATATAAGCCCAATTTGTGAGAGTTGGCTTAATACCCCATCTCTACTGTCAACCGTAAATCCACCCATCAACTCAATGAGAAATTTAAAATTAGTTCTAGGCCCTATTAAAACACCTAAAATAATACCGCCTACAATATAGACAATAAATACTGGTTGCTTTATTTTCCTAGCCAATATTGCTAATCCTAATCCAAATGAATAGATTATAATTAACTCAAAAATCAATCTAATAAAGGTAGAATTTAATATTTCTAGATTCATTTATCTTCCTTACTTTTCATCTTATTTATGTATATAAACTTTTTTTAATAAAGTTGGTGTTATAGTCGAAGTTAGTATAATAACTATAACAGCTATAGATAAGTGACTCTCTTTGAGTAATCCCATACCTGCAGCTAAACTTGCTGATATGTAAGAAACTTCACCACGAGGAATCATACCTAAGCCAATTTTAGTTGATAGTCTAGTATCGAATCCAGATAATTTTGCACCAAGTCCACAACCTATCACTTTTCCTAACGCAGCTACTATAGCAAATACTATACCTAACAGTATAGCTTCATTAATATTAGTTAAATCAAGAGTCAGCCCAATTGACATAAAAAATAATGGTCCGAAAAATAATTCTGCCATTCCTGTTAAGTTTTTTTCAATGGAATCCTTTAATGTTGTCATTGATAACATTAAACCAGCAAAATATGCTCCTATAATTACAGATACTCCTAAGTATTGAGCAAAATAAGCAAGAATAAAACAAAATGTAAGAACAGCCATCATTATCTGATCACCATATTTTTTATAATAACTGTGGCCAACTATTTTTTTATTCAATTTCAGTATAGCAAAACCTATTAACCCTATTAATATAAATAACCCAATTATTTTTATTAATACAAAATAGAATTCCATATCTAAACCTATGAATTTCGGATTCATAAATATTCCCAATAAGGTAATCAAAACCAATCCAATTATGTCATCAATTATTGCTGCCCCAGTTATTACTACACTAGTTAATTTATGTAGCATACCCATTTCTTTTAATGTACCAACTGAAATCGTTACACTAGTTGAAGATAATACTACCGCCATTGCAATCGCAACTTTAAAATCTCCATCTGTTATTAAAAAAGCACCAACTGTAAATAAAATTGTAGCAGTAACCCCAAGAATTGCGACTAAAGATGATTTCGCTATATTTTCCTTCAACAATTTGAAATCTGTACCTAAGCCAGCCATGAATAACAGTAATATAACCCCAATTTGGGACAAATCATAAATTACCCTGGTTTTTCCATCAATGGTAAACCCACCAAGCAAGTCACTAAAAAATGTTATTTGTGTTCTCGCACCAAGAAACAAACCTAACAAAATCCCACCAATAATATACCCTAAAACCGCGGGCTGTTTGAACTTTTTTGCAAGTCCAGAAAAAACTACACTTACACCATATATAATAGCCAACTTCAACAGTATATCCAAGAAGTGTGTATCCAAAAGTTTTTGTAATTCTAATGCATTTCCCATAATCTAATTCCTCCATTCATTTTAAGCTACTATAGATTTTCCAAAACATCTATTGCATTGTCAACTGAGAAATTGGCAGCTATTTGTTCCATATTTTCTCCCATTTTTGCAAGTATCTCAGGTTCGTTTATTAATTTAGTTACAATATTGGTAATATCCTTAACGTTACTGACCCAAATTGCCACATTTTCTTCAATTAAATAATCTCTATTTTCCTTTTCTTGACCACCAAGCATATAAGGTATGATCATCGGTATTCTTCTCAATAAGGCTTCAGTAACTGAAGCACCACCAGGTTTACTTATCAATAAATCGGCTTCATCCATCATTCTTTGTACATCAGTCGCGTAACCATGGACAATCACTTCTTTACTATGATCTTGATCAACAAACTTATCCATCTTAATCTTTAGCTCACTATCGTTTCCACAGACTACTATTATCTTTAAATTGTCCTTGACCTTCATTAGTTTACTTAGAACACTGGACATATTTCTACTGCCTAGACTCCCACCCATAACTAATATTGTAAATTTACCATTTTTAAATCTATTAACAGGAGTATAGAATTCTTTTTTAATAGGTATACCAAATGGATATATCTTTTCAGTATTAACGCCTCTTTTTAATAGATCTCTTTTTGTTACATCACTACCTACAAAATAGGCATCAATATACTTATGTTTATGCACATAAACAAAATGTGCCAAATAATCAGTTATTACTGAAACAATCTTCTGCTTTTCAAGATATCCTCTTTGTTTCATTCCACCCAATATATCTGTAACAATTGGATGCACTGCAATAATAACATCAGGGTCAAAAACACTAATGAATTCTTTTATTTTTTTCTGGGACAATCTTCTAGTTATATCAAATGACCCTTTGGCAATAATTGGTTTGTTTCCAGCTCTATAAATCGTTTCGTACAATTGTGGAGCTTTGGTAGCTATAAAATTATACCCCTCACAAATAAAAGTATGTAATCCTTTGGCATTAATCCCTTTAAATAAATCAATTACCAATACTTCATGTCCCTTATCTTTTAATCTTTCACCTAATGAATTTCCTGCAGTAGCATGCCCCCCACCTGTTGAAAGTGATACAATTAAATATCTTTTCATCAATTGCCTCCTTTTATAAAGATTAACAAAGTTATTATAAAATTAAATGTCATATGCGACACCATACTACAAAATATTGCCTCTGTCTTTTGATAAAGAAAGGCAAACACCAATCCAGCAAAAAATAATAAAAGGAAGGAAATCGAACCACTTAAAAAAATGCTGGAAAAAACACTAGTAACAAATGTAGCTACTATAATATTATAGTTTTTTTCTAAAGCTGGATACAAGTAACCTCTGAAATACATTTCTTCAGCTATTGGTATTGCAATCACAAACACAAGAAAAAAGAGGACCATATTAATAATCCCACTAGGATACAAAATTGTCCTCATATATTTAATTGATAGCAAAGAAAATATACCTCTGTCATCGTTAAATATACCTATCACAACTATTGAACCAAGGGCTACACCTGAAATCACACCAAATAAAAAATCTCTACTATTATTCTTTGAAGTAGTTTCAAGTTTCTTTGTTATTCCTGTTCCCTTTGATAGTTGTAAATATAAAATGGCAAAGAGAGTTAAGACGGCAACTATACTACTTATTAAAAAAACATTCTCTTTACCAATGTTTAACTTAGTAGCCAATATATCAACAACGCTAAAAAGCAGATAATATATTGCGAAACCTAAAAAAGCATCACTTAAATTCCATTTATTATTCATTAATTTGCAGCTAATATGCGATTTTTGATCTGTTCTTTTCCTACAAATCCTATAATTGTGTCCACAGGTTTTCCATCTTTAAAAATAATCATTGTTGGGATACTCATAATATCGAATTTTTCAGAAGTCACTCTATTTTCATCAGTATTTATTTTCTTGATTTCTACCTTACCTTCCATTTCCGTCTCTATTGCTTCAAGGACTGGGGCTAACATTTTACATGGTCCGCACCAAGGCGCCCAAAAATCCACCATTATAACTCCCTTGGATTTCAATACTTTACTATCAAAATTGCTATCATTAATATGTTCAATCATCTTAATTCTACCTTTCCTTCATATCAGTATATTTTATACGACCTTTAATGCCTTTATAGGCAGGTCTAACTATCTTATTATCAGAAACAATCTGCTCTAACCTGTGTGCACACCATCCAGCCATTCGAGCAACTGCAAATAATGGCGTGAATAATTCTTGTGGTATTTCCAACATTGTGTAAACTAAGCCAGAATAGAAATCAACATTAGCACAAATTACAAAATTTGGTCCTTTTACTTCCTTGAATATTTCCTTAGACAATTCCTCTATTCTTGAAAACAGTTCATAAGCTTCAATAACACCTTTTTCTTCAGCAAGTTCATAGGCTTTTTCCTTAAATAAAGTTGCTCTAGGATCTGATGAAGTATAAACTGCATGACCCATTCCATATATTAATCCACTTTTATCAAAAGCTTCTTTTTTAATAATTCTTCTTAAGATATTTTTTATTTCTTCATCACTTGGATTATCGCCAATTTCATTAGCTATGAATTCCATCATTTCCAAAACTTTTTGGTTTGCACCTCCGTGTTTAGGCCCTTTAAGTGAACCAATTGCTGCTGCAGTTGCAGAATAAGTATCTGTACCACTTGAAGATATAACATAGTTTGTAAAAGAAGAGTTGTTACCACCACCATGATCAGCATGAAGCACTAATGATAAATCAAGAACTTCCGCTTCTTTTTTGGTAAATGAACCATTTTCTCTAATCATATATAGTATGTTTTCAGCTGTGCTATATTCACTTTTCGGAGCAAATATATGCAGATTCTCTTTATCATAACAATGCTTCTTGCTTTGGTATGCATAAGCCATTAAAGTAGGTGCCTTAGCAATTAAATCTAAACTTTGTATTAAAACATTGCCCAATGTCACTTCATCTGGGTTTTCATCAAATACATACAATGTCAAAACTGATCTTTGTAATGCATTCATTATATTTATACTTGGATTTTTCAAGATATAGTCTTCTATAAATCCTTTAACCAATACTCTTCTATCATTCATGTAAGCATTGTACCAGTTTAGTTCTTCATTATTAGGTAATTTACCAAATAAAAGCAAATAGGATGTTTCTTCATAACCATATCTATTATCATGTTGGAAACCTCTAACTAAATCCGTTAGATTAATTCCTCTATATAATAATTTACCTTCATCAGGAATCTTTTCACCTTCATCTACAAGATAACCGTGAACTTCTGAAATCTTGGTTAATCCAACCAAAACTCCCTTTCCATGCTCGTCTCTTAGTCCTCTTTTTACGTTATACAACTTATACAACTCATTGTCTATATAATTCTCCTGAGCTAAATTTTCTATTAATTGTTCTAATCTTCTATACGACACTGCAACACCTCCAAAACCATTTATACACATCTCATATTATATAATATTTTTGAAACATAGTCAAAAAATGGGATGTCTCCAATAAGGAGACATCCCAACATATAATCAGACTATTTTTCAGTTTCTATAATTCCAAAATGTCCTTCTTTTCTTTTGTAAGCAACATGAATATTATTTGTTTCATCATCTAAGTAAACATAGAAATTATGACTTAATAAATCCATTTGCATAATAGCTTCTTCTTCATTCATCGGTTTTAAACTGAATTTTTTTCTTCTTATGATTTCTAATTCTTCACTCTTATCAACAACTGGTTCATATGTTTCTTTCAAGCCATGTATCTTGCTGTTTTTTCTTGATAGACGTTCTTTATGTTTCTTGTATTGTGTTTCAATATTTTTAATCGCTTCATCAATAGAACTGTACATATCATTTGTTACTGATTCACCTCTTAACATGTAGCTGTGAAAGTGCATTGTGATTTCTGCAAAATGTTTTAATTTTTCTACTTTCATACGACCTTGGATCTCTATATCCTCAAAATCACCGAAATATTTGTCTATTAAACTCTTAGCTTTTTCCTTTACGTAGTTTTCCATAGCCTCTGTAACTTCTACACCTTTTCCCCTAATAATTACTCTCATAAAACTCACTCCCTTTAATATATTTATCCACAGTTTCCACAGCTATGAACACTCTTTCATGTTGATATTGTGGATAACTCCTTCATTTCAACACATAAAATTCATTTATCTATGAAAACCAATTATCTAAATTTTCTTGTTTTTCTTGCCTGGCAAAGATGAGAAAAGATACTCTTTTGAAACCTTTTGTTCTTAAAGACCTGATGGTTTCCCTTGTTGTTGCACCTGTTGTATAAACATCATCAATAATTAAATGATTCTTATTAACATCTCCACTTTTAACACACATCGTGTCAACTACCAAACTTTCTCTATCTGTTTTTTTATTTCTATAAAGTGATTGATTGTCTTTACGTGTTATTAGATTAACAACATTTCTATTCATTAACTTTCCTATTTCTTCGGCAAGGATCTTGCTTTGATTGAAACCTCTTTGTTTTTCCTTGATATTTCCCATTGGAACGTAACCAATCAAATCAGGCAAATCCTTTATTGATTTCAAATAGCCCTCTAACATTAAATATGCCATGCCTTTTGCTAGTCCTGTATCCTTACCAAACTTTAAATCCCATATCAGCCTTTTGTAGCCTTCATGATAAGGTGCAGTGAAATGCATATCCCAATTCTTGAAACTACATCGCCCCCTTAAATTTTGGTAGAAGTCAATTTTTTCATTGCAATGACTACATATAAAGGTAGTTGTACTACAATTGCAAATAAAACAAATCTTCTTCTTTTGAAACAAACTATTAAGCATGACTTTATGTCCCTATTATCTCATAAATCAAAAGATATCTAAAGTCTTTTGACTGATTTTTTTACCAAATGACTTTCAACAATATTTTTAAAATACCCATAATCCAAACCTAAAGCTCTTACTTTTAGAGCCCAGTAGTCATTCGATGGATAAACACTTAGCCTATTATATTTTGGACCTATTAGCTCCATATCTCTTAAGTAACTCCTAATGTCTTGGTTATACCATTTTTGATCTTCAATATACTTGCCTAAGTCAATATTTTCACCTATCATATATCCAAAAACCTCGGAAAATAATTCACGTCTTATGATTCTTCCCCTATTAGATGTAGCAAGTCCCAGTAAAATATTCAATGACTTTACTGAACCATTTTTTGCTAGTGCTATAATTTCACCTCTAATAAGATAAGGATTCTTAGCATTTAGAAGTCTTTTTAATATAATTGGTGTATCAATCTTTAGATTGGTAGTAATATCAATTAACCTTAGGGTATCTTCTTCTAATAATTCTCCATCTCTAAATGCCTTTAAAATAAGAGGAACAGCATGTTGACTACCGAGTTCTTTTAATAAGAAATAGCATCTATGCTTTTCTATAAAGTTACCCTTTGCAGCCAATGAAAATAAACTCTCAACTAGTCTTTTATCATCAATTTCACTTGAAAACAATTGATCTATCTCTGTAGTTATAACCAATTCTTAACTCTCTTCTTGAACCAGGCCTCTATGTTATCGATTTTATATGCAGCCTTATCCAAACTTTCCCCAACAACATTTATATAGAGTTTCAACTTTGGCTCTGTGCCTGAAGGTCTTACTCCTACCCAACTACCATCAGTGAATTTATAATAAAGAAGATCTGTATTTTCATCATCTATCGTTTTGGTTAGATAGTCATTTATTGTAGCTAAATCAAGTTCCTCACCAAATTCTCCTGGTCCATTGTCTCTAAGATCTTTCATGATACCTTTAATTGTTGCAATTCCCTCAATTCCTGGAATAACAAATGATATTTGTTTTTCTTGATAAAATCCATGTCTGCCATATAACTCACTTAATTTATCAATCAAGGTTTTACCCTCTTGTTTTAAGACACCTGCTAACTCAGCTATCAAAAAGGCTGCACTTATACCATCCTTGTCTCTAATGAAATTCTCTGCTAAATAACCTATACTTTCTTCATAAACAAAGTATACTTCACCTTTGTCTGTGAAAATCTCATCCATCTTCTTGCCAAGGTTCTTAAACCCTGTAAATGTACGTATAGTCCCAACCCCATAGGAAGCGGCTATTTTCTCTCCAAAATCGGATGTAACTATAGATGTAATTATAAATGACTCATCCTTAATATTTCTCTTGCTACTAAGAATATAATCTATCAACAAACCACCAATTTGATTGCCTGTTAAATAAATATAGTTCTCATTATGAAGCACCATGACTCCAAGTCTATCAGCATCAGGATCTGTTGCAATGAGTATTTCTCCTCCAACTTTATAACCTTCTTCAATTATTTTTTGCAATGCTTCTTTCTCTTCAGGATTCGGTTTTTTTGCTGTTGGAAAATCACCATTTGCCTCACATTGTTCTTCTACTAGAAAGTAATTAGCGCCTACTTCATCAAAAATTCTTTTAATGGGTTTTAGGCCAACTCCATATAGTGGTGTATAGACGATATTCAGATCTTCATTGAACCTATTTAGACTTAATTCTTTGACTTTTTCCACATAAATATCTTCAATTTCATCAATAACATATATCATAGTCTCAATTTTTTCATCTAATTTTAGTTCAGCAAAATTATTAATATCACTTATTTTATCAGTCATTGCTGAAGTTTCTTCAGTAGATAATTGGCAACCATGTTGATTGTAAACCTTATAACCATTGTATTCTGGAGGATTATGACTTGCTGTTAACACCAAGCCCCCAGCTGCTTTTAACTCTCTAATAGCAAACGATAGCTCAGGTGTAGATCTTATTCTGTTATACATATAAACCTTTATACTATTTCCAGAAAATGTCTTAGCTGCTTCAAAAGCGAATTCTTTAGACATGTGTCTTGTATCATAGGCAATTACTACACCCATTTCTTTAGCTCCACTAATAGTATCGATTAAATAGTCACAATAACCTTGAGTAACAGCTCTAATCAAATATTTATTAATCCTACCAGTACCAAGACCTCTTATACCTCTTATTCCAGCAGTACCAAATTCTAAATCCTGATAAAAATTGTCCTTAATCTCTTCTTGTGTCATAGCTTCAAGTAAGGCTTTATCCTTTGTGGATATCCCTTTATCATTTATCCATTGTTGATGCTTTTTTAACCAATTATCCATTATAAACCCCTTATCTAATCAATAAAAATATTAAAACTAAAATGCCTGTGAAAATTAAAAGACCTAATACCTTGAAAAGATCCTTAATAAACCCATTACCCGACTTAACTTCTTCACTATCCATCATTGAAATATCTTCTTGAGAATCTTCCTTTTTTAATATTATTTGTATCGGTTCTGCCTTTTTTGGCTCTTTTTTCTTTTTCCTATATCCGTAGAATGAATCCTCCATGTCTTTTTCTGTTGCTATTTCACCATTGTTTGCTTTAGAAAATATTTCATCTCCATTTGGTTCGTTTTCATCTACTAATTCTATCGTATTAATTTTCCTGGTTTTTTCATAATCTATTAAACTATTTTCTATTGGTATATTTAGATGTCTTAGAGTCTTATTGGCTAACAGATCCTTATATACTAGAACTAAGACCTTGAATTCCTCTAATTTATTCTCATCAATTACAACTAAAAAGCTTTTTTCATTAACCATGGTCTGTATATTTAATATTTCTTCTTCTTCTGTTTTATATTGAAATTGATGAAAATCCAAAAATGACAGAAATTCTTTCACATTAACGTCTCTGTCAAGTTTTAGTCTTAATAAATCATTCATTTAAATCCTCCAGTTATATATTCTACTTATTTTTCAATATTTCTTTTGCAAGCCTTGCACAATCAACATTTTCTTTCACATCATGAACCCTTATAATGTCAGCTCCATTGAAAACACCAATAGCTGTTGTTGCTAATGTACCGGATAAACCATCTTTAGGTTCTACCTTCAAGGTTTCCCAAACAATTCTTTTTCTTGAGGCACCTAGTAATATAGGTTTTCCAAACTTCTTCAGGAAACCTAAATTATTAATTAGTCTGAAACTTTCATTTGCTGAAATACCAAATCCAATACCAGGATCAAGTATAATATTTTCTTCCTTGATACCAAATTGATTTGCTAAATTCAGGGAAATACCTATGAATTTATCTAAATCTTTTAATATGTCTCCTGTAGTCTCAATTAATCTACGATTCATCATAACACAAATAGGAACTTGATAGTATGCTACTACCTCTCCTAATCTTTTATCCCCTTGTAGTCCCATAATATCATTTATCATATTTGCGCCAGCTTTTATTGATTCTTCAGCAACCACTCCCTTGTATGTATCTACAGATATTGGTATACCAAGATTGTTTGATAATAGCTTAATTGGTTCAATTATTCTTTTTAATTCCTCGTCCGTATCAACATAAGTGGCACCAGGACGAGTTGATTCACCGCCAATATCAATTATTGCCGCACCTTCATTTTCCATTTCACGAGCTCTAGCCAGTGATTTTTCGGCATTAAAATATTCTCCCCCGTCAGAGAAAGAATCAGGTGTTATATTTAAAATCCCCATTATATAGGCATTTTTTTTAAAATCTAGTACTTTATCACCTATAATCATAAGTTACTCCTTTTATCTGATAACATTATAGCAAATAATAGCAGCTTTTTCATCTTTCTAGATTTTAAAGGACCAAGTATTTTTCATACTTAGTCCTTTAAGCTTTTTATTAGATTTCCGACTTTTGAAGGTGCGTCTTTACCATATTGTCCAATAATATTAACAATTGCACTCCCTACTATAAAGCCATCCCAATTCCCTTGAAGTCCGTCAATTTGTTTTTTGTTAGAAAGCCCAAATCCCAAGGCTAGGGGCATGTCGGTTTCTTTCCTTAATCTATCATAGAAATCACCAAGATCAGTAGTAATATTCTTTCTTTCTCCAGTAACCCCTAGTGAAGAAACACAATAGATGAAACCTTCGCTTTCACTAACTATCTTTTTTAGTCTTAAATCCTTAGTTGTTGGAGCCACTAAATTAATAATAACCATATTTTCATTATGGGCAGGACCCTTAACCTCACCTACTTCTTCAAAAGGCAGGTCTGGTATTATTAAACCATCTACTCCCACTTCATTACACTTTTTCATAAACTTTTCTATCCCAAACTTGTATATCAAGTTAACATAAAGCATTAATAAAATAGGTAAGTCATAGTTTTCTCTCAGCCTTTTGACCAAGTTAAAGACATCATCAGTAGTTGTATTACTAGCCAGTGCTCTATAACTGGCTTTTTCAATGGTTGGTCCCTCTGCTAAAGGGTCTGAAAAAGGTATACCAATTTCTAATACATCTATTCCATTATCAATCATTTCTTTAGCCACCCTATAAGAAGTATCTAAATCTGGATCTCCAGCAGTCAGAAAAGTTATTAACGCCTTTTTATCATTATTCTTTATTTCTCTGAATTTCCTAACTATTCTATTGTCCATCTAATTCCACCCCTTTATACCTTGCAACTTGATATACATCCTTATCGCCTCTACCTGAAAGGTTTACTACTATAATCTTATCCTTACCCAGTTCCTTAGCAAGATTCATTGTATAGTAAATCGCATGGGCACTTTCTATTGCTGGTATTATACCCTCCATTTTGGATAGATATTCAAAGGCTTCTACTGCTTCTTTATCAGTAACAGGATAATATTCCGCTCTACCAATACTTGATAAATATGCATGTTCAGGTCCAATTCCTGGGTAGTCTAGACCAGCTGACATGGAATAGACAGGCATTATTTTGCCATATTCATCTTGTAAAAACTTTGATTTCATACCATGGAATATACCTGTACTACCTTTGGACATCGTTGCAGCATGAAACTTTGTATTTATTCCATCACCTGCTGCTTCAACACCTATTAGTCTTACTTCCTTATCATCTATAAAATCATGGAAAATACCTATGGCATTACTACCACCACCAACACAAGCTACTATTGCATCAGGCAATCTACCTTCAACTCTTTCTATTTGTGCTCTTACTTCTTCTCCAATAATTTTTTGGAACTCTCTTACCATAATAGGAAATGGATGAGGTCCTACTACTGAACCCATTAGATAGTAAGTATCATCAATCTCTCTTGTCCATTGTCTAAAAGCTTCGTTAACAGCATCCTTTAAGGTACCAGTTCCAGAATCCACACTAGTTACCTTAGCTCCAAGAAGCTCCATTCTAAAGACATTTAGACCTTGTCTTTCTACATCTTCCTTACCCATAAAAACATGGCATTCCATTTTAAACAAGGCGGCTATTGTAGCTGTAGCTACACCATGTTGACCAGCTCCTGTTTCACAGATAATTTTCTTCTTACCCATTTTTTTAGCTAGTAACATTTGTCCGAGCACATTATTTATCTTGTGTGAACCAGTATGATTTAAATCTTCTCTTTTAAGATATATTCTGGCACCACCTAAATCCTTGGTCATTTCACTGGCATAGTAAAGTTTAGATGGTCTATTAGCAACCGTTTCGTAAAGATCAGTCAATTCTTTAATAAATAAAGGATCAATACTATATTTGTTAAATGCTTCTTCAATTTCTATTAAAGCTTCCATTAAGGTCTCGGGAACATATTGTCCACCGAATTCTCCAAAATTTTTATTCATTCTTCTTTACCATCCTACTTATTTCTTTCATTAAATCTAAACTTTTCATACCATTAACCTCAATACCACTGCTTATATCTAGACCATTTGGACTAAGTAATCTAAGAGCTTTTTCTATATTGTCAGTCCTTAAACCACCTGCTAGAAAATATGGTTTATTGAAATTATCTTGATACTTGGCAATCAACTCCCAATCTGCAGCTTCACCACTACCGCCACCTTTAGTGCTATCAATTATTACTAAATCTGCTGGCTTTTCATTAATATCAATAAGATACTCCTCACTCCCTGGTATAGCCTTCCAAACATCACCATTAAAACTTGATTTCAATTCGATTATATATTCATTGGATTCACTTCCATGTAGTTGTATAATGTCTAAACCTACATACTCAGCAATTCTTAGGACTTCATCTAGCCTTTGGTCCATAAATACTCCAACTAATTTAACAAACCCGAAATCCAGTCCATTAATCATTGCTTTTGCCTGGTCCATATCAACTTGCCTCTTGCTTCTAGCAAAGATAATCCCTATATAGTCGATCTTACACTTTAGAGCTTTTTCAATATCAATTCTAGATCTAAAACCACAGAATTTCAGTTTCATAATCCTAGTCCCTTTATAGCTTTTTCTATATCATCACTTCTCATTAGTGTTTCACCAATAAGAATACCTTTAACTCCTAAGTTCTTCAAATACTTAACATCTTCAGCTGTCTTTATTCCACTTTCAGAAATTACTAGTTTGTCATCAGGAATCAACTCCATTAATCTTTTAGTTGTCTCCAAGTTTATCTCAAAAGTCTTCAGGTTTCTATTGTTAATTCCAATAATTCTAGCCCCAATATCAATAGCAATCATAAGTTCTTCTTCAGTATGAACTTCAACAATAGCATCAAGTCCTAAAATATCAGCCAATGATAAATACTCAATCAGTTTTTCTTTATCAAGTATGGCCACAATCAATAATATTATCGAAGCACCTAAGTACTTACTGTGATATATTTGATAAGAATCTATAATGAAATCTTTTCTTAGAATTGGAATTTCGACTCTCGCTGCTATATCACTTAAGTAGCGATTACTACCCATAAAATATTCTTCTTCTGTTAATACAGATATTGCTCCTGCACCGGCAGCTTGATATTTTAAGGCAGTCTCAACTGGCTTCATATCGGCATTTATTATCCCTTTTGAAGGAGAAGCCTTTTTGACTTCAGCAATAAGTGTAAAATCCTTAGATTTCAAGACACTCTCCAACTGGAAATGCCTACCAGCTTCACTATCATCATTTCTATTTAGTTCAATCAACCTTTTAATTTCCTCTAAGCTGTTAAGTGACTTTTCTCTTATCAATTGTTCTTTTCTTTTTTTAACAATCTTATCTAATATCATCATTTCCCTTATGCCCCCCTTTGACTTGCTTTAATAAGTTCTTGAAGTTTTTTTAAGGCTCTACCAGATTCTATCGAATCTTCAGCCAGTTTAACACCTTCGTCAATAGTTTTGGCAATACCCTTGATGTATAGAGCACAAGCACTATTAAAGACAACTATGTCCCTCTTCGGTCCTTTTTTACCACCTAATATTTCTAGTGTTATTCTACTATTTTCTTGACTGTCCCCACCAACTAGTTGAGATAGTTCAGTTTTTGCAAGTCCATAATCTTCACCTCTTATTAGATACTTGCTTAATTTACCATCCCTTATTTCACAAACCAAGGTTTCAGAAGTAGTTGATACTTCATCAAGTCCATCAAGACCATGAACTACCATACCACCTTTAATCCCTAAATTTAAAAGTACATTTCCAAGAGGCTCCACTAAAGCTTCATCATAGACTCCCATTAATATATATTCAGTTGCTGCAGGGTTTGCTAAAGGTCCTAAAATATTAAAAACACTTCTTAAACCTACTTCACGTCTAGGTGTTGCTGCAAATCTCATAGATTTATGAAATACTGGAGCAAACATAAAAGCAACTCCAACTTCATCAACAATTTCCTTGATTCTATCAGGACTAAGGTCGATTTTAACTCCTAATTGTTCTAATACATCTGCACTGCCACTTTTACTACTAACACTTCTATTACCATGTTTAGCCACCTTTGCTCCTGCTCCGGCTATTATGAAAGAAGAGGTTGTTGATATATTAAATGTTTGATGAAGATCTCCACCTGTGCCAACTATATCTATAGCTGATTCTAATCCTTCAACTATTGAAGCATTTTTTCTCATTGTTTTAGCAAAACCAGTAATTTCTTCTATGCTTTCGCCTTTTATACTTAACGCAGTCATGAAAGAAGCTATTTGAGAATCAGTTGAATAATTGTTCATAATTATATCCATAGCTTCGCTTGCTTCAGCTTCTGTCAGATTCAATCCATCTACAACCTTCTTTATATATACTTTTAGTTGATTTTTTTCATTTTGAGGTATATTGATTTCAACACTTTTTAAGGTGCTGAGTCTTAAGCCAATTACCTCTGTTATGAAATTCTTAATAATCAATTTACCATATTTTGTAAGTATTGACTCTGGATGATACTGTACTCCATAAAGTGGAAACTTTCTATCTTCCATGGACATCACTTCCCCATCCTCGGTTATCCCTGTAATCAGAAAGTTACTAGGTAAGGACTCCTTGTTCACAGCTAATGAATGATATCTGGCAACATTAATCTTATCTGGAAATCCCTTATATAATTTACTTTTATTATCTATTTGAATCATACTTGCTTTGCCATGAACTATTTCCTTGGCATATGTTACGATTCCACCAAACACTTCTCCCATTCCTTGATGACCTAGACAGACTCCAAGTATAGGGATATCTTTATAGAATTCTCTGATAACCTCAAGACTGATGCCGCTATCAGTCGGTCTTCCAGGTCCAGGTGATATGACGATACCATCTGGCTTCAACTCTTTAATTTCATCTATAGTGATTTCATCATTTCTTCTTACCATGACATCACTATAAAGTTCCCCTATATATTGATATAGATTATATGTAAATGAATCATAATTATCAATTATTAAAATCATAGTTTGCTCGCCTCCTCAATTGCCTTGATCATTGCCTTGGCCTTGGTTTCACATTCAAGGTATTCCTTTTCCGGGATACTGTCTTGTACAATTCCTGCTCCAGCTTGTATGTAGGCCTTATTGTCTTTAATTAACACTGTTCTAATTGCTATACAAGTATCCATGACTCCATCAAAGGATATATAGCCGATTGTTCCACCATAGAGACAACGTTTATTCTTTTCCAATTCATCGATAATTTCCATAGCTTTAACCTTAGGTGCCCCTGATAATGTTCCTGCTGGAAGAACTGCCTTTAAAGCATCTATCATAGTCATATCATTCCTTAACTCACCTTCCACCTGACTTGTGATGTGAAATAGTTGGGAATACTTCTCGATAATCATAAGTTGAGGGACTTGTACACTTCCAAATTTAGAAACTTTACCTATATCATTGCGACCTAAATCTACTAACATTGTATGCTCAGCCTTTTCTTTTTCATCATTTATAAGCTTGCTTTCCATAAGCTTATCTTCATAGGAATCCTTACCTCTTCTTATAGTGCCAGCTATAGGTTTAGTTGTTATTTTACCATCTTCTACATTTACCAACATTTCAGGTGAGGCACCTGCAATTGAAAAGTCTTCAGTTTGAATAAAATACATATATGGTGAGGGATTTGTTGACCGTAACATCCTATATATATTGAAAGCTTCAGGTGGATTTTCGACTTCAAATCTATTTGATAGCACTACCTGGAATATATCACCTTCAATAATTCTCTCTTTGGCAATTTCTACATTCTTTATATATTCTTCTTTGGTAATATTACTTCTAACTATAGGCTTTACAATATCTTTTCCACCTCTGTTCATATAGGTGAATCTGGTGATTTCCTCTAAAATCTTCTCAGCTCTTTTAGTTCCAGCAATATAGTTCCTTTGATAATCACCTGTCGTAGGTATGTTTATAGTTACACTTAACTCATGTGTTAAGTGATCAAAAGCAATGATTTCTGTACATTTGTATAAGAGGATATCTGGTATCTGCAAATCATCAATAGGTATATTTATTAGTCTATTCTCGACATATCTGACTGTATCATAACTGAAGTATCCTATGTAACCTCCAGATAGTTTTGGACAACCTTCTATTTTAGGACTATTGTTAACCAATAATAAATTGTTTATATATTCCAAAGGATTTACACCAGTTATTTCCTTCTTTAACCCATCAATCTTATGTAATATTTTAGCATCACTAACTTCGATACTTTCAATAGGATCATAAGCTATAAATGAATACCTTCCCCATTTGTCACCATTTTCTACACTCTCTAGTAGAAGAGCATTTTTATGAGCATCCTTTAAGGAAAGGAATACGTTTACTAAGGTGCTAGAATCATATAGCATCTTGGTGGTTATTGGCAAATAGTGATAGTTTTTAAGATAGTTACTACCATCTTCTAGACTCGGGGTAAATTTTCTTTCATTCATCTTAAACATCCTTTCTAAAACAAAAAGAGTCAATCATCCTAGGGACGATTGACTCGTGGTGCCACCCAATTTCAAATTATTTTCATAATTCCTTTAACAGGTACTAACATACCCTGTCCCTATAACGTGGGTCTAACGGCTTGGTATACTAATGTTGCCATTTTCCACCAGCTTCTCACAAATCCATTCCCTATTGCTACTAACACCGAATTTCCACCATCATCGGTTCTCTATGGTCGTTTATCAATAAGTACTTACCTTTGCTCAACGAATTTAATTAACTCTAATATTAAATTTTATTAATTTATAATACAAGATTATTGTAGCATAGCCATTTCTAAAATACTAGATAAATATTTAAAATCTTGATTCTTTATTTTTCTGCCAATAATGATAATGCTTTTTCATAACCATCTTCTAACTTGTCGAAGAAGCACCATTCACCAACTGATTCAACGAATCCAGACTTCTGCATTAGTTTTTTAGGGTTTTCTTGTACTTCAGTAAATATTAGTTTGATTTTATGTTTTTTACACTGTGCCTTTATTCTTTTTAAGACATTTAAGGCTGTTGCATCAAAAACTAGAACACTCTTCATTCTAATAACTAACACTTTTGCCTCAATATCAATTTCATTAATAAGCTCCATAAAGGTATGTGCTGCACCAAAGAATAGTGGCCCATTTATTTCATAGACCATAATTTTCTTGTTTTCATCGAATTTATTAGCCAATTTTTCACTATCTTCACTACTATCATATTCATCACCACTTTCTTCTGATGAATCATAAAGATAGTCAACTTTCTTTATGCTTGTTGCTTCTGAGCTTTTCTTTATAAATAGGAACATAGCTAGAATCATACCGATTTCTATTGCTAGGACAAGATCGAAAATAACAGTCAAGGAGAAAGTAATTAATAACACAGCCACATCACTCTTAGTTGATTTAAAGAAATCCTTGAATGCTCTCCATTCGCTCATATTATATGAAATAACAATCAATATAGCTGCAAGTGTTGTCATAGGTATTAGTTTGGCATAAGGCATCAACAACACCATTATCAATAATAGAAATAATGAATGAACAATCCCCGCAATAGGTGTTCTTCCTCCATTTTTTACGTTAGCTGCTGTTCTAGCAATCGCCCCTGTTACTGGTATACCGCCAAATAGAGCACTGGCTATATTAGCAACACCTTGGGCTACTAATTCCATGTTGGAGTTATGTTTCTTACCGATCATTCCATCTGCAACAACTGCAGATAACAGCGATTCTATACCCGCTAGAATAGCTATGGTGATTGCTGGCACTATAAGATCAGATATCATTTGAAAATTTATATTAGGTAGTTTTGGTAATGGGATTGTTGCAGATACTTCACCGAATCTGCTGCCAATTGTTTCAACTGGGAGATTCAATAACTGTACCAACAAGGTGGTTACTACTAAAGCCACTAAAGCCCCAGGTATTTTTTTATGTATTTTAGGTATAAATATTATAATAATCAGTGCAATTATACCAATTATAATTGTTTCAATTTGAAAACTACTAATATTTGAAATATATGCCCCCCACTTTTCGAAGAACTCCGAGGGTACTTCTTCCATACTTAGACCAAGAAAGTCTTTTATTTGGGTCGAAAACAATACTATGGCAATACCAGCAGTAAATCCTGTAGTAATTGAATATGGTATAAATTTAATTACACTGCCAAATTTTACTAATCCAAAGATTATTAAAATTATTCCAGCCATAATAGTTGCTACCATCAAGCCTTCAAAACTGTATTTTTGAATAATCCCATATATTATAATGACAAATGCACCGGTAGGTCCTCCAATTTGGACTCTACTACCTCCTAATAAGGATATTATAAAGCCACCTATTATAGCAGTTAACAGACCTTTTTCTGGTGAGACACCTGAAGCTATAGCTAGAGCTATAGACAAGGGTAACGCTATAATGGCTACTATGATGCCAGATACTATATCTTGAGTAATTGTTTTTTTTGTAAATTCTTGCCTATTGTTTTTTAATAGTGAGAATAACTTAGGCATCATCATATTCTTTTCCTCCTATACCTCTCCAAAAATCTTGCCATATTTCTATATATTCATCTTTTCTGTCCATATAATTATATATGATGACACTGGTTAATAGACCATGAATCAACGAAAGAAATTCGATTGTCGCTTTATCAATATTTTGATCCGGCAATTTTCTATTCTTAATGTAACCCCCGATAATATCCTTAATAATTTCAAAGCGCTTTAAGGATAGATCAGCAATTTTCTTTACTAATGAATCTTTAAATACCTTTGGGGGAAACAGCAGCAGCCTTTTCCAAAAATACAATTTCACTTCAGATCCTTGATAGTAATCGAGAATTGAAAAGAATATATTTTTTAAATTCCTATTATCCTCTTTGATTTCAAAAAAGTAATTATCAATTTCTTTATCTATTATTTCATAAAGTAGTGTTTCCTTGCTGGTAAAGTGTGCATAAAAGGAAGCTTTTTGTATTCCGACTTCCTTGGTCACTTCAGCTATTGAAAACTCTGTGCCTTTATCAGCAAATAATCTAAATGCGACTTCAATAATATTGTTTCTAGTTTCCATATCACAACCCCTTACAGCCTACCGACCGTAAGGTAGGTTAATTTAATTATATATCATCTCTATATATTAATCCACCTTATTTAATCAATTTTGAAATTTATACTAAAAAAGTGCAGATTCTATCTGCACTTTCAACTACTTCTAACAAATTATATTTATTTTATAACTATTTCAAACTCTGGTGGTTTTACCAAATGTTTCTTTACTGTACAAGTTTCAAGAGCCTTACTTAGAGCGCTTAGATACTTTTCTGGAAAATCATCAGGCACATCTATTTCTATTCTAAGTTTATTTACCATGTACTCATCTTCATCATATTCAGGAATCATTCTGACTTTCAGGTCCTGTGTGCTAATGTTTCTTTTCTTCAAGAACCCAAGTGCTACAATTCCACTACAGGTAACAATTGATGCCAGGAACAAGTCAAAAGGTGACATTGCTGCATCTTCTCCACCATTATCTAGTGGTTGGTCTGTTAATAGCCTATGGTTGCCGTGAATTACTTCAACTTTTTTCCCACCAGGGAAACTTAGACTAAACTCATCCATTTCAGTTCCTCCTTCATCATTTTCTACATTAAGTATATATTAATAATTAATACTAAACAACATGATAAAGTTTAATAAGCACTACAAAACAAATAGCACATAAGACATAAATAAAAAGACAACTTGTGAGTATTCCACCAATGCCCCAAGCATATCTCCAGTAATACCATCAAGTCTATTATACCAGCTCTTTACAAGTATGAAAGTAGTTGCCAATAAGCTAACAAAAATTAATAATCCCTGCCAATTGAATAAAATATATGAAAAAAGGAGAATCAGCAATAACATCAGCCAGCTATTTTTAAGATTTCTCCCGTCGATTAATAATTTGCCACTTCCATCAAATTCCTTTGGATATGAACCTATTACAGCTCCAAAAAACATCCCAAGTCTTCCTGCAATAGGGAAGAACAATAGCACTTTCCAATTCATGGTTTCTAGTAAAAAAAGATAGTCAAAAAAAAGAACAAATATGATAGTTAAAAAACCACCAGTACCCAGTCTACTATCCTTCATCACTTTATAAAAGGCCTCATTTCTTCTTCCAGAAAACAAGCCATCACCTAAGTCTCCTAGTCCATCAATATGCAGCCCCCCGGTGATATATACATAAAATACTAAAATAAAAGCTGCTAAAATATAGTTAGGTAAAAGAAAACCAAATACAAAATGCAGTAATACAAGTAAACCACCTATTATAATTCCTATCAATGGTGCAAACTGTAATCCATCAGCTAATTTATTAGAGCTATAATTCAAACTTCTAGGTATTGGTAACTTAGTTAAAAAACCTATTGCCAAGATTATATTTTCTACTTTATTATATAGCCACTTCATTATTTCTCCCTTAAAATACCTTTAACCTTTGATTTTCAGGTCAATTCCTGAAATACAAAAATGCACTTCATCAGCCAGGCTTGCTAAATATTGATTGACTCTGCCTAGAATATCTCTGAAAACTCTATTACTAAATGTTTCCGGAACAAGCCCTAAGCCAATCTCATTAGTTACAAGGATACTATTGCCTTCTCTGCTTCGCATTATATCAATTAGAGATTTCATTTCAAAAAGTACTAAATCTTCTACCTCACTTGCTATATTTATATTCTTGCTATTAATCTGATCGAAATTATCCCAATCCTTGATTTCTTCAAAAAGAATATTTGTAACCATAATTGTTACACAGTCTAATAACAAAGTCTCCTCAGTACCAATTCCACTAAAGTTAAAATCCCTATAAGCTTCTACTAAGCCCCAATTATCTGGACGCTTGCTTTTATGAAGCCTAATTCTCATCTTCATTTCTTCATCTATTGCCAAAGAGGTAGCAATATAGGTTACCTTCGAACCAATATCAAGAGCCATTCTTTCTGCTAAAGTACTCTTACCGCTTCTTGCTCCACCAGATATTAAAATTAACTTACCTATCTGAAATCAGACTCCTCTCTAATATCAACTAGGGTACTTTGATCAATATTATGATCCCCTAGTTGGCCCATATGATTAACCATAGCCATGGCACTATCTATAATTTTGAACATTAATGCACACCCTGTACCTTCTCCAAGTCTCATTTTCATATTAAGAGGTGCTTCCATTTCCAGTACCTCCTCCACCACCTTAAAACCAGGTTCCATGGATTTATGACTAAGTAACATATAGTCTCTTACTAATGGATTAATTCTAAAAGCCATCAAGGCGCTTACACCAGCGATAAAGCCATCGACGATTACTGGAATTTTTAAGTAGGCACATCCTAGATAAACCCCAATTAAGGCACCAATATCAAAACCACCAAATCTTGCTAGTAATATTAGTGGGTCCTTTGTTCTGTCATTGTATCTACCTAAGGCTTCATCAATGATTTTCTTCTTGTGTTGAAACATATCATCACTTAATCCAGCACCTAATCCAACAGTGATTTCTAGTGGTTTGTCTGTTAAAGCAGTTAATAATAGACTACTTGTTGTACTATTGCCTATTCCCATTTCACCGGTACCAATCATTTGGTAACCACTATTATATGCTTCAAAAACCATATCTATCCCTTTTTGAATAGATAATTCTGCTTCTTCATAAGTCATGGCATCTTCTTCTTTTAAATTATTTGTCCCCATTTGAATCTTATGATGATATAGACCATCTATATCCAAATGAGCATCAACTCCAATATCTATAACTCTAATATCGGCTCCAGCAGATTTAGCTAATACACTAACACCACCAACACCTTTTAGAAAATTACCTACCTGAATTGCGGTTACTTCTTTAGGAGCACTCGCCACACCTTCTTTAACTACACCATTATCACTAGCAAATATCAAGATTAACTTTTTATCATAATTATTTTTTACAGAACCACTAATAGCAGCAAGTTTAATAGCCGTTTCCTCTAATACCCCTAGACTTCCAGGTGGTTTAAGAAGAGAATCTATATAGGTACCAGCTGTACACATAATGGTTTTGTCACTCTCTTTGATCCCCTTTATAATATCTTTGTAATCCATAACTACCTCCTAAATGTTAACATGAATGATAAATGGCTTGTTGGTTATTGGATTGTCTATTATTTTCACCTTTATACCGTAAGTTTCCTCTATTGTATCTTGTCTAATAATATCAGTTGGTTTACCCATTGATATTAAGCCACCTGATTTCATAATTAAAATCTCATCGCTATAGTTAACTGCTAGGTTAATATCATGAAGAACACAAATAGCTGTCAGTCCTTCTTTGTCAACTAAATCTCTTACAATATTCATTATCTCTATTTGGTTGTGCAGATCCAACTGAGATACAGGTTCATCAAGAAGCATAATCCCGGCTTCCTGAGCTAGCGCTCTAGCTACAATTACCCTCTGTTTTTCCCCGCCACTCATTTTTGTTACACTTCTATTTCTTAAATGTAGTGTATTTGTTTTCTTCATGGCTTCTTTGACTATACCAAGGTCGTGACTTCCTTCTTTTTCAAGTCTTTTTAAATGGGGTATTCTTCCCATTAAAACTATTTCTTCACCCATAAGATCAAAATCTATACTAGTTTCTTGTGGAACCATAGATATCTTTTGAGCCAGATTCTTTATTTTTAAATCCTTAATATTAATTTTATCAATAAAAATACTACCCTTAATAATATCAATATTTTTGGAGATTGCCTTGAGCAAAGTAGACTTGCCTGCTCCATTAGGACCAAGTATCGTATAGAATTTACCCTTTTTGAAATCAAGGTTCAGGTTTTCTATTGCTTTTATCCCATTATAGTCAATGGTCAAATTTTTAACTTCTAATATACTAGACATGATTTTCATCTCTTTTCTTCCTAATCAGGAGAAATATGAAGAATGGGGCTCCAAATATGGCTGTTATTGCACCAATTGGCAATTCTGCTGGTTTTACCATTACCCTAGCCAATGTGTCACAGGCAAGTAAAAATAGACTCCCGTATAGAAAGGTTAACGGTAATAATTTCTTAAAGTCAGCTCCAATTACTATTCTTAATAGGTGAGGTATCATTAGTCCAACAAATCCAATAATCCCACTGGTTGCAACTAAAACACCTATCATGAAGGTACTAGTAAGTATTATGACTATCCTCGCTCTATCTACATCAACACCAAAACTTTTCGCCTGAGTTTCTCCTGTCATAATGCCATTCAGATCTCTAGCAAATAGTCTAAGAATAATCATCCCCACTAATATTACAGGAATAATCATAATCAACTTTTCCCAACTTGAAGTTGAAAAACTACCAAATGTCCACATTAATATTTGTTTCATTTTGTCATATCTTAAAAACATAAATAAATAAATTATAGATGAAGCAAAGAAATTCAGGGCTATTCCACTTAGTAACAATGTTGTGCTATCTAGACTTCCTCTTGCTCTAGCTATCATGAATATTGTAACCATAGTCAATAAAGCTCCAGCGAAGGCAAATAGGGAGATGCCAGTAAAGCCTATGAAAGGAATACTAACTCCAAGTACAATTGCTATTGTTGCACCTAAGGCGGCACCTGATGAAATTCCTAATACAAATGGATCTGCCATAGGATTTCTAAACAAGCCTTGGAATACAGCTCCTACCATGGCTAAGCCACCACCTGTTATCATGGCTGTT
This sequence comes from uncultured Eubacteriales bacterium, assembly GCA_964415195.1. Lineage (GTDB taxonomy): Bacteria > Bacillota > TC1 > TC1 > TC1 > WTXA01. The sequence goes on along the minus strand of CAYPYD010000002.1, from coordinate 129,425 downwards.
AGAATTCTAGGAAGCCTTATTGCCCAAATTATTTTTTCTTGACTGTTTTCCCCTAGAAAAAACAAGGCTTTTAGAGAATCGATAATAGACATATCAGCACCACCAAGTGTTATACTTACACAGAGTGCAATTGCCAAAAGCAAGAATCCAAATATAAATAGTTGTTTACCTTTTTTTCTGCTTTCTTCCATTTTATCTCTTATCTCCTTTTAGACTTCCTAAAATCCTTTAATCATTTTTATCTGTTAACTAATATAATTCCGGGTGAATCAACTTCACTAATTCTTCAAGCCCTTCAGCTAGTCTTGGTCCTGTTCTTTCAATTAGATTTGCTTCTATAGAAAATACAGAGTCCTTCTTGACACTATCTAAATCCTTAAATCCATTTGTTCTAATCAATTCATTTTTATCTAGAACACTTGAATATATCACTAGCTCAGGTTTTCTTTCTACAATTTTTTCCAAGGAAAAACTCCATTGAGTTCCATCATATGCAATGTTCTTACCTCCAGCCATTTCAATCATTTGATGAATGAAAGTATCACCAGTTGCAGTAAATTCACCTCCGGCTCCAAAGCCAACAACAAAGTAGACACTAGGTTTAGTCTTAGCTTTATCAACCATTGCCTTGATATTTTCCACTTTGTCTTTCATATCAGACACTACTTTTTCAGCTTCATTTGTCTTCCCAAGTATTTTCCCTATGGTTTCAATATCCTTATAGGTTCCATCAAAACTGTCTTCCGTATAGATTGTAACAACTGTCATTCCAGCATTTTCTAATTGATCTCTAACTCCTTGATCCAAATAAGCTGAGCCTATCACTAAATCAGGATCTAATTCAACAATTTTTTCTACATTAACAGTAATTAAATCGCCAATTTCTTCAATATCTTTAACATCACTTGGATAGTCGCAATATGATGTTCTACCAACTAATTTATCAAGACCACCAACTGCTGCTATAATTTCTGTAGTAACTGGTGATAGTGATACCACCTTTTCAGGTTCTTCATCAATTTTAACACTCATACCTGAATTGTCCTTAATCGTCATAGGGTAACTTGAATCACTTCCAATTGACAATTTACCACTACAACCTGACATTAGCATTATCGCCAAGGTCAAAATTAACATCTTAAATATTTTACTAATTTTCATTACTTTTCCTCCTAAAACTAAAAAATCCTCTTTTCTTAATATAAGAAAAGAGGGTCTACAGCCTTAGATGATACACTTTTGCCATAGGAATATACCTCCTTCCGAAATATAACCGAGTTAATTTAGCAATCGGTCTCCTGGCTTGCACCTAAAACTTAGTGTTCTGTCTTCCCATCTTGCGACAGTGACTTGTTAGAACCTAATCAGTGCTTACAGTAGCGGAGGCTGCAACAGATTTTAACTGTTTTCCCGTACATTGCTAAAAACTATATTAATGTTTTACCTTTTTAATCATAACATGGATTACTAGCTCATGTATATGTAAATATCCGTTTAAATTAAAAAAAAAGTGCCTTAGGCACTTTTTAATTAATCGTTGTAATTTGATCTTCTTTGTTGTTTCTTTTGTTTTCTGCACTCTGGGCATCTTTTAGGTTCGTTTGTAAAACCTTTTTCAGCGTAGAATTCTTGCTCGCCTTCAGTGAAAACAAATTCAGCTCCGCAATCGGAACAAACTAATGTTTTATCGCTCATCTTTACCTCCATTAAATTTGGGACTTGTTTTTTAAATCTAGATTCTCTAATAATGGAGATACTGATTAAAAATTACATTCCTTATACGCGCATTATAGCATAGAATATTTAAATTGAATACCCTTTTATAAAAAAATCTAAAAATCGTTGAAAAATCGGTAATAATTCATTAATATACTATATTTATATGGATAAAATACTGCTAAAATGTTCAACCATTATTGAATTCTACTTGGATAAATTATACAATTATAAATACACGACTTGAGTAATAGAATCTTAATAAATAACAATAAATGAATAGGAGATGTTCATATGGCTAATGTAAAGTTTTTTTACGGTAAGACAGTACCATTGGAAATGCATAAAGTGAGAGTAGTTCAAAAACTAAATCTCCCTCCAGTGGAAGAAAGATTAAAATATATCAAAGAGGCAGGAAATAATACTTTCTTGCTTTTAAACAAGGATGTATATCTTGACATGCTAACTGATAGTGGTGTTAATGCAATGAGTGACAAACAAGTTGCCTCTATGCTTGAAGCTGATGATAGTTATGCAGGATCAGCGACTTATACTAAATTAGAAAATAAAATCAGAGAGCTTTTTCATAAGGAATATTTCTTGCCGGCACATCAAGGAAGAGCCTGCGAAAGTATCCTTGCTCAAGTTTTCGTTTCAGAAGGTCAAATAGTTCCAATGAACTATCACTTTACAACTACAAGAGCACATATACAACTTCGTGGTGGTAGTGTTGAAGAAATCATAACTCAAGATGGTTTAAATATTAAAAGTGATATGCCTTTTAAAGGCAACATGGATATTGGCTTACTTGAAGCTTTGATAGAAAAAAATGGTGCTGACAAGATTGCTTTTGTAAGACTTGAAGCTGGAACTAATTTAATTGGTGGCCAACCAGTTTCCTTGAAGAATATGAAAGAAGTAAGAAAAGTTTGTGATAAACATGGCATAATGTTGGTAATGGATTCATCTCTACTAGCAGACAACCTTTACTTCATAAAGACTAGAGAAGAAGAATACAAAGATAAAAGTATTAGAGAAATAAATAAAGAAATATCCGATTTATGCGATATCATATATTTCTCAGCCAGAAAACTAGGACATGCTAGAGGTGGTGGTATTATCACCAACAGCAAAGAAGCTTATATGAAAATGAGAGAATTAATAACTCTTTTTGAAGGTTTCTTAACCTATGGTGGAATGAGCGTTAGAGAAATTGAAGCTTTAGCTATTGGACTAGAAGAAACTATGGATGAAGATATGATAAGCCAAGGCCCATTATTCACTCAGTATATGGTTGAAAAACTGACTGAAGCAGGGGTTCCTGTAGTTACACCAGCTGGTGGACTTGGATGTCATGTTGATGCGATGGCATTTTTAGATCATGTTCCGCAAAGTGAGTACCCAGCAGGAGCCCTAGCCTCAGCAATGTATATTGCCGGTGGTATTAGAGGTATGGAAAGAGGTACAATTTCAGAGGAAAGAAATCCTGATGGAAGTGATCATTATTCCAATATGGAGCTGTTAAGACTTGCTCTACCTAGAAGGGTCTTTACAATGTCTCAAATTGATTATGCTGTTGATCGTCTAAAATGGTTGTATGAAAACAGAAAATTAATTGGTGGATTAAAATTCGTAGAGGAACCAAAGATACTACGTTTCTTCTTTGGTAAACTTGAAGCAAAAGGTGACTGGCAAGATAAGTTAGTCGCAAAATATAAAAAAGATTTCGGAGATAGTCTATAGAATAATAAAGGTGCAGTTCAATGTGAACTGCACCTTTTTAATTGAATTGAACTAAGAACTCTTCTATCGACAATATACCTTCTGTGAAATCATCTCCTAGTGTCTGATTAACCTGATCTGCAAACATGAATTTATTTCCAAAGTCAAAACTCAAGAGCTCATTCATATAAGAAGAAATATCTATATAACTTTTAATTACAATTCTATTAATCGAACCTTTTATTGGAATACCAACAATTTTATCACCTTCAAATTCAATAAATGTATACTGATAAACAAATCCATTCCTACCGTTAATGACTTCATTTTTCACTATACTTTCATCAATCATAATCTTTCCAATTTCATCATCTATGTTTTCATATATGTATAGATTCCAATCGTATTCTAGTGGTATAAAATACTTTTGATAGAATCCGGCAATACTGTTACCATTAGGCAGTACAAGATTCAAATCACCACTTGAAGTAGTATTCTTTGAGTATGCTCTACCATCAACAACTGACTCATCACCAATATCAGATGGATCTAAAGCTCTGCCAGTTAATTGTAGATTCCCATTATTAAAAGTACCGTTTTCATCAGTAGTAAACCCTTCAGAGTACATATACCCTATAATATACCTGCCTTCAAAGTCTAATGTTGCCTCAGAATTGAATCCCTCTAACATCTTCATTTTAAAGTCATTTTCTTCAAAAACTTTAGGATCTTCCTCTTTAACTTCATCTTTTTTATCACCACATCCCATTAGAAATATGGATGATAATACAAGTATAAATATTATTATAATTTTCTTCATAATATCTTCCTCACTTCCTTCTTTAACATCGAGTCAAGTATAATTTTATCCATAATTTTAGAAGCATCAGTAGATAATCTGGTAAAATTCTCCAATGTTTCAACCGTGCTATCTGTTACAATTCCATCTAAACCACTCACTCTTTTACCAGCAAGACTTAATAATGCAGCGTCAACAGCAGTACTTGCTACTTGGGCTACTTTTAATGCGCAGCCTGGTTTTGCTCCATCACAAATCATTCCAGTAAGATTCCCTACCATATTATTTATTGCCATTTCTATATTTTCTTTAGTGCCACCCATTATATATACTATGCCACAACTTGCACCGATTCCAGCTACCACGGCTCCACAGAAGGCTGATAACACTCCAAATCTCTCTTTTATATATATTGTAATCAAATGACTTAAGGCAACACCTTTTAAAATCACATCTTTATCAATATTAAGTTTTTCCCCTACAGCCACTACAGGCATTGTTGCAACAATACCTTGATTTCCACTACCGGAATTACTCATAACTGCCATTTTTGCTCCACCCATTCTAGCATCGGAGCCGGCAGCGGTTACATAACTTGCGACTTTTTGTATATCATCAAAGTAGATACCCTTTTCTATATTGGCTTTTATATTTCTTGCAACCTCTAATCCATAACTATTATCCAAACCTTCATTTGATACCTTTTTATTCATTACTATACTTTCTTCTACTATCTTTAAATCATTTATATTAACTTCATCGATAAAGGCAAAAATATCTTCAAGTGATAACTTGTCGATTTTCGGGCCAACATTTCCATTACTAACTTCACTTTCAGCTTTTTCATTATTAAATATAACTTTATCAGCAACTTCAATTAAGGTAATATTAGTATGGTCGTCTTCTATAATCACTTTCGTCTTGTCTTTATCGGTTATTAATATAACTTCAATGTATAGCTTTTTATCAGTATCTGCAAGAATAATATTTATCCGTCCTTGTGCAATTATTTTTTTAGCTTGATCTATCATTTGTTCATCAACACTATTTAAGACTTCCAACTTCATATTATAATTATCTGCTGATAATACACCTAAGGCTACTGCAAGATCGATACCGGCTTCATTAACTGAAGGTAACATAACTCCCATTGCATTCTTAATAATATTGCCACTAGCTTTAACTTCTATGCTAACAACTTCACTACCCTGACTGTGATTCATTGCTACAGCCCCTGCAAGCGCGATTGCAATCGGTTCTGTACAACCTAGTGCCGGTTTTAATTTTTCATTTAATAGATTTATTAAACTATTATTCATAAATAAATACCTCCGTTTGTATAACTTCCAAATAGCTACTTCTTAATTATACTAATAATCGATGTAATATAACAACCATCTAAAAAGAGCCTCATTTATAAAAATAAATGAAGCTCTTAACTTAATAATATTAATCAAGGTTATTTGCTTTTTCTAGATCCTATAATAGCAACTACTCCACCGCTTATAATTGTACCTGACATCATGATAGTCGCTGATAATAATCCAGTATTTGGTAATCTCACACTGTCTTTTGCCAGTACAGTAACAACAGCTTCTGATACAAACTTACCTTCTACAGTAGTTACTGTTATTATTGTTGAACCGACAGCTAATGGATTAACTGTACCATCATCTGATACTGTAGCAACCCTAGGATTACTTGAACTCCAAATCACTTCTTGATTTGATGAATCTGCTGGATTTAAAGTTGGAATAAACTTGAAGCCTTCTCCACCTACTTTTAGAGTAACATTGTTCTTATTTAATGTAATACCGGTTACCAATATTTTAAAATTTGCAACAACTACTCTATCTTCATTCAAGTTAAATGTATAACTTGAATCAGTACTTACTTCAGTTCCATCTTCAGTCCAATTAACAAATAAATATCCAGGATTGGCTGTTGCGGTCAAAGTTACCTCTGAGCCTTCATTATATGTTCCTGTTCCACTTACAGTCCCAGCGCCTACTTTATTCATTGAAGCTGAAACAGTATATTCTTGAATATTGTAAGGTATTGCTAGTGCGTCTATTTCTGCATCAATTTGAGTTAAAAATGTTGCAGTACCTGTACTTGTATTAATTTCATACAGCCCTCCAGTTGAAGTATATAAGGAACCATATAATTTTCCTGAATCTCTGTCAAAGCATATATCTTGAGCATAATTTATATCCACTCCAAGGCTTCCAACCAAAGTAGCTACTCCAGTTGTCTTATTGATGGAATATAAACTATCATCTCCCAAATCTACACCAAATATATTCCCATTAGAATCGGCTGCTATCCCTATTATCATAGCATTTGTTCTCATTTGTCCAATCAATGTACTGGATCCAGTTGTTAAATCAATAGAATAGAGGGTATCAGGGGTTGAGCCATATGCTGTAGTATTTGTAACATCATAAGTAAACCCATGTAATCCCACATTTGTATTACCTACAAGTGTATGGACACCAGTTGTTGTGTCAATTGTATATAAGTTAGATGTATCACTTGGATAACTGACCATATATAAAGTTTCGTCAACAAAATCTCCTCCGGACATAAATAAGCTTGAATCTGCATTCAATAAAGTAATATTTCCATCAGGGATATCCAATTTAACAGAACCTTCTGGAACAGAAGTACCACCTCTATAAGCATTCCAGGCATAAGCTATCAATGGGTCTGCTGCTTTAACATTGTTTCCCATGAAAGTAGTTGTTCCTAGGACAACAAAAAAGACTGCAATAGTAGCCAATAAAACTTTAAATTTCTTCATAATTTACCTCTTTTTAGTTATTTTTATAATAATTATATCACTATATAAACGAAATAATTTACAACTTAATATACTATGAACTAATAACTACATTAGTTTATAGTACATTTTATAATGATTATAACTATTCGTATTTCAAATCGATTTTAGCCATATATGCTTCGCACTCTTTGGCTATTTCATCAATATCCTGACTAGCGCTTCCTACTATTGCATATAAATCAATTTTACCTGGAATATTTATGAAGTACATATAAGTAGTTACATTAACATCTTTTTGGATAAATTCCAATTTTAATGCATCCCACTTACCAATTTCAATTTTGTCTGTTTTTACATATCCTGTTACTCCAGAATAGTATTTATCATAATCTAACGTCTTATAGTCTTTGTAAAAATCATCATTTAATTCATCGTTTGTTTGCATTATATTAAAAGATGAATAAATATCACCATCAAATTTACTATATACATTCATACTAGGCTCTGGTTGTGTCCAAGGACTAGGAACATTTATTTTATAACTTACAAGATTCTTGCTATTGTCCATTTTTTGGCCAAAACTTCCATTACTTCCATTACTTCCATCATTGATACTACTATCCATTGTTAGAGCCATTATAAAAAACAATACAATAAAAGCAGGGATTAATAAAACAAAAGTAACAATAGGTTTCCCAATATTCTTTGCTAAAAAAAATACTCCTACAATAATTCCAGTACCCAATATCCAGCCAATTATATTAACACTAACTAATAAGTAGAATAATGCTGTTATGACAGACAATATTCCAATCCCAATCAACAAACTTTTCGGTACTTTTTCCACAATAGTTTTTTGAGCAGGTTGTTGTACTTGGCCTATTGGTGTAGACTGAATTTTTTCTGTCTCCTTCTCTTCAACCTTTTTTTCTGCATTTTCTTCTATTATCTCTTGTTGTGGTATACTCTGTACAAAAACAGGCTTTACACCATTTGGATACTGAGCCTTCTTTTTAAATATTACAGTTTTGAACTTCATACCATTTGCCTTGGCAATTTCTTTTATAGTCTTAGGAATTATCCCTAAATCAATTTCAATATTAATAACTTCACCCTCAGGTCCATAAGTTACTGCCTTCACTTTCCTGAAAAGTGTTGAACCTGACTGTACAGAAGAGTCACTGTTCACTCCAAACCCAAAACCACTACCAACTTCAGTAGTTTTCTCATACATATATAAAGTGTTGTCAGCTTCATTGATTAATATACTCGCTTCATAAGAAATTTTCTTTTCACCAGTACTCCATTTAGCATCTAAAAACTCCATATCAATTGCTAAGTCTGTATTATCAGCAACCTTGGCTTTAACACCACTTTTATCAAGACTAGTTATAATTTGTAAAATGATATTATCTTTCATGATAACCTCCAAAATTTATTATTTATTAATTTAGTTTAATAAACTATGTATCATATTCTAACATATTAACTATATGAAAAAATACTAAAAAAACCAAAAAAGACAAAAAAACCATCATTTGCAACTTGTAAAGTTATATAATCACACACTATCTCTATGGTTTAAACATATATACTCTAGATATTAAAACCAAATCGTTCGCAACTTTCCTATAGCAATAACAATATCCTTATCATCCATGTCTGCATATCCTAAAAGAACGGTAGAGACCTTATCAAGACTACTTTTATCATAGTAGTATTTTGATATTCCATAAACTCCTACCCCTGCTTTTCCAGCCTTTTCCACCAATTCCTCTTCACTCATCCCATTATTGACTCTTAAAAGAAGATGTAATCCGGCATCAGCACCAAGCACTTCAATATATTCTTTCAAATCAGCCAATTCTCCAACTAATAATTCTCTTTTCCTTTTGTAAATATTTCTCATCCTGTTAATATGTCTTTCAAAATGACCATCTTCAATAAACTGCTGTAATACTTTTTGTTCGATTGTCGGAACAGGACATACAATAAATGATAATTTCTCCCTATATTTCTTTAATAGCAATTCAGGCAGGACCATATAACTAACTCTTATTGATGGAGACAAAGATTTTGATAGGGACCCCATATAAATTACCTTATCATAAGTATCCAAACCAAACAAAGCAGGAATAGGTTTTCCACTGTATTTAAACTCACTGTCATAATCATCTTCAATGATATACCTATTAGTTTTCTCATAAGCCCAGTTAAGTATCTTAATCCTTCTAGAAATAGGCATAATCCCACCTGAAGGAAATTGATGTGCTGGGGTTATACACAATATATCTACTCCACTTTTTTCGATTTCATCAATTTTCATACCTTTATCATCAATATCTATTGTTTTGAATTTAGCATTGTTACTCTTGAAAAGTAGATTCAACTTTTCATACCCAGGGTTTTCTATACCATAAATATATTCGTGACCAAGTAATTGAATCAAAATTTGGAACAGACTTTCGGTACCAGAGCTAATAACAATTTCTTCAGGTGAACAATCAACACCTCTAGAATTCCTTAGATATTTAGCAATACTAACTCTTAAGTCCCTTCTACCTTGTGAGGATCCAGGTTTTAAAAGGTCCATATCATACTCATTAATAGCTTCCTTAGTCAATCGTCTCCAGATAGTAAATGGAAAAGACTCATGATCAACACCATGATAGGAAAAATCATATAATAACTGTTTTGAACCAATCTCAGTCTCAATATATTTATCGCTTGTTTTTAAATCCAAATCTAAAATATTATCTAAGGGACTAACAAAAAAACCTTTTTTTGGAAGAGCTACAATATATCCCTCTTCAATAAGTTGATCATATGCTGTTTGAATAGTGTTTTGACTAATATTTAAGTATGCGGACAATTTTCGTTTAGATGGTAGTTTTGTATTAAACTCTATTCTACCAGCTCTTATTCCCCCTTTAATATACTCATATAATTGACGATAAAGTGGTTTATCACCACTACTATCAAAAGATAAAGTTAACATATCCATTTTACACTCTCCAAATCTGATACCATTAAAATATAGATAATTGATACTTCTTATACATTCAGTTACTTCATATAATAGAGAAGTAAAAAGAAATTGTCAATAAAAACATAGGAGTGATATTAAATGAATAATCGTTATGAACTCAACAAAAATCTTGCTCAAATGCTTAAAGGTGGAGTTATTATGGATGTCACAACACCAGAACAAGCAAGAATCGCTCAAAGTGCTGGAGCCTGTGCTGTGATGGCCCTAGAACGTATACCTGCTGATATACGTTCTGCTGGTGGAGTATCAAGAATGAGCGACCCAATAATGATCAAGAGTATTCAAGAAGCTGTAACAATTCCAGTCATGGCAAAGGTTAGAATCGGACACTTTACTGAAGCTCAAATTCTTGAAGCTATTGAAATTGACTATATTGATGAAAGTGAAGTTCTTTCACCAGCTGATGATAAATATCATATCGATAAGAATGCTTTTCAGGTTCCTTTCGTTTGTGGTGCCAAGGATCTGGGTGAAGCTTTAAGAAGAATCAGTGAAGGTGCTTCCATGATTAGAACTAAGGGAGAACCTGGTACTGGTGATGTAGTTCAAGCAGTCAGACATATGAGAATGATTAACCAACAAATGAAACAACTACAAAATTTAAGAGCTGATGAGCTTTATCAAGCAGCTAAAGAATTGCAGGTACCAATAGATCTAGTACAATTTGTTCATCAAAATGGTAAACTGCCTGTTGTTAACTTTGCTGCTGGTGGCATTGCCACTCCTGCTGATGCTGCCTTAATGATGCAGTTAGGAGCAGAGGGTGTCTTTGTAGGTTCTGGAATATTCAAGTCAGGAGACCCAGAAAGAAGAGCTCAAGCAATAGTTAAAGCAGTTACTAACTTCAATGATGCTAAAATCCTCGCTGAACTTTCTGAAGATCTAGGTGAAGCAATGGTAGGTATTAATGAACAAGAAATAGAAGTTTTGATGGCTTTAAGAGGTGAGTAATGAATAAAAAAATTGGCGTTTTGGCTATACAAGGTGCCTTTTGCGAACATATACAAATCTTAAGGGAATTAGGTGCAGACACATTTGAAATTAGGCAGAAGAAACATCTACTTGATAATCAACTTGATGGTTTGATAATCCCTGGTGGTGAAAGCACAGTCATGGGTAAGCTTTTAAGAGAACTTGATATGATTGATGAATTAAAAAAACAAATCAATAATGGATTACCTGTTTTTGGTACCTGCGCTGGTCTTATATTATTAGCTAACAACTTAACAAACGATGAAGGCAAATACCTATCTACTATGGATATTTCAGTTAAAAGAAATGCATATGGAAGACAGTTAGGTAGTTTTCAAGGACACTATGATTTTAAGTATATAGGTAGTATTCCAATGGTCTTTATAAGGGCACCATATATTGAAAGTATTGGAGAAAAAACTGAAATACTGGCACTTGTTGATAACAATATTGTAGCAGCAAGACAGGCAAATATGCTAGTAACCTCCTTCCATCCCGAACTAACTGAAGATTTAAGTGTACATAAATACTTTTTAGATTCAATATAGAAAACCAGGCAATAGCCTGGTTTTTTTGTACTAATTCATCAAAATTCTATGATTTTTTCATATAACAAGGTTTTTTGAACATCAATTATTCTTTGGTTTTTTGATCCCTTAAATTGTAAGTTTCTATCTTTAAGCTTCTCTATGAAGGGTCCATCCACTAGTACATCGATAAATTTTATTATATCCCTTTGAATTTCATTTAATTCCTCAAATATTAATCCGGTCCATAACCAAATAGATTTTTTAGAATTCATCTTGATAGTTTTAACTAATTCCAACATAGCCCTTCCTTGTAGTAAGGGTTCCCCTCCAAGTATACTATAACCGTCAATATATTCTCTGTTTCCTAAATATATAAATTCATTTTGTTCTTGATCATTCCACTCAAGTCCAAAGTTGAAATCTTGATAATTTTTATTAAAACAACCTGGACAATTTAAAAGGCATCCAGTAACAAATAACGAAACTCTAATCCCTTCGCCATTTGCAATGTCACATTCTCTAATTTGTGCATACTTCATTGGCCACCGTTGCTTTCTCTCTAAAACTCTTAAATATCTTATTATCAATATGAATAACTCTTTCACCTATCTCTTGAGTTCTTCCTTTATTCCAATAATTATCTCCTAGATATCCGCAGGTTCTCCTACAAACATTCATTTTAATTTCTTCACGATTTCCACATTCAGGGCAATACCATTCATAATTATCATCTAGCAATATTTCACCAGTAAATCCACATTCCATGCAATAATCTGACTTAGTATTTATTTCTGCATATTGTATATTATCATACATAAATCGTATTATTTTATCCAATACTTTAAGATTATTACTTAAATTAGGAACTTCTATATAGCTGACACACCCTCCAGAACTAATATCTTGAAACTTAGATTCAAATCTTAATTTATCAAAAGCATTAATGGCTTCTTTGACACTCACATGATACGAATTAGTTAAATAGTCTTTATCTGTAATACCAGGAATAATGCCATAATTACTCTTAAGCTTCCTTGCAAAACTATAGGTTGTTGACTCAGATGGTGTACCATACAAGGCAAAGCCTATTCCAGTTTTATCTTTCCAAATAAGACAAGCATCTCTTAATTTCCCCATTATTTTAATAGCAAGCTTTTCACCTTCTTCTGTAGTGTGACTAAATTCTATCAATGCCAATACACATTCATAAAGCCCAATATAACCAAGTGATAATGTTGAATAGCCATCCATTAAATACTTCTTAATGCTTTCGCCTTTTCCCAATCTAGTTAGACCACCATATTGCCAGTGAATCGGACTAATATTCGAAGTAACATTACACAATGCTTCATGTCTAAGCATCAACCCTTGAAAACATAATTCCAATCTTTGCTCTAGAATATTCCAAAATGATTCTATACTTTTATTAGCTGAAAGTCCTACTTCAGCTAGATTCAATGTAACCACCCCTTGATTAAAGCGTCCATACCATTTAAAATCACCTTTTTCATCAATATATTCAGAAAGAAAACTTCTACAACCCATTGGAGGATATACCTGACCATTATGTATTTCCTTCATTTTTTTTGCTGAAATGAAGTCAGGCATCATTCGTTTTGCTACTGTTTTTATTGCCAAATCAGTAAGATACCTATATTTACTATCGCTTTCGATATTATTCTCATCCAATACATATATTAATTTAGGAAATGCTGGTGTAATATACACACCTACCTCATTTTTCATTCCAATATACCTTAGATTTAAAAATTCTTCTATCAATAGAGCAGTTTCTTTTTCATACTCCTTTTCTTCATTTATATACATGAAAATTGATAAAAATGGAGCTTGCCCATTTGAGGTAGAAAATGTATTAATTTGATATTGTATGGTTTGAATTCCATCTTTAATTTCTTTGTTTAGTCGCTTGTTTGCAAGTAGCTTTATTTGCTCTTTGCTATATTCAATTCCAATAAGTGCGCCTTCATCTATAATGCTTTTTTCATGTTTTTCAAGACTTATTCTGACAAAAGGGGCTAAATGTGACAAAGTGATTGTTTGTCCACCATACTGTCCATTAGCTATTTGTTGAACAATTTGAGTTGCAACTGTACATGCTGTTTGGAATGATTTAGGTGTTTCAATTAATTTCCCATTAATTACAGTACCTTCATTTAACATATTTTTCAGATCTACCAAGCAGCAATTGAAAATTGGTTGAATGAAATAGTCCTTATCATGAAAATGAATAACTCCATTTTTTTCCGCTTGCACAATATTTACGGGTAACAATCTTCTTTCACAATAATCTTTAGAATATTCCCCAGCTATTAAATCTCTCTGGGTTGAAGCCATAAAGGCATTCTTGTTAGAATTCTCCTTAATTACATCTATGTTACTGCCATTTACTATTCCGGTAATTCTTTCGTCAATAATTAGTTTTTTTCTTTGATACTCTCTTACGGACCTGTAGCTTTCATAAGCTCTAGCCGTAATCTCATGTCCATTATTTATCAACTTGCTATATACTAAAGCCTCAATATAACTAATTTCTATTTCTTTGTCTGCTTCATTTTCAATTTCTGTTGCAATTTCAGTAGCAATATTTTCATTTATTATTCCACTACCATATTTCATTGCTTTTAATATAGCTTCATAAATCTTCTTTTTATCAAATGGTACAATCTGATTATTTCTTTTAACTACATGCGTTTTTATCATATAAACTATTCCTCCTATAAAAAAATCCTCTTTTCTAAAATAGAAAAGAGGACTATAGTCTTAATGGATACACCTTAACCATAGCTCTATACCTCCTTCCGAAATATATACCAATCACGCTAGACAATCGGTCTCCTGGCTCGTATCTAAAACACAGATCCTACCTTCCCATCAAAAGACAGTGGCATAATTGAATCTACTCAATACTTACAGTAGCGGAGGCTGCAACAGCTTTTAACTGTTTTCCCGTACATTGTCAAACTAATATTAATTTAAACTAAAGATACCATATATATCAATATATGTAAATACATTTCACTCAAAACACTACATATAGTGTTATGTCATTAAATTTACAAACTATGCTAAATGAAAAATAATCTAAATCGCCTTCAATAAATTAACCATTTCTATAGCTGTAACTGCAGCTTCAAAGCCTTTGTTCCCAGCTTTAGTGCCCGCTCTTTCCACTGCTTGTTCTATACTATCAGTTGTTAATACGCCAAATATGATTGGCACTTCAGTTTCTAGACCTATATGAGCAATACCCTTGGATACCTCATTAGCCACAATATCAAAATGAGGTGTTGAACCTCTAATTACTGCACCTAGACAAATGACACTATCATACCGACCAGTCTTAGCCATTTTTTTGGCTACTAGGGGTATTTCAAAAGCCCCGGGCACCCAGGCAATTTCAATACTATTCTCATCAACTCCATGTCTTTCTAATGCATCAATGGCTCCTGATAAAAGCTTACTTCCAATAAATTCATTAAACCTGCTAATTACAATTCCATACTTACCTTCACCTGAGATTAAATTACCGTTATATATCTTCATCCTTATTCCTCCTAGTCTAATATATGGCCCATTTTGGCCTTTTTTGTATCTAAATAGTATTTGTTGCTTTCATTGTGATTCATCTGAATAGGTACACGTTCGACTATTTCTAACCCATATCCTGAAAGGCCTGTAATTTTTTGAGGATTATTAGTCATCAGTCTAACTTTTCTAATTCCCAGGTCATAAAGTATTTGTGCTCCGATTCCATAATCACGCATATCATCAGGAAAACCAAGCATAACATTAGCTTCAACAGTGTCATAACCTTCATCTTGCAAGGCATAAGCTTTAATCTTATTTATTAATCCTATCCCTCGTCCCTCTTGTCTCATATACAAAAGAACACCCTTACCTTCATCAGCAATATTTTTCATAGCTGCATCATACTGTTGCCCACAATCACATCTTAAAGATCCAAAAGCATCCCCAGTTAAACATTCTGAGTGGACTCTGACAAGGACCTCATCATTTTCTCCTATATCACCCATAACCAAGGCAACATGATGCTCTCCATTTATTTTATTAACATAACCAACTATCTTAAACTCACCATACTTAGTAGGCATTTTAGCTTCAGTTACTCTTTCAACCAAGGTTTCGTTTTTTCTTCTATAGGCAATTAGCTCTTCTATTGATATAATTTTCAAATTATGTTTCTTTACATACTCCATCAACTCAGGCACTCTAGCCATAGTACCGTCTTCATTCATAATTTCACAAATTACACCTGCTGGATAAAGACCAGCTATTCTAGCCAAATCTACAGCAGCCTCAGTATGTCCTGCTCTTTTTAACACCCCTCCTGCTTTTGCTTCAAGTGGGAAAATATGTCCAGGTCTGGTAAAATCTTCAGCCATACTCCCTTCACTAACTAAATCTAAAATAGTATTGGCTCTTTCCTGGGCAGATATACCAGTTGTACAACATAATGAATCAACCGAAACTGTAAAGGCTGTTTCTTTAGGATCAGTGTTTAACTTAATCATTGGATGAATATTAAGTTCTTCCAACCTTTTTTTTTCCATTGGTACACATATTAAGCCTCTACCATGGGTAGCCATAAAATTGATTGCAACTTGTGTGGCTTTTTCTGCAGCCATCAGAAGATCTCCTTCATTTTCACGATCTTCATCATCTACTACTACAATCATCTTACCAACTTTAATATCTTCTATTGCTTCTTCAATTGTATTAAATTTCACTAAATTTACCCCTTTCTATATAAATCCATTTATATTTAAAAATTCTACTGAAAGATTTTCTCTATCAGCATTTTTAAATTCCAATAATCTTTCAATATATTTGCCTAACCCATCACACTCAAGGTTTACAAGTTCATTTGCTTTCTTGCCTAACAAGGTAGTCTCTTTTTTTGTGTGAGGTATGATAGATACCATAAAACCCTGTCTGCTAACCTCCGCAACTGTCAGACTAGCACCATCAATAGCTATGGAACCTTTTTTAATAATGTATTTCAATAAATTCTTTTCAGCTTCAATCCAGACTTCTGTTGCATTTTCCTTGATCTTAAATGAGTTAATTTTTCCTGTTCCATCAATATGTCCTGAAACAATATGTCCCCCTAATCTATCACCCAGCATAAGAGCTCTTTCAAGGTTTACTCTTGTGCCTCTAGATAACAATCCAAGGTTTGTAACCCGTAGCGTCTCAGGCATAAAATCCACATTAAATCCTCTATTATCAAAGTTAGTTACAGTAAGGCATATTCCATTAACACTGATACTATCCCCCAACTTAACACCATCAAGAACCCTGGAACATCCAATCTTCAAGGTACCTGACTTTTCCAAAATAATCTCCTCGATAACACCTATTTCCTCAATTAGTCCTGTAAACATTTATTCACCTCTCTTTCTAACATAGCCTTCAATCATAATATCTTCATCGTATATTTTTCGTTTTATGTCATAAAGTTCTATAGCCTCGCTCATTAATTCTTTTCCTTCACCTTCTATTGGTGTTGGTGATGTTGCTCCCCCTATTAACTTGGGTGCAATATAGACTTGAACCTTATCAACTAGTTCTTCCTTTAGTGCACTCCAGCTTAGATTACCTCCACCTTCTATCAATATACTGTCAATACCTCTAGAGCAAAGAATCTTCATCAATAACTTTAAATCAACTCTTCCATTTTCATCATCAACCACTATAACTTCAGCTCCAGTTTCCTCAATTAAAGCAATTTTCAAAGGTTCAGCCTTTCTAGTAACTGCAATAATTGTTTTAGCTTCTGAATCTAGATTAAGCACTTTGGCTGTTGGTGATATTCTACAGCTACTATCAACAATAATTCTTATAGGGTTCTTTCCATCTTTAAGCCTTGTTGTCAAACTTGGATCATCTGCTATTATTGTATTAATACCAACCATGATACCCCCAACCCTATTTCTCAACTTATGTACTTCTTGCCTAGATTTTTCGTTACTAATCCATTTAGAATCACCTATTATTGAAGCTATCTTTCCATCTAAAGTCATAGCATATTTAAAATATATAAATGGCAGTCCCATCGTTATAAATTTTATAAATACTTCATTTAATACTTTAGCTTCTTTTTCTAAAATACCTGTAATAACTTCTAGCCCACTATCCTTTAAAATCTTTATACCTTGACCTGCAACTTTAGGGTTAGGGTCAACCATTCCAATAACGACCCTCACAAAACCTTCTGCTACTAGCCTCAAGGCACATGGGGGTGTTTTACCATAATGAGAACAAGGTTCTAGATTCACATAGATAGTTGCTCCTTTAACCGATTCTTTAGCATTGTTAATGGCTTCAATTTCAGCATGATTACCTCCATAATATTTATGGTAACCTTCTCCAATAATTTTCCCGTTTTTTACTATTACAGCTCCAACAAGAGGGTTGGGATTAGTTCTACCCTCACCTTTTCTTGCTAGTTTAATAGCTCTTTTCATATAGTAATTATCTGTAATATTGTCATCCATAGTAAATCCTCCAAATAAAAAAGCTCTGAAGATTATCTTCAGAGCTCACAAATACAAATAAGTATACATAAATGCATAATTATCGTTTATATATACATAAATACAAATTACATGTATATATACACTTCTCCCATCCAGACTTTACTGTCGGTCTTGGAATTACACCAAGTCAGCCTATTGGCTCGTGGACTATTACCACCGGTCGGGAATTTCACCCTGCCCTGAAGTTCTTATTCAATTGAATCAATATTAACATAAAGAAAAAACATAGTCAAACAACTATTTAATCTCTTAACTTTTTTATTTTACTTTTATTGAAAAAACGCTGGCATTATTTCACAAGCTACATACCAAAATGAATATATTATGATTCCAGCCAAGATAATGCCAAAAGTAATTCCTATTAATGCTGACTTCCACATAATTATACCCAATCCCCCAACAAATTCGCTATATATTATATGTTAATCTTATCACTTTTAGAAGTAATTGTAAACTTAATCCATTAGACATTTATCTATTTATGGATGGGTTAAGGTTAACTTAAGCTTCAGTTATGGATACTTAATTTACTTCAATAAAGCAGCTAATTTTACTATTTCTTCCTTGATTTCAGGTCTTTGATCCAGGCTTTCTACCTTATCAGCATCATCCATCAGAACCTGTCCCATTTTTTCTGCATTATAGACATTTAAGGCTTCTGACATCTCCAATAAACCAGCAGTAAACTGGGTTTTGAATAAAGGACTGCCCCCACTCATAAGAATCGCTCCTTTTTTAGTATATTTCTCCGGCTTGTCTCCTCTTAGAATCGATGCCCATGAAACTTGGAATCTGTCCATCATGACTTTCAGTGGTCCAGGAGTTCCAAAGAAATATATTGGAGCTGCAAAAATTATTATATCAGCTTCTTTTACCTTTTGATAAATATCAACCATACCGTCTTTGATAGCACATTCAGGATGTGTGTAACAATATCTGCAATCAGTGCATGGGGTAACCTTTAAACTATAACAATTAATAATTTCCTTTTCACCTTCAAGATTATCCAACATATAATTAAGCATAGCCATAGTATTGCCTTTTTTTCTTGCCCCGCCAAAAAAAGCTAGTATTTTCAAATTCATCACTCCTTTATCAATAATATGCTAATTATATTATTATCGACAATAGTAGTCAATTTGATTAGTTCAACATTTTGGCTATTTTCATAAGTTCTTCCTTTATTTCAGGTCTTTCATCTAGACTTTTCATTTTATCAGCATCATCCATCAATACACGTCCTACTTCTGTAACATTACAAATGTGCAAGGAATCTGCTAACTCAAGACTGATCCCTGTAAATTGATTTTCGAACCTTGGTCCACCACCACTTACAAGGATAGCTCCTTTTTTAACGAAGACTTCAGGTTTGTCCCCTCTGATAACCTGCGCCCAATATACTTGTAATCTATCTAACATAACTTTCATTGGCCCTGGTGCTCCATATAAATATGTTGGGGCAGCTAAGATTATATTGTCAGCTTCTTCAATTTTTTCATAGATATCACCCATACCATCTTTAATACTACAAGAATTATTTTTCAGACAATATCTGCAGTCTATGCATGGAGATACTCTTAGATCATAGCAGTAGACAATCTCCTTATCACCTTTGATGTTTTCCAACAGGAAATTGACCATACCCATAGTGTTGCCTTTTTTCCTGGCTCCACCAAAAAAAACTAGTGTTTTCATTTTTAAACTCCTTTATCTATATCCAATATAAATTAATTATTGACTTAAGCAGTCAATATGAATTAGACTAACAATAGTAAGTAAACATAAGTGACAATTAGTATCATATTATTATATTGAGGTGCATTGATGAAAATTGGAAATAAACTTAGAACTGTTCGCAAAGCAAAGAACATTACATTGAAGGATCTTGCTGAACAAACAAATCTATCAGTAAGTCTTTTAAGCAACATTGAAAGGGATGTTACCAGTCCAACCCTTGTCAACTTTGCAGCCATAACTGATGCTCTAAACATTCCCATCACAGATTTTTTGGCTGAAAAAAAAATCAATACTAAAACACTTACCAAACGCAACGATTTTGAAGAAATATTAAAATTGAAATCAGGCATACTATATGAACTTGCTACCTGTGGTAGCAAACCTTATAAATGTGTTTGCATAACAATCGATGAAAAATGTAGTGATTCAGAAACATCAATTGGCTTGCCTGAAGACAATATGGTAATTGTAACTCAAGGAGCACTGGAACTTAACCTCTATGATGAAAATTTCATCGCCGAGAAATACGATATTTTATTTGTTCCTGGTCATACCCCACATTCCTTTAAAAATGCAACCGATGAAAAATGTGTGACCTACTGGTTTGCTTTACAGCCACTTCTTGAAAATCAATTAGAATAATTTTTCAATATTCGATCTTTTCCAAAGTGCTTCTGCTGCACTTTGGATTTTTTTATATAATTCATCTTCATTGACTCCTGCTATCTTATAATTTTCCATTACAACTTTACCGGCAATTACTGTTGTTTCAACATTATTCTCATCAGCACTTAGGACAATACTTACAATTGGATCAAAAAAAGGTACTGTGTTACACTTTAAATGATTAAATATAAAGAAATCCGCCTTTTTCCCAACTTCCAATGAGCCAATTTCATCTTTCTTAAATATTGCATCAGCTCCGTCTATAGTAGCCATTTCTAACACTTTTAAGGCTGGCAAAACAGATGGGTCTCTATAAAATGCTTTTTGCCATAATGCAGATATTTTTAATACTTCCATCATATTTTGATTGTCATTTGAAGCAGCCCCATCTGTTGCTATACCTACAACAATGCCTTCCTCAAGAAGTTCTTTAACAGGTAATGTCTTGTATCCAATAAGCATATTGGATATTGCATTATAGGATATTCTTACATCATATTGCTTAAGTTTTTTTATTTCTTCAGAATTTATTTGAGCACAATGTACTGCTAGAAACTTGGATGATAATATTCCTGTTTTTTCATAAAAGTCGATTGTGGACATTCCATGTTCTGCCATTGAATATTCATTATCTTCTTCAGTTTCAAGGGTATGTATAGTGTTAAAGGTATCTAATTCTTTAGCCAAATTAGCACATTTTCTGAATCCGTCTTCTGACATTACCCAAATAATCCCAGGGGCAAGTGCAATATCTATAGTCGGACTATCCTTGTATTTCTTATGGAGTCTTCTTACGTCCTTAATGTAATCTTCTTCAGTTTCAATTATTTCTTTGCCTGTGTATTTTGGAAAGCCACTTGATTCAGTGTATCCTCTGGCTAAAATTCCTCTTATGCCAATATCTTCCATAGCCTGGCATACTGCATCATTCAAGTATGGTTGTCCATGGGCATATTGATAGTCCAATACAGTTGTAACTCCTGATTTAATCTGTTCTATACAGCCAACCATTGTTGCTAGGTATATATCTTCTTTAGTTATATTGAAAAATGGTTTTTGGATTGCTTCCTCCAACCATTTTATCAAAGCTTTTTCCTTTGCTATACCTTTAAATAGCACTTGGAATAAATGATTATGAGTATTTATCATTCCTGGAAATATATACTTACCATTTGCATCAATGACTTTTTTCCCATCATATTTTTGTATTAAGATATCAGAACTATTTATCTCTATAATGGAATCTTCAATAATAGCCATACCATATCCTTTGAGAATTCTTCTCTGCTTATCCATTGTAATTATAGTCGCATTCACTACTAATAAATCTACACTTTTCATATTACACCTCAATTTTTATTATTTTTATAATTATATAATTTCACCCTCATTTAGTCAATCTTTTTCATAATTATAAATAAAAACCATCGCTAGGATGGTTTTTATTATAATTTTTAATTAATTATTTATTAGTTGTAATCTTATACACCTAGATATTTTAGTAATTCAAATACTAGAATTGCAGGCCAGACAATTGCTTTTATAAACCCTAATACTCCCATCCAAAATCCAGCTGCATTAGATATGAAATAAATCGCTGCCCCTATTATTCCTAAACAATATACCGCACCACCAGATGCATTAGAACTTGCATTCATAGCTTTATTTTCTCCTTTGCATTTTTCTTTTTTTGTTTCTCCAACAAATTCTTCAATGGCTTCTTCAATTTCTTTTTCTACATCTTTTTCTTCCATCAGACAACCCTCCATAATTTATTTTTCACTCGATCCCCAGATAGCATATAAGTAACATGTTATTATAAATACTCCCATAATTGAAAAGGAAAATATATACCCTAAGGAAATTCTTAATACACACAATAACAAAAATACAATTAGTGTAGATATTACATATAAAATTATTCTTAAAGGTTTTTTATTGAAAAACGCTCTGTGAATTATATAATTTATCAACAATAGTATAAAACCCACAATCAAGCCAATAATACAGGTATTAGAAAATATTGGTTCAGTGAAAAATTTATTTTCTTCAGTAATAGGTTTTTCGATTATTTCTTCAGCAACTGCAGTGACCACTAATTCTACTATCCCTGTACTTTTGCCTCCGTATCCGTCTTCTATGGTGTATTCAAATGAAACATTTCCACCAAAATTTTTAGCTGCTTCAAATGATACCTTGCCATTTTCTAGATATAGCTTACCAGCTAGAAGATTAGAAAGTTCTGATATGGCAGTTACTTTTATACTGTCTCCATTATCATCATCAAAGTCGTTTTTAATTAATTCCAATAGAATTTTTCCAGCATTTGATTTCAGATTAAAAGTATCTTTACTAGCAACTGGCATTGTATTAGATAGTGTTTTTACTTTAGATTGACTTGCTGTTACATTACCTGCATTATCTCTGGCTTCAACTATCAATATAACTTCCTGACCTCTGTTATAGCCAGTTAACCAGTCTTCAACTGCTAATCTCCAACTTGACCAAACTCTGCCGTCATATATTCTGTAAGCTACTTGTGCCATTCCTGATAAAGAGTCAACTGTTGTGCCAGTTATATAGATACTATCAATTGTAGTTGTGTTAGTTTGTAAAGTGAAAGCTCTTGGGCCTTCTAAATCAACTTTTATATTTCTAAGACTAGTGGCTGAAACATTTCCTGCATTATCTATAGATCTAAAATAGAGAAGATAGTCACCTGATGTACTAAAATTATATACATCTCCATTTGTCCAGGCACCTTCCCCAATTTTGTATTGGTAACCGGCTAAATCGCTTCCTCCAGTATCTACTGCTCCATATATTTGTATATTTACTGCCTTGTTGACCCAAGTATTGTTAGTATACCCAACATCTCCAGCAGTCATTGCTATATATGGATCTCCAGGAGCGACAAGATCAATCTTTATACTTTTATTTGTAATATTGCTATTTCCAGCTTCATCAATCACTTTAAAATATATTGTGTAGATGCCGGACTGTGTCAGGGTTATACTATTGCCAACATTGTATACAACTCCGTCTAATGAAACCTCATAGATAATATCCTCATTAGATGTGATGTCATCAGTTGATCCTGTTGCAGTAACAACAGAAATTTTATTGGTCCAACTGTCAGCTAAATAGTTAGGATTAGTCGTAATTATAGGTATACTTGGAACTTGACTATCGGCTATCTTAATGTCCAGGGCATTTAGTCTTGAATTGTTAATGACTAAAAAAGTGGATAAAACCAATAAAATCATTAAAAATATTTTTTTCATTCTCAACTGAAGCATTATTTATACCCCCATAGAATCTAAAATTACAACAATTGCCAACGTTATAGCTAACATCTATAAATTGATTATATCACTGTTAAAGATAATTGTTTCTTAATTTATTTAGTATATTCTTCTTCAATATGATATCAAGATTGAATATTGAAATCAGAATTATTAATAAGACTATATGAAATAATAACGCCAATAAAGCAAATATAATTTTTTGAGACACCTCTAATCCATTTTCCATACTAGTTGTTAAGAAAATATAGGCATATATACCAATTCCAATTAAAGAAATTAACATAATTACTATTAATATAATAGTGTTAATATATTTCCTTCTAAACTTTTCTTGTTCATTATCATCTTCGAGTTTATCTAGCAAACACTTTAATGAGGTTAGTTTATTGTTCTTCAGGAAGTTGCTAATAATTTGTTGTTCTTCAGTTTTATTTAGTTTGTATGTTTTAAGCTTTTCGATTAATTCTTTATTATCTTCATTATAAATATATTTCAATTCTTTTCTCCATCCTATAGTAGTTTTCTTTGTTTTAACGGTGCTGTTAGAAATCTTCCAATAATTTTTCTTGTTGTCAGCCAACTTATTCTGGCATCATTCTTTCTATTTGCAAGTATTCTTGGGACTATAGATTTGGCAACTGTATCAGGTTTGTCTCCTAGTATATTGAAGATTTTCTTAAAGCTGCTGTTGTCCATAGTTTCTGCATCTTTTCCATCAGGTCCTTTGGTTATGAAGTCAGTTAGCATCATTCCTGGATAAAGACGTCCTGCAATAACATCTGATCCTTTTAGTTCCTTTGAAAGTCCTTTCATAAAGTAAGTTAGTGCATGTTTGGTTGTTCCATATAGTATGGTTTGTACTTGCCACATATTATTCGAGCCCAATCCTTCCATGCTATAGATTGCTCCTTTTTTTTGATTTAGCATGTTTTTAGCAGCTATTTGTGAGCCATATATCATTCCTAATATATTAGTATCTATTACATTTTCCAGATAACAAGTATCAGTCTCCCAAATATTTTTATAAGGAACATTAACACCTGCATTATTAATCCAGATATCAATAGTAGACCATTTGCCTATAACATTATCCCACAGCTTCTGCAGATCACTTATAACTCTTACATCACATTGTACATAAATATATTGTTCTTTAAAAATAGCTAATCTTTCTGCTAATTCATAACTGATTTCAGGTTTTCGTCCAGATATAGTTACATTACAACCAGATTTAAGAAATTCTATAGCCATTTCTAAGCCTATGCCATTTGTGCTTCCTGTTATGACTATGTTTTTTTTAATATTCGTATCTATATCCATGAAGATATCACCAGTCTTTCTCAATATATTATATGTTAATAATAGGAATCAATATAATTACGGGTTTTTCATAAGGATGTACTTCTTTGATAACTTTAACAACCTCTTCTATTTTTTCCTTAGGGCAGCAGAATTCTATTTTTAATTCTTCTTCCTTTGAAAGAACACCAATTTCTCCTAAAAAGGGATTAGCACCATCAAGTGGTCGCCAGTAGCTGGTGACTTTTGAGGTGGTTATGCAGTTGTCGTATATTTGATCTATGGTGAGTGCACCTATTAAGTTAAGATTATCTCTTAGTTCATCAAAATAACTGCTTGGAATGTATGTTTCTATTTTAATTGTTTCAATTGACATTTTCCTTTTCCTGTTCCTTTTACTGTTACTGTTGTTTTAATTATACTATATTTCATAAAAATACACCTCTATAAACAATATTATTTATAGAGGTGTATTTATTATCTTGAAAATGCTTGTCTAGCGTCGATTAGCCCCATATCATAGGCTTTTCTAATTATCAGGTATTCCCCAAGCCTAGCAAAGAACAAGGTGGAATAGTTTCTTTGTATTTGTGTTCCATTAAATAGGAAGTATTCCATTACCTTAAATCCCTCTTCACCATTAACATAACTTAGTGCAAAGTCTATAAACTTAGTCTCAACTATTGGTGTATCTGAAGTCAGGTCTGCCATTATTCTAGCTATTGATTCAGAAGTGCCCTCTTTTGCCAAGTCAATATAGTATTGAAGTCTAGTCTTTGACATCTTATAAGTTTTTAAATGCTTGTTCTAAATCAGCAAGTAAATCATTAACATTTTCAATACCAACTGACAATCTTATCAAGTCAGGTGCAACTCCGGCTTCATGTAGTTGTTGTTCAGAAAGTTGTCTGTGTGTATGACTAGCAGGGTGTAACATACAAGTTCGACTATCAGCAACATGAGTTGCAATAGAAACTAATTTTAGACTATCCATGAATTTTACTGTATGTTCTCTATCTCCTTTAACTCCAAAAGAAACAACACCACAAGTTCCATTAGGCAGGTATTTTTTTACAAGTTCATAATCACTGCTACTTGGTAAATCTGCATAACTTACCCAGGCGACTTTTTCATTTTTCTCTAAATATTTAGCTATAGCCAAGGCGTTTTGACAATGTCTTTCTACTCTTAGAGGAAGTGTTTCAAGTCCAACATTTAAATAAAAAGCATTCTGCGGGGATTGTATTGAGCCAAAGTCTCTCATTAGTTGAGCTGTGGCTTTAGTTATATATGCTCCTTTGCCAAATTTTTCTGCATAGATAATTCCATGATAGGAATCATCAGGAGTTGTCAAACCAGGATAACTTATCCCATGGGCTAACCAGTCAAAGTTACCACTATCAACTATACAACCTCCTACTCCAACACCATGGCCATCCATATATTTTGTTGTTGAGTGAGTAACTATATCAACGCCCCATTCAAATGGTCTGCAATTTACTGGTGTCGCGAATGTGTTGTCTATGATGAGTGGCACTCCATGACTATGGGCAACTCTAGCAAATTTTTCTAGATCAAGTATTTTTACTGTTGGATTGGTGATTGTTTCACCAAATAGTAGTTTAGTATTAGGTTTAAAATATTTTCCAAGTTCTTCTTCGCTTAAATCTTGATCTACAAAAGTACATTCAATCCCCATTTTTTTCATGGTTACATTGAATAGGTTGTATGTTCCTCCATATATTGAGGTGGAAGCAATGAAATGGTCTCCTGCTTCACAGATATTAAATACAGCATAGAAGTTGGCTGCTTGTCCCGATGAGGTTAGCATTGCTGCTGCTCCACCTTCAAGTGAGCATATTTTGGCTGCTACTGCGTCATTGGTTGGGTTTTGTAGTCTGGTGTAAAAATAGCCTGCTGCTTCAAGGTCAAATAGTTTGCCCATTTCATCGCTATTGTCGTATTGGAAGGTTGTGCTTTGGTATATAGGTAGTTGTCTTGGCTCTCCGTTTCCTGGTTTCCAGCCTTCTATGATGCATTTTGTTTCAATTTTATTACTCATTGTTTCCTCCATTTATCTATAATTTTCAAACTATTTTAATATTAGCATAAATCTATTGGTTTTTATCATTTATTTATTTATGTTATACTTAAATCACAAAAACTTGTAATTGGAGGTTTTGTAAATGTTTAAGAAAAATATATTTTTAGCTTTTATTTTGTTTTTCGTCTTGTTGTTTGTGGGTGTTGTAGTTTATTACTTAGTTGTGAGTAAAGCACCAAAAAATGATATCCCCTCTATTAAGAGAACAGAGATAGCTACTATTATGAAAATTATTCCTAATGGGGATTATGGAACACTTTATCTTGAAAGAGACGTCTATCAAGCTTATGTAACTATTGATGAGAATACTATCATCACAGATTCTAAAAATACCAAGGGTCTTTCTTTTAATGATCTAGAATTTGGTGATAGTGTAGAGGTTTCAGTTCCAGAAATGATTATTGAAATCTATCCTTACCAATTTACCACTACTAGAGTTGTAATATTAGATTAAATAGAAACAAAAAAACGAAGGAAGTCTGACTTCCTTCGTTTTTTATTAGGATTCCATTTCTCTTAAGCGTGAACTTTCTTCTAATATTTCCTCAATTGGCTGATATTTACCATATCGATAAGAATATACTTTCATGCCTTCTTCTTCAAGGATTGGTCCGATCATTTCCATATCTACTCCCATGGTTTTCAAAATAGCAGGATAATCTATCAGCGTTGTCTTGTATGGTTGTATTAACCTAAAACTCTCATAAGAAACACTATAGAAGATTTTTTTGACACCTAATGATGCTATAGCCATTAGGCACCTTACACAAGGTGAAGTACTGGTATAGACCACACATTCAGCTAGAAAATCATCTGCATATTTACCTACACAATTATGCACCAGGTTGAATTCTGCATGACCAAAGGCTCCTATTGGATTACTTGCAGTACTTTCTCCTTCTTCTATAATCTTCCCATTATGGACTAACACTGCCCCAAAGGTATTATGACCTTTCTTCCCGGATATGATAGCTAATTCTATAGCTCTTTTCATTATTTGTTCATCTTGAGTCAACATTTTCCCCTCCTTCAACTCGTTATCGATTACTAGTATTCTATTTCTTTTAGTTTGAAAAGTAAATAACATTGAAAGGTAAAGTCTTAAATGATAAAATTTACAAACAAGAACCATATATAAATTAATCAAGGAGAAGTAAAATATGTCAATCATAATTAGACCAGCACAAAAAAAAGATGCTAAATCTCTTGCACCTTTAATATATTTGGCAATTGAAGATTTAGCTGAACATTTCACCGGTGCTAATTCAGCAAGTGAGGCTGTAGAAAAACTAGCAATCCTAGTTGCTGAAGAAGAGAATAGATTTAGTTATCAGTATGCACTTGTTCTTGAAGAATTTGGCAATATTATAGGTGTTGGTTCAGCTTATTCTGAAAATATTATTGATGATCTTACTTATAATACTATAGAACTATCAAAGAAGTTTTCATGGCATATTAACAGCAAGATAGAAAATAGGCTATTAAAAGACAAAGAGGCACCAAAAGGCACCTACTATATTGATCATTTAGCTGTTAATGAAGATTACCGCGATAAGGGTTATGCCACACTTTTAATTGAAGCAATGGAAAATAATGCTATGGAAATGGGCTTTAAAATTATTTCTTTATTAGTTGATTTTACTAATCCTAAAGCAAGATCTCTATATGAACGACTAGGTTACAGATTCTTAAATGATGTCCTAGCAAATGGTCATAGTTACGTTGCCCTGGTTAAAAACCTATAGCAAACTATACTCTTTAATATATTTATCAATCACAGCCCCTTCATTGATCAAATTTAACAACAACTCTGCACAAGCATTACTATCACTACCAGAATCATGATGATTAAGCTCAATATCATAATGACAACAAAGAGTAGGCAACTTATGATTAACAGTACACTTCAACATAGCCCGAGCAATTCTTAAAGTATCAACATAATAAACCAAAGACTCCTCAAAACCATAATAATATAGAGTCTTCTTAAGAACACCCAAATCAAAAATAGCATTATGAGCCACCAAAAGATTAGCCAAAAAATCCTCCCTAATCATCTTCCAAATAATAGGAAAGCGAGGCGCATCTACAACATCCTCCGGTCTAATACCATGAATACTAATATTTCTAGAATCAAAATAACATTCAGGATTCACCAAATAATTAACAGTCTCAATAACCTTACCATCCTCGATAATAGCTATCCCAATTGAACAAATCCTATCATTATTAAAATTCGGAGTCTCAACATCAAAAACAACAATCCTACTCAAATTATCCACCCTTCATTAACCTAATTTATTTACAATATCCCTATAAAGCCCATACCATCTTTGCACGCCAGTTTCCAACCTATACAAATGAACCAAATAGAAAATCTCTAAAACACCAATAAACAAAACCAACAACAACAATACAGCCAACTCCATAAACAAAGCCATAAACAAAGAAAAGGCCAACAAAAAACCAAAAAATAAAGTAACCATCATATGCACCAACCTCTCATGTTGCAAAAACATAATCTGTACCTTATGATATTTCCTTACTTTGTCCCAATCCTGATTTTCAGTAGACTCTAAAAGACTCCTTATATAAGCTTCATGCTCTAAAATATATTGAATCATCTCAAGTGTTGCCTCCTTAAAGTATATGAATATATAATATCACATCACTTATCTATTTACACCGATTATAGACCTTCAAAACAAACAAGAATATCCCAATCATTTATGATATAATCATATAAAATAGATAAAATAAAGCGAGGTTGCAATCATGATTAAATTACCAAAAAAATACTCTTTAAAATGGATTTATATTCTTTTTGCCCTATTTGTTTTGACCTTTGTTTCAATGTTCCTTGTTACTACTATTCTAGACTTAAGTGTTAGCTTAGATAACATTAGCGGATTTGCTATCTTTTCCTTGGCAGTTTCACTGGCCATAGGACTTGGTGGTCTATTAGGTTCTACAGTCTATTTTAAAACAGCATTGCTTTTCAATATCCTGGGTATAATATACATGTTTATAGTAACAATATTTAAAACTGCAGAAGGCTGGAGTGATCTTGTAAGTATTATTTCCTATATGTTCATACTTTCAATAGGAATCATATTGGGAGTTATACTTCAATTAGCAATGATAATAATTACTGGATATATGATAAAAAAATCAGAAACACAATCAGCAAATAAATAGAATAAAACAACAATAATTGAGAATACAATGGAGTAATAAATGGAAAAGCTAGAATATAAAAAAGTCTACAAAGACCTTTATCTACCAAAGGATAAACCTACAATAATCGAAATTCCACCTATAAATTTTGTTGCCATTAATGGTGAGGGAGACCCTAATGGTGATGAATTTGGTCTAGCAACAACAGCACTATATAGTTTTAGCTATACAGTCAAAATGTCCTATAAAAGCAAGGAAATTCCTACAAATTTTTATGACTATACAGTATTTCCTCTTGAAGGAGTCTGGGACTTAGTAGACAAAAGCAAACCCTCCACTGATAAAAGTAATTACGCCTATTCGATTATGATTAGACAACCTGATTTTTTAGATAATAAACTATTCGAAAGATTCCTTACAGAAACTAAAAAAAAGAAGCCAAATCCATACTTAGATAAGCTTCAATTTAAAACAATAGATGAAGGTCTTTGTTGTCAAATTCTACATTTAGGTAGTTATGATGATGAACCAGCAAGTTTCGAAAAAATGAAACAATACTGTAAAGAAAAAGGTTATGAAAGAGCTTCCCTTAAACACCGAGAAATATACCTTTCAGATCCAAGAAAAACTGATGCAAGCAAACTTAAAACAGTCCTACGCTTTAAAGTAGTAAAAATGGACCAACCATAAGGTAGGTCCATTTTTAATTTATTCTATTTGTCTACTAAATTCCTATTAACCAAAGCCTGTCTAATTAGAACCCCCAATAAACCTGCTACAATAGCCTTCATAAGGTCAGGAATGAAGAAAGGCACCATAAATCCACTAATAGTCAATAAACTCATTGCCTTGCCAATTATAGCGTTCTGAAGCACATAAAAATACAGAATACCAGGAATATAGATAACAGCAGCTCCAACAATAGTACTCACAACACCCCTAACATAATCATTCTTGATAGCAAGTTTTTTAAACAATAGGGCAGTAATATATGCTCCAAGAATAAAACCTAAAAGAAAACCAAAGGTTGGACTCATTAAAGCTCCAAAACCACCCCTGCCTTGAGTAAATATAGGTAAACCAAATAGTCCCAGTAGAATATACACCACTTGAGTCAATGGACCATACTTTACACCAAGAATAATACCAGACATCAAGACAAATAATGTTTGCAAAGTATAAGGAATCGGTGAGCCAAAACTAATATTAATAAAGGCCCCCACAATCATCAATACCACAAACAAAGACGTTTTAATCAAATCTTTTAATTTCATAAATCCTCCTAAACCTAATTTTTCTTAGTACTTAAGGTAACCTCACCTGAATTCAAGATTTCTATTACCCCATTTTCTTTTTCAATAATCAAATTACCCTGATCATTAACATCAACTACCTTACCAAGACATGAAACTCCATTTCTGAAATAAGTAATCTCCCTACCAATTAAAAAACAGCGTTGTCTGTATTCATCCATCAATAAATTATCATCACCATCTAAATAGACAGCCAGTACTTCATTAATCAATTGAGCAACAATAATATTCCTACTAATATTTTCAGGATTTAATGAACCAGCAATT
This sequence comes from uncultured Eubacteriales bacterium, assembly GCA_964415195.1. GTDB lineage: Bacteria > Bacillota > TC1 > TC1 > TC1 > WTXA01. The sequence continues at coordinate 97,400 of CAYPYD010000002.1, read as the reverse complement.
TTAGATAATTCATCAGGAAAATCGCTATTAGATGTACTAATATTCAACCCAATTCCAATTACTATGGCTTGTACTGTCCCACTTTCGAAGTCTGTGACTGCTTCAGTTAGTATTCCACAGACCTTTCTATTATCAACATAAATATCATTAACCCATTTGATTTCTGCCTTACATTCCTTAATTGCTTCTATTACTCTACAAACAGCCACACAAACTTTAGTAGTTAAAGTCCCAAGTAAACTTACATGTCTGTTAGGAAATAGTACAAAACTCATATATATCCCTGTATTAGCAGGAGAATAAAATTCCCGACCCATTCTGCCACGTCCTTTGGTTTGTTCATTGGCGATGATGATAGTCTCTTCCTTACTTCCACTACTGATAAGTTTTTTGCCATAGTTATTTGTTGAGTCAACAGTATCGTAGACTATGATGTTGTATTTTTCATTTTGAGGTAACAGGTGCATTTTGATGCCTTGTTTGGTTATCATGTCACTTAATATATCAAGTCGATAGCCTCTGTTGTTTATGCCTGCAATACTATGTCCTTCTTCTTGAAGTTTCTTGATATTTTTCCAGATGGCATTTCTTGATACTGATAATTTTTCTGCTAGTTCTTGTCCTGATATGTATTGTTCTCTGTTGTGTTCTAAAATATCCAACAATTGATCTTTAATACCCATATTTCACCTCTAGATGGAATATTACTATATTCCAGACATATTTGTCAACCAGATTATTAATAATTGGTGACATTAATAATTATGTAACAAAAAAGAGAACCATATTGGTTCTCCTTTATCCCCTAGTTCCTTAGTCGTTTTATTATTAGAAATAGTATATATGTGATCAATACTATTATAGTAATTAATAAGGCAAAATTAATAATCTGGAATAAAAAATCTAAATTTATCATAACTATACCTCTTTCATTCAGCACTTCTTATTTTTGCTTTAAACTCTTCAATGGAAAAATTATAGCTGGTCTTTTTCCCTTCATTATAATGATCTTGAATAAAATCACCATTGTTATCAATATATAGTTCTCCAGCAGGTGATAATTTTTCATAAGAGTCCTTAGGTAAAGGTGAAAAAGCTGGTGTAGTTACGAGGCAGTATATAAATTCATCACCAACATTTTGAAATGGCATTCCATTATTTGTTTCTTTAATTACTGTGTTGTTGATTTCATGCTCCGATAATTTTGAGAATCTAAATTTATCATTATGATAATCTATATGATCAGTTAACTTCATATATCCACCTATCATAAAAACAGAAACTAAGTCACCAATTTTTAAATTTCCTTTGTATGTATCAGAAACTAGTATATCAACTTTAGTCCATGCAATACCTTTAAAACTAGTATATGTTATATTCTTAACTGTTCCTTTAATAATTTCTTCTGAATCATCAAAAATAGGTTTTAAATCCTGTGAATACTTAGAATCAGCGATTGAATCTACATTGATGATCTTATTTTTTCCATCAGGCCCCAAGCATGTCTTTTCAACTTTAATTGTTAAATCGCGTAAAACACTTATAGTTTTCTCATTTGAATCCTTAATTTTTGAACTCTTACATCCTACAAAAATAAATGAAATAATTACTATAATAATTACTTTAAACAGTGCTTTTACACCTTTCATATTTAACTCCTTTCTCAAATATACAATTTTATATGTATTACATGCTAATTATTCAATTTATTATAAATAATATATCACCAATATATATTAAATACAATACTTTTTTCCAATATAATATATGCTATAATTTCTCGATTCATATAAAATTATATTATCGTAAATAATCTTTAATTTAATCAAAGTTTTTGTTCAATAAAAAAAAGAAAGTCCTGAATGTCTACTGACACTCAGGACTTTCTTTTTATGGTGGAGATTAGGGGACTTGAACCCCTGACCTCTTGGCTGCCAGCCAAGCGCTCTCCCAACTGAGCTAAACCCCCAAAAAACTGGTGCGAGATGAGGGACTTGAACCCACGACCACCTGCACGTCAAGCAGGCACTCTACCGCTGAGTTAATCTCGCATACCACCAAAAAACACCCTATAAATAGGAACATACCTCAAAACACCATCAACCCTCTTACTTTCCATCAAACAAATAGAGTTAACACTAAAACCAATAATATCACAAACAACATTAGAAACACCAGACTCATCACACAAAACATTCCGACCCAAAGTAACATGAGGCCTAAAAGACCTATCCATCCTCACAAACCCACCTTTAACCAAACAACCCTCTAGATCATTACACAACCTAAACAAGCTCCGATTATCAAGAACCCTGGACCAGACAACACACCTACTACCTCTCCTGAAAACACCCAACCCACCTAAACTAACCTCAAAATCAACCATACCAGAAACAACCCGATCCATACAAGCCTTAATACCAGACAGACCATCAACACCGACCTCACCAATAAACTTCAAAGTAACATGAAAATTATCCCCAAAAGAATAATTCCCAACAGGATACAAAACCTTAATTTCCTCCTGATATATCAACAATTTATCCTTAACAGAAACAGGCAACTCCAAAGCAACAAAAACTCTCATAAAACCAACACCCACTCATAATAAACAATATATGAGTCATTATCACCTAATTAATCTACAGTTTAAACCTTTAACCTCATAACAAATGACCTATTCTACAATAACTGAACCAGTCATATAAGGATGAGGACCACAAATATAATCAAAAACACCAACCTCATCAAAGGTAAAAGTAAACTCATCACCCTTACTCATGTTACCACTATCCATACCCGATCCTTCAACAGTATGAATAACAGAATCTTCATTAACCCAGGTAACTGTAGTCCCAACTTTAACTGTAATATCCTGAGGCGTAAATTTATAGTCTTTAATCAAAACCTGGTTTTCCACACCAACAGGAACTCCATCACTGCCATTACAGCCAACAAGCACCATACCAAAACCAAACGATACTAAAAAGAATAAAAACAACACCTTAAAAATATTGATAATTTTCATAACATCGCCTCCTAGCCTAAGCTAAAGAAACCAAAATTCAAGCCTACACCAACTAACCCATGAAAAAAGGCTGATATCAGTATCAAATAACCTAAACGACGATGCCATTTAAACGGAATAGGCACCATTTTTTTAGCAATTAGAACCTGTAATATCAACATCAAAAACAAAACCATACCAAACCAAACATGAATAGGCTGACCAAAAATAATAGGAATACTCATAACACTACCTCCTCTATAAAACTTAATTAAATTATAGCCATATAAAATCTTTTATACAAGATTAATTACGATAATAAAAATGACCATCATTAAATGATGATCATTTAAAAACCTATTAATTTTTAATTCACGAATAGCATTTTAAGTCTTCTAGTAAGTTTTTGCGCTCTAGCTGCTACTTCCTCTAACGCACAATACTTATCCATCAACATAACTACAAAAGACTCCTTGAACCTTGGCAATTTAATTGTCACAGGCCACATATGCTTCTTAATAATATCTCGTTCCTTGTCATTTAGTTCAAATCTAGCCTCAGCATTCATCAAAGCAATCTTAGGATGTTTTAAACCATGAAGACCTTTATAGTCCTTACCCACATGCCAGTCATAAAGAAAAAAGTCATGCAACAAACCACCTCTGGCAGCAGCCTTATAGTCTAATCCAAAATTCTTGCACATACAATAACTATAATACGAAACATTAAGACAATGTTCGAGGGTATTAGTATCCCCGTGCTGCATAAAATCCCTCATAGAACCAACATCTTTATGAACTATCAAATCCTTGATACAATCTTCATACTCTTCTTCACTAGGAGAAGCTACATACCAATTGAACTTATATTTTAACCAATTTATCAATTAAATACTCCCTTGGAGCTTTCTACTTTTTGCTAAAAGCCGCCTACCTCATATACTATCATCATACTATGTAACATGTCTATCCTAATTTAATTAATTCAGCCAATTTTCACAAACACACTTACAAATTTGCTATTTGCTTAATAAACTCTTCAATACAAATATCAAGATCATAATAGGTAGTCCTAAAAGATGAAACACTTATTCTAATTACTTTTTTACCTTGCCAAGTAGATCCACCTACCCACATTACCCCAGAAGATTGTAATCGCTTCATTAATTCTAATGTCAAATTATCCTCCTTGTAATACACAAGCACTTGATTAAAAACAACTTCATTTAGTATTTCAAATCCTACAGCTGATAAACCCTCAGCTATATATCTAGCTTTAATATGCAGTTCCTGAACCATCTCAGCAACACCTAAAGACCCAAGACCAATTAAAGCCGCCCAAATATCTATAACCCTTGCCCTTCTAGACATTTCATGGGTATAAAACATACCATCACGATTTGCCCCAGCAACAATATAATCTCCAGACATTTGCATCGCATTCAATAAAGCAGACCTATCCTTACACATCACTACACCACTATCATATGGTGCATTCAATGTTTTGTGAGCATCAAAATTCCACGAATCTGCCAGCTCAATTCCTTTAGTCAATTTTGCCATTTTCGGATTCACCTGAGCCCATAAACCAAAAGCACCATCTATATGCACCCAAGCACCAGCTTCCTTAGCAATGGAACAAACTTTCTCAAAACAATCGAAAGCTCCAGTATTAACATTACCAGCCTGAAGAATTATCATTGTTCTAGAATCCAGCTTTGGCATCAGATCCACCCTTATTCTACCTTCACTATCCATTGGAACTTTGATTACTAAATCACTACCAAACCCAATAATAGACAGAGCCTTCCATACAGTAGAATGAGCACCTTCACCGACAACCACCTTTATATCAGGAGCCCCAAACAGTCCTTTTTTATTAACGTCCCAACCTAATCTATTCAACAAGAAATTTCTACCAGTAGTAAGTGCACATAACATTGCACTTGCACTACCACTAACAAAGCCCGCTACTGTATCTTGAGGAAACGAAAATAATTCAACTAACCATTTTTCACACACTTCCTCAATCTTAGCAACTGTTGGAGATAAAACATACATTGCAGAATTCTGATCCCAAATATCAGCAATTAATCTTCCATATAATGCTGAAGGCAAAAGACCACCAGTAACAAAACCAAAATACCTGCCACCTGTTTGAGCTACTGTGCCCTTAGAACCGTAATTCACTAAAAGATTAATTATTTCCCTATTCAAAGTAGGTTCTTGAGCTAATTTTTTATCAAAAACTGATAGAGCTTCAATATCCTCACTTTCTGGATATACACTCCTTTTATCTATTCCATTAATATATTCTAAGGCATGATTATTAATTAATAATAATTCATCTTCATAATTAGCATTCCTGATTTTTTCTAAAATAGGACTTACATACTTTTCCATCAGACCTCCTCATTAGTTATTATTCAATATATATATTCAAAGTACTTTTTAATCAATTGCTAAATTTCCTTGAAGATACAAAACTCCTTTGCCACTTAAATTAACTCTGTCCCCAACAATTTCACATTTTACTACTCCACCACGACTTGACAATTGCTTGCCAACTAACAAGCTTTTACCAAGTCTACTTCCCCATAAAGGAGCCAAAAAACTATGGGCAGAGCCAGTAACCGGATCCTCATTAACCCCTAACTTAGGATAAAAACACCTTGATACAAAATCACAATCCTCACCTTTAGCAGTAACAATAACTCCAAGACCCTCCTCCAATAAACGCAACCTCTGAAAATCTGGTACCAGGGATCTAACAACAGATGGATCTTTAACCAAAACTACTAAATCACGGTCAAGCCAAGTTTCAGAAGGAACAACACCTAAAGCTAATTCCAAACCCTTTGGCACTTCAATCAACTTTGGCATAATAGCAGGAAAATTCATTACATACTCATCATCATTCCTATTAACCCTAAGAACTCCACTCAAAGTACTAAACTCCATACAATCTATCCCAACATCAACAAAATTACTAACAACAAAAGCAGTAGCCAAAGTTGCATGACCACATAGATTAATCTCACTTTTTGGAGTAAACCACTTCAGATCATAACTACCTAAATTACGCTTAACTACAAAAGCAGTTTCCGACAAATTATTCTCAGCTGCTATCGACTGCATCATATCCTCACTCAAAGCATCCTCTACAACACAAACTCCAGCAGGATTACCACTGAAAATTTTATCAGCAAAAGCATCAACTATATAATATTTCATTAATACACCTACTTAATCCCAATTTTTTTACCAAATAAAAGATAAAGTTCAGCTAATACAAAAATAATCAAACAAACAACTAATGTATTAATAACTGAAAAATAACTATACGCAAACCCATCAGTAGCTGTATGCTTAATGAGGATTCCCAAATATGCCCAAATCAATACAAGACCATAAGCATAATCCCTGTTCCTTAACAAAGTAATACAACCAATCAATAAGCCAACCAACAATATAATAATAGTCCAGACAGGTTCTGGTATTACAAAACCATCCCAGCCAAGACTAACTAATAAAATTGTAGCATTAGCAATTGTAGCAACTGTTATCCAACCAAAATACACACTAAAAGGCAAAGAAATGAAGATCCTTTCTTTACGATCTAACTCTGCTGAATATATCATTCTATTAATATAAATCAAACATCCCAAAATAACCAACATCAACAACATAGATAAAGGAATATTCATATAATGCCAAGTAAAAATCCAAACTGTATTAGCTAATGAAGACAAGGAAAAAATAATACCAATCTTGTCCATAAGCTTGCCTTTGGCCTCAGAACTCTTATCTTGAAAATATCCTATTTGGTAAAGAGTATAGGCTGCCAATAGTATATAAATTATACCCCAGATTGAAAAAGTAATACCCGCAGGCGCAAATAGATTCTGATAGGAATCAGATATGGCTCCAGTCCCAATACCATTTATTGGTAAAATATTAGCTAATGCATTTACGACTATCATTAAAACAAAGGTAACTGCAACAGATATTTTGACTGAGGTCTTTACAAAGTTATTTAACATTACATTTCCTCCTCATATTTTATACTAAATTACATTCTAAACTATATTAAATTGTATCAAATATAAATTTAGTGTCAATGTTTCATATAAACAAGAAGCAATTAGATCAAAAATCTAATTGCTTCTTATGTTTTCTTAAAATAAACAACTATGGAGGTCATTGTTGTTAAGTCAATATCTATTTCATTATAACAACAAATATAATAAAAATAAAGTAGTATTTATTAATAAGTAGTATTTTATTCAGCCTTATAAGTTACACTAATATAAATAACAAAATCATAAAAATATTTACATAATATACATAATATATAAATAATGATATTATACTATTATAGTCTAAAATAGTCATAATTATTAAAACAAGTAGAAAACGAGGATAATTTAATGTCTAAACTAAAAATCACAGAGACCATTCTAAGGGATGCACACCAATCACTTATAGCTACTAGAATGACAACAGCTGAAATGGAACCAATCCTAGAAACATTGGATAATGTTGGTTACCATGCACTTGAAATGTGGGGTGGTGCAACCTTTGATGCTAGTCTTCGCTTTCTAAATGAAGACCCTTGGGAAAGACTAAGAACAATTAAAAAAAATATCAAAAAAACAAAACTACAAATGTTACTAAGAGGCCAAAACCTTGTTGGCTACAGAAACTATGCAGACGATGTAGTAGACGAATTCGTAAGACTTTCAATAAAGAATGGTATAGATATAATTCGTATCTTTGATGCACTTAATGACACAAGAAATATTAAAGTTGGTATAGATTCCTGTAAAAAATATGGCGGTCATGCCCAAGGAACAATTTGTTACACAATAAGCCCTGTTCATACAAATCAACTCTTTGTCAGCCTTGCTAGGGAAATAGAAGATATGGGAGCAGATTCCATCTGTATCAAAGATATGGCCGGTCTACTTGACCCATATAACACTTATGAACTAATAAAAGATATTAAGGCAGCCGTAGGGGTTCCAGTAGAACTTCACACCCATGCAACCAGCGGACTTGGTTCTACAACCTATTTAAAAGCTGTAGAAGCAGGTGTTGACATAATTGATACAGCACTGTCACCCTTTGGTGAAGGCACGTCACAACCTTCAACTGAGCCAATGGTAGCCACCTTTAAAGGAACTAAATATGATACCGGTTTAAACCTAGATGCTTTAAACAAAGCTGCAGCATATTTTAGGCCATTACGAGAAAAGGCTTTAGCTAGCGGATTGTTAGATCCAAAGGTACTAGGAGTTGATATTAATGCTTTAATCTATCAAGTTCCTGGTGGAATGCTTTCAAACCTTGTTCACCAATTAAAGTTACAAAATGCTTTTGATCGTTTTGATGATGTTTTGCAAGAAATACCAAGAGTCCGAGAAGACTTCGGTTTTCCTCCACTTGTTACACCAAGTAGTCAAATTGTAGGAAGCCAGGCTGTATTAAATGTGCTTTTAGGTAAACGCTACAAAATGGTACCTAGAGAAGCCAAAGAACTTGTTAGAGGTATGTATGGAAAACCAGCAATTCCAATAAATGAAGAAATATTGAAGATAATTATTGGTAATGAACAACCAATATCAGGTAGACCAGCCGATCTCCTAGAACCAGAATTAGAAAAAGCTAAAGCTGAACTAGGTGATAATATGGAAAGTGAAGAAGATTTACTAACATATGTCCTCTTCCCTAAACCAGCATTAGACTATTTTAAATACAGACAACTACACAGGAAATAGTATAAATAACAAAAACAAAAAAAGATGCGTTTTAAACGCATCTTTTTTTATTTATACTAAATATATATATTATTAATTTATACTAATTTAAATTCTATATGCATCTTCTTTATGTAGAGCATAATCTAGACCTTGTAATTCTTCCTCTGGTGATACTCTAATCTTCACAAATCGATTAACAACAGCTAATATTACGTAAGTTACAATAAACGCATATGCTGCTGTGAATAACACAGCAAGAATTTGCACTAACAACAGTTTTGGATTTCCACCAATTAAGCCATTGATCCCACCAACTTTTTCCACAGCAAATACACCTACTAATATTGAGCCTAAAATACCACCAACTCCATGAACACCCCAAACGTCAAGAGCATCATCCCATTGCTTGACAGTACGTATTTGAACAGCCATGTAACAAACAGCACCAGCTGCTAAACCTATAAGAAAAGCTGCCCAAGGCTCAACATAACCAGCTGCTGGAGTAATAGTAGCAAGTCCCGCAACCGCTCCAGTCAAAGCACCAACAAAACTCGGACGTTTTTCCTTATACCAAGAAATAATTAACCAAGTTAACATTGCTACAGATCCAGCTATATCAGTATTAACAAAAGCAGCAGCAGCAATTCCATTAGCATGTAAAGCACTACCACCATTAAAACCGAACCAACCAAACCATAGCAATGCTGCTCCTAAAGCAACATATGTTATATTATGTGGTGTTCGATCTAACTTATCCAAGTTTTGTCTCTTACCAATAAATATAATTGAGGCCAAAGCAGCCATACCCGCACTAACATGCACAACTATTCCTCCGGCAAAGTCAATTACGCCCAACTGTTGTAAGAAACCTCCACCCCAGATCCAATGAGTGAAAGGAATATATACGAACAAACTCCAAATTACAAGAAATACTAAATAACCTTTAAAACTAACCCTATCAGCAAAAGCCCCAGTGATCAAAGCAGGAGTTATTATTGCAAACATCATTTGATAAGTATAGAAGGCAATAAATGGTATTGTACCACCATAGGTCGCACTTGGTTCTAGTCCTACTCCATTTAAAAATATATGTTGAAGACCACCAATAATCCCATTAACATCTGGTCCAAAAGCCAAACTAAAACCAACAAGGAACCAAATTGCAGTAACAACACCCATAGAAATAAAACTCTGCATCATAATAGTTAAAACATTTTTTCTGTTAACTAAACCACCATAAAAAAAAGCCAGTCCTGGTGTCATTAAACACACTAAAGCCGCACTAATTAAAACAAGAGCGGTATCACCTGTATCAATCATATAAACTCCTCCAATCTATAACTATACTAATGTAAATTATAGAACTGAAGAAGTTTGTTAACAATCAGTATTTTACTGTAATATTTCAGATAATTTACTGTATCAAACTTCAATTAAATGATTTCTAACAGCATATAAAACCAAGTCTGCAATAGTTCTTAGACCTAACTTCTTCATTATATTAGCTCTATGGGTTTCGATTGTCTTAATACTTAAAAAAAGTGCCTCGGCAATTTCCTTGTTACTCCTGCCTTCAGCAAGCATTTGTAGTATTTCCCTTTCTCTTATGGATAATTGCTCAGCACTATCTTTACGATTGTTAACAAATCCACCTACAACTAACTGCAATAAATCGACTGAAATAAAAATCTTACCTGCAATAACAGTCTTTATAGCTTCAATCAAATCCTCCAAGGCATTATCTTTTAGCACATAGGCATTAACCCCCGAACTTAAAGCCTTATATAGCATTTCTTCAGATTTATGCATAGTTAGAATTATAACCTTAAGCTCAGGCATTTCGACCTTTAATTTTTTACATAAATCCAATCCATTCAATTGGGGCATAGAAATATCTAAAATAGCTATCTCCGGTTTAAGACGTATGATTTCATTATAGGCATCAAGACCGTTATCTGCTACTCCGACAACATCAACTATTGCCTCCTGTTTGAGATAATGTTCTAATGATTCTCTTAATATTTTATGATCATCGGCTAAAAATACTCTTTTAGTTTTCATAAGGCATCTCCAATATTATTTTTGTTCCTGCTCCTAATTGACTACTTATTGTTAACTTACCCCCTATAAGTTTAGTTCTCTCAACTAATGTTGTCATTCCCATACCTTTGTATACATTGTTCAGATCAAAACCTATTCCATTATCTTCAATTGAAATGATATATGTCCCCTTCTTATCTTCATCAAACATAAGAATAACCTTATCTGCTCTTGAATGTTTTAATATATTACTTAAACTCTCCTGTATTATTCTATAAATATTCAACATTTCAATCTCTTCGAATTGAGGTATTGGAGCGACTATTCGAAAATCAAAAACCAAGTCGCTTATTGTTTGAATCTGTGTAGTAAGTTTTTGGATACTCTTTAAGAGTCCTTCTTCTTCCAACATTATTGGTTTTAAGTTGTAAATTACTGTCCTAATTTCATCTACAGTACTATCGAGCATCCCCATTATCCTACCAGCTTGTTCCTTTTGTCCATCTATAATAAGATTCTTTTTTAACTGCCCCAGATCAATTTTAGAGGCAGCTAACAATTGACCTACTCCATCGTGTAAATCTCTGGCTATTTTATCTCTTTCTTTTTCTTGTGTAGCCACGAGTATTTCTGATTTTTTAGCTAACTCTTGATTTTGTTTTTGAATTTTTTGATAAAGTTCATCAGTTATTTCTGTATAAGTTTTTTCCTTTATTTCCTGTTGCCAAGAATACAGATCAGAATATTCAACAATATTAAGACCTTGTTCTTCTTCTTCAGTTGTAACCCTAAGTCCTATGAATCTATCAATAATCTTGAACATAATTAAACCTATGCCAAAGGCCCAAATGAAATTTATAAACACTCCAAATATTTGTATACCAAGTTGCCACCAACGATTAGGTAATGATAAAACCTCTTGATTAGCAAACAAAGCTAATAATATAATTCCCGAAACACTACCAAAAGCATGTATTGATACTGCTCCAACTGCATCGTCTATTCTAAATTTCTCCAATAACTCACTACCAAAAATTACAATTATACCTGTTATTAAACCAATAAAAAATGCTTGCATCGGTTCAAGTATATTTGAACTTGCAGTAATAGCAACCAAGCCACCTAAAGCTCCACTAAATATTGCTTCCATGTAGCTCCTATGTTTAAGAATGAAAAAAACAGTACCAACTGCTCCTAAAACACCTGCTGATGCAGAGATATTTGTATTCATCAATATTTGACCTATACTTTCGTCAAATCTCATCAGACTACCACCATTAAAGCCAAACCAACTAAACCATAGAATAAATGTTCCAAGAGCCGCAAAAGGAATATTTGATCTACCTAAATTTTTTATTCTGCCATTTGCATCCCAACGACCTTTTCTTGACCCTACAACCAGTACACCAGCTAATGCAATCCAACCTGCAGTTCCATGCACTACAGTAGCACCAGCAAAATCTATAAAACCTAATTGATGTAACCAGGCATTTTGATTTACATATAAATTACCCCATACCCAATGTCCATAAACTGGGTATATCAATATCGCTACTATGATTGCACTTATTATGAGCCCCTTAGTTTTTGTACGTTCTGACATGCTTCCAGAAAAGATAGTAACAGCAACACCTGCAAACATCAGTTCAAAAAATACTATCACATAACTTGCAGTACCTTGTAAATGTGATCCAAACCAGAAATCGCTACCAAAAAGACCATGAAATGATGGTCCAAACATAATTGCATAACCGACTGCAAAAAATGACAATGTTGTAATTATAAATGTTATTATATTTTCTATTGCAACACTGACTACATTTTTCGGGCGTATGAAACCAACTTCATAGCAAATAAAACCAGCTTGCATAAAAAATACAAATAAGGCACATATTAAAACCCACAATTGGTCAATAATTCTCATTCTTTTACCTCTTAAAACAATTAATTTAAATTATTTTATAATAATTTAATTGTACTATAATTATTTAATAATTACACAAAAAACCCTGAAGTGCAAAAATAATTGCTACTTCAGGGTTTCAAACTAGGTATTAATTAGCAACCCTATGATGTATTTGAGGTGTACCCATTGTAATATTACTAAATTTATAACCATGACTTTTTGCATAGCTGATTATACTTTTTAAAGAATCCCTTGTTGAATCATTACCACTATAATCATGCATTAAAACCACATAAGTTGAACCACTACCTAGCTTACTAACTACATTTGTATAAATCTGTGAACTAGTATAATTTGCAGCATCTCCTGAACTAATATTCCAGTCAAAATAATGATACCCTTTAGCTTGAACATCTACTACTAGATTTGACATGATGCCAACACAATAATTTTTACTAACAACATTAGATGAACCACCTGGAAATCTTATAATCTTAGAATCCACACCAGTTGCCGCCTTAACCTTATCCCTAACTGCATAAAGATCTGTATAATAAGCATTAACAGAAGAATATATTTGGGCATAATTATGAGTATCACTATGAAGTGCAATAGTATGACCCTCATTTACTATCCTTTGCCAGACAGCGTCATTTCGCCTTGAACCTAAAACAAAGAAAGTAGCCTTGACACCTTCGGATTTTAATATATCTAATATTTGAGGTGTCAAATAACTTGATCCATCATCAAAGGTTAGATAGATTGTGCTACCAGAACCACCGGTTGAAGGTATTGGAGGTTTTGGTACAGGATTACTCACTATGACAGTTCTAACAACCTTGGCATAATTACCGCTACAATCTGTAGCTTCATAAGTCAAGATATATGTTCCAACAACACTTGTATTCACATTGCCAACAATCCTGACCTTTTCAGCAATTAGCTTATCATAAGCATCAGTAACTTTATATCCACTTTCTACATATTTGCTACCAACGGTCAGGTAAACCTTGTCACTTCCTACTAATTGAATTATTGGTGCTTCCTTGTCATTTCTATCAAGTTTTCTAATAATTTTGGTTATATTGTTTGAGGTATCACTGACCTCATAAACCACTTCATCTTTATTTACCTTAACACTCACCTTGTTACTAATAACCCCATCATAATTATCAATTGCACTATACCCCGGTTCTTTAAACTGTTCTTCTGGGCATAGTTTAATTTCGCTACCACCAATCAGAGTAATTTCAGGTTTTATATTATCAATTACATTAACTATCCTTGTTACATTTGCCTTTAAAAAAATGTTAATCACTGAATATCTAATTTCATATTTACCTAATTTATCAACATCAACATTACCATCAATATTTATTTCATCTGAGATATCATGATTACCCAACCATGCTCTAGCACCCTGTTCGATATATTTATCATTTACATTCAAATTCACAGGTGTAACCCCAATTAGTTCAATTTTTGGTGTCATATATCCTATTGCCCAAATTCCGGTACAAATTAATATAACTGTAAAAAAACCAATTATCCAGGCAATATTCTTTCGGAAAAACTCCTTCATTATGGATACCTCCAACCATTAAAATTAAAAGAATCTACTATATATTTATTATACAATAGATTCTTATATATATGTCAACTGAATGACTAAATTATTTTATTAATCTACTAATTGAGACACCATCAGGTTCTAGGTTTTGGGCAGCCAATTGTTTCATATAAAATGGTTTCTTGTCATATAGATCCATGACAACTGCACCATTAGGACAATAATATAGACAATTAGTGCAGTGAACACAAATATCATTTGAAAGTGTCATCGGATAACCATCCTTTATAACCAAAAAATTAACCGGACATTTATCTATACAAACATAACACTGCTCACAAAGATCATAATTAAATTTTATAGAAGGGAAACTATTACCAGTAACTACGCGCTCATCAGCAAGATTAGGAAATTCAGCAACTCTGCCAGCAAGCTTAGATTCTATATCCTCAAGAGGTCTTTCCTTTTTATCAACAACATTAATCAAATACTCTACAAAGTCTTTTACCAATTGTATTACTTCTTCATTCGGTAAGCCTTTACTTATTGGATAATCAATATTTCTTGAAATACAATGTTCACTATCAACTTCAAGAGCAGCCCAAGTATTACGTCCACTTTCACTCAAATATTTACAAGCTTCCAAAGAACCTACACCTGGAGTAATCTTTCCAAAAGTTGTAAATACTCCTGCATCACTAGAATATGCCAGATTATCAGCTTGAGGAAGTTGTGAAATTAAATCTATAACATTATAGTGAAGATGGTCAATATATATTGGACCACCAATTAATAACAAATCGTGTTTTTCTATTCTATTAATGAATTTTAGAAAATTACCATTAGGGAATAAATCAATATCCTTGGTCATATTCAACAATTGCACTTCCCAGTCAAATCTTTTAAATTCATTCTTAATAAATTTAGCAACCTTATCCGTACTACCACAAGGACTAAAATATATTATCGCTACCTTCATACTAAACCTCCTAGACAAATATTAAGCAGTAAGCCTAAAGGCTTACTGCTTAATTATATGTTAAGTTCTCGGCTAATTCTACTCTTCAGTAGTAACAATCATTTTTTTATCTTTATATATAAAACTACCAATAATCAGACCATAACCTACAACCAACAATGGGAAGCTAACAAGCCCAGAAATTATAGGTATTGCTTTAAGAATCCCCACAACCACTGCCATTATTAAAACTATAAGAATATTATTGCCAACAGCTAGACTTGGTATCTTCTTACTTAATAAGCTACTTAAGACAACTATTGCAATTCCACCTGAAAAGTACAATAAGGCAGAATTCAAAATCATTGTGAATATTCCTAATTTAATACCAACTCCAGTTATGAAAAGGAGTAATGGCAAAAGGAATGATATAATTAGACCCACTAATCCGAAAAGGAATATTGTAGAAATTGCATTTTCCTTGTCCATTAATCTTACCAGCTTCTCCTTATGATCTTTACTGATAACAAATGTTATAACAACCCAAATCATAACCACTGTAAACACAAAACTTAAAAATGTAAATAACTTGCCTAATAATATTGAACCAGCAGTTTCAGGTTTCTTTTCTTCTCTAAATATTTTGCCACCTACATTATCTTCATCAATATCAACTTTTTCAGCACTGTAATTTAAATCACCATCGATTCTTCCATCCACTGAGATATACCCAGCAGTAAGAAAACCATCACCATTAATTTGAGAGTCTACACTAATATCACTACCAGCCAAGAATACATCAATACCAACTTCAGCCTCATTATCAAGCTCTAATGTATTGCCTGCAGCAAATACGTTGCCTCCAACCAAACCAGTAATTTTAATATCTTGACCAGCTGTATAAATATCTCCACTAACCTTACCATTTATTTCGATATTACTTCCAGCTACAAAGATATTACCCAATACCTCGCCATTTATTATAACATCATTTCCCGCAGCATATAGATTGCCCTCAACTAAACCATTAAATTCCAAATATGTACCTGTAAAGCTATAGTTTTCCTCTATTACCTCGTTATTTGGGACTATAACTTTATCCCCACTTGCAACTTTGAAACCTACAACTGTAAGTGATGCAAGTAGTATTAGGGTCAAGACAACTAAACCTCTAAATAATTTTTTCATTTTCATTCTCCTTTCATTTAACCTTTCTTGTTTTTCATCTTTAGTGCAGCATTTACTTTATTAATCTTTATTTTCATATTCAAAAATATAATTAACCAGAAAGTAATATACCCCGCCAAGAAGACTAAAAGATAAACCAATAGACTTCCAAAAGTATAAGGATAAAAATAGAACACTTCCTTATTAGGTAAAAAAGTTCCAAGTATTACTCTTATATTAGAAAAAAACTGAGTGATCAAATCGTGTTTTATCCAATAATTAATATAAGAGACAAAATAGAAACTAGAACCAACAACTAAAAAATGAATAATCGTAGCTTTCAAAACACTAAATTTTTCATATTGAAATATAGTTGATATTCCACCTATCACTCCACCAAGAAGCCCAGTTGTTAATAATTGAAAAGCCATGGCCATGGGTATACTTCCAAACAAAACAACAAGCTCATCCTTCGTGCCATAATATTGATTATCACCGGATGCTAAAGAGATTATTATAGAACCAACATATAAGCTAACTAACCCAATCAAAGCACCAAGTATAATATTCTTTAAAATTTTATTCTTCATAATATCACCTATATTCCCAACACATCTTTTATTTTGCTTACAAATCTTCTTGATACATATGTTTTCACATCATTATCCAAATTCACACAGATAGTCCCACTAAAACTTAAATCAAAATTTATAACTCTCTTTAAATTAATGATTTCAGAATTGGAAATTCTAACAAAATTATTCTTGTCAAGTCTTTCTTCTAATTCATACAGCCTGGCTTTTATTAGATAGGAACCTTGACTTGTTTCAGCCATGACTTTTTGCATAGAAGAATATATCCTGATGATTTTATTCTCATCAATAATTTCCACAATATCATCTTTAAAGCAAGTCAACGTTCCCTTATGATTTTTGTTTTCAATTTCTTTAAGTTTATTGATAATTTCTGCTATTTCATCATCAATCTTACTTGCTTGAACTATTATTGTAGTTTCTTGTGTTTTTTCATCAATTCTAATATCGATCTTCACTTTTTGGGCCTCCCTCAAGTTCTAAAAAAAGTATATCATATTAATAAATAAATATATTCTAAAATCTTTAGTTGGTATATTTTTATATATATTCGGTCATTTATCCATATTGCATAGTTATTTTTTCTATATTAAAATTAGTGTTGTGAATATAATTATTAAATAAATGAAACGAGGAATCATCATGAAGGAAAAAGCATTAGAAGTATTAAAGAAATACAATAAAAGTCAGGCACTAGTACGACACGGTATAGGAGTTGGGGCAGTTATGTCCTATTTTGCAAATGAAGCCAAAGAAGATGTTGACTACTGGACAGCAGTAGGTATACTCCATGATGTCGATTATGAAATGTACCCTGATGAACACTGTATCAAGGCCCAAGAACTACTAAAAGAAAATGGCTACGATCAAGAATTCATTCACGCAGTAGTATCCCATGGATATGGTTTAGTTGTTGATATAGAACCAAAATTATATATGGAAAAAGTCCTCTACACAATAGATGAACTAACAGGACTAATTGGAGCAGCGGCTCTAATGAGACCATCAAAATCAGTTATGGATATAGAAGTAAAAAGTGTCAAGAAAAAATTCAAGGACAAGGCATTTGCAGCTAGTATTAATAGGGAAGTAATCCTTGATGGATGTCAGAGATTAGGAACAGATTTAGATGTGATTATAGACAAATGTATCCAAGGAATGCGCAGCGTAGCTAAAGATATCGGACTATAATCTTATAGGAGTGATATAAATGAAATATATTCCTAATATAATTACAGTAATTAGAATAATTTTATCAATAATTATTCTAACAACAATTCCATTAACTACTTTGTTCTTAATCCTCTATGTTTTATGTGGATTAAGCGATATACTTGATGGCTATATTGCTAGAAAAACAAAATCCACAAGCAAACTAGGAGCTAACCTAGATGGACTTGCAGATTTCATATTTATTGCTGTTATTTTATATTCTATAATACCAGTCATAGTTTTCCCAACCTGGTCACTAATATTGATGGGATTTATAGTCATAATTAGACTGCTCTCACAAATTGTCGGTTGGATAAGATTCAAGCAACTGGCCTTTCTACATACCTATTTGAATAAAGCCACAGGTCTTACACTTTTTATATCACCTTTATTACTTATTGTTTTAGATATAAATATTACTCTGATTATACTGTTAACCATAGCTACTTTCTCAGCTATGGAGGATCTATATCTTAACCTAAGGGAAAAGAAATTAAACCTTAATAAAAGAGGTATCTTCTTTAAATGATTATAAAGTATTCTTTCTAAGTCGAAATCTCCAGATTGCTAATATAAGAAAGAAAATAAATGAGGCAGCAAGTACTATTATATGAGTTGATACACCTATAAATCCATCACCAGATGTAAAAACTACTCCTAAAGTTACTTTGAAATCCTTAAAGATTTCAATTGGTACATCAGCAAAGGACTCTTTCATAGGTATCTCCATGAAAACCTGTCTAAATAAAGCAGCAGCATGGGAAATAGGAAATATTTTAATAACAAACTGTACTGAATCTGGTAAAGAACCCATTGGTACATAAATACCTGTTAAAAATCCAATTAAAGTACCTATAATAGTACTAAAGGATGTAAAAGCATTTTGACTCTTAAAGAAAGTCACCAGAAACGCTACCAACGAACTACTAGTTAAAGTTGTTAAAATAATTAATCCTATAATTTTCAAGATATTTATTAGTGGAAGAATTCTGCCACCATTCATAACTATATAACCTTCACATAAAACAAAGGCTAGCATAGAAATAATGAAACCAATAATAAAAGTGCTTATTAAATAGCCACCAATCAACTTAGCCCTACTAACTGGAGAGCAGTAAAAATCCTTAATGATTTTTTTGTATTGATCATCAACCATAATACCAAAAGCGCCAAGGGTAGTTGTAATTGAAGTTACAGATAACAATCCTCCCATTATCCAACTATCCATTAAAAACCTGCTGCCTGGTATATCCTTAAGACCAGAAGCTAACATGTCTCCAAGGAATAAAATATATAAGCCGATAATAATAAAAACAGCAAGCAAAGAAAAGAAAACAGCACTTCTATCTCTAAAGAATATTTTGAGATTTCGTAATATTAATTGTTTCATTCTCTTATTTCCTTTCCAGTTATATTTATAAAAGCATCATCCATAGTTCCTTTCAATACTTCGAAACTGTTCAAGTTGTCTCTAAACTTTTCAATCAAAGGAATTGCCTCGAAGGTTGAAGTTATTTCAAAAATTATAGTGTCAGCCAATACTACATGATTGTAGCCTTCTGCTTCAACTCTAGACTTTAAGATATTTATATCTTTTGCAGTTATTATTAAACGATCTTTAGAATATTTGTCTCTTAATTGGGAAGGTGTTCCACTGGCTACTAGTTGACCATTGTCTATGATAATCACATAATCTGCTTCAGCAGCTTCTTCCATATAATGGGTTGTAAGGAATACTGTCATCCCTGTTTCAGCTTGCATTTCCTTGATTGTTTTCCAGATATTACTTCTTGTTTGTGGATCCAATCCAGTTGTAGGTTCATCTAAAAATAGGATTTCAGGAGTATTAATCAAAGCTCTGGCTATGTCGCTTCTTCGTTTTTGTCCTCCTGATAGCTTACCATAGGGACGGTCAAGAAATTCTAAAACACCACAAGCCTTGGTTGACTTTTCAATGGCCTTGTCTAGTTCCTTTTTACTTAATCCATAAAAACTTCCTCGAACGAGTAGGTTTTCTCTGACGGTTAGTAAATTATCCAATAGACTATCTTGAAACACTACTCCTATAAGACTTCTAATCTTATCGTCGTCGATACCAACAACATTTCCCTTAATCATAACTTTTCCAGAATCTTCCTTCAGTAGCGTGCTTATTATATCTATTGTTGTTGATTTACCTGCTCCATTAGGTCCTAGAAAAGCAAACAACTTGCCTTGTTCCACTTTAAAACTTATATTTTTTACTGCTTCAACTGGTCCATAGGATTTTACTAAATTCTCTACTGTAATTATCTCAGTCATTTGATCACTTCCTCTTTATTAAAAGTTGATTAAATTATATCACTTTGAATAAATAGCTACAATAAACAGATTGTTTAATTTCTCTATTGTATGGAATATATAATTATGATAATATTTTATACAACATCAATGATAATAACAGATTCAATATCCATTGAACTGTTCATTATAGTTCCCCATACTGAGAAACGTCCCTATAAAAAAGAGCCCTTGAATTTCAAGGGCTCTTTTACGTTATTAATAAAATACTTCTATTTTTTCAGTTCTTCTGCTAATAGCTTAATTTTTAATTCAATATCATCTATTAACTTTCTAAACTCATCATCACTTTTACCACTTGGATCATCTAAGCCCCAATCCATTCTCATCTCGCTTGGCATATATGGACACTGAACATTACAACCCATAGTAACAACAACATCAACTTTTGGTATATCAGCTATAAGTTTAGAGTACTGATCCTTCTCCATATCTATACCATAAATTTCTTTCATCAATCTAACAGCATCCTGATTAATCTTATCCTTTACTTCAGTACCAGCTGAATAACTCTCAAAAACATCATTAGCCAACAATTTACCTAAGGCTTCAGCAATCTGTGATCTACAAGAGTTATGAACACATATAAAAGCAACCTTCTTCAAGTTATTCATCCTTGTCAAACCAGCCTTTCGTTCTATTAACAAAAGCTACTAACATCAGCATTACTGGAACCTCGGTTAAAACTCCAACTGTAGTAACTAGAACTACAGGTGAATTTACACCAAACAAAGTAATAGCTACAGCTACAGACAATTCAAAGAAATCAGATGCTCCAATCAAACCTGCTGGAGCTGCAATGCAATGAGGTTGCTTAGCTTTCCAACTAACAAAATAAGCAAAAGCGAAAGTTAGTAAATTTTGGAGTATTAAAGGAACTGCAATCATTGCTACATGCCAAGGACTATTTAATATTGCCTCACCTTGGAAGGAGAATATAATTATAAGTGTTAATAATAAGCCCACAATAGTTATATTATCAAATTTAGGAATAAAGGTTTTTGTAAAATACTCTAGACCCTTCTTTTCAATCATATACTTACGAGTTAATGCTCCTGCAACTAATGGGATTACTACAAAAAGAATAATTGACAAAAATAATGTATCCCATGGAACAAATATATTGGTTATACCTAACAAAATAGTAACAATTGGTACAAATAAAACTAATACTAAAAGATCATTTACAGCAACCTGAACTAGAGTGTAGGCAGGATTACCTTTAGTTAAATTACTCCAGACGAAAACCATAGCTGTACATGGAGCAGCTCCTAATAATACCGCACCCGCAACATACATTCTTCCTAATTCCGGATCAATGAAACCCTTGAATACTACTAAGAAAAACAATGATGCCAGACCGAACATTAAAAATGGTTTAATAAGCCAACTGGTACCACAAGATATTAATAATCCCTGTGGGTTCTTGCCAACGTTTTTAATAGATTTAAAATCTATCTTTAACATCATAGGGTATATCATCAACCATATTAAGACAGCTATTGGTATAGATACTTCCGCATAAGTGAATTGTTCAAGAAAATCTGGTATGAAACCAAAATATTGACCTATTAAAATCCCTGCCCCCATACAACCAAGCACCCATATAGTCAGATACTTTTCAAAAAAACTAATGCCTTTATTCTTAGCCATATTACAACTCCTTATCTATATTCATCTTTTTTTCTTACAAATACAATTTTCTTTATCACTAGTGATATATTCAATAAAACTAATCAAGCCCTCTGCCTTTTCAATATTTAAGTTGTATCTCATCCAGGCACCTTCTCTAACAGCTATTACTATTCCTGCATCAGATAATATTTTCATATGATAGCTTAGGGTTGACTGGGAGATCTTGAATTCATCTAATATATCATTAGCACACATTTCTTCACAAGATAGCATATCTATGATTTTTAGCCTTGTTTCATCTGATATAGCTTTAAGTATTGGTATAAATTCTGCATATGAGTATTCCATAATTATCTTTGCACCTCCCATAATATCGAAATAAATCAATGTTATCGATATCTTTCGATATCATATAAGTTAATATTAACAACTCTATTAATATCTGTCAATATATAAATATATTCTTTAATATAATAGAAATGGAGTAAAGGTAAAACTACCTTTACTCCATTTTTGCTTCTAATAATCTAAACCAAAAACTTTTTAATATCCCCAACAGATAAAACTTTACCTTTGGCTACTACTTTTTCATCAATGACTAAGGCAGGAGTTGACATCACACCATACTCCATAATTTTTTGAAGATCTTCAACCTTTTCTACACTAGCCTCAACACCTGCTTCACTAACAGCTGTTCTAACATTAGCTTCTAGTTTCTTACAACTTGGACAACCTGTACCTAAAACTTTAATAACCATTTTAAAAACCTTCCTTTCTAAATAAACAAATATGCAAAAGCATTAAATAAGTAACCAATAATAACAATACCCACAGAAACAATAGCAAAGAAGATACCTAATAATTTAGGTTTTACTACTCTTTTTAACATTATCAAAGATGGTAATGACAATGCGGTTACACCCATCATAAAGGCTAAAACTGTACCAATGCCAACTCCCTTACCAACTAAAGCCTCAGCTATAGGTAGAGTTCCAAAAATATCAGCATACATTGGAATACCAACCCCTGTAGCAATAAGAACTGAATACCACTTATCCTGACCAAGTACACTAGATATAATATCTTGAGGAATCCAGTTATGAATCGCAGCACCAATACCGACGCCTATTAAAATATATAACCAAACCTTTTTTACAATATCCAACACTTGTTCACCAGCGTATTTTAGTCGATCTCTTTTAGTTAATTTTTCTTCTTCCAAATCAACCAACTTATTACTATAAACAAAAGGTTCCACATACTTTTCAAGTTTCGATTTACCTATGATAGTACCACCAATAACAGCCAGTACCAACCCTACCACCACATAAGCAATAGCTATCTTCCAGTTGAAAATACTCGCTAACAATATAACCGAAGCCAAATCTACAAAAGGAGAAGATATTAAGAAGGAAAAAGTAACTCCAAGAGGAAGTCCTGCACTAGTAAACCCTATAAATAAGGGAATAGACGAACAAGAACAAAAAGGAGTAATAGTACCCAACAAGGCACCAAGAATATTAGCCGATATTCCAGTATAGTTTCCTAATATTTTCTTAGTTCTTTCAGGTGGAAAGAAACTTTGTATATAGGATACTAAAAAAATTAAAAATCCTAAAAGAATAAATATTTTAATTACATCATATATAAAGAAATGTATACTGCCTCCTATTCTACTCTCCATATCCAGTCCAAAAACTTTTTCAACAAGAAGCTGTACAAGATCATATAACCATTGCATCTTTAGCAATTGATCATTTAACCATTCAAATATAATCATAAGACATCACCTTTCATTAGTTAGTTAGTTAGTTTGTTTGTTTGTTTGTTAATTTATTATCACAAAGATTCAAAAAATGATCCTTGTCCTTAATTTTCTGATTATCATTTAAAAGAATAGGATATTTATCAAGATCATTATTTAGTTGAGATAAAATGCTCATAAGAAAGATATTGTCCTTACTATCCCTAACTATTGAATATTCAATAAATTTCTCCTTCCTGGTATCTATGACAATATTCATATCTCTTAATTTAGCAAGATTTTTAGACACACTAGGTTGAGAAATATTTAATATCCCACACAATTGGCAAACACATAAGTCCTGCCTATTTAGGAGCATTAATATTCTTAATCTGGTATCATCAGATAGCACCTTGAATGTATTCGATAGTTTATCCATATTTCATACCCTTCCTTCACTACATATATCCATATGAGTATATGTTTATATTAACCCTATTTATCCCTTAAGTCAACAAGAAAACAGCTAATATATAAAAGGGGGAAAACTCTCAAAAGAGTTTTCCCCCTATAATTAAAAATTAAACTATATAGTTATAATCCTATATCCATCACCAACTAAAAGCTCTACTGAACTATACATATTTGTAATAAGACCTATCTTCAGTTCTTCCTTCAAACCATAAAAATCAAGACATGTACCACAGCTATAAATAACTGTACCCTTTTTTTCAAATGATTTTAGAATCTCAATAGCCTCAAGGTTTCTAGTCGTTAACTCAACACCACTATTCATAAGAATCATTGCTTTAACCTTCTTGTCACTTTCCAATAAACTAACCAAGAAACTCTTCATCAATATATTTCCAAGTATAGGGTCTCCTTCACCAAAAAGACTGGTCTTGATAAGCACAACAACTTCCTCAGCAACATCTCCAACTATTTTTTCAGATTCTTTCTTCAAAAACAATTCAGTACCATTATCATTTTCTACAATAGTAACTTTACATCCTGCATTGTGACCAAAGCGTTGAACATTGTCCCTGGCTACTTCATTATCAACTAATATTGAAGCCTCATCAACTTCTTCCATGGCTTTCTTTATTAATATTACTGGTCTTGGACACTCTAGTCCTCTTGCATCTATTTTCTTCATAATATCCTCCATTAGTCCATCTACAAAATTGACTCCTAAGTAAGTATATAGTAAATTCAATTGATTATAAATAGTAACCATATCTTTATAAATATATTCTATGTTAAATCTAATTTTAGAAACTAACCTTATGTTTCGAATTTAAAATAATTAATTCTCAACAAATAAAGATAAGAACACAGAATTGTGTTCTTATCTTTATTACTTTAAGGTTAGTTTACATTATTTTGCTTTTTTGAGTTTGTTAATTTATTGCTTTATTAAATAACAATAAATCTTCAACTAACTTCATCAACTGCATACTAGTCATTGACATCAGCTTAACATAACCACCTTCAAATGCAAAAAGCACAATATCCTTAACCCCTGCAGTTAGGGCCATATAACTACTAGCCAATAGTTCATCGCTATCACTTATTTCAAGATTTTCCATCAACAATATTGCTTGAGGAACCAAGAACTGCATAGCCATTACGACAAGATCCTGAGAAAGACTGTATTCATCATCATTTATCTCAAGAATTTTCTTATTTTTTATTGAATTAATTATTTTTTCAATCTCTTCAATTGCTGGTACTGGAATTTCATAATTCAATCTGAATATACTAACCAGACTATTTTCAGCTGGTTCATTCAATTGATTTTCTAAATTTTGTTTAGTGATATTTACAACTACTTTTTCTCTTAAGTAGCCAGCAAATATTGACTGTCTGGCCAAATCAATCAAAGCTAAAATCACTACTGTTTCCGGAATAGTCAATTCAAGATCAATTTCCATACTTGTTAAATTAGACATTCCTATCCACTTGCTTAGTTCCAATAATTGAGGTTTGACACTTTCAGGAAGAGTCAGCTGCAATTCGCCATCACCATTGTTCTCAACCATAGCTAATCCCAAATCATTCCTATATGAATATTTCTCAACGAGAAAGTCTCCATCCCTTAATATTACTCGAGTACATTGTTTTGGGTTGGCTACCGGAGCCAATATATTACCCCATACTTTAGAAACTGCACCATCTTTAATCACTAGTTTCTTTTCTAATGATTCCTGTTCACCACCAATTAATTTACCTTCAATATTAGTAAAAAGGCTAAGCTGATTAGCATCCTTATATAAGGTTTTTAAAAAACCAAGTTCATTTAATGTAAGTTTCATCTTCTTTACTCCTTTTCTCTACTATAGATTTTTAATGGCTGGTTTAACATAAAAATGATTGATAGTACTTGAGCCGATTTTAACCCCGGCAAATTTATTTACAAATGCTGATTTTAACATACCAGCTGCATTTACAGGATCCCTTAAAGGATCAGATACACCTGGAAGTTTTGGACTGCTGCCTGCCAGCTTGTCAGTAATGGCACCAACTGTAGCCTTAGTAACTCCACCAATAAGACCTTTACCTGCAGCCTTACTAAGATCCTCTCCCCTCATATAGCCTCCGGCTGTAGTTCCTAAAAACTCACCTGCAGCCCTGGATATCGCTCTACCACCATAACCTTTAAGACCTTCAGGTTTAATGTTCTTAGAAATCATATCTCCGGTTCCTTTTAATAAACCTTCAAGAATACTTGCCTTATTGACACCTTTTTCTGCTGCTGAGCTAACAACACCCTTGGTTACTACATACACATTTCTTACAATTTTGGCTGTTCCCGTTGGGTCTGCATTAGATAAGATATCCATACCTACATCAGCGCCGCTACTTACAACGACTGAAATAACCTCACCCGCTGCCGCTACATCGGCAATAGTATTATAGTGATCTGCTGCTGCCTTGTCCTTTTCCATATTTGTTCCAATAATCTTCTCTAGCTCGGTTTTATCAGATGTTCCATATTTCTTTTCCATCTTATTCATGAATTCATCTTTTTTCTGAGCATCAGCTATAGCAGCCATTTTATCACGATTTATTTTATCCTGTTCCATTTCACTGTTGGTGTTCTTCTCAAATTCCTTATCATTAAATTTCTTGTCTGATTCCATTTGAGTTTTCCATTCACCATACTTTTCAGTGTCTAACTCTGCTCCATTTTCTGCATCAATCCATTTTCCTGTAGTTGGATCCTTCACAAACAATGACTGAGCACCATTAGGGGAAGTTTGTAGCACCATAGATTCAGGCTCTTCTGGAACAGTTGTTTGAGTTCCTTGATCACTTTGATCTTGTTGCCCCTGACTATCTTTTTGACCAGGTAACTCCTCTTGGACTTGTGGCTCTTGTTGTAGAGGCGGTTCTTCAGGAACATCAGGTTTGCCAAAAGTGTTATCTTCTTCACTATCACTTTCACCCTCTCCTGAATTCTCACTTTCGCCTTCACTCTCACCACTATCTCCATTCTCTCCACTATCTTCCTCGTAAGAACCCTCAGAATCATTGCTTTCTCCTTGGCTATCTCCGTTATCAGGTGCTACATAGTCGCTACCACCTGGTTTTTCATTATCACCAATTGATTCAGCGTCCTCATCATCACCACCACTGGCACCTAAGGCATCACCCATCATAATCATAGCAATGGTCTCATCACTAGCATTTGGATTTTGAGCCTTATACCAACTTCTATCTCTTGGTCCGGATTTTTTCTTTTTCTTCTTAGCCTGGCTTGCACTTTCAATCAAAGTAGCAATCAGCGCTGTAATAGGTGGAAATAGAGCTCCCACCAAATATTGGAATGGTTCATCAGGACCAGGAACAATCCCAGCCTCAGCCATTTTAACATTTAATTGAGTAGCTACATACAATGGAAAACTCTTCTTGGAAAAAGTTCCATTTGCAGTTGCTGTGTAGGTGTTATAGTCTGCGCCTTTTTCTGAACTCTCTGATCTTTCATAAACTCCCTGTCCTTCAAACTTTAAGCTGGCAGGGTTGTTCTCAGGCTTTTCCAGTACTAGGACACCAACACCACTAACCTTAGAATCTGGAGGCAAATCCATTTTCATCTCAAAACTAGCAGAAACATAATTATCATTACGCTCTAACACAGGACACATAATTGAAAAAGGTATATCCTTATATTTACCAACAACCTGAATGTTATCAAGCTGATCAATTATTACAATTTCATAATTTCTAAGGCTAATACTATTTTCAGGAGGATTCACCGGTCCCATCAAGGTACTAACCTTAAATGCATCAAAACTAATATTATAGGTACCGGTAAAATCATGTAATTGTGATATAGCATATTTTTCAAGCTCTACTTGATAATCAACCCAGGCTTGATATAAAGTTCCAGATATTAATAAAGGTGCAATAAAACCATTAGCAGAATTTCTCATTAATCTACTATTATCAGTTGTATTTAGAGTATAGTCACCTTTAGCAAGAAAGACTCCATTACTGTCATAATAGTTATAATCAACAAAAACTACCTCGGCCCCTTCTTTATCACCTATGAAATTAGGTACCATTACAAGTGGCCCGATGACCTCACCCTTACTATTTTCAAGAGTAACTGCCATATTGGCTAAATCACCCAACAAGGCAGGATATGCTAAAGGTATTGTGATTGTATTTACAATACAATCCTTATCAATTGAAATCTTCACAGGTGCATTAGGATCAGCCAAAGGTGTTCCTAAATCACGATCACCTCTAAATCCTGTCAACAGATAAGCACTATCCTTAATACTCATACGTTCTGAATACCAATTACCTTGTTGGAAAAGAACTTGCTCATAAGGAGGTGCCGGTATGTCATTTTCTTTCTTACTTGCTGCCTTAATTGGTATTGGAAATGATGTTAAGCTTACAAGAGAAAAAGCCATAGTCATAAGAAGGATTTTTTTAATTAATTTCTTTTTCATAATCATCCCCCCTATTTAACTATGCCGTTGGCTAGAGAAAGTAAAATATTAACTCCACCATCGACGTATAGACTAAAAATAGCCATATAACCTATTCCAACTGACCATAAAGCTGAAAATACAAATGAAACACCAAGGGGAAGAAGGCTATTTTTAACTGTCCCCTTACCTTTGATTTTTTCCAATTCCATGGTTATTGTTGCTCCCGCTGTCATAAGACCTGCTGAGACAAAACCTGTTGTGATAGTCCAATCCATTATATATGCTGCTAATAGAGCCATTACAGCAAAAGGTACAAGAAATAACAACCCTCTGCTTATACCTAAGGAAATGATTTTATTACCATGTTCCACTTTCAGTTCCTTGTTGGATAACCCCAATATCAAACTTAAGACACTTTTATATAATATACCGAAAAATATACCCACTACTATCCCAAATATAAGAAAAACAGGACTTAGTGGCCTTTCTGCATAAATAAGTGCAGCACTTCCAAAACTGGCAAAACTCAGATTACGCAGTAAGGTGCGTAGTCCTTTACCTTTGTTAATTTCTTCATTCATTCACTACACCCCCGTTTTATATATTTGCCAAAAGAGTCCAAGATAAAAGAACTAATGCCCCTATGACTGTAGCCAAAATTATTCCAAGAGAATTTTTACCCTTGGTAATCTCTCTTATTGTAGTAATTATTGGTCCTGTTGCCCAAAGCACACCACCAACTCCAAAGGCAATTGCTGTCTTCCAGCCAAATACCAAAGAAAAAACAAGACCAAATATCCCATATATCATAGCTCCACTATAACTTAAAGAAAATGAGGTTATAGTCCAACTTAGGGATTTTTCACCATTAAACATCTTCAATACCAACCATAGCAAGGCCCCCATCAAAGGTATTATAATCAATCCATAAGCAATTCCAGCTCCCATAGATATATATATTATATTTGAACTTCTTAAACCTGTCTTAAATAAGTCCAAACCCGTCTGCAGGAAAAACAAGCCAAAAGCCAATCCTGAGACTAATATAGACAAAAACCACGGTATCTGGTCTATTTTTGATTTCATAGCTTTTTTCGGATTAATCATCATTGATAGTATAGTACTAAAAATCGGTCTTTTATGAGTTTCTTCATTTTTCAAACTAATCACCTTTCCTCTCAAATAATCATTGTTTATCTTCATTATACAAATCAATTCTATCAAATTCTATAGTTATTAATATAATACTTTTATATCTGCATATTTATAAACTTCCAGGTTCACCTAAAAAAAATAAAAGTAAGAGAATGAAATACAATTCCATTCTCTTACTTTGTTGTTTTATTCATTATTTATCTATCTTATTTAATCATTAATACCTCTTCAGGTAACTTAAAATCTTCTGCCTTGTTAATATTTTTCATAGTCATCTCGACCAAACACTTACTAACATTAACTTCAACATTAGCCCCCGGTACTGCTTCAGCATAAATAACAGTCATCAATCTATTCATAACTTCACTCATATCCATTGAATACTTAACTGGATAAGCAGTATCTTTTTCAATCCAGAACTTAACTGGCATATCCCCCATATCTTCTCCAAAAACAACCTCATAATCCATAGTCATATCAGCCTGTAATGATGTCAATAACCCAGAAGTTTTCATAACCTCACTAAGAGAACTACCCTTAATAACACCTTCATATACAATAACTTCCTTACCGTCAATCTTATCAGTTCCAACATCCTTGAAACTATCAAAATTATCAATAAAAATTTTAAAATTAGATTTTGCTAAAGCATCCTCTATATTTTTTAATCCACTTACTTCTTGCAATGTCCACTCACCCATACTATAGGTGTAAACTTTTATAACATCCCCATCTTGAACAGTATAAGACTTTGTTTCTTGTTTCCCTAGCTCACCCATATCAACCGACATCTCTAATCTAGATTTAACAGGATCAATAAAATTTGTTGATTTCATATTCATCAACAAAACAATATCTTGTTCCATAACATTCATATTTATATCCATAGTCATATCTAAATCATAATTCTTGATACTTGCTGATGAAACCTTTGCTTTATCAATAAAATCCTCAGCCTTTTGGGCACAACCTGTCATAAAAACAAATCCACTAACTAAAATGGATAATAGAATAATACTTGAAATTTTCTTCATTATTACACTCCTAACATAAATCCTAAAATACTTACCTATTAATTATACCACATTCATAATTATCAGTTTATAAGGTATACTTAAAACAACATTAAGGTATAGATACCAATCAAGAAAGGACAATAATGGAAACAATAATATTACTATTAATTATAGGTATACTTGTAGGCATACTTGGCACTATGATCGGTGCTGGAGGAGGCTTCATTCTAGTTCCGATACTCTTGATTATCTTCCCTGAAAAAACACCAGAAGAAATAACCAGCATATCACTAGCGGCAGTTTTCTTTAATTCAATTTCCGGCACCATAGCCTATCATAAAATGAAAAGAATAGACTATAAGTCAGGACTTATTTATGCTATTGCAACAGTACCAGGAGCTATGCTCGGGACCATGGTAATTGCTATGATTTCTAAAAATATATTCAACTTAATCTTTGGAGTAATATTAATAATACTGGCTACTTACCTGTTTATTAAACCAGAGAACAAGAACAATTTCAAAGAAACAAAAATTCAAACCTTACCTAAACAACAAAAAAAATGGATAGGTGTTTTACTCAACCTATCCATTGGTTTCATTTCCACCTTACTTGGTATTGGAGGTGGTATTATGCGCGTACCTGCTCTTGTACATTCATTAAATTTCCCTGTCCATTTAGCGACAGCCACCTCACAATTTATAGTTGCCATAATGTCTTTTAGTGGTATTATAGTACACCTAATCAACGGAAATATTGTCAATAACTTAATGCCAGTTATAACATTATCCATAACAGCAATAATCGGAGCCCAAATTGGAGCTAGACTATCAACAAAAGTTCAAGGTTCAATAATCATAAAAATACTATCCATATCGTTGACCTTAGTAGGCTTAAGAATGATATTTACAACCTTTTTCTAATATTCATAGTCCTCACATTTAAAATCAACTTCTATAGTGGCATGATTGATGTCACTTTTTTTCAATAAATCTCTAATTTTCCTTTTTACTTCAATGATATCTTCTCTATTCAATTCATCACCAACAACAATATGCATACTGATAAGATTTTTTTCGCCATCTAATGACCAAACATGAGTATGATATGCTGCAATGATACCAGTCTTATCTTGTATTTCCTTCTCTATATCACTTATGGAAATATTTTTAGGAACTCCTTGCAGGAAAATATTCATTGTTTCTTTTAAATTTTTATATACATTAAATAGAATATATATTGAAATAAAAATTGACATAACAGGGTCAATCCACGGAACATCAAAGAATATTAGAACTATACTACCAATAAGAACCACTACCCAACCAAGAACATCCTCCAACAAATGCCAGGATACTACTCTTTCGTTTAAGGAAGTTCCATGTCTAAGTCTTAAAACAGCCAGACCATTAATGACAATGCCCAGAATTGCCAGGAAAAACATCCCCTGTGGATTTAATTGTTCAGGACTAAAAATTCTTGGTATAGCCTGACTTAAAATTATAATCGAACCAATAATCAAAATTATACTATTAAGTAAAGCCCCTAATAAAGAGAACCTTGCATATCCAAAAGAAAACTTAAAATCAGATTTTTTTGTTGAATATTTTTCCAAATACCATGCGAGACCAAGAGTTAATGAATCACCAAGATCATGTAAGGCATCAGATAATATAGCCATGCTATTGGTCATAATTCCCCCGACCAACTCAATAATGGTAAAAGAAAAATTCAAGAAAAAAGCTACTTTTATATTTCCTTGTTTTAGATGATTGTGATTGTGATTATGATTGTGCTCACCTGACATATTAATCCACCTCTCCATTTAGTATATACTCCATAACAGGATCCTTGCAGCTAATAAAATCATCGAATCTAACCCCAAACTTTAGGTCTGGAAACAAGGATTCTTGATTATCGTCTTCAATAATATCATAATACTTGGTTGAATATCTAATTCTTAATTTAGAATTTAATAATTCAATATATAATACCTCACCATAACAATTAGGCTTTCCACCCGATGCTTCCCCAATCAATATGGACCCAACATCATTTTTAAGTGAGTATGCATTTAATAAGGCTGATGAAAAAGTATCCCTACCAATAATAGTGAAAACTCTACGATTATTATCCTCACTTATCCATTTCTTCAATCCAAGAATGAATGGTTCAAGTAATTTAGAATTACCTCCAAAATTATTACGAAGATCTACTACTACCTTATCTACACCAACTCTATAAATTTCTTCAAGAACACCTTCAAAGAAAGCCTTAACACCAATATTTTTCATATTTTTACAACAATTATAGTTTAAATATATTGTATTGTCAGCAACAAGATGACGACTCCAATAGTTTTCACCATATTTAATTCGATGTAAGGGGATTTCAAGTTCAAGTAGCTCATCAATATTTATATAATCAGCATTCAATTGTTGTTCAGTATAGGTTTTTATCTGGATATCCGAAACAATTCTATCACCATATTCTACCCTGATACTTAGGTCATTTAATCCTGTAATTATATCAAGACCGTAAAGTACTTCAGCTACTCTAATATATTTCGGAAGTTGCGACTTCAGAAAAGATTGATTCTCATAAGCTATGACAGAGCTAATACGACTTATTACATCTAATATATCAAGTTCATTGATATGAGTTATCCTACAACCTATTAGCGAACTATACTTATCTTTTCCTCCCACAATAAATATACCTTCTTCAAACCAATAGAAGTCAAATGGCAAAAACCATTTACCTGGAATTAGTAAAGTTGTGTGAGCATCTCCAAATGAGGCAACAATCTTGGCAATGTTAGCTATGACAACAAAGTGGTCTAAATCCATAACTTCCGATTTCAATTTATCTATTGCCCAAAGGAAGTTTTCCTCACTTTGCCCAAAGTAGAGATTTAAATGTTTTTTTGGAAGTTCTTCTCTTAATTGATCCAAGTCTTGTTTCCATTTGTCTATCCATTTCTCATCCATATTAGCTCCATTCTTCACATTTCTCTATGGTTTAATATCTTAAACCTATAATAAAATGCTCTTTGGCCATCATATTTCTTCATCCATTTATACAATTGTAACACAAAGTTCCATAAAAAAATAAGAACACCCATAAGATGTTCTTATTATAAATGTACTGTTAATAATTCTAATACCTATTGTCAGCGTAGTTAACCCAACCGCCTTCTTGTACTAAAGTCTTATCATAGCCACCAAGTTCAAAGTCGATAACTTCTGATTTTTCACCAGATGAAACATATATTTTGGCATTATCAATGTCCACTTTGATTGTAGTATTAAGACCTGCATAGTTTTTGAATAAATTATCTATTTGTTCTTCAGGCAGTTCTATAGCCACCATGCCACAGTTAAACATATTCTGTCTAAATATTCTGGCAAAGCTTTGTGCTATTACAACATTTATGCCATTGACTTCCAAAGCCCAAGGAGCATGCTCTCTTGAAGAACCACAACCAAAGTTTTCTCTGGTTACTACTACTACCTTATCCTTGATATCTACTTTATTATCAAAAGTTGGTAATGAAAGATCCTCTAGCAAATATGGTTTTAAAGCTTCTTTAGTTATCTCTGTTAGATACTTAGCAGGTATAATTTCGTCTGTATTAATATCACTTCTATCTAAAAACAAAACTTTTCCATTAAAATTTTTCATTTTTTTCACCATTTATCCTTTATACAATTCTGAATTAACGATAGTACCAGCAATAGCAGATGCAGCAGCTGATGCTGGACTCATTAGATGAACCACACCGCCTTTTCCCATTCTACCATTGAAATTTCTATTAGTTGTTGAAGCACAAGCCTCACCTGTTGCAAGAACTCCGTTACTCATACCAAGACAAGCTCCACATGTAGGATTAGTTACACAAAAACCTGCTTCTTGGAAAATTTCAATTAAACCTTCTTTTAAGGCCATAGTATATATTTCAGGAGTAGCCGGGCTTACAATAGCCCTTACATATTCATTAATCTTCTTGCCTTTAAGAATACTTGCGGCAATTCTTAAGTCTTCTATACGACCATTGGTACAGCTTCCAATATATATTTGATCTAGTTTGGTGCCAGTCATTTCTTTAACTGTTTTAACTTGATCTGGCTTATAGCCGAAGGTTACCATTGGTTCTAGTTTGCTTATATCATATTCATATATTTTCTCATAAGAAGCATCTTCATCAGAAATCCATTTAGAATAATCTTTAAGTGCCTCTTCCTTTGTAGCAAATTCATCTTTAATAAAGTTCCAAAGATATTCTACAGTTGTCATATCTGGATAACAGATACCTACAGTTCCTCCTGCTTCTATCGCCATATTGCACAAGGTCATTCGTGATTCCATGGACATAGCATCAACAACTGGTCCTGTAAATTCTATAGCCATGTTTGTTGCTCCGTTAACAGTTAGCTCTTTTATTATAAATAAAATTATATCCTTGGCATATACTCCAGGTTTTAGTTCACCATTTAGCACAAACTTTATGGTCTTTGGTGTTTTAAAGGCACAAACTCCTTTAAGTATACCAACTTCAAGGTCAGTGGTTCCTACACCTGCAGCAAAGGCACCAAATGCTCCATGAGTACAAGTATGGGAGTCTCCCATGATGATAGTATAGCCAGGTCTAACAAAGCCCTTCTCAGGGAATATAGCGTGGCAAACACCGTTTCTACCAATATCAAAGAAATCTTTTAATTGGTGTCTTCTAGCCCAGTCTCTTAAAATCTTACCTTGTTCGGCAGTCTTAGAGTCCTTAGCTGGTGTTACATGGTCGATTACAG
This sequence comes from uncultured Eubacteriales bacterium, assembly GCA_964415195.1. GTDB lineage: Bacteria > Bacillota > TC1 > TC1 > TC1 > WTXA01. The sequence continues at coordinate 61,545 of CAYPYD010000002.1, read as the reverse complement.
CTTTGATTTTGGTTGGATCAAAGACTCTATCCTTACCTCTTGCCATAAGGTCTGTAATGGCAATAGGTGTTGTTATCTCGTGACAGAATACTCTGTCTAATCTTAAAACGTGTGTATCTGGATAAGGTAAATCTACCCTATGCGCATCAAATACTTTTTCTACTAATGTTTTACCCATTTTTATCTCCTTTATTTAACTTTCAATTACACTTAATTATATAATTTTTAAGGCTTCAAATCAAGAATAGGACTTACTAATATATTCATAACTAAATATGATATAATCAAACCAAGAAAACCAATGGAGGATTGCTTATGAAAACTAAAAAGAAAAACCTCATACTTATGAGCGTTGTTTTTATTTTTATGATGATTTTCGTTCTTGTAGGTTGTAACAATATCTCCGATAATGACAATTTACGCGAACTGGCAAAAGTAGAAATTAAAGAGTTTGAAGGCAAGGATTTGTCCTCAATATTAGAGTTTAGAGAAAATTCTATCAATGGGCCTCAAAAAGTTGACATAGAAACCTATAAGCTAAAGATTGATGGTCTGGTTAATAAGCCGACAGATTACACTTATGATGAAATACTGACAAATAAAAAATATATCAAACCAATTAGGCTAAATTGTGTTGAAGGTTGGAGTGTTGATATTCTATGGGAAGGTTTACTCTTTAAAGAAATTTTTGATAAAGTCGAGGTTAAGGATTCCGCAAATACTGTCATTTTCTATGCAGCTGATGGATATTCGACTTCATTACCATTAGATACAATTTTAGAAAAGGATATGATGTTAGCCTATAAAATGAATGGTGTTGTTATTCCACCTGAAAGAGGCTACCCTTTCCAATTAATAGCCGAGGATAAGTTAGGTTATAAGTGGATAAAATGGATAACCAGAATTGAATTGTCAGATGATGAAGATTATCTAGGATACTGGGAAAAAAGAGGCTATGATAATGAAGCCAATCTAAATTAATATTTATGATGATAAATAAAAAAGGCTATTAAGATGAATCTTAATAGCCTTTACCTTTACTTTAATTTTAAACCTGATATTAGGATTTAGGGTTAACCCAACTAATCGTTAATGCATCCCCAATATGGTCAACTGTAATAGCAGCCCCATCAAGAATATCACCACTGATCAACTTTCTAGCCAACAGGTTTTCTACCTGATTCTGTAAGAACCTTCTTAATGGTCTTGCACCATAGACAGGATCGAATCCACCTTCAACAACATAATCAACAGCTTTTTCAGTTAATTCTATTGTCATCCGACGATCTTCAAGTCTGCCTTGAAGTTCCTTCAACATCAGATGAATAATATGCCCAATCTCAACTTTAGTCAAAGGTTTGAAGAAAATAATGTCATCAACTCGATTTAAAAACTCAGGTCTAAATAATCTCTTCAATTCATCCATAACTTCATTTCTAGCACCATCAGTTATAACCCCCTTATCATCAATTCCCTCTAACAAATAGGCTGAACCTACATTAGAAGTCATTATGATAATAGTATTTTTGAAATCAACCATCCGACCTTGTGAATCAGTAATACGACCATCATCTAAGACCTGAAGCAATACATTAAAAACATCAGGATGGGCCTTTTCAATCTCATCAAAAAGTATAACACTATAAGGTTTTCTACGAACAGCTTCAGTCAACTGTCCACCTTCCTCATAGCCCACATAACCAGGAGGAGCTCCTATCATCCTAGAAACAGCATGCTTTTCCATATATTCGCTCATATCAATACGGACTATATTTTCCACAGAATCAAAAAGATTAATAGCAATAGTCTTAGCTAATTCAGTCTTACCAACCCCAGTTGGTCCAAGAAATATAAAGGAACCAATAGGTCTCTTAGGATCTTTGATACCAGCCCTGGCTCTAATAATTGAATCAGTAACACTCTGCACAGCTTCGTCCTGGCCAACAACACTTTCATGTAGGATTTCTCCTAAACGCATAAGTTTTTCCCTCTCACCTTCAACTAGTTTTGTTAAAGGAATACCAGTCCATTGTGAAATTATCTTAGCAATCTCTTCTTCTACAACTTCTTCCCTAATGAGCGGTGTCTCGCCTCTATTATTTGCAAACTTTTCTTCCTGGTCTTTTAATTTTTTTTCTAATTCAGGAAGTTTGCCATATTTTAGTTCTGCTGCCTTATTAAGATCATACTCTCTTTCCGCTTTCTCTATCTCTTGATGAAGTTGTTCAATATCTTCCCTTAACTTACCTACCTGACTGATAGCTTTCTTCTCATTATCCCATTGGGATTTCATGGTCATCATCTTTTCTTTCAAGTCCGCTAGTTCCTTTTGAAGATGACTTAATCTATCATGACTGGCCTTATCCTTTTCTTTCTTAAGAGCAGCTTCTTCTATCTCTAACTGCATGACCCTTCTAGAAACTTCGTCAAGTTCAGCTGGCAATGAATCAATCTCAGTTCTAATTAGCGCACATGCCTCATCGACTAAATCTATAGCCTTATCTGGCAAGAAACGATCACTAATATACCTGTGTGACAGAACAGCAGCTGAAACCAGGGCATTATCATGAATTCTCACACCATGAAAAACTTCAAATCTTTCTTTTAAACCTCTAAGTATGGATACAGTATCCTCAACTGTTGGTTCATCTACCATTACAGGTTGGAAACGACGTTCCAAGGCAGAATCTTTCTCAATATACTTTCGATATTCATCCAAGGTTGTTGCACCAATACAGTGAAGCTCACCACGAGCCAACATTGGTTTAAGCATATTCCCCGCATCCATGGAACCTTCAGTTTTACCAGCTCCAACAATGGTATGGATTTCATCAATAAAAAGAAGTATTTCACCTTCGCTTTTTTTAATTTCCTGAAGTACAGCTTTGAGTCTTTCTTCAAACTCTCCTCTATACTTGGCCCCGGCTATCAAGGCTCCCATATCAAGTGAGAAAATCTTTTTGTCCTTAAGTCCCTCTGGTACGTCACCTCTAACTATACGATGGGCTAAGCCCTCTACAATTGCAGTTTTACCTACTCCTGGTTCTCCAATTAACACCGGATTGTTTTTGGTTTTTCTTGATAAAATCCTTATGGCATGACGAATTTCCATATCTCTGCCTATTACTGGATCCAGTTTGTTGTTTCTAGCCAGCTGCACCAGTTCCTGACCATATTTTTCCAACGCTTCATAAGTTGATTCTGGAGTATTGCTGGTAACTCTCTGGTTTCCTCTTATACCTGACAAAGCTTTAAGGAAACTGTTCTTATTTATATTGAAAAGTTTAAATACTTTTTCTAAAGGACCAGTTTTAATTTCATCAAGTATTCCTAAAAAAATATGCTCTACTGAAATATATTCATCCTTCATATTTTTAGATTCGTTTTCTGCCTTTAATAGTACTGTGTCAACTTTTCTGCTGATATATATTTTCCCCGGTTCTCTACCAGGTCCGCTTACTCTTGGTTTCTTTTCTAAAATCCCTTCAATTTCATTACTAAAGGAATCAGTGTTAACATCCATTGTTTTTAATATACGTGGTAGTAACCCGTCCGTTTGTTCTAAAAGAGCTATTAGAAGATGCTCTATTTCAATTTCTATTTGTCCATAGCGTAGTGCTTTTGTTTCAGCTTGCTGTAATGCTTCCATTGATTTTTGTGTTAATTTGTTTGGATCCATTTTATTACCTCCTGTCCATTTGCCTTATACTCTCATAATACACCTTTTTTATGACAATATTTTTAAAAACATTTGACTTGAAGTGGGTTTTTATGGTATAAAGTATCTGTTAGCACTCATTATACCAGAGTGCTAACGATTAGTAAATACTTACAAGTATAGCTACAATAATTAAGGTTGAAGGGAGAGATAATTTTGGCAAAAAAACAATTTAAATCAGAGTCTAAACGATTATTGGATCTGATGATTCATTCTATCTATACTCATAAGGAGATCTTTATAAGGGAACTTATATCCAACGCCAGCGATGCAATGGATAAGATGTACTATAAGGCACTAAATACAAAAGGTTTGAAATTTAACAAGGATGATTACAAGATTAAGATTAAAATCGACAAGGAGAATCGTACACTCACCATAAGTGATACAGGCATCGGCATGACCAAGGAGGAGCTTGATAAGAACCTTGGTACTATAGCCAAGAGTGGATCACTATCCTTCAAGGAAGAAATAGAGTCCAAAGAGGGTTATGATATTATCGGTCAATTCGGTGTTGGTTTTTATTCTTCCTTTATGGTGGCTGACGAGGTTACAGTTATCACAAAGGCCCATGATAGCGAAGAAGCTTATTCTTGGCATTCCAAGGGAGCTGATGGTTATTCTATCGATTTCTGTACCAAGGATACAACAGGAACAGATATTATCCTGAAGATCAAGGATAATACTCCTGATGAAAATTATGACAACTATCTTAATACCTATAATCTTAAGTCCCTAGTCAAGAAATATTCTGACTTTATTCGTTATCCTATCATTATGGATGTATCAGTCAATAAGTTAAAAGAGGGTTCTAAGGATGAGTTCGAAGAATTAATTGAAGAACAAACAGTTAATAGCATGGTACCTATCTGGAGAAAGAATAAGAATGAGTTAAAAGATGAAGATTATGAGAATTTCTATTCTGAAAAACATTATGGTTTTGATAAACCACTTCGACATGCACACATTAGTGTTGAGGGTGCAATACGCTATAACGCTATTCTCTTTATTCCAGAAAAGGCTCCTTATGACTACTATACAAAGGATTTTGAAAAGGGTCTGGAGCTTTATTCCAATGGTGTTCTGATTATGCATCGTGCACCAGAACTATTACCTGATTATTTTAGTTTTGTTAAGGGTCTTGTGGATTCTGAGGATCTGTCTCTAAATATTTCCAGGGAGATGTTGCAACATGATCGACAGTTGAAACTAATCTCCAAGAATATAGAAAAGCAGATTAAGAAGGAATTACTATCCCTCCTTAAGAACGATCGTGAAAATTATGAAAAATTCTACAATTCCTTTGGACGTCAGTTAAAGTATGGTGTTTATTCTGATTATGGCATGAACAAGGATCTTCTTTCTGATCTGATTCTTTTCCATTCTTCCAAGGAAAAGAAACTTGTTAGTCTTGATGAGTATGTTGAAAGAATGCCAGAGGAACAACAATATATCTATTATGCTACTGGTGAGTCTCTTGAAAAGATAGAAAAACTACCTCAGACTGAACAGTTGCTGGACAGAGGTTATGAGATTCTATATCTAATTGATGATATTGATGAGTTTGCACTAAAAATTCTTTCTTCCTACAAGGAGAAGGAGTTCCGTTCTGTTTCTAGTAATGATCTTGGTATTGAGGATCTGGACAAGAAGGAGGAATTGGATGAGGAGATTGAAAAAAACAAGGATCTTTTTGTTAAGATGAAGTCTATTCTTGAGGATAAAGTTTTTGATGTTCGTCCATCAAAGAGATTGAAAAGGCATCCTGTTTGTTTTGCCAGTGATGGTGATATCTCTATCGAGATGGAAAAAATCCTAAGTCAGATGCCTAATGGTCAGGAAGTTAAAGCTGATAAAGTCTTAGAAATCAATATTGAACATAGGGTTTTCGAGGCTTTGAAGTCTGCGATGAAGGATAATTCAGATGATTTCGCTCTATATACCAAACTGCTTTATGATCAGGCTCGTTTGATTGAGGGTTTGTCTATTGATGATCCTGTGGAGTTTGCTGATAATATCTGGAAGTTGATGAAATAGAAAAAATAGTCAAAAAACAAAACTTATAAGAACAAAACAAAAACAGGCATGAATAATCATGCCTGTTTTTTATCAACTTTAAATATTAATCTATGCTTGCAGCATATCTGTCATCTTCAGGTCTTGGACTTATGGTTACATACATGCTCAGATCATGGTCAATCTTTGGTATGCTGAAATCATCTTCACCTGATACCAGTCCAATTGATCCTTCTTGTAGTTTGATGACTTCATCATTTACCTTTAGTTCTCCTGCACCATTTAGTACATGGTATATTAAGGCTGAGGTTCCATGTTTATGAATAGGGATTGATTGTCCCGCTTTTAAATTTAGAACGAAAGCCAAGACTTTTTCTTCATCGAAGATTATTTTTTTTGTTAAAGATTCATCTCTAAAAAGTATATATTCCTTCATGTTTTTATTGCTCATTTTTATTTCCTCCTTCAGGTTTGTTCCATAATCCCACTTATTGTTTTCATAGTGAAAAACTAGGTTATCTAAATTAATAATATCACATCCAACATTTTCTTACAAACTTATATTTGTAAACTTCATTTGAATTATATTAAATATAATTGCATTATTACGAAAGTACCTCAAGATATCCATTCCTCACACAATCCTCCAACAACAACCTCTTAACCCCGTCACTATCAAAATCAACAACCACCAGGTCACCAACACGGTCCAATACAACACCCTTACCAAAGCGATTATGAACAACCCCTACACTAGCAATAAAACTACTCATAACCTCAGTTAAATCATCAAGACATTTATCAACCACATCAACAGGACCAGCCAGCAACTCACCAACAAACCTGGAAACCCTCACTAATCTGCCATCAGAAACATTAGAACAAAGAAGCAATAAATCCTGTCTTGTCCTAGTAACAGCCACATAAAATAATCTGACCTCTTCCTCATAAAGAGACAAATCACCATCTTCTCTCAACCTGACACTCTCACCACTAGGAAACTGACCCTCAAGCAAATCAACCAATACGACCTTATCAAACTCAAGACCCTTGCTTGAATGAACAGTCGACAAAGTCACAGAAATATCAGCTCCAATATTATCTGAAGTACCCATAACCTCTTCAATAACATCAAGTCTGCTAAAAATATCCAGAGGCGCACAATCTTTACCTAGAGAAGTCCCGATACTCCTTAATACGCTTAACTTCAGCAACAAGGACTCCTTGACAAAACCCTTACCCGACAAACTATTTATACTATCAAGATAACCCATTTCCCTCTCAATAAAACCAATAGCCTCATCAGCCTTCAATGACCTAAGCTTTAAAAAGTCATCCCTTCTCTTAAGAATCATCTTGATATTACTATCATAAAGACCAGGAAAATCCAACAAAGTATTAAAGATATTTCCCTTGAAATTTTCTGTCACATAATCAAACATCTGCTTACTTATATAGCAATCCAATTTAAAATAGATTCTCTCAAAAGCATCAATATCTCCAAAATCCCTGGAAAACCTCAAATAGGACTTAATATCCTCTAATATGAAATGACTGAAAAAACCCAACTTGTTCTCCCTAACAAAAAAAGCAATATTATCACGGAGTAAAACATCAATAATTGGTATAACCGACTCATTATTCCGGAATAAAATCCCTATGCTACAACTGCCATTATTCTCATTTTCTATCTTTTCCATCTTAATTAATTCAGCAATATATTCATACTGATTCCCCAGATCAGCCAGGTTTATTCTTTGAATCTTTGGACCCTTATCATTGACACAGAACATACTTTTATCATAACGACTCTTATTCTGTCTGATAAACCTATCGGCAGCTTCAACAATACTACCTGAAGAACGATAATTCTGCTGCATGAACATAACTTCAGAATTCAAATAATTCTTCTTAAAATCAAGCAAAGCTTTTGGATTAGCACCTCTAAAACCATAAATACTCTGGTCTTCATCCCCCACCATAAAAATGTTACCCTCATTACCCACAAGCAATCTGATAAGTTCATGCTGTATCATTGAAATATCCTGAGCTTCATCAACATTAATATACTTGAATCTACTCTTAACACCATCAAGTATAGACTTGTTCTTTCTTAATATATGATAGGAATAGGTCAGCATATCATCATAATCCATTAATCTATTATCAATCTTATATGACTCATAGGCTCTGTAGATTCCCCCGAAGTCACACCCGGCCACACTAACACCATCTATTTCACTCTTCTTGAACATCATATTCTTACAGTAGGATATTTTCCTGGCTATCTCTCTTAATATATCCTCCCCTATAAATTCATTATTAAGTTCCAGATATATCTGCTTGATGATATTATTATTATTCTCACATACATCAAAAGCCTTGGTATTCTTCAACCTTTCATATTCCCTTATAACCTGATAGGAAAAACTATGAATAGTCTTAAAATTTAATTTATTGATATATTTCATTCCAAAGATACTCAAGAACCTCATCTTCATATCATTGGCCGCCGATACATTGAAGGTCAATGCTAGTATCTCCTCCGGATTAATCCCATGATTAAATAACATGTTACCAATCCTTAAGATAATTACTGTAGTCTTACCACTTCCAGGAACGGCCAATAGAAGGTTTGCACCTTCTATTGTAAGTATAGCTTTTTCCTGTTGTGGATTTAGTATTATATTATGCTCTTCCCTTATTTTATCTAAAAATTCCAATTAATAAACTCCTATATACACCATATCTATAATCTCCAAACTTATATCTAAATGATACTAGATATATCATTTTCAAACTAGTCTTTGACAAACTTTTCATCAAGTTACCATCTATACTCTACAATTTAAACTTATCAACTGTAGAAATATTTAATAAAAAAGGAAGAGTTTTCAGTTCTTCCTTCCCTCAATATCTAATTCTAACTTTTCATCTTTAATAATTTTTCTATATATTAAAAACCTATGGTTTCTTCAACAGTACCTAGCTTGACCATGACACCTTCACTAAGAACCGCCACCTTGTCAGCCAGTGCCCTGACATCTGCACGATCATGAGTAACAAAAACAGTAGTAACCCCAGCCTTTAGTAAAATCTCCTTCAACTCACCTCGGATTCTTTCCTGAAGATCAGTATCCAAATTACTAAAAGGCTCGTCAAGCAGCAGACAACCAGGAGCCGGAGCAAGAGCTCTTGCCAGAGCAACTCTTTGCTGTTGACCACCGCTAAGCTCATGTGGATACTTTTTAGCATAATCTTCCAGATTTACCAGTTCAAGCATTTCGATGACTCTTTTCTTTTTATCATCATTAGTCATTCTATTTAAACCAAAGGCAATATTCTTTTTAATACTCATATTAGGAAAAAGTGCATAGTCCTGAAAGACCATTCCCACCCCTCTTTTTTCAGGCAGGACAAATTCCTTGGGTCCAAGAACTCTTATGTCACCAATATCAATAGTACCGGAACCTTTATCTTCTAGTCCTGCAATTAGTCTAAGCAAAGTACTCTTTCCGCTTCCACTTTCTCCAAATATTGAAACAATCTCACCTTCTCTAATCTCAAGGTTAATATCCTTCAGGGAAGGTTTCTTGTTTCCTGGATAGTAGAATGTAAGATTCTCAATTTTTATGTTCATTTTTCTTCTCCTTGTCCAATGTCTTGTTAAGTATAAGTATACCAATAGCAACCACCAATACAATCAACAGGGAATGTACCGATGCTTCAGGTATCCTTTCATCATTGGCGTAGTCAAATACCTTGGTAGCCAAAGTATTGAAATTGAATGGTCTTAATATGAGTGCTAATGGTAGTTCCTTTATAATATCAATACACACTAAGGAAAAACCACTTAAAAGCGCTGGTTTTAACATAGGTAAATCAATTCTGAAAAACGTTGAAGTTTCACCATGACCTAACATTTTTGAGGCATTATGATATTTTCTTCCAACTCTCTCAAAACCACCTTCAATAGACTGAAATCCAACAGCAAGAAAACGAAGTACATAAGCCCCGATTATCAGTACCAGACTCATACTAAGAACCAATGATGGAGCTCCTGGCAAGAAAATCCTATAAATTGGAGCTAACCAGCGATCTAAATGTATAAAGAACAAAATCATGGTAATGGCTACCACTGCACCCGGTATTGAATATCCCAGTAATGATATCTTACTATATATCTTAGATAGAAAATTATTCTTCAATCTTGAATAGTTAGCTATTAATATACCAAAAACCAAGATTATACTGGCCGAAATCACAGCTACCCACAAAGTATTCAACCCAAGAACCCAGGCTTCCATTCCAAGTGTATCTTTATAGGTAAGCACGGCCCAATATATTAGTTGTCCTAAAGGTATTAAAAAACCTAACAAAAAAACTATTCCTGCATAAGAGGTTGCCATGACAGCCTGAGGTCCTTTAAGTTCCTTTCGAGCCAGGGGACGATGCTTGGTATTTGACATTGAATAACTTCTTCTTCCTCTTAATACTTTTTCAAGGAAAAGTAATACAAGTACAAACACCATAAGGATTGCTGCAAGTCTTATTGCTGAATCTATATCACCAAGACTAAACCAACTTCTAAAGATTGCTGTCGAAAAAGTCTGAATCCCAAAGTATGAAGCCACACCATAATCACTTAGAACTTCCAGAACTACAAGACTTGTACCAGCAACCAAGGCTGCCCTTGAAACAGGTACAACTACCTTGAAAAAGATTCCCCAGTGACTCTTACCAAGCATTCTTCCACTTTCTATTAATGAAGCAGACTGACCTTCCATAAATGCTCTAAGTATCATATATATATATGGCATTAATGATAAGGAGAGAACAAAAACTGCTCCTGGTATGGACATGATATTAAAATATCTTTGATCAATACCAGTCCCTAATATGGACCTTAATGTTACCTGAACAACACCAGTATAGCTAGCCATAGCCGCATAGGTGTATGCCAGTATGTATGAAGGTATGGCCAAGGGCAGAATTAAAGCCCATCTGAAAAACTTTCTTAATGGAAAATCATAGGCTGATATCAGCCAGGCCAGAGTTGTTCCTATGAGTAGTGCAAAAAATGCTGTAAAAAAAACCAGTATCAAGGTATTGCCAATATAGTCCCTTAGCAAGAACTCCTTTATTTCCAACCAATTTTCGTTTGGTTTTTGAAATAATTGTAAAATTAAATCACAAAAGGGAAATATTAAAAGTATTGCTATTATTGTACTGGCTATTCCATAAAATCCTGGTTTTCTTTTAAACATAAATTAATTCCTTATTCCAAAGCTTATTCTTAAGCTTATTTCCAAGCTGCTCTTGCAAATAATTCTACAGCTTTCTTATTAAATCTACCAAGGTCACTTAAATCAAGATCTTGAGCTTTTAGCTCACCCCAACTTTTTAACAATTCACTTGGTTCTACATTTTTGTTTACTGGGTATTCATAATTTTCTTCAGTATAGGCCTTTTGAACCTTTTGTGATGTTAGATATTCAGCTAGTAATATAGCATTCGCTTTATTAGCTGAGTATTCACTCAAGACTACACCACTGATATTAACATGAGTTTTATCAGGAAAAAAGATACCTACCTTCTCTGCAGCTTTAACCTCTTCAGGATCAGATGAATTCAACATTTGACCTAAATAGTAGGTATTTACGATAGTAACAAGACCTTCTCCTGCAGCAATTGCCTTAACTTGGTCTCTGTCATTTCCCTTAGGATCTCTGGCCAAATTATCAACTACACCCTGTGCCCACATTTTTGCATATTCTTCACCTTCCAATGAAATAAATGATGCTAAAAGTGATTGATTATAGATTGAATCTGCTCCTCTTACAAGTACCTTACCTTTCCATTCACCATCAGTCAGAGCTGCATAGGTTGAAAGATTACTTGGATTCACCTTATCTTTATCATAGACAATTACTCTGGCTCTTTTAGTAAGTGCCACCCATTCGTCATTTTCACCTCTAAGGTTTTCTGGAATATTCTCCTTTAATACCTTGGAAGTAAGTTCTTGTGTCAGTCCACCCTCAATAGCTTGATAGATATTACCCATATCTGCTGTTATGAACAAATCAGCCTGAGTGTCCGCACCTTCTCTTTTCATACGTTCTAGTAACTCAGGTGCCTTGCCTTCTATGATATTAACCTTGATTCCTGTTTCTTTTTCGAAATCCTGGTAGGCTTGTTTGTCTACTTCATAGTGTCTTGCTGAATAGACATTCACTTCCTTTGATTTCTCCTGTTCACTTACTGCACATCCGCTTAGTATAGCTCCAATTGCCACTGCCGCTAAAATAGCGAGTTTGAAATTTGTTTTTCTCATTGTATCCTCCTGATGCTCAATACTTTGAGCTTATATTTGCGAGTTAGCTTTTGCTAACCTAACTCCATTTAATATGGTTAGCCTTTGCTAACCATATTCTCATTAAACCATATCATGCTATACCATGTCAACCATTTTGGTAATAATTGTTTAAAAATTTTAACTTTTTCTTTTTCTTGACTATATGTTTGAATTTCATTCGGCTTTTTGATACCATTGTTCTTAGGAGTTGATATTATGATATTACATGAATCAGAAGAGAATTATCTTGAAGCAATATTTTTATTATATAGAATTAGAGGTTCTGTCAGATCTATCGATATAGCAGCCTATCTTAATTTTTCTAAACCTAGTGTTAGTAGAGCCATTAAGAATTTAAAGGAAAAGGAACTTATAATTGTTGATGAAAATGGTATGATCAGCCTAACAAGTCAAGGCAGCCACAAGGCAGAAGGTATCTATGAACGTCACAAGGTTCTCTCAGATATCCTTATTTCCTTTGGTGTAGAGAAGGAACAGGCTATAACAGACGCCTGTAGAATCGAACATGTAATAAGTCAGGAAAGCTTTGATAAAATAAAGGAATATTTCAAAATTAATAAAGAAGATTAATGATAAAGAAAGACAATGAGTGAATTATGGATACTATAGAACAAAAAAAAACTATCAGAAAATCTATAATAGATAAAAGAAATAATTTATCTTCCGACTATATATCCTCATCAAGTGAAAAAATCACTACTGCTCTGTTAAATTTAGATACTTTTAGAAATGCTAAAACCATTATGTGTTATGTTTCCTTTGGTACAGAAGTTGATACAAAGGGGATAATAGAAGAATGTTTCAAAAGAGGAAAGTCTATCCTGATACCAATAATTATGAGGAATATTGATGGAACTTCCTTTATGGAAGCCTCAGAAATACTTAATTTAAAAGAGGACCTCACTCCTGGTAATATGAATATATTAGAACCTAAAGAATCCTCAATAAGAATAAGAGATCCTAAAACTATCGACTTAATTGTAATTCCTGGTCTATCCTTTGACAAGATAGGCAATCGTCTAGGTTATGGAGCAGGTTATTATGATTATTATCTCAAAAGAGTAAGAACCGATTGTTATCAGGTTGCAATTACCTTCTCTTACCAATTAGTAGACCAGATACCAATAGAAGAACATGACATTCCTATACCCCACATAATAACTGAAAGAGGACTTAATCATTTTGATTAAGTCCTCTTGTTATAAATCCCTAGGTGTATCTACAAGGATTTTTGTACCGATAATAGTAACATGTCTGTTCCTGTACTATCGGTATATTTGACATAGCATTTGTATTTACCATCAACCCATGTAAAGGTTGTCCCATATTGATCCTTTACTTCCTTAAATTTATCCTTGTCTCCATATTTTCCATTATAGTAATCCACAACTACCTCAGGGTTCTCAATAGTTTGATACGCCACACTATACTGCTTTAAATCATAGTAATAATTCTCCATATATTTGTATCTGACAGCAGTATTAACAAATGCTTGTTCTATTAGATCATTTGGATAATCCTTAAAATACTTATTCTCATTTGAATATTCAGCCTTAGGAACACCAAAGCTAATCCTTACCGTAGTCCCCAGAGCATCCAGAAATCCCTCATCAGTAATATTGACACTTACCCTTTGTTCCCCTATTAGACCTTCAAAACTATAATTATCAAAACTTGCATCTTCATCAACAGAATCTAATAAATCCTTATAAAAAACCGCCAGATCTTCTTTATTAGCCTTAGATTCAAACTCTAGGATATACATGTCCTTACCAAATACCCAGTTAGCTTCCTCTTTGACTTCATATTCACAATTATTCACTCTTAATGCCTCATAGAGAGGCATAAAATCTTTAGGAAATCCTGTTAGCAACTTAATTTCAACCACCTATAGCCATTTTTTTGATTTAGATAATCAATTTGCAATCCTAATCAAACCATAGTTAACTAAATCTGTTAACTTTAAGCAACTAGTATTGTTATTTATCAAAATACGGATACATAATAAGTTATACTTAATCCTTTTTCATTGTCTAATTATTCACTTAATGATAAAATTTAGGAAGTTGAATAATTCTCTACAAAAACTAAGAACTTCATTAAATAGTTTGAAAAGCTTGTATCAAGAAAACATTCGATTCAATAATGTTAAAGGAGTGTAAACAATGATTGATGTACTAATTCAAAACGCCACAATTGTAACTGTCAATAAAGGGGAAATTCTAAAAAATAGCTCAATTGCTATTGATGGAGATAGAATTATAGATATAGGTGACAGCAAAGAACTTTCATTAAAATATCCGGAAGTTAAGAAAGTGATTGACGCTAGTGAGAAAGTTGTATTCCCAGGATTCGTCAATACCCACAACCACCTATTCCAAACACTATTTAAAGGTTTAGGAGATGATATGGTAATTGCAGATTGGCTGAAAAAAGTAGCTTATCCATTATCAACCAATCTTACTGAGGAACTTGCCTATAAGGGAGCTATGCTAGGCCTCATGGAAAGTCTCCACAGCGGAATAACAACATCTTTGGACTATATGTATGCACATCCAGTTAAAAACCTATCTGATGCAGTAATTAAGGCCATGAACGACCTTAAAGTCAGAGGTATCTATGCAAGAGGCTTTCTAAATAGCGGAGAATCACATGGAGCACAAAAAGCACTATTTGAAACACCAGAAGAAGTTGAAAAAGATTTTAGAAACTTAGTAGAAAAACATGAGAAAACTAGTAACGGAAGGATAAAGATCTGGCTAGCACCTTCTAACCCATGGGCAAATACTAAGGAAATGCTTTTAAAAACCTGGGAACTTGCCAAGGAATTTAATACAGGTTATACGATCCATATTTCTGAAACTGAAGCTCCAAGAAGATTCACCAAGGAAATTCATGGATATGACGATACTGAATTATTAGAAGTATTAGGCATTGTTGGACCAAATGTATTATGTGTACATTGTGTTGCAATTAACGATAAGGATATTGCGATGTTCAAGAAGTATGATATGAAAATATCTCATAATCCTGTATGCAATATGTACCTTGCTTCTGGAGTAGCACCTGTACCACAAATGATCAAAGAAGGTATTACTGTAAGTATTGGACTTGATGGTGCTGCCAGCAATAATTCACAAGATATGATTGAATCAATGAAAACAACAGCCTTGCTTCATAAAGTAAGTTCAAGAGATCCTAAAATTCTAACTGCACAGAAGGTTCTTGAGATGGCCACTATTGATGGTGCTAAGGCTTTAGGTATGGAAAAGGAAATCGGCTCTATCGAAATAGGTAAAAAAGCTGACCTAGTTATTTTTAATCCTAACCTGGCTTCTAAATCAACACCAATGCACAATCCTATTTCTACCCTAGTTTACTCATCATCAGAAAGAAATGTAGAGACAGTTCTAGTTGATGGTAATGTAGTTCTAGAAAATGGTGAGATTGTTGGTATTGATGAAAGAGCTTTCTGCAAAGATGCTCAAGAAATTTCATTAGAACTAGCTAAAAGAGTATACCCTAAGTAAAAAAGAAATAATATAATATTAAAAATAAAAAGAAGACAACCATCTGTGGACAGATGGTTGTCTTCTTTTGTTACACTTATTTATTCAAATAACCAATTAGGAGAAAAATTATCAAATATTTTTTTGAATACTTTTATAAAATAGCCTGTTGATACTGCTACAACAACTGTTGCTATACCAACTCCACGAACCTCTCCGAATACTAATAGTGATAAAGTAACACCAACTAGCATAATTGAGACATCCATAATTATTTTCACATTGCCAAATTTAGTCTTAAATCTTTCGGAAATAGCCATTACCAGACCTTCACATGGATTGATTATCACATCTGCAACTATCTGCATATATATTCCTAAAGCCATCAATAGACAACCAGATATAAGCAAAAGCAATTGGCTAACAATAGAACCTGGTACTAAATTACTAAATACTGCAAACCCAAAATCAATAAAATAACCAAAGAATGGAACAATTAATATTTGCATTAGTATGTCCCTGTTAAATCCTTTTCTTTGTACCAGTATTTCTATTAGCACAAAGCTTAGGTTCAATAAGTTGGCTACCATGCCAAATGAGATAGGAAAACCTCCTGACAATACCAAGGGTATTACTGATATTGGAGTAGTACCAAGTCCCATCTTGGTGCTTAGGGCTATTCCTAGACCTATTAATAAAAGGCCAGCAAGAAATATCACATAGCGTAAAATCATTTTTGTTTTTAACATAATTACCTCTTTCATAAATATTTTAATATTGGAAACCTAGAAAATTTCATAAAAAAAATGAGGGATTGAACGCCCTCATTACTCATGTTTTCAATATCTTCTTATATTTAATTCTTAGATAATTCCTTTCTTATTATAGCACACTTGTGATATTAATTACAAGTGCTAATTACTGTTTTTTCCAAACACCGCCAACTAATACATAGGTTCCTGCTCCGCCATCAGTATAGGCAGCTTTGAATTGATCTGTAAAAGAACCTAATGCCTGATTTTGAATTGTTGTAACCTTTGAACCTATAGATATTTTTTGTAAGTTATTCCCGCTAAAAGCATATTGCTCAATAGAAATAAGGTTTGTCGGTAAGTTTAGTTCTGTCAGGGAATTATTTTTAAATGACCACAAATCTATTTTTTCTAGACTATCTGGAAATTGTACTTTGGTTATATTATTATCGAGGAATGCACGAGCATGGATTTGTCTGACATTACTATCTTTTTTAAAATCAACTTCTACTAACCCTTTGTTTCTAAAAGAGTCTTGATATATATCTCTTAAAGTAATTCCCGAAAGGGATGATGGTATTGATATATTCTTTGCTGCCCCACTGTAACTTCCGCTTAATCTTCCAGCATTAGACAAAAAAAGACCATCTTTCAGAGTAATTATATAAGAACTACCAGCATTTGCAACAAACCATGTTTGTTGCTCAAAGCTCCAAGAAAACTTTACATCTTTACTTTGTGGAACTGGTATTTCTTCAATATATAATTCATTAACTAAAAGATTCAATAATTCATCATCGCTGTTACTAGTATTATTAAATGTATCATTCTCAAAATTATCAATTTTAAAAATCTCAGTCTTATTATTAAGCATTCTTACAGTTGCTTGATCAGCTGTTGCTTTAGCACTATCAATAAAGCCTAAAAATGATGGTATGGCAACAACCACCATAATAGCTAACAAAGCTATTATTACGATTACTTCTATTAAAGTAAAACCCTTAATACTTTTAAATATTCTCAAACTATTCACCTTAAAATAAATTTAGTACATGTAAATAATAACATATTCAAACTGTGTTGAATACAACATTATCACTATTTATTACTGTCATAGATATCACATCTATGTCCAACTTCAACAACTGTTATAGTTACCAGTCCATCATCAAGCTTTGCAAGTATCCTATAATCACCAACCCTGTATCTCCATTTATCATTCAAACTCCCTCGAAGAGCCTTCCCATACAGCCTTGGATTCTCACACCCCACAAGCTTGTTATCGATATAAGAAATGATGAACGATAAAATACCCTTATCCAGTTTTTTCAATTGCCTTACAGCGTACGTGGTATATTCAACCCGATACTTCATAAGCCAAGTTCTCTTTTCAAATCCTGATGACTAACCCTATCCTTACCCTTTTCCATTTCCCAAACCTTATCAAAAAGAGTTAGATCATAGTCTTCTTCTATTTTTTCAATAACGGCCTCTCGAACTAAAGAAGATAAATCAATATCATTTAACTCCGCATATTTCCTAATTAACTTATCATCTTTTTCATTTAATCTAATAGATATAGTTCCCATAACAAACCCCTTCATCCCTGTATTACATTGTATTACATACTTTAATTCAGGATACCATTAAATAAAAAACCTGTCAATAAAAAAGCAGGCAAGAATTTAATCCTTGCCTGCCTATTTAGCATAACTTATTTCTTTACTCTACAAACATCATATACATAATAGTCCTTAGCAGCATCCTCAATAGCATCAACTATCTGGCTATAACCAGTACAACGACAAAGATTACCAGAAATTGCAGTCTTTATTTCCTCTCTAGTAGGTTTATCATTAGCGTCCAAATAAGCCTTAGCGCTCATAACAAAACCAGGAGTACAAAAACCACACTGCAAGGCACTATGCTCTATAAACTTTTCTTGAAGAATATGAAGCTCACCATTATTGCCAGCTAAGCTTTCAATAGTCTCAATAACCTTACCCTCCATTGAAGCAGCAAGAAGCATACAAGAATTAACAGCCTCACCATCAACTATAACAGTACAAGCTCCACACTCACCAACACCACAACCTTCCTTAGTGCCAGTCAATTCAAGCTCATCTCTAAGAGTATCAAGCAAACGAGCATTAGGCTCAACCATAATACTTACAGCTTCACCATTCACAATCATATTAACATTAATCTTATTCATTTATTCAACCTCCAAAGCTTGACTCAAAGCCCTAGTAGTCAAAGACTCAATAGCAGGCTTCTTAAATTCTGTAGATGGTCTAATACCAGTACGGTTAATCATCTCCTCGGCAACCTTCTTACCAGCTTCAACCAATAACTCTCTAGTAGGCACCTTACCAAGCAAAACATCCTCAGCAATACTAACCCTATCAGGAGTAGCAAAGATACAACCTGGAGCTATTCTAACATCACTAACAGCACCCCTACCATCAACAACCACAACAACCCCAACATTCATCCTAGAAATAGCCAAAGCTTTTCTTCTACCTAATTTAAGAAAAACCGACTTGGCTTCAGTTGGCATCTTGGTGAAACTAACCTCAGTAATTATTTCATCAACTTTTAATGTAGTCTTATAGGAGTTGGCAAAGATTGATTTCAAAGGTACAATTCTCTCACCACTTGTACCAACAACCTTAACCATAGCATCCAAGGCAATAAGTGGAGGCACAGGATCAGACGCAGGAGAAGCATTACCAATACTACCACCAATTGTTCCCATATTCCTTATTTGAGGAGAGCCTACTGTACTTGACGCCTCACAGAAAAAAGGAGCATACTTTTGCAAAATCCCAGATTTAACAATATCAGTATGTGATGATAAAGCACCTATACAAATGCTATCCCCATCTTCTTTAATATATTTCATTTCCTTAAGGTGACCAATATCAATAACATATTTAATATTAGCCCACTTTTTATCTTCATCACGAATCTGTACCATCAAATCAGTTCCACCAGCAATAACTTTAGCACTATTACCATGTAGGGCTAATAGCTCACAAGCTTCTTTCACTGAAGCTGGTCTTAAATAATCATATTTAAACATAACATCCTCCAGTAATCACTAATTTATATCAGTCTTGTTTCGACTGTTTTTTAATTCTTGCATCATAGTTTCCAAGCTTGCAGGCAATTCTCTAATACGAATACCTGTAGCATCATAGATTGCGTTAATTATTGCCGGTGCAGCTGTACATGCTGTTGGTTCACCAAGACCTCTAGCTCCAAATGGACCTGTCTTTGTAGGCACTTCTACGACAATAGAATTCATTTCAGGCATATCAAGAGATGTAGGAATCAAATATTTATCAAAATTCGTATTCTTAATATGACCTTTCTTAGAATCAACATCTTCAAACAAAGCCATACCTACAGCCATTGAAACACCACCATTAATCTGACCAATAACTTCATTTTTATCAAAAGCATGTCCAACATCATGAACAGCAATAAATTTATCAACAGAAACCTGTCCTGTTTCCAAATCGACTTCAACTTCAGTTACCGCAGCACCATAAGCATAAGATAAATAAGCTTCACCAAAACCGTTGGCTCTATCCCAATCCAGTCCAGAAACAGTATACCAACCACGTCCTGATGGTGTTTGACCACGTGCAAAAATCTCATTAATCATATCCTGGTAGTTAACATGCTCATCAGCCTTACCAGGTGAATATATTTGTTCATTATTAAATACAAGCTCTTCCTTTAAAACACCAAGAACCTCTGCAGCTATAGTAGCCAACTTATCCTTGACTTCTTCAGCAGCAAGTCTTGCTGCGTTTCCAATAACCATAGTCCCTCTAGTAGCCGATGAAGGTCCACTATTAGGAACATATGAAGTATCAACAGGAGCCATAACGACTCTTTCTCTTTTAACACCTAAGGTTTCCATAATGACATTAACCATCATAGTATGACCACCCATTCCAACATCAGCCATACTAGAAAGGATTGTAATCCCTCCATCATTATTGACTAAAAGTTGAACTTCTGCAGTATCAATTCCTTGACCAGCTGCACCAAAGGCTTCACCACGGTGTAATAGAGCAAAACCAATTCCCTTGACTTTACTACCACCTTTTTTTCTTTCACTGGCTAATTCTTCTTTTCTTTCTTTCCAGTTAGAGGCTTTCTCTGCTTCACTTACACACTTTCCAAGACTAACATCAGTCATAACTTGACCTACTCCTGAAATATCATTTTCTTTTATATGATTCATTTTCTTAAATTCAAGAGGATCATATCCTAATTCACAGGCTATTTCATCTAAAAGCACTTCTGAAGCATAATCAACCTGAGGTGATCCAAAACCTCTCATAGCATCAGAATAGGTATTATTAGTAAAAGCTAAAATAACATTGCTTTTAACATTATCTATATTGTAAGGCCCTGAAGCTTCAATTAATGTTCTAGTAGCCACAGGATGTGACTTTGAAAGATAAGCTCCTCCATCACCAATTAAATCAATTTCCATAGCAGTAATTCGGCCGGCTTTAGTAACCCCAACTTTGTACTTGCAAATGTATGGGTGTCTTTTGGTTCCTTCGATTATAGATTCTTCTCTGGTAAAGATCATTTTCACCGGTTTCCCAGTTAGCATAGCGGCTAAAGCTGCTCTTGATCCTAGTAGTCCTGCATCATAGTTCTTGGCTCCAAAGGAACCTCCTATTGCAGGTGTAATGAACCTTACTTGATTTTCTCTAAGTCCCAATGTTTCGGCTATTAATAGTCGAGCTTTATAGGCATCGTTTGTTGGAGAATAAACTGTTATGCCTTCTGTTGTGGGAATAGCAATTGCTGCTTCAGTTTCAAGAGGGGTATGATCCACTCTTTGAGTTCTATATTCCTTATTAAAAATATAGTCTGCTTCCTTAAAGCCTTCTTCAACATCCCCTTTTCCTGCTTTGTACTTACACAAAAGATTACCATCATCATAAATCTTTGGTGCATCTTTTTCCAAGGCAGCTTCAGAACTTGTTACCGCAGGCAGTTCTTCATAAATGACCTTAACAAGTTTAGCAGCTTCTGCTGCTATAACCTTGCTTTTTGCAACCACTAGGGCTACTCCTTCCCCTTCATACCTAACCACTTCAGGAACCAAGATTGGTTTCTGTTTATATTGAGACGGTATTCCAGGTATGTTATCTGCTGTAATCACCATGACTACACCAGGATACTGTTCAGCCTGTTCGCGCTCAATACTAATGATTTTGGCATGTGGATTAGGACATCTTACAGTTGTAGCATATAACATATGTGGAAAACTCATATCATTTGTATATTGAGCCTTTCCTGTTATTTTAGCTAAAACATCGACTCTTCTCCCATGTTTTTTTACCAAATTAATCACCTCGTATTGATATTTTGCTACCTGTCATCTTAACGATGCTGGTGCACAATTATTATATCATTATTCATATCTCATTTCCCTAATAATGATGAATTCTAAAAATTATACAAAAAAATGAGGGATTGAACCCCCTCATTATTATTTCAATATTATTTCCGTATTAAATTTTTAGATAACTCTAAACTAATTGTAGCATAGATTGAAGAAAAACTATACTTTCTTAGCCATTTTTTTAATCTTAGAATCAATGATTGCTCCTAAGAGTCTTTTAGTATAACCAATACGTACTGGATAATAGTATTGTGAAGTGAACCAACCTTTATTTTCATAGTACTTTTTATCAGGTTCCAGAGCTTCTTTAAAATATTTCATAGAAGACCTGGTTAATCTAAAAAGTATTAACTGAAATAGACTTGGCTTTCTAGGGCGATCATCATTTAGTTCATTTAAAAAGAGCTTAACTCCTTTTATTAATATCGCTTGATTCTTATTTTTCATCTCACTAGATTGTTCCTTATTAACATATACTGCTCCAGAAACAATTACACCTTTAACACTTTTCATCCCCCAAAAACCAAATACTTCATTAATATATTTGTTAATCTTACCTCCACCATAAACACCTTGAACTACTATAGGAAATATAGTTTTCCCAAATAACCTTGGTCTATGAAAAACAAAAGCAAGTCTATCAAAAAGGTTTTTAAGAATTGATGTTACTTGCAAGGAATGATTCGGAGTAACAATTATAACTCCTTCAGCCTTTTCCATCTTACTTAATATCAGCTTAGTATCATCATCTTTTTGTGGACAATATTTGCTGCCCTTAGATAGACAAACACAACATCCTTTACAAGGAAGTATATTATAATCCCTCAAGGTCACCAGTTCTACATTTACATCTTTTTCAAGTATTGAAACCACTTCCCTGGCTACCATTGTGCTATAGCCTTTTCTTGGACTAGCTTCAATTATTAATACCTGTTTCATAATATACCTCATTCCTAAATAGTATTTTGTCCTTCACACATTTCATATTACTCCAGGAGAATCTTAAATTCAATAAAAAAAAGGAAGTTGATAAAGTATCAACTTCCTAACCTATTTACACTATAAATTAGAGGCAAATAACAAACCTACCCTTTGCATCTCCTTTAGGGAATGAACCGTTAATAAACATTATCTCCCCTCTAAGAATAGTCATTTCAGGCATACCTTTAACAACCATACCATTGAAAGGAGTATAATCAGCTGCTGAAAAAGCTTTTGCATCATCAAAGACATATTCTTTTTCAGGATTAAAGACTACAATATCAGCATCAGCCCCAACATTCAAAGCACCTTTTTTCGGATACAACCCAAACTTTTTAGCAGTATTAGTTGATAAAAGCTTACAAAAATCAATGACACTCATTCCACCCATGTTAACACTGCAATTATACATTATAGGCAGAAGTGTTTCAGTCCCTGGCATACCTCCACTAATTTCAAAGAACTTATCACTATATTCCTTCTGAAGTGCACTAAATGCACAATGATCAGTAGTTACATAATCAAAGGTGTGCTTATAGTAGAAATCCAATAACTTCAATCTCTCCTCTTCATTTCTTAAAGGTGGGGAAATTGTATAAAAGGCCTTACTCTCCCCAAAGTATTTACTGTCATTCAGCATTAAATATTGAGGACAGGTTTCAGCACTTATCTTTACTCCTCTTTTCTTAGCCTCACTAATGATACTAGCTGCAGACCCAGATGAAACATGCATAATATGAACTGAAACATCATTATTCTCACAGAAATCGACTATCTTCCTTATAGAATAACACTCTGCTTCAACAGGTCTGCTTTCTCCATAATACTCAACTCCAACTCTACCAGACTGAATCAACTGACTTTTTTTATTGAATAATATTTCATTATCCTCAGCATGAATAGAGACAATTAAGCCTGCTTCCTTTGCCAATAGCATCAAAGCAAATATTTTATCATAGTCCATTATCATAGAGTAGGTGGTATAGACCTTTATGCTATTAACCCCAGCTTTCCTGACTTCCATCAGATCTTCAATTGCAACCTCTGTCTTTCCATCAATTGCCATATGAAAAGTATGATCGACAAAACTATGACGACTGGCTTCATTAATTCTATGATGTAATGATTCAACCAAGGATTTACCATCAATGGCATCGGCAAAATCTACTACTGTAGTTACACCACCTGCCAGTGCAGCACGAGAACCAGTTTCAAAATTATCAATCGTATACATCTTTTCAATAGCCATCTTATAGTGTACATGCCCATCAATAATTCCAGGCAATAATAATTTACCTGTAACATCAATAATTTTCTCATCAACTAAAGGTTCTAATTTTTCTTCGATTTCATAAATTTTATCATCAATAATTCTTAGATCACCATAAATTACTTCTTTTTCCAGTACTAATTTTCCACCTTTTAATAACATATTCATTAAAACTCTCCTTAATCTCTATAACTTATCTATGGATTACAAAAATCACAATAAGTTGCTGGAGCATTATCCATGTCAGTTCTTTTTTTCTCTAATCTATGTTTGCATCTATAGCAGGAATATATACTTTTCTCAATCAGTTTAGTTTTAGAACCACAAAGTTCACACTTCAGCCCTGGGATATTTTCAAGTAAAAGGAAACCTGGAGCCCCACAACAAGGACACCTCAACTTCAACTTTTCAATTAAATCCAATGTAGCCTTCTCAATATTTGCCATTCTGGTAGGATTACCCTGCGCCCTCATATCAGTCTCCATAAAAACTACTTCACCAGAAGACTTCTCCTTACATAATCTAAACATACTATCTAACTTTTCCCATGAGTCTATACCTTTATGTATAACCAAGGAATATTCATCATCAGGTCTTAATATCAAATGATGTTCTGGAAATCCAATTTTCTTGGCAAACATCATTGCTTCATCATAATTTGATGTATATAAATGAGCAAAGTTGGTATCAGGACCATCATATACGCCCTTCACCTCCAAGCCATTTTCAATATCATGTAGCAATACTATTTCATGATTCCAGGGAACAGGGTAGTAGGGGTGAGGCCCAAAACTACCCTCACTTGCAATGCCAATTGTATATTCACTGCCTTTTAAGCCGGCAATTATCTTTTCCCTTGCAGCTTCAGTCTGGGATAGCACCCTTGGTATATCTCTAACAAAGGTACCAAACTGGTCTGTATCTAACTTATTGTCACAAATTATATTACAGCCTATCTCTTTTTCCATTAAGGGCTTTATAACTTTTTCCTTTTTATGTTTTGTTATAAGAAGTATTTTTTCATTAATAAATTCAGAAATCATAACAACCCTACATAGAGATTAGATCAATATATTCTTCTATTGAACCATCATTTAGACAACACTCAATAATACGTCTTCCCAGTGGATCCAGCTCAGGTGTTAAGAATTTGGATAATTCTTCCTTAAAGAAATCCGTTAGGATAATTGCACCCTTTTTAAATCCTATAGAACCTACTTCATGTTGACGATCTACTTCAAGTAAATATCTAGGAATTTGAGTTCCCTCAACTTTCATTGAGTTAATAGTATATCCTAACAAGGAGCACTCTGATTTCTTCAGCTTATCCATCGGAAATCTGGCGCCACCTCTTCTTGCAAGATATTCTCTTGCTATCCATTGTGGCATGAACCCTACATTATAGGTTCCCACATGTTGATTTGGAACAAGAATGTAGGAAGTATTTGGAGTCTCCAATATTTGCTTTAATAATAAATTAGCCTGGTCAACCATCTTACCTGTAGCAAAAGGCCAATATGATCCTACACCTTCACTGCTCATACCTTCAGTATCAGTAATACTCGGATTATCATAACCCCTTGGAGCCACCAGTCTCCACAACCATGCCAAGGCAGGAGGTAATATATGGAATAATCCTATTATTCCATAAGTAGGATGTTCACTAGTACAAGGTGGTGTGCGCACACCAAAACTTCTGATATCAACCTCAGTTGGCTGATCGATAATATTTGGAACATAGTGTCTCGGCATTATGACCCTAGGATTTGGACACGGCTTGCCAGGAGCATCCATTGTATGCTCCCAAAGAAGGCAAGTTGATCCAGGAACTGTATCGTAATTAAGGAAAATCAGTGGTTTTTGAGGATGTATTGATAAATTCTCTAAAAACGGATCAGTTCCATATTTTTTGATATGATTTGTTCTAAGAAACCAGCCGTTTTCTGCATCAGTAACAACTAATTTCTTACTATCATTTTGTATCCTAGGGTGACATAAGGCCATATCATCCGTTATTGGTCTAAGTTCACATGTCTCTGTTAGTTCTATATACATCTTTTCATCAGTGGTCAGGTTTTTCGACAATAGAATTTTACCATCTAATTCTCGGTGCATTTCTTCTAGCATCTCGCTTTTTCCACCACCACTTGCACCTTCATGCATTATGGTTATAGAATTATCATAGGGGGTAATAATATTTACTGTTGAACCATGAGCTGTTATCCATCCTTCTTCTTCACCTATTTTTATCAACACCCCATAGACGCCTTTTTTCGCACTAGGTCCTGGGTATAAATTATATGAAAATAATTCATATATATCTGGTTGGCGATTATGAACTACCATTTGCTTGCCTTTGAAATGAGTATGACGGAAAGTTGGGGCTAAATAGATTACAGCCCTTGGCTTAAAGCCTTCTGGAATCTCGCTTCCTGGGATAAATCCCTGTAGGTCAGCAAGACCACCTGCAAAAAATCCTGCATTGGCTGGTGCTACCAACAGGGATTGATAACCAAATTCTTTTCCACCTGCCATAAATGGCAATACTATTAAATCTTGTTGAGCCAACCATTCAAAAGTCATATCTCTTAATGGCTCAAATTCAACTCCGTATTTATCAATATATCGTTCTTTGTCGGTTTTGCCATTATCAGCTATAACCATACACTCTGGATCACGTCTTCTCATATAAATATCTGTATAATTAATAACTACCCCATTTTTACATTTGGCAACAGTAGCTTCTACAATCTTTCCTATACCAGGAACATCATAAGCAACCTCAAAGAGATTTGTACTACCATCACCCATGGCCATTTCTAATAATTCTTCTCTTGTCTCAGGAATAGTTACTTTATTTCCATCCCCAATAATTTTTTCCAACTCTTTTGGTAAAATCATCCTAGATATTAATTCATTCATCATTTTTAATTCCCCTTACTATAATTTTCCATATTTTCATAAACATTTATAAAATCTTTCTCTAGAGTTTGTAATTCGTTGCAATCATTCTTTTGAATATAATTGTAGGTTTGAATTATAAACCCATTGTATATCAACCTAAAATTAATATTTTCCATAGCTTTTTTAAACCTAGAGTCTTGATTCAACATTTTTAACATTAAATCTGTTATGGATAATAAACTACTTGAATTATTCTCAATTATTTCGATAAAATTCAACTCCTTACAAAAAACCAAATAACAAAAAAGCCAATATTCAAATAAAAAATATTTGAATATTGGCTTACACTTAGTCTAGTTTATTTACTATACAAATTGGTCTTCCAAAATAATATAACATTCACAACCCCTTGACATTACTCCCCCATTTTATTTAAATGGTTTAGCTCGTCCTTGAGTAAATAAAAACGTCACATTTCTTTATAATTTTATCATTAGTACAAAGAAGAGTCAATATATTTCATATGCAACTCTATTTATTAGGATGTATATGTATCCAAGTATTGCCTGGTTTTAGAACTATTGGATTACCTTCAGCGTCCTTGTACATGGTTTGTGCAGTTGGTGAATCCTTGGACCAACTACCTTGAACATACATACCACCAATATAGAAATCAGCCTTACCAGCACCAACCATAACCCAATCCTTGTATATTGAGCCCTTGATAGAATAGGAAGTATATTGAACTATCACATTCTTCACTTCTAATTGAGAATTAGTTTCTGATGACATAAATGGAACGCCACTCATAAAACGAAGATAAACACCTTTATTAAAATCGTATGTATAAGAAACATAATTTCTAGTACTAGTTGTAAATGGAAGCTCAACAGCAGTTACTGATTCGCCTGGATAAAATACTTTAGCATCAAACTTCCAATCCAATGGTTTAGGCTCATAATTATATAGCTTTTGTGCTAGTAACGGATTACCCATAACGTTGTGAGGGGCAGGTGCGGTATTTACTCTTTTAAATATACCATCCTTATACCCAGTTATGCCATCTAAATCTATCTTTATATCCTTAAAGAGTTTATTGCCAGTAAAAGTATAGTCTTGAGGGTTTGAAGCCGTGCCCGAGGCACCAAAATGCATGAACAAACCATCCCATTCCTGTTGTATATATAAAAATGGTGCTCTGCCACTTCTTATAGGTAATATTTGTTCAGGAACCTTATCAGAAAACACACTTACAAAACGTGTAATACTTCCTTCAACCATTACTTCATAAACTACATCGGCAGTTTGCAAACCAGTTTGAGGTCTAGCAGCAGGAGAATTTTCAATAACCGCCATAACAGGCTTATAATCTCCATCAAAAGCTAATCCTGTTGTGGAAGAATTTTTGATAACACCTGAATCTGTGCCAATCGGTTCAGGATAGATTCCATCATTATCATTTTTTATTTTATCACCCTCACCACCAAAAACAAAAGCTATAGCAATAAGTAATGAACCTAATAAGATAAGGCCTACACTAATAAAAATTCTACTTTTTTTCATCCTAACCCCCTTGTATTAAATGCATTTTATTAAATGAAAATATTATATCATAAATCCACTAAAGCTTTACACTTTCAAGTATAAATTGAGATAATTTTATCAAATTATTTAGTCTTTTCTATTGAAGTATATCATACTCGCTCATAGGATAATATATATTATCAAATAAATCTGTATCCATACATCAAAATTCAAATTGAAGAAGGATCTGATATTTGGAAAGTAGCTATAACTAAGAATTAGAAAAGAAGCCAGTCATCAACAAGGGTGACTGGCTTCTTTTAATATAATCCCAGAATTAACCTAATACAACTTCAACTTCATGGTTCTTTAAATCATCATTTAGAGGAAATACTTGACCCTCTAAAGTAATCCCATCAACAAGCAATTGAGTTACACCCTTCGTTTTACCTTTAGAGTTTTTAACTGTTATATGATAATTTGCAGATTTATATCGATATGATAACTCATACTCTTTCCAATGACTTGGTATACATGGATCCATTAATATAGTGTCACCATTTTTTTGAAATCCTAATATATTCTCTAATCCAGCCCTATGCATCCAACCAGCTGCTCCAGTATACCAGGTCCATCCACCTCTTCCAATATGAGGATATGAACTATAAACATCAGCAGCAATGACATAAGGTTCAACTTTATATCTTGAATACTCCCTGTAATTATTTGTAAGATTTATAGGATTAAGTAATTCAAAAAGCTCCAATGCTTTATTTCCATTACCAAGTTTAGCAAAGGCAATAATTGCCCAAGCAGCAGCATGAGTATACTGACCACCATTTTCCCTGGTTCCAGGAACATAACCTTTAATATATCCAGGTTCCTCTTTGCCTAAATCAAATGGTGGAGTCAAAAGTTTCATCAACCCATCTTCACGACTTATTAAATAGTTCTCCATTGAATTCATAGCTTCTTTTGCCCTACTATGCTTACCTTGGCCTGAGATAACAGCCCAGCTTTGGGATATCGAATCAATTTTGCAATCATTGTTTTGTTCAGAACCTAAAGGCAACCCATTATCAAAATAAGCTCTACGATACCACTTACCATCCCAAGCCTCTTTTTCAATAGCACCAAGAATTTTTTTCATAATGCCATTGTACTTCTCTTCTAGTTTATCATCACCCATTTTTTTGCATAATGGAGTAAAATCATTCAGAACAGATATTATAAACCAACCTAACCAGACACTTTCGCCCATCCCTCTATTAGCAACTTCATTCATACCATCATTCCAGTCACCAGATCCCATAAGAGGAAGTCCATGTTTTCCAAACTTTAGTGATACTTCAATAGCCCTTAGACAATGTTCATATAAGCTTGCTTTCTCTTCTGACACCTTTGGTGTTCCATATCTATCATCTTCATACTCATTTAACTCATTCTCGATTAGAAATGGAAGTTCTTCATTTAAAATTGTTACGTCTCCTGTAATCCTTATATATTCTGCAGTCACATAAGGAAGCCACAAACGGTCATCAGAAAATCGGGTACGTACACCCTTACTAGTTGGTTCATGCCACCAATGTTGAACATCTCCCTCAACATATTGATGCTTACCATGAAGTAAAATTTGCTTTCTGGCAGCTTCAGGCCAAATATTAGCAATCGATAGACAATCTTGTAGTTGATCCCTAAACCCGAAGGCTCCACCTGCCTGATAAAATCCACATCGTGCCCATAATCTACTAGAGATTAACTGATACTGAAGCCAACCATTGAGCATCAGATCCATTGATTTTGCCGGAGTTTTGACTTGAACAGTTTGTAACTTTTCTAACCAAAATTCCTTAACACTTTTTAAAGCTAATTTAGTATTTTCAATAGATCTATATTTTTTCATCAACTTTTGTATCTTAGTAATTTCTTTACCAATACCTAATTGAAATACTATATCTTTACTCTCATTAGGTTTTAGCACTACCTCTATTTGAATGGCACCACAAGGATCCTCTACCATATCAATGTTCCCAGATAGTTTTTCCCGCTTCAAGCAATCTGGTGAGGTTGCATTTCCATTTCCAAAAAATTCCTTGCCATCGTTTGTAACTGATCGCTCTTGGATAGAAGCCTCAACAAAACAAACTTCACCAGGAAAATCCTCATTGTATGGATTTTCCAGTAGTATCGCTCCGCTAATGTCTAAATTTGACTTAATATGTAAAATAGAATTTTTCCTAATGACACCTAAGACTGGCTTCACGCAATATGTAACTTTAATTTTTTTCTTTTTATCCGAGGTATTTTTCAATGATAACAAGCTTAATTTGACTGATTCATCAACTGGGACAAATTGAGTAAGAATTTGCTCAATCTCATTACTATTGTGTTCAAATCTAGTATAGCCAAATCCATGATGAATAACATAAGGTTCCTTTTCCCTAATTGGTGAAGCTGATGGAGTCCAAATATGACCAGTATCCTCATCCCTTAAGTAAATAACCTCACCTGAAGGATCGGCAACAGGATCATTAAACCACGGTGTAAGTTTGTTTTCACGACTATTTCCAGACCAGGTATAGCCGGAGCCAGACTCTGATACTAAAAATCCAAAATTCTCATTAGTTATAACATTAATCCAAGGAGCAGGTGTTAATTGATCATTATTTAGTTTAATGATATATTCGTCACCGGTCTCATTAAAACCACCCAATTTATTAAAATATAGAAGAGATGGTATTTCCGGCGATTCCATATTATTATTGGCATTGTAAGCAATTTTTTCAAACTCAACTGTACTTGGTAAGAACTTTTTCTTTCCTCTTTCAAGCTGTTCACTTAAGTTACCATCATCTCCTTTAAAGACCAATCTTGAAACTGCATATAACAGAGGAATATCTTCTTCCAATACTTTACCCTTATCCAAAACAAAAACATGTTTAATTCTACTAGCATAGTCATGTGTCTGACTCGATAATATAATATCAGAAATCAATTGATTCAACGGTGCATCATAGGTATGTTCCTCTTCATTTAAAATTACCAAGTCCACAACAATATCCATTAAATGGCAATATTCTTGTGCTTTTAAAACTTCTGATAATAATTTCATCTGATTATTATTATTTAAAACAACTAAAATTATTGGTAAGTCTCCTGAAATGCTATAGCGCCATAACGCAGACTGACCTTTTGTATTTTCCATTATCTGTTTTTGATTCTTATTTCTTAATGGACTTGCAAATATTACATCTGCTAGCATATTTTGGTAAAGCTCTTCTTCTTCTTCTTTCATATTGAGATATTTCATTTCTAAACTGCTTCTTACTTGTGCTAAATTAAAGGCTCCCTCAATTCTATCTGGACTAGAATATTTTTCAATTTTAGTCAGAAGATATTCATTACTTTCAGCCACAGTTGTAACATATGAAATTTTGGCAGTTTTACCTGGTTCAATACTAACTTTTACCCTCATGCTCATTACCGGATCAAGAACAGGTCCTGTAGTGTTAGATAAAGGTTTCCCACTTAAGATAGCTAGAGGATTTTTTAGATTTCTGCCTCTACCTAGCCATTTCATACGGTCTGTTTCATATTGAATTTCACCAGTGCTATTACCTTGTAATACTGTACTTTGTCCAATCCATGTGGTTTTATCTAGTTTTGACTTAGGTCTACGGCTACCAATTAAGCAATTTAGTTCTTTATTAAATTCAGTTTCAATGAACAAATTACTAAATGCAGGATGATACTCATCTGCATCTTGTGATGCTAGAACTATTTCACTATAACTAGTTACTTCAATATTACAAGTTTCTTCACCTTTGTTTGTTATAGACAATCTTCGTATTTCAGCATTTTCTCCAGAGGCTGCTAATACCTCAGTTTTAGTTTCTATATCTCCATCTCTTCTTAGGTAAATGGCCTTATCGGCCATAAAGGTTACTTCATAATTATCTGCTTTTGTATTAAATGGTGCATAAGTAGCAGACCAGATAGCATCAGTATCTAAATTTTTAAGATAGAAAAACATACCGTAAGAATCTAAGGCATTATCCATTCTCCATCTAGTTACAGCCATTAATTTATTTTTACTATAACCTGTTCCACGATCAGTAATCATTATGGAATAATTTCCATTTGTTAGGATATGGGCTTTAGGAAATATCAGTTCGGGTTGATAGAATGTACGTATTGCTCTTTTTTCCTTGATAATATCTTCTTTATATGGAATAACCTTTTCCTTATGAGTTTTGGTTATCAAGACATTTCCAGGCACTTTTTCTTGAAGTAGTAATCTTGAAGCATCCATTGCCGGGTCTTGATGAAACCGTTCCTGCATAATATTTTTATTTAAGAAATTATTTAAAGCAAGTAAGCTCATACCTTGATGATGTGCCATAAAACTTTTAATAATATGATGACTAGATTCAGAACCTAATCTTTCTTTTGTATAATCTGCGGCTTCATAGTAACCATATCTGCCTTCTAGTCCTTCTGATTTCAGTTTTTGTAGATTTTCCATAGCTCCTCTAGGATCCACCATCAGAGCTAGACAAGTTGCATAAGGAGTTGTCACAGCATCCTCTATCAAACCTCTTTTTAGTCCTAACCATGGTACTCCAATCGCCTTATATTGGTATTCCTGGTTATGATCTAATAAATTGAAAGCTGATTCAGAAATACCCCAAGGCATATTTCTCATTTTTGCATATTTCTTTTGACTCTTTATCACAAAGGAATAAGTTTCATCCATAAGAGTATGTTTATAGGTTTTCATAATAAGTAAAGGCATTAAATACTCAAACATAGTACCTGTCCATGAAACTAGCCCCTTGTATCTACCAACTACTGTTAAGGCCCTTCCCATTTTAAACCAATGTGTTACTGGTATCTCACCTTTTGCTATGCTTATATAACTAGTAAGTCTAGCCTCTGATGCTAATAGATCATAATATGAGTTGGTTAGTTTATTATCTTCAAAATTATATCCTATAGAGAATAGTTGTTTCTTTTTATCATATAGCGGCAAAAACTTCATGTCATTATGAAGAACTTCTATTCTTGTTATTAATTCATGATATCTTCTTAAGAAGTCTACAACTTTAGCCTTAGTGTTAAGTAATTTAAATTCTAGTTCCTGAAGTCCAATTAAATTCTTCCTCATCTTGTCATTTTTACTTTTTTCAATAAATAATGTCAAGGCTTTCAACTTAGTTCCCAGAAGAACATAGTGTTCAGGCAAATCTTTTAATTTAGGATTCTTATTAAGTAATAAAAGTAATTCTTCAGTATCTTTTAACTTCATGATTTCTTTGCTAAATGTTTTTAAAAGAGATGATCCTGGTAAGAATTCTTGAATTTCGCTATCAAATTTTTGAAGCATATTTTCTACTTTGTAAATCCAAAAAGTTTTTTTCAAATCTTGTATACCACATATTGTAGTAATTTCTTCCATTGCCTTATTCCAGCCATATGGATATTGGACATCTTCTCCTTGTAATGAAAGATAATCAAGATATTTTTGACAAGCTGATATTCCTTCTTCACCAATACAATTAAGGGTATCTTTAATTCCTTTGAAAAATTGATTATCAATCAAAGGTTTATCCAAATATCCTTTTAATCCTTGAGCCAAAGTTATTAAATATCCTACTAAATTTCCACTATCTACTGTTGAAACATATGCTGGTTGTAAGGTTTTTAAGGTGTTGGTATTATACCAGTTATATAGATGACCGTTCCACTTATCCAGGTTCTCTATAGTTGTTATAGTTTTTTCTATTTGCTCCAACATTTCTTTGGTCCCGATATAGCCAAAATCTCTAGCTGATAAAGTTGCAAGTAGTCCAAGACCTATGTTAGTTGGAGAAGTTCTGTAAGCCAGACCTCTTGTTGGGTATACTTGATAATTATCTGGTGCCAGATAATGATTTTTGCTGTTTGCAAATTCTTCGAAATAACGCCAAGTTTTCCTGGCTATTCTTCCCAGTTCCTGGATTTCTTTTTCAGTGACTTTTACTTCTACTTTTTTTTGATCTTTACTAATCCAATAGGCTATAACTGGTGCGCTAAACCATACAAGCATACAGAATATACCTAAAGGTATTAGATTTGGGTTGAAAATTAATATCAATATATAGAGAATAACTGCACCTATAAGTGATGTTTTCATGCTAATAATATAGCTTTTAAGTGAGTTTTTTTGTTTTTTTTCTAACTCTGCTGAGGTTACCCATTCCAATAGGTTTTTATTGGTAATGTAGACTCGGTTCATGGTAATTATTATGGCCTTAATCATCAACCAAGCTTGATATGGAAGAAACATTAAATTAAGCAAGAATTGTAACAACTCTGCTTTTGAGCCAATTATTATAGGTTTATCTCTTTTAATTCTTCTTATTATTGGTCTTTCATGAATTAATGAATGTAAAACTCCAATCAAAAGTGGTAAAGATTGAGGTAATAAAAATAGAGCTATCCAGAAATATATGTTTCCTGGAAGAATACTAAAGCTTAATGCCAATAAAATCATTAACGATGGAGCTACTAAGCTTCTTCTTAGATTATCCAAAATTTTCCATTTTGATAATCTAGATAATGGATTCTGAACTAATTCATCATTGGCATTTTTTATTTTATTATATAAATATGGTAATAACTGCCAATCTCCACGTGTCCATCTATAGATTCTTGATGCTGAGCCATTATATTGAGATGGATGTGAATCCATTAGTTTTAGGTCTGATACTAGTCCTGTTCGCACAAAAGATCCTTCAAGTAGATCATGGCTCAATACTGAGTTTTCTGGTATGGTATTTTTAAGTACATTTTGAAATACTTTTAAGTCATATATGCCTTTTCCTGTATAACTACCTTCTCCAAATAGGTCCTGATATACATCAGATATAGCATTAGCATAAGGGTCCATTCCACCTTGTCCTGCAAAGATCCTAGAAAATAGGGTTTTGTTGGAACTTTCTAGTTCTACTTGAATTCTTGGCTGCATTAGTCCATAACCTTCTACTACAATGCCCCTTTTTTTATCGATTACTGGACAGTTTAAAGGATGTGCCATGCTTCCTATCATTTTCTTGGCCATTCCTATTGGTAGTATGGTATCACTATCTAATGTGATTATATATTTTACATTTGCTAGGTGTTTTAAGCTAGCTGAAAAGTAACCGAAACTAGTATCTTCAGCGCCAAGTAGCATGTCATTGAATTCTAACAAGGCGCCTCTTTTTCTTTCCCACCCAAACCATTTTGAATTTTCTTCATTAAAAAGACTTCTTCTGTGGAAGAAATAGAATTTATCAGCGCTTCCATTAGCATAGGTTTCATTTAATTTTTTAATACCGTTCATAGTTTTTTCAACTATAATTTTCCCGTTTTTAATATTGGTGCTATTTGAATCTGCATAGGCACCAATTAGTACAAAATACAGGTTATCTTCGCGATTGGTAAGGTAGTTGCTTTCCATTCTGGCTAGTAATTCTTCTACAGTACTTTCGTCTGATAGTAATGTAGGTGTGGCTACTATGGTGCTAAGATTTTCTGGAATTCCACTTTTTAAAGCCATTTTAGGAAATACTGTTGGTTTTATTGCCTTGCAAATTATCCAGTTAACTGCTGTTATAGCGATTTCACTTGAGGGTATAAATAAAACTAAACCTGCAATAATGGCTAATACTATGTAATTTATATCGGTGGACATGACTGTGAATCTAACAACGATTGCCATAAGGAGTAGAGTTAAGGTTATTATAGAGGTGAAGTATATCACTTCTGGTTTATTTAGTACGAACTTTCTTAGTTTTTCTATAATTTCAATTTTCTTTTCTTGGCTATTTTCTAGTATTTTGATACCTTTTCCAAATAAATAGTAGCCAACATGCCAAGTACGTTGTTCTACAGGATCGTTTCTTTTTTCTGGTTGTGTAGATTCAAGTGCTTGATTTGCCAGGTCAAGAACCTTTTGAGCCAGGTAAAGTTCAGACACTCTAAATCTTGCAGCTAGTTCTTGAATTTTTGCGTGGTAATGATTCCTGGTATCAATGTCCATTTCCTTGTAGATACTAAGTGGATCTTGAATGAAGATTCTTTCAATATAACTAGCATTTTCAAATAAATCTGCCCAGTCCATAGTTGTCATAAAATGTAGACTTGTTATGCAATTGCCCATGGAAACTGTTTTAACAGATTGATAATTGTGTTCCTTGTTTGTAATTTTTTCAGTTGTGGTACCAAATTTCTTTAATACTTTATCCATGATGCGCAGAACATTTACATTGCTCTTCCCAGATCTTCGGATGCTATATAGTAAGTGTTCAATATATGATGGATTAATTTCTTCCATTTTATTAAGATTTTCTTTAAGGGTTATTAAGAATTGTTTGTGAACTTCTTCGTCATTTTCGAGCCATTGTTTATATGTACGATCTGCTTTATGCCAATTATTTTTTGTTTTTTTAATATCTTCACTGAGAAATCTAATCTTTTCCAATAAAGCAAGTCTAATAACTATTGGCATAGCCCATATTTCTCTATCAAAAAGAATATTTTGTGTTTGGTAAGCATTTAAATATTCTAATATTACTTTATCGTCTATTTGTCCATCTGTGTGGGAGACTATTTCTACGGCGATTGCAAATATTCGAGCCTGTCCTTTAAGATCACCGTTTTTTAGTACAGGTAGTTGGAGGAAAGTTTTCTTGTTTAAATCCCGTCTAAGACCTTTTACTTGTTCTTCAATTATGTAGAAATTATCTAGTAACCATTCAGCAGCTGGTGGAACTGGTCTCTTTTTTTGTATGTCTTCATTCAGTTCTTTATATACGGATATTATCATATCGTAGTTGGCATTTAGTTGGGTAATAGGCCAGGCCTGGTATTTGGGTTGAGATGTTATAGTGTGTTCTCTGGCTTTGATTTGGGCATGCTTTTCTAGTTCTTCTCCTGAAAGCAGAACATCTTGTGAGTTTAATCTATTACTTGAACTGGTTCTTTTTAGTAAAAGCCAAAGAATAAATAGTATGATGAATATAAATAATACAAATATTCCTAAATTCGATAATATCCCATTGATGCTGTTCATGATATATTTCCTCCTAAATAATTGATTTTCGGTATTTCATATATCTTTTAAAATTTCTGTAACAAAAAAGCAAAAACCTACCTTATGTAGGTTTTGGATTCATAATTTTCAGGAAAACCTAAATATTACTTACTAATTTTAAGCATTACATGATTGATATTTTCATAATTGGCATATTTCAGATTTGTCTTCAGTTTTCCTGTTGATGTATCTATAAATCCTCCTCATAAGCTTATCATTGTCTACTATCATTATATCATATACAACCTGATGAATTAGTTTTAGTTATGAAAAAGACGTCAATCATAATTTAATGATTGACGTCTATATATATTATTCTATTTTACTACCTTTTCAAGTAACCATTTTTGATTATCGCGATAATGTGCTGTCCATTGAATCACATTAACCCCTTGATCCTTGCCTCCATTGTAGACATCCAACAAGTAACCAGTACCATTTTCCTCAGCCAGTCTCGACATAAAGGAAACAGAACCGTCAATATTTTCAATAATCTTCCATTGTTGATTAGTACCTCCATGATAAGTCCATTGAATAACCCTATTACCAAGAGTTAAGCCCCTATTAAACACATCTAATGAAAATGTAGGATTAAGAACAGAGGATATCTTGTAATAACCATTACCTAAAGATTCAAACTTCCATTGTTGATTAGTTTGACCATTTTCTGGCCATTGTATAATATTAACACCCTCCAATTGACCTTGATTAAATACATCCATTACTAAGTTACTATTCTTTGAACGAATAACATATGTACCATTGAAGCCTTTTATCCATTTAGCATAAAGCGTAATGTCATTTGCCGGCATCCTGTCCTTAGAAAAATCCCATTTTTGGGTAAGAGCTTCATCTTTAAACCATCCATCAAATAGTGAGCCATCCTTAGTAGGAGCTGTTGGCTGTGTTAACAAGGAATAAGTTCCAGCTTGGCCAGCCGCAACTGCACTTCCACCTTTACTATCATAAGTAACATTATGATTCACAAAAGAATCAAGATACCATTTCTGATTATCACCATAATGTCCTGTCCATTGTATTACATTAACACCCTGTTCCTTACCTCCACCATAAACATCCAGGAGATAGTTTGTAGGACCAATACTACCATTACCTTCGACAGCCAATCTAGACATAAAGGAAATAGTACCATCAGTATTCTCTATTAACTTCCATTGTTGGTTTGTTCCACCATGATAAGTCCATTGAATAACCCTGTTGCCAAGCTCAGCTCCAGCATTATAGACATCTAGAGAATAAGAAGGATTAAGAACAGAAGTAATCTTATAGTAGCCATTGTCTAAAAGTTCAAATGTCCACTTCTGATTAGCTCCACCTGTAGCAGGCCATTGTATTATGTTAGTTCCTTGGGTTTTGCCTCCATTATATACATCCATTAATAGATTACTATTTTTGGAACGGATAGCATAAACACCACTGAAATTAACTATTTTATTAATTGAATTGTTTCCAGTATTAGCAATATACAAATTACCTATACTATCGAATTCAAGATCCCTTATGGATTTCAGATCACCATAAGCTTCACCATCTGAGATTGTAATAACTTCACTCTCAGTGATTTTGTGAATACTATTGGACTCGGCAATATAGACATTACCATTTGCATCAAAAGCTGTATCATATACTGGAGCATCAAACTCTAACAGCAACACTTCATCTCCATTTGAAGGAATAACTGTTACAGTTTTGGCACCACTGTCAGTGATACACATATTTCCTGTTGCATCAAAGGAGATATCTTCAATCTTAACAAAATCACCATAAATTCCGCCACTTTGAACAACTGTTATCGCACCTTGTGGTGTGATCTTATTAATCTGTGTACTATTGGCTATGTGTAAGTTGCCACTAGCATCAAATTCTAAATTGCTTGGGGAAGTTAAGGTTCCATATATACCATTAGATGCAATAACGGATAAAGCCCCTTGTGGTGTGATTTTATTAATAGTATTTGATCCCAAGTTTGAAATATACATATTCCCCGGTGCATCAAATTCAATATCCGATATATTATTAAACGCACCATAAGCACCACCACTGTTAACTACTGTAACGGTACCATTTGGTGCTACTTTAGAAATGCTAGTATTATTATCATTAATTATGTACATATTTCCTGAGCTATCAAATTCAATACTATTTGGCTTATTCAGATAACCATAAATCCCATTACTTGCAATTGTTTTACCTTCAGCCTTTTGGGCAACAGTAAACATACCAATACCAGCAATCATTGTCACTGCTATAAAGATTGAAGCAATATTCATTACTGATTTTCTTGATAAAATCATTTTCAACTCCTTATTCAAATACTTTTTCTTTTTTTCTAAAAGTATTTCTCATATCAGGATCCAATATTGGTATCCTCTTATAATAATATAGCAATATTAAGCTTTGGACAACAATATTTCTTATTAAATAGAAAATTTGCTCTATAATCATTCCACTAGTTAGCACATTATATAATGATAATAGACCTAAAGAAATTAAAGTAAATAATATACTAGTTCCTAATAAGGCAGCAACCAGATATACAATAATAATATTGAATTTTCTTAAACCTATATATAGAAGAACTAATATAATACTTAATAAAGTAGTGAAAAAAAAGTTGGAAAAGAAATATACAATGTAGCTAAAACTGGATACTTGAAATAAATCAAATATTGCCCCACCAGTAATTACTAAACTAAAAATAATATTCAAAATAACAAAAACTTTTAGTACATTGTGGAAATTTAAAGGGGTATTTTCTTTATCCTTATATTGTTTAATCATAGTTTTCTCCTAAAAATTATTTAATGCGCAAAGTATCATTAATAAGTTCACGAACTAGATATGTCCCATCATCAGACGGTAAAAACTTAACTGTTACTGTATCTCCAGCTTGAAGGAATCTAGTATCAACCCCTAATGAAAGTGGAACTATATAAATCTTGTCCACATCATTTGCAAATACAAACTCCAATATATCACCTTGAGATTCACGAACCCTTGAAACTATTCCACTAACACTTTCCAAACCTTCGGTTACAGGACTTCCGTTTTGATTAGTTAAGAGTGAAATATATTCAGATTTGCAAGTTCTTAAATTTTGGTTTAGTACGATTGCACCATCTGATACCCTTACTAAAACATACCATTGTCTTTGAACATTATTCTTTAAGGTCAAGAAATATGTTGGCTGACCTTCTATATTTACCAATAAAGGTTCAGTTGCATTAAGGTTTTGTGCTTTAACACTTTGATGACTCCTGGCGATTTCCATAGCTCTATATTCTGTAATACCTTGTATACGGTACATTTTGGTTTCTTTTGTTCTAAGATCTATAAGAACAAAGCCAACTGATGTCTCATCTGCATTATTAGGTGAAGTTACTCCTGAATACAAGTAGGTCTT
Organism: uncultured Eubacteriales bacterium; assembly: GCA_964415195.1. Taxonomy (GTDB): domain Bacteria; phylum Bacillota; class TC1; order TC1; family TC1; genus WTXA01. The sequence continues at coordinate 20,510 of CAYPYD010000002.1, read as the reverse complement.
ACCATTTAGTGACAAATAATTATATTCTTCTGTTAAATTAAAGACTTCCTTCTTTGCACCAAAGGTAGCATTGAACCAGCCATTCTTATAGGTTAGTGCATTGTTGGCCTGTGTCATTGCCTGTTCTGATGGTACCACACGGTCTACCCATGTTGGAACATCCTTAATGTCATAGCGATTAATATCACCATTGACAGCATTAACCAAAACAACTCCTATAGGATTTTGTCCTGAGAATAACCCAACTTCATTATCATATACAGAAGCTACCCAATAAGGGTTGCCGCTATCGTCTATTTCAAAAGAATAGTCAGTAATTAAACTTGTTGGATAATGCATCCAGATATATCTTGATAGTTTGCGATTCATAAGTCCTGATTCCAGGTACTTAATTCCTTCTTTAACTTCTACAAATTTTGCTTCTTCTGTTACTACATCGACCATTACGTAGCCAACTGATCCAGTATTATAGTGGGTAGCAGCTACTACAAATCCATTGTATTCTAGTGGTGCTACTCTAACTAGGCGTTCAACACCATTTTCTTTGATATTAATTAAGGTGAAACTTGAACCAATAGAATATTGGCTTCCGTATGTACTTAGTTGTCCCTCTGCTTTTCTTAGTGCTATTTCTTTATCTATGATTGGCAGAGTAGAGGTGCCTATTGCTTCAGGGCTGACCTGTTCGGCGAAGTCTTTACTTTCAAGTACTTCCATTGGCATTTGTTTAACGTATGCTTTTGCTCTTAGTATATGTGCTCCGGAGATTCCCCCTATTAATAGATAGAGAGCAAATAGTAAGCCAAGTATTGAATAAAGTCCGGCTAGTTTTATGGCTTTAAGATCTACTATGCGGACTGTATTTTGATTAACTGGATTCACTACCGTTTTTCTTGCAATCTTCTTATGTTTGAAGATAGCTATTATAAAGGCATTTATTGCTATTAGCATCAGTATTACTAATACAGCTGCCGGGCTTTTTATATTTAGTTCTGGTTGAAAGAAGTATAGCCATCCTGCTGATATTATAAGTATTATCGGTATGGCTATGATGATTCCTTTCAGGTTCTGTTTACTTGGTTTCTCTATTTGCATGACTGCTTCTCCTTTTAGTTCATCATAATTTTTTTATATACCTTTATTGTACTATATCTCTAAATTTATTGATACGTCTTGTTTGTAATGTAAATCTGATAAAAAGCAACAATCAATCAATGGTTGACACTTATGTTCTCTAAACATTTGTTGAATATTGAGTTCTTTTTTAAAAAATATATGCTAATGGCTACTCCGAAGAGTAGCCATCATATACATATATTCTATATTTTATTGATTTAATTACTTAACTATTGGAGGTGTTCCCTCTTCATTACCTAAAACTGCATCAATCTGGATTAAAGCATCTTCAAGTATAGATGAAACTCCAACTACTCTTCTAGCAGGAACTCCACCTGGGAAGAATGTTGAGTAAACTTCATCAACAGCAGCAATATCGTCGATATTCTTTAAGTAGATATTAACTTTAACCACATCGGCCATAGCATGATCAACACACTCAACAATTGCTTTAATATTTTTCAAACACTGTGCAGCTTGCTCTTTTACACCACCAGCAACCAATTTACCAGTTTTTGCATCTATTGGTAATTGAGCTGAAACGTGATTGTAGTGAGAGAATGCTACAGTTTGAGTTGATAATTTACTTTTTGGTGCATCATCAGTATTGTTAGCTTCAATGATAAGACCATGTCTATCTTCAACTGCTTGAGGAGGTGTCCCATCACCATGTGAAACTACAGCTTCAATTTGAACTAAAGCAGCCTCTGGTAAAGCTTCAACAGCAATAACAGTTCTTGCTGGCATGTAAGCTACAGTTCTAGCAATAGCTGAATCTGGGAAGAATGTTGTATAAACTTCGTTTACAGCTTCAACATCTGCAAGATCCTTAAGGAATACAGTTATTTTAACGATATCGTCCATAGGAACATCAATGCTCTCTAGGATTGTCTTAACATTTTTTAAACATTGTGCAGTTTGCTCTTTTACTCCGCCTTCTACTAATCTACCAGTTTTTGGATCGATAGGTAGTTGTGCAGAAACGTTATTATAATGTGAAAAAGCTACAACTTGAGTAGATAAAGCACTTAATGGAGCCTTACAAGTATTATTTGTCAACTTGATTAAATCACCAGCTTGAGGTGCGTTTGGTATAGTACCAACACCATTTGAAATTAACGCATCAACTTGCACTAAAGCATCCATAGGCAAAGCAGCAACTGCTACAGTAGTTCTTGTAGGAACATAAGTAGTGAAGAAAGTTTTGTAAACTTCGTCTACAGCTTCAACGTCCTTGATATTCTTAACGAACACTGTAATTCTAACAACATCTGTCATTGCATAATCTACGCTTTCAACAACTGCCTTAATATTTTTAAAACATTGTTCAGCTTGTGCCTTAACTCCACCAGCTACTAATTTACCTGATTTTGGATCAATAGGTAATTGTGCTGAAAGATTATTGTAATGTGAGAAAGCTACAGTTTGTGAACTTAGAGAACTTTTAGGTGCGTTCTCCGTATTTCTTCCTAATACCGCGTTATAGTTACTCATAAATATATTTCCCCTTTAAAATAAAATTTGTTAATAAATAACATTTATTAACTATAGAACCAAATTATAACAGATTTTCTTCTATTTGACTACCTATTTTGTATGAATTCTTTTTGTAATTGTTTTCTAAAAACAATTTAGGACTACCCCCCCTAGGGCAGTCCTTTTGGTTCACTATTTAATTAATATTTTTAGTTTCAATTTAACTCCAAAAAGTTCTTTAAAATCATTAAAATCTAACTCCATAACATATCTATGATGACCCTTACCATACTCATCATCCTCTCTAGAAATAGTCTTAAACCCTAATTTATCCTGATAAAGATGAATAGCACCATCATTATTCACATCTACAGTTAGATTCATCCTTAAAAATTTTTGGTCAATCAAGTTTTCAATTATACCCTTTAGAAACTGGAACCCAACACCAAGCCCTTGATATTCTTCCGAAATGGCAAAATCAAACAGATAAGCTTTATCCCCGTCTTCCCAATCTCTCATAAGAATAGCAATCCCCATTACTTTATTTTTAATATCTTCTTTCAACAAGAATACATTGCCTCTCCTAATTTGAGGTACTATACCCCACTCATCAAGACTGGCGTCACCAAAAATATTGACACTAAAATCCACAATACTATTCAATAACTTTAAATTATAGTCTTGAACAAGATAAATATTAAGATTATCAATATCATCAAGTTTCTTAATAAATTTCTTAGGTAATGAACTAATTTTCTCTAAATACATAACTCCCCTTTACTACTTTTGTTATAATTATATCACAAAATAAATATATACAAAAACAACCAGGGACTACGCACCAAATAAAAAACCTGCAATGCACACTCGCACTACAGGTCTTTGATAACTTTAAAAAACAATCTCCTTGGCTCTGGTATTTTTAGCTACTACTTTACCATTCTTGATTACATAACGTCGAGTCCCTTGTGAAACTAGGGTTTCCGCCACACTATCAGTATCAAAAATAACTAAATCTGCCTGTTTCCCTTTTCCTAAACCATAATCTTTTAATAATAAGGTTATAGCTGGATTCAAAGTTCCCATTCTAAAAACAGTATCAAGTTCTGATTTAGTTGCCATCTGGGCTACTTGAGCAGTCAATAAACCCTCCTCCAACATATCACCATTTCCAAATGGACGAAAAGCATCTCGAATATTATCTGAAGCATAAGAAATATTTACACCTGCTTCTAGGAACTCACGAACTCTAGTAATACCACGACGAATTGGTTGTCTATCATTACGTCCCATTAAGTAAAGATTACAAGAAGGCAAGGTAATAATCTGTAAATCCGCTTGCTTAGCCTTTGCAACTAATCTAGCAGCAGTTTCATCATCTACTGCATTAAGAGCAGTCACATGCCCACAGCTTACCCGTCCTTCATAACCATATTTCATGGTCAAATTTGCAATTTGTTCAAAATTCCTAATGTCAGGATTATCCGTTTCATCCACATGAAAATCAAGAGGCATATTATTACGAACTGCAATTGCAAAAATTTTATCTGTCAATTCCTCCCAGTTCTCATGAGTATGAGGTGCCCCTCCCACAAAATCCAACATTCCATTTTTACAAGCATAATCCAACATATCTAAACGTTTAGCTTGAGCCTCTGGTCCATCATAAAAAGTTGGCAAGGAAGTAATTTTAACATCTAGAAAATCCTTCAATTCATTTTTTAATTCATTTATTGCTTCAATACTCTGCAAATCAGTACTTGCCTCAATATTAATATGAGTTCTCATAGTCGTTGTACCTGATTGCACCACAATCCTTGCAGCTTCTTTAGCACGACGCATTACATCACTTTTCCATTCACCCTTTTTAATATTATTGCAATATTTGGTAAATTCTACTATTGCCGAATCTAGAGTTTTGGACTCTACATCACCAAGTGATAAAACCTTATCAAAATGCATATGGGAATCAACAAACCCAGGAGCTACCAAATTACCATTTGCCTGAATCACTTCTTTGGCTAATGTTTCTGGAATACCCTCACCGATTTCGACTATTTTCCCATTTAGTATTCCTATATCCTTATTAGTACCAATGTTATAAGCAAAAGCCTTCTTGATTAGTAAATCATACATAATAATTTCTTCCTCCTTTAGATACCATAATCCTTCAAATTAACCTCAGGATAAGATACTCTCTCATAAGCCTTACTTCCATCATCTAAAGTAGCATCAATAGCCATCTTTGTCTGAACTCCTCTAGAATCTGATGAAAGATCAAGTTCATGTCCCTGTGAATTAGGAACATAGAAAATATCTCTTTCAGGTACAACCCTGTTTGACATAGCCCACATAATATCAGCAGGATTATAGATATCAACATCCTCATCAACAACAATTACATTCTTAATATTTACATATGTCATCATTGCTGCTAAGGCAATATTCTTAGGCTCTCCTGGATTTTTCTTCTTAATCTTAACAAGTGCCAGGAATCCAGCTCCATATGGAGGAATATGTACATCAATAACACCCTTGCTGACATAAGTAGTAAACTTCTTCAATAAAGGTTCCCTAGGCAATACATTGCCTAAATTAATATGCTCAAAAGAAGCTCCATTAATATCTTGATAAATTGCATCTTTCCTATGAGTTATTGCAGTAACTTTAATTACTGGGCTAGACCAAGGTTCGCTATAGTGTCCGGTAAACTCTCCTAAAGGACCCTCTTTTTCTCTTTCATCTGGAAGAATTATACCCTCAATAACAAATTCAGCTGTACTAGGGACCATAATATCATTAGTAATAGACTTAACAACTTTTATAGGCTCACCTCTAATTGCTCCTGCTATTTCAGTTTCATCCCCGTTATATTTAAGACCTCCACCGATGTAGATAACAGGATCAGCACCTATTACTATTGAAATAGGTAAAGCCTTCCCCTCTTTTTCAGCTTTATTGTAGAAGTCTTTAAGATCACGCCACTCGTTGATCATTATGCTTAACTTATCTTTACCTTTAACCTGCATTCTTTGGAATGATAAATTTTGTACTGGACCATCTAACTCTTTACCAACAATAACCCCACTGGTTATGAAAGGTCCTCCGTCTTTTGGTGCATGAACTGGAATTGGCACATAGCTTAAATCAATATCATCTCCAGTTATTACTACATCATGACAAGGTGCTTCTTTAACTTCTACTGGTTTGATTGGATTATCTAGACACTTTCCTAAAAAGTCAGTAATCTCTGCTTTTTCACAGCCAAGTGCCAGGGCTATCCGATTCATAGAACCAAGCATTCCGCCACATACTGCGAAACCTTTACCTTTAACATTTTTAAAAAATGGTGCCGGGCCTTCTTTCTTTTCTAATGTAGCAGAAACAGATGCTAGTTCGTGTTTCCAGTCAACTTCTTTTTCAACATAGACTAGTTCATTATTTTCTTCTAATACTTTTAAAAATGATCTTAAATCAGTAATTTTATTCATAATATCTCCATTACTCTTTCTTTATTTTATTCTGTAATGCCATAATATAGTTTCTGTCTTGTAAATATAAAACTAGAACTATGATGACCTAAAATTAAAATTTTTGCATGTGGATGATTATTAGCGGAAAATCCTTTATAACTACCCATGGAAATAACACCACCGACATAAACAGCTGAATAATTGATGAACATTTCATCCATAGCTTCTTTATCTATAAGGTGCCACATAAATGATGGTGATTCTATACAGAGTTTTTCAATTCCAAGTTTTCTAAGAATATATAGCAATATACTAGAATCAGGTGATTCATCTTCTCCTGTTGCAAAGATAGCAACTGCTTCCGGTTTAGAATCCATCCCTTTTTTAATGACGTCTATATCTACTTCATCAATGTTTTTATATGGTCCAAATATTTGAAATGGTTTTTTAATATTTTCTTTGACGTATTCCGCTCCCATTGGTGAAGTACCTATTTGAACTTGTATTTCATCTGTTTCAAATATCATGTGGTCTAATGGAATATCTTTACCGTCAAAAGATATAATACAATTCCATGGACAGTTTGTTTTCTTGCCCATTTCTTTTATTCTTGCTTCTGCCATTTCCGAACAAAAGACATGTGATGTACCCATTGGTTCGGCTTGCAGAGTTTTTGCTCCAATAATTATTGCATCTGCATATGCTCTTAAAACATTTAGAACCCAAAAATCTGCCAAACCCCCATTTTTATCTAATAGATTTTTACTAGATATCAATGGTCCCTGAGGATCATCGTAAAAAGCTATTTTACCATCAGCAGATAATACAATTGAAGCAAAAGTATATGGTCTGTCATCTGGAGCTGGAGGCATATATATTTCATCATAAGCATCTAGCACTTTTTGTGGCACTACATCCTTTGACGATTTTTTAATTTCCTCTAATATATCTTCTCTTTTCATTACAACATTAATCTTAATATCCTCAGTGGGAAATTTCATTCTTAACAACTCATCCATTCTTGTTCCTCCTATATTTATTGGTACCTACTCATTTTTACTTTAATCTTATTATAGTTATATATAACTCATATTTCAATACTTTTTCACCATTATATATTTATTGGTACCTATCCATTATATATTGAATTAATTAAATAAAAATAAGCCACCAGTAAACTGGTGACTTATTAATATTTTAAATATTGCATACTTATTTCATTTGTATTTCTTGTGTTACATTAAATTTAGTATTAAAGAAAGATTCATTATTTCAGGATTAAGATAAATTTCACTGCTTCCTATTTTTTCATCAAAAATACTATAAATAATCTGATCAAACATAATTAAAGGAGTTTCCTTGTCTAAATTGAAAAATTCTGCCATTTCATTATTTTTACAAGCTACAATTTTTGCTATTACATGAGAAAACTGTTGTCCGAAATTCACTTTGTAGGTGCTTGTCATATCTACTTCACTTGTTTTTGAATTCCCATCTTCCGGCAAAGATTGCATAAGTTTTTTGGGTATATGAATTAAAACATGCACAGCTGACTTATCATCAGCATAGAAAATCCATTTCAAGGTCACTACCAGATCCTCAGGAGTTAAAGATAGTTCTTCACGAATTTTTTTACTAGGATAATTGTAGTTCTGAAATTCTCGCACTAAATTTGGTTCGTAGCCTGCTCTTTCGATCATCTTAGCAAAATCACCACCAATATTTAAAGCCATTTTATCATTTACTACACTTCTCAGCATAAAGTTCCCATGACCTTTTCTTTTTTTAATTAAACTTTTCTTTTCCATATTATTTAATGCTTCTCTTATAGTGGTTCTACTAACATTAAAATATTCAGCCAGATCTTTTTCAGGCATTAATTTTGTGCTTTCTGATTTTTCCATCAACTCATATATTGCATTTTCTATCTTTAGGTGTAAAGACTCTTCTGTTTCTCTAATCATAATTTCCTCCGATTTTAGATAATATAACAAATATATATCCATTCTACCACAATATCGCCATAGGGTAACAAAATTTCAGCACTTGGGATACATATATTTTTCATCACGTATAAATAATCACTTTTCCTCTGAACTGCAAATATAATGTATGATTTATTTAATTTTAAGTATTGTCCTCCGTGTTTTTTTTTGATACAATCGTAAAGATGGCAAAATTCATTTTGCATTTTTTATAGAGATATATGTAATCGATTACATAATCTAGGAGGATATATAATGATAAATAATGAAAATAAAGCTTTAACAAAACTTGGGGCAGGTGTTGGAATTAATCTAACCTTGGGAGTTTTGTATATATGGAGTATAGTTTCTAAAAACTTAGTAGCCGAGCATGGTTGGACTAATCAAGAAGCTTCAATACCCTACACTATAGCAATACTAGGATGGTCCATTGGAGCTTTAATAGCAGGAAGTATGCAAGATAGATTTGGTCCTAGACGTTTCGTACTCACTGGTGTCAGTTTAGTTGGAATAGGTTTACTTGCTTCTGGCTTCTCAAACACACCTAAGGCTATGATTATTACCTTTGGCATAATAGTTGGCTTAGGAGTTGGTTTTGCTTATTCTAGTGTTACACCCGCTGTGATGAAGTGGTTTCATCGTGACAGTAAAGGCTTAGTAACCGGATTGGTAGTAGCAGGTTTTGCTTTGGCTTCTGTTTACCTTGCCCCTACAGCATATTATCTAATCAATGGTCTAGGCATATCTCCGACTTTCTGGATTTTGGGTGTTTTCACACTGTTAACAGGAATACCTTTAGCCTTGATTATAAGGAATCCATCAAAGGGTTATATTCCTTCTTCAGCTTTGAGTTTGAAACAAAAGGACTCTACAATAACCATAAAACCTTGGTTCTATAGTTGGCCTGAAATGATACGCACTCGTCAGTTTCGTATATTATGGTTGATGTATGCCTTTTCTGCTTCAGCAGGTTTAATGATTATATCAAACATTTCAACTATAGCAGCTGAACAAGCTGGCTATAAAACAGGGTTCGTTTTAGTTATCGTTTTAGCTTTATTCAACTCTTTAGGTAGAATAATTAGTGGTTCCTTATCAGATAGAATTGGTCGAATTACAACATTACAAATCGCTTTTTGTATACAAGGAGTGAATATGATCTTATTCGTCTTGTATCAAAGTTCAACATTAATGTTGATTGGAGCTGCATTATCAGGTTTAGCCTACGGTTCTTTACTTTCAGTATTCCCTACTGTTATATCTGACTATTATGGAATGCGAGATTTTGGAGTCAATTATGGAGTTCTGTTTACATCCTTTGGATTAGCAGGATTTATAGGACCTCTATTGGCAGCTACAATTCGTGACTTTACTGGAAACTATGGTTTTGCTTATATAGTATCAGCTATCTTATTAGCAACTTGTTTCTTCCTCTCTAAATCAATTGTGCCAGTAACAGGAAGATCCAGCAAATAAAATAACACAAATAAAAATTTAAAAGCCCTAGAATATAATATTCTAGGGCTTTTTAAATATTGGTGGAGATGAGGGGAGTCGAACCCCTGTCCGAAAAACTTTCCATAGCAGCGTCTACCAGCATAGTTCATTATTAAATTTAACTCATCGGAAGGTCAATGAACAAACCACCAACAAGCGAGAACTCATATAGTAACTAAAAAGGTTTGATTCTTACCTCTAAAGCACCCTCACTAAATTAACACCAAACATACCCCCGCGAGGATAAGATACACCGGTGGCTGCACTAGGCAGCTAAAGCTAAACTTTTATTGTTTGCGTTTAAATTTTGTTGACCCGTTTACAGGCGAATCCACCCTGACTGGCAGCTCCAACATCCAATCCCCCGTCGAAACCATTACATCCCCATATGATAAAATTATAACATGAAAACATAAGAAATACAAATGATATTAATAGACATAACAAATTTATCCCCGTTACACTATCGTAATATATTGCTGATAGATAACAATGCTTAAAAATATCTTCTTCTCCTGAATATATACAAAATACCAATAATAACAGCCAAAGAAAAACCAAAAATACCAAACATAATCCACTCATACTCCTGATAAGGAAGAGGAACATTCATCCCATAAAGCCCGGCAAACATAGTTGGAATAGCCAGACAAACAGTCAAAATAGTCAAAGTACGCATTACCCTGTTCAACCTATAATTATTAATAGAATCAATAGAATGAGAAATATTATCACTCAACGCTGACAATCCACCAACCAAACCTTTAATCTGAACAATCTCAACCTTTAAAGAAATCAAACTATTAGCCAGCTCCACATCACCACTACCAAACCGCTTACTAGTCTCATCTACCAACATACCAATACCATCCAAATTTGGCGAAGCTTTCTGTAAAATAGTATCATACAACATCAAATTAATAATATTACGAGAAACAAACTTCTCATTAACCACCTGGCTCTCAATTTCCTCAAATCTAAACTTCAAGAAATTAACAAAATCAAGATAAGCATTAACAACAATAAAAAATACAGCCTCTTTAACATTCTTTACCTTACGCTTACTAAAGATGAATTTTTCAAAAGAATCAACAATCAAAAGATCCTCATTATATATTAGAAAAATACTACCAGAATCCTCTTCTGTAACCAACAACAATCTTCTGAAAACAAATGACCCTTCCTTAAAAACAGGAACTGACAAAATCATCATCTCAGTTTTAAAAAGATTTACCAATAAGGTAATCTCATTATTATCCATCAAATACTTCAACAAATTATCATTACTAACATAATGTAATAACTTCTCTTCACTATTCTTTAATTCCACATTAGAAAACTTAAACATCACACACCCCGTTTCACCTATTAATATAATATACGATAAAAAGAAAAAAGAAAACACATAAGTGTTTTCTTTCCATTATTTATATAATCAATGATTCTACTTGACTGTAGAGCCATCTTTCATCAACTTATAGCTAATACTATCAGTCAAAGCATACCAACTAGCCTCAATAATATCCGTCGAAACCCCGATAGTAGTCCAAGATGTATCACCATCAGTAGACTCAATCAGAACCCTAACCTTAGCACTAGTAGCATCCTTACCATCAAGCACCCTAACCTTATAGTCTACTAAATGCATTTCTTTAAGCTTAGGATAAAAAGTCTCCAAAGCCTTTCTAATAGCATTATCCAAGGCATCAACAGGACCATTCCCATCAGCAGCAGTATGATAACTATCACTACCAACAGAAATCTTAATTGTAGCCTCAGAAGAAACCGGCTGACCACCACGTTTATTAGCAGTCACATGGAAAGACTCCAACTTAAAGCCAGAATCAAAAATTCCAGACTCCTTCTTCAACAACAACTCAAAAGAACCCTCTGCCCCTTCAAACTGATAACCCTGATACTCAAGTTCCTTAATCTTCTTAATAAACACCTGCTGAGCAGACTTATCATCAGGAAAATCAAGACCAAGTTCCTTAATCTTATACTGCAAATTACTTGCACCACTAAGCTCAGAAACAAGCACCCGCCTGACATTACCAACAGTAGCCGGGTCAATATGTTCATATGTCTTAGGATCCTTCAACACCGCATTCACATGAATACCTGCCTTATGAGCAAAAGCACTATGGCCAACAAAAGGCTGATTATTAGAAAGAGCCAAATTAGCAGTCTCACTAACAAACCTGGCAGCCTCAGTCAAATGCTGTAAGCCAACATCACCTAGACAATCATAACCCATCTTCAACTGAAGATTAGGAACAATAGAACACAAGTTTGCATTACCACAACGTTCACCAAGACCATTCATAGTACCCTGCACATGACGAGCTCCAGCCTTAACTGCCAATAAAGAATTAGCAACAGCCAAATCACTATCATTATGAGCATGAATACCCACATCAATACCAGTATGTTCTATAACAGCCTTAACACCTTCAACAATCTCATCAGGTAAGGTACCACCATTAGTATCACAGAGCACAATCGCCTCTGCTCCAGCCTTTGCTGCAGCCATCACTGACTCCAGTGCATACTCCCTATTGTTCTTAAAACCATCAAAAAAATGCTCAGCATCATAAAACACCTTAATACCATTAGCTTTCAAGTACTCTATACTACTACTGATCATATCAAGATTTTCTTCAAGGCTAACCTTCAAGGCAGACTTCACATGAAAATCCCATGACTTACCAAAAATAGTTACGTAACTTACACCAGAAGCAATAAAAGCATTTAAATTAACATCATCCTTTGCTTCAATACCAGCTCTCCTAGTACTACCAAAAGCAGTAATCTTAGCCTTATTAAAACTGACCCCTTGAACTTCCTTAAAGAAATCCATATCCTTGGGATTAGAACCAGGCCAGCCACCTTCAATAAAATCCACACCAAGAGAATCAAGCTTTTTGGCAATATTTATCTTATCTTGAACAGACAAGCTAATACCCTCACCTTGAGTACCATCTCTTAAGGTAGTATCATAAACAACAATTTTCTCCATAATTCCTCCTAAAGAGCCGCTAGAACAAGATCACCCATTTGTTTTGTAGTAACCAAAATCTTACCCTTTTCCATAATATCAGGAGTTCTGTAACCAGCTGAAAGAACTTTCTTAACCGCATGTTCAATCTTTTCAGCAGCCTCAATCTCCTTAAAAGAATACTTCAACATCATAGCACCAGATAAAATTGTAGCTAAAGGATTAGCCTTACCAAGACCAGCAATATCAGGAGCAGAACCATGAGCAGGTTCATAAAGAGCAACCTTACCACCAATACTTGCAGAGCCTAACATCCCAATAGAACCAGTCAAAACTGAAGCTTGGTCTGTTAAAATATCACCAAACATATTCTCAGTAACTATAACATCGAAAGAAGTAGGTCTTAAAATCAACTGCATGGCAGCATTATCAACATACAAATGCTCAAGTCTCACATCACTGAACTCCTTCTCATGAAGAGCTATAATGGTCTCTCTCCACAATCTAGAAGTCTCTAATACATTTGCTTTATCAACACTAGTAACTTTTTTTCTTCTAGTTCTTGCAACTTCAAAAGCTAAACGACAAATTCTTTCTATTTCACCAACATAATATTTATTTTCATCAACAGCAAATTTGCCATTTTCATCTTCACCTCTGTACTTGGCTCCAAAATATATACCACCAGTTAATTCCCTAATAGTAAGTAAATCAGTTCCAGCAACCACAGCTTTTTTTAAAGTAGATGCGTTAGCCAACTCTTCATAAACCACAGAAGGTCTAACATTAGCATAAAGTCCCAATGCTTTTCTTAAAGGAAGTAGAGCACCAGCCTCCGGTCTTTTTTCAACTGGAAGATTATCCCACTTAGGACCACCAACAGCTCCAAGAAGAATAGCATCGCTTCTCTTACATAATTCAAGAGTAGCTTCTGGTAATGGTTCACCAACTGCATCAATAGCTGCTCCTCCAACCAAAGCTTCTTCATAATCAAATGACAAGTCAAATAACTGACCAACCTTGTTTAATACTTTAATCGCCTCAGGTACAATCTCTGGTCCAATTCCATCACCTGGAAGCACTGCAATCTTAAATTCTTTCATTAAAATCCTCCTACCATTTTTCTACGCCTATCATTTCTTCCAAGCCTTTCTTAGCTGGAACGATAGGATACACTATATTTTCATCACTAGTTATACACTCAATCAAACTCGGTCTGTTATGACTCATTGCTTCTCTTAAAACCTTTTCAATATCTTCTTCATTTTCAATTTTATAAGTTGTCATATTAGGATAACTGGCAGCCAAAGCACTAAAATCAGGATTACCAGTAAAACTTACCTCGCTATAACGTCTATCACACTGAAAATGTTGTAACTGTTTAACTAGACATAAACTTGAATTATTTAATAACAAAATCTTAACAGGCAAATTATGCTCAACTATAGTCGCCATCTCCGCCATATTCATCTGAAAACTACCATCCCCGGTAATACAGAAAACTTGTTTCTTACCACCTGCAGCCAAGGCCACACCTTCAGCAGCTGGAAGACCAAAGCCCATAGTACCAAGACCACCAGAAGTGAATAAAGAATTCACCTGGCTAAACTTGAAATACTGAGCAGTAAACATCTGATGCTGACCTACATCTGTAGACACCAAAATATCATCCCTTGCAATTTCACCCAGTTTCTTAATAATATGCTGTGGATTTAATGCAGTCTTATGTAAAGTCATCTTGTTCCTTGATTTAAGTTCTTTTATCTTGTCCAACCATTCAACACGTTCAACAACTTCCAGGCCCTCTATAATATCATTCAATATTATCTTGGCATCTCCAACAATAGGAACATCAGCATTTACATTCTTACCGATTTCCGCTGGATCAATATCTATATGAATAATCTTGGCTGTCTTGGCAAACTTACTTAATAAACCAGTAGCTCTATCACCAAACCTAGTACCAACTGCAATCAATAAATCACAATGATGAACCGCATAATTAGCATAAGGCATACCATGCATACCAATCATACCAAGAGCCATATCCTTAGTCTCATCATAGGTGCCAATACCCATTAAGGTAGTAGCCATAGGAATATTAAACTTATCAACAATCTGACCAACTTCCTTTTCAGCTTTAGAGAAATTAACTCCTCCACCAACAAGTAATAAAGGTTTTACACTGCTATTAATCATCTTTATAGCCTTCTTGATCTGTGTTTGATGACCTTCGTATGTTGGTTTATAACCTTTGATCTTAACTTCTTCCTTCTTAGGTTCAAAATCAACTATAGCTTCAAAGACATTCCTAGGAATATCAATAAGAACCGGACCTTTTCTACCTGTATTAGCAATATGCCACGCTTCATAGATTATATTTACCAATTTCTTAGGATCCTTAACTAAATAGTTCTGCTTAACGATTGGCATAGTTATACCAGTAATATCAGCCTCTTGAAAAGCATCCTTACCAATAAAGCTGGAATCTACTTGTCCACTAATAGCCAACAATGGAATAGAATCCATATAGGCATTAGCAATACCTGTAACCAAGTTAGTAGCACCAGGTCCACTTGTGCCGATGCAAACACCAGCAACACCCTTATACTTTCCATAAGCCGCAGCTGCATGAGCACCGGCTTGTTCGTTTCTTACTAAAATATGTTGTATGTTGGGGTTTTTTAATATTGCATCATAAAGTGGAAGAACTGCTCCACCTGGATAGCCAAAAATATGTTTAATTCCATAACCTTCCAGAATTTTTAATAACGCTTCCGCACCTGTCATTTTCATCTAGTTCTTCCTCCTTTCCCCTCTAATTAGTCCCATTTTTCCGGTCCTAACAACTTCTTTTATTCCATAAGGAGTTAAAGCAGCAATAAAGGCATCTACCTTGCCACAGTCACCTGTGGTTTCAACTATCATGCTATTCTTGCTTAAATCTACAACCCTACCTCTAAATATTTCTAATAAATCCATGATTTCACCACGATTGTTACTATCACCTTTAACGTGAACAAATACTAATTCTCTTTCAACATGTGGAATATCAGTAATATCGTTTACCTTAATAACATCAATCAACTTATGAAGTTGTTTAGCTACTTGTTCCACAATATCCTGATCCCCGTCTACAACAATAGTCATTCTTGAATAATGCTCGTCTTCACTTCTACCAACTGTCAGACTATCTATGTTATAGCCACGTCTTGCAAAAAGTCCGGCTATTCTTGTAAGAACACCAGGTCTGTTTTCTACTAAAACAGATAATGTATATTTCATGATATTACCTCCTATTCAAAAATCATTCTATCATTTGAAGCACCTGCAGGAACCATAGGGAAAACATTTTCCTCATTATCCACTACAACTTCGATAAATTGTGGTCCCGGCTCATTGAAAGCCTCAGTCATTTCTTCAATTAAATTGGCTCTATCACTAATTCTTCTAGCTTTTATTCCATAAGCATTGGCCAACATCACAAAATTTGGCTGATCCTCTTCCTTAAACAAGGTGTGAGAATACCTTTCTTCAAAAAACAATTTCTGCCACTGTCTAACCATACCTAAACTGCTATTATTTAACAGGACAATCTTAATTGGCAAATTGTTTACCCGTATTGTCATTAATTCCTGGCTATTCATTTGAATACTACCATCTCCAGCAATAACAACTACTAAATCTTCTTCTCTACCTAACTGTACACCCATAGCTGCCGGTAAGCCAAAGCCCATTGTTCCTAGACCACCAGAAGTGATGAAATGTCTAGCTGATGCTGCTTCAAAATACTGAGCTGACCACATTTGATGTTGTCCGACTTCAGTTGTTACAAAAGCTTCACCACGACTAGCTACATTAATAGCTTCAATAGCCTCTTGTGGCTTGATTTTACCACTTTTTTCATAAACCAATGGATGATTTTCCTGCCAAGTCTTTATTTGCTTTAACCAGGCTGTTTGATGTGAATAGACTTCGTTTTCCATTACCTTCAATAGTTTGAATAAACCTATTGCACTATCATCATGAAGATGAATATCACCTCTGACATTCTTGTTGAATTCCTTTTTGTCTATATCAAGATGGATGATCTTGGCATTTTTGGCAAAGTTGGCTTCATCACCAGTTTCACGGTCATCGAATCTTACCCCGATAGCAAACATCAAGTCTGCTTCATGAACAGCATAATTAGCAGCCCCTGTACCGTGCATACCTATCATACCAATATTAAGTGGATGCTTGTCAGACAAGACACCCTTGCCCATCAAGCTATAGATAACAGGTGCATTAAGTTTTTCAGCAAGTTCCCTTACTTCATCACTTGCATCTTGTGCACCACCGCCTATGAATATAACAGGTTTCTTACAATCACTTAAAGCCTTGGCTACAATACTATATGTATGCTCATTTTCTCCCCATCTTTCAGGTTTGAAATTAGCTTCAACTGGATACTCAAAATAGGTTTTATCAACAGTAATATCCTTAGGAACATCAATCAAGACAGGTCCTTTTCTTCCAGTATTGGCAATTCTAAATGCTTTCTTTATTTCACTAGCCAGTTCTTCAACATTCTTTATTTGATAAGAATACTTAGTAATAGGCTTGACGATATCGACAATATTAGCTTCTTGGAAAGACTGCTTACCTAAATAACGTCTAGCTACTTGTCCTGTAATGAATACTACTGGAATAGAATCCATTTGAGCAGTCGCAATAGCAGTAACAAGATTTGTAGCTCCTGGTCCACTAGTAGCAAAGGCTACACCTGTTCTTCCAGTTGCTCTGGCATAACCATCAGCAGCATGACCTGCTCCTTGTTCATGTCTTGTCAAAATATGTCTGATGTTCTTGTTTTTATATAGTGCATCATAAAGAGGCAATACTGCACCACCTGGATAACCAAAGATTACATCAACATTCTCTTCTTCCAGACATTTTAATATGATATCAGCACCGTTGTATTTTATATTATTTTCACTATTCATCTTTAAACACCGCTCCTGTATTCGCTGAAGTAACTAATGAAGCATATCTTTTTAGATATCCTGGTTTTAGTTTCCTATCAGGTACAACTACATCTTTCTTTCTTTCTTCTAATATAGCTTCATCAACTAAAAGATCTATTCTATGTTCTGGAATATTGATTGAAATCATATCACCATCTTTAACAAGCGATATTGGTCCACCTTCCGCAGCTTCAGGTGATATGTGTCCAACAGCTGCTCCACGAGTGGCTCCTGAAAATCTACCATCAGTAATTAGTGCAACCTTGTCTCCTAATCCCATACCCATAATTGCTGAAGTAGGTGACAACATCTCTCTCATTCCTGGTCCACCTTTAGGACCTTCGTATCTGATGACGATAACATCACCAGCTTTAATTTTTCTAGCATAGATGACCTTGATAGCTTCCTCTTCTGATTCAAAGACCCTGGCAGGTCCAGTATGTACCATCATCTTAGGATCAACTGCACCTTTTTTAACTACTGAACCATCTGGTGCAAGAGAACCCCATAGGATTGATAGTCCACCATCAGGACTAAATGCTGTTTCCTTGCTTCTGATTATCTCTTCATCTTCTATTTCTGCTGCATCGCAGATTTGACCCATGGTCAATCCTGATACATTTAAACAATCCCTTTTGATAAGCCCCATTTTGTCCAATGATTTCATAACAGCACTGATGCCACCTGCTTCATAAAGATCTTCAATGAAGATATGACTAGCAGGAGCAAGCTTACAGATTTGAGGTGTTACCTTAGAAACCTCGTTAAGCTCCTTAAAACCAATGTCATGGCCTGCTGCATGGGCTATTGCAGGTAAGTGTAGGGCTGTGTTTGTGGAGCAGCCTAGAGCCATATCTGCGACCATACAGTTATATATTGAATCTTCAGTCATTATGTCACTTGGTCTAATATCCTTCTCAACCAGTTCCATAATTTTCATACCTGCAGTTTTAGCTAATCTAATTCTTTCTGAATATACTGCTGGTACTGTACCATTACCTGGTAATCCCATCCCTACAACTTCAGTTAGGATATTCATTGAGTTAGCTGTAAACATACCTGAACATGAACCACAAGTTGGACAAGCTTTGTTTTCCATACAAGATAGTTCCTTTTCAGACATTTTACCTGCTTCTACAGCACCCACTGCCTCGAACATATCACTAAGACTTAGTCTTTTCCCTTTGTATTTACCAGATAACATTGGACCACCACTTATAAATATTGATGGGATGTTTAACTTGGCTGCCGCCATTAGCATACCTGGAACAACTTTGTCACAGTTTGGTATGAAAACCAAGCCATCAAAAGGATGGGCATTAGCCATTACTTCTATTGTATCTCCAATCAGTTCTCTGCTAATCAGGGAATATTTCATACCTGTATGATTCATGGCAATCCCGTCACAAACAGCTATTGTTGGAAATTCCAAAGGAACTCCTCCAGCCATAAGTACTCCTTTAGAAACAGCCTCGGCTATCAGATCAAGGTTGATATGACCTGGCACTATGTCGTTTTGTGAGTTTATAACTCCGATTATCGGTCTTCTTAATTCTTCATTTGTAAGGCCTGATGCCTTAAATAAAGATCTATGTGGAGCCTTACTTACTCCAGATTTCATTTTATCGCTTAACATATTTACACCGCTTTCTTAGTCTTTAAAAATCAAAGGGCCATCATGCTTTGTTAATTCTCTAAACTCCGCATTAAGTTCCTTGGTTATTGCACCTGGTTTTCCACTTCCAATAACTCTACCATCTACCTTGATTACAGATATAACTTCAGCTGCAGTACCAGTTAGGAAACATTCATCTGCTGAATAGACATCATGTCTGCTAAATAAGGTTTCTTTAACTTCCATGCCCCTATCTTTAGCAATTTCCATAACTGAGTTTCTTGTAACACCTTCAAGAACACCGGCGTATGTTGGAGGAGTTATTAAGACTCCGTTTTTAATTATGAAGATATTATCTCCTGTTGCCTCGGCAACATGGCCTTCGTTATTTAGCATAATGGCTTCAATTGTTCCAGTTAATTTAGACTCAATCTTTGCCATAATATTATTTAAGTAGTTTAGTGATTTGAACCTTGGATTAGTAGCTTCATTACTATTTCTTCTTGTTGCAACAGTGTTTACTACTAAACCATTGTCATAGAGTTCTTGTGGGTATAGTTGTATTTTAGCAGCTATACAAAAGATTGTTGCTTTCGGGCATTTGGCAGGGTCTAAACCTAAATCTCCATAGCCTCTTGTAACTACCAATCTTATGTATGCATCTCTTAAATTATTTTTCCTTAGTGTTTCTAAAACAACTTCTTTCATTTCTTCCTTTGATAACCAAAGGTCTAACATAATTGAATGTGCATTCTCATATAGTCTATCTATGTGTTGGTCTAACTTGAAGACTCGGTTATGATAGGCTCTAATACCTTCAAAAATCCCATCTCCATAAAGTAAGCCATGATCAAACACAGATACTTTCGCTTCTTCTTCTTTTACATATTCTCCGTTAAGATAAATTGTTAGACTCATTTTACATTCCTCCTAAATTAAAAAATCCCACACCTAGCTTCTTAAGCCAGGGGCGAGATATCGCGGTACCACCCTGTTTTATATCTTTGTCGACATCTATCAATGTCTAGTGCTGTAACGTGCACCCACGTTCCGGCTTACTATTGTCTTCAGCCAGACTGCTAGAAGTGATAACTTGTATACCTACCTGTATGGAACTCACACCGTCTTTCCACTCGCTTTACATACCAGTAAACAAATCTTGTCTTCATTGTCGCATTTAATCCTATTTCCTATATTACGATTAAATTATATTAAAGTCAATAAAAAAGCTGGTTTTCACCAGCTTTTTACTAAATTAAATATTAATTAGCATTTCCACATTATACTATACTATTCAAAAACCTTACTAACAACACCGGCTCCTACTGTTCTTCCGCCTTCTCT
>CAYPYD010000001.1:0-503844 GCA_964415195.1 uncultured Eubacteriales bacterium | reverse complement strand
TGTTCCTATGTTTACGTGTGGCTTATTTCTTTCGAATTTTGCTTTTCCCATTATTAAATTCCTCCTTGTTAACCTTGTCTCTTTGTTATAATTTCTTCAGATATGCTCTTTGGCACTTCTGTATAATGATCAAATTGCATAGTGTACTGACCTCTACCTTGTGTTCTCGAACGAAGATCAGTAGAATATCCAAACATTTCAGCTAAAGGTACGAAACCTCTAATTGCTGTAACTTTACCTGGTCTAGGGTCCATTCCTTCGATTCTACCTCTTCTTGAGTTAATATCTCCGATAACATCTCCCATGTAATCTTCAGGTGTTGTCACTTCTACTTTCATTACAGGCTCTACAATTGCAGCTCCTGCTTTTTTAGCTCCATCTTTGAAAGCCATACTACCAGCTATCTTGAAGGCCATTTCAGATGAGTCAACATCATGATATGATCCATCAACCAGTACAATCTTAACGTCCATTACTGGATAACCAGCAAGAACTCCATTTAACATTGCTTCTTGAATACCAGCGTCAACTGCAGGAATGTATTCCTTAGGAATAGCTCCACCAGTGATCTTGTTTTCAAATAGATATCCAGTTCCTCTTTCAAGTGGTTGGATTTCAATAACAACGTGACCATACTGACCTTTACCACCAGACTGACGAGCATATTTGCACTCAGAACGTTGTGATTTAGTAATAGTTTCTTTATAGGCTACTTGAGGTTTACCAACAAGAGCATCAACCTTGAATTCTCTTAAAAGACGGTCAACAATGATTTCCAAGTGTAATTCACCCATTCCGGAAATAATTGTCTGTCCTGTTTCTTCATCAGTATGAACTCTGAAAGTTGGATCTTCTTCTGATAACTTTTGTAGAGCCAAGCCCATTTTTTCTTGGTCCTGTTTAGTTTTAGGCTCAATAGCTACATCAATAACTGGATCAGGAAACTCCATTGATTCTAGTATGATTGGTTTCTTCTCATCACACAAAGTATCTCCAGTAGATGTAAATTTCAAGCCAACTGCTGCTGCAATGTCACCAGTTCTAACTTCCTTGATTTCTTCCCTTGAATTGGCATGCATTTGTAGAATACGTCCCAATCTCTCTTTTTTCCCTTTTACTGAGTTGAATATATATGATCCAGCATCAGCTACTCCAGAATATGTACGGAAGAAAGTCAATTTTCCAACGAATGGATCAGCCATTATCTTAAATGCTAATGCAGAGAATGGTTCACTATCATCAGCATGTCTAACATCAGTTTCTCCTGTGTCAGGATTGATACCTTCAACCGGCGGTACATCAAGTGGTGATGGTAAGAATGCAACAATTGCATCAAGCAATGGTTGTACACCCTTATTTTTAAATGATGATCCACATACTACAGGTATTATAGTAACAGCAAGTGTTCCTTTTCTGATTCCCATTTTGATTTCATCAATAGTCAGTTCTTCACCGTCTAGATATTTCATCATTAGTTCTTCATCATTTTCAGCTGCTGCTTCAATTAATTTCTCTCTGTATTCTGCTGCAATTTCTTTAAGGTCCTCAGGAATTTCGTTTGAACTTGAAGTTTTTCCAAGATCATCTTCATAAACTATTGCTCTATTTTCAATTAGATCAATAATTCCTGCGAAATTTTCTTCAGAACCAATCGGTAATTGCAAAGGAATAGGATTAGATCCTAATCTGTGCTTTATCATATCAACACCATTAAAGAAATTAGCTCCAGTTCTGTCCATTTTATTAATGTAAGCAATTCTAGGAACTCCATACTTGTCTGCTTGTCTCCAAACTGTCTCTGATTGAGGCTCAACGCCTGCAACAGAGCAGAATACTGCAACCGCACCGTCAAGTACACGAAGTGATCTTTCAACTTCCATTGTAAAGTCCACGTGTCCTGGTGTGTCTATTATGTTAATTCTATGATCGTCCCATTTAGCTGTTGTAGCAGCAGAAGTAATTGTAATACCTCTTTCTTGTTCTTGAACCATCCAGTCCATAGTAGCTGCACCATCATGAACCTCTCCAATCTTATGTACACGGCCTGTGTAGAAGAGGATTCTTTCTGTAGTAGTAGTTTTACCAGCATCAATATGGGCCATAATGCCAATATTCCTGGTTCTATCTAAACTATTTTCTCTTGCCATTACTTCCCCTTCCTTCTACCACTTATAACTTGCGAAAGCTTTATTAGCCTCAGCCATTTTGTGTGTATCTTCTCTTTTTTTCACTGAAGCGCCAGTTCCATTAGATGCATCCATAAGCTCATTAGCTAATTTTTGCTCCATAGATTTACCGTTTCTAGCTCTAGTGTATTTTGTTATCCAACGAATGCCTAATGTTTGTCTTCTGTCAGGTCTAACTTCGATAGGTACTTGATAGTTTGCTCCACCAACACGACGTGCTTTAACTTCTAGTACAGGCATAACATTTTCCATTGCTTCGTTAAATACTTCCAATGGATTCCTGTTAGTTTTTTCCTTAATCATATCAAAAGCCTTGTAGCAGATGCCTTCGGCTATACTTTTCTTACCATCCAACATAATTTGGTTGATTAATTTTGTTACTACTACGCTTCCATATAATGGATCAGGCAGCACTTCTCTTTTAGGTACGTTACCTTTTCTTGGCATTTATATTTCACCTCTTTACTATTTCTTTGGTCTTTTTGTTCCATATTTAGAACGGGATTGGTTTCTGTTAGCTACTCCAGTTGCATCGAGAGCACCTCTTACGATGTGATAACGCACACCTGGTAAGTCTTTAACTCTTCCACCTCTGATTAAAACCATTGAGTGTTCTTGTAAAGAATGACCAATACCTGGAATATAAGCTGTAACCTCAATTTGATTTGTAAGACGAACCCTTGCAACTTTACGTAAAGCTGAGTTAGGTTTCTTTGGTGTAGCAGTATATACTCTAGTGCAAACGCCTCTTTTTTGTGGACATTCCTTTAGTGCTGGTGCAGTTGATTTCTTCACAGCAACATATCTGCCTTGTTTAAGCAATTGATTAATTGTAGGCATATGACACCTCCTTTATTTTTCTTCTTTTAAAACACCTGCTATCGCGGTGTCTACTTCAATTTCACAAGCAGCTCCAAGCTTTTTCATAGATTCCACATAATATACGGGAATACCAAGCTCATTAGCTGCTGCCATGACGGGTTTTATTAATCTACGTTCAGCATCCATAGCTATAAAAACACCTGTTAAAAGTCCCTTTTCTAGAGCTTTCTTAGTCTGTTTGGTTCCGATAGTACGTTTTTTAGCTTCCTTAATGATATCTAAGGACATACTCTTCCCCTCCATTCTAATCATAGCCTTATTATTTTAACATTATATTATCTTAGTGTCAAGAATTTTAAATATAAATAGGCTTGTTCACCAAGTATGGGAACAAGCCTATAAATTGTAATATTATTCTGCTTCTAAGATTGGGTCTTCAAGTAGTTCTCCAACCGGTACATTCAATTCGTCGCCAACCTTTTTAACTTCTAAAAGATTGTATTTAACGAAACCTGTTCCTGTAGGAATCAACTTACCAATCTGGACATTCTCTTTCAAGCCTACAAGTCTGTCATATTTGCCTTTAATGGCAGCATCTGTCAGAACTTTTGTTGTTTCCTGGAAGGAAGCAGCGGACAAGAATGATTCAGTTGCAAGTGAAGCTTGAGTTATACCAAGTAGTATCGGATTTACCTCTGCCTTGGAATTAACGTCTGTATTGCTCTCTTCCAATTCGAAGATATCAATCATTGTTGATTCAAGAAGGTTCGTATCTCCACTATTTTTAACTCTGTACTTCTTAAGCATTTGTCTGATAATAATTTCTATATGTTTGTCATTAATATCAACACCTTGAGTTCTGTATACTTTTTGTACTTCTCTTAAGATGTAGTTTTGGACTGCATTTATACCTTTATAATCAAGTAAAATGTGTGGGTCAAGCGGTCCATCTGTCATAAGTTCACCTTTTTTGACAATGTCTCCATTTTGAACTCTCACCTTTGCAGTATTGGCAACTTGTATATCAGTAGAATTTTCTTCATTTGATACTTTTATCAAAATTTTGCCTTTACCGTACTCAATACTTATAACTCCATCCATAGGAGCAAGTTCCCCTTTACCTTTTGGTTTTCTAGCTTCGAATAGTTCTTCGATTCTAGGAAGACCCTGAGTAATGTCATCTCCTGCTACACCACCAGTGTGGAATGTTCTCATTGTAAGTTGTGTTCCTGGTTCACCAATAGATTGAGCAGCAATTGTACCAACTGCTTCACCTTTTTCAACAAAGTTACCAGTTGCAAGGTTTCTACCGTAACATTTACCACAAATACCTTTTCTAGTCTTACAATTGAATGCTGATCTGATTCTAACTACTTTAATTCCAGCAGCTATCACTTCTTCAGCTTTATCCTCATCAATGAATTCTCCAGTTCCTACAATAACTTCACCAGTTTCCGGGTGAACTATGTTGCCGGCTGAATATCTTCCTGTGATTCTTTCTTTTAAAGGCTCGATTACACGAGTACCTTCAATGATTGCTTCAACTTCAAAACCATCTAGGTCTCCACAATCGTCTTCACGAATGATTACATCTTGTGATACGTCAACAAGTCTTCTAGTTAGATAACCTGAGTCTGCAGTTCTAAGAGCTGTATCCGCTAATCCTTTTCTAGCTCCGTGAGTTGATAAGAAGTACTCAAGTACTGTCAAACCTTCTCTAAAGTTAGCTTTAATTGGCAGGTCAACAATTTTACCAGATGGGTCTGTCATTAATCCCCTCATACCAGCTAATTGTCTGATTTGTTGAAGGTTACCCCTCGCTCCTGATGTAGCCATCATATATATCGGATTGAATGGATCTAAATTGTCCATCATCGCCTTAGTTACATCATTTGTAGCTTTACTCCAAAGTTGTACTACTTTTTCATGTCTTTCATCTGCAGTACAGAATCCTGACTTGTATAGTTTTTCAATTTTTTCAACTTCTTCATCGGCATCTTTTAATATACCTTGTTTCGCTTCAGGGATATTAATGTCTGCAACACTAACTGTAAGTCCAGCTCTTGTTGAATATTTATAACCAAGTCTTTTAATTCCATCAAGAAGCTTAGCTGTTCTTTGGCTTCCAAGTTTTCTATGGCAATCATAAACTAACAAGGCTAGTTTTTTCTTATCCATAGTTATGTTATAGTATCCTAACTCTTCAGGAATTGGAATTTCATGGTTAAAAATAAGTCTTCCTATAGTTGTTTCAAATATTTTACCATTTTCCCTAATTTTAACTATTGCATGTATACTTGCAACATCATGTTCATAAGCCATCATAGCTTCATCATAACTAGCAAATATCATTCCTTCACCCTTGGCGCCCGGTTTTTCGATTGTCATATAGTATGAACCTAAAACCATGTCCTGGGTAGGTGTTGCAACTGGGAACCCATCTTTTGGATTTAGAATGTTGTGCACACTCATCATCAATAGACGAGCTTCAGCTTGTGCTTCAAGAGATAGAGGTACGTGAACAGCCATTTGGTCTCCGTCAAAGTCAGCATTGTATGCTGTACATACTAACGGATGCAACTTGATTGCTTTTCCATCTACCAACATTGGTTCAAAAGCTTGAATTCCAAGTCTATGTAGAGTAGGGGCTCTGTTAAGAAGAACTGGATGTTCCTTAACTACATCTTCTAAGATATCCCAAACTCGTTCATCTTCTCTTTCAACTAATTTCTTAGCTTGTTTAATATTCAAGGCGAAAGCTTTTTCTACTAAACATTTCATAACGAAAGGTTTAAATAATTCTAAAGCCATCTTTCTTGGTAGTCCACATTGATGCATTTCCAGTTCTGGACCAACTATGATAACGGAACGACCTGAATAGTCAACACGTTTTCCTAGTAGGTTCTGACGGAAACGACCTTGTTTACCTTTAAGCATGTCACTTAGAGATTTGAGAGGTCTGTTACCTGAACCAGATACCGGTCTGCCTCTTCTGCCGTTATCGATTAAAGCGTCAACAGCTTCTTGGAGCATTCTTTTTTCATTTTTTATGATTATTTCAGGAGCCATCAACTGAATCAACTTTTTCAAACGGTTATTTCTATTGATAACTCTTCTATACAAGTCATTTAAGTCTGATGTTGCAAATCTACCACCATCAAGTTGAACCATAGGTCTAAGTTCTGGCGGGATTACTGGTAGTACATCAAGTATCATCCATTCAGGTTTATTACCTGATTTTCTGAAATCCTCAACTACTTCTAATCTCCTAAGAAGTTTCATCTTCTTTTGGCCAGATGCTGTAACAAGTTCTTCTTTAAGTTGGTTTGATAATTCAACTATGTCTATCTGTTTCAACAGAGTCTTGATTGCCTCAGCACCCATATCTGCTGTGAAATCATAACCGAATTTATCTCTGTTTTCTCTAAACTCAGTATCACTTAAAATTTGTTTTCTAGTTAAAGGTGTATCACCTTCATCTGTAACAATATAGCTTGAGAAATATAGAACTTTTTCAATATTCTTTGGAGAAAGGTCTAATAATAGGCCCATTCTGCTAGGAATTCCCTTAAAGTACCAGATACTAGAAACTGGAGCAGCAAATTCTATGTGTCCCATTCTTTCTCTACGTACTTTTGATTTTGTAATCTCTACTCCACAACGGTCGCAGACTATACCTTCATACTTAACTTTTTTGTATTTGCCACAATGGCATTCCCAGTCCTTGGTAGGTCCAAAGATCTTTTCGCAAAAAAGTCCGTCTTTTTCTGGTTTTAAAGTTCTATAGTTGATAGTCTCAGGTTTTTTTACCTCACCAAAGGACCATTCTCTAATTTTTTCTGGAGAGGCTAAGCTAATTCTAATTGCATCAAAATCACTTGAATCTAAAGCTTTTTCATTGTTTTTACTAAGCTTTTTCATTCCTTCATTTTCTATACTCATTACCTGCTCCTCTCTATTCTTCGTCTAACTCTAGAATTGGATCTTCATCAACTAGACCATAGTCTAGATCATCTTCATCTTCGCTGGTCTCATGTAATCCGGCTTCAGATAAATCTGCATCATCTAAAATTAGTTCTTCTAATAAATCCAATGGAATCTCTCCATCACTTTTACCAAATATATCGGTAGCCATTTCCTTGTTTAGAACTTGAACATCAAGTCCTAAACTCTGAAGTTCCTTAATCAAAACTTTGAATGATTCTGGAACACCTGGTTCAGGAATATTCTCGCCTTTGACAATTGCTTCATAAGTTTTGACACGACCAACAATATCATCGGATTTAATAGTTAAAATTTCTTGTAGTGTATGAGCTGCGCCATAAGCCTCTAAAGCCCAAACTTCCATCTCACCAAAACGTTGTCCACCAAATTGTGCTTTACCACCAAGTGGTTGCTGTGTTACTAGTGAGTAAGGTCCTGTTGATCTAGCATGCATTTTATCATCAACCAAGTGGTGAAGTTTTAGCATATATACATATCCAACAGTTACTTCATTATCAAATGGTAGTCCAGTTCTTCCATCATAGAGTACAGACTTACCTGATCTGTCTAGACCAACTTCATCCAACATTTGGTGAATGTCGCTTTCAGCCGCTCCGTCAAATACTGAAGTTGCAACTTTAATACCCTTCTTGGTAGCAGCCATGCCTAGGTGACACTCTAAAACTTGTCCGATGTTCATACGTGAAGGAACGCCTAATGGATTCAACACGATTTGCACTGGTGTACCGTCTGGCAGATATGGCATATCTTCCCTTGGAAGGATTCTAGATATAACACCTTTGTTACCATGACGACCTGCCATTTTATCTCCTACTGAGATTTTTCTTTTTTGAGCTATATATACATTAACGATTTTGTTTACTCCTGGTGATAGGGCGTTGTCCTTGTCCTCTTTATTAAATATTTTAATATCGACAATTATTCCACTTTCTCCATGAGGAACTCTTAACGAATTATCTTTAACATCTCTTGATTTCTCACCAAATATGGCTCTAAGCAATCTTTCTTCTGAAGTCATTTCGGTTTCACCTTTAGGTGTAACTTTACCAACTAGAATATCACCAGCTTTTACTTCTGCACCAATTCTAATTATACCTTCTTCATCCAGGTTGTTAATTGCATCTTGACCTACGTTTGGTATTTCTCTAGTGATTTCTTCAGCACCAAGTTTTGTATCTCTTGATTCACATGAATATTCTTCAATGTGAATTGAAGTATATACATCATCTTGGATCAATTCTTCACTTAGTAAAATAGCATCCTCATAGTTGTAGCCTTCCCATGTCATAAAAGCAACAAGAACATTTCTTCCTAGTGCAAGTTCTCCATTATCTACTGATGGTCCATCTGCAAGTACTTCACCGGCTTTAACTTTATCACCCTTAGTAACTATAGGCTTTTGGTTGATACATGTACCTTGGTTAGAACGTTTGAATTTAATAACCTTATATGAATCAGTTTCTCCATCAGCTTTCTTAACAACGATTTCATCACTTGTTGAACTTTCAACTACTCCATCATTTTCAGCTAGGATACATACTCCTGTATCATGAGCCGCTCTTTGTTCCATACCTGTACCTACTACAGGTGATTCAGTATAAACAAGGGGTACTGCTTGACGTTGCATGTTAGCACCCATCAGGGCTCTGTTCGCATCATCGTGCTCAAGGAATGGAATCAAAGCAGTTGCAATGCTCCATACTTGTTTAGGTGATACGTCCATATAGTCAACTTCATTAGTATCAACAAAAAGAAAATCTTTCCCGAAACGAGCTTCCACTTTCTTTTCAACAAAGAAACCTTTGTCATCAATTGGAGAGTTTGCTTGGGCAATGATGTATTTTTCTTCTTCATCAGCTGTCAAGTATTCTATCTTAGTAGTAACTTTACTGGTTTTCTTATCAACTTTACGATATGGTGTTTCAATAAATCCAAATTCATTGACCTTACCATATACTCCCAATGCTCCAATCAAACCAATGTTTGGACCCTCAGGTGTTTCAATAGGGCACATTCTTCCATAGTGAGAGTGGTGTACGTCTCTAACTTCAAAACCCGCTCTTTCTCTTGATAGTCCACCAGGTCCAAGAGCTGATAGTCTTCTTTTGTGTGTTAACTCTGCTAATGGATTAGTCTGGTCCATAAACTGTGATAGTTGGCTGGAACCAAAGAATTCTTTAACAGTTGCTATTACTGGTTTAATATTGATCAATTGGCTTGCGCTAATTCCTTCAATATCTTGTTGAGTCATTTTGTCCTTTACCGATCTTTCCATTCTAGAAAGTCCGATTCTGAATTGATTTCTCAATAATTCACCAACAGAACGCAATCTTCTATTACCCAAATGGTCAATATCATCAGTTGGGTTCTTTTGATCATCTTCAATAACATCTAAAAACTTCTTCATTGACCAAACAATATCGTCAACGTCAAGTTGTCTGAAGTATCTTTTCTTTTCCTCATCTTCTTTGGTTTTGAAAAGAGGAACATTATGCTTCAGTTTCTTATTTATCTTGTATCTGCCAACATTGTCCAAGTCGTATCTTTTAGGATCGAAGAACATACTGTTGATTAGGTTTTGTGAACTGTCCACTGTAGGAGGTTCACCTGGTCTTAACTTTTTGTATATTTCAATTAAGGCCGCTTCTCTTGTTTCAATTTTATCTGCTTCTGTAGTTTTGATCATCACTTCATTATTTCCAAATAAAGCATTGATTTCGTCTTTCTTACCACAACCTAATGCTTGAAAGAAAGTGCTTGCAGAAACTTTTCTTGTTCTGTCTATTCTAACAAAAATCATGCCTTGATTGTCCGTTTCGAACTCTATCCAGGCACCTCTGTTAGGAATTATAGTGGTTGTGTATTTAGCATCTCCGTTTGGTTCAACTTCTTTGCCATAATAGACACCAGGTGATCTTACTAGCTGACTTACTACAACTCTTTCCGCTCCATTAATGATGAAGGTTCCTGTATTGGTCATAAGAGGGAAATTACCGAGGTAAACTTCGTCTTCTTTAACTTCACCAGTATCCTTATTAATAAGTCTTGTCATCACTCTAAGGGGAGCTTCATAGTTGACGTCTTTTTCTACAGCTTCTTGAACTGTGTACTTTGGGTCTCCGAATTTGTGATCTAAAAACTCTAAGACTAGTCTTCCGCCAAAATCTTCAATTGGTGATATGTCCTGAAGTATAGATGAAATACCATCATGAAGGAACCACTCATATGATTTCTTCTGGATTTCAATCAAATTTGGCATTTCCAAAATCTCACTGATTTTAGAAAAATTGACACGTTCTGCTAACTTGTTTTTTTGTGGAGTATAAGCCACGATAGACACCTCCTGGATTTTCTATATTTTGAAATTGTATCTTTGCAAATGGTAAAATTTACCCATTATTACATTTAATCATTATACTGTTTTTCTTTATATATGTCAACTACAATCAGTAAAAAAAAGAACCTGTGTAATCCACAGGTTCTTTAATAAAATTCAATTACTTGATTTCTACTTTAGCGCCAGCGCCTTCTAATTTTGCTTTAACTTCTTCTGCAACATCTTTGCTTACGCCTTCTTTAACTTTTTGTGGTGCGCCTTCAACTAGTTCTTTAGCTTCTTTTAGGCCAAGACCTGTAAGATCTCTAACAACTTTGATTACGCCGATTTTTGTTGGTCCAACTTCAGCTAGAATAACATCAAATTCAGTTTTTTCTTCTTCAGCTTCTACTGCTACTGCTGCAGCTACTGCTACAGGAGCCGCTGCTGTTACGCCAAATACCTCTTCAAATGTTTTTACTAATTCGCTTAACTCTAAAACCGTCATTTCTTTAACGATATCGATTACTTGTTCTACTTTACTCATTAATATATTCTCCTCTCATCATTTAAATCTTTTTTATGCTTCTGTTCCTTCTTTGTTCTCTCTTAAAACGTCAACAGCTCCAATGAAGTTTCTCATTGATGCAACGAAAACGCCCACTAACTGGCTTAACAATACATCTTTTGAAGGTATTTTAGCTAGAGCATCCAACTGTTCTACGCTCATTGCTTTACCATCAAGCAATCCACCCTTAACTTCGAGTTTCTTGTGTTTTTTTAAAAATTCAAAGATTATTTTTGCCGGAGCTACAGCATCAGCACTGAATGCTACTGCAGTAGGTCCCTTAAGAACATCGTCCATACCTTCGATTCCAGACTCTGCACAAGCTCTTTTTACCAAATTGTTTTTAAGAACTTTGTATTCAACGCCTTCATTTCTAAGTTTGTTTCTTAGTTCAGTTACCTCATCTACTCTTAAACCTCTATAGTCTGTTACTACTATAGATGTGGAAGCGGCAATCTTTTCTTTTATTTCAGAAACCAATGCTTGTTTTTCAACTATTACTTGTTTCAATAGTACACCTCCTCGCCATATAAAAACCCTAGCTATAGACAGCTAGGGTTATATGATTATAAATCATTTTAAACCTCGGTAGGATATTAAGACTTAGCACCTACTGTCTACAGTATTCGTTATTTATTTTTCACTTCCATAATATTAACATTATTGGAAGAAATAGTCAAATCAAATTATTTGCTAACTTCAGAAGTTCCAACTTTAACACCTGGTCCCATTGTTGATTTAACAGTAATTGATTTAATGTATTGTCCTTTTGCAGCTGATGGTTTGACTTTAACAACAGCACTCATGAAAGTTCTGAAGTTATCTTCAAGTTTTTCAGCATCAAATGAAGCTTTACCAAAACCAATATGTAAAATTCCACCTTTGTCAACACGGAACTCGATCTTACCAGCTTTAATTTCATCAATTGCTTTTTTAACATCCATTGTAACTGTTCCAGTTTTAGGGTTTGGCATCAAGCCTCTTGGTCCTAGGATCTTACCTAGTTTACCAACAACAGCCATAGTATCAGGTGTAGCAACAACCACATCGAAATCTACCCAGCCACCTTGAATTTTAGTTACATAGTCATCTAGTCCAGCATAGTCAGCGCCAGCTTCAAGAGCTTCTTTCTCTTTGTCGCCTTTAGCAAATACTAGTATTCTTTTGTTTTTACCAGTCCCATGTGGCAATACAACAGTAGCACGTACTTGTTGATCAGCGTGTCTTGGATCTACTCCAAGTCTAACATGAGCTTCAATTGTTTCGTCAAATTTAGCTTTTGCTAAATCTTTGACTAAGGCAATGCCCTCTTTTACATCATAGAATTTATCAGCTTCAATTAGCTTAACAGCGTCTACAAATCTTTTTCCTTTTTTAGCCATTTTATTTCCTCCTCGTGGTACAAACGGACTCGCCTCCCACTTAATAATTACTCTTCTACAGTAATTCCCATACTTCTTGCTGTTCCTTCAATAATTGACATTGCAGCTTCAACAGTATTCGCGTTTAAATCTTCCATTTTAAATTCAGCAATTTCCTTGATTTGAGCTTTGGTAACTTTTGCTACTTTAGTCTTGTTAGGAACCGCAGAACCTTTGTCGATACCAGCTGCTTTTTTTAGCAAAACTGGAGCTGGTGGAGTTTTCATTATAAAACTAAATGATCTGTCTTCATATACAGTAATCACTACTGGAATAACAGTACCATTTTGTTGTTGTGTTTTCTCGTTGAACTCTTTACAAAAAGCCATGATATTAACACCTTTTTGACCTAATGCAGGACCTACTGGAGGTGCTGGGTTAGCCATTCCGCCTTTAACTTGCAATTTAATTAAACCTGTTACTTTTTTCGCCATCTATTTCACCTCCCTTAATTAATCTAATTCTTTAACCTGATCAAAGTCCAGCTCTAAAGGTGTTTCTCTTCCAAACATGGAAACGAGTACATGCACTCTACCTTTATCACTATCAATGTCAGTGATTAAACCAATGAAATCTGCAAATGGTCCATGAATGACTTGAACTTTTTCGCCAACTTGGCTTTTAAACTCAACCATTTTTTTCTTTAGTCCCATAAGCTTGTATATCTTATCCATCTCATACTCTTCCAATGGCACTGGTTTTGTACCAGATCCAACGAAGCCTGTAACTCCTTGAGTATTTCTTACAATATACCAAGAATCATCTGCCATGATCATTTCAACTAGAATATATCCAGGATAAACTTTTTTGGCAACAATTTTTTTGGCACCTGACTTTGTTGGCACCATCTCTTCTTCTTCAGGTATCATTATGCTAAATATCTTGTCTTCCATACCAGTTGTATGAATTCTTTTTTCAAGATTAGCTTTAACTTTTTTTTCGTAACCTGAATAGACATGAACAACATACCAGCGTTTTTCGTTTTCCACCTAAATCACCCGCTTTACAAAGCTAGCAAATTCTCAATTAAAGTCTTAAGGAATATATCATAGATACCAACCATAATAGTGAACACAATTACGGTAACCACTACTACAACTGTATAGACAAAAGTTTCTTTTTTAGTAGGCCAGGAAACTTTCTTAAGTTCACCGAGCATGCCTTTAAAGATATTAGTCTTTTCCTTATTCGTTTTTTGAGGTTTTTGCGTTTTCTTTGAATTTTCCTTTTCCTTAGTTTTCACTGCCATTTTTCCACATCCCTCTTCTACTTGGTTTCTTTATGAACAGTTTGTGCTTTGCATGTGCTGCAGAACTTCTTAAGTTCTAAACGCTCAGTTGTTTTTTTCTTGTTTTTACTAGTAGAATAATTTCTATTTTTACACACTGTGCATTCTAGGGTAATTCCAACTCTCATTTATCTACACCTCCGACCTATATTAGCCACTTACTTAGACTAAATAATTTTATAACAAATAGGGGCGTCTGTCAAGATACAACTCATTTCTCTTCAATTAAAAAGGAGTTCTCCGGTCCGGAGAATTCCTTTTAACACCTATCTTGTTTAAGAATACCATATTGAATCAATAATTGCATCACTTTTGAATAATTTGAATGAATTATTCAACAGTTACACTTTTAGCAAGGTTTCTAGGTTTATCTACATCATTACCTTTTACAACTGAAGTATAATAGGCTAACAATTGTAGTGGTACAACTGCCAATAATGGAGCAATTGCATCAACTACTCTTGGTATTGGGATAAAGTAGTCAACTTCTTCTCTTATTTTTTCTTCATCATCAAAGGCCACACCATAAGTAATTGCACCTCTTGTTTTAACTTCTTCGATGTTGCTTATGATTTTGTCTAGCATTAAACCATTTGTTGCAACAGCAATTACAGGTACATTATCTGTAATTAGAGCTAATGTTCCATGCTTAAGTTCTCCTGCCGGGTATGCTTCAGCATGTATATATGAGATTTCCTTAAGTTTAAGGGCGCCTTCTAGACAACTTACACTATCGACACCACGACCTATAAAGAATAGACTTGTGCTATCTTTTATGTTTTCTGCATAACTTTTAATCAGTTCACAATTGCCTAAAATAGTTTGGATTTTTTCTGGTATTGCCAACATTTCCTTGACCCAGTACTTGATTGTTTTTTCATCCAATGAGCCTCTGATGTATCCTAACTCCATTAGCAGAAGGTATAGCGCTGCTATTTGGGTACTGTAGGCTTTGGTAGAAGCTACTGCTATTTCTGGTCCTGCATGGGTATATATTACATAATCAGCTTCTCTGGCAACGGATGATTCAACAACATTTGTTACAGCTACTATCTTTGCTCCTCTAGATTTAGCTTCTCTTAGTCCTGCAAGTGTGTCAGCAGTTTCTCCTGATTGGCTTATGACTACAGTTAATGTTTTTTCATCTATAATCGGATTGTTGTATCTGAATTCTGATGCATAGGATACTAGTACAGGAATTCTTAATTTGTCTTCAATAAGATGTGCAGCAACTCTACCTGCATAGTTAGCTGTTCCACAGGCTACTATGGCGATTTTATTTATTGATTTAACAAAATCTTCTTCCATGTTCAAGCCTAGATCTACTATGTCGTTTTTTATTCTTCCGGCTAGTGTTTTTCTTATAGCTTCAGGTTGTTCATTGATTTCTTTTAACATAAAGTGCTCGTAGCCTTGTTTCTCGGCCGATTCCAAGGTCCAGGTTATTTCTCTGATTTCCTTGGTTATTCTCTCACCAGCTCCGTTGTATATTTCGACATCGTTTCTTTTGATCAGTGCCATTTCATCATCGTCTAGTATATAGATTTTTTTAGTGTATTCTAGTATAGCAGGTATGTCAGAAGCTATAAAGTTTTCTCCTTCACCAACACCAACTACTAACGGGCTATCTTTTCTAACAACTAAAAACTCGTCTGTATTTTCCTTGTTTAATACACATAAGGCATAGGAGCCTTCAAGTTGTGCTGTAACTTTTCTGGCAGTTGATAACAGGTTCCCATCATCTAGGTATTCAAATAGGTTTACAACTATTTCTGAATCTGTTTCAGACAGAAATTTAAATCCTTTTGTTTTTAAATCTGCTTTTAGTTCATGATAGTTTTCTATTATGCCATTATGTACTAGGCAAAATTTACCATTGGTGCTTTGGTGAGGATGGGCATTTTCGTCTGATGGTTTGCCATGTGTTGCCCATCTTGTATGTCCAATTCCTTGTGTACCAATAGTTTGTTGATCAACCTTTGTAACAAGCACATCTAGGTTGCCCTTTGATTTTATAACTTTTATATCCTGGTTTTCTAAAATGCAGATTCCTGCTGAATCATAACCTCTATATTCAAGCCTTTTTAAGCCGCTTAGTAGTATATCCTGTGCTCTTTTACTTCCAATATATCCTACAATTCCACACATATAATAACCTCCAAAATTTTCTTTTTAATTACATTTTCACTTCTTATTAACTTCTTAATTTTAACTTTTTATAGCTAAAAAAGCAAGTTAACTAAAAAAGACCTGTTTAACAGGTCTTTCTTAACATCTGTATTAAACTACTATATCGCTTAGTTTTTTAACTATTTTTTCTATTTCCTCGATGCTCTCACCTTCAGCCATTATTCTAATCAGTGATTCGGTGCCTGATGGTCTTACTAGTATTCTACCTCTTTCACCTAGTTTCTCTTCGGCTTCTTTTATGGCTTCTAAAAATTTAACATTGTTCATTGCTGTTTCTTTATCTTTGACTCTTACGTTCTTTAGCACTTGAGGGTATATCTGCATAATGTCAGCTAGTTCTGATAGTTTCTTACCATTGTTTTTCATGGCTTTTATTATCATCAGTGCAGATAATGGTCCATCACCGGTGGTGTTATAGTTACCGAAAATCACATGTCCTGATTGTTCACCGCCTAGTACCGCTCCAGTTCTTTGCATTTCTTCCAATACATATCTGTCTCCGACATTTGTAGCTACGAATTCTATTCCCTCTTTTTCACAGAATTTTTTGAGACCTAGGTTGCTCATTACTGTTCCAATTAGTTTATTGTCTACGAGTTCATTCTTGTCCAACATATACTTGGCACAGATGGCCATTATTTGATCTCCATCTACTATTCTACCTAGTTCATCGACTGCAAGCATTCTATCAGCATCCCCATCATGGGCTATTCCAATATCTGCTTTGTGTTGTATTACTTGGTCTCTTATGTTTTCCATATGTGTTGAGCCACAATTGTCGTTTATATTTAATCCATTTGGCTCGTCAGCTATTGATATAACCTTGGCTCCTAAGCTTTTTAATAGGCCAGGTGTTATGTCTGATGCTGCTCCGTTTGCTGAGTCAACAACTATTTTCATTCCTTTGATGTTGTCAGCAAAGATATTGCTTAGTCTTGTTTTGTAGATATTTTTCCCTTTGTCCAGTTGGATAATGCGCCCGACTCCTCTGCCAACTGGTCTAGGTATTTCACCCTTTCTCTCATTGACAAAGCTTTCTATTTCATCTTCAATTTCATCAGAAAGTTTGAATCCATGTTGGTTGAAGAATTTAATCCCATTATCTTCTACTGGATTATGTGATGCAGAGATTACTGCTCCCGCATGTGCTTTTAAATGTTTTGTTAAATAGGCGATTGCCGGCGTTGGTACAACTCCTAGCAAATATACATCTACTCCTCTTGAGCAAATACCTGCAGCTAAGGCTGATTCAAGCATATCTCCTGATATTCTTGTATCTTTACCTATAGTGATGACAGGTTCTTCATAATCACTTGTCAATACATGTGCTACCGCTCTGCCTAGGTCAAATGCTAGTTCTGGTGTTAGGTCTTTATTGGCTATTCCTCTAATTCCGTCAGTTCCAAATAGTCTTCCCATTAATTATTCACTCCATTATATTTTCTTAATATTGCATATGCCAATTTTAGTCCGTCTATACCTGCACTAACAATACCTCCTGCATATCCGGCTCCTTCTCCAATGGCATATACTTCATTATATCCTAAAATCATGGCATTTTCATCTCTTAATATTCTAACAGGGGATGATGTTCTGGTTTCCGGTCCAGTTAAAAATCCTCCTGATATAAAGCCAGGTATTCTTCTTTCAAAGTCTTTTAGGCCCTTGACTAATTCCTCGCATATATCTCCTGGTAAAACTTCTCTAAAATTTCCTAACTTTATGCCAGGAAGGTATGATGGTTTGAAGTCAACTTTTATTTCTTCTGAACTTTTACCCTCAATAAAGTCACTGGCATTTTGGCCAATTGCCATAAGTCTACCACCACTTAAGTCAAAAGCTTTATGTTCAATTTCTTCTTGAAACTCAACTCCACCTAATGGCCCTTCTTTAAAATCCTCTAATCCGACAGTAGCTACTATTGCTGCGTTGCTTTGTTTTCCTGCTCTATTCTTATAGCTCATGCCATTGGTTACAATTTCTCCATCAAAGGAGTTGCTCGGTACTACTATTCCACCTGGGCACATGCAAAAGGAGTAGACTCCTCTGTCTCCCTTGTAGGTTAGGTGGTATTCGCTGTTGCCAAGTAGTCTCTGTGTTATTTCATCGTCTCTGCCGTATTGGTTCATATTAATAAGACTTGCTTTGTGTTCTATTCTAAAGCCAACACTAAATGGTTTGGCTTCTATTGGTATTCCCGCCTCGGCCAAATATCTAACAGTATCTTTGGCACTATGTCCAATTGCAAGTATAACCATGTTGGTTTCTATATAGGTTCCGTCATCAAGGTATATTCCTTTAACTGATTTTTCTCCATCAATAAAATCCAATGAAGTGAAGGTTTTGTTGAAGATGAAGGTTCCACCTTTGTTAATTATCATTTCTCTTAATTTTACTACGATTTCTCTAAGTCCGTCTGTTCCTAGGTGAGGGTTGTTGATGTAGGTTATGGTTTCTTCTGCTCCGCCTTTTATCAATATTTCTAAAACATCTTTGACTAATGGGCTTTTTGATCTGGTTGTTAGTTTTCCGTCAGAAAAGGTTCCAGCTCCCCCTTCACCGAAGGCTATGTTGGTTTTTTTATTGAATTCTCCAGTTCGTATAAACTCGTTGACTGCTTTTACTCGTTCTTCTACTGGAGCTCCTCTTTCGATTACAATTGGTTTCAGTCCTTTTTCAGCAAGTTTGTAGGCGCACATTAATCCTGATGGTCCGCTGCCCACTATTACTGGTCTTTTATCTAGTTTTTCTCCTTGACTTGCAACTTTATCCACGACTTTTTCTGTCAGGGGTTTTAGAATACCTTTTTTTGCTAGTATAAGGCTTATTTTTTCTTTTAGTTCTATTTCAAATTGCAGTATGAAATAGAGTGCTGGTTTTTTCCTGGCATCGAGTGATTTTCTTGTTAATTTCCAGGACAGTAGTTCGTTTTTTTGGATTTTTAGTTTTGTTAGTAATAGTTTGTCGAGTTCTTTTATGTCCTTGGTTTCATTTTCTATTTCTAGTTTCATTTCGTATAAGTATTTCAATAGTTCCTCCTAATTAAAAAGTATAGGTCTCCCTATACTTTAACACATTCGTTCTTCTTATTCTATTCTTGCTTTTCCAGTTGACTCTCCTTTTGATAGGTTTACCTGAATAATATTGTCGCTTCCTTTAATATAGGTTTCACTATCGAATTTTCTTAGTATGGCTTCAGCGGCTTGTACGCCCATGTCAAATGCCGGGTAATCGATAGTTGTGATACTAGGGTTAAGGACATCAATATCAGGGAAACTGTCGTATCCAGATATTGAGAAGTCTTCAGGTATTTTAAAGCCCATTTTGATGGCTGTGTTGACTGCTCCTATTGCAATAACATTCGAGGCGCAGACAATGGCAGTAAAGTCTCTGCCGATTTCTAGTAGTTTTTCTAGTCCCTCTTTACCCCCTCTAAATGAGTAGGAGGTATTTATAAAGTATTCATCCATAAATGGTAAATCATATTTTCTTAGTGCTTTTAAAAATGACTTGGTCAATGTCTTGGAATTGTAGCTGGAAGAATGTCCGGTCATGTGGGCAATTTTCCTGTGACCTAGTTCGTATAGGTGTCCAACTATTTTCAGCATCGCATCGTCGTTGTCAATTTCGTATCTGTCTACGTAGTTGTTTTTTTCTGCTCTTTCTATCAGGACTACTGGTATTCTTCTGGCTAGTATTGAGAAGTCATGTAGTGATCCACATTGGGCGATGAAAATCGCGCCTTCTACTAACTTGTCTGACAAACTTAAAAATACTCTTTTTTCAACTTCCGGGTTTTCGTTGGAGTTGAATAGGAGCATATCTACTTTGTTGTCGTCAAGGGTAATCTGTATGCCCTTGATTATGTCTGCTAGGGCATAGTTCATGATGTTTGGAACTACTACGGCTACTTTGTATACTTGTTTTTTGCCTAATGTTCTAGCAGCAGGGTTTGGTACATAGTTTAGTTCGGCTATGGCTTTTAAAACCTTTTTTCTTTTTTCGTCCTTAACTATGTTCTGGTTGTTCATGACTCTTGACACTGTTGCAACTGATACTCCAGCTTTCTTGGCAACTTCTTTTATTGTTGATCTTTTTTTGTCGTGATTATTAATATCCATGATGTCCCTTTTCTAAAACAGTATTTTTTACATATTACTATAAAAGAAACAGATTGTAAATGTTTTCAGACTTTTTCTTTAATAAAAAATCATATTTATTTTTGAAATCTCACTATTTGCTCAAATGGTACGAATTCTCTTGGTTTTAATTCCTCATCACTTGCACCAAATGGTATTTGGGATATTAAGCTCCAGTTCTCATCTATCTTGAATCTTTCCTTGACTCTCTCATCAATCATCGGGTTATAGTGTTGGAGTGAGGCGCTTATTCCAACTTCAACCAATTGGAGCCAGATTGCGTATTGTAGTATGCCACTTCCCTGGTATGACCAGCTTGGCACTAATGCCTTATATGATTTGTATTTTTCGCCTTTTTCTTCAAGGATCTTCTCATCTTCAAATATTAGCAGGGTACCGTTCCCAGCCTTAAATCCTGATATCTTCTCACCAGTACCTCTCTCGATATATTTTTCTTTGCCCATTTTTTCTATCAGCATTTCTTCTACTATATCCCATAAATCCTTATGTCCCTTCTCATCTAGGACTACGATTCTGTAGCTTTGCATGTTGAAGGCTGACGGTACGTACATGGCAGTTCTTAGTATTTCTTCAAGCAATTCCCTATCTACATTATTACTTTTTTTAAGTTTTCTGATTGATCTTCTTTTTATTATTGTATCTTTAAGTTCCATTTTATTCTCCTAATCACCTATATTAAATATCATAATTATATCCTGCTATTAGTATATAGCTATAATCCACTTGTCTCCAGAAATTTTTCAAGTAAGACTAACCAATCCTTACCTTCTTCTCCTATAGCTTTATTGAAAGCTTCTAGCACTTCTCCCCTTTTGTTTTTGGCATCCTGTATTCTCTGCCCTTGAATGATACCTTCTAGTTTCTTATCTCTAAATATGACTCCACCTGATTTACCTAGAACAACTCTCCAATCGGGCACATTGGCGTTTTGGATAGTGGCCACTCCAGCTAGTATATAGATCTCGCCATCACTTCCATCACTGCCCTCTCTCACTTCATAAAAGGAGGACTCCAATCCATAAAGATCTATTCTTATATCACCTTTAATCTCCACTCCATATTCAACCTTGATTGACCAGTCTCCCTTATTTCTTTCCATCATCCCATCTGCCAGCACAAAGATTGGCATTAGGTAAGGTTCTGTTCTTAAGGCTTCATCTAGTTTTTCGTCTGTATCCTCACTCATGTTTATAGCTTTTTTCAATATCTTAGGTATGTTCGAATAGCCACTTATTTCTTCTAGTGTCATATCTACAGGTATTATGAGGTAGTCTCCTGTTTTGGTTATTTTTGATCTGTTGATATTTTCCATATTTATCTCCTTTGGACATATTATTTAGATGTCTAACATTTTCCTAAGATACCCTTCATTTAATAAATGGAGAGTTTTAAATTCACCCTTGTAGAATACAGCCCAGTTATTAAAAACACATGGGACAATCTTAGCCTCGCAAGATGATTTAACCTCAATAAGCCTAAGAGGGACACTCTCCCTTTCACAATAATTTTTAATCTCTTCAATACAATTAAGGATATATGGACATTGCAAACTATAGTAAATAGTAAGATCCTGGTTATCAATAGTTCCCTTTCTTGCAGCTTCATTAAACTTTGGTACAGTACCATCAAAAGACAAAGCCAAAAGCTCATAATCATCACCATTTGAATCAACAGTTACAAACCCAAACTTCTCAATATATTTCTTATCAGACAAAAAAGGCTTTTTCTTCTTCGAACTAATTATACAGACTCCACTCTTCTTTTTTTCTTTTGCATCATCTAGACAATACTGCAACAACTCTCTACCATAGCCCTTATTCTTAAAGCTACCAGAAACCCAAAGGCAATAAATATAGACATAATTATCACCAATTATTGGCACCCATGCTGATTCAAGTGGAGAATACTCAATAAAAACCTTTCCTTTAGCATCAAGTTTTCTAAAGACATGACCTTCTGAAATCCGATCAGTCAGCCAAGACTTTTTGCCCGCTACACCTCTTTGATGCTTTTTATCTGCAATGGCACAACATAAATGTTCATCATCTAAATTATCTAAAGTGAGGTTGATATATTTATTCATTCTCTATCTCCTTCTGTTGTTTTTTACTTAATGATAAAAAGACAAGATTATATGACTCATCCAACATCTCCTTAACAACATCATCAGGCACATCGCCATCAAGAAAAAGAGAATTCCAATGAACCTTATTCATATGATAACCAGGGATAATATCTTCATATTTCAATCTTAACAATTCCCCAAATTCAGGATTTAGTTTAACAGTGATAATTAGATTACCTTTATTATCGTCACCCTGGAGTACAAACATCTTATCCTTGATCATATATCTTACAGCGTCCCATTCCACCTTATACTCTCTTATAACACTCTTCTTGGATAAACAATACCCTTCAATCCAATCATACTTCATATCATAACCTCCAGTGCCTAACTCTTTTCTCCATTCTAACACCAATATCTGCTATTTGTGAACAAAAAAGAATAACAGGACCTTTCGGTCCTGTTACATCTATATTTTTGCTTACTTTCTCTCTTTAAAATCATCATCAATATCCTTTTTCCAATCTTCAGGAATTGATTTTCTACCACGGAACTGCATTGTGGCTCTACTAACCGTTCTAAAGTTCAACTCAACACCTTCACTGTCATTATGATACTGAGCAGCCCTATCACGACCAATTCCAAACCTCTCTGCCTCAGCAGCTGCATCAATATTAGCACCAAGGAAAATAAACTCCCAACCATACTTACTCTTCTGACGCTCGATCATACTTTTAATCTTATCGTAAGTATACTCTCTACTCGCATTCTCATAACCATCAGTAGTTATAACAAAAAGCACTTTCTCTGCCTTTTCAGCCTCAAGTGTGTTCCTTTGAACATTGATTATCTTCTTAATGCTCTTACCAACCGCATCTAATAACGCTGTAGAACCTCTGACAAAATATTCTTTCTTTGTTATTGGAGCTACACCCTTAATATTTAAGCGGTCATGTAGAAGTTCATACCTGTCATCAAACAGTACTGTAGTAATAACAGCCTCACCCTCAGCTTCCTTTTGTTCTTGCAACATGGAGTTATATCCACCAATAGTATCAGCTTCAAGGCCTGTCATTGACCCACTTCTATCTAGAATAAAGACCAGTTCTGTTAAATTTGCTTTCATAATATGTTCCTCCTTTGATTATCT
This sequence comes from uncultured Eubacteriales bacterium, assembly GCA_964415195.1. Classification (GTDB taxonomy): domain Bacteria; phylum Bacillota; class TC1; order TC1; family TC1; genus WTXA01. The sequence continues at coordinate 480,673 of CAYPYD010000001.1, read as the reverse complement.
TTTCTAATCAAAGAATACCATCTCAAGAAACAACATTGGTCGCATCAAAAGCGACAAATTAAAAACCAAGGAGATTTTGTTCAAACTCAAATAATGCATTATTTATAACCAAAACATCATATACTCCGATATTTATAAAATACTTAATAATCAAATCAAACTTGCTACTTTTAGACAAACCATAACCTGCCTTAAGCAACAGGTCCTTCATTTCATCCAGACTTAGTTCTAAGGCAATACCAAAGGCAATAACCGTACTTTTCTTTGGCTGGTAGAACTTATCATTTCTGATTTTAGAAAACAACTTCCTATCAACATTGGCTTTCTTGTAGGTTTCTACATCAGTCATACCCTTCTGGTCTATTAATCTTAATAAACTCTCTGAAAAAGTCTCCTCAAGTTCACCAACTACTTCCTCAAGTTTTCTTGGTCCGCTACGGTAACAACTTCTGTTCATATATGGTTGATTCATATTTGAATCATATAAATCAGTACGTTGTCTAGTTCTACCATACATCATTTCATGACTGTTAACATAATTATCATCAATATATGCCTTAACTGATGAAAAAAGATCTTCAGATAATATATAGGCCTTCTTGTCAAAGACAACCAAATAAACCGTCATGTCATGAAATCTCAAAAAATCACTAATAACAGACTGAGCAATCTTTATAGCCTGATCCTTAGGATAACCATAAGCACCAGAAGATATCAGAGGAAAGGCAATACTCTCCAGTCCATTCTCCATAGCCAACTCCAATGATTTCCTATAACATGAAGCCAAAAGTAAAACCTCACCCTTATCACCACCATGCCAGACAGGTCCAACAGCATGAATCACAAACTTAGCAGGTAGATCGTAGCCTTTAGTTATTTTAGCATCACCAGTCTTACAACCACCTAACGTCCTGCACTCTTCAAGTAATCCTGGACCTGCAGCTTTATGAATAGCTCCATCAACTCCACCACCACCTAATAGTGTTTCATTAGCAGCATTTACTATGGCATCAACCTCGAGTTTTGTTATATCAGCTCTAATAATTTGTAATGGCATAAAATCACCTTCTCTTTAAAGTAAACAGAACCCATCTTTCGTTGAGTTCTGTTATTGTCATATATCTAATATTAGATTAACTTATTAATTAACTTTGTACAAGAGGAAAAATATTATATTCACCCTAAATCAAAATACAATTTTAAAATTACTACCCTCGTTAATTTTACTTTGAAGACTAATTTTTCCACCATGGATTTCAATAATTTTCTTGACAATTGAAAGTCCAAGTCCAGTTCCAATACTGTTTCTAGATGAATCCGCCTTATAGAAGCGCTCAAATACCCTATCAACGTCTTCAGCAGACATACCTATACCATTATCAGAAATTACAACATTAATAGAATCATTTTCATATAACGCAATGCTAATTTTCCCGTTTTGATTGGAATATTTTATAGCATTTGATATTAGATTAACCCAGACTTGATATAATAGCGCCTTATCACCGATAAATTTAACTCTATCCAATTGTAGAGATATATCAATATTCTTCAGTTCCCATTCATTCTGCAATAGTACTAAAGCATCACGTATTTGATCATCTAAATATATAACATCCTTTTTCGAAGGAAAGCTTGTATTTTCTAATTCAGATAACTTAAGTAAATTAGAAGATAAATATGAAAGTTTTTTGCTTTCAGAAATAATTATATCAATATATTCATCCCTCTTTTCATCAGAAATATCATTTTTCTTAATTAATTCAGCATAACCTTGCAATGAAGTTAAAGGAGTTTTAAACTCGTGGGAAACATTTGATACAAAATCTTTATGCAAATATTCATTTTTCATCAAAGCTTTAGTCATTTTATTAAAATTTCTAGTCAATTCTGTTACTTCATCATTTCCATTTTCAGGAATTTCAATATTGAAATTACCTGTAGCAACTTCTTTGGATCCATCGGTTATATTTTTAATTGGTTTAATCAATAATTTTGTAGCAATCAAGATAGAAATAATGCCAATCACTATAGTAAATCCACCTATTCCAAATGCAAATGTTGTAATTGGTGCTGCGTTCTCTTTTTGCATGATTATAGTTGCAGTCTGAATATCTATTTTCATAATATTGAACATGAAAAATGTCGCTATAATATTGGACATTACATTTATGCCTAAAAATACAATTAAATATTTCATAAATAATTTGGAGAATATTTTCTTCATAACTTTACCGCCTTATATCCTAGTCCTTTTACTGTAACTATCTCAAAATCTTGATTATCCATGAAACGTTCCCTTAATTTACTAATATGTACGTTCACAGTTTGTTCATCGCTTTCAGTGTCGTAACCCCATATTTCATCCATTAATTGACTTCTAGTGAAGATACAATTTATTTGAGAAAGCAACTTGAAAATAAGCATGAATTCTTTTTTTGGTAAATCCTGCAATACACCATTTGAATTAACAGTAAACTTATCATAATCCAATGTAGTATTCCCAATTACTAGTTTCTTTTCACTCGCAATTTTAGCTCTTCTTAATAAGGCAGCGACTCGAAGTAGCATTTCATCCATTTCAATAGGCTTCACCATATAATCATCTATACCATTTCTGTATCCAATTTTTTTATCTTCCAGTTTTTCTTTGGCTGTTATCATAAGGATTGGCAATTCATAACTACTCTCTCTTATTTCCTTTGCCAATTTAAAGCCATCCATCTTCGGCATCATAACATCGGTGATTAAAAGATCAATATAATTATCTTCAAGAACCTTAATTGCGTCCTCGCCATTTTCACTGTAAAAGACTTGATAATTTTCGCTTTTTAAATATTCACCTATAAGGTTTCTAATATTCTTATCATCTTCACAAACTAAAATATTAAACAATTTAATCACCACCTGTTTTCTGTTTTAACATATTTAACCTAAAATGTCTATGCACTTCTAAGAGCATCTATTGGATTCAACTTGCTGGCTTTTCTTGCTGGTGAATAGCCGAATATCAAACCAATTAAGGATGAAAAACCAATTGCAAGAAACACAGAATAACCCACAACTATAAACTCTATCCCCAATAGTATACTTGCAATATATGCAAGTATTAAACCAGCACCTAGTCCAATTATCCCACCAAAAAGCGATAAAAACAAAGCTTCTAGCAAGAATTGTAATTGAATTGTCTTCGGTTCTGCGCCTAATGCTTTTCTTAGACCAATTTCTGCAGTCCTTTCAGTAACTGTAACCAACATCATATTCATAATTCCAATTCCCCCAACAACTAAGGATATAAATGCTATGCCACCAAGCATAAGTGTCATAGTACCTGTCATGTCAGAAACTGTATCAAGAATATTCTTCATATTTGTAACAATATACCCATCATCTTTACTATTAAAACTACTTTTTAGTACTGATTCAATTTTGTCAGTTGTCTCTTCCGCCTTGTTTTCATCGGCTACATATATATCCAGAGATGAAATATATCCAGTTCCAATTAACTTCATTGCTGTAGTGTAGGGAATAATAATTGACTTATCATTACTTCCAGCAGCAAAATCATTTGATTTCTGTAATGTGCCAATTATAGTATATTCCATATTGCCAACAACTATTTTTTTATTAATTGGGCTTTCTGTTTTAAAATATTCCTCAACTATATCATTACCAATTAGACAAACTTGATTTTTATTGTCTACATCTAGCTTATATATGGGTCTGCCACTTTCTAAAAGATCCTGTGTATTTTTGAAATGCACTTCATTCTTACCTAGAATTGATATCTCATCCATGATTTTACCATCATAATATATTTCCGTCATTCCGTTTATGCCAGGTGACACCCCTTGAATATTATCAATTTCCTCTATACTATACAAATCATTTATTGTTAGACCTTTTTTTAAATAGGTTCCTTTACTTTGGATGCTTATTTTATTAGCACCCATATCCATGACTTGAGAAGTGATATTTTCAGTTACTCCTTGAACTATAGAGATAATTGCAATAATTGAGGCAACACCGATCAAGACTCCTAATACAGTTAAAAATGAGCGCATTTTGTTATTTATGATGTTTCTCCAGGACATTAGTAAACTTTCAATTATCATTGTGATTACCTCCCATTACTTCAAAAAGCTCACCATCAAGTATGTTAACAGTTCTACTTGCATGACTTGCTATTTTTTTATCGTGAGTTATCATTATTATGGTTTTTCCCTCATTATGCAATTCTTCAAATAAATCTATAATTTGCTGTCCATTTTTTTGATCGAGCGCTCCCGTTGGTTCATCAGCAAGTAGAATTGTAGGATTTGTTACTAGTGCTCTTGCAATTGCTACTCGTTGTTGTTGTCCCCCAGAAAGTTGATTTGGTCGGTTTTTTAGTTTATCTGAGAGTCCAACTCTATTTAGCATTTCAATCGCTCTTTGTTTACGTTCTTTTTCGGAGACTCCTGAATAAATCAGAGGAAGTTCTACATTTTGTATTGCCGTCAATCTTGGAAGAAGTTGAAATTGCTGAAAAATAAAGCCAATTTCCTTATTTCGCAATCTAGCAAGTTCACTTTCATCTTGATTTAATAATAATTTCCCATTTAACAAATACTCTCCGCTTGTTGGTGTATCAAGACAACCTATAATATTCATTAATGTAGATTTACCTGAGCCTGATGGACCTAATATTGAAACGAATTCTCCTACATCAATATTAAAATCTATACTTTTCAAGACTGTTTGTTCTTCGTCACCCATAGTATAAGTTTTAACTATGTTTTTCATTTTTAGTATTTCCATTATATTCCCTTCCTAATTGGTTGGCATTGGTGGCAGAATTCCACTATCTTGTCCACTGGTTGAATCATTAGATATATAAATCTTTTGACCATCAACTAATCCTTTGGTAACTTCAACAAAGATGCCGTCATTTAGACCGATATTAACTATTTTTTTAACTATTTCTTTATTATCATTCTTAACGAAGACATATGCTTTTTCGTCATCATCAAAATTTAAAGCTCTTATTGGAATTGTAACAACATTTTCTGCTTGATTTTTAATCACCTTAGCCTCGACTGTCATACCAACTTTAATGTCCTTATCTATTGGCACACTTATTAAAGCAGTAAAGTATGAAATCCCTTGTCCAATATTTGCAATATCAGAAATGCTTTCAACTTTACCTTTAATTTCTTTGTTTAGTGCATTGATATTTATATATATTTCTTTGTCTTTTGATATGCTACTTAAATCATATTCATCAACCATTATTTTAACCTGCAGATTATCCAAGTCATATAGGTCACATAATTTAGTACCTGCCATGACTTGTTCATTGTCCTCAACATAAATTTCAGTAACTGTTCCAGCAATTTTCGCTTTAATATCTATACCTTGTTTTGTAACAAATAGCACATCATCTTTTTCAACTTTTTCTCCCTCTACTACTTTAACCTCTGATATTTGCAATGATGATCCAGCCATTACCATTTGAGAATTTTTGCTTTCAACATCACCTGAGAAGGTGTAGTAATTTTCTATTGTTTTTGATTCTGCTGCTACCATTGAGTAATTGAACGGCTTTGGTAAAAACGCTGTAACTGCTGCAATTACCCCAATGATGATAATCAGGAAACCTCCAATAATTAATTTTCGTTTTGTTTTGTTTTGTTCTTTTTTTGACATCTTGTGCCTCCTTGAATTTTAATATGACTTAATAATATATATCCAAGATTAAGTTAACATTAACTAAATAAAAAATGAGTATAATAATTTTACGTTATTATACTCATTACTTCCATTAAGCCCACAACTTTTTATGCAATAAAAAAAGCCCCATAAATAAGGACTTTTAAAGTACTGGTGCGAGAGATGGGACTTGAACCCACACGATATTACTCACACGCCTCTGAAACGTGCGCGTCTGCCATTCCGCCACTCTCGCAAAAGAAATTTCTGGAATTCAGTTCCCTTTATTTTGTAACCTATCCGTTCGAATAGGTGGGTGTCCTCAATGAAATTTCAACTTTCCTCTGCCCCAAGGGACTTATAATAGGTCTAATATCAAAATCAAAATATTGAACTCCCGATTTAAATATGTAGATTCAAAATAAAGGGAGCTGAATTCCAGAAAAAGATGCTACTATCAACGGAAACTATGCGCAATCTTTATGAACTAATTATAACATAAGTTGACCACACTTTTTACTACCCACGAATAGTTTTAATAAATCTTGACCAATTTGTTACAAACAAAAAAATCAAAAAATTCAGAACTTAAGAAAAATGATACGGTAATCAACACAATTGTATCAATTACCGTATCCATTTTGGTGCGAGGAATGGGACTTGAACCCACACGATGTTACTCACACGCCCCTCAAGCGTGCGCGTCTGCCATTCCGCCACCCTCGCATCGATAATAATTATAACATAAAAACCCACTAATCTGTAACACTTTTTAATCGATACCATATTTGATATAATTAAAGGCAGCAAACAAGTACAAAGGAGGACCCATGAACATAAAAGGAAACGCAATCATAGCCCAAGGTGGTGGACCGACAGCAGTAATCAACCAATCACTAACAGGTGCTGTACTAGAAATGAAAAAACACCCGGAAATTACCGGAATATACGGAGCCCTACACGGAGTGCGAGGAATAATCGAAGAAAACTTCCTCAACCTGACAGAAGCCTCAAAAGAAAACCTAGAAGCAGTAGCCCTTACACCATGTGCTGCCTTACTTTCAACAAGAGATAAACCAGATCAGGAATACTGCGGAAAAATTTTCCAGGTCTTTAAAAAATATGATATCAGATACTTCTTCTACATAGGAGGCAATGACTCTTCTGACACAGTTAGACTAGTCAACGAATATGCAGAAAATGAAAACTACGATTTCAAAGCCTTCCATATACCAAAAACAATAGACAATGATCTAGTTATTAACGACCACACACCAGGATTTGGTTCTGCAGCAAGATTTGTTGCTCAGGCCTTCATGGGAGTCAATCTAGAAACAAAAGCCCTAGACGGCATCTATATAGGAATAGTAATGGGTAGACACGCAGGTTTTCTGACTGCAGCAGCAGCCTTAGGAAGAAGAAACGAAGAAGACGGACCACACCTGATATATCTACCAGAACGTCCATTCAATATAGAATCATTCCTAAAAGATGTTGCAGACGTCTACAATAAGCTAGGAAGATGTGTAATAGCAGTATCAGAAGGAATCATCGACGAAGAAGGCACTCCAATAGCTGCCAAGTTAAAACAAAATGTTTCAAGAGACTCACATGGCAATATAGAACTGGCTGGTGGAGAACTTGGAGATATGCTAACCAAGGCAGTCAAGGAAAACCTAAAAATAGGAAGAGTAAGAGCTGATACATTCGGTTACCTGCAAAGAAGCTTTCCAGGCAGTATCTCAGATACCGACCAAAAGGAAGCAAGACTAGCAGGAATGGCAGCTGTTCAGTTCGCTATGATGGAAGAATACCAAAGCGGATCAGTAATCCTAGACAGAACAGCTGACTACGAAATCCAATACACCCTAACAGAACTAGAAAATATCGCAGCCAAGACTAAACATATGCCAGACGAATTTATCAATGAAAAAGGTAACCATGTAACTGAAGCCTTTATCAAATACGGTGAACCACTAATTGGAACAGACTTCAAAAAGACAGTTTCCTTAGATGCACCAATGGTTAAGAAACTATAGCACTAACAAAAATAGAATAAAATATTCAAAAAAGAGTAGCTATTAAAATAGCTACTCTTTTTTATAACGATCTTTTGTTTTTTTACATATAAATTATTAATCCGTAAAAGCCTGATACAAGCCAGTATAAGTCCCACCCAGAGCCATCAGTTCATCATGAGTTCCACTTTCAACAATCCCTTCATCAGTCAACACCAGAATCCTACTAGCACCCCTGACAGTAGACAATCTATGAGCAATAATAAAAGTAGTCCTATCCTTACACAAAATCTCCATAGACTTCTGAACAATCTTCTCACTCTTAGTATCAAGAGCCGAAGTAGCCTCATCAAAAATCAAAATAGGAGGATTCTTCAAGAAAATTCTAGCAATAGCAATCCGCTGCTTTTGACCACCAGATAACTTAATACCCCTCTCACCAACATAGGTATCATAACCATCCTCCAAGGACATAATAAAATCATCAATAAAAGCAAACTTAGCAGCTTCTCTAACATCCTCCATAGTATAATCAGCAATCCTACCATAGGCAATATTCTCAGCAATAGTCCCCGAGAATAAAAATACATCCTGAGCCACAGTACCAACATTAGCCCTAAGTGATAACATCTTCACATCATCAATCGCAATATCATCAATATATATTTTCCCCGAATCAATCTCGTAAAACCTAGGAATCAAACTACACAAAGTAGACTTACCAACCCCAGAAGGACCAACAATAGCTACAGTCTCACCAGGACGAACATGAAGATTTAAACTACTAAGAACAAAATCCCCTTCTTCCCTATATCTAAAAGATACATTTTCAAAACGAACATCACCCTTAACATCAACCAGTTCAATAGCATCAACCTTATCAGCAATCTCTGGTTCTAACTTAATCAACTCATAAAAACGCTGATAACCTGCCATCCCCCTCTGATACAATTCAGCAAAAGAAGCAACCTTCTTAATAGGCTGAACCATAATACCCATATAAAGCAAATAAGCCACTAAATCACCAACATCAATCAAACCTCTATAAACAAAAGTACCACCAGCAACAAGACTAATCAAAGTCAACTGACTGGCGAACCAATTAATACCACCACTAAAAACACCCATCAATTTAAAAGCATGCGTCCTTAAATCCTTGAACTTCTTATTACCAATATCAAACTTCTCACGTTCATACTCCTCATTAGCAAAAGACTGAACCACCCTGATACCAAGAAGACTCTCCTCAACCCTGCTATTCACTTCACCAATAACCTTACGAATATCCCTAAAATTGGAACGCATAGAAATATTAATCTTAATAGTAAAATAAATCATAAAGGGAATCAAAACAAAAGTAATAAGCGTTAAAGGTACATTAATTGACAACAGAATAAAAAATGAACCAACTAGCATAATAGCTGATATGAAAACATCCTCCGGACCATGATGTGCCAACTCAGTAATCTCATTCAAATCATTAACAATCCTGGACATTAACTGACCAATCTTAGTCTCATCAAAAAACTTAAATGACAACTTCTGAATATGAGCAAACAAATCCTTCCTCATATCATACTCAATTCTAACCCCAAGCACATGACCATAAAAAGTCACAATATAATCCAAGAAAAAACGAAAAATATACAACAAAATAAAAACTACACCAAAAATCCATAGAAAATCATAATTACCACTAGGTAGAATATCATTAATAAAAAACCTACTAGCAAAAGGAAACAACAAATCAAAAAACGCCAGCCCAAGGGCCGCAAACATATCCAGAAAAAACAAACCCCTATGAGGTTTGTAATATTTTATAAAATCCCAAATCATTCTAATATCCTTCCTCCAAGCTAAGAGTTAATAACAAAGCATCCTCATCAGGCTTCTGATAATAACCTTTTCTACTCCCAACCAACTTAAAACCATAACTATAATAAAGAGCCTTAGCTGCCTCATTTGATGACCTAACATCAAGATTAACCACCTTAGCCCCACCAACAACAGCTAACTTTATAAGAGCTTCCAGAATACTCTTGCCAATACCCTGACCTCGTTTCTCACCCAACACCGCAATATTAGTAATCTCCACCTGATCCATTACCATATAGAAACCACCATAGCCTAGCACACCATTATTATCAACAGCAACAACATAGGTTGACAGACTAGACTCCAACTCCATCATAAAACTTTCTCTGCTCCAAGGAATAGAAAAACAATCCCGATCAACTTCCATGACACCATCAATATCCTCCAAGGACATCTTCCTAACAGTTATCATTTTTCATCTTCATTTCTAAATTTATTTTGACCGCGAGTATCCTCAAATAAAGAAGCTTTACAACTAACCTCTGATTCCAACTTCTTTTCCAAATTTATATCAACCTCAGGTCTTCTTAAATAAACTGGCTCTACCGAAATAGGACTAATACCCCAACCTTCATTAAAGCCAACTAGACCACAACTTGCTATAGTATCACCCTTGATATAGTGAAAACTCTCATCTATCACAACACAATCAAGACCTAACTCATTAATCAACTCTTTAAATGCCAAATAGCCATCACCAATAAATAAGTACCTAACATCCCTCTTTAACCCAGTTAGGAACTCCACTGCATCAATGACCTTAGCTTCATCTTCGTACAAAACATAAGCCTCATTCTTCCTTCCAAATATTAGAGGAACAACAATAACACCATCACCCTCAACACAATCACCCAATAATCTTCGACCAACAGACAATAAAGCATCAAGCCCGGTAACTCTCACCACAGGCAGATCTTGCCCATATGCAAGAGATGAAGCAAGTGAAATACCAATTCGCAGTCCAGTAAAGGAACCAGGACCTACATCCACAGCAATTGCATCAAGATCCTTAACTTCCATATTAGCTAATTTTAACAAGTCAGCCACCATAGGAGCCAAAGTTATTGAATGATTCTTCTTAACATTAATAGTAATCTCACCAATAATTTTTTCATCACTGGCTAAGGCTACACTACCAATATCACCACAACTCTCAATTCCTAATACTATCATCGTCCCATCCCTCTATGATCATTTCACGACTACTGTCTCCAAGATCATTTATCTTTATATCGATAACTCTATTTTCAAAAAAAGGTTCCAGAATATCTCCCCACTCAAGAACCACAATTCCCTCTTCAACAAACACCTCAGCCAAACCAGCATCAAGAGCCTCTTCAATTTTTTTTATTCTATAAGCATCTATATGATATAGAGTCATTCTCCCACCATTATAGATATTTAAAATACTAAAGGTCGGACTAGTAATATCATCTTCTATACCCAAACCTAAAGCCAAACCCTTAGTGAAGTGAGTCTTACCTGCTCCCATTTCACCATCCAGCTTAATTATAACAGGCACCTTAAGTTGACTACCAATCTTTCTACCTAATTCAATTGTCTCATCAACACTATTTAAAATATATCTGGCCAAGTTATATTAACTCCTTTTTCATAAACTTCAACTACCCTATCCATATATTCAAAGGGACTATGGCTATGGATTACAATATCAGCATCCTTACCAACTTCAAGAGACCCCACTCTATCTTCTATACCTAATAATTTAGCACTACCTAATGTAATCATATCAAAAGCCTTCATTGGAGCTACTCCATTTTTAATAACTTCCAATAAGGCAATTTTCAACATTTCAGGAGGATTACTAGGATAATCTGTCATAAAGGATGTTTCAACACCAGCCAGAAGCAACTTATTAGTGAGTTGCCTATCTAAAAAAGCCATCTCCAATTTTGGTCTTCCAACAAAAAAAGGACCAGTAACAGCCTTGACCCCGGCTTCCCTGATTTTATCCAATAACATATGCCCTTCTGTTAAATGTTCCAGTATCATATTAAGATTATATTTTTCTTTTAATTCTAATGCTAATAGAATATCTTCCTTACAATGACAATGCACTCTAATAGGCATATAACCAAACACATCATGTTTTTCATCGAAAAATTTAATTAAAACTTCCCTTAAATTTTCTCTCATCAGTCCATGTTCCTTGGTTACATTTTCTCCAAATGCTACCTTAAGGCAAGATTTCTTAACTAAAACCTCATTTGAACCTACAGTCTTAACAACAGAACCAAAACCCCCAACCAAGTTTGAACTACCAGGAAGAATACAAGCTGTTGTAACACCACCAGTCAAGGCACTTTCAAAAAGACCTATATTACTAAAATTCATACGATCTGCTGCTACCAAATCTAAAGAAACCATCTGACCCTTAATATTCAAGTTATCTATTCCAGTAATCTCTTCAAAAAGTCCCAAATGACAATGAGGCTCTACAAAACCAGGAAGGATTTTCTCCCCCTTAACAAATTTCCTAACCTCTACGCCTTCAGGGATGTCAATATCTTCACCAAGGTTAATAATCTTACCCTGGTCTACTAATATCTTACCAGAGGGCAATATTAAATCACTACTTACCCAGATTTCTCCTTCAAATGCTAACATTAATCTCTAACATAAATCCTTGGAATTCTTTCACTAAGATTACAATAAATCTCATAATTGATGGTATCCAACAAATCTGCAAAATATTCAACAGGATTATCCTCTCCATATATTATGACTTCTTGACCAACGGCAACATCACCAACATCAGTAAGATCCAACACAACCTGATCCATACAAACATTACCAATTATAGGAACTTTAACTCCATTAATTAATACTTGTCCTCTATTTGACAGACTGCGAGCAAAACCATCTGCATATCCTATTGGGAGTATCCCTACCTTAGTCTTCCTCTTAGTAACGAAAGTACCATTATAGCTTACCGGCTCACCAGTTCCTATTTCTTTAATCTGTGTTATGATACCTTTTAAGGTCATAACTTTCTTTAATTTCAATTTTGAAATATTCTCATTTTCAGTAGAAAAAGAACCAAAAAGCATCAGCCCCGGTCTTACCATATCAAAATGAGCTTCCTTAAATTCTACCAGGGTGGCACTGTTGGCTAGATGCTTAACAAGCTTTCTACCAAGAACTGTTTCCACCTTATCTGCAAATAACTTAAATCTATTGATTTGTTTTACACTGTAACTAAGATCATCAGAACCTCCATTGGCAATATGAGAAAAAACACCTTCCAAAGAAATGTTACTCATTCCATCAATTCTCTTTATTAACTCCAAGGTTGAATCCTCGTCACTAAAACCTAGACGATTCATACCAGTATCAATCTTAATGTGAATCTTGGCAATCTTGCCTAAATCCTTTGCTACTCTATTTAAACCTTCAACCTGTTTAATAGAAAATATGGTCTGAATTATATCCTCGTCAATTATCTTTTCATAATCCACAAGTCTAGTAAAACCAAGTATCAGAATCGGTTTACTAATACCACCTTCTCTTAATTGTATGGCTTCCTCCATAATGGCTGCACCAAACATATCTACGGTATCTTCTATTTCCAAACTTATAGGTAAGGCGCCATGTCCATAACCATTGGCTTTAACAATAGCCATGATCATAACGTCATCACCTACATATTTCCTTATTTCCCTGCTATTTTCCTTAACCCTATCAAGGTTAATTTCAGCCCAAATTGGTCTCATACTCTACTCCTTAATATCTTAATATATCTTCCTAACCATTGGCATATCTTCAACAACATTCTTAACTCTACATAATGCCTGGGGTAGATATTCAATTAAATCACTTGCTATCAAACTTTCGTAACCTAAACTTTTTGCACCCAAGTCTCCGCTTAAACCATGAAGATATGTACCTAGAATGACTGACTCATAAGTTCCGATACCCTGTGCCAATAAGCCACCTATAATACCCGAAAGAACATCTCCACTACCTGCAGTTGCCATACCCGGATTTCCTGTAAGATTAACCCATACACTATTACCATCACTTATCAATGTTCTAAAACCTTTGATAATAGCGATACAATTGAACATATTTGCTGCTTTTAAGACACTTTCTCTGCGCTCTAATCTTTCTCCTAAAACCATTTCCATTTCTTTAGGATGTGGTGTTAAGACAACCTCCCCCTCGATCCATTCACGTTTGATCCAACCCATTTTCAACCAGTAAAGACCATCTGCATCTATAAGAACCTTGCCTTTAAAAGACCTTAATTTCATTTCCAAGTCAAGACTTTTTTCTCTTCCAAGTCCAGGTCCAATTATTAGTACATCAATTTCTTTGTTTAAAAAATTGGCCCAGCTTTCTAACATAAGTTCAGGCTCTAAGCCTAAGATGCCTTCAAAGTTTTCTAACCACAGGGTAACAAGCCCACAGCCACCTCTTAAGGCTGATTTGCCTGCTAGCAGTCCAGCTCCTAGCATTTCTTTCCTGCCGCCAAGAATTCCAACTTTACCATAAGTACCCTTATGTACCTCTAAATTCCTTGAAGGTAGCATTTTACCAGCTTCAACAGACTCAAGAAAGTGGAGCTTGTCTGTCTCATCCAGCTTACTCTCCAATGCCTTCGCAAATTCCAATTTTGCCAAGTAAACGTTTTTCAAAATATTACTCAACAAATGTTCAAATTTTAAATAACCTAAAGCTATAGTCATATCCGCAGTTAAAGAAGTTGGCATATCAACAGCTACAACTTTAGCTCCACTCATACCAATCCAATCTACTGCCTCTTTAACGATACCCCTTAACTCACCTGTAAATCCAGTTCCAAATATAGCATCCACAACTATTTCAGGTTTTTCCATATTTGTATTCCAAAACTCAATATCAATTCCCATATTCTTGGCAACATTTAAATGTAACTTAGCTTCAGCACTATAGCCCTCATCAAAAAGAGTCACTACCTTAACTGATAAGCCTCTATTAAAGAGAATCCTAGCCAGTGCCAGGCCATCTCCTCCATTATTTCCCTTACCAACAAAAATATATATAGACTTATTTTCAAGATTATAGCGAGAAGACATAGCACTATATATACCAAGTGCAGCTTCTTCCATTAGAACCACACCTGGTAGTCCTAAATCTTCTATCATCATTCTATCTATTTCTTGTGATCCCTTATTACTTAAACCTAACATTATCCTACACCTATAACAAAAGCCAATGCATATTTTTTCTCATGACTAATGGAAACCTTGAATTCCTTAATACCCAATTTATCCATGGCAGTCCTGGCATCACCAAAAAGAGTAACTTCTCCTCTATCAAGAACCAATATATCCTTGGCAGCCTTTATAGTCACATTTCCAAGTATTTTAATTATACTTTCCTTGACCGCAAATCTAGCAGCCAAATATGGAAGAGGATCCTTGTGCTTACAGGCATAATCTATTTCTTTTTGATTAAATGCCATGGCTCCAAGTGATTCTCTTTCCAAAAACTTCTTCATTCTATTAACTTCTACTATATCTGTACCTATTCCAATAATTTCCATGTTATCATTTTATCATAAAATCCATGCCAATCAAATGACCATTATCTTTAAGCCACTTTTTAGCACTCCTATAATTAGGTAATAAGGCTTCTACCCTATCCCAAAAGACCTTGCTATGATTTCTAATTTCCAAATGAACCAATTCATGTATATATATATATTCAATAACTTCAATGGGCCCCTTGACCAGATTTATATTAAGATTTATCTTACCTTTGGAAGTACAACTTCCCCATATAGTCCTTTGTTTCCTATAGGTAATAGAAGTGGGTTTATTGACATGATCCCAAGCTTTCACCAAGTCCTCAACTATATTGGAGAATTCTTTTTTTAAAAATCTATCAATATTAGCATCAATACCTATAGAAATTTCCTGGCCATAGACAATTATTTTTTTACCTTCAGTTTTTTTTACAATTAACTCTCTTCCTAAGAGAAGAAACTTGCCGCTTTGCTTAAAGTTATCGGTTTTCAACTGTCTTATTTCATGTTGTCTTAATTTTTCATTAATCCAAACTTGGTGCTCCTTAAGTTCTAATTTGATTTCAGAATCACTTAAATAACGAGGTGCTCTTACGACCACCTCATTATCCTTAACTGTTATGCCTATAGTTTTCCTTTGACTTTTAACAATTTTAAAATCCAAACTTATTTCTCGCTATTCTTTAATGTATCTCTTATTTCTCTTAATAAAAGTACATCCTCTGCTACTGCCTCTACTACAACTTCTTCAACAACATCTTTTTTCCTTTTCATTTTAGCTAATAGTTTAATCATTACAAAGATCACTAGAGCGATAATCAGGAAGTTGATAATAGCATTAACAAACAGACCATAACCAACTTTTATACCTCTAACGGAAAATGTTAAGTCAACCAGATTAACACCACCTGTTATTCCACCAATAAGGGGCATAAGTATATCCTTAACCAATGAATCAATAATTGTCTTAAAGGCACCGCCTATGATAACACCTACTGCCAAGTCCATCACATTTCCTCTTGATATAAATTCCTTAAATTCACTTACAAACTTCTTCATTTTTTTCCCTCACAATTCTATTATATTATTTTTACATTATATTAATATTAAGAAATTATTAAGTAAGTTGCAATACTTTTTGAACTTTGTTATTCTAATAAAAATAAGTAAAGGAAATTTGGCATGAAAACTGACAAACATCTTCAAGAAAAAAGTATCCCTGCCTTATTGTGGCTTTATGCACGACCATCTATGTTCGTATCTCTAATAGCAGGACTTTACGGTATAGTTGATGGTATTTTTATTGGTAGAAAACTGGGACCTCAAGGATTGGCGGCTATTACACTAGCATTCCCAGTAATGTCTCTCCTTATTGGAATTGGGGTCTTACTTAGCATTGGCACCTCTATCATAATAAATAGCACGATGGCTTCTGGTAACAGGGAGCTGGCTAAAAGCTATATTTTCAAAGGCATTCATTTATATGTGATCACAGCCATATTTACAACAATCTGCGGATTTTTCGCACCACAAATAATGCATTTACTTGGTACAGGCACCAATGAATATATTGTTGATTTAAGTCGTAGTTTCGTCTCAGTACTATTATTTGGTAGTTTCATCTATATGGCTCCTATCTTCTTAAACGATCTAATGAAGAATCTAGGTAAGCCAAAAGAAGCTATGTTTGCCATGATCGCAGGGACTATCACCAATATCATTCTGGACTATGTTTTCATCTTCATTTTTAATATGGAACTTGTTGGTGCTGCTCTTGCAACTATAACCGGTCAACTGGTGGCCTTTTTACTTATTTTCTTTAGCATAAGAAACCACAGTATTTGGGCCGTTAAAAAAGATAGATTTCATTCAAAATATATGCCGTACCTTCGAATAATCAAAACAGGTTTTAGTTCTTTTATTATTCAAATTTCAACTATGGTATTGCTCTTAATTCATAACAGACTCTTTCTTTTCTATGGTAATGAGTTATATGTCTCAAGTTTTGGTATTATCGGCTATGCCTTGACTGCTTTTTGGTTATTGATTAATGGTTTTGTTGGTGGAAGTCAACCGATCATTAGTTTTAATTATGCACTTGAACTAGGTCAAAGAGTCCGTAAAACCTTGAAAATTAGTTTTATAATAATACTAGTATTTTCAACTGTCTATAGTATCATGTTCTATATTTTTCCTGATCAAATTATATCCATATTCAGCCAGCATGATGTTCAGTTGTTCAATCTAACTAGAAGAGGTTTTTATCTTGTTATGTATGCTCTCCCCTTCGCTGGGGTAAATATACTGGTTGCAATGTATTTTCAATCTATAGGCAAAAGCAAGACAAGTATATTTTTAGCAATCTCAAGAGTACTATTTTTCATGTTACCATTAATCTTATTTCTGCCAAAGGTCATGGGTGTTAATGGTATCTACTTGATAGTTCCTTTATCTGAAGTAGGAACTTCAATTTTATCAATCATATTCTTAAGACACAATTTAACTAAAGGGAAAATATATCTCACAGCAAGGAGCAATAATGAAAATATCAATACCAGCCAAGCCTAAATTAATAATTGATAGGCTGATGAATAATGGATTTGAAGCAGGACTAGTTGGTGGATGCTTAAGAAATATAATCCTTGGTATTGAGGTTAAGGATTATGATATTGCTACCTCCGCTTCTACTGAAGAAATGAAATTGATATTTAGTGATTTGACTATCATTAGCCTTGGGGAAAAGTATGGAACATTAATAATAGTCGTTGATGGTGAAAATATTGAGGTTACCACTTTCAGAAAAGAAAGTAATTATCAGGATAATCGTCATCCTGACCAGGTGGAATTTATTAGTAGCATTGAAGAAGATCTAAATAGGCGTGATTTTACAATTAATGCACTCTACTATAATGACAAAATTGGTCTTATAGACCTATTCCATTCCTCTCAAGACCTTGAAAGGAAAATCATCAGAGCTGTTGGCAATCCCTTAGAACGTTTTGAAGAAGATTCCTTGAGGATTCTTAGAGGGCTTCGTTTTGCCGCCAGACTAAACTTTACGATTGAAGATGAAACAAAAAAAGCAATTCTTACATCCTATCCATTATTAACTAACATCAAGGCAGAAAGAATAGCTGTTGAATTATTAGAGATTCTAAATTGCCACAATATAAGTAATCTACTAAAGGATTATCTTCCTATATTCCAACAAATAGTTCCAAATCTCACAAATATTGATATAAATAAGTTGGAGCAAATGCCAACTTTAAAATTAAAACTAGCCACCTTCTTTTTTGGTTTAAAAAATCCTGCACAAGCATTTGATATAATGATGGATTTAAAGTTGACTGTAAGTTCTAGAATAAGAAAATCTGATTTAAAAGATGTTAGTATGATTATTGAATATGGTAATAATTTTAATAATCATACTAGTAATATTATTACAAAAACAAAATTGCTGGAGATTTTCCGTTCTATTAAATGGAATCGAAGTCTCCTTGAGGAGATCTTAATTTTTAATAATCACCAACACCTATTATCCACTCTACCCCAAATAAGTATTAAGGATTTGGCAATTGATGGTTATGATATTATGAGACTAGGTTTCTATGATGAAATGATTCAAGAAATCCTTGATGATTGTTACTATAATTTGCTTCTTGGCAAAATTACTAATAGTAAATCAGCTTTGTGTGACCATATCACAGAAATATATCCTAAATAGCCTATAATTAGGGTAGATAAAAAAACAAAGGAGAATGTGAAATGAGTACACTTAAAATTACTAAAGATAATTTCGAACAAGAAGTAATGAAATCAGATAAACCAGTTTTATTAGACTTTTGGGCAGAATGGTGTGGACCTTGTAGAATGGTTGGTCCAGTGGTAGAAGAGATTTCCAAAGATGTTTTAGGAAAAGCTAAAGTTGGCAAGATTAATGTTGATGAGGAAATGGAACTTGCACAAGCATTTAATGTTATGAGCATACCAACTCTTATTGTTGTAAAAGACGGTAAGGTTGCCAATCAGACAGTTGGTTTCCAATCAAAAGAATCTCTAATGAATTTATTGAAATAGGTGTAGATGATGATTAATAAAATAACTGATAAAAGTAGTATTATTGATATTAGGGAAACTTATGAACTAAATAATGGGTATATTGAAGGATCGAAGAATATTCCTATGAATATACTTTTGATGGCTCCAGAAAACTTTCTTGATAAAAGTAAAACTTACCATATAATCTGCCAGTCAGGTGCTAGAAGTAGTAGAACTTGTATGATGTTAAAACAAAAAGGTTATAATGTGATAAACGTAGATGGAGGAATGTATTCCTACAGATAGAAAATTTAAGGGTAATAATAATAAACAGTAATAACAATTAAGGGTTTAGAGAAATTTCTCTAAACCCTTTTCATTTAATATAACGATTCTACCTCTACCTTGTTCTATCAATCCTTCATCTTGGAATACTTTTAGCATTCTAGATACTACTTCTCTAGCACTTCCAATATCTTTGGCTATTTGCTCATGGGTTACTTTTATTTTATCTTCACCCATCCTATCTGATTGATCCAGTAAGTAATTTGCCAATCTTTTTTCTATGCTGCTAAAAAGTATTTCCTCAATGGCAAACATAACTTCAGAAAACCTCTCCATGGCATTTCTTAAAGAAAAATTCTCTGCATAAACATTTTCATTTGCTACCTTGCCAAACGCGGCAATGTTTAATAATATTGCATCAGTATCCATGTCTGCAGAAATATGAACTTCAAAATTTATGCTATTTAGAATACATGATGCAGACAAGATACATGTATCACCAGGATATAGTCTATATAGAGTAACTTCTCTACCATCCTCAGACAAAATAAATACACGTAGCATACCCGTCTTAATCAATAATACCCCAAGACATTCTTCGTCGGCACTATAGATACTATCTCCTTTAAGAAAAACTTTTTCTGCACTATTATTAAGGAGTAGATTTTTCTGGTTATCCTCTAATTTCTCCCAAAAAGTTAAATATTTTTCAATCAGTTTTTGATTTTCAATACTAATCATTAATATCATCCCTTCTTAATAACTTACCATAATCACCTTTAACAAGACCATTATCATATGCAATAACACCATCGAGTACAACCTTTACAATACCGGTAGGCGGAATATTTTTATTACTATAGCTTTCATCATGTCCAATGTTTTCATAATTAAAGACAACTAAATCTGCTATCCTATCTAACTCGATTGTACCTCTATTTTTCAACCCCATAATGTGAGCACCGGTCATTTTATATATAGCTGTTTCTAAAGTAAGATCATTTCTATTTCTTACATAATCACTAATCACCTTAGGAAAGGCTCCAAATAGTCTAGGATGGGGTCTACCACTAGGAAGTCCATCGCTACCAATATATGTCTGTTCATCATTTAATAGTATCCCTATTTCTTCCAAGTCGAACATTTCCTTAACTACCATAGCTATTTTGCCATTCTCTTTTTTCAATACTTCAATTAACTTAGAAAAATTGCTTTGTCCATCACGCTTTGCTAATTCACCTATACTATACCCATATGTTGGTAGATATATGTTGTCAAACCCAACCATTAAGGACATGTTATCCCAGCCTTCTATAACGTATTGGATATTCCCAATGTTTTTTTCAACTGTAGAGTAATAATCCTTATCCTCATACCTTTCAAGGTCACGGTCTTCAGGTGGTAACAGTTGATTTAAAAATGTACTTCCTGTCGTGTAGGGATGTTGATCTAAGGTAAGTGAAACACCTTGTTTTCTGGCACTATTCACAAAATCTAGAATCTCCCTTGCAGTTATTCCAAATTCCTTATTCTTATATGATCTGCAATGTGATATATGTATTCTCGCTCCAGTTTCTCTTCCTAAGTCAATAAACTCGTTCATTGCTTTAGTCATATCTAGTCCATGACTTCTTATATGAGCCATTATTATGCCATCGTATTTTTTAGTAACTTTAGCTAAGGCTATAAGTTCATCACGACTGGCAAAGACACCTGGTAAATATGATAGCCCAAGTGACAAGCCAAAAGCTCCTTGTAGGAGTTGTTCTTCATAAATCTGTATCATTTCGTCTATTTCTCTAGGGTTTAAACTTCTATACTCTAGACCAGATACATAACTTCTTAATGAGCTTAGACCAATTAGATAGCCCATATTATGGGACATTCTTCCATTTGTCAATTTAGCCAAGCCATTAAGATCTTTAAACTCCCAATTCTTACCTATGTCACCTATGATAGGTTGTGTATACCTTTTATACTCTGTCATTGTCTCCTTTTTAAAAGGAATAGGGCCAATTCCACATTGCCCAACAATCTCTGTAGTTATACCCTGTCTTATCCTGGATTGCTTAAACTCATCCTCTAATAGTGGTAAGAAATCACCATGACTATGAAGATCTATAAAGCCTGGGGACACAATTAAGCCGGTAGCATCAATAACTTCTCTACCGGCTAATAAATTATTACTAATTTCAACTATTCTATTTCCCATGATGCCAATATTCCCCTGATATCTAGGAGTTAGTTTGCCATCTATTATTAACCCGTTATTTATTACTAAATCAAACATTTCGCTTAACTGCTTTCTTTCTGAGCTTGCTTTCTATATGGTCATTTAAATTAGTTATTCTCATATAGCCCATTTTCTTTTCTACTGCCCTTTTAATCAAAATATCAGCAAGTTCACTATTTTTTGCTAATACTGGACCATGAAGACTAGTAGCTATTATGCCTTTGTATAGAAGGCCTTCCTTAAAATCACCTACATTTGCTAAGCTATTATAGTCATGGACATATACTTCCTTGATATTTTGATAGCCTATAAGCGTTAATTTCTTACCATCTATCATGCTGTCAATAACTACTTGCCCTTCTATCTCATCTTCAAGCTTTTTGGTTATTATATCAAGAATACCAAGTCCGGGAATTTCTTCCTCAGAATTCATACTGGCTCTGCCAAACATAGAAAGGCTAGTACCTGTAACCAGTAATGGTCTGCCACTTTCTATATATTCTTTTAATTCTTCTGACCAGCCTCTAAGACAATCGACAACAAGTCTCTTTTCACGATTTCTGCCACCACCTATATAGATGAGGTCTAGTTCATCAAAGTCGATATTTTCAATGATAGCATATTCAATTATTTCTACTCCTATATTTCTTTCTTGAAGTCTAGCTTTTAAAACGTCAACATTACCACCATCACCATAGGCATTTAGTTGTTCTTTAAATAGATGGCCAATGACTATTTTCCTATCCATAATTTATTATTGCTCCATTTCTTTTCCAAGGTTATCAGTTTTTTTTCAAGGTTTATATCATTATCACCTTTAGCTACTATATATAGTTTTTCACTTTTCCCATTTATAGCATGTGTAAGGATTGATATTTCGTTTTCATCAACTAATATTTTTTTAACAGCTTTTGTCATGTACCTGATTGCCAGTGCCAAATCAAAGGCTCTGACACCAGTTATATATATTTTTCCTATATTGCCCTTTTCAAGGACACTAAAGTCGCAATCATAGATAAAGGTGATATCTTCTTCATTTTTTTCATCACCAAAGAAAAATAGGATATCAATTTTACCTTCGTCTTCATCTATTGTTTCCAAGCTTTGTTCAAAACTGGAAATATTGTTGCTTTCTTTAAGAAATATTGGCTTTTTTATATAAAAGGTATCAATTTCTATATCTTCAAATTCAAACTTTTCTAAAGCAAGTTCTCCTGCATCTATTCCTATATCAAGTTCATCTAGTAAAGCTAAGGCAGCTAATAGGTTGTAGATATTATGATAGCCTTGGGATGGGAGATCAAAAGGGTATTCTTCCCCTTTAGTCCATAAATCGAAATATATTCCATCCTTTAAGGAAACATTTGTTGCAAGGTAGTCAATCTCAGGTCTTTCTAGATCACAATTGCTGCAAGCATAGTCACCTAATTGACCTGCATCAATATAGGTATATTTTAGTTCCCCTTCACATCTTATACATTTTTTAATTTCAGCTTCATCTTCATCATCTTTATTATCAATCCCATAATAGACTAATCTGTTTTTTAAATCCATTCCTATATCGACCACAACTGGGTCGTCACCATTGAAAATCATAGTCGTCTCTGGTAGTTTACTTAGATAATCTTTTAATTTATTAATCTTTTCTTTAAAATTTCCATTTCTCGATAATTGTTCCTCAAATAGGTTGGTAATTATTAAATATTCAGGTTTAATTTCTGTAAATAAAGACAAGGTGGCTATGTCTTTGATCTCAATGACCATATAATCCACCTTGGTTTTACCAAATATTCTTACTTTTTCAATTAATGCAGAAACAATACCATCATAGTCATCTCTACTATGGTGATTGTTTCCTATGTTTAATTTTTCCTTGCCAAATATTTCAACCAAAAGCTTTCTGGTTGTTGTCTTGCCGTTTGTCCCTACAATAAAGATGAATTCTCCGGCTATTTTTTTCTTTAATTTTTTCAGGATATTCTTATTTATTTTCAAAGCAATCTTACCTGCTATGCCAATATCCTTGTTGGCTAAGCCAGCTATTTTTATAGCCAGTTTGCCAATCATTAATGTGAATAACACTTTATACTCCTTAACAACTTATTGCTATAGTTCCAGGTCCTACATGGGCACCAATTACTGCACCAATTTCTGCAACAATATCTACTGTCAGTCCTAATTCAGTTTCTATTGCCTCTTTAACTTCCATGATGAATTCTTCATTTACTGCATGTGCTAATAGAATTTTATTACCTTCAACTTTATTATTTTTTATATAATCCAATATTATTTTTAAAGCTTGTTTCTTGCCTTTGGCTTTTTCGAAAGGTACTATTTTACCTTCATTAGTATATTTTAATACTACTTTAATATTTAGCAATCCCCCTACAACTGACTGTGCGAAGGATATTCTACCACCTTTTCTTAAAAATTCCAATGTATCTAAAACAAATATCATTTCTCTTTTATATTTTTTTTCTTCTAGTACTGCAACAATTTCTTCTAAAGTAGCACCTGCTTCAGCCATTTCAGCTCCAATTATAGCTAGGTCTCCAATCATTATTGTTGCCAGGTTGCTATCAAGGACATAAACTCTGTCAGAGCCGATATTCTCTTTAGCTCTTACAGCTTCATTATATGTTCCACTCAATGTTGACGATAGTGTAATAACAATTACCTGGTCATCTTCATTTTCTAATAATTTTCTTATAGCTGGTTCAAATTGTTCACAAGTTACTTGTGATGTTTTTGGTACAATGCCTGACTCTTTAATCTTATCATAGAATTCAACTACATTCATGTCCTTTCGATCAAAATAGGTCTCTGTATCAAAGGTAATTGGAAAGTGCACCCATTCAATATTGTGTTTTTCTCGGTATTCTTTTGATAGATCGCTTGATGTATCGACTAGTATTCTTACCATTGTCATCCTCCTAATATATTTGATATAACCTAAATCAACTTAATACGATTATATAATATTTATAGGGAAAAATAAACAAGATATTTCAATCAAAAAAGAACCGCCTCGTTAAAAGGCGATCCTAAATCAGTTAATTATAGTCAATTATCTTCTGAAGCCTCTGCAGAAATTATTATCATTACCAAAGCCACTTCTATCTTCTATGCGATCAGCTCTATTTTCTCTGATATTATCCATCATGTTTGATCTTCCTCTAAAAAAGAAACCACCAACTATTAGTAATAAGGCTAACACACCAGCCGATGTTCCAATAATACCAAGTATTAATGCTGCATTTGCTTTTTTCTTTGGTTTTTCTTGAACAATAGTAACTTCCTCGGAAACATTGTTTTTATTTTCTTCCATAACTATTCTCCTTTCCTCTTTGTTATCTTAATTATAGAGATAAAATGTGTAAATTGGCTGAAAAGCCTATTAACTTTCGATGAAGTTAATAGGCTTTTCTTATAATTTACAGTATCAAGTTATGCTCTTCTTCTATTTCTCCTTTATGATAAAAGCTTCCCAGTATCAATCCAAAACCTAGGATAACTACTATAAGACTTATTAATCCACCAAAGTATGGTATTAATTGTATCAGTTTATATGCTACTGCTAATACAACAACATATAAAATATTGTTTCCACCAGCAAATCTAGGATATCTACTTCCAAAATAGTCGCTAAGTGCAATAATGAAGACTCCAGTTGATAAAAATAATGCAGAGCCTATTAATAAGATAATAATTAAAGCAAATGGTATACCTATATAAGTTAAAAAGAAGACCACTGCTATACCTAGTGTTGCAATAATACCAAGAAGTCCATAAAGGAAAAACAGTTTGCTTCTTTTATTAATTAAAAGATCTGCTGTTTTTCTTTTAGTTTCTTTGAAAACAAATGATAATAAGAACCAGATTATTAGGGTGGTGAATATGAAACTGATGGTTGAGAATAATCTGCTTCTAGTTTGGTCCATCAGTCTATCTGCATCTTTTGTTCCAACTTGTCTGATGTTAGTATCTCCAATGACACTACCACCTATAATATTGGTATTTCTAGCAGTATAATTTAAATCGCCTAATATAGTACCTTTAACAAGCAGGTTAGTTGCATAATAAATATTGGCATCCCTATTAACCGCTCCGTAAATATTAATATTATCACCTGCTATGTAAACATCTTTATTAACTTCAGTTCTAGATTCAAGATTGACTTCCTTGCCAAAGGCAAAGATGCTGCCATCAATCCTACCTGATACAATGACTTTCTGAGAAGATGCAATAAAAATATCACCTTTGATGTGTCCATTTATTACAATCTCATTTTGTGACATTATAAACATATTGCCTTCAACTTCACCATTAATTAATACATCTTCAGCATAAACAAAAAGACTGCCATCAATAGTTCCGTTATTCTCAAAATATTTACCGGAAAAATAATAGTTTTCTTCGATAAGTTCTCCCGCTGGGACTATTTTTTTTACCTCATCAGTCTTTGCAGCTCCTACCATTAGGATCGAGCTTAACAGTAAAATAGTCAAGACTGCTAATCTTCTAAATTTCATTATTTTTCCTCCTTAAACCATTTGTAAATCTTAAGATTCTTTCCAGCATCCCTAATGGTTTTTATAACTTTCGGGAATTTTCTAGAGCTAAATCTATATATGAAGAGATTTCTGTTGGCTTTTATTAGTTTTGCCAACAAATCTTCATAGTCTTTTTTCAATGTTTCTAATCTGTCTTCAGCATTGTCCTTTAAGGCTTCAATTCTTTCTTCAGCATTATCCTTTAATCCTTCAATTTCATTTAAAATCAAATCAAGGGCAGAGATTTCTTTTCTGATATAGATAGCCTTATTAATTGTAAACAATAAGTCCACTAACATGGCTGGTATTAAAATATATTTCATAAGACCCAAAAGACCTATACTTTCTAAAAAACTGGTTATGTTTCCAAATAAAGGATGGATAAAATATATAAAAAAATAAGCTAGAATTGTCCAATAAATTGAGAATTTCAAGGATATTCTACCATTGATGTTCAAGAAATTACTGCTATAATCCCAAAGTCTTAAATTTAATATCTTCTCTAATAAATAACCAGTTACATACTCCAAAAGTGTGATTATTATAAAAGCTGCAGGTAGAAATATCAATAGATTATCTTTTATTGGTAAAAGTAGCACTAATAAAAATATTGCTCCAACTCCATATATAGGACAATATGGCCCATAAAGCAAACCTGGATATACTAGACTTTTGGTAACAATTGACCTATATATAGTTTCTAATATAAATCCTAAAAAACTATAGAAGCAAAAATAGAAAAACAGTTGATTAAAATCCATTAAAATCCTCCTCTAGTTTTAATAAATCTAGTTCCAACTACCATCACCAAGCCAATACAAAAGGTTATAATAGATCCATATAAATAGATGCCTTTGTTATTAACAGGTAGTTCCTTGGAATCTTTTAAGGAAAACTTTTGTTCATATACCGAAGGTAAATTTTCTTTGTCACCAAATGAATTACTTGGTCCTCCAGTTAAAGTAGTTTTTAGGATATAATCACCTATAGTATCAAGTAAATCTCCTTCTATTTTAACATAGCCACCATGAATATTACCGTCGAGTTGTATTTGAGTTCCATCAGGTTTTATAAGAATCTGATCAACATTGAATCCAAGATCCAAAGTATATATTTCAAACCCCTTTAACTTCATTTCCTGGTGGACGATTCCCCTATTATCAATAATTTCGCTGTAGTTTTGATTAAATAAATATACAGCTTTAATTCCACTTAGCTTATTAAATAATTGAATATCCATTTTATGTATTTGATTATTTGAGAAGTCTAAAAAATATAGTTTTTTAAGACTTCCAATTTCCCAAGGTATTTCTTGAATTTTGTTGTTCCCAAGATCTAATATGGTTAGATTTGTTAAATCGCCTATATTATTTGGTAATTCATCAATAAGGTTACCTTCAAGCACTAACATTTCCAATGATTTTAATCTTGAAATTTCAACAGGTATCTTGCTTATTATATTATTTTGTAATTGTAGTTGTTCAAGTTTATCTAAATTGGCAATTTCAGCTGATATCTTGTTGATTTTATTGTTACTGGCATCTAGTACTTCTAGATTTACTAGATTGGTGATTAGTCCTAGTTCATTTAATTGATTGTCATTGATAATTAATATCCTGAGATTTTTTATTGTTCCAAAACCTTTTGGAATTTCTTTAATTTCATTGCTACCTATGTCAAGCATTATAAGGTTTTTGAAGATTTCAATTCCTTCTAGACTTTTTATACCTACATCATTTAACATAAGACTTTTTATTTCTTCAGCTTCGATAACGCTGATTGTGTCTGTTTCTTTTTTATCTAAGATAATGCAAATTTCATTCCTAAGGTTTTGATCAGGAAATTGTTCAACAATTGATTTTACTTCTTCAGCTTTAATTGAACTTAAAGATCCAAAAAGGCCTATAGTTAGGATAAATATCAGCATTAATAATTTCTTCATTCACATACACCTTTCATTTCTTCTTTAGTTATATATTATTCAGTTAATTATATCATTAAGGTAGTTATTTAAAAAGAAAAAAGAAGGATTGAAAATCAATTCCTTCTTCTTTTTTTTAAATATTATATATTTTTATTTATGCACTGTACAATTCTGACAATTACCACCACATGAGTTATCTTTCTTTTTGTGGAAGAATACTCTTTTAATGCTTAGTCCAACTGCAGAAATGATAAATGCATATATTAGTAAATCTATCATTAATCATTCCTCCTTTTAGTTCTATAATAAGTTTAGCATTCTTAACTTTTTTTGTCAATTATCTTGGTTTGTAATAATATCGGTCATTTCTTCTCCAATTGCAGTGGTTATAACAACGCAGCTTTTAAAGCCTGCAGCAACGTATAAACCTTCAAGACTTGTTTTTCCAAATATAGGCTCCATATCCTTAGTATAGGGTGAGGCTACTGAAAAGGTCCTTAGTATTTTTAAATCTCTTAAAACTGGATAATACCTGGCACCAAGGCTGGCCATTTTACTTAAATGTGCCCTGGAGGGGAAAAAATTCAGTTCGTCTGTATCATCTGGTCCTGTACTACCTGTTTCACCTATTAAGAAGTTTCCGCCATTACTTTGCATCATTGCTAAGGCACAATTACTTGCATCTCCATGAGCATCGGTAAAAAATGCTGCAGAGGATAAAAAGTTGTTCATCATCGGTTTAACTGCCTCTGTGACAAAAGCTTCGCCTTTAATATATTCTACAGGTATATCTATACCGGCGATTTTACCTAGTTTTTTGGAATAGGCTCCAGCTGTTATGATTACATGTCTACCACTTATTTTTTCGCCATTTTCTAGAATTACTCCTTTTATTACATCTCCTGTTCTAATATAGTCTATGACCTTGGACCACTCCCTGACTTCAAGTCCATATACTTTACCTTTGTTGACAAAACCATATACTAGTTTCCACGGTGTTAGTCTAGCTTGTGACATGTATGAAGCTCCCAGTAAGATCTTCTCATCAATATATGGTTCTATTTTTTTTATGTCTTTGGGATTTAGAAATTCTACTGGTAGACCATATTCTTTTTTTTCTTGATATAGTTTTTCGAGTTCATTCATTTCCGCTTCATTTTCAGCGACAATAAGACTGCCCATTTTTTTTAAATCAAGATTGCAACCTAGGGTTTCTTCTAGTTTCATAGCCCCTTTAAAGCCTCTTAAGGTTCTTTCCATACTTATCCCCATGTTGGAGTCCTGGACTTGAATACAACCATAATTTGCCCCGCTTGAGCCTGATGCTAATTCCTTTTGTTCCAGCAGTAAGGTTCTAAAGCCTGCCTGGCTTAAATGGTAGCTGATTGAAGATCCAAAATAACCTCCTCCAATAACAATTACATCATAGTTATTATTCATCACCTTCTACCTCCATATCTCTTATTGTAATTGGAGTGTAGGGGAAATTCGGTTTATCTTCAACTTCAACTTCTATGCCCTGGCTTTTTAATATTTTAATAATAATTGGAGTGCATACTCTCCCCTGACAACTGCCCATTCCTGTTCTGGTATATTTTTTTATAGTAGAGATACTATGACAGCCCGCAGCTATGGCCGCAATAATTTCTCCATAAGTTATTTCTTCACATCTGCATATAATTATTTTATCATCCATTAGTCTGCCTCCTGACTATTCCTCTAGTTCTGTCTAAATCTTTCAAGTTACCCCTGACTACTATCAATGTAGTTTTGTTAAAGGCTTTTTTATCTATAAAATCCTTAACTTCTCCAATTCCAAGGGTATTACCGTACTCGTCAACAAGATTTATTTCTTCACCTATGTCAGGTCTTAAAGAAAATTCATATGGAAAGGTTAATTCACCAAGTTCTTCATTAATATAAAAAAGAGCTTGTCCTGGACAGTTGGCTACACATAATAGGCAACCAATGCATTTTTCTTCATTGAATTCTGGAATTGTGGTTAATGTTTTTTTAATTATAGCTTTTTTACTACATGAAGCAGCACAAGGATCACAGGGGATTTCTTGTTGGCAATAGATTTTAATTTTATGCTTCATGGTGATGCCTCCTTAGTATTTCTTGTTTGAAGTCTTTTCTTTTTTCTCCGAAGAAACCACTTCTTAATTCAACTAATCTTTGATTTATTGCTTCTATATCATTGTCGGCAACTAAATATCCAAGGTTTTGGGCAGCTGCGAGTCCAGCTATTCTACCTTCATCTATTGCAGTACTAGCTTCTTCTATCGCTGATAAATCACCTGCAATAAATACATTTTTGATGGTGGTTTCCATTCTTTGATCATGAAGTGGAATCATGCCTCCAAAGGCTTCGTTATATATAGTCTTACAACCTAGGCTGACTGCTATTCTACTATTGGTTCTTAGTCCGACTGCTAGTATTATAGTATCGCAATCAATATTTTTTTCTTTCCCATTATTTATATCAACAATTTTCCCACCGATAACATGATCTTTTCCAAGTGCTTCAATTATTGTATGGCTTGTATATAATGGTATACCTAGTTTTCTAATTTTATTCAGATGTACTTCATAGCCGGTTATATTTTCTTGGAATTCTACTATTCCTTTTATATTCATCCCTGCTTGTATTAGTTGGTAGGCGGTTATGAGGCCTACGTTTCCTGATCCTATTACAAGTATTTCCTGGCCTACTTTAATTCCATGTACATTGGCAAAGGTTTGTGCACAGCCTGCGGTCATGACTCCTGGGAGGGTCCAGTTCTTAAAGGGTAGACCCTTTTCTATGCCCCCGGTTGCGAGGATTATGGCTTTGCTTTTAATAAATTCTATTTGACCCACTTTGTTTAATATTATGTCCCCTTCATCAGTAAATCCTTGACAGATGGTTTCTCCCTTATATGAAACACCATTGGCTAATGCTTCTCCGATGAGTTTTTCTCCAATTTGGTAGCCTCTTAGTCCGGCATAATGTTCCTTGGATCCGAAAAACTTGTGTATTTGCTTAAAGAGTTGACCTCCTGGTAGTTTGTTTTCATCTACTAGTAGGACTTTGGCTCCTGTCTTGCTGGCTTCAATGGCTGCGCCTAGTCCTGCTGGTCCTGCTCCGATTATTACTATATCCCACATTTTAATCACCTATTCCTTGTGTTTGTATGTTTTGGTTGGCTTTTAGTTTTGTTATACAGCTTTTTATGTTTGGTATTCCATCAACTATTACGCTGCAGTCTGTACATTGTCCAATACCACAAAAGAGGCTTCTTTTTTCTTTGTTTTTATTTGTTATCCTAAAGTATTTTACTCCATTAGCAATTAGTGCTGCTGCTATTGTGTCACCTTCTCTGCCAAATAATTCTACACCATTGAATTTAAAAGGTATCTCCTTTTTCTTTTCAAAATCAATTATTGGATGGATTTCAATTCTGTTCATTCATAACTCCCTTCTAGAAAAAACGACCCACACTGCATCAGCAGTATGGGTCGTTAACCATTAAAAAATATTCTGTTAACTAGATTGTATACTATGTTCTAATTGATTACAAGACAAAGATCATATTAGATTCTAAATATTAGTATAATTTTATTTCTTTGGAATAGTCTGGTTTTAAAAATTCACCGTCTTGTAAGTAGATGTGACCTGATGAGTAGTTGTCTCCATCAATAGTAAGAATAACTTTTTCTCTTCCATAATAGCTGCTAAAGGTATTTACTATAGAGGTTAGCAACATGGTTTCATAATATGCTCCTGCACTCATTTCGGTTATAAATGCTCCACTGAGGTCTATATGTACTGTTTCAAATCTATCTAGGTATAGTGACCTGACCTCAGTATTCTGAGTTAGAACATTTCCTATTCCAGAATTCTTCATGCTATTAGTATAATTGGCCTTATAGGCAGTTTCCAGCACTTGTCTGGTTATATCATTGGTCCTGAACTCTACATCTTTAGTTATAAAGTAGTATTTATCTGAATCTAGATGTGGATAATAGAAATTAACCTGTGTCCTATATGGTGTGTTTTCCTCTATTTTTTCCAATGAAGAGCTAATTTCTTCATTCCCAACTATGAATTTACTTTGGACTAAGCCAATATCTTTGGCATAGTAGTCCTTTGTAATACCATTAGCATCGGTTGTTGTTACTTCTATAGCTTTGTATTCACCATATGGTACTTTGACTTTAATATCTATTCCTGTTATTTCTCTTTTATTTCCATCTGACAGAGTCCAGCTATTGCCTTTTTCTAGTGGTTCTTGGATAAGGATGTCTTCACTTAAGTTTCCAGCGAGTGTTGGGTTTCTTAGGTAGTCTTCTCTGTAGTAAGTTTCCCCTTTAGTATAGAGAATTTTAAGTACTCCATCTTTTAGCTCATAGATTTTGGCCAAGGAAGTTCCCGGGTTATCTACTCTTGTTTGAAATTTATCATTTAAGGTATAGTCGATAAAGCTTGAATACTCGGCAAATTCGTTGCCCTCACCTTTGTAGTAGTAACGAGTGTTCTCTTGTATTGGATAGTAGTCAGCTAGCTTTAGTTCTTCTTTATTATTATTGTTGTTTCCTTCGTCCTTGTTGCAGCCAAATGTAAATAATAACAGCATCATGGCGATTATTGTGAATAATTTTTTCATGGAAGTCACCTCAATTCAAAATCTTCATACATTAATTATATCATATACCATTTCCTATTAAAATAAAGGAAAATCCTGCACATTTTTATGTGCAGGATTTCTTATTCAATATTTATTTATACATCATAGTTTGTTACAAAGTTGCCGTTGACATCTGTGAAGCTGCCCATAATGATCATTACCAAGTCGATCAATTGTCCAATTCCACATAAACCTCCGGTAAATAACCACAAAATTCCTGTTCCAGTTTTACCAACATAAAAACGGTGTATTCCTAAATATCCAACAAATATACATAGCAGTAATGCTATAAGTCTTGATTTTGGTGATTCCATATTTTCTCACACCTTTCAATGGTTTAATTAAGCATTCCAGTTAGTGATTGCATTGCCTTGGCTATCTGTAAAACTACCAACAATTATCATTATTAAATCTATTAGTGTTCCTATACCACATAATCCTAGAGTAAAGAGCCAAAGTATGCCAGTACCTGTTTTTCCAGCATAGAAACGGTGTACACCCAATGTTCCTACAAAGAAGCATAAGAGTAGAGTTGTTAGTCTTGATTTTGTTGATTCCATATTTTTTCCACCTTCCAAAATGATTTAATATAATAATTATATTCTTCAGTAATAGACTAGTCAATCAATTTTCTTTTTTCTTTTAACAAGTAGATAGTATATAAAATAGCCTACTGCTGCACCTGTTATATTGAAGATAATGTCATCAATATCACTGACTCCATTTTTAAATAACCATTGGAGTGTTTCTATACCAAGTGAAATTAGTCCTGCTAGGATTACTGTGACTAGAAAGTTGTATCGTTTTGCTAGTATTATTCCCATTGGTATAAACCAGAAGATATTGCCAAAGAATGGGTAGATAAAGGTCCACCATCCGCCTCTAAGTTGATAGAAGGTCCAGGTCCAGGGCTCCATTTGCCATGGTTTTCTTGACCCAGCAAAGTTTATCCCATCTCTTATTACTGTAATCTGAATCAAGGCACTCAAATAGAAAATAGCCATAACAGAAAAATATCTGATTTTCGTTTTGGTTATTTTATGAATTATTACATATATGATTACAATTATTAGAGCAAATATTGCAGCTCTAGCTGAATATCTAAGAATACCCTCTAATGACATAATACCTCCTAAAGAAAGAGGTGAAGCTAGCTTCACCTCACATTTAACAATAATCTAATTTACTCAATTTTTCAAGAATATTCTAGTAGTTATAGTATGCTCCAAGACTACCAGCAAATAAAACTGTAATTGCAATAATCACTATAAACCCAATTATACCTAAAATAATAGATACTATTGTGGAAATACCTAATAATTTCAAATATTTTCCATAAAGATCAATAACCTCTTCATAGTCTTCTGTTGTTACTGGGTCTTGTTTCAAACTGATTCTTCTCAACTCATCTGTAGCATTATTTAGTTTAATATAACTTAATAACATTATGATACCAATAGGTATACCAAAACCAGATAACATTGTAAATATGCTTGTAATAAAGCCAAATATTGAAACTATACGACCCCAGGTTAATGCCTCTTTGATTTTCAAATTCATTTTATTCACCCTTTCAACATTATTTCGTTTATTGTATCACAAATTTAACCTACTTTAAAATGAAATAGTAGTAATTATCCAATTGCTTCCCTCACTATCAACTTATCGATTTTAATAATATGGTCGCACTCCTTGGCGACTGAAGGGTTATGTGTAACAATAAGTACTGTCTTGCCAACTTTCTTTAGTCTATGTAAAAAGCCCATTACTAAATGAGCATTCTTCTCATCAAGGGAACCGGTTGGTTCATCTGCCAAAATAATCTCACAAGGCTTAAGAAGAGCCCTGGCTATTGATACTCTTTGTTGTTCACCACCACTTAACTGGAACACTTTCTTTTTACTAAAGCCATCAAGTCCCACTCCCTTTAATATGTCCCTCTTCAACTTCTCTTTCTCTATTTTACTACCGCCAACATACTTTAATCCAATGTCAAGGTTGTAGTCTACTGTTTCATTGTCAATTAGTGCAAAGTTTTGAAAGAGATAGTTTATCTTAGTTCGCAAGAATCTGGTCTTTTGTCCAAGGTTTCTTTCTCTTACAGCTTCATTTTCAATATATAATTTACCACTATCGGGTTTTTCCAGGAGTCCTATGATGTTTAGGAGGGTTGTTTTGCCTGAACCGCTTTCTCCTACTATGGCAGTCATGCTGCCTTTTTCAATTTCTAGACTAACATTCTCTAAAACTTTCTGTTCCCCGTAGTTTTTAGTGATTTCACATAGTTTGATGATTGTCTCCATTTTAGTTTCCTTTCAATATATCCTTGATATTTCTTTTTTCATAAATCCTAATGAAAATATATGTAGCAAATAGATCTAGAATCACTATTGCTACTAGCAATAAGGCCAGTGCCTTAGTTTCTAAAATGCTCCCTCTCACAAAGTAGAAGGCAGGTATGAATGTGATGTAAAACAATATGGTTCCAAGTAGTTTCTTGCCGTGCCTTCCTATAAAGCTGTATCCATTCAATAGTTTGATGCTTAGATCCATTTTCTCTTTTTCCATATATATCATAATGGAGTAGGCTATTAGTACCGCTATGGTTATTCCTACTATCCCAAATATTACTGCAATTTGGCTTAAAGTTTCAAGATAGATGGTAACTTGACCGGCAATACTTCCGTAGACACTAAAAGCTTGATAATAGTAAGCACTTAAACCAAGTTCATTAACTTTGTCACTTATTGCAAGAAATGGTTGATCAGGATTATTTACTTTTATGAAATAGCCACCATTATTAGAAATATCGAATAATAAACCCGCTTTATCATTATGTACTATAACTACTCTATCTTTAACCATATTATTAGTTTCAGGATACTTGAATAGGTCATATGTGAAATGTTCTTGACCATTTTTAATAATAATAGCTTTGATTGTTCCAAATTCCTTTGCAAAAAATTCCGGCGCCATCTCATAGGCTGCCTTTTGTTCTTTCTTTCTACCTTCGGCAAACTGTATTGGTACATCATGAAGAGAATAATAATTATTTTCCAGATTATATATAATTTCTTTTTTTAAATCTGCATATTTTTCAGGAATAAGAATATAGTTGATGTTCTCATTGTCATCGACTGATATTTTGTTATTATTAATATCGTAAATCGGATTCTTCTTGAGATAATTATTATTTATCTCTATACTTTTCCACATGATACTTTCAAAGTATGATTGTGTTTCTCCATGTTTTTCACCATCAAATTTATCATTAACTTGTATTTGGATTCCACCTTTTTCATTTGCATGTACATATAACTTTTTATTTTGCACCATATTAAAAATCATATCTTCGAAATCATCAGTACGCTCATCATAACTTAATGATACTTGAGCATAATTAATTGTATCTTCCCATTTTTTTAGATTTTCAAAGTAGAAATTATATACAGGCATATATATCTTTAAACTATAAATAAACAAACCAATCAAAATTATAGTGAAAATAATCTTAAAACCATTACTAAATCTCCTGATAATCTGAACCGGTTTCATATTCTTAATTGCAGAGGCTATAGTTATCTTATGCATGAAACTCAAAGGAAGTAAAAGAATAAGACAAATTACTATAAATAGAATGGAAGTATTTATTATGGACCTAAATATTAATTCAAGAAAAAGCATATTATTAAACTTCATAAAAAGCAGACCTAAAATAGAATAGCTGACTACAGAACTAATAATATAGAGCACCCCTATGTTTCTATAATATTCGTATTTCAGTTTCTTATCGCTGTAGCCATTTAATTTCTTCACACCAATATCCTTGTATCTAGAAATTAAATCATAGACAACTACCAAAATGGTTAGAAGAAAGACTATAATCATTGGAATAATTTTTAGTATTGGCGGTATCATGATTTTACCTCGATTCATGCCACTTACTCTACTAACATCAACATGTAGTTCTGAACTAAGTTCCTTTATAAATGCATCTGATTTCTCATTGGCAATATTTAGAGAATAGTAGCCCGAAAGAACATATTTCTCATCCTTCAAGTTTTCAAAGGTAGAAATTCTAATTTTAAAGTCATTTTCCAAAACACCTATTCTTCCTATACATTCCATTTTATTAATATCTCTAGAATCAAGATAATTGTTGCTTTTATCATAGTTATCTAATATGTCACCAGTAATTTTTAATTTTTTAAATATTTTACCATTATCCTTTAAGTGTATATATTTAATTAGATTAAATTTTTCACCAGGTGCATTGTTATATACATTTAAAATAAGATCTGCTTCATATTTCTCAGTAGTTTCTATTAATGTATCAACTACCTCTTTTCTGTCTAAATTATTTATAGCCTTATCAATCAATATTGTCGCAGCCTGTTCTTCTCCACTTATTACAATATTATTGTTGATACTATTTTTTTCTAAATCATAGAATACAAAAAAAGAGAGGAGAATATTAACTATAAATAAACTTAACAATATTTTACGCATTGACTTCACCTCTCTTTCATCATTTATTTTAGTACTTTATGTATTTTTTTTACAATAATACTCTAATTACCTTTTAATATGTCCCTTATATTTCTTTTTTCATAAATCCTAATGAAAATATATGTAGCAAATAAATCTAGGATCACTATTCCTAATAATAATAATGCCAGTTCCCTGGTTTCAAAAAAGCTACCTTTTACAAAGTAGAATGTTGGCAGGAATAAGATATAGAATAAAATTGTCCTAAGCAGTTTCTTCCCATGTCTTCCCAAGAAACTATAACCATTTAAGAACTTGACACTAAGGTCCATTTTTTCTTTTTCCATATAAATCATGATGGAATAGGCAATCAGTATAGTTATGGTTACCCCTGCAATTATAAATACGATAGCTATCTGACTTAATACTCCCAAATACATATTCAACTCACCTGCAACATTACTATAGGCACTATAGGCATCATAATAGTAAGCCTCAAGACCAAGTTCTTCCACCTTGTCACTAATAGAAAGGAATGGTTCTTCCGGGTTATCCACCTTGATGAAATAGCCTGAATTTGTACTGATATCACCAGTCTTGTATGCGCCCCTAGTATTAATATCAATAATTCTGTCATAGACCATATTTTTTGATTCAGGATGAACATTCATATCATAAGTAAAATACCCCTGGCCGTTTTTTATTACTATTATTTTAATACTATCTGGTTCATTACCAAAATATTCAGGAGCCTTTTCATTTAATACTAGCTGTACTCTTTCAATGTCTTCTGAAAGCTCTTTTGGAATATCATGAAACGAAATATAATAGTTTTCATAGGTCTTGATAATTTGTTCCTCTAGATATGCATACTTTTCAGGAACTAGAAAAGTATGTACACGCTCATTATCATCAATAGAAACAATTTTTCCATTCAAATCATAGATTGGATGTTTTTTTAAATAATTGTTATTTAAAAATATAGTATTGTGTATAATGTTTTCTTCTTCACGTTTCTTGGGATCACTATTATTGCTATTACTAAAATCATTGACTAGAATTTGTATTCCGCCACTTTCATTACAGTAAAGATAAAGTTTCTTATGTTGAATTAAACTCCATATTCTCTCATCAAAATCTCCATATGAATCATCATAGTGTAAACTAACCTGGGCATAATCTATGGCAGCTTCCCACTTCTTGAAATTTTCAAAATAGAAACTATAAACTGGCATACATAGTTTTATGCCAGCAATGAACAAACCAATAAGAATAAAAGTAAATATAAACTTAAAAGACAAGCTAAATCTTTTAACAATATGAACAGGTTTTTTGTTCTTAATCGCTGATGACATATTTATCCGACTTATGAAATTTAAGGAAATAAGCAGGATAATACAAATTAAGATAAACAACACACCTGTAATCAAGAGTGATTTAAAGACTAGTTCCCTAAAAAGTATATTTCTGAATTTAATATATATAATTCCCAAAATAGAATAACTAATGATTACGCTAATCAAATATAACCAAGCGATTCCTCTGTAGTAATCTAGCTTCAAGATATTTTCGCTATAGCCATTCAGTTTTTTTACACCAATATCCTTGTATCTGGAAATCAGGTCAAAAACGACTACTAAAATAGATAAAAGAAAAACAATAATCATTGGAATAATTTTTAATATTGGAGGAATCACCACTCTGTTATTATTAAAATTCTTCTCTAATTTAACAGTTACTCCCAACTCACCTTTAAGCTCA
Organism: uncultured Eubacteriales bacterium; assembly: GCA_964415195.1. Lineage (GTDB taxonomy): Bacteria > Bacillota > TC1 > TC1 > TC1 > WTXA01. The sequence continues at coordinate 441,607 of CAYPYD010000001.1, read as the reverse complement.
TTCACAAAGGACTCAATCTTCAATTTATCTATATTGACACTATAGAATCCAGACAGGGTATACTTACTCGCTTTCAAGTTTTCAAAGGTTGCTATCTTAAAATAGATCTCTGGATCAATGACTAAAATACTTCCAATCCGTTCTGTATTTTCAGAATTCCCTGAATCAAGATAACTCATGCTGGAATCATAGTTGCCTATTATATTTCCTTTAAATCTGATATCTTTAAATAATTCGTCACTATCCTTCAAATACACAAACTTCACTAATTTTAGTTTTTGACCAGGGGCATTGTTATAGACCCTAAAGATAACATCTGCTTCATACTTTTTTGTTACCTTTTGTATTTTATCTATAGTCTTATTTCTTTCCAGCTCATTGATACCTTTATCAACAAGAATAGTGAAATTCTGATCTTCCCCACTTTTTGATATTCTTTCGTTTATCCTGTTATTCTCCAAGTCATAAAATATAAAGAAAGAGAGGAGAATATTGATAAGGAATAAACTCATTAATATTTTACGCATAGATTCACCTCTCTTTCTAATAAATAGTCTTTTAATTAATAGTTTAGATAACTGTAATAGGAACGATGATAATAACCATTAGTTGAATAGCTGGTTCTTGCTCTAGCCCAGCTGTTATGGACAGTCCACTTATACGCGCCTTGATTTGGTAATACAGTACCTGGCGAATAAGCATTTACATTATCCTGCATAGCTGTAGACCTGTGCCAGTTAGGATGCCAGAAATCTGAATACTGTCTCGATTGCCATAACCAATTGTACTCAACTCCAAAATCCCAAAGACCACCTCCAACCTCCATCTCGATTGCTTTAGCCGGACTGGAAATGACCAACCCAAAACTTAGAAGTAACATAGTACCAAGAATGATTTTAAACTTTTTCATAACATTCTCCTTTCTTTTAAAATATTTATCCATTGCAATAGATTTCAAACTAAAGATCCCTACCATCAGGATCAATTAAGCCCATACTCCTAAACAAACACAAATTCTTGTAAACAGAAGACAAAGAAATAAAATAACCCTCCTCAAGAAGAGAACTATAAATCCTACTTGCCCTATACCAATCATCATCTTCCGAAACCTGCTCATCCAGCAAATATGAAGCCATCTTAACCCTATGAGATGTAGCCACCAACCCAAAAGACTTTAAAACACCAACAATATCCCTACTTCCTGAACCACTCATATACCAACCTCCAACACCATATATAAATATCAACTACAAATTGATTTAATCCTCAAAAAAAATTTCATCCAAGGATATACCCAAAACAAGACAAATAGTACGCAGACGTTCTATACTTGCATTTTCCACCTTCTTTTCAATCCTAACATAACTAGAATAGGGTATTTTACTTAATATAGCCAGACGTCTTTTGCTAAACCCCTTGTTTTTTCTATGATCCCTTAAGGACAAAACCTCGCACATCATCTTTCACCTCCATACAAACATCATAATCAATTTAAAATTGAATGTCAATAATAGTATGTACTTTTTACATAAAATTATCATATATAAAACATAAAGAAAAACCTCCAAAAATAAAATTTAATACAACAAAAACTAGATAAAATAGAGAAAAATATTGTTCCGCAAACTAAAATAACATATAATGAATGAGAGGTGATCAAATGATCTCAGATAGAATAAAAAAACTACGAGAAGAAAACGATGTAACACAAGCCGACCTGGCAAAAGCAATTGGTGTAACCACCAGTGCAGTATCAGCCTGGGAAAAGGGCATCAACGAACCAAGAATGGGAGCAGTACACAAGATAGCCCAATATTTCAAAGTGACAAAAAGCTATCTGGTCAATGACGAAGACTCACCCCAATATGATGAAAAAGCACTACTAATTGCTGAAAAACTAATCAAATACGAAAACCAAGAACTTGCCCGACTAATGGACAAGATCAGCAAACTAGACCAAAAAGAAAAAGACAAAATCATTAAGATAATAAAAACCATCATTAATGAATAGTAACAAAAAGAAATACAAATAAAAAAAGGCTAAAGGATACATATCCTTTAGCCTTTTATATTCGTAAACTTATCACAATTCCTAAATTAAAAATTTATGAGACTATGTGGTTTATTGACCCACATTAGGCAACAGCATATCCAAGCCGCCTTCTCCACCCTGGTACAATGGCAACTTGCCATCCCACTTGGCCAAAAACTCCTTGTATTTGATATTAGCGTCATAACTTGCAGAAGTAACCTTATTAGCCTCAGCCTTAATCTTAGCCTCCTCTAACTCAGCTGCAGCCTTCTGAACTCTTTGTTCAGCAACCTTCTTCTGTTCAACAGCATTCCTATACTCTTCAGGTAATTCTAGATTTACAATCTGAATAGAAATGATTTTGATACCATAATTATCTAGCCTATCCTTAGCACTCTTAGTCATTACATCACCAAGCTCCGCACGCTTAGATATAAGCTCCTCAATAGTATACTTAGAAGCTGTCTCTTTGATACTCTGACTCAAGATCGGCCTGATAATAGAATCCAAATGATTATTCAAGAACTTCAAATACAAACTCTCAGCCATAGAACTATCAACAGTATACTGAGTCTGAATTATCTGATTCACTGTCTGCATGTCCCTAGTGGCCGTATTATATTGATCCTGAACATTCTGCTGATTAATCTGAATCATGTTGTAGGTATCAATCCCTCTAAATCCATAATTAATACCAGAAGTCTTCACCCCAACTATCCTACCGAACCTTTGAACTACTGCGACCTCTGTTGGACTCACCAGTCTAAAACCTGAAATAAGCCACAATACCAACAAAACTATAGCAATATATAAAGGGAACAACTTAGGCAATTTACCATTGTTCCCTCTATAATTATTCAAGTTTATAGGCTCGTTATTAATATCCATATCGATTACCTCCTTAAAAAGTGTTTGTAATCAATATACAACATCAAACCTGAAATTGCAATTCAAATATAACCTATTATCTTATTCCTAATCCCTCTCTTTTAGATATTTAGGAATCATAACCAGATAATGAGCTCCAGCAATATACATACCCATCATTGGTAGAAAGTCAGTCAGAACCTCACCAACCCCTATACTTACCTGAATCTCTCCAGCAGCACCATTCTCATAGAACACATTAGTAGCCTCAACAGCCTGTTGTTGTCCAACGCCACATTGTGGGGCTGACAGAGGACAATGTCTACTACAACCATTACAATAGAGCTTGCTTAAATAGTCCTCAATACTGCCACTGGTTGTTGTTGTTGTTTGATTAGTAGTTTTGCTTTTATCATCATCACTAGACTTAGTCTCTGTTACAGCAGGTGTTCCCTTACTGGCGTTGTATTCCTCTGTAGCTGCTAAGGCATTTTGTTGACCAATGTTACATTGAGGTGCACTTAATGGACAGTGTTTATGACAACCATTACAATGAAGATTACTTAAATACTCCTCAAGACTGACGATAGGAGTAGCTGTCACATCATTACCATCCACATCATCAACATCATCATCGACATCATCATTAGCACTAACAACAGTTGAACTATAACCTTCAACCTTAACGTCGCTCAAATCTATACTATCCCCAGTTTCATTAAACTCTAGTAACTTCCCGGCAACGTCCTGATTGAAAGAGCCCTTGATTCCAAAGAAAACAATGAACAAAGTAACTATCCTTAGAAAATATGTTCTAGCCCTATTAACATTTTCCAACTTGAATATTTTCCTAAATGCTCCCATGATCTCAAACCAATGAAGACCCACATGAACTGAGATCAAAATTAAGGCCAAATAACTCAAACTATGATGCAAAGTAGAAACAAACCCGATATAACCAAAAGGGAATATTTCCTTGGATACCATTATGCCAGTAACAACAATCCCAGTAACAACTAAGGATAGTAGAACATCCAGCACTATTCCAACCTTCATCTTAGGCTTCACACAATCTGAAAAAAACTTCTTTATTATACACTTAAGGTAATTGAAGTTAAGAATGTTGTGAATCAGGAATAAAAAAAATATTCCAAGTCCTAGTATTTCATGCCATAATAGCCCGACGAATGCTATCTTCATCAACAAGACCATTATCAATGTCATAACAGTATCTAATATATATTTATGATGTTTTTTCATTTATAAATCTCCTTAAATATTTAAAAATTCTATAATCATTTATTTGATAATATTATGTTACCTGTAATTTGTGTATGACTATTGAATTAAGTCTGAATTTAAGTTGATTTATATGTGAAAATATTGTTAAAGTAAGGATATAGATTATATATTTGGAGGTGTCTATAACCATGGTAAATATTAGACTATATAGTCCTGATGATTGTGCAGAAATAATCAGACTATTCTATAACACGGTCCATTTTGTCAATATAAGGGACTATGACCAGGAACAAATAGAGGCCTGGGCTCCCTCTAGCATCAATGAAGAATCATGGTGTGGAGCTCTATCCACATCGTATGCTTTGGTTTATGTTGAGTCAGACATTATTCTTGGTTTTGGTAATATGACTGATAATGGTGTTCTTGACAGACTATATATAGACCATAATCATCAAGGAGAAGGTATAGGTTCCCAACTGTTATATAAACTAGAAAAATATGCCTTAAGTAAGGGTATTAATATATTATCAGTCCATGCCTCTAAAACTGCTAGATCATTTTTTGAAAAGCATGGCTACATACTAATAAAGGAACAGGAAGTTGAAAGAAACAATATTCGACTAACCAATTACCTAATGAAAAAAAACATCAATAAACAAGCAGGAGCATGACATTGTCATGCTCCTGCTAAATTAATTCATTCTTTTATTTGTTTTCTTTTTCCTTTTCTATTCTGGCTTCAGCAATTATCTTGTCTGCAATATGTACTGGTACTTCATCATATCTGACAAATTCGATATTGAAACTTCCTCTGGCATGGGTCATTGATCTAAGATCAATAGCATACTCGAAAAGTTCACTATGAGGTGCTTCAGCGATTACTAACTCAAAGTTATCATCTGATGGTTCCATCTTTAATATTTTGCCTCTTCTTTTGTTTATGTCACCCATAACGTCGCCCATATACATTTCAGGCACTTTGACTGCAACCTTCATAATAGGCTCTAGAAGAATAGGACTTGCAAGTTCCATACCTTTCCTAAAAGCAAGGCCGGCAGCGAGTCTAAAGGCCATTTCATTAGAGTCTACAGGGTGATAGGATCCATCATGCAAGATAGCTCTGATATTAACTACAGGATATCCTGCAAGAACCCCTTTTTCAAGAGAATCTCTTAAACCTCTTTCAACTGCAGGGAAGAAGTTCTTAGGAACTGCGCCACCAAATACTTCTTCTTTAAACTCAAACATCTCGTCGCAGTGTTCGAATCTAATGTGTACGTCTCCATATTGTCCAGCTCCGCCTGATTGTTTTTTGTGTTTGCCTTGTACATCGGCTTTGCCTTTTATGGTTTCTCTGTAAGCAATTCTAAATGGTATTATTCTTGCTTCTAGTCCGTAGGTGTTCTTCAACCTATCCAAGATTATTTGTAGTTGCACATCTCCTTGTCCGCCTATGGTTAGTTGTTTGGTTTCACTGTTTCTCACTACTACAAAGCTTGGGTCTTCTTCGTGCATTTTGTTTAGTGACATTCCTATTTTTTCTTCATCTCCTTTGTTTTTTGGTTCTATGGCGATGTAGAGGTTAGGTTGTGGGTATTTTATTGGGTTGAAGACCATAGGGTGTGCTTTGTCTGATAGGGTATCTCCTGTTTGGGTTATTGTTAGTTTGGAGAAGGCTCCTATGTCTCCGGCTATTACTTCTGTTGTTTCTATCTGGTTCTTTCCTCTTAAATAAAACAGCCCGCCGACTTTGTCCATTTTTTCTTTTGTGCTGTTGTAGATTTCTACTTCTTTTTTGATTTTACCGGATATTACCTTGAAGATGGATATTTTACCTACGAATGGGTCTACTATGGTTTTGAAGACAACTGCGCAGTATGGTTGGTTTACGTCCACTGGTCTGTCTTCTTCCATGTCGTGTCTGAAGCCATATTTGGCTCCTTCGTAGTTTGGTGCTGGCATGTAGTCTTGTATCAGATCCAGTAATAAATCAATACCTATTCCCTTGGCGGTACTGCCTACTAGTAGTGGTACTACTGTTCCATTTAATAGGGCAGCTCTTACGCCTTTGATGAATTCGTCGTGGTTGAAGGTTTCTCCTGAGAAGAATTTTTCCATTAGTCCATCGTCTGTGTCGGCTACTATTTCGGTTATTTCTCCAAATAGCTCATCGACTTCATCTACCATGTCCTCTGGGATTGGTATTTCTTTTCTTTCTCCTGACGAATTATCATATGCCACCTTATTTATAACATCGACAATTCCATTAAAACCTGCTCCTTCGCCTATTGGTAGGGTGAAGGGTACTATGATTTTTCCGTATTTATCTCTTAATTCGCCAATTAGTTTGTGGATGTTGACGTTGTCTTTGTCCATTTTGTTGGCGAAGATGATTCTTGGTAGTTCTATATCGTGTGTGTAGCTTAAGACTTTTTCTGTTCCTACTTCTATTCCTGAGGAAGCGTCTATTACTACTAGTGCTGCTTCTGCAGCTCTCATTGCTGCGTAGACTTCTCCACTGAAGTCGAAGTATCCTGGTGTGTCTATCAAATTGATTTTAATGTCTTTCCATTCTATTGGTACTAGGGATAGTCTTATTGATACTTTTCTGGCTATTTCTTCTTTGTCAAAGTCTGATTGGGTATTTCCGTCTTCTACTCTTCCCAGTCTATTGGTAACTCCGGTCCTAAAGAGTAAATTCTCGGTTAGTGTTGTTTTGCCACATCCACTGTGGCCTACGAGAGCGAGGTTTCTGATTTTGTCAGTTGAGTATGTTTTCATTTGGCATCCTCCTTGTTTCTGATCTTCATTTTCTGTTTCGCTTTTTCTCCAGTGTATCTCTAATTTCCCTTTGTAATTCTAGAATATCCTCCTTTTTGAGCTTTTTGACCCATAATCACCACTTCTATTGTTCCTTTTGGTGATTTTCGCCCCTTATTGTTCCGCTCATATTAAGCTTATTATATCATTGTTTTTGAATATGGGTAGTGTTAAGTATTATTTTTTTCTAGGAAATTTTAATGTTAATATTTAAATGATAATATTTGTGATTTGCATGATGTATTATGGTATAATCTCAACGAGGTGTATATTATGAAAAATATTGAGGTTGTAGCAGCAATTATCCAAAAAGATAATAAAATACTTGCGACAAAACGTGGATATGGTGAATTTGAAAATATGTGGGAATTCCCTGGTGGTAAGATAGAATCAGGAGAAACAAGAGAAACTGCTCTAAAAAGAGAAATTAAAGAGGAGTTAGATGCTGATATCACTATTGATCAATTTCTTATAACGGTTGAATATCCTTATCCGAATTTCCATCTGATAATGCATTGTTACTTTTGTTCATTAGTTAATGGTGAGTTTAATTTATTAGAGCATAATGATGCAAGGTGGTTAGAATTAGATAATCTATGGTCCGTAGATTGGCTGCAAGCAGATATTGATGTTATTAATAAGATATTGGAAATAAAAAACAGTTAACTTTGAATTAAGTTAACTGTTTTGTTTTATTTTGTTAAATAATCATAAATATCTTCTCTAACTGTATTTTTAAATTTGAATTTGATATTCACTATAGGTAGCTCTTTATTATTATCATTCTTTATTTTTGTTTCCTTAGAATCAATATAATCTAGTTCACCAAGGTAATAGAAGTCTGTTCCATCAGCATCTGCTTTCTTTACAAATAAATCTATTCTTATATTCTCATCTCTATGATTTATTATTTGCTTAACATCACGTGATTCAAAAGTTCTATTGTTCTTCGTCATCCAACTAAAAGTATTTCTATCTATAAATTCATCTTCATAATTAATACTTTTACCAATATCATGATTTTTATCATAAGTTACAAAAATTGGGCATGTATTATGCTTAATTTTATATCCAAATACTACTGAACTTTCATCCTTATGCCAGTTTAATAGACGACAAGCATCTTTTCTTGAATATTTTTGATATAGAATTAAATTCGTATCTAAATATGGTTTTGAATAATTATCATAATATTCCATAAATGAGTATTCAAGCAAATCAGTAATTATATCAATGAAGTCATCGTCTAAGCAATTGTCAAAAAAAACTGATCTTTCTATATTGTTATCTTCTAATTTTAGAAAATTAGCATTGTTATATTTTTTTAAATCAGTACTTGTTAAAAATCCATTGCTTAAAATAGAAATAGTTGAGTTTAAGCTTTTTTCATCCATAATAACATTATATTCTTTAAAGATATCGTCTATTTCATTTCTTGATATACTTTTGGAATACAATAATTCTTTAAGTAATATAAGTTCATGTGGTCTTTTACCATTTGATAATTCATTAGAAATAAACTCTATAGCTTTTTGTTGATTTACATCTAATTTAATTGAATATTCTTTTTCTACTTTTTTTAGAAAGTTATAATGACTTTTAGAATTACTAATTATCAACTGCGGATCTATAGAACCATGTTCATAAAAATCAACCATATTAGGGATTCTTCCAATTTTAATCTTTAAATTTTTATATTCTTCTTTTAGTAATTTCATAGATGAAAAATTTGTTTTATTAATTGAGTCGAAGATTCTTTTTTGAGCTATTTCATCAAACATTATAGTTGAACAACCAGGTATTACACTGTTACCTTCCATAACAAATTTCCGAATAGTATCCTTATTAAATGTTCTATCACCTGATAGTGCTATAGGAATTAAGAAGTTCTTCTGATAATTTCCAATAAAATCAATTATAACAACAAAATCTTTTTCTCTACTTTTCCTTAATCCTCTGCCTAATTGTTGAACAAATATAACAGATGATTCAGTAGGTCTTAACATAATAATTTGATTAACTTCAGGTATATCAACACCTTCATTAAATATATCCCTGGTAAATATATAGTCTAATTTATTCTCCGAATTTTCTTGTTCAAGTCTATTTATTGCTTGCTCTCTCTCCTCCTGTGTACTATTCCCTGATAATGCAATCGTATCATAACCTTTGCTATTAAAAATTCTTGAGAGCTCTTCTGCTTCCTCATTTCTACTACAAAAAATAAGACCTTTAACTCTCGATCCAGAATTACCATAGAATTCAGCCTTTTCTATAATGTTCTTAACACGTTCCTCTGAGGTTAATTTTCTGAAACTAGATTTTTCATCTAGCAGTTGACCATCTACTTCTATTTCTGAAACGCCAAAATAGTGAAACGGACATAACATATCTTCTTCCAAAGCTCTTTGCAATCTAATTTCGTATGCAATATTATAGTCAAAAAGCTGAAAAATATTTGATCCATCAGTTCTTTCAGGGGTTGCTGTCATACCTAAAAGGAATTTAGGTTGAAAGTAGTCAATAACTTTCTTGTAACTTTCAGCACCAGCCTTATGAACCTCATCAATAATAATATAGTCAAAGAAATCTCTACTAAACTTATTTAAGGTTTCATCCTTTGATAATGTTTGAATTGTAGTAAAAATATAATCACAATCAAATGCTTTAGAATTCCCAGATAATATACCCATAGTTTTTGAACTACCAAATATTCTTTTAAAACTTTTCATTGCTGCTTTTGCTATCTGTTCTCTATGTATAACAAATAGCATTTTTTTAGGTTTATTTGCTAACACATCAAAAGCAGAAAGATATGTTTTTCCAGTACCAGTTGCTGAGATAAGCAAACCTTTATTCTCCTTAGACTTCCTCAATTCTTCTAAGCTAATTAAAGCTTCTCTTTGCATAGCATTAGGCATTATATCTAATGCTTCTGTAACTGGAATATAATCTTCGAGTTTATACTGCACAATTTTCTTGTATTTTTCGGAATAATTGTTTAACCATTCATCAGTTAATTCATTAGCTCTATCCCAAATAGAATTAAACTCGCTAAGAGTATCCATTAATAACTCACCGTTTTCAAGGGAAGTTACTTTCAAATTCCATTCTTCATTCTTTGTTAAAGCTTCTTGAGTTATATTTGAGCTTCCAATTATCAAAGTATAGTATTCTTTTTTAATTTCTGTTTCTTTTTCACTTTTTATCTTTTTAAAAATATATCCTTTAGTATGGAAATTACCTGCATCATATATTTTAACTTCTAAATTTTTAAAATCCAAAAGTCTTCTTAAAGCTTTTGGATCATTAAAATTTAAATAATTAGTTGTGAGGATCTTACCTTTTATTCCATTTTTTTCTAATTTTCTCAAAGCTTCCAATAAAATATTAAGACCACTATTTGTTATAAATGCTATTGAGAAATAAAACTCTGTACATTTTTCCAATTCATTGGTCAAATAATTTAGGACTTTAGTCCCTTTCTTATAGTTATTCACCAAAAGTTTGGGTCTAAAATCCTCAAAAGATTCACTTCTATAATCGATAAAACTAGTTGCTAATGATTGCGATAAATCATGAGTTAAATTATTCATATAACACCTTTTCTAATTTAATATTAAATATAGTATAACAAAATATATAGTAAAAAATAATAGTGATTTTACGCTTTGTAAAAATTAAACCTCATAATTAGACTAAAGGTCAATAACCTGGACACTACTTAACCCCAGCACCTAACTTCCTAACTTCCAACCACAACAACAAACTAAACACAACCTCAACACCCACCATCACCAAAGCATAAACAAAACCAGACAAACCCATACCAAAAAACAAACTAAACAAAGGTATCACAACAGCCATCACCATATAAGATCTTGATTTATACAACCAACCATAAGGCAACAAATGAGCCCCAAAAATCATCCCAATAACCATCACCATCTTCAAAGGCACAGTAGGATAAACCCACATAGCAATCAACAAATACAACAACTGATTAAAAGAAAACAACAAACCAAGACCATTCAAAGGATTCTTCCCATCAGAAAACTCCACCCCAATAAACCTAGAAATAAGATAAGCCAAAGGCACCAAAGGCGCAGTAGCACAAAAAGTATAAAAATTCTTAGTAAGAATCGGCAAGTCCGTAGCATGAATACCAGCCACCAAAGCCCAAATAACAACAGACGCCAAAATAAAATGAAGCCCCTTCTTCTGCTTAACAGCACAATCAAATCTTAACTCCTCTAAATTCATAACACAAACTCCTTCACTAAATTAATATAACAAGCAATATACTAACTTTAAACAATCACTTAATCAATAATACAAGTATACAATATATAAAAACAATACGTAACAATACATAAAAATAAAACCACAATCCACAACAATAACCAAAACAACCCCAAATCAGACAACAAATATGATACAATTAAAATTGGACAAAAAAAAAGCACCATTGGTGCTTCTTAATCTCTAATATATTAAATCTTAATATTCAGAATTGTAGTTTCTTCTTTGTTGCTTTTTTTGTTTTCTGCATTCAGGGCATCTTCTAGGTTCGTTTGTAAAACCTTTTTCAGCATAGAAATCTTGCTCGCCTTGAGTGAATACAAATTCAGCTCCACAATCAGAACAGTTTAAGTTTTTGTCGCTCATAAATCATTACCTCCATTAATATTTGGACTTGTCATTTCAATTCATTTCTCATAATCAATGGGGAAACAATTAAATTTTACATTCCATTACTCTCTTAGTATAGCACAGAAAACTAAAAAGATACACCTTTTAGCAAAATAAATTAAATTTCTTTAAATTTCTTTTATTAAGCCTAATATTCTTCCCTATTCCCAAACTCCGCATTCTCTACCCAATCCTCAGCATGAGTCAAATGCTTAACCAACTCCTCAAGAACCCTCAAATGCTCCTCCTCTTGACCAATCAAAAACTCATACAACCTAACATCCCTAGAACCCTGATTACCCTTAACAACCTTAGCTTCATCCAACAACTCGGTATAAAGAACAACACTCTCACGCTCCCTATTAGCCGCCAACTTATAAAAATCCAACTGGCCAAGAAGCTCCTTCTCATAAAAACCAACAGCAACAAGACCAGAAAAAACATTCCCAACCCTCTCAACATCACTACCCTCATCAAGATCAAAAACCCTATTCTCATACCTACTCCTAAGAAGAGCAGCATGATTCCTCTCATCATCAGCCAACATACTACAAACAACAAACAAACCATTATCCCTATTCAACTCAGCCTGTTCCCTATAGTACCTCTCACCATCATTCTCCATATTTATAGCAAACTCCAAAACATTCATAATAAACCTCCACAAAACAAACTTACTCTATACAAAAATAATACTACCAACCACCCACATAAGCAACCCACACAACAAAATAAAACCGACCCTAACAAAAGAGCCGGTCAACTTACATCTATATAAAATAAAAAAACTAACTTAACTAAACTAATTACTCAGCTATACCAAAACCATACTTCTCAAAAACTGCCTTAGCCTTATCACCCTTTAAAAACTCCATAAAAGCCCTAGCCTCATCAACCTTAGTACTCGCTTTAACAATACCCATAGGATAAACAATCTTAGCATACTTACTAACATCAACTTTCTCTACCAATTCAACCTTGCCACCACTCCTGACAAAATCAGAATAATAAACAAAACCAACCTCAGCATTACCTAACTCAACCCAGTTCAACACCTGAGAAACATCCTTACCATAAGTAAACTTACCCTTAAGTGAATCATAAAGTCCCAAATTGGTTAACGCCTCAACAGCATACTTACCAACAGGAACACTAGCAGGCTCACCCACAGCAATAAACTCAACACCCCTCAAGTCATTAATACTCTTAACATCACTACCCTTAGTTTTAGCCAAAACCAGCTCATTAGTCAAAAGAACCTCATCATTAACAACCAGGCCTGCATCAACCATCTCAACCATATCCTTCTTAGAAGCACTCATAAAAACATCAATATCAGCACCACTCTTTATCTGCTCCTTTAAGGGACCAGTAGCAGAAAACTGAAGATCAAGATCAATACCCTCAGACTTTTCAAACAAAGGCTCAATTTCAGTAATAGCATCAGTCAAACTAGCAGCAGCCCCAACAAGAATAGTAACCCTATCCTCACCATCACCACTACCTTCCTTACCACACCCTGTTGCCACAAACAACAAAGCAATACCAAGAACCAAGACCATAAATTTTTTCATTTTGGACATTTTGCACCTCTTCCATATTTTTTTGAACGAATTCCTTTCCAAACGCGGGAGATCCAGGGATTTCTCCCCAAACCCAGGTCATCTACCCCTAGTTTCCCTTAGGCTAAATAACTTCAGAATTAACTAATATTCAAATAAAAAAGGGAAGACGCACGTCTCCCCGCAATGAATTATATAAAATTCCTTTCCAAACGCGGGAGATCTGAAGATTTCTCTTCAAACCCGGGTTAAGTATCCATAGTTTCCCTTAGGATAAATAACTTCAGAATCCACCACCATTCTAACACCACAAACAACAATCGGTCAATCATATACACTAATTTTATTGAAAGAAATTTTCAAGAGGAATATAATTAAATTATAGGACACAATTAAAAACGGAGGTGTTACCCAAATGAGAATACTAAAAAACTATGACCCAGAAATTGCAAAAGTACTAAAAGATGAAAGAAATAGACAAAACGACAAAATAGAACTAATAGCCTCAGAAAACTTCGTCAGCCCTTGCATACTGCAAGCACAAGGATCAGTACTAACCAACAAATACGCCGAAGGCTACCCAGGAAAAAGATACTATGGTGGCTGTGAGCATGTAGACGTAGCAGAAAACCTAGCAAGAGACAGAGCCTGCAAGCTCTTTGGAGCAGACCACGCCAACGTTCAACCACACTCAGGCTCCAGTGCCAACGAAGCAGTCTACCTAGCAGTACTAAAACCAGGAGACACAGTAATGGCCATGAGCCTGGCACATGGTGGACACCTGACTCACGGAAGTCCAGTAAACCTCTCAGGCCTTTATTTTAACTTCGTAAGTTACGGTGTCGACCCAGTCACCGAAAGAATAGATATGAAAGAAGTAGAAAGACTAGCTTTAGAAAACAAACCAAAACTAATACTAGCCGGAGCAACAGCCTACTCTAGAATAATAGACTTCAAGAAATTCAGAGAAATAGCCGACAAAATAGGAGCCTATCTGATGGTAGACATGGCCCACATAGCAGGACTAGTAGCAACAGGTCTACACCCATCTCCAATACCATATGCAGACTTCGTTACCACAACTACCCACAAAACCCTAAGAGGACCAAGAGGTGGCATGATACTCTGCAAGGAAGAATATGCTAAAATGATCGACAAAGCAGTATTCCCTGGTTTACAAGGTGGACCTTTAATGCACGTAATAGCAGCTAAAGCTGTCGCCTTCAAGGAAGCAGCAGAACCATCCTTTAAGGAATACATGCAACAAGTAGTCAAAAACGCAGCTGCTTTAGCTGCAGGACTACAAAAACACAACCTCAGAGTCGTAGCAGGTGGTACAGACAATCACCTAATGATGGTAGACGTATCAGGCCTTGGAATTACAGGCAAGGAAGCAGAACACAGACTTGATGAGATCGGCATTACCTGTAACAAAAACACCATCCCATATGACAAACAAAGCCCATTTGTTACCAGTGGAATTCGTCTAGGAACTCCAGCTGCCACAACAAGAGGCTTTAAGGAAGAACACATGACCAAAATTGCCGAAATAATCTATAGAGCCTTAAGTGACGAACACTTCGAAAATGACCGTGCAGGTATTGCTGCTGATGTAACAGCCCTCTGCCAGGAAGTACCACTCTATAAGGACTATGAAGCCTACACCCACATGATCGAAGACATCATGGACGGCAACCCACTAGACCAGGAACTATACAAAAAAACCCAAGATCCTACACAAGAAAAATGGGTTAAATAGAATCAAAAAAACACAAAAAATCAAAATAGGAAAAGAATTTATACACAAAAAATAACACATTAAAAAAGAAGATAGTAGGATGCATCCTACTATCTTCTTCTATATATCATTAAATATATTCAATCAATATTAAAATAATCAGGACTAATGATTGTAGAAAATCCAACAGGATCTTTTTCAACAGCAACATCATCTACTTGCCAGGAATCATTTGCTCTTATATAGCTAATGACTACTACTTCATCGTTTATCAATCTATGCTCACTAATACCATTTTCCTTCGACTTTTCAAAAAAACTCGTGAAAGGATCAATTTTTTCTACATCATCTAAAGTAGACTTGCCTACAACAATTTCCTCAAAGTCTTTTATTTCATAAAGTTTTTCAAGTCTCCAAACATCTATTAATCTACCAGATTCATTATCATAAGTAACAATAATTAAGCTGCTATCATCCTTTTTTCTTATTTCATATGTTTTAGTTTCTATTTTTTTTGTTATATCCGCTTTGCCTAATATATCCTCTACATATTGTTTCTTCAAGACAATCGACATGTTCGCTCTTATTGAGTATGGAACATTGGCCTTCAATATATCAACATCTTGTTTTTCTTTCAATTCACTACCACTAGTACATCCAATATTAACAACCAAGACCATTAAAACTAAAACCATTAGAATACCCTTTTTCATAGGACCTCCCTAAACTGCATATACTTGTTATTTAACCATACATCAATTATCAATTTTAAATTAACATATCTAAGTAAATATTACAATACTATCAGAGAAATTCAGAAAAAAATAATCGTAATCAAAAAGATAGAAGACCTAAGCCCTCTATCTTTAATATCCATATAATTAAATTTTTATTTCATTCCTTATCCCTAGTTTTCTTCCTTTTCTTAACAGCCTCACTAAGCACATACTCAATCTGACCATTAATAGACCTGAAATCATCCTCGGCCCAAGCTGCCAGATCCTCCCACAAAGAAGCAGACAGCCGCAGTAATAATTGTTTCTTCTCTTTCTCACCCATGCTGTACTCCTTCCTATAACAAATACAAACTACTCATCACAATATTTATTAATATATTGAACCACTATTCACAATCGGCTGAGCATCCTTGTTTCCACACAAGACCACCAACAAGTTACTAACCATAGCAGCCTTACGCTCATCATCCAAATGAACAATATCATTCTCATTCAACTTCGCAAGTGCCATCTCAACCATACCAACAGCACCCTCAACAATCATCTTACGAGCATCAATAATAGCTGAAGCCTGCTGTCTTTGCAACATAACCGCAGCAATCTCAGGAGCATAGGCCAAATGAGTAATCCTAGCCTCAATAATCTCGATACCAGCCAACAAAACCCTACCTTGAATCTCTTCCTTAAGTTTTTCAGCAACTTCCTGACTACTTCCTCTTAAAGTCTTCTCTTCACCATCAGCAGCCACATCATAAGGATAAAGTCTAGCAATATTTCTCAAACTAGAATCACTTTGAATAGACAAATAATCCTTAAAATTATCAACAGCAAAAACAGCCTTAGCAGTATTAACAACACGCCAAATAACCACAATACCAATCTCCACCGGATTACCTAACTCATCATTAACCTTCTGCTTATTATTATTTAAAGTCATAGCCTTCAAGGAAATAACCTTCTTAGGAATACTAACCTGACCATACCTACCATGACTAACTGCATTCATCCCAGCCTCTTCCCCTGTAACCGTAAAACCACTAGCAACAGTAGGATTAACAGCAGAAACAAAAGGATTAACAAAAAAGAAACCCTCACCCTTCAATGTTCCAATATACTTACCAAACAAAGTCAGAACCAAAGCCTCCTGAGGTTTCAAAACCTTTAGACCCAAAAACGGCAGCCAGCTAATAGATGAATAAAAAACACCAATTACCATCAAAACAATACCCCAAACACCACCAGCACCGCTATCTAACAAAATACCACCAACAATAATAGCAGCAACACCAGCAATAGCCAAAATAATGTTAACAAACAACATCAACATCCCGTTTTGAGCTTTAAGGATCTTTTCTTCAAACTCAATATTCCTAATATCCATAACCTTAACCTCCATTTTTTAATATGTTTATGATATCATTTTAATATCACACTCAACCAAAGTCAACAATATTTAATAAAATATTCTAAAAGAAATATTAATTAAAAAATATATTAAAAAAGTAAATAAATGCAAATAAATGCAAATAAAAAAGAGGTAATCTAGACATTGTCTGATTACCTCTTACCTCATAGCTCTTACAACTTTCCACATTAATAAAACTTACTGTTTAATTATATAAACAAAGTTGTACCAACATTCTCGTTACTAGTAATATAAGAACCTACCCCGGCATACTCGATACCATCAATAAGCTCCTCACGCTTAATACCCATAAGATCCATACTCATAGTACAAGCAATAAACTTAACCCCAAGACCCATAGCCTTTTGGATCATAACCTCAACCTCATCCACATTCTTGGACTTCATAATAAACTTAATCATCTTAGGACCAATCCCAAACATATTCATTGAGGATAGTGGTAATCTTGAAGCACCCCTAGGCATCATCCAACCAAACATCCTCTCAATAACATTCTTACTTGTCTTAACCCTATTACTTCTACGAAGAGCATTAAGACCCCAGAAAGTAAAGAAAATAGTAACATCCTTACCACTAGCAATAGCACCCTGAGCAATAATCATAGCAGCAATAGCTTTATCAAGCTCACCACTAAACACCACAATAGTAGCATTCTTCTGATCCATTGTCCCAACTTTACAACTAGCAGCCCCACCCTTGATTATCCTGGCAACGTAGGAACTCCCCTCACCCTTAATGGATTCTAGTGTATGACAATTAGCCTTACACCACTCTACAATATCCTTAGTATAACCAAAATCAGTAGAAACCACCTCGACCACATCACCAACACCAGCTTCCTGTATAGCCTTATAAGTAGCCATCAAAGGACCAGGACACTGCAAACCACTCGCATCAACACGAATAACCTTCCTATTACCAGAACTCACAACACTCGCAGCTGGAGCAGGAATCTGCTGATCCATATCCATATCACCACAATTATCAAGATGACACTGCAACAAAGGCACATACTTAAAATTCCTATAAGTCAAATAACCACCTGACAAATTATACAAATTAGAATAACCCATACCCTTTAATACCATAATAGCAATATGAGCACGAAGACCAACCTGACAAGTTACATAAATAGGAGCATCCTTAGCACAAGTAATCTCACCAATCCTTTCACGCAATTCATCAACTGGAATATTATATGACCCTTCTATCTTACCAACAGAAAACTCCAAGGCAGTCCTAACATCAAGCATCAAACCACCCTCTTTAACTAACCTGTCAATATCCTTAACATCAACAAGCTCATAAAGACCAGCCTCAACATTCTCCCCAATATAACCTAAAACATTAACAGGATCCTTCGCTGAAGAAAAAGGAGGAGCATAACACAACTCCAAAGAAGATAAATCACCAATCTTACCCTTTAAGGACATAACAGTAGCAATAACATCAATCCTCTTCTCAGTACCATCCTTACCAATAGCCTGAGCCCCAAGTATTCTTCCATTCTCTGGAGAATACAAAATTTTCATAGAAATAGGCGTAGAACCAGGGTAATATGAAGCATGATTAGCACGATGAGCACTAATCGACTTAAAAGCAATACCCTTAGTCACCAACTGAGCTTCTGTATTACCTGTAGCAGCAGCAATTAAATCAAAAACCTTCAACACAGAAGAACCCAAAGTCCCCCTATAATTAATCATCTTCCCATTAATATGATCCGCAACCAACCTACCCTGCCTATTAGCAGGCCATGCCAAAGGAATAGCCGTTGGACTTCCATCTATTCTATCCTTAACTTCAATAACATCACCGATGGCATAAATATCTTCAACCACCTCATTAGTCCTAGCATCATAAACCTGTAAAGTTTCATTAGTTAAAATATGACCTCTAGGACCGACAGCTATACCCCCAGACTTACTCAACTGATTCTCTGGCACAACACCAATAGCCACAACAACCATATCAGTCTTAATCTCACCGCCACTATTTAAAACCACAGTACGACCTTGATCCTTAAAATATGTAACATACTCATTTAAAAGAATATTTACCCCATTCTTATTCATCTCTTCATGAAGAATCTGAGCCATTTCGAAATCCAGAATCCTAAGAACCTGTGGTAACTTTTCAACAATAGTCACATTGATATTCTTTTCCCTTAGATTCTCTGCAATCTCTATGCCAATAAAACCACCACCAATAACCACAGCACTTTTGGGATTCTTTTCGGTAATAAAGTTCTTAATCCTATCAGTATCCGGAATATTTCTCAAACTAAATATACAATCTGAACCCTCAGCACCCTCATATACTGGCACAAAAGGATTAGCCCCAGGTGAAAGAATCAACTTATCATAAGACTCATCGTAACTAATCTGCTTTCTCTTATCAAAAATAGTCACAGTATTATTTTCCCTATGAATAGCCACAACTTCACTGAAATTCCTAATATCCAGTCTATATCTTTTAGACATAGCTTCAACAGTTTGAACAAGTAAGTTATCCCTATCCTTGATTACTCCTCCAATATAGTAGGGGAGCCCACAATTAGCAAAAGAAATATATTCATCCCTCTCAAACATGATGATTTCATCATTCTCGTTCAATCTTCTTAAACGCGCAGCAGCAGTTGCCCCACCAGCTACACCACCAACAATTAGTATTTTACTCATGGTATTCTCTCCATTTCTTTTATGTCTGTTCCGTTTTCAATCTTATCCTAAGTTTATCACATCAAATTTCTATATGATATCAAAAAAGTATCTAGTATTGAAAATACCAGATACTAAAAAACACAACAACAAAATTAAAGACCAAAGCCATTGGTAGAAGTACCCTAAACTTAGTCTTCCTGGACTTATGCCTAAAAACAAACGAACCCAACCAACAACCAAAACCTCCCATAAAAAAAGCAGAAGTCAATAAGGTTGACTCCTTTACCCTCCAATATCCCCTTGAAGATTTAAACTTATCAATACCCATAAGAAAAAAGGTTAAGATATTCCAGAATATAAGGATGAATAAAAAATAACTAGACATGTTTTACCTCAATATTTTCTGAAATCTTCAAAATAATAGTCATTAAGACAGTTACCACATAAGGTCCATTTTTAGAAGTTTTAATAATTGTACTTTCATTCATGTTTAATCTCCTTATAGATCAAGTAAATGCTTATACACAGAATCTATGGAAAAATACCCAAGTACTTTACCCTCATCATCATTGACCAACAATACATTTGTCTTATTCTCAATACAAGTCTTTATACCTCGTAGGGCAGACAAGTTACCATCAACCTGGACTTCACTAACACCAGACGAATCCACGCAGTCTCTTATCTTAACTGAGTTCAAATAGGATATAAAATCCTTGGATCCAAAAAAGTTCTCGGCATAATCAGTACGCTCCTTTGTGAGTACAAAGTCCTTCTTCGATTTATCCCTGTCAATTTGCCCTTCATTTAACAAAACAATCCTTGAACCTAGTCTAACAGCTTCTTCAATATCATGAGTTACAAAAACCACAGTCTTCCCGAGCATTCCATGTATCTTGGTTATCTCCTCCTGTAGCCCTCTTCTAGTTACTTCATCAACAGCCCCAAAAGGCTCATCCATCAAGATAATATCAGGATTTGTAGCCAATGCTCTAGCAACACCGATACGTTGCTGTTGACCCCCACTTAATTCTCTAGGATATCTAGTCAGATAACTTGCATCAAGACCAACTAATTCAATTAGCTCTAAAGCTCTTTTATGTTGTTCAAGCTTATCAATCTTTATCAAATTCAAAGTATAGCAAATATTTTTCTCAACATTCAAATGAGGAAACAATCCCACTTGTTGTATTACATAACCCATACTTCTTCTTAATTCTATTTGATTCCAGTCCTCAATTTTCTTATCCCTAATTGAAACTGTCCCCGCATCAGGTTTTAGCAAACCATTTATAAGTTTAAGAATTGTCGTCTTTCCACAACCTGACGGACCAAGGAGCACCACAAATTCACCCTCGTCAATATTAAGGTTAAAGCCTTTAAGCACTTTAACTTCCTCAAATGTTTTCTTAATATTTTCAAAGGTAATAATAGACATTTATATCAAACCTTTCTCTTTTAGGAAATCTCTAGCAACATCCTTCGGATCTTGTTTTTCCTTATCTACATAATAATTCAGAAGTATCATTTCGTCTTCACTAATTTTTCCGGCAAGCTTATCTAGTACAGACTTTAGTTCAGGATATTTCTCTAAGGTTTCTTCTCTGACTAAAGTTGCTGCTTGATAAGGGGGAAAGAAATTCTTATTATCCTTTAGTACTTTTAAATCGTATTCTTTCAATAAGCCATCAGTAGAAAAAGCGTTAATAACATCCACTTGACCTGAACCAATAGCCTCATATTTTAAGCCGATATCAATTTCTTTTGTATCCTTAAATTTTAAGCCATAAGTTTCCTTAAGCCCGTTGTAGCCATCTTCTCTTTCAAAGAAATCATACTCGGCACCAAAGGTTAGTTGATTACTGACTTTCGCTAAATCTTCATAGGTCTCAAGATTATATTTTTTGGCAATATCATTTTTAACTGCTAAGGCATAGGTATCATTGAATCCATATATATCCAGCCATTGAATACCAAACTCTTCCTTATACCTATCTCTAACTGCTTGATAGAGCTCATCAGGATTTGCAATCAGATCTTCCTTAAGAACAAAGAGCCAACCTGTACCTGTATATTCTGGATAGATATCAATTTCACCCTTTAACATAGCCGGGTGAATATTAGAAGTCCCGCCACCTATACCAAGTTTTTTCTCAACTTTTATATCTGTATGTTCTTCTATTAATATGGTAAGCATCTCTGCTAATATGTATTGCTCTGTTACTGGTTTTGAGGCTATGACAACTTTCTTTTCATCCTTATCACATCCAACTAAAAACCCTACTATAACTAATATTAAAAAAAGCGATAATAATTTTTTCATCTTTATTTCCTCCTTTAGGTTCCAAGTATTTTCTTTCTGATATTCTTTTCTATAACACCTAGGAATAGATCAACAATTATTGCCAGTAGTGCAACTAATAAACTTCCTGCTACAGTCATTTCTGGGAAATAGGTAGTGATTCCTCTCCAAATTGCTACTCCAAGACCACCTGCACCTATAAAGGAAGCAATGGCACCTAGAGCAATGGTCATGATTACCATTGTCCTGAATCCCGCAAAAATAACGGGTAAGGCAATTGGCAGCTGTACCTTGTATAACAGTTGAGTACTGGTGGTGCCCATGCCAATTGCTGATTCAATCAGGAAGGGATCAACTTCTGTAATACCAACGTAGGTATTCCTGATAATTGGGAGTAGCCCATATATAACTAGAGCAATCAAGGCACTTTTAAACCCAATCCCTGTAATTGAGACAAAAAAACCAAATAAGGCTATGGAAGGTATTGTGTAGATAAAGTTAACTATGGTCAATATTATATTGGCCATGATCTTATTTCTTGTCATTATAATGCCTAATATGATACCTATAACACTAATTATCACTATAGCCACAAAGGTCAAGTAAACATGTTCTATAAACAATTGTAGAAAAAAATCCCATCTTTCCTTGTATAGCTCGATAACCCTATATACAAAACCCATGGAACACCTACTTCCTATTTATATTCATTCTTTATTTAATTTTAACACCTAATAATTAAATAAGAATCTTATTTTACATTTTTATTTAATTTTAGAGCACTATATTGAAATAAGTGGTTCAATTAACACATCCATAATACCACCACAGGCCATACCCTCTTCTTCAGCTATATCACCAGTCATATCAACCCTTTGAATCATATAACCACCACTTTTAAGAATTCTCCTGGCATTTATTATAACTTCACCTTCACTACAGCCACCACCAATGCTCCCAACAATACGACCATCACCAAAAACTAACATCTTGGCACCTGGCTTTCTTGGGACAGAACCTTTGGTTTTAATAATTGTAACTAAGGCTCTAGGAGTTGAATCAATATTAACACTCAACTCCTCTAATACTTCCAAATCAAACTCAGGCCAATTGGCCTTCTTGACTACACCCACTCTTCTTTGCTGAATTAATTGTGCAACTATGGAAAAGGCAATCTCATCAGGAGTAACCGCACCAATTTCAAGACCTATAGGTGCCCTTAAACTCTCAATAACTTCACTTTCATAACCCTCAAGTAGTAATTGTTCCTTGGTATTTCTAACACGTCGTTTTGAACCTATCATTCCCACATAAGCAGTCTCATGTTTTAAAACTGCTCTAAGACAATCAATATCATGTCTATGCCCCCTTGTAATGATTGCCACAAAAACCGACTTGTTAAAACTAATCATTTCAAAAGATTTTTCAAAGCTTTCACAAATAACATTTAAAGCATCAGGGAACCTAACAACATTAGCAAAAGATGGCCTGTCATCAATAACTGTAACCCCAAAACCTGCCCTTGTTGCATACAAAGACAATGGCTTGGCAATATGTCCCCCGCCAAATATAACTAGCTTTGGAGCGGGAAAATATGGCTCTAATAGATATTTATCATCTAACATCAACGGATTACTCGTTTCCAGCACCTTACTTTCTCTAACAAATTCATTTTTATCAAAATCTTCTTCCAGAACTAACTCTTTGCTAAAAGATTTGCTGATATTATCTTCATTTTTATCATTAAATAGTTTTGAAATAATAACAGCTTTGCGCCCAGCTTCTAATTCAACGATTAACTTCTTATATATTTCATTGTTCATTAATATAACTCCTCCAAAAATACTATAACTATAATTATAGTATCATGTAATTCATACAATTCCTATAATTCATACTAATTTTATATGGTTAATAAAAATCTGCATCTAGTTGTGCACTAGATGCAGATTTAATTTTTAATCATCATTTTCAGTTTGTATTACGAAAACATAGGTTATCTTTTTTTCACCATAAAAAGCATCTATTTTTATACCTCTATAAATCCTCAAATCAGAATCAACCTCAGGAATTCTAAAATTGGCAAAATGCTCATCAACTTCCCAATAATATTTACTCTTGTTTTCTTTGCTATACTCAATCTTCATATCAGAAAGTTCGTCATAAAGATAAATTCCATTAGCATCAATAATACTATCCGTTATATAAAGAAAATCCGGAGAATCTCCATCAAAATCCAACTTAATAACATCACCAAATCTAACATAAAACACCTCAATAAGTGAATGCTTATTTAAATAGGATCTGAATATATTTTCGGTATCATGTATCCTATCTAATTTTACACTCTCGATTTTAAAATTATTTAAGGTTACATTCAAACTACTTTGAGGCTCTGATTCAAAACAGCCTGTGAGAAATAGTAATCCGCTAATTATAATTGCAATGTATAAAGATTTTTTCATAAGCCAGCTCCTTCATCATAATATGCAATACAATGTTTCTTAAGAATATCATATTTGCTTACTTTTTAAAACAATCCTTACATAAAACTCTTTCCTTTTCTATTGTTTCCCTTAGCTTCTTCTTTCCTTAATTGATATTTATTATCATTTAGATTAGGGACTTAACTTTATCAAGTAATTACTCAATTAAAATAGAAGGGCTTTCAGTTCTAACTGAAAGCCCTTCTATATTCTTCTTCATAAATCTGTTCGAGATTTATAGTTATCTTTTTTTATTTAGAACAGCTAAGCCAGCTCCAGTAAATAGTATTGTGCTTATTGCACCAATTAATACTGGGAATTGTCCTGTTTGAGGAAGTTCTGTAACTGTTGTCACAGGTGCAGCTGCCCATTTTGCATATACTGTATAATCTACTTCAGCTGCTGTATCAAGTACAGTTACTGCTGTTCCTGTAAATTCAGCATTTGCAAACCATCCACCGAATACATATCCAGTTCTTGTTGGAGCTAGTAATACGATATCAGGATCTTCAGTATCATATGTAGCAGGGTTACCAACATTGTTAGTTCCACCATTTAGTACATATGTGATATTGTATGTTTCTAGTACTCCAGTTGTATCTTCTATCCATTTAGCATAGACAGTGTAGTCAACTTCAGCTGCTGTATCAAGTACAGTTACTGCTGTTCCTGCAAACTCAGAATTGTCGAACCATCCAGCGAATAAATATCCAGCTCTTGTTGGAGCTTGTAGTACGATGTCAGGATCTTCAATGTCATAGGTGGCAGGATTGTCAACATCATTAGTTCCACCATTTAGTACATATGTAATATTGTATGTTTCTAATACTCCAGTATCATCAGGTATCCATTTAGCATAGAGTACAACGTCTCCAGTGCTTCCCATTGGGATTGATGTTACTTCATTAGTAAATTCAGAGTCACTGAACCATCCGGCGAATAAGAATCCAGCTTTTGTAGCATCTTCAAAATTAATTGTAGGTGTTGCTACATTGTAAGTTGCAGGATTATTGACACTATTTATTCCACCATCAAGATTGTAAGTGATATTATATTCATTTGCTACCCATTTAGCATAAAGCATAACATTTCCAGTGCTTCCCATTGGGATTGAAGTTACTTCATTAGTAAATCCAGAATCACTGAACCATCCGGCAAAAGTGTAACCAGCTTTTGTAGCATCTTCAAAATTGATTGTAGGTGTTGCTACATTGTATGTTGAAGGATTGTTTACACTATTTGTTCCACCATCAAGGTTATAAGTAATACTGTAATTTACATAGCAGTAACTAACTCTAACTTGAATATGGTCTAGGTAATTATTACTATGTCCATCAGTTACTGATACTTTAACTCTTAAGTTATTGATTTTAGCAGCATCCCATGATCCATATCCCCAATCATTTGTAGATGATCCAAGTACTTTGTAGGTATCATTATCATTAGTTGGTATAGCACCTCCATAAACTGTATTACCTCTAGGTGTGCTACCTTCATATAACTTGAAGTTTAAGGTTCTCGCTGATTCAGTGTTTCTATAAGCATCATACCTAACTTCTATTCCTTTAATAACAGTACCTGCTGGTACCAGATTATTTCCAAAGCCATAAGTTACATGATCACCATCATTGTTAAGAATTGCATACTGATCATCTTGTGAATAGGCTCTGTGTTCATTTTGTACTCCATCGTTATCATAATATGATACTGCACTTTTCCAACCAGAGTCAACTGCCAGGATACTAGACGTAAATGCAAACATCATAAATATAACAATCAATGAAAATCCCATTCCTCTTAATAATCTTTTTGTCATTTTAATCATCTCCTTAATAAAATTCTCGAACATATACGAACACTATAAACTACCTTTTTCTAACTTCAATATACCACAAAATGTATAATAAATAAGTAGATATAACTACGGTTGGACAAGGTTTTAATTAAGGTTATCAAGGTTATGGAAAACTGTTTATTTTCAGAAATCAATTCATTTCGTGCTTTAACTAAATATAGTTACTACTATGAAATTAAACTTATTATTAATTTATAAATACAAAAAAGAACCTCGGATTTATCCAAGGTCCTTTATAAAATCTAATACACTAAATTAATCTATTTATAACATTTTAAACTATGATAATTTCTCTACCCTTTGAATAACATATTCCCTTACTTCTTCAATTTCCATTTGAAGTGGTATTGCTAATTCACCATAGAATCTATCTTCAGCCATCTTGAAATATCTTTCGTCACAATTGGAAACTTTCTTACCTTCAGCTAGACGTAATTCTGTATGAGAATAAATAGTCTTAATAATTTTAACCATTTCTCTACAATCACATTTTTGAAAAGCTTCCTTATAAGCAAACTCTCTTTTTTTCTCATCCAAAACCCATAAGGAATCAATATTATTAATATCATCTATTAATTTTAAAGCTTCATCCTTGTCAATAACTGGACGCATAATAACTTTCCGATTATCAACAGGAGTAAATATTTTTCCACCCCTAGTCTTGTGTGGTGTTAAAGTATAGTACACTCTATCAGCAGGTAAACCAGGTACATCTAAAGTACCAATATCCTCAACCTTGCAAACCCCATTGTTACCATAAACTACAAACTGCCCAATTTCAAACATATTCTACTCCTTTCTTCCCTGGAATAAATATTATCCCACCAGAAAAAACCACTTTTGCCCCATAAAATAATAATGGCCTTAATACAAACTAGCTTAATCCTCATAATTGATAAGCTAATATCTATTAAGACCAAATTAAAGTAGCTTTACAAATACTAGCAAATCATGCCATATTCAATATAACTATCCTAATTATAACACAAATCCATCACAAATGATAGACCGACAAAACCTAGCTAAAAAACAACATTGACCTAAACTCACAAATATATTCCCCAAAACAAGCATAATCATCACATTTACTATCATCAAGAACATAAATACCCCTTGATATCTTCTTAAACCAACCATAATAATTATCCCTAAGAATACTGCTTTTCAACCCTAATGCTTTTAAATCCTTTGGTGCTATACTACCTTTTTCCAATAAAATAGCTACTGTCTTTAAAGACTCCTCCCTGTAAGCAGTCATCAGCCTAGTTCTAGAAGAACCTCCCTGATTCAGACTAAGACTCCTCCCCTTTATTTCCTTAAGTAAGGCGGTACGTCTTTTAATCACAGCAGACCTCGCCTTATCCAAATTAAAATAAGCAGGTTCCAAAATCTCTTCAGCAGCACCATTATCTATATCAACAAAAAGGAGACCAAGTTCAAGACGCCTTAAAAGATGAAGAGTATTAGAAAACTCCCTGTTCTTTCTAAACCTCTTTGGCCTTGGAACAGCTATATAAACGAGATCACAAACCTTCTGTCTAAGGGCGCCTTGTACCAAAAGATCAACGGTGAGATTTTTCTTTAACTCAACCCCAATAATCAGGTCATCCTTGATGGCACAAACATCAATATCTTTAACCTCAGCCCTCACTAAAAAACCAAGACACTCGAAATACTTTTTAACACCTTCATAAAGGCTGGTTTCCTTCAATTTATACACTTCCTTCTATATATATGCAAAAGGGCTTCAGAAATATCTGAAACCCTTAATAATCAATAAACAACTAATCTAACACTTTACCACATCATCATATACAACACCAAAAGTATCAACAGTTACTTTCTTCATAACTTGAGGAGATAATGGCTTATCATTACGATCAGTTTCTACAGCAACAATTTTATCCGCCTCTTCCATACCTTCTATAACTTTACCAAATGCTGCGTACTGTTTATCAAGAAACGAAGAATCCTTCACCATAATGAAAAACTGAGAACCTGCAGAATCAGGAGCATTAGTTCTAGCCATAGATATTACTCCACGTTCATGTTTTAATGGATTTTCAAACCCATTATTTGAGAACTCACCTTTAATAACATAACCAGGTCCACCTACTCCACTGCCTTGTGGGCAACCACCTTGAATCATAAAGCCTGGTATTACTCTATGAAAAGACAAACCATCATAGTAGCCCTTATCAATAAGTGATAAAAAATTATTAACTGTATTTGGTGCAATCTCTGGATATAGTTCTAATTTGATTATACCCTTATTTTCTAATTCAATTGTAACTATTGGATTCATTTTATACTTTCCTCCTAATTAATCTACTTAATATATCATAACCTATTATTAACTACCCGTCTACATCCGACAACATCTTAACAATCAATTTTTCTAATTGAAGTTCGATTTCTTCCAAGTCATATCTCACTCTGACAACAGGCTTTCTTATATTTATAACTCTGCTTAGATCTATTGGAGTACCTGTTACAACAACTTCCGCTGGTGAATTGTTGATAGTCTCCTCCAAATCCTTAATTTGCTCCTTACTATAACCCATGGCTGGTACAAGTTCCTTTAACTCTGGCCACTTTTCCAAAGTGTCAATGATTGAACCAACTGCAAAAGAACTTGGATTTAATAATTCAGCAGCTCCAAACAAGTTGGCTGCAATAACTCCAACACCATAGGACATTTGCCCATGTGTAAGAGTAGGACCATCTTCAATAACTAATACTCTTTTACCCTTTATCAATGATTGATTATCCACTGAAATATTTGAGTTGGCCAATATAATTTTTGCCCTTGGATTACTCTTTTTAATAATCTTTTTTAATTCCTCTACACTGGCTTTCTCTGCTGTATTGATCTTATTGATAATAGCAATATCAGCACAAAGAAGATTAATCTCTCCAGGGTAATAACTTGTTTCATCACCAATTCTAAGAGGATCGACTACTACAATATTCAAATCTGGTACATAAAAGGAGAAATCATTATTACCGCCATCCCAGATTATTACATCTGCTTCAAGTTCAGCTTTTTTTAAAATTTCACCATAATCAACACCAGCATAAACAATCAATCCTGCTTCAATATGTGGTTCATATTCCTCACGTTCTTCTATAGTACAGTTATGGATATCAAGATCATCAAAGGTTGCAAAACGTTGTACTTTTTGTTCAACTAGTTGACCATAGGGCATAGGATGTCTAATAATGACAGGTTTAAACCCTAGACTTTTAAGTAAGGTACCAATATATCTAGATACCTGACTTTTGCCACTGCCAGTTCTTGTTGCTGTTATTGCAATAACAGGCAGCCTCGATTTAATCATTGTGCTTTTGGGACCCATTATTTTAAAATCCGCTCCCCAGGCAATTACCTTTGAAGCCTTGTGCATAAGCTCTTCATGCGAAACATCACTATAAGCAAATATTACTTCATCAATTTTATTTTCACAAATCAACTCTTCTAATTTCGCTTCAGGGTATATAGGTATACCTTCCGGATATTTTATTCCAGCAAGCTCACCTGGAAATATTCTTTTATCTATTCCTGGTATTTGAGTAGCTGTAAAGGCTACAACCTCATAGTTCTCGTTTTCTCTGAAGAAGGTATTGAAGTTGTGAAAATCTCTACCCGCGGCTCCCATGATTATTACTTTTTTCATTTTTTACTCCACGCATTCTTTAAATATTTAAGGTCTTATTTTGTTCTTTCATGGAAGTTTCCAATTTCAAAAGTAATTTACCTATAGCTTCTACTTCACCAAGAGAATCTGTTTGATCATACTCAATTTCAAAATATCTTAAAAGTGTGCTGATTTCATAGTCCTCTACACCTAGATATAAGGATTGAGCTAGCCATTGTGTGCTTATTTTCTTATGATCATCATCAAAGAAGAATTTTTCTTGCTCTTCTTTTCTTTCCTCTTTAGTCTTGATTAACTTGGTATTATGTTTATTTATAAATGCTCTATAGAAGGCCATATTATTAGTAACTAATATATCATTTCCTATAAAGTTGAAGAATTCCTTATATGCTTGATTCTCGCTCACACTTTCTTCATTTCTGTTGAGTTCTCCAGCAAATTTAACATACCTAATAAATCTTTCAGTTGGTAGACCTTGCCTAAATCTAACAGCCTTGAAGGCTAATACTTCAATATCGGTTTTTAGTTCGGTACTCTCTAGTTTTACTGCTACAAAATCTTTAACTTCACTCATTATCAATCCCACCTTTCTTAACTAAGTCTAATTAAATTATATCATATATATAGTTAATAGGGCCATTGCCAGTTTATTATTTCTGGTCTGTCCAGTCCATATTCATGAGGATGTTCTTCTGCTGCTAATGCTTCTCGTGTTGATAAATCTCCACAGCTGGCTATAACTATATCTGGTTCTTCAGTGGTGTCACTGGCCCAGTCCCAGATACTTAGTCCTTTTTTACAGTGTTCTATGATATCTAACTATCTGCTATTTCATAAATATCTATGTTTTTGTTCATCTCTTTATTTTCAATCATAATATTACCTTCTATCTAACACATAGTATGTATGTGGTATCTTGTTTTTCTCATCTAGTGTTGCTTCCCATTTTTTGCTTTCCAGCCATTCTTCCATATTTAGCGGGAAGAAGTATACATCAGCCTTAAAAGTGCCATGGACTATAGTTAGGTATATTCTATCTACGTAAGGCATGAAGATTTTAAAAATCTCCGCTCCTCCAATAACGAAATTTTCCTCCATTTCGTCGCATAATTTGAATACCTCTTCAAGTGAATTGACGACTATGACATTTGGATCATCAATCGTGTACCCTTTTTCCCTAGTTAGTATTATATGCCTTCTATTAGGCAGAACTTTAGGAAGGGTTTCAAAGGTTTTTCTTCCCATTATTATAGTGTGCCATTCTGTTACACTTCTGAAGTAGCGTACTTCTTTTGGTAGCCTCCATGGCAAACCATTATTGTATCCCATTTCGTTATTGTCACCGATTGCTATCATAAAGCTAAACATTAAGCTCACTCTCCTTTATCTGTTTATAGATATAATATATCACATTTACAACTTTATGATTACTTATTAATACTTCTAAATAGTTTGATACCAATTGCTGAAATTTAATATTTGCTATATAATGAACTGATAGTAAATCGGAGGATGTTTATATGAAAACTAAAATTGCCATTAGATACCTAATCTTTATAACAGGTTTGTTCTTAATGGGTATGGCTATAAGTTTAACAGCCAAGTCGAATCTCGGAACAACTCCAATTTTTAGTGTTCCTTTTTTGGTATCCCTAATAACACCGCTAAGTATTGGGACATTGGTTTTTCTTCTTACTTTATCTTTTGTTATTCTAGAATTCATCTTGTTAAAGGGAAAGTTTAACAAGGAGCAGTATATGCAGTTATTACTTTGTCCTATATTTGGATTTTTTGTTGATACCGGGATGTATGTTTTCAGGTTTGTTAATCCTTCCGATTATTTTTCTAAAGTCATTGTTCTTATTATTGCTTGTTTCCTTTTGGCTTTTGGAATATATATTCAGATTATTGCTAACGTAGTTATTAATCCTGCCGAGGGTTTGGTCAAGATAATATCCGATAAATCCGGTATGAAATTTGGTAATGTTAAGATCTTGTTTGATTCCACCTTATTACTTATAGCTGTTATTATATCCCTTTCAGCCTTCGGTAAGATAATTAGTGTTAGAGAAGGTACCTTCGTAGTCGCAGTTGCTACAGGTTCTATAACTAAGCTTTATATGTCGGTGTTTAAGAAGCTTGGTGTTGACCGGTTATATGAAAAGTAAATAGAAAGAACCGGTAGATTTTATCTACCGGTTCTTTTGTTTTAAATTAACCTCTTCTACCTTGTAGTAATTGAACTACTACTACTATTAGCGCTATTACTAACAGGATGTGAATTAATCCTCCACCGATTGAAGTGAAAAATCCTAAAAGCCATAAAATCACTAATATTACTACTATTGTCCATAACATTGTCATCACCCTTTCTTTTTTTAACTTCTATTTGATATCGTCATTTTCCTTTTCTACTACTTCTTCTTTTTCAACTTTGCTTCTTTTATTTGTTGCAATTAATTTCATTATAATCCAGGCTATTATAGCTATAACTACCATTGCAATTACTGTACCTGGTTCAAATATTGCCGTTGTTTCTAAACCTTCAGTTGAAGCATCTGAGAATATTCCTTGAAATACACCCACAAATACTTGGCTTAAATTATAGATAAATTTAACAAACACGTTCTCTGCATTAGCTCCTAGTAGTTTTAAAACTAGTCTAAATGCAAGGATAACTTCAATGATAATAAAAATTATTGCTGTAATACGTTGAGGTAAGTTATTATTGTCTGTTGTTGATGTTTTTCTAACCCTATTTGTTCTGTCTTCCATTTAATACCCTCCTTTTCTTTGTTATATTATTTGTTTTTCTGATCTTGGCTTTCTTCAATTTTCTCATCGATTTTTTCTTTTAGTTCTTCTTTCTTTTCTTCGAAGTTCTTTTTGGTTTCTTTGTAATCTGCTTTAACTTTTTCTAAGCCTTTATCAACTTTAGACTTATTTTCTTTTTCCAATTCTTCAGTCTTTTTGTTGAATTCTTCGAATTTTTTTTCTGTTCTCTTTTTTATATCGCTAGCTAATTTTTTAGCATCATCAGCGATTTTTTCCATGTCGTCTTTGAACTCTCCCATAATATCCTCCTGTCCTAAACCTAACGTCCTAACAAAATC
The DNA here is from genome assembly GCA_964415195.1 of uncultured Eubacteriales bacterium. Lineage (GTDB taxonomy): Bacteria > Bacillota > TC1 > TC1 > TC1 > WTXA01. Next base: position 408,413 of record CAYPYD010000001.1, on the reverse strand, counting down.
AGTACACCAGCAGCAAGTGCCAATATAGCCATTATGATGTTAAGGAAAGGAATTGGAATACTTATTAATGCTAACAAACCTGTTAATATCAGCCAAATCCCTAATAGTATCATGCCTAAATTTTTTGTAGATTTCATTGTACATACCTCCTTAATATAAAGTAGTACTTAATCTCTCTTTATGCCTTCAGTATACTCTTATTCAACCAAATAGCAAATTAAAGTAATGTATAAATATCTTTTCAAGATTCATTTAAACCTAATTCTAGTAGATTTTTATAGTATAATAGTGCAAAGAGACATTATGACAGTACCTAGGGCAGGTCTTATTACCACTGTAATTTTGTTTTCTTCAAGTATAGTAACTTTTGTACATAAAGAAAGCAGGCAAGGATTACTCCTCAACCTGCTTTCTTCAATATATAAGAGGTATGATCTAAGGACCTAAATTAATATAATACTAATCATTCATTAATTAACTAATTATCCAATCAATTAATCAATTCAATAATCAGATACTATTTGAAAGTTATCTTACCAGCTTGTAAATCTTTAATTACTGCTTCTATTTTAGTTTTATTCTCAGCATTAATTAACTTATCATTAATATCACTAACCTTGTAAAGATTTGTTGAGAAATTACCAACAATCTTCAGATCTGGACCAAAGTCACCTTCCACATAAGAAGTAATAACAGATAAAATATTAACCTTCATATCTGACATAACAGCCAAAACAGCTTGATTAGGAGCTATCTTAACCTGACTTGGGCTAGTAACCACTATAGGAATATTCTTTTCAGCAGCTGCTTGAATCACACCAATACCAGAACCTTGAGCATATTGGAAAACACAATCAACACCCTTATCAAAAATAGCAAGTGCAGTCTCCTTACCCTTAGCAGCATCATCAAAACTACCAGTATAAGCAGTAATAACAGCAGCACCAGGATTAGAAGCCTTAACACCAGCAATAAAACCATTCTCTGTACGCTTCATCGCATAACCTTCATTAGAAGCTACATAACCAACCTTATTAGCCTTAGTTACAAGACCAAGAGCATAACCAGCCATATAACCCTGCTCCTCATTTTGAACTCCAACACCAATTAAATTATCACCCTTAGCAGCACTATTAGTAATAGCAAAACCAGTATCAGGGAACTCAGGAGCCACTAAAGTTATAGCATCCTCGAAATCACTGCCATGACAAATAATTAAATCAAAACCACGACTAGCATAATCACGAATAGTGGACTCTTGCTCAGCTAAAGGAACAGACTCGATATATGATGTTTCAATATCATACTCCTTCTCTGCATCCATAAGACCATTATAGGCAGCCTGACTCCAACCAGCATCATTAATATTGCCTGGAAGAAGAAGAGCCACTTTAACAACCTTATCCTCTCCATCAGCATCTGCAGTATTATTACAACCTGCAAACAACAAACCAACCAACATAACAACCAAAACAAGACCTAACATTTTTCCTTTTTTTAACATTTTCTTCACCTTTTCCTTTCATAATCTATTCTTTATAGTAAGGTTTAGCAAGCGCAGATGGTCGTGCAGACGCACTGCCCCTTACAGTAAGCACAACAATAAGAGCAATAACCATCGGAAGCACTAACAACAATGATGAAGGAATAGGAACCCCAAAAGCCTGAAGCCTCATTTGAATCGCATTACCTGCACCAAAGATAAGTCCACCAACAGCAGCACCCATAGGATTCCACTGACCTAAAATAACACTAGCAACTGCCATATAACCTCTACCACCTGACATATTATCCACAAATAAATTCATAAAGGATAATGACAAAATAGCACCGGCAACAGCAGAAAACATGCTAGAAATAACACACATCCCATACTTCCAACCAAGAACATTAATACCCATAGTATCAGCAGCCTTCGGTTGTTCACCAATAGAACGGATCTTCAAACCCCATGATGTTCTATATAGGATGAAATAAACAACACCAATCATAATATAAGCCAAATAAACCAAAGGACTATGATTAAAGATAACAGCCCCAATCACTGGAATATCACCTAAAAACGGTATTTTCAAAGGACCAATACCCTTAACTGTCAAAGGCACAGCCTGAACCCCCCAGATCATTCGACTTAAGAGCGAAGTAAGACCTATAGCCAGGATATTTATACCAGTACCTGTAACCGCCTGGTTAGACCTAATAGTTACCACAGCAAGAGCATATACAAGACCCAATACAACACCTATCAACAAGGCAAACACCACACCCATCCAGGCATTACCAGTCAAAAAACTGCCAAGCACTGCAAAGAAAGCACCAAATAACATAATACCTTCAATACCTAGATTGAAAATTCCAGCTCTTTCAAGAAGAACCTCACCAAGAGCCGCCAAGATTATTGGGCTCGCCATACGAATAGTCGCATAAAAGAAATCTTCAGTAAAAATTGATAAAAACTGTTCCATAAGGCACCCCCTATCTATTTGCCGAAATATTGCGAACCGCTAAATATCTCGGAATCTTCATTAATATAGGACTAATAGAAATACATAAAATTAAAACACCACTAAGTACCATACTAAAGCTTACCGGCAAGTTGGCTGCATTTACCATTCCGCCACGACCAGCCTTTAAAGCTCCAAATAAAATACCTGCTATAATCACACCATAAGGACTTTTTTGCCCTAGTAGAGCAACTGCCAGCGCTTCATAGCCATAGTTCATCAAAAAGGCTTCCCTAAGTCTGAACTGACTGCCCATTATCTCCATGGCACCGCCCATACCAGCCAATCCTCCAGCTATGAGTACCAACATGATCTGCATACCTATAACCTGCATTCCAGAATGCTTGGCCACCAAAGGATTACCTCCAAGGATACGAGTCTCAAGTCCAATAGGAGTCTTAAATAAAACAAAATGAGCAATCACCGCCAGTACCAGAGCTATAATTATACCTATATGAACCCTAGATCCAGGAATAAACATTGGTAATCTCGCAGACATAGCTATTTGCGCAGACTGTGGAGAAAACCCACCAGCTTCTTTCATAGGACCTTGTACCAGGGCCCCAAGAATACCTATAGTAATATCATTTAACAACATAGCAGTAATAATAATATTTGTATTATGCTTAGCATTAAAATACCCAGGCAAGAAGGCACATAAGGCACCACCAATAAAACCAGCCAGAAGGCACAAAGTAATATGCAAAACTGGAGGTAACCCTTGCAGGTTAATACCTACATAAGTAGCAAATATGCCACCAACAATAATTTGTCCCTCTGCTCCAAGATTGATAATATTTGCCCTAGCTGCAATAGCGATTCCAAGACCTGCCATAATAAGAGGCACTGCTCTACTCAAGCTATTACCAATACTGTTCAAGTTGCCAAAAGCACTTTTAAAAAGTGATGAATAGGCAACAATTATTGATCCACCCTGTATCTTGATAATTATTCCCACAACAATCAAAGATACCAAAAAAGCAAATATAGGAACAAAAATATTAAATATTTTTTGAAACTTACGAACTAATTCATCTAATTTATCATAGTTGACAGTCGTAACTTGATTATCAAGCTTTTCCATGGCAACCTCCTAACATCATCGAACCAATAGTAGATAAGTTTTCCAACCTAGCTTCTACCTCACCCATGATTTCTCCCTTATACATAACTAGAATACGATCGCTTAAGGACAATAGCTCTTCAAGCTCAGTTGAAACTAAAAGCACACCTTTTTGCTTATTTCTTTCTTCCATGATCTTGTGATGGATAAATTCTATGGCCCCAATATCCAGACCATGAGTTGGATGACAAGCAATAAGAAGTTCATGATCTCTTTCAACTTCCCTGGCAATAACAACTTTTTGTTGATTGCCACCACTCATGTTCCCAACCTGGGTTTCCGGTGTCCTAGCTTTTATGTTATAGGCTTTCATAACTTCCTCTGTCTTTTTCCATATATACTTAAAATCAAGAAATAATCCTTTTCTATATGGTCTATTCCATTCTTCCTTAAGTATGAAATTATCACTAATAGGAAACTCTAAGGCTAGCCCTTCCTTTTGTCGTTGGAATGGAATATTGGAAATACCTTTGTCTAAAATATTTCGTGGTGAGAGTTTTTCAATTGACTCTCCATTCAAGGTGATTCGCCCTTCCTTCTTGCTATTAAGACCCATAATTGCTTCAATAAGTTCTAATTGTCCGTTCCCGTCTACTCCGGCAATACCGACTATCTCACCAGCAGCTACTGTAAAACTAATATCCTTGACACTTTCAATACCTATATCGTTTTTCACTGACAATCTATCAATCACCAGAATATCCTGCCCTCTTGGTTGGGGGGTACTTTCTATATGCAAGGAAACATCCCTGCCAACCATAAGCCTGGCTACCTCTTTTTCATCAAGATTTTCTACCGGAAAAGTTCCGAAATAGGTAGCATCTCTTAGGATACTGATACGATCACAGATTTCTACTACTTCCCTCATCTTGTGAGTGATGAAGATTACTGTATTACCTTCAGTTACCCATTTTCTTAAAACTACAAAAAGTTCGTCTACTTCTACTGGTGTTAGTACAGCTGTAGGTTCATCCATTATTAGAACCTCAGCCCCTTTATAGAGAGCCTTAATTATTTCTACTTTTTGTTGATCTCCAATACATAGATTCTGCACTTTTTCATCTATGTCAATATCAAGACCTGTCATTTCAAGAATCCCATTTATCCTCTCCCTGGCTGCTCTAAAATCTAATAAAGGTTCTCTTTTTAGTTTTGTACCTAGGACTATGTTTTCAATTACTGAAAACTTTGGAATAAGCATAAAGTGTTGGTGCACCATTCCAATTCCTAGGGCAATGGCTTCTTGCGGTGAGTTTATTTCTTTCTTTTTTCCTTCAATGAAGATACTACCTTCGTCTTTTTTCAAGAGACCGTATAACATATTCATCAGTGTGCTTTTTCCTGCTCCGTTTTCACCAAGAAGAGCATGTATTTCCCCTTTGGCAAAACCTATGGAAATATGATTACAGGCGGTTACACCAGGAAATCTTTTGACTATGTTATCCATGTAAATGTAATCTTCCATAAAACAAGCTCCTCTCTTTTATTCTTCCATAAAGTTGAATCTATGAAGTGAAATATATACACTTAACAGTTTGTTAATTACTGGCTCTCCAGTATTTTGGTGCCCTAGTTCTGCTGCCGCTTTATCAAAGTTATCTGATTCAGCTTGTAAATCTTCAGCATTTGAATTGGACATCATGCCATATATTTCTATTGGTAATATAGCTTTTTCTTCGCCTTCTTCAACAATAACTCCAGCTCCTGAATATTTGTCTGTAACCTTTAAGGCATGATACATCTCGTCGATGTCATTGCCTATTACTACCATGTATGGTACTGGTGCCGGGAAGGAGGTAGCAATTGCACCTTTATCAATATGTATTCCTGTGAAGTAACCGTTAGTTATGTGTTTTCCATAACGTTGGACAACTGATACCATATTCAGATGTTTACCTTCATAAATAGGAACTACTTCTCCATTTTCAATTGGTAACCAGATTTCCTTATAGAAGTTTAGGTGCCCTCTTCCAAAGACATCGAAAAGATAAACTTTACCTTGCTTTCCGTCCGGTGATACTTCAAGGATATTGTTGGATAACTGGATTTTTTTCAATTCTCCAAGTCCTGGTTTTCCTTGCTTAACCATTGGTGAATAATCAATTTCTACCTTTTTCAACATGCTCTTTCTCTTCGCCACCAATTCTCCACCTTTAAATACATAAAGTGGGTTAATGACACTTAAGCTGTCAGTCAGGACAATATCAGCCCATCTTCCTGGTGCTATCATTCCTAATTTTTCTTCCATATGAAAATGGCAGGCAGTGTAGTAGGTGGCTAGTTTTATTGCCTTGATTGGGGGTATTCCCATTGAGACTGCTCTTGTAATAAAGTTATCCATATGACCTTTAGTTTTCATATGATGTATAGATAGATTATCAGAACAAAACATGAAGTTTTCTAATGGAAACTTTTTATTTACAATGGCTTTTAGAAGATTTTCTACCTTGCCAACTCCGAATTTAATTTGAGTAGGAAATCCAAAGCGCAAGCTTTTTTCGATATCCTCCCCGTTCCAGACGTCGTGGTTATTACTGCCACCGATTGCTGGTAATATATTTAATTGAAGTGGTGATAGTGTGGTTAGTCCCCAGTGTCCGTTTGCTTGCATGTTGCGGGCTTTTGCAGAAGCCATTAATTCCATGCAGTCTTGGTCGCCACTACTGTAGGTGAAGTGGTCGAATTCTCCAAGTCCGATAACTGGTTCTATATCTAGAAGTGATTCTATTGTTTCTTTGTCTACCTTTTTTCCTGGTGCAAAGGCGAATAGACGATATGGTAGTTTTTGGTATTCTTTGAATAGTTCTTTGGCTGCTTTGACGCCTTCGTCTTTGGCTGAGCCAATTAAATCAAGGAATTCTACGAAACAAGTAGTAGTTCCGCATGGCACCATTGCTTCTCCTAGTGTGACAGGATTTGCAAGTTGTGATTCGAAATGGAAATGGGCGTCTATGAGGCCTGGTATAGCGTATAGACCTTGTCCATCAAAGGTGTCTTTTACTTTGATGATGGTTTCGTCTGGGTTTAATGCTGTGATTTCTCCATTAAAAAATAGGATGGATCCATCAAAGATTGTTTCACCTAGGACGTCGAGTATTTTAACATTCTTTATCAGTAGATCGGCTTCTTTTTTTCCGTTGATGATGTGGAATGTGTCTTTGATTTTTGTTAGATGCTTTTCTGCAGCACTGGTCATAGTTGCCTCCCTTTTCTAAGCGGTTGACCCGTTTAGAGTATAAAAATTACCCTCGGTCGGAGGGCTGTTGGTTTTTACGAGTTTGACAGTACAGATTCTCGATATATAATTTACTGTAGATTTTAACGAGTTTTACAGAAAAGATTCTCGGTTAAAAAGTACTGTAGATTTTTACGAGTTTTACAGAAAAGATTCTCGATTTTTATTTAATTGTAATTTACTATTTCTATGTTTTTTCTTTCTACCTCTTTCCTCTTGTCTTTTGTGACAAGATTGTTTTTAATTTAACTGTATTTAACCATAATTAAAAATCTTTGTCAACAGTTTTTTTCTTTTTCTTTTTCTCATCTCTTTTTTCTATTCAAATAACATAAGAATTGTCACTCCAGTGTAGATGATTGTCATAATTCCGATTACATATGTCCAGGTGTGCATTCTTTTGGAGGTTTCCCTGTCTAGGACTATCTTGTATACTTCTGAAAAACAGTACATTTTAAAGACTATTACTCCAAATTTATTTATGATTTTATCAAGTTTTCTTCTATCCAAATTGTTGATACCTACTGTTTTAAAATAGGCTTCCATATTTTTTGTGTTTGTGGTTTCGTCTTCTAGTAGTTGTTCCAGTGTCATGATATCCTCCAATTATTAATCTATACTAATCCAAAAATTAGTCTAATAGTATATATGAATTTTAGGATATATTGTATTTTATTTCTGTGATGTTGTCACGGTTTGCTTCAGTTTAGTCCTGTATAATTCAAGACAGAAATAAGATTTTTTGGAGGTAATGAAATGGACGAATTTAGTTTAAATTTTCCTGGTGGAAAAAAAGTAGAAGTAATTTATGGAAAACATAGAGTCATGACAGATCAGCCATTAGATAATGGTGGAGATGATGAGGCGATGGCGCCTTTTGATTTATTTATGGCTTCAATATTATCTTGTAGTGGTATTTTTGCCCTAAGTTTTCTAAGGAAAAGAAACTTGAGCACTGAAGGGTTAAATATTAGGATGTATCCAACTTGGAGCGAAGAGGAGCATAGGGTAATTGAGGTAAAGATGGAGGTTGATACTCCTGCTGACTTTCCAGAAAAGTATAGGGGCGCTTTAGTTAATGTTCTTGATGCTTGTTCAGTTAAGCGTCATCTTGGACAACCACCAGAGTTTAATATAATTATAAAATAATGAAAACAAAATGTAATAAATAATTAAGGATGAGGAGTTAACCTCATCCTTTTTTTATTTATAATATGTTATAATTTATTTACTGATTTTTTTGTTTGTTTTGATATTTATCTAGTATGAAAGGATCTCATAATGTTCCGTATTTTTTTATATAGTATATTTATTGGCGCTGGTGGTATTGCGCCAGGATTGTCTGGTGGAACCTTATCAATTATTTTGGGAGTTCACAGAAAATTAATTGATGCCATTGGCTGTTTATTTAAGAAACCGATCTCTTCTATCAGGGTTCTTATTCCAGCTGGCCTTGGGGCTTTAGTTGGAGTAGTATTTTTTAGTATTATTCAAAGAGGTTTGTTACAATACTATCAGATGCAAACTTTGTTTTGTTTTATAGGTTTGATGTTAGGTTCTTTACCTTTTTTGTTTAGGGAAGCTAATACTAAGGATCCACTCTCTAAAAAGAATATTCATATAAGACTACCTTTGTTTTTAATGGCTCTTTTTGTAGGATTGTTGATGGTTTTGTTTGATAATCCATCTACTGCAAACAACTCCATCGATATTTTGGGGTCTGGTGTTTTTTCCTGGAGTTTTAGCACTATAATAGCATATTTACTATTAGGGCTTCTTATTTCTTCTTCTTTGATTTTCCCTGGTATTAGTGGCACTGTCCTTTTAATGATGATTGGACAATATAGTATGGTTCTTGGGCTTATTGCTGGTTTGAAGGATTTTTTCATCAAGCCAAGCATGACAGTTTTTAATACTTCTCTACCTTTATTACCTATCGGTATAGGGGTATTAATTGGTGTTTTTGTTTTTTCTAAGGCCCTAAGTATGCTATTTTGTCGTTGGCATGGAGCTACTTATGCTGTTATTCTTGGTTTTGTTGTTGGTTCTGTTCCTGCTTTGTATCCAGCTGGTAGTAATCTGGGATTTAATATGGATACCTTCTCAAGTGTTTTACTATTCCTAGCAGGATTGATAGGGTCATTTTTGTTTGGCAGCAAAGGATTGAGATTGAAGGATTAATAGAATAGACTATGCTGAACCTAATTACTGGTTCCAAGTTGATATAGACTAAATTAAAAATGCACTATATTAGTTTATCTAATATAGTGCATTACATTTCATTTAAATTAATTTTGTTTTATCAAACACATAATATTTCCATCAAAATCACAGGCACAAACCGAATTTTCCTTGTCTGCCTTAGCATAATAAAGAGCCTTGTCAACCCTCTTGAACCACGCTTCACTAGACTCCCCAAGCTTATACTCACCTACACCAATACTAGCAGAAACAAGACCCACTGTTGGATGATCAATCTCTAATATTGCCACCCTAATCTTCTCAGCAGCAATTTCAGCTCCTAACAAAGAAGTATTAGGCATTACAATTGCAAACTCATCACCACCCCATCTGGCAAAAATATCACTCTTTCGCAACAAATTGTTAACAATAGCCGCAATCTCCTTAAGAACTGAATCACCATAAGCATGACCATAAGTATCATTAACCCTCTTGAAAAAATTCAAGTCAAAATATATCAAAGACACGGGACTACCATATTTATTAGCAAATTTAACCTCCTCGGCAATCCTAACATCAAAATAATTCCTATTATAAGTGTCTGTAAGCTTATCCCTAATAGCAGATGACTTCAATATTAAATTCTTCTTTTTCATATCCTCATGATTCTTGAAATAAATAAATGATCGATACGTAAAATAACATGTAAAAGTAAAACCAACCAAAAATAAAGCAATCACATTAGGCCAAGCCTGAGGTAAAGAATTAACAACAGGTTTTATACAAAAAGTCCAATCCTCATCCATAAAAACACTACTTAAAACCATAGCATTATCATCTATAACATGCCCATCACCATAAATTAACTTATCCGGTTCTGACTTTTTGAAAATCGCCACTTCCAGTTGACTTTCCTTGGCATACTGATCAAATAAATTTACTAACTCACCAGAATTAATAACAATACTAGCAACACCCCAATAAATACCTTCTTTCATTATAGGAACTCTGATAACATAACCAGAACCTCCCTGAATTAATTCAACCGGACCCGTAAAGCTACTTTGAAAAGTTCGCTTAACTAGATTTATAGACTCAGCTTGACCTGGTACTTTTGATAAATCAACACCAACAGTCGATGCATTCTCCGCCTTAGGATAATTCCATACAATTGTAGTATCCTTAATAATCCCGATATTTTTAATATACTTCTCATTACCTTTAATCAAACTCTCCAAATACGCATAAACTTCATCATCTTGGTAATTGTCAAATGTTTCAATATATGCAGAAAAACCAGCAATCATCAAGGCATTACCATTAACAAAACCCTGTACACTCTTTTCAAAACCAATAAACCTATTAGTCATTTCTAATTTGTTTTCTTGCTCTACTCTTTGCCAATAAGATGACAATAACAAAATAAGAATAGTCACCATAATTCCAAACACAAAAAAAGTATTCAAAATATGATAATGTTGCTTTTTGTAAGTCTGTGGTGTCTCCATTTTATATTGCCTGCCTTTTAATTTAATTAATTTATTATGTACCCTTAAGGTTATTATACTACTATATCATATTAATGACAAATATTAATATTTTATCATCAACAATGTAATTCGCCAATAAACATCAATAATCCCACCAATATAAAAAAAATAGCCACAAGCACAAGAGTTCAAGACCAACAAAGCTCCTATTTTATTACATCACAGTGCAAATAAAAACAGATTAAAAATATAATCTATGTTAAATTACCGTAAAATTCTTCACAAAAAATACTTCAAGCACAACTTAATCCTATCATAATTTATTTAATTACTATTGAATGTATCACTTATTGGTTGTATAATTTACAAATATAGAATCATTAAAAATCGGAGGATATTAGCATGATGAACTTGGAAGAATACCGCATAATACTCGAATCCTCACCAAATATGATCTGGAGAGCCAACCTAACCAAGGAATGTGACTACTTCAACAAGACCTGGCTGGAATTTACTGGTAGGACTTTTGAACAAGAATATGGATTTGGTTGGGCAAGTTGTGTTCATCCTGATGACTTTGATAGATGTGTAGAAATATACACTACCAATTTTGATAAACAAGAACCCTTCGAAATGGACTATAGACTAAAAAGAGCAGATGGCCAATATCGTTGGATTAATGACCGTGGCACTCCAATATATGATGACAAGAAAAACTTCATCGGTTATATAGGCAGTTGTTTAGACATAACAGAAAAAATAGAAGGACAACTACTGATAGAAATGGCCCAAACTGATATGTTATGCAAAACTTACAATCGCCAATATTCCCTGCAATTACTTGAAAATCTCTTTAAATCCTCAAAGAAAAATAATACAAAAATAACACTTCTAATGATGGACATTGATGACTTCAAGAAAATAAACGACCAATATGGTCATCTAACAGGAGATAAAGTTCTAGCCAGCATAGGACAAATAGTAAAAAGTGAAATTAGAAACAACGATATAATTGGACGGTATGGTGGAGATGAGTTCATAATAGGACTAGCGGACTCAAGCCCCCAAACCGCTGAGGCTATAGCCAACCGCATTAGTAAAGCCATTGCCTCATACAAAATACCTTTATCAAACAGTAAAACCCTAAGCTTCACAGTAAGTATTGGTGGCACTACACTAAAAGAGGAAACAACACTTGACCAATTCATCAATAATGCTGACAAAAAACTCTATGAAGCAAAAAGAAATGGTAAGAACACAGTAAAATTCTAAATAATTAAAAAATAAATGTACATTCAAAAAAAAAAGAATCAACAAAAATGTTGATTCTTTTTTATTGCGGCTTCTAAATTTTTAATTATCAAGTATCCCTAAAATTTCCAGTCTATCTTTGATACATGATATTTCTAAAGGTAAATCAGGTCCATACTCTCCATCTATATCGGTAGTTAGGTTCTCCATGTCAGTTTCTATTGTTAACTTATCAGTTTGAAAATAGATTAGACCTGATGTATCTTCTAGATTTCTTTTCATTACTAATTTCATTAATAAAGGGAACACTTCCAACAACGATTCAGGATTCAATATTATAACATCTAATTTTCCATCAGAGATATCAGCATTATAAGCTATGTCCATACTCCCAGCTGAATTACCATTAAAAATTAGAATAACATATACTTCTCCCTCAAAATTGTATTCCTTTGATTTTATCTTTATTGGGATCTTTTTGAAATTAGGTATTTCTTGAATTCCTTTTATAAAATATGCTAACTTACCTATTGTATTTTTTAAGGATTGGTTGGTTTTTTGTGATACGTCGGTAAAAAGACCAGTACTAGCAACATTTATAAAATATTTATCATTAATCTGACCAATATCTATTCTCTTAGGCTTACTATTTAATATTCTTTTGCTAGCTTCTAGCACATCAATTGGCATTCCTATATGATTGGCAAAATCATTAGCAGTTCCAGAAGGAATTACTCCTAATGGTATATCAATGTTCAGTCTTACCAACGCATTGACAATCATATTTACAGTACCATCACCACCTGCAACTATAATATAATTATATTCCCCATTCATTTCTAGCAAAACTTTTTCAAGATCTAAATCATTATTTATTTCTCCTAGAACTAGATCAAAACCTTCATCTTGGTACAACTTAACAATAGTTTCTAACTTATCAGTAATTGCTCCCACTCCAGATGTTGGGTTATATAACATCAAAATCTTTTTCATATCGTCATTTTGTCTCCTTGCTTTCTCACTTACCCTACTAACATTATACCCTAATATAATTATCTTTCAAATATGATACATGATACTACTTCCTATAAAGAAATTTTCATTCAACAAAAAAAGAGAAGAACCGCAATTCTTCTCTTTATATTATTGATACTAATTAAGACTTAATAATTTTCTGCCAATACCTCAAAATATGCTTGAGGATGGGCACAGGCAGGACAATCTTCAGGAGCAGATATACCTTCATGAATATAGCCACAATTGCCACATTTCCAAGTAGTAATCTTATCCTTTTTAAATACTTTTTCTTTTTCAATATTATCAGCTAATTTTCTATATCTAGCTTCATGATGCTTCTCAACTGAAGCAATCTTTTCAAATATCACAGCAACATCAGCAAAACCCTCTTCTTTAGCTATCTTGGAAAAGTCCTGATATAGATCAGACCATTCTTCTTTTTCACCATTAGCTGCAGCAATTAGATTCGATAAAGTATCACCTTGAGCAACCGGATACATTGCATTTATTTCTACTGTTGCAGGTAATTCATTTTTAAGTCCTTCCAATAGTAATTTATAGAATCTTTTTGCATGTTCTTTTTCATTTTCTGCTGTTTCTAGGAAGATATTTTTGATTTGTGTATAACCTTCCTTATCAGCTATTGATGCATAAAATGTATATCTATTCCTTGCTTGTGACTCACCTGCAAATGCCTTTAATAAATTTTCTGCTGTTTTTGTTCCTTTTAAATTTTTCATAACTTACCTCCTCTTGTAAAACTAATTATATAAGTAATCTTATCATATTCCCCATTATTATATAAGTGATGATATTACTTAAGACTATTCAGCTCTTCTTCTTTCGCCTTTTCTAAAAGTTTAATTCTTCTTCTAAGTCTTCTACCTCGAACACCCTGGATAATTGTCAGAACTATCAGAATACAAACCTCAATTAAAACCACCAATACACCTAACCAAGGCTCAACATCCATAACACTATCCAAAACCTTAACTGAAACAAACAATAATAATGGTAGTACAACTACTAGCAAAATAACTAAAGAATAAGAAATTATACGAGACCTCTTCTTAAAAGTCTCTATAGACTCACCCTTATGAATATTAACAAAATTCTGATCAGCTAAACTCTGTCTTCTTCCCCAAACAATATAAAGATAGCGAACGATCAAAACCACCAAAGTACCAAGTACAAAACCTGAAAAATACTTTAAATTCCCACTAAACAAAGGTTCTAAAAAATCAAAGATATTAGGCATATTACCCACCTCCTATTTTAACTTACTTTCAAAAATTCTTTCAGATAACTCATGTAAATAAACCCAACGTTCCATCTTTTCCTCAAGGGCTTTTTCCAATGACAACTTCTTTACCCCAAGTTCCTGAAGTTTAATATAATCACTGGTCTCATTACCAATTTCTTTAGACAAACTATCTAAATTCTTTTCAAGCTCAGCAATATCATCATCAATAGTAAGAATCTCACGTTGCTCATTAAAAGACAACTTCAGCTTCGAAATATTTTTTTCCCTAACATTAATAACTTTACCCTCGTTAGCTGCTCTGTCTTGTTCTCTCTCATCCAGCTTATCAGCCAAATAATCAATATAACTGCCAAGATACTTGCCAATTCTACCCTCACCTTGAAACTCAAAAATTGTATCCACAACCTTATCCAAAAAGTATCTATCATGAGAAACCACAATCACAGCTCCTCTAAAACTCTCCAAATAATCTTCCAGGATAGTCAATGTCTCAATATCAAGGTCATTAGTCGGCTCATCCAACAATAGTACATTAGGAGCCTCCATCAAGATACTAAGTAAATACAAACGTCTTTGTTCTCCACCAGATAGTTTGCTAATAGGTGTCCACTGTAAAGTAGCATCAAAAAGAAACCTTTCCAACATCTTAGATGCAGTTATCTCTCCATCAGGTGTTTTAATAACTTCAGCAATCTCCTTAATAAAATCGATTACCCTGATTGACTGATCCAATTCTTCAGAATTCTGAGAAAAATACCCAACCTTAACTGTCTGACCAACTGCGACATGTCCTTTATCAGGACTAATTCTACCACTGATTATATTCAACAAGGTAGACTTACCTTCACCATTTCTTCCTACAATACCAATCCTAGCATCACGAGGTATGAAATAATCGAAATTATCAATAACCAACTTATCCCCAAAACTCTTACTAACACCATGAAGTTCTATAATCTTATTTCCAAGTCTAGACGAGATGGAATTTAACTCTAATTTAACCTCATCCTCATAGGTACTATCTTCCTTTAACTTACCATATTTAGCTATTCTGGATTTGCTTTTCGAGGTCCGTCCAACAGGTCCTCTTTTAATCCACTCTAGCTCTTTTCTAAGAAAACTTTTTCTTTTTCGCCTAGAGTTTTGTTCAATCTCTTCTCGCCCTGCTTTCATTTCCAAAAACATAGAATAATTGCCTGGGTAGTTATATAATTCGCCCTCATTTATTTCTACAATCTTGTTTACTACTCTATCTAAAAAATAACGATCATGAGTAACCATAATTATGGCACCTGTATATTTACTTAGATAACTTTCTAACCATGCTACCATTTCATTGTCTAAATGATTAGTAGGCTCATCCAAAATTAAAATTTCACAATGATGTACTAAAGCACTAGCAATTGCTACCCTCTTCATTTGTCCACCAGACAAGGTCCCAATTCTTTTATCAAACTCTAATATCCCTAGTTTTGTTAATATTGTTTTAGCTTCATATATTCTAGTTTCTCTTGTTTCATTGTCAGCACCTGTTAAAACTTGCTCTAAAACTGTTAGTTTATCATCTAAAATTGGATTTTGAGGCAAATATTCAATTCTAGCTCCAGGGCTTTTTGTAATTGTACCAGTATCAGGAGTTTCTATTTGTCCTATTATCTTAAGCAAAGTAGATTTCCCAGTACCATTTATACCTATAACTCCTATCTTGTCCCCTTCGTTTAAGTAAAGTGAAACATCTTTTAAAAGTATCTTTTCACTATAGCTTTTATTTATTTTATCTGCTGTTAATAGCATCTTATTTATTCCTACCTTCTACTCACACTTTATTTCTTACATTCATTATATCATGAAAAAGACGTTCCAGAAGACACTGAAACGTCAATAATTACCTTGAAACATTAATCTATTTTAGTAAATCTTTTACAACTTCAGCACACATTACTAACCCCGCAACAGATGGCACAAAGGATACACTACCTGGAACTTGTTTGCCATTGCTGTTCATTTCCATTGGTACAATAGGTTCTTCCTTGGAATAGACCACCTTAAGTGTCTTGACATTGCGTTTTCTTAATTCTCTTCTCATTACTCTGGCCAATGGACAAACTGAGGTTTTATGAATATCTGCAACTTCAATTTTTGTAGGATCCAACTTGTTGCCCATACCCATACTGCTAATGATGGGTATATTCCTTTTATTAGCTTCTAGTACAAGATCAATTTTTGCCGTGACTGTATCAATTGCATCAATGATGTAGTCACATTTCGAATCTAATATATTATCAGTATTCCCAGGTAGATAAAATGTCTGAAAAGTTGTGATATTAACCTTGGGATTTATTTTTAGTATTCTTTCTTTGGCAACTTCAACTTTGGCTTGACCTACTGTTTTTTGGGTAGCAATAATTTGACGATTTATATTTGTTATACAAACTGTATCATTATCTATGATAATAATATTACCAATTCCAGATCTTACTAATCCTTCAAGGGCAAAACCGCCTACCCCACCTATACCAAAAATCATTACTGTACTATTTTTCAATTTTTCCAGTCCCTCTGTTCCGATTAGAAGCTCTGTTCTTGAAAATTCATGCAACATAATTTACCGCCTGCTAATTATTATTTTTCATATATTATAATATCATATATATCTATTTTTTTATTCAAATAATTTATCGTTTTTAATAGGCAGTCCAGCCTGTATCTGCAGTTATGACCGCTCCATTTATCATACTAGAGTCTTCACTTGCTAAAAACAGTGCAATTTTAGCAATTTCTTCAGGTTCTCCGGTTCTTGGGTTCATCCCAAATCCGGCCATCGCTCTCTCAATTCCCAGTGGACTAGGAGCTTTAATGCCTGCTCCGATGTCGGTATTTACACCTCCAGGTGCTATAGCATTACATCTAATTCCCATATTGGCATACATAAACCCAATATTCTTAGTCATACCTACAAGTGCAAACTTTGATGCAGTATAGGCGACCCCAGCTCTAGATCCAAACAGACCACCAACTGAAGCAATATTAATAATATTACCTCCACCTTGAATTATCATCTGATTGACTGCTTTACGAGAGAGGTACATCGGTCCATTTAAATTAACTGCTAATACCTTATTCCAAAGTTCATCGCTAACTTCATTAACTGGCATCATTTCATCCATGATTCCAGCATTGTTTACTAAAACATCAAGCCTGCCTTTTTTTAAAATAATATCATCAATAATTTGATCCATTTGAGCTCTGTTTGAAACATCACCTACATAAGTTAATAATTTATCTCCAGCCTCAATCTCAATCTTCAAGCCATCAAGTCGATCTTTTCTTATATCTATTCCTGCTACAATGGCACCTTCATTTAAAAAGAGTCTAGTTATTTCTTTACCCATACCGGAACTTGCTCCAGTAACAACTACAATTTTATCTTTTAATTTCATTTGGAATCAACTCCTTTATGTTTTGCCATCATTATATCATATCTACCAAAATGAAAGTTATATATTTATCATTGTTGGTGTAGATTACTTTCAAGCCTACTTTATTAGCAATATATTCCATGGTTTTGGGTGTATAAAAGGATATATGGCTTCTATCTCTAATATATGGCCATTCTAAAAAATGGGTTTTATCATTTCTATGAAAATGGGTCATTATAGCTAAAACCCCTTTTGGTTTAAGCAGTTTCGAAAAAAGATCAAAATATTCCAGAGGGTCATCTAAATGTTCAACAACTTCAGTTGAGGTAACCAGATCATATTTTCTCCCATTATAGATTTTTTCCGGAGAGAAGTAATAATCATAAATATCCATTTTAAATTTAAATTCTAACTCAAGTAATTCAGCTAGTACAGGAGATGGACCACTCCCAAAATCCAGTCCTTTTTTCCCTTCTCCAACATAAGGGATTACTGCTTCATTGAGATATTTGCAGAAATAATCAACATAGCTTTTATCTTCAATAGAGTTATGATGATGGCTATATCTTTGTTTTTCTTCTTCTTTATTTAATCTTTCTAGATTGTTCTTGGATATAAACTCACAATTGCTACAATATAAATAATTCCCAAATTTAGGATGACTTATTATTGTTGTATTTGAATTACAGATCTTACATTTTCTACTCATTGTATTACCTTTACTTAACCAAAAAGCCTTCTTCAAGAAGGCTTTCGTATATTCATTTACTTTTTTATGGATACATCAATTGTTTGTCCTGGTTTCCCATTTTTATAGATAGCGTCAAGTAATTTTTGGGCATTTTTTGAAGTGGAGGTTGCTCCAGTTAATGCGTCAATTTTTCCAGCAACATTGTTCCTTATATTTTGTTCTAATACTGGCATCCAAATAGTTGGAGAGGGTATCATTTTGTAGACTCCTGGATCTGTTTTGAATTGTCCATCCTTATTTATCGCATTAAATGTTACATCTATTATCTTACCATCTTGTATGGTTACTTCCAAAAATTCACGCCAACCTAGACCTTCAGTTTCTACATATGCATCATCAACTTGAGCTTTATAAGTTCCATCTTCAAGATCTTTATTGGAACTAGAACAGGCTACTACAAAAAATGCTGTTAAGATAACTAATGATATAGCTAATTTCTTAATCATGTTATTACCTCCATTATTATCTTGATTCTAGCAGATTTCATCAAGTAGGGCAAATTCTAGTCTGCTTGAGGTACAATTTTTACTGTTCTTTCTTTATTAGTTAATACGGGAGATTGATCAAAACCTCTCTTGCATTCTATATAATAGAACCTTAAGGCAGCTATTATAATCAACCCAAAAAAAATAATAAAAATTTTCTTTTGCATAACATCATACCTTTCATAAATTTATAATAGTAAAAAATACATTTCTAATGTTATCATTAATGTACTATTTATACAATACATTTTTTAGATTCCAATGATTTTATTATGAATGCCTATTTATTTAATATTGAACTGTATCATTCAATTACATTTTAAATGTATCATTAATGCGCAAATTATACAATATATTTAAGAATATTTTTTATAATCTTTTTTAGAAACAAAAAAAGCACCCCACTATAGCGAGATGCTAATTTACCAATATACAAATAAATTCTATTTATAACTATTAATTCTTAGTGATATTTAGGCGATAATCTGATATTTCTTGTAGCAATTTATATTTCCTTCTTGATCACAGGTGCAAAACCTGTTGTCCTTATTTTCTTTAGCTTTATATAGTGCCTTATCTACTCTTTTAAACCAGCTATCTGCAGATTCACCTAAACGATACTCAGCAACACCTATACTAGCTGACAACACAAGTGTATCATCATATGATATAGACTCAATAGTAACTCTAACTTTCTCAGCTGTAATTTCAGCTCCATTAATATTAGTATTAGGCATAAGAATAGTAAACTCATCACCACCCCATCTGGCAAAAACATCCCGTTTTCTTAATTCACCCTTAATAGCTGTAGCAATATCTTTTAGAACACTATCACCGAAGGCATGACCATATGTATCATTAATATTCTTAAAACTATTTATATCAAAATATATTAAAGAAACTGCAATATTATTGTTATTAGCGAATTTCATTTCTTCACTGATACTTATGTCCAGATAGTCTCGATTGAATATGCCAGTAAGCTTGTCTCGTATAGATGAGGATTTAAGAATAAAGTTTTTATGCAGAATTTCTTCGTGGCCTTTAAAAAACAAATATGCCTGGTACGTTGTAAAAGCTACTATTATTAGACCGCTTATAACAATTATAATAAAGTATGGCAATCGATTAATTAACGTGTTATCAATAGCTTTGACACAATAAGTTAAATCCTCACCTAGCAAATCCCTTTCAAATTTATACATATTGTTATTATCATTATATTTGGTCCCATAGATTAAACATTCATCGGCGTCATTCTTAAAAATATTCACTTCTAGGTTATTTTCTTTAGCAAAAGTATCAAATAATTCGATAATTTTTTCTTCTTTAAGAATTAAACTAGCAATACCCCAAAAAGAACCATTTTTTAATATTGGGGCTCTTATAATATATCCTTTGCCGCCTTGAATTAGCTCTACCGGACCACTAAAATCTTTTTCTAATGTTTCTTTAACGTAGGCTATATCATCAGCTTGTCCTGGAATTGTCAGCATATCAATGCCTATTGTTGCTTCATTACCTTCAAGTGGATAGTTCCACTTAATGGTTGTATCTTGGACTATTGCCACATTATTAATATATTCACCATTTTCTTCCATAAGATTATTTAGATATGAATAAACCTCATCATCCTTATACTCATCAAAAGTATCTATATATGCAGAAAAACCAGATAATAACATAGCATTGTCATTAATAAAACTCTTAAAACTATTCTCAAAAGCAATGAACCTATTAGTAACTTCTTGTTTATTATCTCGCTTTATACTCTCACCATAACTTACCAACCCAAGAAAAAGTATTGTCAGCAAAATAATACTGACAATAACTGTGCTTATAATATGGTAGTTTTTTCTCTTGTGTGATGGTGGATACTCCATTTAATTATCCCTTTACTATATATACAACTAATCTACTCTTTTAAGTAATTTAATCCTATCATAACCCACAATCAATTTCCATTATATTATATGTAAATAATTGTTAAGCTACGAACTTTTATAATCATACCTATTTAAGCTCAATGGTATTCTTAATCAATATTATAAAAGCTACAATAGCCAATAAATCGAAAGCTGAGAATACTATTATTTCTATAGGACTAACTAAAACGCCACTGGTGTAGGAATTAATCATCATAGCTGAAATACTAGTTAGCATTGTTATTGCTTTAATTATGATGATTGATGTGAACAGATATCCAAAAGGTTTCTTTTTTAGAAGTAGCACTCCTGAAATTACTGCAATAGGCACAATAAAGCCTAAATCCATTGCTTGAATAACTAAGGTTGTATAATGTTCTAGTCCTATAGGAATTGCACCACTTAATATTGACGGGCTTATTTTACCAAGCCACAGAAGGCCTAACATCAAAGCAATGAAAAATTGAAAGCCTGCTAAAAATCTGATTGGTAATTTTTCTTTGAACATATTTGGTATTTTTTCAAGATCAAAACTCGTTAGACTTAATATAAAGGCAAACATACTTGCAGACATTAATAGGACATAGACTATAAATAAAGGATTATAGTTCCATAAGAAGCAGTAGGACATGTATGTATAGAGAAAATAGCCCAAAGTTCCTGTAAGGAGCAATCTTCCTCTTATGGAGCCTTTTAGTGAGAGCATTGTGGCAAAGGTTAATAGAGGAATAGCAAGTAATAAGGTAACAAGGTCAGAAGCCTTTCCCTGAGCGACTACAGACACTGAATCATTCTTATATATACCTTTTCCATATATTTCTACCAGTTCTCCATTAATTGAAGTGTAATCATAAGGTCCGTTCCCTTTACTTGAAAATAATCCGATTAGTGAAGTTATTGTTGCAAGTATTAAAATTGTAATTATTAGGTATTTTATAGTTTTTTGGTTTTTCATTATTCTTGTCCCTCTTCAATATTTTTTAAGTTAACCATAATTTTAGATATGAACAGCCTTGTATTTTTCATCTCTATATTTTCTATATCATTATAGAATTTATTCATAAAATCAAGGCCTTCTTTTTCTAATTGCTTGAATAATTGATAACATTCCTTGGTCAAAATTACTTTTGTTGCTCTTAAATCTGTTTTATCTTTTTCTAAAATTATCATGCCTTTGGTTTCAAGTTTTAAGGCAAGTTGTTTGACATTCTGATGGGATGAGCCCATTACTTTAGCAATTTCTTTTATAGAAGGTGCTTCCTTGAAGGCATTTACCGTTACAATTAACATGAACCATTGTTTCGCTGTTATATTGTAATTGCTTAAGGCTCTCTCTAACAAGGTATCCATTTTATTGGCGACTAGTAACATCGATGCGAAGATATAATCTTGATCGTTAATATTTTCAAAATAGTTCATCATTTCTTTCTCCAATCTAAATAGGTAATATGTTATCTATTTAGATAATACATTACCTATCTAAAGTTGTCAATATTTTAGTTTCATATTTTATAAATTCATATTTTTTATATTCCAAATTAAAGATATTTATGTTATATTTATCATGTTAGAACTTCAATAAAACAGAAAAGGCCCCTGTTAAATTAACTTAAGATCTAACAATAAACAAAATTTTAAAAATATTAAATAAATAAGAAAATATGTTAGAAATAATATAGTCGAATACTAAGAAGCCTTGTTTAGTGTAAATTCTAAACATGGCTTCTTTTTTATATAAGGAGTGATAGTAATGAAAATAGAAAGTGTAAGAGAATTTATTAGAAATAGGAAGATGCTATTTTTCCTTTTTGGAACATTTTTATTCATGATGAATATTTCAATTTCCTATTCCGTAGTCCCAGTATATTTAGTCAGTCAGAATTTTACCCTGGCTCAAATTGGTATATCAACAACAATATATAGCCTATCCGCAATATTTCTTAGGATTTTCCTTGGCCCCCTGGCAGATAGAAAAGGTAGAAAATTCGCTTTGCTAATTAGTTCCTTTTCATTTGTTATTTCTTGGATGTTTATCTGGTTTGCCCCAAACTTTGAGGTACACCTTATTGCCAGGTTTGTTCAAGCTATTGGCCTTGCAATGTATATGTCCTCAGCTAGTTCAGTAGTCAGTGATGTTGTTCATAACAAAGTTCTTGGAAGTTGCATGGGCATTTATCGTGGTTTTATTTCAATCGGTGTCATCCTAGGTCCTGTTTACGGCTTAGCTTTATCAGGCATTGGCTTTAATATAATGTTTATAGGTATAATGGCAACCTCATTTATATCATTCATTTTAATAACTTTCATATCAGAAACAAAAGTTGAATTTGACAATTTGGAAAGTGTCAAAAAGAACAATGTGCTTAAAGACTATCTTGATCTATTAAAAAACCCAAGATTACTCAGATATTATCTAGCTATAATGACTGCAACTTCAGGTTATGGAATAATCAATACTAATTCAGCAGTATTCCTAGGCGGACTAGAAGGTGTCTTAAAACCAAGTACTTTCTTATTTCTATTTGGATGTGTTGGCATGGTAGCCTCCTTAGCCAGTGGCAGACGCACCGATAAGCATGGCATTAAAAGTGTTATCATCCCAGGGGCTTTTCTTGCTCTAACCGGTTTTTTCAGTATGGCTTTTGTTGAGTCATTTGGTAATTTAGCCCTATTTGTTGTTATTATTACTATGGGCTTTGGTACTAATAGTTTGGTAATAAGCTCAATTACAGGAATCGGCAGGGAAACAAGTAACAATTTAAAAGCAACTTCCTATTCAATTATGGAGTCAGCCTACGATGGTGGCTTTGCAGTCGGAAATCTAATATTTGGCTTAATGGTAACCGCCTTTGGATATAGCCAAGGCTTCCTGATTGTCGGTTTTATCTTGACACTAGCCTATATTGGTATTTTCACTGGAGAATACGTTCGCAAAAAAAATTTAGTTGGTAATTAATATATACTACAAAAAAGGACCTACTGGTGACTAACCAATAGGTCCTTTTCTTATCTAATCCCAGATATAGAGAAAACCGACGAACCATAATACCATGAAGATATTATCAATTCCCCCGCCATATTTTCTTATACCGTCTTCCATGGTTTGCATTTTCTCGACTATTTCCTTACAGCTAAGACTACTTGCAACTGCAGCAATATCAAGCTCTAAGAAATCAATCACTACCCCTTCACTATCTACAGCTACTATTCCACCTAGGCGTTTATCTATTTCTTTTATGGCTTTTAAGACACAGGCCTTGTCCTTTCCAGCAGCAATAATTTTACTGGAATTATGACTAAAGCTCACAGCCATGGCTCCTTCATTATTCTTAAATCCCTTCAGTAGTATTCTGATGATTTTTTTATCCCTTGCTCTATCTAGAATATATCCATAGATTACATCTTCACCTTCATTTTCAACTGCTGAAAGATTAAGGGAGTTGAACTCTTTTTTAACTATATCGTAAACTGTTACCTCATCATCAATACTCGGATATTTCAAATCCTCTTCTGTTAGCTCTTGAAGTGTACTCTCAATTTTCCACTTCAAATCACTATAGTCAATTACTGGCTCCTTAACTAAACTACCAGCTTTTGCAACTAGACTACCAGCCTTAAAAACATATTCAGGTTTAATATTTGTTAGTGAAGATAGAAGTACAATATCAGCATACCTGCCTGGTGTTAGTGACCCCATTTCACTTTCAAGACCAATAAGTCTGGCATTATTTATTGTAGCCATCTTAATGGCCTTAATTGGTGACATACCCATGTTTATAGCTTCTTGAATAGCAAAGTTTAAATGTCCGTTGTTCTTTATATCATGTATATGCAAATCATCAATAGAAAAATTTATATTATCTGTTGGTATCTTATTGTTTATTACCCCTGGAAGAATCTCCTTGGCCATCCCATCAAGTGTTCTAACTAGTGCGTTCATGCCTCTCCCTAAAATTGTAAGCAGGTCATTATAGTTAAAAATCTCATGATCATGTGCGTAACCAACGATTGGAAATACATCTATTTCATTTTCTGTTATCATATGGCAGTCATCTGGTCTTCCTTCGTAATTATCATGAGGGAAATCCCAGATTCTATGCAGTACATGTCCACTGATGAATTTTTTTTGTTTCCTTGCATAGTCAATGAGATTAAGGTACTCTTCTCTTTTCCCTAAAATATTATGTGGTAGCATCTCTCCTAATCCAAAATTATATTCCCAATCTAGAATTTCTCTGGTTTTGTTAACTGGTATCATTTTCCCTGGTGCCATTGGTAGCAATCTATAGGGAAGATTCTCAATTTCTTTTAAATATAGTTTTGCAACTTCAACTGGATCTTTCTCTAGTATATAGGCATAGTGAGCAATATCTAAAACCTCTCCACACAGAGTAGTCGTCCCCCAAGGCACTATTCCATCAGCTAAGGCTGCCGGTGTTGCCAGGCAAGAGTCCACATGGAAATGGGGATCAATTAAACCAGGTATGGCATACATCCCCTTGCCATCAATTTGTTCAATCGCTTCATCACTATGATGACTAGATTTAATGGATACTATCCTACCGTTTTTTATCAGGATATTCCCTTCTATTATTCTCTCTGTATAGACATCTAGTATTTTTAGATTGCTAATTATTAAATCGGCTTTTTGTTTACCTGTAGCAACATCTATTAGTTCCTTGGTGTTTTTTTCTAATATATTACTATACATTTCTTTACTCCTTTTTTATCAAATTACTTATTTCCCAATCCTTACTTACTCTTACTTTGTCATATTTTATCATTGCATAGTAACATATTAATATTTGTTTGTATATACTTCCTTCTTATATATCTTGAATCTTGTATTTTTGGGTGATATAATGCAATGATAAAATTATTTACCTAGGAGGTAGACTTCATGAAACGTTATGAACATTGTACTATACTCACCATGGATGAAAAAGACACTGTAATTAAAGATGGTTCTATGGTAGTTGATAATGGTAAGATTATTTCACTTGGGACTGAAGTTGAGATGCTTAAAGCCTATCCTCATTCAGATAGGGTAGATCTTGGCGGAAGATTGGTGATGCCAGGTCTTATTAATAACCACTTCCATTTGGCTCAGAGTATGTTTAGGGGTTTTTCTGATGATATGACTATTGATCCTTGGTTGTTTGAGCGTATTTGGCCTTTACAGGCTGCTCATGATGAGAATACTTTCCTTGCTGGAGCCAGACTAGCTATGCTTGAGATGAGTAAATCAGGGACTACAACTTTTGTTGAATCTATGGTTGTAAATTATGGTCTAGATGCCTTATTTGAAGAAGTTTCAAGTAGTGGTATGCGTGCTCGGTTAGCTAAAGTTGTCATGGAGCCTAGAAAGGGCAGTTTACTGCCTCCTGCGCTTATTCAAGAGTTAGACGATAGTATAAAAGAAGCCAGAAATTGCCGAAGTAAGGTTACTAATCCTGATATGGTGGATATTTGGTTAGGTCCCAGATGGACCGGGATGTATAATCCTCATCTGATTGAAGTGGTTAATGGAGTTATGGATGATGATGGTTTTATTTCTACTATTCACTTTGCTGAAGAGCTGGCTGATATTGATGCTATGGCTGGTGATGGTTATACTTCCCCTGGTAAGTTTTTAAAACTTTCTGGAATGTTGGATAGACGTTATCTTTTAATTCATTGCCCACGTCTTGGACCTGGGGATTTAGATATTTTAGGTAGTGGTAAGGTTACAATTGCTCATTGTCCTGTGTCGGCTATGAAAATGGCGATGGGATATCTTGATGTTCCTGGTTTGCTGGATAAGGGTGTTGCTGTGGGTATTGGTACTGATGCCCCTGCTTGTAATAACTCGAGTGATCTTTTAGCGGAAATTAAAACGGCGGCTTTGCTTCATAAGCATCAATTAGGTCGACCTGAAGTTCTATCCGCGAGTCTTTCTCTTGGATTGGGTACTTGTATTGGAGCTCGTTCTATATTTGCCGAGGATATTATTGGTTCCTTGGAAGTTGGTAAGAGGGCCGATTTTATAACTTTAGATCTTGATTATGCTGCTCCGCTTCCGTTCTATAACCTTCCATCATCAGTCGTTTATTCCTTATGTGGCAGAGATGTAAGGGATGTTTTTGTAGATGGTAAACAGTTGGTCAAGGGTGGGACTAGTCTTATCTTTGATGAAGAGAAGGTAAGAAGTGATGCTCGTGAGGCAATGACGACACTTCTTAAAAGAACTAATATATAATTATAGTGATATTTAAGGCGCATTACCATTTGGTAATGCGCCTATTTTTGTTTCATTGTTATTCAGTTGAATATTATTTTTATTTAGCAACTGTATCTAATACCCATTTTTGGTTTGGACTATATATTGAAGACCACTGTATTACGTTAACTCCTTTGGTGGTTCCACCATTAAATACATCGAGTATAAAGTAACTGTAGTTCTCTTCTGATAGTTTCGACATCAATGATATACTACCATCGGTATTTTCAACTATTCTCCATTGTTGGTTGTTCCCACCATGATAAGGCCATTGAATAACTTTATTTCCTTGAGTAGTGCCACCATCATATACATCAAGTGACATTCCAGACAGTTCTGAAGTTATTTTGTAATAGCCATTGCTTAGTTTTTCAAACTTCCAGTTTTGATTTGTTCCTCCAGTTGCTGCCCACTGTATAACATTAGTGCCTTGGTCCTGTCCTCCATTAAATACGTCCATAAGTAGACCGCTATTTAGAGATCTTATATTATAGGTTCCTGAGTGGTCTTTTGTGTTTACTGGTAGTTCTTTAACTGCTTTGTCTAGGTACCATCTTTGATTATCACCACCGTGTGCTCCCCATTGTATAACATTGACGCCGGCTGTTTTTCCTCCACCATAGACATCTAGAACGTAATTTGTTTTGTTTTCACTGCTTAGTCTTGACATGAAGGTAACAGTTCCATCTGTGTTTTCATACAAACGCCATTGTTGATTAGTTCCTCCATGGTACGACCATTGTATTACTTTTGTTCCAGAACTAGTTCCTCCACCATAGACATCCAGACTATAGTCAGGGTTTAAAACAGATGTAATTTGGTAGAAACCATTTTCTAGTTTTTGGAATTTCCATTTTTGGTTCACACCGCCTGTGGCTGGCCATTGTATAACATTTGTTCCTTTGTCACGGCCACCGTTAAAGACATCCATAAGTAAACCACTGTTTTTTGATCTTATAGTATATATACCACTTAGATCCTTATTTGAAACTTCCCCTATGTTTCCAATAATTGTTTGAAATTTTGCTAATCCATTTCCGTAATAGTTATCAAATCCTGTAGTTCCTCTGTCTTCTGCGTATCCTGTGATTAATTCTGTTATTTGCTGAGCAGTATAATTTGGAAATCTTTCCATATATAAAGCTGCTAATCCTGCTACGTTAGGTGCTGCGAATGATGTTCCACTTGCTATTTTATAATTGTTGCTTGTTCCTAGAGTTTTTATATTGACTCCAGGTGCTACCACATCCATATTTGGTCCAATACTTGAAAATGATGCTAGGTTTTTATTGGAGTCAACCGCTCCGACTCCCAAGAAGCCTGTACCTCTAGCCGGTATCGACATGTTGTCTATTCCTGTAGCATTTCCATCATTACCAGATGCCGCTACTAAAAGGAGATTGTTTGCTAAAGCTTTTTCCCCAACATTATTTATAAAGTCAGTGAAAAATATCTTATCTGAAGCTGATAATTTGGAATAATCTATTCCCAATGATAGGTTAGCAACTTCAATGCCATTTGTTATACACCAATCTATAGCTGAAATTAGAGTACTTAATGAACCTGCACCACTATTATCCATGACTTTTACAGCATATAGTTGTACGTTTGGTGCTACTCCTATTATTCCAGTATTATTGTTTTTACTGGCTATTACTCCTGCTACAGCAGTTCCGTGTCCATGGATATCGGTTGCTGTTCCTCCTGTTGTAATAAAGTCTTTTCTTCCTACAACAGATAATTCTGTATGGTTGGCTATACCTGTATCTAGTACTGCCACTTTTACACCTAGTCCTGAATATCCTGTATTCCAAGCTGCTGGTGCTTGCATCATTGTTGTGCTCCATGTGACTTCATCAGCTAAAACTTCAGTTTTTAAATCTTGGATTACTACTTTTACTCCCTCATCTTTTCTTAGTTCTTTAGCTTCATCATTTGTCATAGTTGCTTTTACTACGTTAATGTTTTTGTGAGTTTCTTTTATATCTTTTTGAATGCCCGATTCTGCTGTTACTTCGACTCTTGATGTGGTATTGTCGAACATTATTAGATAGTCATTTTCTTCTTCAGTTGCATAAATATTGCTACCTAATAATATTGGCAGAAAAAACACCAACGAAAAAATAAGCATTTTTATGTGTCTTTTCCCATTAATCATTTTTCTTCCCCCCTATGTTCAGATTATGATTATAAAATTAGTTCTACTATAAAATCAGTTCTACATTAAAACATTAATTGCTTTAAGTTTTAATTAAACTAATACTCATTCCAATTTACCCACAGTTTACCACATAATATTGTAGCTTACAACTATTTTTTTAATTATTTTTCAGATAAAAATTACTCAAATAGTGTCAAATTATCATATATTTATTATTTTTATAGTATATTCAATATATTTTATACATATCATCTTAAACCTTAAGTATAGTTATGGTTAAGTTAAGGTTAACTTATGAAATAGGTTAAATATTCTTTGAGAAATTATGCATTAAAAAACCTGGATGGTTTGTCCATCCAGGTTTTTGTATTTATTTTGATATTTCCTCTAAATTCCATTTTTGATTAATTTGGTTTAGTGGTGTCCATTGTATTACATTTACTCCGGCTGTTGTTCCTCCGTTAAATACATCAAGTACATAGTAAGTGTAGTTTTCTTCAGCCAGTTTTGACATTAGTGAGATACTTCCATCATCGTTTTCTATTATCCTCCATTGTTGATTGGTTCCTCCATGATAAGGCCATTGGATTACTCGATTGCCTAGATCACTGCCGCCGTTATATACATCCAAGGACATTCCTGACATTACAGATGTTATTTTATAGTATCCATTTTCTAATTTTTCAAAATTCCATCTTTGGTTTAGTCCATTGTTAGCTTCCCATTGTATGACGTTGGTTCCTTTATCTTTTCCTTCATTATATACGTCCATTAGTAATTGGCTCTTTTGTGATCGTATATTGTAGGTGCCTGTGTAGTCTTTACTTGGTTCTGGAAATTCTTTAGTTACTTTATCTATGTACCATTTTTGATTGTCTCCACCATGGTATGACCATTGAATTACATTGACACCTGCAGTTTTTCCGCCATTATAGACATCTAAAACATAATCATTCTCATTCTCTAAACTTAATCTTGAAATAAAAGTTATTGTTCCATCATCAGGATTTTCAATTAAATACCATTGTTGATTTGCTCCTCCATGGTATGGCCATTGAATTACATGATTTCCCTCACTATTTCCTGCATTATATACATCAAGTGACATTCCAGAAAACATTGATGTTATCTTATAAAATCCATTATCTAATCTTTCAAATTTCCATTTTTGATTTATGCCACCTGTAGCTGCCCATTGAATTACATTTGTACCTTTATCAACGCCTCTATTATAAACATCCATCAATAACCCACTATTTTTAGAACGTATAGTGAAGATACCATTTAAATCACTTACAACTAATTCTGTGGCAGTTAATCCATTCTGATTAACTATAATAAAGAAATCTCCACCTTTGGCTTTAGTTGGTAAAGTCATGCTCCATGTTCCATCAGCTTCTGCTATGGTCTCTGTTTCGCTTTCATCTGGCAATATAACTGTTATTGTGTCACCTGGATTGCCTATTCCAGTTATTATATTTGCGCCTACTTCTATCGGATTTATTCCAAATTTATGAAATTTTACTAAAAGACCATCATCTCCACCATTTTTCACATCTGTTATTTCTCCACTTACAGGTGAATTTGTATATCCAGCAGCAATGTATCCACCATCACTTGTTTGACACACTCCATTCAGCATTTCACTTCTTTCACCACCAAATACTTGATCCCATTCTTTGTTGCCATTAATATCGAACTTCATTAAAAGTCCGTCATCATAGCCGTTATTTTCATCTGTTATATCACCACTAATTGGTGAAACAGTTCTACCTGTAACCACATAACCGTCATCGTTTGTTATAGAAACTGCAATAAATGACTCACTTTCTGATCCACCAGTGACTTGTACCCATTCATTATTATTATTGATATCAAATTTTACTAAAAGACCATCATGCTCACCATTATTTTTATGTGTTATATCACCATTTTCTGATGAATAAGTACCACCTACTACAATGTATCCTCCATCTTTTGTTTTTTCTATATCATTGAAATAATCAGAGTTATTAGCACCATATGTTTTATCCCATATTTTATCACCTTCTGTATCAAACATAACTATAAGACCATCATAACCACCATTGTTTTGATCAGATATTTCTCCTGTAATTGAATATTCTGTATTACCAGCTATAATATATTCTCCGTTAGCAGTTTGTATAACAGAATTAAAGGTATCCTCTTTATCATTTCCAAACAATTGATCCCATTGCTTATTGCCATCTTTATCAAATTTTACTAATAGACCATCATTACTATAATAATTAGTATTGTTTGAATCAGATATTTCTCCACCAGTTGTTGAGGATGTAGAACCAGCTACTATATAACCACCATCAATTGTTTGTTGTACTGAGTTGAATTTATCATGGCTTGTTCCTCCAAATACTTGGTCCCACTCTTTGTTGCCATTTGCATCAAATTTAACCATTAGTCCATCATTGTATCCATTATTTGCATCTGAGATTTCACCGTTCGCAGAAGAATCAGTATAACCGACTGCAATATACCCACCATCAGACGTAGGCATTACTGCATAAAATGATTCATGACCAGCTCCACCAAATACTTGATCCCACACTATGTTCCCAGAAGCGTCAAATTTTATCATCAATGCATCTGTTAAACCATTATTGTTATCTGTAAAAACACCATTTTGAGGCATATATGTACTTCCCACTACAACATATCCTCCATCATTAGTCGGTTGGATATCTTTAAATTGGTCTGTACCTCCTCCGCCAATTAACTTATCCCACATAGGAAATGATTGTGGCAATACTAGTGCCTCAACATGACTTTTTGTAAAGAAAAGCGTGCCTAGAATCATAATAATTGTTGTAAATAGTATAAGTAATTTTCTTTTTTCCATCTTTGTCCCTCACCTTTTCAAATTTGATATACTAAATCAAAACTCACCAATAATAGAACATATTTTACATTATTATATCAGTCATACATCATAATATACAACTGCTTTTTAAATTTTTGAAATAAAAAAACCTAGAAAGTTTTAACCTTCTAGGTTTTAAAAAATTAATTTAACCAAAAATATAACATCTCTAAAGCATGGCCTAGCATAACTGGGAAAAGATATAGAGAAAATTGTATTAATAAGGCAAATGAGCCTATTAACATTCCAATAAAAACAATAATCCTTACTGGATGGTTATCTGTTGCTATCTTCTTATAGGCAATCGTTCCGCATATAATTGAAGGAATTGCCAATAATGGGGAATAAAGAATACCATTCAAGATAAAAAAGGGTTCAATAAATATACCTATTATAAATAAAAAGATCGGTAAAATAAAACTACTAAGACCAAGTACTAAAGAAACTACTGCAATTGCTGGCATACCATAATTTTTGTTTGCCTCCAACTTTACACCTCCACTTTCAAGTTAATATCCTCAATCATAAATATCTTATTTTCTTCAATTATAACGACATATAAGATAATTCTCATTTCTTTATTCATTACATATCCAATTGAATATTTTTTCAGTTTGCCAAAGATACTTTTTTTCTTCCTAGATTCACAAATTATGGGAACTATACCAAATTTAAGGATTATGTTACTAATCCTTTCAACCAGTTCTTGGCAACTATCACTACTCTTTCCTTTTATGTTTTTAATGATTCCCAAAAACTTTTCATGAGCTATAATTAGATTTAAGATTTTTTCATATTTATTTAGATATATTTTTGCTTCTTCTATTATACTATTACTAATTTCTAATTCACTTAGCTTATACTTTTTCGAACCAGAATAGTAGGTGTTATATAGGTCATCGCTTTGATAATATAGGCTATAAAGATTATTGAATTCAAAATAATCGTTTGCATATTTCTTGTTCATTTCATGCAATCTTAGCTGTTGGAAACTAGTAGTATTGAAAACAGAGTCAACTATTTTCTTCAATCCTTCAACGGGACTAATTTCTTCATCAACTATTTGTTCCAAGAAATATCTTATTATCACAAAACATGTTACCCCTTGACTAGTTTCCTCTATTTTTAATTCTTTCATTGTGCTTTTCAGATAACTATCAATTTCCCACTTACTTGTTATACCAGGTAACAACCCTGCTAGAATTCTCAAAGAAGGGCTGTCATAACCTTGCTCTAAAGCGTTTGTTGCTAAAAGAGGTATTTCTTGCGTTTCTATTTTTCCTAAACGATAATATGTTATAGAAGTTACAAAATCCATTTCGTTCACGTTACCTTGTATTATATTTTATGCGTTAATTTTAATTATTACAGCATAATTAAAAAGACATTGCCCTAAAACTTTGACCGCTCCATCTAATCATGAAAAGACTTCTATCTATTCTAGCATTCTTAACACCTGACCAAGGATCATTATAGAATATATAATTACTATCATAACCAGTTACAGTAATAGCATGAACACTAAAACCATAAAAAGCACTAACCCAAACCACAACCGGCTTGTTCCTTGAGACATAATACTCAATACTTCGCATATCAGAACCAGTCAAATCAACAGCACTACCAAGATACTTCCTATACAAATTCATCAATGCAGGAGGATTCACAGTCCAACCAGAAGCTAAGAAAGGACTACCAACAAAACCCAAATTAGGATTAGTTGGGTGCTTTGGCATCTCATAAGCTAAAGTAACCTTATTAACATTTGCACCAGCAT
The DNA here is from genome assembly GCA_964415195.1 of uncultured Eubacteriales bacterium. Taxonomy (GTDB): domain Bacteria; phylum Bacillota; class TC1; order TC1; family TC1; genus WTXA01. The sequence goes on along the minus strand of CAYPYD010000001.1, from coordinate 374,672 downwards.
AATTAAACAACATAGTAGTGGCAGTAATTTCACAACCTGTTGGAAGCTCAGGTCTTTGGGCAATTATTGGAACATCCAAAATCTTTAGGGGAGGAACAGGCTCTTTGAATGATTCATCTAATAACCATCTTTGATTATCACGATAATGAGCTGCCCACTGTATTACATTTACACCGGCTGTTGTTCCACCATTAAAGACATCTAAAACAAAATAGGTATAATTCTCCTCAGCCATTCTAGATCTTAAAGAAATACTACCATCAGAATGCTCAATCACACGCCATTGTTGATTGGTACCGCCATGATATGGCCATTGAATAACTCGATTTCCTTGATCATAACCTCCATTATATACATCTAAAGACATACCAGATAAAACAGAAGTAATCTTATAGTAACCATTATCTAATTTTTCAAAACTCCATTGTTGATTAATACCACCGTGGGCATACCATTGTATAATATTATTCCCTTGATCCTTACCCCCATTATAAACATCCATCACCATTCCACTATTCTTTGACAATATATTATAGGTACCCGTAAAATCCTTACCAGGATTTTGATAAGCATCTTCTATATACCACTTCTGACTATCTCCCCCATCAAGAGGCCACTGAATAACATAATTACCAGGAGTGGAATCAGCATTATATACATCAAGAACAAAATTGCCTCCATTTTCTAAATTCAATCTAGATTTAAAAGTAATTGTTCCATCAGAATTTTCAATTATTTGCCACTGTTGGTTTATGCCACCATGATATGGCCATTGAATCAAATGATTACCTTGGTTTTCTCCAGCATTATATAAATCCAAAGATAAACCAGAAAACAAAGAAGTAATCCTATAAAATCCATTTTCCAGCTTCTCGAACTTCCATTTTTGATTCATACTTTCAGTCCCGGACCATTGAATAATATTATTACCCTTTTCTATCCCTCTATTATAGACATCCATTAACAATCCACTATTTTTATTACGGATTGTAAATATACCAGATAAATCACTAACAACTGCCTCTGTTTCTAATAAGTCACTTTGTTGAAACTTAACTATAAGCCCATTAGTGTTGCCATCAATATTTGAGTCCTCAATATTACCAACTGCCACATAACCATCATCACTAGATTGGATCACTGACATCAATTCATTCTTTAATTTTCCACCGTAAGTTTGTTCCCACTGTTTATTACCTTCAATATCGTACTTAACCAACAGACCATCTTTAATACCACTAACTTCTGATTCTTTACTACCAACAAATACAAAGCCATCATCACTAGTTAAAGATACAGTCTCAAAATTCTCTAGTTTTGAAATATCTGCTTTTTTGTCCCATTCTATAGTTCCTTCGTTAGTAAGTTTAACAAGATGACTATCACCTACTACTATAAATCCTCCATCTTGTGTTTGTTTGATATCTTTATAGCCTGATTTTTCACTAGTAAATTCTTTGTTCCACTCTCTATTTCCATTTAAATCAAATTTAACAAGAATGCCTTCTGTACTTCCACCTACTGCTATGTATCCTCCATCAACTGTTTGAATAACAGAATTGAAATGATCATTGGTTTTGTTTTCATAAACTTGATCCCAGATTTTATTTCCATTAAAGTCAAATTTAACTAAAAGCCCATCAGTGCCACCACCTGCAACAATAAAGCCACCATCAGATGTTTGTTGGACTGATTTAAAAATATCATCTTTTTCTCTCGCATATACTTGATCCCAGACTTTAGCCCCGTTAGCATCAAATTTCACAATAATTCCAGCAGTACCGCCACCTACTGCAATATATCCACCATCTTCTGTTGGCCATACTGAATTGAATAAATCGTTACCCTCGCCACTAAATATCTGGTTCCATAATTTGTTACCTGAAGCATCAATCTTCATTATTAAAGCATCAGTTTGTGTAGTACCTAGTTCAACTTGACTACCTGCGACAATATATCCGCCATCTTTTGTTTGTTGGATATCATTAAAATAGTTTGGTATTTCTCCACCTATTTCTTGACTCCAAACAGGTAGGGGCTGGGGTAGTATTTTTGCTTGAAGATTACTCTTTGTGAAAAAAAGTATTCCTAACATTAGCAAAGTTGTAATTATTAAATATATTTTATTTTTTTGTTTCATATTTACCTCATTATGTTTATTAAAACTATCTATTGCAAATGGTTTTTTATTATTATATCAGTCATCCTACAAATAGTGCAAATGATTTTTCATCTATGTTTATTCATATAGTATGCTATCATAAGACTATATTCAAAAAATGAAAGACGGGGAATTATATGTTAAGACTAGAAATAGGTTTAAGATTAGAAAAAGAAGGTCTCTTCAAGGAAGCGATTGCCGAATACGATAAGGCAGCTTTAGAAGCGCCGAAAAATAAGGAACCATATATCTTAAAAGGTAATCTTTTAGAAGAGGTTGGTGATTATATTAATGCACTTGAAGCATACAGTAGTGCTATTCTACTTGATGATCAAGATGCAGAAGTATTTAGTTCAAGAGGAGATGTTCTTGCTACTCTAGAACGTTATGATGAAGCGATTAAGGATTTTTCTAAAGCAATCTTAATTGATAAAAATGATGTTAATTCCTACTATAATAGAGGCTTGATATATGCTAAACTTGACCAGAATGATAAGGCTCTTAAAGATTTTTCTTCTGCTATTAAATTAGATCCTAATCATGGAAGTGCTTTTAATAACAGGGGGCTTCTACATCATAAGTTAGGGAATTATCAACTTGCTATAGCAGATTTTACTGAGGCTATTAAAGTACGTCAGGGTTTTGCTTGTTCTTTCACTCATCGTGGAAGAGTATATGAAGCCTTAGGTAATACTGACATGGCTATAGCTGACTATACTTTAGCACTAGGTATTAATCCTACTGATGCTACTGCTTTATTTTTTAGAGGGGCTTTGTATCTTGCCAATAATAAAAATGATTTAGGATTAAAGGATTTTGAGTTTCTTATTAAGACAGCTCCTAAAGACAATCATTACAGAACCTTGGCCATAAACTTAAAATAAATTAAAATCTTACAACTCAGGATAAAAAAAGTAGAGATTCTAAGAATCTCTACTTTTTTATTACTTATTCTTACTATATTTTTTTAGGTCAATTTATTCTGGTTTAGCAGTTTCTGCGGTTTCAGCTACAGTTTCAGTTGCTGTTTCTTCAACTTTCATCAGTTTAAGATGATTGACTACTGCATAAGCTAATTCTTTTTCATCGGTTATAAGGCTTTCATCCAGTTTGAAATCTTCATAAGTTACTTGTCCACCAAGTTCTAAGGCACTTACATCAATTTCTATTGATTCAGGCATTTTATTCATATCTCCCGTTACTGTTACTTCATGTTTGGAAATATGTAGTTCTAAATCTTTTTCTTTTAATGCTTCTTCGCCAATAAATCTTATTGGAATTTGGATTTTCATTTTTTGGTCTTTGGCTATTATTTGTATATCAACGTGCATTAGTTTATTTGATAGTGCATCACTTTGTGTTGCTTTTATAAAGCCAAATTTTTCTGTTCCATTGTAGTCTACCCAAATTTTTGCATTAGAACCGTGTTGGGAGAGTAGGTTTCTTATGACTGCTGCATCAAACTTAACTGATGCTGATGCGTCCATGCCTTCTCCGTATAGTACACCTGCTACGAATCCTTGTTCTCTAAATTTTCCTGTTTTCTTAGGTCGTTCAAGCGCTTTTATTATAATTTTATCCATGTTTATCTCCTCTGGCTTATAGCCTCTGTCCCGTTGCTTCTCATACAACAAGTATACGCCTTATCCTGGGAAATAACAACTTTGCCAAAAAGTGTAAGAAAAACACCCTCGTTATTGAGGGTGTTTTTTGGTTTTTTATCAACTATTTAACTGATTCTAGTATCCATTTTTGATTGTTACCATAGTGTGCTGTCCATTGGATTACGTTAACCCCTTGGTCCATTCCACCACCGAAAACATCTAAAATGTATCCTGTCCCACTTTCTTCTGCTAGTCTTGACATCAGTGAGTAGGTATCGTCACTATTTTTAATTATTTTCCATTGTTGGTTGATTCCACCATGGTATGGCCATTGAATTACTCTATTGCCTAGGTTAGTTCCACCATTGTAGACATCAATTGACATTCCAGAAAGCATTGATGTTATCTTATAGTAGCCATTATTTAGGGTTTCAAATTTCCATTGTTGGTTGCTTCTACCATGGAGTGGCCATTGGATTACGTTTACTCCTTGGTCAGTGCCTCCATTGTATACATCCATTACAAGATTGCTGTTCTTGGATCTTATATTGTAGACTCCACTAATATCTTCTTCCCATTTGGCATATAGTGTTAGATTTGTTGCTGGCATCCTGTTTTTGGTGAAGTACCATTTTTGTGTTAGTTCTGCATCCTTATACCAGCCTCCGAATACTGAGTTTTCTTTGGTTGGGGTTGTTGGTTCTGTGATTATTACTCCTGGTAGATGGTTACTATCTTCAATTGTACTTCCACCATTAGTCTCATAGTTCAAGGTGTGTTCTTCTACTGGTTGTAGGTACCATTTTTGGTTATCACTATCATGACCAGTCCATTGTATCACATTGACTCCAGGTGTAATTCCTCCATTATAGACATCTAATACATAATTATTATAACTTTCAAAGCACGATCTAGATTTAAACCCAAATGTTCCGTCAATATTTTCAATTAATTGCCATTGTTGATTTGCGCCCCCATGATATGGCCATTGAATTACGCGATTTCCTTCATTAAGACCTGCATTATATACATCTAGTGACATGCCTGATAGAACCGAAGTAATTTTATAGAAACCATTATCTAATAATTCAAAGTTCCATTGTTGGTTTAATCCACCAGTTTCTGGCCATTGTATGACATTGACACCTTGCTCTTTACCCCCATTGTAGACATCCATCACTAGATTGCTTTTCTTTGAGACAATGTTATATGTACCGCTGTAATCAATTATTTCCGTAATCGAATTATCTCCAGGTATAAGATACATATTATTCTGACTGTCAAATTCTAGCATATAAGGATTGAAAAGTTCTCCATAAACTCCATGATTTCGAATAGTAATTATTTCATCATCCGTTATTTTGGTTATTTGATCAGTGCTTGTTGATACAAAAATTATATTACCTTTACTATCAAATTCTAAGTCATTTATCCAATGACCATAGTCAAATTCATACACATTACCATTTGGTTCAACAATATTGAAACCCTCTTCGTGAGAAAGCCACATATTTCCTTCATTATCAAACTTAATGTCAAAAACTCTATGGAAATCTCCATATTCAGCGCCACCTTTTATCACTGTTATTGTTCCATCAGGAGCTATTTTGTTAACCGTATAAAAATTATCATCAGCAATATAAAAATTCCCTTCACTGTCGAATGCTATGTCATTAATCCAGTAAAATCTTCCGTATATTCCATCACTTCTAACAGTTGTGATTACTCCTTCTGGTGTAATTTTATTTATGCTTCTTCCGTTGTAATTGGAAACATACATATTTCCATAACTATCAAATTCTATATCAGAAACTTTATCTAGAACACCATAAATCCCACCACTTGGAATTATAGTTATTTCACCATCTGGTGCAATTTTATTTATAGTATTAAAATTAGCTACATACATATTACCTGAAACATCAAATTCAATATCACTTGGCCCAATCAGTCTTCCGAATTTTCCATCATGCTGATAATTTGCCGCCTCTACTTTCCCCCCACCCAGATACAACACTATACCTAACATCATAAACAATGACATCATTAACGATAAAACCTTAACAGTCCAATTGCTCCTTCTTTTCATCATCTGGCTCCCTTCAAGACAAATACTATTCAAATTAATTATTAAATATTATTATATCAGTCATCATTCATACTTTACAATAATAATATGTTTAAATAAATAATTATTGACTCATTCATGCCTCCATGATGACATATTTAATAGTTATTTAGTGCTTATGAAAGGATGTTTTCTAACCTACACCATGATATAATTCAATAAAACAAAGACAGTATTTCACTACAATGGGCCCTAAGGAAAGGAACAATCATGAACCGATTCATAAAGGCAAGAAAAAAATGCATAAAAGAATATATTCCAGAAGAAGAACAAACATTCAATGAATACTACCTGCTCCATTATGATAATATGGACATCTATGGCCAAAATGACCAAATACAACAACTAAACAAAATCAGAAAACAACTACAAAACCCATCCACAACACAAGAAGAACTACACACCTGGCTTGAACAACTAGGCCCAAATCCCTATTTGAACCGAGCAATCATAGATTTACTCATCAAAAACAAAAAAAACCACCGATTGGAATCCTTGGATAACAAAATATTAGAAAAACTACTCCAAAAGGATCAGGAACACATTATCCTTTTTCACCTTTTGGACTATCTAATTGAAACCAAAACCAAACTCCTAAATCTCCATCAATTACAAACACTAATACAAATACATCGCTACAATTACAATACATTGAAACAACTAGTAGAGTATATTAACTGCTTCAAGGTTAAACAGCTAGAAAAGCACCTAGAAGGCCTTCTAAAAGAGCCCTACTATGAGAACTTGAAGCTCCTTATAATAGATACCCTAATAAACTTAAAAGGACCAAGGGCTAAATATGCCCCCTTTATAAGGAGTTTGAAAACCATCATCGCTAACGAACATAACCCCCAAGTCTTTAATGACTATCTTGACTACAGACTATTAAACACAATATTGCCAAAAAAAGCAGATACCCTAACAATAGTTCAAACTATGTTTTATGGCGACCCCTATACCACTGGTCTAGGAAACAGTGGTGGTCTTGGAATACTTTTAAAAAGCATAGGAAACCACTTGGCAAAGAACAAAGAAGTAGACAAAATAATCACCCTAACTGTCAGTAAAAAATGGGAATTTGGTTGGAAACTACTAGAAGAAGCAGCTCCCAATCACTATGTTTACAGAATGCCCTTAAATCTCGACCCAAACAATCCAGCTGATTTTGCCACCAAACAATTAGTAATAAAACGGACAATCCTAAAATCAATGAGCTTCCTAGGAATCCGTCCGGATATATTTCATATACGTTATCTAGACAATGCATCACTTGCAGTTGCTGAAGCAGCCAATGAACTAAAATCCACATTGATATTTACCATCACCCCGGATCCTCACCGTAATCTAGTCGAAAAAACCGGAACACTAAAATCATTCACGACCACCGAAGCTTTGACTCTATCAAACAAAATCTATGTTGGAGACAAACTCCTTTGCCTAGCACAAGGAATTCTAGGTATTGGAGGTTCAAAAATTCGTAATGAGTTAATGCAATATTTCCCACAACTGAGGTACGGTCATGAGCACTTCCTCTTTCGGATGATCGGAGAAGGCATCGATACTGAACCACCATATAATAAAGTTGAAATAAAAGAAATTCTTTGTAATCCAAACCTTCGTCATTATATTACAGAAGAGAACTTACAAAGACCTACCATTTTAAATGTAGGTAGGCTCAGCCAACTTAAAGGCCAGGACCAACTACTCATAGCCTGGGGGAATTCTAGACTAAACCAAAATTACAACTTAGTACTAATTGGTGGTGATAGTAAAAAACCTACGAAGGAAGAACAGGAAATGTTAGATTTCTTCGATACCTTTATGGAAGAACACCCCAGTTTAGAGGGAAGTTTTGTACGCTTGGATGCCCAAAGCAACGAAAAAATCCGCTGTCTTGAAAAAGCACTCCTAGAAAAAAAAGGGGATGTACCAAATATTTATGTTTCATCAAGTAAAAAAGAAGAATTCGGTCTTTCAATCTTAGAAGCTTTATATGAAGGTTGGCTAGTTTTCGCCCCAATCAAAGGTGGAGTCAGAACATATTTAAAACAAGGTATTAATGGATTTTTCATAAATACCATAAGTGCCAAAACAATGATTCAAGATATTGAAAAGATTATATACGATACCGAACTAGATATGGATGATTATGCTAAAATCTGTAAAAAAGGACATGCTACCGTAGTAAATCGCTATTCTATCGAAAAAATAGCCTTAAGCATTCTTGCTTTCTACAAAAAAGTAAAGGAGACAAAGACACTATGATAAAACACATCATTATTCTAAGCCCTCCTTTCTATTCTCATTTTATGCCTCTTTTAGAATTAGCTGTTGGATTAAAAGACCAAGGTCTAAAGGTTACTATAGCTTGTAGTCAGGAGTTTAGGTCCAACATAGAAGAAAAAGGTCTACTGTTTATTGAACTTAATATCAGTAGAAATCGAAATACTGGTATAGCTGAAGCGACCTCTCAGGAATCCTCTGAAACAATACGTCTCAAAGAGTTTTTCAGTGCTACAAGAAGAGGGCCGGTTGCTACTTTAATTACCCAGTTAAATCATCGTAGAGAAGATACTTTTGCAGATCCGGAAGAACTTCTTGAATCTATTCGGATGACCAATGAGTTACTTAAGCCAGATTATTGGATTGTGGATCTTTTATCATATGGTGCTACTTTAAGCATGCATTGTTTGGGTCTTCCCTACATTACCTTTTGCCCTCCACATCCAGCTAGTATCCCGACAAAAGGATTGCCATATAATATTCCCCTACACTGGCCATCAGGACTAGAACCAGAACTAGACCAATTAGAAACCTTAAAAGCAGTTTCTAATATAACTAGAGAAACCTTCACATCAGCGTTCAATAACTTTATTAAAAAGGTTGATTCTCAGGCACCTTTAGTTGAGGATGCTTTTAGCTTAGTCTCTGACAGGGCTGTTATGTATCTATATCCTGATTTTGAGGGAATGGAAGATTTAGCAGGAAATCCAAGAAGGATATATTTGGGAAGTTGTTTTAAAGAAGAAATACCTGACAAGGAATGGATTAAAATTCTTAACAATGATAGAAGGAAAGTTTTAATTAGTTTTGGAACATTTTTATCTGAGCGAATTGATGTTATAAAGCAGATTGTTGATGGAGTAATTTCTTTTGATTCTGATGCATTAGTTATTGTTGCTGCTGGTAGTCATAGTTTGGAATTAACGGGATATAAGAATGATCAGGTTCTTATTCGTGATTTTGTTCCCCAAAAGGCAATTCTTAATCAAATGAATTTAGTAGTTCATCATGGTGGTTGTAATACTTTTACTGAGAGTCTTTATTACGGTATACCGATGGTTATTCTACCTTTTTCTAGTGATCAGTTTAACATTGCCTATGATGCAGAGCATCTTGGCTTAGGTGTTGTGCTTGATCCAAATAATCTTGATGATAAGAATATTAATCTTGCTTTAGATAAGGCTATTAATCATTTGGATCTAAAGGCCATAAAGTATTGGAGTAGTGTCCTCAGATCTCGTGGTGCAACTTACGGAGCGAGGATCTTAAAGTCTTTACTTGATGAAGAAAAGTAATATAAATACAAATATATATATTAAAAGTTAAAATGACTATGCCAAGTCCTAGGGACTTGATATAGTCATTTTTTATTACGATCTGTTATTTATTAAGAATTTTAAACAGCTCTAAGTTTCTCTTTATGGATAGTTTCTTTGAAATTACGCTTGATCATATCTGAGAAAACATCCACTAACATAGGATCAAACTGTTTACCAGATTCTTCATCCAATATTTTAAGAGCATCCTTAATAGACATTTCTGGCTTATAACAACGCACTGAAATCATAGCATCAAAAGAATCCGCTATACAAAGAATCCTGGCAGTCAACGGAATATCCTCACCTGCAATTCTTCTTGGATAACCTTGACCATCATATCTTTCATGATGACCCAAAACAGCTGGAATAACATAATCAAGAGAAGGCAAATGTCTAATAATATTAATAGAAGCCTCCACATGACCTTTCATAATTTCAAACTCTTCGTTGTTTAAACGTCCAGTTTTATTTAAAACACTCTCTGCGATACTAATTTTTCCTATATCATGTAATAAGGCAGCCTGTCTTATATGCTCAACTGTAACCTGATTCAACTTAAGCTCTTTTGCAAGATCTACTGCATACTTAGCTACATTATCAGAATGATTAAAAGTATAATGATCCTTCGCGTCAATTGCAGCCATTAATGACAAAACAGTAGACTTATAGTCATCATAAACCTGTGAATAATCCACTTCCTCCTCAAGTTTATCAGAAGTTATATAAGTATCAAAAACACGAATAGCATTCTTACCTTTACGTTTAACCTGGAACACTGCCTGGTCAGCATTATCAATAAGCTCCTTAACAGACTTGGCACCATAAGGTGCAACACTTATACCAACACTTATTGTTAGTCGCTTCAGTCGATCCCCAGTCTCACTTAAAACAATCTCACCAATTTGATCTCTTATTGACTCTGCAATTCTTTTAGCATTAAAAACATCATAATTAGGTAAAAGAATAGAAAATTCTTTACCGCTGTATCTAGCAATATATCCCTGTTCCCCTATGGTTGCCTTAATAGTTTCTGCAACTCTTCTAAGAGTCTCATCAGCCTGCTTCACACCATAAAGCTGATTATATAGCTTGAAGTCATCTAGGTTAACTGTAATTAAAGCCAATGAGCTTTTACTATATTTATCAAAAACCTCTGCAACTATTTCAAAGAAATATTTTCTATTCAAAACGCCTGTTAAGTCATCCGTTCTAGCTTCTAGGTATGCTTTTTCATAAGTATGAGCATTGTTTAGAGCGATTGATGCTACAGAACAAATAGATTCAATAATGTTTAAATCTGTTTGTTTCAGCTTAGTTTTCCTTCCAAAGTCAGAGAATAAGACAATACCTATTAACTTACTATTCTCTTTTAATCCTATACAATACTTCGCTTCTAGACGGCTAAGCTGATACTTTTCCTCTTCCCAAAGGCTTTTATAGGCTATTGTATGTTCAAATTCATCTAGGTAAAGTATCTGATCGTTTTCTCTTAACCAACTAATTATCGGATTATCTTTCTTAAGAACATACGACAAATCAGCTAAGGATTGATCACTATATCTAAGTTTAAAGTCATCAGAATTAAACTCGTTTAAACCAATAACTAATTTTTTAATTCCAGTAGCCAGCCCTATAGCCTCTACGGTCTTATGCATAATATCGTTTAGTTTCAAGGTTTTTGAAACTTCAGTAGAGAAATTTTTGATTATATCGTTAATTTCTTCTTCATCCTTAATAAAAATATTCGATATAAACTTCTTCCAGGCATAAAATAATACTGAAACAATCAAGGCAAAACTTAATAGATAAATCGGTAATTGGAAACTTTGTGCACCAATAACTTTTAAAATAATATAATTATCAAGGAAAGGTATTAACTTATAAAATACCGGAAAGCCTAATAATACACAAAACAAATAACCTATACTCTCTGTTGCCATATACTTAAGCTTGAATAAATGTTTTCCTATCAGAGCATACATTAGAAATCCAGCATTAAATACACCAGCTACTATATCTATTGGAAAACTAGAAAATATTGGCAACATTAAAGCTAAATTGCCTAAAAATATTGCTAGAATACCTAGAATAATTGGTGTAACCTGTTTTTTTAATCTAGTATTTTGCCTGTATGCTTTAACTAGTAGCCATAACATATGTCCGATAATAAATCCTGTAACTATAAATAAAACTGCAACTCCTAATGTTATATCATCATAGACCATTTTTGTTAAGCCGTTTGATATAACTAGTGATGGCCATTTCAGTAATACTCCATTTGGGATATTAATAATAAAGCAACCTAACAATATAAATAAATATAACCTTGAAATTACCTTAACCTTCTGATCTGTAAAAGCAGCAATGAAATTAAAATAGCTATACGCTACAAGTAATATGCCACCTAGGGAAACATGGTACCATAAGACATAACTTGGCCAAAATAGTAGGCGCATTAAAAAGGAGCCCCCGGTCCACATAATCATGGAGACTAAAATCAATAAAAATGATTTTACTATCTTGTTTCTCTCAGCATTAATAAACACCATGAGGAGAAACACATAGCAGAGCAATGCTAAACTGGATATATAGCCAAAAATGCCTTCCATAGTGCTTACCTCCTATTTACCACCTGATTGGTTTGGAGATCAAGTAAATCTCTCAAATCAGAAGATGGCGGGGTTATCCTAGATATCGGTCTTTCTTTAAGTTTTGTATAAGCTTCAAAGGTGCCACATTTTAATATGGTAACTACAAGGGGATCCATCCCTAGTATTCTCTTTAAATCTTTATAATCTTGATCAATGTATCTAAAATACGTTGATAAAATGTCCATTATGATTTCCTTGCTTACTGCATTTTCTGCGAACTTATTTTTATCAATTTCAATATATAGATGCATATAAGGTTTGTTATCTTCATTAAATTCTTTTTGTGCTGTCCAACCTTTTACTGGTAGTTTTGATAACTGGATTGCATCATTGATTCCATTTTCAGATATTCTTGTAAATCCTGCTATATCAATAATAGTTGGAACTCTATCGATATATTCAAATCTTGGAATTTTTGTGTTATCTTCAAGGTTTGTTAATCCAGCACATCTGTAAACATCACCAACACGATACCTTGCAAAGGCACCTCCCTTTAGGACTGTTAGTACAATTTCATATTTTTCACCTGGGATAACTTCGTCCATCAGGTAGGTTTTCGGTCTGTAGTTTTTATCATTATTTAGTTTGAGCATATCATCTTCATGTAGGAATTCATAGAAACAGGCATTGGGGAAAAAGTACATGCCATTTCTCGTCCAGGTTTCTGTCCCTATAATTGAGGGTTCAGTGCCTGCAAATAGCTCCATTGGTCGAATACCCCATAGTTTCTCCAAGTCGTCCTTGTAGCAACGATTATCAGTTCCTGCAACCATAAATCCTTTTAGTTTAAATAGATCTTTTGGCATTAGTGGTCTATTTTCTTTTTTCATTGCTCTTCTTGCTTTTAGAATACGAAAAGCCATTTTCGGATGGCAATTTAGTAATGATTTCAGTCCACCACTGCCTGAGGACATTTGAGCCAGGCTTTGGCTTACTGCAAAGGCTACACTTCCTAGTCCGAAGAAGTAGTCTACCCCATTTTTCATGGCCAGTTTAAATCCTAATTTATTACGCTCTGAAAATGTCATTTTTTCTGCATCTTTAACTTTTGGTAGAAATTGTATTTCAATTTCCTCAGATAAAGCTAAAGGAAATAGTCCTGTTGCATATGGTAATGGTGCTAATCCATATAGGAACTTATCTGTATTCTCTACGTCAAATTTACCCTTTTCTGTACTTGTTGATAGAATAAGGCAAGCTGTTACATTTTGACGATAGACATCTAACATGCTTCTAGTATATGGCGCTACCTTTACAGGGTGTTTGCCGCCTTCCCAGGTTGTTTGTATCCAAATGATTGGATTACCAGGAAGTAGTTCTGCTCTTTTTTGTAGTAGAACGTCTGCATAGTCATCATAAGTTGTTAGTGGCACCATATTTCTGAAATCATCGATTGTCTTTGGTCTTTTAGATTTTAATATACCTTTACCAAGTGGGCTTTTGCACCATAAGTCAATCTGCTCTTCCATTAAGCGGTTTTGAATCTCCATGTAGGATTCCATGCTTAAGTCAAGAAAGCCGCAATAAGATTGCCATATTTTATCAAATTGTCTTTCTTCTAGCATTTCGTTTAAATTCATAATTACCCCTTATATTATCTCTTTAGCTGATTTAATGCTTTTTATTGTCGGTATTAAAAATGGTGTTGTTTGACGATATTTATGATAATCATCAAAGGTTCTAGGAAATGTCCAAAGGTCTTGGAATATTATATAACTTATATTAAGTAGGCACCATATTATATATGTGCTTATGATTATTTTTGTTGGTTGTAATATAGCAAGTCCTGTGTAGAATATTATGTAGAATATGACACCTGGGTGTCTGGACATTGCATATACACCTTTAGTGTAAACTTTACGTTTTCTGCTAAGATTTACGTAGGTTTCTTCAAAGGGTAGTGCGAAAAAAAGTGAGTATATTAAGAAGGCTATTCCAAATAGAGTAAAAGCGATTCCCAATATTGATAATTCTAAATACTCTAAGTTGTCAATAACTATACCTATTGTTCCACCTATTTGTAATATAATACCTAGTATAAATGCGCCTTTAACTATCTTATGAAATTTCTTGATTTCGTTAATATCATATATATAGAAGAGTATATAGCTTATCGCGCCAATTATACAATAATTCATTACAAAACTCCCTATTTATCGGATTACTTTTTATTATAGCTTAATTAAATATTATTGGATATGATTTTTTACATATAAGTAAATTTTATGTTAATCCATTTTTTTCTGACTGTCAAGTTTTTTCACCTTTAAATCCTCTGTTTGTATATGTTTGCAGTTTTAACATTTATAATTTTTATAATCATTCTAAATTAGTAAATACCAAATCCAGGATATTTTTTTAAGTTATTAACTTCTCCATATGATGGGTATGAGTAAATTATATAGCCATCATTACAAATTTGTATGATTAAAGTCCCTTGATACTTAAGCTTACTGGATTCTGCTGCGTTTAATGGCCATAAATTAGTATTTCTATTATTGTATGCTGTTTCGATTGTTACGTTTCTTTGGGCAACAACAATAGCAGCACTGTTCTTGCTTCCTGATTGTGTGGTACTGATTATTTCTGTTGATCCGGTTTTGGGGTTTGTAAATGTATGATTACCTTCAATAATTAGTTGCGCAATAGTATTTCTGTTTTGTGTAGGATTACCACTATTTATATTAGGTAATTCACCAAGTGCATCACCGATGCCTATTATTGTTCCTAGTGTTGATTGATTGTAGTTGAGAACTGATTCTCTAGATTTATTTATGAAGCCAGAAAATACTGGTATTGCTATAACCGCTAGTATTGCAACTATAGCTAATACGGTTATTATTTCTATTAGTGTGAATCCCTTACTCCTTAATTTAATCTTTTTCATTTCTTACTCCAATCCTATATAATTTAATCTAAAATCCCGTTTAGGAAAATATCTGAAGTGCTTGGTGCTCCTCCATATTTTCCTAATTTATAATAGGTCTCTTTGTTTTCTCTAAGGTTAGTTCCTTTTAGATCTCTTATTTGAGTATTTCCTAATTTTTGGTTTCTAATTATAATTTGTTTTTCTTCATTGTCCAAGAAGCTATAGTTTAATATATTTAAGTTATGAGTAGTAATGAAGAATTGATTTTCACTACACTCTCTTTTTAGTAAGTTTAAGCTTTTTTCTACTAGGTTGTCATGAAAGTAGGCATTAAATTCATCAAATATTGATAAAAAGCCACTTTTCGCCTTATTAATTGAATTAAAGAAAGCTATAAATTTTTTAGTGCCATTTGATTCAAGTCTAAAGGGAATTTCTAATTCTTCTCCGTCTATTAGTTTCTTATGGTATAGATCTAATATAGTGTTTCTTTCATCAGGCATGGTTCTTTTTACTATAGTCCCCCTACTGAATTCATCTAACTTTTGAATAAAGGAACTGAATCTATCTACATTTGTTAGGTATTCATCAATTGGATTAATTAAATTTTCATCTTTTTGATTAAAAAATATTGCTTTTGTTGCTAGGTTGGCATTGTCTTTTTTATTGTGTTGTTCTGTGTATTCTCCTTCTATGAAGATGTTCTTTAACAGTCCTTCTATGATATTTAAGACCGGATTATCTTCTTCGGTTTTTTCTTCATATATGGTACTGTATTCATTTAGTTCGTTATTACTAAATCTAAATGAGGAAATGAAGCTTGTGTTGTTGTTTTTGGTTATTGATTTTTCAATTATGTTGTTGAATTTTTTATTTTTAAATAGTTTTACTTCTAATTGACTACCTTCTTTTATGAATAATTCTCTTGGTTTTCCTCTGCTGTTTTCAAAGAATTTGAGGTATTCTTTGATGATGTAGTCATTTTCTTTTATGGATATATAGTATTCGTAGTTTTTGCCTTGGTATTTTCCTTTGATGTTTATTTCTATTGGTTCACTACTATCATAGGTTGAGTATTTTTCGTATAGGTTTTGGTTTATTTCTACTTGGTTATTGATTGGGTATTCGTTGTATGTATTTGTTTTTTTTTGGTAGTTTATAGTTGCTTTGGAAAATACTTCATTTATGAATTTAAATACTTTAAGTACATTTGTTTTTCCGGAACCATTTTCACCAAATATTATATTTATGTTTGGTGCTGGTTTATATTCTAAATTTCTGAATGATAAAAAGTTTTTTAATATCATTTCATTAATTATCATTTCCATTGTTTATTTCCTTATTGGTCAGCTTTTACTCAATTATATGGCCATTATATACTTTAATCAAGCATTTCGTGAAATATTTCATGTTTTAGGCTATTAATTGCTGTTTTTTATAGTTTTAGGAATTATTATTGGCAATTAAAAGTAAAAGCTTTTCTTATAGTTGGTCATCGACCTATAAAACTAACTATTATGCTATACTTAAACAAATGATTACAAAAGAAGAGGTGAGACTAATTGATACATCAGCTTGGATAGCAATATACTTACCACTATTTATAATATTTTTAGTTATAATACCAAATCAACAACAATTTCAAAAATTAATCTTAATGAAAATTAAAAAAAGAAAGGGCGTAAGAACTATGACCAATGAAATAATCAAAAAATACATAGGAATAAATTGTAAGATCTCCACAGGATCATATGGAACCAATATAGAAGGAACAATATTAGAAGTAAATGAAAACTGGATTGAAGTACAAACAAGAAAAGGTAAAGAACTAATAAACGCAGATTTTGTTCAAAATATCAGAGAAAAGTAAGATAATTATCTGTATAACAAATAAAAGCCTTGAAAATGCTATCTTTAGCAAATTCAAGGCTTAATTTTTAGTTTTTTACGAAAGAAGTTCATTCTCCCATTTTTTGATTATCTCATCAATTCTTGTGGCTCCATTTTCTCCTAAAGTTCGTTTCTCAACAGCCTTGAAGTGTTCAAAAATTGTTTCTTCCTGTTCTATGGTAATTCTTTTATCTATAGCTGGAAATAATTCCTCATTCTCATTATGAATATGCTCTAAAAGTAATTTACGATACTTAGCAGCTGCTGTTGCGGCTTCTGATAATTTTCCACTTTCTGCGGCTCTTCTTATTTGGTTATTTATCACTCTAGCTTCTTCATGCTCCTTAATAAGATATATAATCATATTTCTTTCAAGCTCATCACCAAGGGGCGCTAAAGTATGGTATAAGTTAGCTTCTTCTTTACCATGATGACACTTGTCAGCAAAAATTTCTATAAAGTCCGCCAGTTCGGCATAAAATTTAATCAGAGCATTAACTGATATTTTATCATTAGCTTGTACTTTCCTTATTATCTCCAAAACATGGAGTATTTTTTCGTGTTCTTGTACTAAATCATGTATCGCTTTTCCCATTATTGGCCTCCTTCCGGTCTAGCCGGTTATTTATTAATTAATTCCTTTCCTTATATTATATCTTTGCACAATAGTAATTGTCAAAGTATGGATTTTTTTATTTTTACTAGTTATAATATATTTAATAAATCATATAATAAGTATGACCTAATCTGTATCATATAAGCTTGAAAACTTGAATAATATTTTATATAGGCGTATACTTGTTATAAGATAGGAATCCCTATTAACATTAAAAGGAGGAATATATTATGTTTATTAAAGAAATAATAGAACAAAAAAAACGCAAACAAAAACGTGAAAAAACTGTAGCTGCTTCAATTGCAGCAGGAATTGGTGTAGCTGCCGGTGCAGTAGCTGGTTTATTGTTTGCTCCTAAATCTGGTAAAGAAACAAGAGAAGACATAGCTAAAGGTGCTGAAAAAGCAACAGAAAAAGTAAAAGAAACAGTAACTCATACTATTGATGAAGTAGCAAAAGTTGCTGAAGAAATAAAAGAAAAAGCCAAAGCTAAAGTTGCTGATACAGCAGAAGCTGTAGAAGAAAAAGCCGAAGCAATAAAAGAAAAAGCTAAAGCTAAAGTTGCCGATGCAGCTGAAGTTGTAGAAGAAAAAGCTGAGGAAGTTAAAAAGGAAGCTAAGAAATAATCATTTCAACAATCAATGAAAGGGGTCACACATGTTTAGTATTAATGATATACTGATTTTTCTGGCCATATTTGTTGGCGTTTCCTTGGGCCTTACAATTTTGATACTCTTGATTGTTGCACAAGTTCGTTTGATTAAAACGATAGGTAAAGTCAATAAAATAATAGATGATAATTCAGTGAATATAGAAAGAACAATTGAAAGACTACCACATCTTACCGAAAGTTTAGATAGAACTCTAACTAGCGTAGACGGTACATTAAATGGAGTCAATGATGTTTTTTTTGAAACCAAGTCAACTAACGATATGATAACAACCATTATCACCATAGTTGAAAGCGTCATAGATATAGTATCTAGAGTTTTTTCAAAGAATAAATAATAAAAAATTTATAATTAATATTACAAAAGACATCTCGTATATTTACGGGATGTCTTTTATTCAGTGCTATTATCATCATCTATTAGGAAATTGATTTCGGCTCCAATTAAAATTATCATACAGGTTAAATTAATCCATAAAAGTAGAGCAACTATACTACCAAGACTACCATATATCAGGGTATAGTTGGCAAAGTTGTTAATATAAGCCGAAAATAACATTGAAGTAACTATCCATCCAAAGGTAGTAAATAAAGCCCCCACAAAAATCCTTCTGAAAGAAAGTCTCAAATTAGGAACGAATCTATAAAATAATGTGAAATAAACAAGCAACATCATAGCCGGTATTAAATACCTTAAAGTAGCAAGAGTAGACAATAAGTCCATCGGCAAATCAAACCAAATATCAAACTGATTAATCAGCAAACTACCCATTCCAACAATTAAAAAACTAATTACTGCAAATAGAGGTATGCTGATTATAACAAATATATCAATTAAAAGTTTAACTAAAAATGATCTATTTTCCTTAACCCCATAAGCTCGATTAACTCCTGTAATAAGTGAGGTTGCTCCCATTTTCATACTCCAGACAGCTCCTATTATTGCAAAGGAGTAAAGAGTGAAATTACTATTGTTTAATACTTCTCCAACAGTTCCTAGAATCAATTCAACAGTTTCCTTAGGTAATATAGCAGCTAGAACTTCCGAAACGTTTTCTATTGATAGTGATGTATATGAAAATATCCCAAGTACAAATATAAGGAAGGGGAAAAGGGCGAATAGAAGATAATAAGTCATAACAACGGCTTGTTCCGGCAGTCGATCAGCATTTATGTTATTTATCAGAGAAAAGATAAATCCTCCAGCAGGGTTTTTCTTAATCCTGTTAAGAATTGATTCAATTTTATTCTTTATGTATTCTATCACTTTTCACCTCCGTCATTTATTATTATATTACCATTATATTAGGTTCATAACAAAATTTTTCTAGATTATATATACAAAAAAGTTCAACAAGGGCATCTCAGATAACTGAGATGCCCTTTTAAGTTCTAATTTATCAAAAATTATATTTCTAATAACAAGCTTTTTTCTTTGAAATGTTTCTTTATAGCATCAGCAATGTAGCGAGATGAAAAACCATCTCCATAAGGATTTTTGGCAACGCTCATTTCCTCATATGCCTCACTATTATCTAATAACAATTTAATATTATCATATATATCTTCACTTTTGGTACCTATAAGCTTTAAAGTACCACATTCAACTCCTTCTGGTCTTTCAGTAGTATTACGAAGTACCAGGACAGGTTTGCCAAGAGAAGGGGCTTCTTCTTGAATCCCGCCACTATCTGTTAACACAAGATAAGAACCAGCAATAAAATTATGAAAATCAAAAACCTCAAGTGGTTCAATGATTTGTATTCGCTTATGTCCTCTTAAAATATTATCAGCAATTTCTCTAATAGCAGGGTTCATATGAATTGGATAAATAACACTAACATCCTCATACTCATTAACAATCTTTAAAACCGCTTCAAAAATATTTTCCATAGGTTTTCCCAGATTTTCTCTACGGTGTGCTGTTAGTAATATAATTCTATTGTTTTTTTGTTCAGCTAATATTGGATGATGATAATCATCAAGCACTGTATATTTCATAGCATCTATTGCTGTATTACCAGTAATATATATTCCCTTTTCCTTACCTTCGCATCTTAGATTGTCGGCACTATTTTGTGTAGGAGCAAAAAACATATCTGAAATACTATCAACCATCATCCTGTTTGCTTCTTCCGGAAAGGGTGAATATTTATCCCAGGTGCGTAATCCAGCTTCTACATGGCCTATGGTTATTTTTTCATAAAAGGCAGCTAGTGCTCCAACAAAGGAAGTGGTAGTATCACCATGAACCAGGACAATATCTGGCTTCTCCTTTTTTAATATGGGAGTTAAAAGTTCAAGGATATTTACTGTTATACTATCAAGTGTTTGTCTGTCCTTCATTATATTAAGGTCATAGTGGGGTTTTATTTTAAAAAAGGATAGAACTTGATCCAGCATATGGCGATGCTGAGCTGATACGCAAACGACACACTCAAACTCCTCACGCATTTCCATTTCTTTTAACAAGGGCGCCATCTTTATTGCCTCTGGTCTTGTGCCAAAGACTAGGAAAACTTTTATTTTCTTCATTATTTTACCATTCCTTGTTGCTCATTTAAGCCCATCTCTTTTAAAACTTCATCAGCTAATTTATTGGTATTTATAGCATAGTTACAGACAATTATATATTGTTCTGCACTGATTTTGTTTTCTGTCAGTAACTTGTGGGCTATGGTTTCTATAAATTGTGATGTGTCTTTTTCATATATCTTCTTTATACCTTGGACTACCATATCATCGGTAGTGAAGGCAGACAATATATTTATTCCCAGCTTTTCTCTTAGTATAGTTTGAGCATTATCCGGACTCTTTTCACAATAGGCTATTACATAACTACCATCAGAATGGACTATAGGCAATACCATTAACTCTTCTAATACTTTTTTATCAAATTTTGGAGCTAGTGATGATAAATCATAATTAGAGAAGTCACCCATATTAACAAATTGTATGCCTTTAATATGTGATAGTACTTCTAGATGTTGTTTTTCTGTTATAGTTTGTTCTTCTAATAGGTATTTGCCTATTTGGATGTTGTTCGGTTTTTTATTTAGTACTTTTTTTAATTCTTCCGGGGTAAGTATGCCTTTTTCAATTAGTACATCACCGAAGGTTCTTTTGTATCTGCTAAGAACTTCCTTTGGGAGGAAGGTATGGTCCGTCTTACTCCAGGCAAGTTTTTTTTGTTTTTGTTTGTTTTTTTTCTGTTCTTTCTTGCCTGTTATGCTTTGCATATAAGCTTTTATTGTTGCTGACAGGTTTATTATATTTCCCCAAATTATTCGTATAGGAAGAATTGGAGGAAGCAAGCAAGCAAAGAACATGCTTCTAAATCCATATACATTATAGATAGCTACTGATCTTGATATCTGTCTTTCTATCATCATTATGGTTATCACCAAACTAAAGTACCAAGATAAGGAAAAGTAAGGATATATTGGTGTTAGTGGTGTAAATAGGGATACGAAAAAGTATATTAGCACTGGGTATCCCACAAATACTAAAAGGTTTCCTATCTTTGCTTTTAGGTCTCTGTAGATTGAGTATCTTGCCATTAGGTTTAGTTTGCTTTTTGCGAATACGTCTTTTAGTTGTACTGATTGCATTGTTATTCCTAGTATCCAGCGTGTTTTTTGTTTTACTGCTGCTTTGAAGTTATCCGGAAACATTGATCTAGTCGCAACATAGTCAAATTTTATTTTATTTTCTTTTGTTACTCGTGGTATTAAATCTAACACATAACGGATTTTCAAGCCCTGTTCAAATAGTGTCAAAGATAAGCGATAATCTTCTGTTAAGCTATCATTTGGTAGTATTTCATCAGTTTTAAAGGAATCTATAGCACTTCTTGAAAGTACAAAACCTGTTCCCGCTGATGGAACAAATGCTCCTGTACTAGTCCTTCCTACCATGGTTGAGAAGTGGTTTTCTGCAAACTCGTCTGCATATGTGCCTACAGTCAGGTTTTTGAAAAAGTTTCTGAATCTTGGCATTTCCATTAGAGGAAATACAGGGAATTGTAGGCCATCGTAGTGGTCTATCATATAGTTTGTTACTCTTAACTCATAAGGATGGATAACATCTTCTGCATCATGAATTGTTATTGAAGCAAATCTCCAGTTTTTTAGTTTTTCGTATTCTTTTATGTTCTTTATTACGTAGTTAATATTTTGGGCTTTGGTTGTTGGTCCTGGTATTTCGTTAATTACCATATGGATATTTGAATATTTTTTCTCTATTTCTTTTACTACATCCATTGTTTCCTGGTCATTTGGATATACACCTACAAAGAGGTGGTACATGGATTTTGGGTATTGTATTGAGGTTATTAGGTTTTCTATAACATCTCCAATAACAGTCGCCTCATTCCAGGCTCCGATTGTTATTGCTAGTAGTTTTGGTGGTGGTGTTCTTAATACTTTAAAGTCTAATCTTGTTTTTTTGTATTTTTTTCTTCTGGTTAGTGAATAGAGATCCCACAGGAAATCGTCAAGGCCCATGGCCAAATATAGTATTGCTAGTATTAGTCCTATTGTATAAAGTATGTTTTCCATTATCTTCGAGCCTCTCTCAATGTAATATAAAAGTAATCATATTGTTTTTATTCTAACATATTTATATAACATTTTCCTTATATATTTTATATAAAGTTTTTTAAATTAAACATTAACCAACTTAAAGAAAGGCTAAAGTCAAAAAAGCACCTTAACAAAGGTGCTTTTGAATGATTATTAATTTTTATTAATATTTTGTTGTGTTACTTATATTCCATGAATTCTATAACTTCACCACTTGGACCTTCAATAAAGAAGGTTGTCAAAGTTTCATTCACAACATTAGGTTTTTCATCAATAAATTTAATATTTGAAACAGAACTTAATTTTTCTGCGACTTTGTCTATATCAGATACTTTAAAGGCGATATGGCCTACTTCCCATCGGTCTGTTCTTAAACGTTGAGTATCTGATTTTTGTGTAAATTCAATTTGTTGTCCGTTTATTTCCACATGGGCTAATTCTACATTAACCCAGTCTAATGGAAATCGATCTATTAATTTACATCCTAAAACATTGAGATAAAATTGCAGTGTTTCGTCCATATCATTCACTGAAATACATACATGGGCAAGGCTTTTTATTTCTTTCATTATTTTCTCTCCTTTGGTTTATTCATATTTTAGATATATAATACCTTATTTAAAAATACATCTACAAGATAAGGATCAAACTGTGTGCCTGCATTTTTTTGCAGTTCATTCATTGCATATTCATCTGTCATAGCTGGTCGATAGCTTCTATCACTAGTCATAGCGTCATAAGCATCAACTATGGTACAAATTCGTGACGCTAAAGGTATTGAGCCTCCAGCCATACCTTTAGGGTAACCAGTACCATCCCATCTTTCATGATGATATAATACATAATTTGCAATCTCAGCCATATCATTTACAGTACTTAAAATACGGTAGCCTATTTCTGAATGTCTTTTTATTTCATAATGTTCTCTATCAGTTAATCCACTTGGTTTATTTAATATATCATCCGCTATGGCAATCTTCCCAATATCATGGAGTAGTCCAAATATTTTCAAGGTCTTAATCATTCCTTCATCTACTTCCAGTGCTTCACCTAAGGCGACACACAGTGCTGAAACTCTTTTAGAATGAGCCTCTTCCCTAGGGCTTTTGGCATTAATGGCCATAACAATATTGTCAATTACTCTACCTCTAAAACTTGGTCCTTCAAATAGTTTATTGCTGTACATATAGTCTTCAGCCTTTTTAGTAATGAAATCCTTAGTCTGTGAAACCTCAGTCTTTGTTGCCAAGCCAAAAGAAATAGACACCTCTAAATCCCTGACTTTCTCATGTTTCATTGATTCTTGAATTCGTTTAATAAGCTTTTGAGCTTCTATACCATCGGTTTGTGGTAATAAAATAGAATACTCATCACCACCAACTCTTGCAATAATATCATCACTCCTGCAACAGCTCTTTAATATTCCTCCTACCTTTTTCAGCAACTCGTCTCCTGCTGAATGTCCAAAGGTATCATTAATTAATTTCAAGCCATTAACATCCCCCATGATAATAGTCAGAGGAAGGTTTCTTTGTGTATCGAGGCGGTTTAGTTCTGCATCAAAAAAACTACGATTATATAATCCGGTCAAATGATCATGAAAACTAAGATAAGTGATTTCATCAAGGCTTTTTTTCTTTTCTGAAAAATCCCTAAATACTAAGACTACACCTGTAATATTTCCTTGCTCGTCTTTTATTGGGGCTGCACTGTCTTCAATTGGTCTTTTTGTTCCATCTTTAGAAATCAGAATAGTATGATTATCCAATTCAATAATTTCATCATTATCTAAAATCTTTTGTACTGGATTATCTCGTCTTTTCCCAGTAAATTCATTGATAATATGAAAAACTTCCTCTATAGATTCTCCTAGGGCTTCTTCTTGTGTCCATCCTGTTAGGTGTTGGGCAATTTGATTTAGAATCAGTACCTTACCATTTGCATCTACAGATATAACACCATCACCAACTGATAAAAGCGTGGTTTTAAATTGTTCTTTTTCGTTGAATATTTGTTTTTCCATGGCTTTTCTGTCGGTTATGTCATCAACAATAACCGCAAATTGTCCCTTTTTCGGGGAATAAACTACTACACTATAATACTTTCCAAGAGCTGCAGAATAATTTTCAAAACGGTCTTCTTTTCCAGTCAGTGCTACTTTTCCATAAAAATCAATCCAATATTTTTCAGTCTTTGGCAGGACTTCTAATACTGTCTTTCCTAGGATATCTACTCTGGAGAGACCAGTTATTTTTTCATAGCTTTCATTGACACTTAAAAAGCGATAATCTACTGGATTACCATGGTCATCACATATTATTTCATGAAGAACCATGCCTAGTTGCATCTGGGTTGTTAGTAGTCTATATTGTTCTTCACTTTTTATTATTTTTTCTTCTTCTCTCATATTAACTATTGCCAGACCTACCTGGTTAGCATATATTTCAACAATACTATCTTTTTTAAAAGCCTTACCCTTTGGCATTATTAATGTAAAATCACCAAGCATAATATTGTTTTTCATAATTTTAACTACAACTACCTCACCAATGCCAAAGCTCATTGTTAGTAAATCGCATACAGTCTTTGGTATAACCTTCCCGGCTAAATCGTGTAAGTTAAGAAAGTGAGTTACCATTTTATCTTTTATTTTTTCTGCTCTTAAGGAATCATGAGGCCATTTTTTTTCATATAGTTCCATACCGATAATTTTCATAGCTTTGTTGGCAATCCCTCTATCTCCTGCTATTATTTTGGTTGTATAGTGTTTGCCATCTTCTTCATATAGATTAAAAGAAATGAATTTAGCTTCTGATATTTCTAATAAATTATCAGTAATTATTTGATAACTATTTTCTTCCTTTATGCCTTCCAATAGTTCTTCAGACATTACGGCCAGATTATATAGTTCCTCTATTTGTTGACGCTCATTTGTAATATCGCTAAAAGCTGTTATAAATGAACCTTTTTCTGGCGAGTATACTTTTACTTTGTACCATCTATTAAGAGCAGCAGAAAATTGTTCAAATTCTTCACTGCCACCGTTTATTGCAATTTTCCCATATAGTGCAATCCAGTTAAATTCACTGTTTTTTATTTCTGGAAGTACTTCTGAAATCCTCTTGCCTATAACCTCTGTTCGTTTTAGTCCTGTTAAGTCTTCAAAGGCATTATTTACTTCAATAAACTTATAGTCACAAGGTTTATTGTGTTCATCTAATATTATTTCGTGATAAGCATATCCTAATGGTGATTGGTCTAGTATCTGCTTGTATAGGTTGTCGTTCATTTTGATATGCCTCCTTTTTCAAATTTTCTTTATACTTTTTTATTATGTTCTATATACCCAACAATTTCAAGATAAAATCATATTTTTTTAGATTTTAGTTAAAGCAAGCCTATTAGCAAGCTCTTTTCTTGAGATTATTCAATCTTATAGAATTTTTTTTAATTGTATTAATAAAAAAACCAACCCAAATAATTTAGAGTTGGTTTTTTGTTTATTAATATCAATTCTACTTAAATATAGCTTCAAATATCTCTTCAATATCCTTTACCTGAGGATTTCTAGGGTTATTCCTCATTAGGAACATCTTACAGGACTCCTCAGCAAACTTCAAGATATCACCATCATCAGCGCCATACTTGATGAAATAATCACTAAGATCAGTTGGAATCTGCAAGTCATCAAGAAGCTCTTCCACCATTTGAACACTAGCCTCAGCAGCCTCACGGAAAGATAAATTACTCACATCAAGACCAAGGGCCTCTGCTATACGAGCATATCTTTCTGGTACAGCAATTAGGTTATAGGCCATACCATAAGGAAGACCAACAGCATTAGATAAACCATGAGGTACATCATAATAACTTGATAATGGACCACTCATAGCATGTACCACACCAAGTCCACTTTGATCCATAGCCATACCAGCCATTGCAGCAGCAACCGCTACCTTCTCCCTGGCTACCAAATCAGCACCATTGGCAAAAGCCCTTGGTAGGTATTCGGCAAGAATAGCAATAGCCTCCAAGGCAAGCGCATCAGTAAATGCCTGATGGTTTTTACCTACATATGCTTCAATTGCATGAGTCAAGGCATCAATTCCAGTAGCTGCAGTTAAATGAGGTGGAAGACTAACCATAAGTTCAGGATCAAGTAGGGCAGCCTTAGCAAAAAAGAAATCCCCACCAGTGCCCTTTTTAGTATTACGATCAATAATAACTGAAGTCTTTGTTACCTCAGAGCCAGTGCCAGCAGTAGTTGGAATAGCAATATATGGAAGTGGTGAATTAGATGGTTGTTTCATGTTCCACTGATAATCTTCCCACTCACCTTCATTAGTTGCAAGCATAGCCACAACTTTAGCAACGTCCATAGGACTACCACCACCAAGACACACAACAACACTAGCACCCATACCTTCTACAAAAGCACGACACTTAGTAACTACCTCAGCATGTGGATTAGCTGGTACTTCATCAAATATTTGTGAACTGGCACCAATACCTTCAAGTACCTCTACAACCTTAGCTGCAAGACCTAACTTTACCAATGAGCTATCAGTTATTAGGGCAACCTTATCCCCAGCTTTAACAAATCTTTTTAACTCCACTAGACAACCAGGACCTGAAATAACCTCTGTTGGCAATAAAAATCTATTCATTAAATACACCTTCTCTTTCTTACTTACTTCTTCCTTTTAATTCCTTAACACTTTCATTAATCAGTAATTCTGTAGTTAAAATATCAATCTGAACAGGTAGTTCAGAATTTTTTAACCTGTTTAAAATCTGTTTGGCAGCAGCAATTCCTAACTGTTCTGGCTTGTAGTCAAGAGTTGTAAGTGATGGTTGATAAAAGGCACTAAACCTAGCATCATTAAAACCAACCACACTAACATCATCAGGTACATTAAGACCTAAATCATGGGCTGCTCTCATACCACCTAAGGCCATCACGTCAGATAGGTAAATAACCACCTTTGGCCTCTTCAACCTACCAAGTAGAACTTTCATGGAATCATAACCGTCCTCTGCTCTCCAGTTACTATAGAGGACATTATCAGGATTTAGTTCCAGTCCCATTTCCTCTAGTACCTTCCCACATTGGCCAATACGAAGTCTGGAAAAGTTATCTTCTTTACCATAGACTATAGCAACCTCCTCCATTAAAAAACCATTAGCTAAAAGATAGGAGAACATCTTACGATAAGCATCAATCCCATCAACTAGTACCTGGTCTATATCAGATCTTTTTGCTCTGCTTTCTACAAAGACTACCGGCATTAGATCACGTAGGGCTTCCATTCGTTCTTTGGCGCTACCATGGCAGAAGATAACTCCATCTGTCATTCTTTCTTGTAGGAGATGGAAATAGTCCCTTTCTGTATCATAGTTCTCACTAGAATCTAACACTAGAAGGCTATAGTTCCTTTCTGTTAGGTATTGCATTGCTCCACGAATAATTTCGGCCATGGTGGATGATTCTACGTTAGGTACTACTAAAGAGATTGTTCTAGACTTAGTGTCATTTAAGGCTCTGGCAATAGGGCTTGGCCTGTAGCCAAGTTCTCTTGCAGCTGCCATGACTTTCTCTACAGTTTCCTTGCCAGCCATCTCCGGTTTGTTAAATACTCTGGAGACAGTTGTCTTTCCCACACCTGCTAGTCTAGCCACATCCATTATGGTAGCTTTTTTATTCATCTATTCTCCTTTTAAACACCTGGGGCATAGTCTATGCACACATGTTTAACTTCTGTAAACTTATTTATTCCTTCAATACCTCCGGCTCTGTCTATTCCGCTTTCCTTGTAGCCTCCTGTTTCACATTCAGGCATTAGGCGGTTATAGCAGTTGACCCAGGTAGTTCCTGCTCTCATTTTTCTGCTGACTCTCATGGCTTTGTCGATATCCTTGGTCCAGACACCTGAAGCTAGGCCAAAGCGTGTTCCGTTAGCCAACTCTACTGCCTCTGCCTCACTGCTAAAGGTATGGATACAGAGTACTGGTCCAAAGATTTCTTCTTGTACTAACTTTGATTTAAATGGTAGATCTAAGAAAATGGTTGGTGCTATAAAGTAGCCTTTGTCTAAGCCATCTTCTTCTAAACGATAACCTCCAGTTAGTAACTTACCTTCTTTCTTACCTATCTTAATATATTTTAGTACAGTTTCCATTTGGACCGGGGTGTTCATTGCTCCCATTTCTGTTGTTTGATCTAGGGGGTTACCTACTACTAAGGCTTCGGCCATAGTTTTTAATCTACTAATGAAGTCCTCGGCTATTGATTCTTCTACTAGAATCCTTGAGGCTGAGGTGCATAGTTGTCCTGCGTTGGTGAAGATGCTTTTTATGGCATATGGTAGTGCTTTTTCTAGATCAGCGTCTGCAAAGATTATGCTGGCTGATTTGCCGCCTAGTTCTAAGGATAGTTTTTTCATTGTTGCTGCGGCGTGTTCCATTATGTCTTTGCCGACTTCTACACTTCCGGTGAAGTCTATCATGTCTACGTCTTGGTGTTTAACCAAAGCGTTCCCTATAAGGGAGCCTTTACCGCAGATGGCATTGACTACTCCAGCAGGAAACTCCGGAATACCTTCCAATAAAGCAATTACCTTCATGGTTATGCCTGAGGTTTGTTCTGCTGGTTTGACGATGCAGGTGTTTCCTGCTGCTAGTGCTGGGGCCATGTCTCTCATTAGGAGGGTGATTGGGTAGTTCCATGGTACTATAACGCCTATTACTCCTACTGGTTCTCTTGCTAGTATTGAGGTTGTGTATTCATCTATGGAGGTTGTTGCACCATACAGGGTACGTGTTGCTCCTGCATAGTATTCCAGGTAGCCGATGGCTCCCATCATTTCTCCGAAACTTTCCTTAAATGGTTTGCCTACTTGCCAGCTTAGGGCAGTGGCTAGTTCGTTTATATTTTCCTTAATCTTAGCAGCCCAGCATAATAGGGCTTTGGAGCGTTTTCTTGGGTTATTGGCCCAATCTGCCATTTCGAATGCTGACTTGGCAACTCCTACTGCCTCCTCCACGTCTTTCATTCCTGACATTGGGCATTTTGATACTGCTGTTCCGTCGATGGTGGAGTGTTGTTCTTTGTATTCTCCACTTTTTGGTTCAACCCATTCTCCGCCTACATAGTTTTGATAACTTCCGATTACATAGTTCATTTTTTTCTTTAGCTCCTTTCATCTGTTGTATATTAAATATTCTAAATACATAGTTGTTTCAAATATTTCTAAATAACTATTGGTTAGAATATGATTGCCGAGGTAATTTGGAACCGGTTCCATATATCAATATTAACCCAATGAAATTTAAAATGCAAGTTGAATTTACAAATTAAAAAATAGGATCTGAAATTTTTCCAAGTAGCTCAAAATGATTGTTTTTGTTGTATTTATAGTATAATAAGTGGGATGCAACCAACTTTATACAAAAAACAACCAGAAGTTGGTAGTTTGCAACCATTAGAAATTATACTATTGTCTTGTAAAGATAACTCATAGAAGGAGAAAACAGATGAATAAAAAACTAGCAGAAAATCTCAAGAAGATAAGAAAAGATCATAATCTTTCACAAGAACAATTAGCAGAAGAACTAAAAGTATCCAGACAAGCCATCTCCAAATGGGAATCAGGAAACACCTACCCTGAAATGGATAAGATACTACAGATTTGTAACAGATTCAATTTGGATATAAATGACCTGCTAAACAACGACATAAGAGAAATCAAATCAGAACAACAAACAAAAAACAACATTAACAAATACATAGATGACTTCCTAAACTTTATAAGCAAAACCTTCAACATGTTCTTAAGCTTTAATACAAAAACAAAACTAAAATGTCTATTCGAACAAGCCATAATTATAGCATTACTGCTAATAACATTTGGCATCATAGGCACTGTATTTAATAGCCTATTCAATAACATAATACAAATACTACCAGACAAAATATACCAGGTACTATCCTCCATAGCACAATCAATCTACGATGTAGTAACCCTAATCATCGGAATCATAATCTGGCTCCATATATTCAAAACTAGATACATAGACTACTATGAAATTGCTACAGATAACAATGAAATTGAAATTGTAAATGAGATAGAAATAGAAACATCGACTAACACAACATTAGAACCAAAACAAAAAAGTGAAAAAATTATACTAAGAGACCCTAAGCATAGTGAATATAAATTCATTAACGGACTACTAAAGGCAATAGTAGGCTTAATAAAAATCTGGGCTCTTATAACACTAATATTCATAGCATTTATACTTATTAGCTTAGTAGTAGGTGTAGTACTATCCTTTCTAATAGCAAAAACTGGAGTATTCTTCTTCGGTACCTTAGTTACCCTACTCGCTGCCATAGCAATAACAGTAATAGTAGAACTAATACTACTCAACTTTGTCTTCAACAGACAAAACAAAAAGAAAATAATGATCTGGACCTTCCTTATAAGTTTAATAATTGCCGGAGTTGGTTCTGGACTAATGTTTATTGGTTCTTTAGACTTTGAAATCAGTGACGGTAAAGAGTTAATGGTAACCCAGTCAATGGAAGTAGAAATGAATGATAAATTAGTTATCAACAATACTATAGGTAATAGTATTGAATATATTGAAAGCAACAACCAAAATATTAAGATCGAATACTTAACAAATAGGTATAGCACTTCATCTTATAATATATATGATGAAGCTGAATACAAACAACTATATATTTTTAGTGAAAGCCCTGAGATCTTCAAGATGATGAAAGAATCAATTAACTACTTAAATGATAAGAAATTACTAAATCAGAATAGTCAATTAAAGGATATAAAAATCTATACTACTAAAGAAAACATTGAAAAACTAAAGGCTAATAATGAAGCCTTGAATGTTCATTATAATCTTGTCAGTGATTATGAAGCCAAGATACAGAATCTTGAGACAAAAATAGCAGAGCAAGAAGCAACTATTAATGATTTGAAGTTTGAATTACAACAATAATTATCGGATATTAAAATAGCCTCCTTGGTTTATACCATGGAGGCTATTATTTTAAGTGGCAACATTAAAGTTTATTACCTGGTTACGACCTTTTTCCTTAGCAACATATAATGCTTTATCTGCTTCGCTTATTGTATCTTTATTATTCTGAATTCTTGAATCTAGACATGATATACCTACACTTATTGTAACATTCACCTGTGTTCCTGAGTTATCAATTGTAATAGGAGTCTCTTCTATTTTCATCCTGATTCTTTCTGCAAGTCCATAAGCCTTATCCCTATTACAGTCAGGCATAAGTATCATAAATTCCTCTCCACCAAAGCGGCCAACATGATCATTTCCTCTAGTATTTTCTAGAAGTAATTCAGATACTTTTTTTAACACCTTATCTCCTGCTTCGTGTCCATATTTATCATTAATTTTCTTGAAGTAATCAATATCAATCATTATAACTGATAACAGTTTGTTTTCTTTTAATGCATGTTTTTTTAGATGAGAGTATAAATTCATTATCTGTCTTCTATTGTTCAGTCCTGTCATAAAGTCTGTCTTTGACTCAACATCAAGTTTCTCATTAACAATTTCCAGATCCTTGTTTACTACTTTAATTTTTTCAAACAACTTGGCCATATTAACTGAATAAAACATATCTCTAATAATTAATATAGCTACAATTAGAAGGAAACCGACTGATAAAACATCAATAATCAAATACCTGCTGAAAACATAAACTCCAAATAGTAAAAAAGCGATATAGAACATTATTACAGTAGCATTTCTTATTGATTGACTAACACCTAGAATATCTACATTATCTTCTTCATTTTCTGTAACTATGGTGTTTTGTTCTAATGAAATTAATGCTATTATTGCCAGAAGCCAGGTTGCCAGTGGCCATAGGGGATCTAGCCAGCTACCAGAACTGTAATTATTATTTATTGCTTCTATAACATAGACTTGATCAATAATTATATTTATTATAATTGGTATTAGCATAAGTCTAGTTATTTTTATCATCTTTTGGTCTGTGGGTCTAATGACCATCATAATAAGGATGATAAGCATAATTAAATCTGTAATTGGATAAATTAGGAACAGATATGATAATAGTCCGTTTTGAATGGTTAGTTTTAATACTGGTATGATTAAATACTTCAACTCTAACATGATTATTAACATTAATCCTATTAATATATCGATGCTCTTAATTATTCTTCTTGGATTACTTTTTCGGAAGGCAAATTTATATAGAGCTACAATAAATAATATTGACTGAATGGTATATAAAATGTCTGTAATAAGCAAGTATGATTCTAGATTGTTCATTGTTTCACTTATAAACCAGACACTATCTGCGAGAATATAGAAAAATATGCCAATTGCGAATATAGTCCACATTTCTTTTTTGCTTTTGGAAGTGTGTCTGTTGATGGCATATATCATTATTAGGAGACTTAGTATAAGTCCCAAGATTCCCATGATATCACTAAATATGATCAGTGCTTGATTTTTCAGGATATTAAGCATTATATAATAAACTACCATATATATTGTCAACGCTAATGTTGCATAAATAAGGGGTTTGTTCTTATTAATCTTTTCCTGGTTAAGTATCATTGATTCTGTCTCCTAATGGTATTGTTGTTATTTTGTGTAAAGAATATATATTTATAATATACAATCACTGTTATTAATGTCAATTTTTATTCTAAATTCATGCAAGTTCATTAAATATATACTTATCAAAAGTTTTACTATTCTTCAGACTTAGGATTCTTCATTGCCCTTGCAGCTAGTATACCTTGAGACATGAAGGCAATAAAAAGAAGACCCATTAAAATCCACCAACCCACAGATTCAAAAATATCCTCAGGAACCAATAAGGTATAACCCATATAGCTTAAAAAAATAGCCCCTTGAACAATCTTAAAAGCTACAGCATCAGCTTCATTCTTTAAAGCCACAAGCCTTTCATCATTTTCAGTAATGATAATATTCTTCATCTTATCTGGAGTCTTCCTTATTCCTGAAAGCTTAATAAAATAAATTATAGCTATACTAAAAGGTATAAAGGACAAACCAATCAAAGCTCTCTTATTCTCTATAAAGCCCACATCCAAAATATTAAAAACAATACCTAAACCAAGTAATAGAAAACCAATTACTAAGCCCACAATCATAATAACCCTTGCTTCCTTAACTATTTTATTAACGTTCATAATCATACCTCCCAAAATAAGTCATTTAATGTTTTATTAAGTGCCTTGCAAATATCAACACACAATTTTAATGACGGATTATATGTTCCTGATTCTATAAGACTTATTGTCTGCCTGGTAACTCCTACAATATTCGCCAACTGCTCTTGTGAAACATCACTTTCAATCCTTGCTATTTTCATCTTTTTATTCTTCACAGATACACCACTCCCCACTACTGAACAATTATCTTATAGTATATATTATTCACTTTTTATATTAATTAATTCCATATATACATGGAATATTTCCATATCACTATCTAACCTTATTATAGACTTAACCATTTGGAATTACAATAAAAATTTTAAAATATTTCAACTAAATAGTAGAGCACCTCAGATTCTGAGGTGCTCTACTATATTATAAATTTATAATTCATTTATTTAATTTATTTATTTGTTTAATCTAATACCTTATGCTTATCCTTGAATTTGTGTTCAAAAAGATATGAAACCAACACCCCACAAAACAACCCAAGAATAATTCCCCCAAGCACATCACTAGGATAATGCATAAAAAGATACACCCTAGAAAAAGAAATCACAACAGCCATACTCCAAAAAACCAATGAATACTTCTTCAAGTACTTGCTTAAAATAAAGGCTGCAGCAAAAGAAGATGCGGTATGTCCAGATGGAAAGGAAAAAGTTCTATACTTACCTACTAACAAATCAACAAAAGGAAAATCAGTATAAGGCCTTGGTCTTTGAAAAATATATTTCAAAAACTGTTCACCAATAAGAGCATTTAAAGCCAAGGCTACCAAAGTCAAAACCCCAACATATCTATACTTCCTATTAAACAACAAGACAGCAACAATCAACAACCATACCAAACCCTTATCACCTGCATGAGTTGCCAGAATCATAAACTTATCCAAAAAAGGAAAATGCAAATATGTATGAATAAAGAACAATATTCCTTTATCTAGATCATATAAATATGTAAACACCTATTGAAACTCCAACTGCAAACCTGGAAGAAAACCTTCCCACTCACTAGCAACTGTATTAGCTTCCTCCAAAGTACGACCATAAGCCATAATTGAAACATCAGTATAACCAGGAAGATCAATAAAATATATATAAACATAATTTCCACCAGTACCAGTTGTATCATCACCTAGTATCTTAACTGCATTCCAATCACCAATCTTAATCTTCTCAAAACTACTAACCTTAGCAACAGTAGTACTAGTAATATCTTCCTTCGATATCTCTTTTTGTTTATAAATTTTCTGATCAACAGAAGTCAGACTCATAACAACAACAGTACTCAAATCACTCTTACGATAACTATATAGAACCTTGCCATTTTGACCTACTAAATCCCAATTAGCAGGCTTGGCCAAGTTTATGCCAACAACTGTCTTGGAGTTGTCAACAGTACTTTCTTCTTTATCTTCATCAGCCTTTTCAACAACTTGGTTCCCATTCTTATCTGCTACGCTATTGGTATCCATATTTGAAGACATAGCCCCAACTATAAACAGAACTATCAGGGAAACTACCAAAATAACTACCTTCAAAACAACATTTAATAAAGGATGGGAATAAAAATAGTAGAACAACAAGCCAAATGAAACAAGAGCTAAAATCCAACCGATAATTGTGACTTCCATCAAAATATAAAGTAGAGCAACAACTACACCCAATATTCCAAGACCTATTAAAGAACTCTTAGGGATACTATTTATGTCAAATTTTTGTACAACTTTACTATCTTTAGTGTTACTTCCTTCAATATTACTTACAACACTACTTGCAACACTTTTACCTGCTGCACTTCCAGTTGGATACATAGCCTTTTTCTTCATGATTACTGTCTTGAACTTATATTCATATTTCTTGGCTATATCCTTTACTGCCTTAGGTATTGCGCCAAGGTCAAGTTCTATATCATAAGCTTTACCCTCAGGTCCATATTGAATACTCTTCACTTTACGATAGAGTGTAGTACCACTTTGGAATGAAGAATCAACACCTCCGCCAAGGGATAGTCCCTTACCAATTTCCGTGGTCTTTTCGTACATATATATTGTTTTTTCCTGATCATTTATTAGGATATTGCTTTCGTATTTTATTTTTTTGTCTCCTGTACTCCATTTGGCGTCAAGAAACTCTTTGTTAATACTTAAGTCTGTATCTCCACCTTCATTGTATTCTATTCCATATTCAGATAATTTTGTTGTTATTTCTTTTATAATATTGTTTTTCATATTCCACCCCCAAAATTTGTTAAATTAATTATACCAAACATAATATGATATTAAAATTAAATTTAATATTTCCATGAGATGTTTTTTTTAATTTTGTGTTGAGTTTATAACCTTCTATCTAGACATATATGTTTTTAGCTTCGTACAGAATTCAACAACTTTATTACTATTTTCACTATTTGCATTCTTAAGAGGATCAATGAATCCCATAGTTGCAAGAACAGTACCATCAGATATTTCTTTTTCCAATTGTTTAAAGCATTTTTCTGTTGAGCCACCGGAACAAGTTGCAAACATGGCTATTTTTTTACCTGTTAATTTAGTTTTCTTTATAAATGAACGAAGTGGTGGTGTAAATGTACCTGCCCAAATAGGTGTTCCCAATATAACTAAGTCGTAAATATCGGGATCAAACTTAAATGATTCCAGCTTAGGAGTCTCCTTAAAAGTGGTGCTTTTACCTCCCCAAAAATACTTACTTACTTTGCCTGTCGGATATTCTTTTACTGGTATTAATTGTATTATATCTGCATTTAGTTCTTTGGAAATTTCTTCTGCGATATATTTTGTATTGCCTTCGAGTGAAAAATAAATTACTACAGTTTTCATATACTTCCTCTTTTCTCCAGTTATCTGGATTTTTCTTTACTGCGCTTATCGTTAATGATGTCCATATGTTCTCCGGTAATAAGGTTAACGTTATTTGCCTTAGCCCACTGCACACAGCCTTTTAAAGCAGTTGGCAGGAAGATGCGAGGTACCTTTAGTAGTTTCATACAAGCTTCATCAGTAAATTTTACAGTATCATCAGCTCGATCTGCTGCGTACTTAACTGATGACAGACTAGCCTCTCGCTTGGCTAGAGGCGCTGTTCGTGGTCTTTTAAAGGGTGTATACCAGAAGGACTTGCTGTCACGATAACCGTAGTCCACTGGAACTGAAGGAAAGTCTGATGCCTTTACTCCATTGATGATAGCCTTATAGTAACGCTCTTTCATAAGTATCTTGTCGACTCGCAGGATAAAATGAGCTCCATATTGACTGGTTATTCCGTTGAAGTCATGATATGGTCCTGGGTAGCCCTCAAGGAGACCTGGTTTATCGTTTTGAGCGTTGTCAAGTTCACTCATCCAGGTACATTCCATTACCTGATAGGCTTCTTTGATAACCTTGGGGAACTTTTCCCCAGGGTGTTCGCTGGTCATCTGACCATCTTCGAGTGTAAAGATGCTGTTTTTCATTTTCTCCTCGGGCTTATCCCCAGGAAAGCCAAGTCGCACAGCTTCTTTGAAGTATTTTTTTTCATCGGTGATGAAGTTTAAAGCACATTTTCCATATTGTAATAGATGCTGAGCGGTGTTTGAGGAATTACGAGTGCATAGTAGCATGGCGTAATAATCCCGTCCTGCAATGTAATAGGGCTGAATTAATGAATATGGTCCAAGGGAGGTTTCTCCTTCAGGTGTAAGTGTGCTTATCATGACTGTAGGCATTGGAAAGAAGGCTGATGTCTGATAGAAATTGTCTACTATCCGAAGGTTCTTAAAACTGCTCATTAGTTTTCTCCTATCTTATCTTTTTTTAGAAAGACAAATTTGAATATAATCCAGGCAATAATTGTTGTTATTGCAGCAAGTATGGTTGGTAGATTAATATTAATTGAAGTAATAAAACCTGCAATAATGGCTGGTATAGCTTGTGCCATGGATTGTACTGACTGGTTTATTCCCAAGATTTCTCCTTGGTCCTTTTCACTTGCCAAGTTTGAAACTATTGTCGTAGTATTTGGCTGGGTCAATCCTTGGAATATTGCTATAAAAGGAATTATTAAAAATAGCCAAATCGCTTTGTCAGGTATTAGTAAAAAGGGGAATGTTAAAGCTAACAATATTATGGAATATTTCATAATATTTTCTGGTGAGAACTTATTGGAAAGTGGTCTTAAAATTAAGCCTTGGGTGATGGCTATCCATAAGCCCATATAGGCAAAAAAATCACCAATATTAGATTGAGTAAAATTGAATTTACCAATCAAGAGTACCTGGAAGAACTGGGTAAAAAAGTTAAAACCAATAGCTAAGAGAAAGCCTACTAGAAACATTATTTTCAAGTCTTTTCTGGTGAAGGCTTTTTTTAGATTTCTTGCCCCTGTTAGCAAGCTTATTTTTATTTGTTTTTTTATTGCTAGTGTTTCTGGGAATTTTAAGACTACTAGAATAATGTTTAGTATGCTAAGGACCATTGCTAAATAGAAGGGTGTTGCATAAGTGAACCAGGAGACTACGCCTGGGTCTGATATTTTTCCTCCGATGTATGGTCCTAGAATAAATCCGAGGCCGAAGGCCATGCCTATAAAGCCAAAGTTTTTGGCTTTGCTTTTCTCATCGCTGATGTCTGCTATGGTTGATTGGGCAATGGCAATATTGCCTCCTGTGAGGCCATCGATTATTCGGCCTATGAATAGTAAGTTTATGTCTTTTTGTAGGATACCTATAGCAAAGATCAGATAGCCTATATAGGTTCCAAATAGTGATATTATTAGTATTTTCTTTCTGCCTTTTTGGTCTGCTAAAGCTCCTAGTATAGGTGCGCTAAAGAATTGTGCTAGTGGGTATGAGGCAACTAGAAAGCCATATATTATTGTTCTGGTGGTGTAGGTTGTTAGTATTGGTAGTACTCCCCCCATTGGGTCAAGGAGAACTGCTGGGAGTATTGGTATTACTATACCGAGTCCTAACAAGTCCAGGAATATTGTAAAGAATATTGGTAGTATGGCGTATTTGTTTTTTTGTTTCATTTTTTCTCCTACTGGTCTCTATTTCTATTTTATTTCCTATTTAAATGCTAATTTAAATTTTTAGTCTACTTTAAGGTTTTCTATCATCTTTTGTAGGGTGTTTTTTGTGATGTTTTGTTCCTCTATTTTTATGTCTTTTAGCATTTGTTTGTTTATTGTTTGGAGGTCTTTTTGTAGTTTTGTTAGTTCTTGTTGGCCATGTTGTGTTAGTTGTATTATATTTTTTCTTGCATCATTTTCTGATATTTCTATTGTTATGTATTTTTCTTCGTTTAGTTTTTGTAGGCTTCTGCAGATGTTGCTTTTGTCTAGTAGTATTTCTTTTGTTATTTTTTCTTGTGTTACTTGGCCGTTGGTTTCTAGTTTTTTGATTGTCATTAGGGTTTGTAGTTGTCCGTTGCTCATTTTTTCGTCTTTTAGTAGTGTGTCTATTTGTTTTGATAGTTCTTTGTTTAGTTTGTATATTAGGTCTCCGATGTGTGTGCTTTTCATTGTTTTCACCTCTCATCTGCATTATATCATAATTAGTTGCGTTCGCAACTGTTTTAATTGAAACAAAAAGCAGCCATTATGGCTGCTTGAGTTTTTTCTATTTCTAATTACTGGGTCCTTAGTCGTCATGCTTAATTCTATTATCAATATAATTTTCCTGATCAAGGCTTTTTAAGATTCCTCGGTTTTCATTGAAGAAGTCCAGTCTGTATTCAAAGGTGTATAGTACTTTGTCGTTAATTAATAATGTTTCGTAGGTTTTCTTGTCGCACTGGAATCTGATATTTCTAGCCTCTTTTCCAATATAGAAGTAGTAGTTTCCCTCATTTATACTTTTAGAGATAATTGGTCCAAATCCTGCTATGGTATGATTCTTATTCATGGCTTTGTTGTATTCATTAAAATGGAGTAAAAGAATAACTGTTATCACCAGTATTGCAAATATAGCTCCAAGGAAATCTATAGTCTTGTATACTCCGCCTTTTCCTTTTAGTCTACCAACTATCTTCATTATCAGTATAATTCCAGCTAAGAGCATAGCGAGTAATATTGGAAGCATAATTACATTGACTATGGTGTAGATTTTGTCGTGAAAATTGTTCCAGGTGAGTCCGATTATTATCCAGTCTGTCCAGAATAGGATAATCGACAACATAAATATTAAGATTTTTCTTTTCATTTTGTTATCCTTATTTGTATCCGTTAAAAATTTATTCAATTTTAAATTGATACATTAAAAATATCATATATGTATAATAAATACAATACTCCTCTACATATTATCTTGTAATATCATTTTATATTTAAATTAACATAAAGAAAGTCCCGAACTGTCTACTGACATGATCGGGACTTTCTGTTTATTCTTGTTTCCTTATGCATTTTCCTGTGACCATTTGTCTATTGTATCTATAATCTTGTGTATTGCTTTTTTAGTAGCATCATATTTCTCAGAGGGGCTTTGTTCAGTTTCGTTCATGTATAGTCTTCTATTAACTTCTATCATGACTGATATTACTCTTTTATCTTTTCTATAGAGTTCTAGTGGTACTATGGTTCCTGCATATGGTTTGTTTCGTTCTATTGTGTAGCCCATTTCCT
Organism: uncultured Eubacteriales bacterium; assembly: GCA_964415195.1. GTDB lineage: Bacteria > Bacillota > TC1 > TC1 > TC1 > WTXA01. Next base: position 334,008 of record CAYPYD010000001.1, on the reverse strand, counting down.
TGATGCAGTTAGTAATACTATTGACCAGTGACTCTGGTGTATGAAAATTGTCTGTACCTATGCAGAAGTCTGGTCTTTCCATGTTTTGGTCTGGTTCACCTGGGAATGGTTTTGAAGGAAAAGAGTGTGCATCGATTATTATGCAGTTTCCTTTATTCTCAATTATACTAATAACCTCGTCAAGTAGTTTCTTGTGGTGTGGTTTGTAGTATTTTTCTATTATTTCTTCTCTTATGTTTTTATTGGTTGTTCTTAGTGTTTCTCCATATGGTCCTTTTGTGTAGACTACTCCCATGCCGTATTTTGCCATTATTTCGTATTGGTCGTCTTCATATCTTTCTACATCACAAAGTAATCTGCTTACATTGAATATTATTTTGTTTTGATGTTCTGAGTGGTCGTATAGGTCCTGGGTTTGGTAGTCTGTTAGTGCTATGATGTTCTTCCTTATTGTTTTAGCATCGGCAGTAAAGCTGTTCTTGTATTCTTTTGGGATGTTCATTGAACTGTGTGGTATGTGTATTAGTATTTTAGAACTCATTACTAAACCTCCTTTATTCCTTAACAATATAACAATAACACAAAAAACTCCCTAAGGAGTTTTTTTGTGTTATTGTCTCCTTATCGTTGTTAGCTGTACCACCTTACTTTTCGCAGGTTGGTGTGAGGTTGCTGAGCTAACTCTCTACCTCATCTCTTGATAATTCAATTGTTTCATTTATCTTTAAATGTCCTATCTTCAATTACTATTTTATAGAATCCATATACCATTTCTGGTTATCTCCATAATGGGAAGTCCATTGAATAACGTTGACTCCCATATCCTTACCTCCTCCATAGACATCTAGAAGGAATTTAGTCCCGCTCTCTTCAGCAAGTCTTGACATTAAGGATACAGTACCATCATCATTTCTTATGATTTTCCATTGTTGGTTGATTCCACCATGGTATGGCCATTGGATGACTCTGTTTCCAATTTCTGTTCCACCATTGTAGACATCAATTGACATTCCAGATAGCATCGATGTTATCTTATAGTAGCCATTATTTAGGGCTTCAAATTTCCATTGTTGATTAATTCCACCATGTTTGGTCCACTGGATAACGTTTACTCCTTGATCTGAGCCTCCATTAAATACGTCCATTACAAGGTCACTGTTCTTGGATCTTATATTATATACCCCACTGTAGTCTTGTTCCCATTTAGCATATAGGGTTAAATCAGATCCTGGCATTCTATCTTTAGAAAAGTTCCATCTTTGTGTAAGTTCTGTATCTCTATACCAGCCTGCGAAGACTAAGTCTTCTTTTGTAGGGGTAGTAGGTTCTGTCAGGAGTACTCCTGGTAAATGACTGCTGTCTGCTATAGTACTTCCACCATTGGTTTCATACTTTAAAGTGTGTTCTTCTACTGGTTGTAGGTACCATTTTTGGTTATCACCAGAATGTAGAGACCATTGAATCACATTTACTCCAGCTGTTATACCACCATTAAATACATCCAATGCGTAATTTGTACCATTTTCAACACTTAATCTCGACATGAATCCAATTGTTCCATCTGAGTTTTCAATCAAATGCCATTGTTGGTTGGTCCCACCATGATATGGCCACTGAATCACCCGATTACCATTACTAGATCCTGCATTGTACACATCCAAAGCCATTCCTGATAGTTGAGAAGTTATCTTGTAGTAACCATTTTCTAATCGTTCAAATTTCCATTGTTGATTTATTCCACCATTAGCTGGCCATTGTATTACATTGTTACCCTTTTCTTTTCCAGCATTATATACATCCATTAGTAAATTGCTTTTCTTTGATTTTATATTGTAAGTTCCACTAAAATCGGTATTGGTTGTTGATAATGTTGATGAGTATATTGTTCCTCCATCACCAACTGCTACAACGGCACCATTGCCAGAGTTAATAGAAACTAAAGGATAGCCTGAGTTTTTAAGATTAGTCCAATTCATACCGTCCTTCGAACTTATGATAGTACCTTTATCATACTCTACTGCAATAAAAAATCCATTGGCATAGGTAATTCCATAAAGCAATTCTGTAAATCCAGTATGTGAACTCCAGTCCACACCATTAGTTGAGGTAAGAATTATACCATTATACCCTGATATTGGATGTGAAATTCCTCCTACTGCTGCAAAAACCCCATTATTGTAGGTAATGTCTAGGATTAATCCAGAAATCCTAGAATCACGAAAAGTCCAATTTATCCCATTAGTAGATGTTAATATTTTACCAGCTGATCCTACTGTAACAAAGAGTCCATTACCGTAGGTTATTCCATAAAGATCACCTGAAGCACCAGAGTTTTGGTTGTTCCAGTTGGTACCATTTAATGATGTTATTATTTTACCATTTTGTCCAACTGCTACAAAGTAACCATTACCATAGGCTATGTCATTTAGTACTTCTGATGTACCTGTATTCTGATTATTCCAGCTCAAGCCATTGGTTGAGGTTATTACTTTGCCATTTTCTCCCACAGCTATGAAGATACCGTTACTATAGATTATATTGTATAAATCTTCTGTTATTCCGGAGTTTTGACTGGTCCAGTTCACATTGTCTATTGATGTTGTTATTTTACCGTTATCACCTACTATAACAAATATTCCATTACCATATGCTGATCCTTGCATATTCCCCTGAATACCAGATTTGTGGCTAGTCCAATTAACACTATCTGATGATGTTATTATCTCTCCACTTTGTCCTACTGCCACAAATTTCCCATTACTGTAGTTTATGTCGTTAAGATATTCGTCTGATCCTGAATTTTGGTTAGTCCAATTCAGACCGTTAGTAGATGTTAGTATTTCTCCATTTTCTCCTACGGCTACGAATAATCCATCCCCGTAGGTAACGCTTGATATATTATCAGTAATACCTGAAAAAACAGGATTCCAGTTTATACCATCAGTGGAAGTAGTAAGGGAACCACTTGAACTAATTGCAAGATAGATTCCGTTTCCATAGGTTATACAGTCAAGTTTTAAGAACATTGGTATTCCAGACATGTATTTGTTCCAGTTGATACCATTGGTTGAAGTAAGTATTGCATTATTATCTGCAACTACATAAAAGTTATTGTTAGTATAGTTTACTTCGTATAAGGATATATTGTTATATATATCCGAATCTAGTTTGGTCCATGTAATACCGTCTACTGAGGTTAGTATTTTATTAAGTCCAATTGCAACGAAGATTCCATTACCGTAGGTTATGCTATCAAGTTGATAAGATTCACTGATGCCAGGGTATCTACCAACCCAATTTACTTTATCTGTAGATGTGCGTATTGTATTTGATCCAACTGCTACATAGATTCCATTGCCATAGGCTATATCGTTAAGATTTTCATTTATGCCTGAATTTTGGTTTGTCCAAGATACCCCGTCAGTGGATGTTAAGATAGTACCTTTACTACCGACTGAGACGAATGAACCGTTTCCATAGGTGCTACTATTAAGATTATTTGATGTTGGTTGTGGGTTTTTCAGTGTCCAGTTATCTAGTCCTATTGCTGCTGATACCTCACTCTTCTGAAATGGAATAATTAGCATTGTACTAATTATTATTGATAAAATGATCGAAGATATTTTTGTTATTCTTTTTTTTGCAACCAAAATCTTTTCTCCTTTATTGTATATTATTTATATTGTATCTATCATATTTAATATAATACATTATTGTGTATTATAAAACTACTTCTTTTCAGATATTATCCAATCCATCTTCTTCTATTTCATTAATAAAAAATGCACCCCAATTATTATCTATGTGGTTATGAACACATTTTCTAACTTTTGGGGTGCTGTCCAATTTCTGATATTACATTGTTGATTACTGATTTATGACTTTTTATTCTACAGAATCAATATACCATTTTTGATTGTCACCATAATGGGATGTCCATTGGATCACATTGACGCCCATATCCTTACCTCCTCCATAGACATCTAGAAGGAATTTAGTCCCGCTCTCTTCAGCAAGTCTTGACATTAAGGATACAGTACCATCATCATTTCTTATGATTTTCCATTGTTGGTTGATTCCACCATGGTATGGCCATTGGATGACTCTGTTTCCAATTTCTGTTCCACCATTGTAGACATCAATTGACATTCCAGATAGCATCGATGTTATCTTATAGTAGCCATTATTTAGGGCTTCAAATTTCCATTGTTGATTAATTCCACCATGTTTGGTCCACTGGATAACGTTTACTCCTTGATCTGAGCCTCCATTAAATACGTCCATTACAAGGTCACTGTTCTTGGATCTTATATTATATACCCCACTTAAATCTTGTTCCCATTTGGCATATAAGGTTAAATCGGTTTCTGGCATTCTATCTTTAGTAAAGTTCCATCTTTGTGTCAGTTCTGTATCTTTATACCAGCCTCCGAAGACTAAGTTTTCCTTTGTAGGGGTAGTAGGTTCTGTCAGGAGTACTCCTGGTAAATGATTGCTATCTGCTATTGTGCTTCCACCATTTACTTCATACTTTAAAGTGTGTTCTTCCACTGGTTGCAGGTACCATCTTTGATTATCCCCTGAATGAAGTGTCCATTGAATCACATTTACTCCAGCTGTTATACCACCATTAAATACATCCAATGCGTAATTTGTGCTATTTTCAACACTTAGCCTTGATATGAAAGTAATTGTTCCATCAGAGTTTTCAATTAATTTCCATTGTTGGTTATTGCCACCATGATATGGCCACTGAATCACCCGATTACCATTACTGGCTCCTGCATTGTATACGTCCATAGCCATTCCTGATAGTTGAGAAGTTATCTTGTAGTAACCATTTTCTAGTCTTTCAAATTTCCATTGTTGATTTATTCCACCATTTGCTGGCCATTGTATTACATTGTTACCCTTTTCTTTTCCACCATTGTATACATCCATTAGTAGATTGCTTTTCTTTGATTGTATATTGTAGATACCTGAGTAATCTTTCTGCTCACGAGTAATATTAATGGTATAAATCTTCTTAGTTATACCATCCTGAGCTGTTACTTCTATATTAATAATGTTAGTACCCACTGATAGATTGATAATCTCTGACTCAATTCCACTTTCTACTAAAATTCCATTTATATAAATTTTTGCATCTGTTTGACTTACTGTTGGAGTAATCTTAATATTGTCAATATCGTTCATGACTAAAGTTTTGTAGTTAAGTATATCCGTGGAAAAACTAGGACTTAATAAACCTCTGCTGATTGAAAGGTTAGCTAGTGATGCATCTGATGACAGCTCTCTAGTCACATCTATTTTATAATTCTGCTTCGTAATCCCGTCTTCAGCGGTCACTTCTACAATAATCTTGGTGATCCCTACAGAAAGGCAAATCGGTTGTGCAGTTTCTACCCCACCAACATATAACCTTACCATTGCACTGGAATCGTTCATTTTAGGAGTCACCGTGATACTCTCAATCTCATTGGCCACAGTAACTACATAGTCCTTGTTTTCGGATGTAAAACTCGGTGTCAGTGTGGCACCACTAATCAAAATTTCTTTTAGACTAGCATCAGATGACAGTGTTAAAGGTAAATAAAAATATAGATTCATATCATTATCATCATGACCACTACCTGAGTAACAATAATTATAATTATTTTCCTCAATTATTGGAACGCAATATTCTACATTGACAGGATTTTCAGCATCAATAGCATTATTGATTATTCTCTCACTAATTAATTCTCCAAAGCTATTGGTCAAGGTTCCTGAATCTAAAGGTGTATCCGTATTATTATTTCCTGTCCCAATATTTTGCGCTCCATCTTTACCTAAAGCTTTGATTGATCCTCCGTCTATTATTACCTGTGAACCAGGAATATTGTAAGAACCCCCAATGCCTGCACCATTTGAACCACCTATGGCGGTGATGGTACCTCCTGTTATTTTCACAAAACATCCATCTGTATTATATCCGCCGCCAATTCCTGCACCGCCGTTTCCACCAATAGCTTTGACTATTCCTCCTTCAATGTTAATTATACCCTCTGATGCATATTGCCCAACTCCGATGCCATTTGCACCATATCCACCAGTAGCCGATATTGTACCACCAATTATTCTAACTACTCCTGTTCCTTGTGAGCTGCCTCCTATGCCACTACCACCTTTTCCACCAACTGCGTTTATTAATCCATTAAAAATACTAATGTCATAGTTTTCCATCAGGTCATTACCAATACCAGCTTTAAAATCTCCTCCAGTTGCATTAACATTACCACCAAATATTTCTATTTTACCAGCACCTATTCCAATACCGCCATGACCGCTTTGACCTAATTTACTACCAATAGAATTTATCTGACCATCATAAATTCTTACAATTCCTGTATTATCGAATTGAATACCACCACTTGATCCATAACCAGTTGCATTGACTTTTCCTGAATTAATAGTGAGGGTAGCTGAAGCTCCACTTATTCCCGATCCTTGTTGAGAACCTTTTGTATCAATATTTCCACCATTAATAACTAAACTACTATTTTCTCCAATAGAAATACCTGATCCAGAATCATTATATAATTGTCCTCCTCTGGTATTAATCGTACCACCATTGAAAACGATTGAATTATTACCGCCATTACTTGTAATCCCTATTCCATCTCCTCCATTTTTACCTCCAGTAGCAGAAATCACACCATTGTCAATAATTATAGATGTATCATTTGAAAAATACCCACCTATACCATTACCATAATCTACAGATGTGGCAGTAATATTCCCGTCAATAATATGAATTGCAACATTATTTCCTTTAAATCCTGTACCTATTCCATTTGCTAATCTACCACCAGTGGCATTGATATTTCCACCTTCAATACTTACACTGCCACCATTTCCTAGTAATCCATTCCCAATACCAGCTCCACTATCACCACCATTTGCAAGTATAGTCCCTGCAGTTATGAGAATCGTACCTCCTGAACACCATCCTCCACTGCCAATACCAGCTGCATTATATCCACCAGAGGCAGAAATGCTTCCACCATTAATTTTAAGTAGACCTTTCGATGCATTTATTCCAGCTGCATATGTACCTCCACTAGTAATGATATTTCCACCTTCAATAATTATTTCTCCACCAGCTTCAGAACAGCCCCCAATACCAGCTCCTCCTGATGAGCCGATTGCAGTAATTAAACCGTTTTTTATAGTTATGTTTCCACCAGCACCTCCATATTGAGAATAGTATCCACTATTTGTTCCTCTACCGCCTCCACCTATCGCAGATGCCCCATCAACTCCACCTAAAGCTGTAACAATTCCACCATTTATTAAAATTGTTCCGCCGGAACCTGCAAGACCACCCCCAATACCTGAAGCACCTTGTCCTCCTACGGCTTTGATTTCACCTGAAGTAATCACAATTGATCCTGATGATTTTATTAAACCACCACCTATGCCAGCACCTGAGTAACCACCTATTGCCTCCAATGAACTATTAAGTGATATTCCATTTTTAATTTCTAATTTATCATTATCTTCAACTTTTATTGCTGGTTGACCTTGCATATAATAATTCAAAATCTTTGAATAACCTTTTAATGTGTTTTTTCCTTCTAAAATAACTATGACATCATTACCACTATCAAGTGCACTCTTGTTTATCTCATTTGTTAGATCAATATTAACATTATTTAATGTTATCTCTATTTGATTTGTTGCTGTAATAATTATTCCATATTTAGTTGAAGAACCTGTAATAATATAAGGGCCTCCGTCTTCAAGTATTAAGTCTCCCGATAAGGTGCTCATATCATAAGTATTTTCTGCAGCTTTAGTCATTCTCCCAAATTGTAATTGCATAAAAATAGTTAACAATATAAGACCTATCAAGAAAATTAAAGTAATATTTGGATTTTTTTTATAAATTCTTCTTTTCATAACATTATATCCTTCCAAAATCTATTCGTACTCAAAGTTGATTTCTCAAATTACAATAAATATTTATACAAAGCGTTTATAAATTACTAGGATTATTTTAAATCGATCATAGCATTAAATATTTTTTCTTCTAAAGTCTTTTGTTGTGAGGCAGTTAATAAATTAGAGGTGCGAATTACCATTGTTCCTACCACCCTATGTGAACCGGAACTAAATATTCCACCATCAAACACTGCCAAATATTCATTTCTTTTTATTGCATCTTCTTCATTTGCATAAACTTCAATTGAACCACCCGCATCAGTTCCTTTATCAATAAGATTGCTTCCATAGACCTCACTATGATTTACATTTTTACTTTCAAAATATACAGTAGCAGTATATCCACCAGCTTTGTTTAATTTTCCGTTTGGATCATTATCTTCGGTCACCGCTTGTACATCTGTAATTTCATCTATAGTTTTCAATCTCTCAATAACAAATTCTTCTTTAGGATTGTTTAACTGTTTAAATTGTTTAATACTCATATCTAAAACAGTAAATATTTCATTCAATTCTTTAATAACAACTGTGTTGTCTACCGGATCACTCAATTCCTTGGTTGTAACGATAATATCATCGGTTTTATCCGGCATCTTTTTCACCAAGATTTTTGAAACTTCTGCCTTTTTAATTGTATCTTTGGCTGATACTATAATATTTACATCCAGTGGTTTTTCATTAGAATCAATTAATGCTTGTAGCTTGATTGTCGACTTGTCTATTTCACTGTTTTTCTTCTCAATCATCTCAACAGCACTCTTATATTCTTTTATTGCAATGTTACGAGGTCTTTGAAAGTTAAAGTACCAAATAGTACCACCTATGATTATTATTGCAGCCATAACTGCGCCCAGAATTAAAATTTTCTTGTTTTTCATTTAGAACTCCTCTTTGCATCCTTGTATTTTTTTCATACATCTACATGCTCTTTGCTAAATAAAAGTATAAATAATATGATGCTAATTTTAATTTATATACTATTTAAATAATACTATATAAAATATTGTAAAACTATAAGAATACTAATATTATTTACTATAAACACTATACATATTCACCAAAGTCCAATTCTTTGGACGGCATTTACAAAAACAACTTTGCCACATACTGAATTCCAATTATAAATACAAATCAAGCTCCAGCAATTTCACCGTTAGATATATAGAAGTTAATAAATTTTAAATCTCCTCATTTCATAAAGATAAAGGATAGTCAAATCATCTATAAGACAAGCCTGGTTTATATGAGAGTCGATAGTATCCCAAGGAGTATACGAAATAGGAACTAACCTTTTTGCTCTATACTTATTCTTTAATATCTCCTTCAATTCATCTAAAGTATCAAAATCAACTGGTCCACAAGATGATCCCTGATCTAACCACAGGCTATGCTTCTTCCAAGTTCTAGATTTCCGAACCGGTTTTCCTTTTTGAATTACTTCAAAATATTTAATTATCACCCTATAATCCATTATTGACTCAAGAGTTTCAAATAATCGATAGGTCTTCCCCATTTCATCCGTGTTACCTAATAAATCCCACAAACCATAACCCTGTTCTAAAACAATCAGATAATATTCTCTTTCAAGAATATTCTTCATAGGATAACTTTTGGTCAATAACTCTCCTTCTTTGCATATCCAATCAAAATTTTTTTCAAAGACATTCTTTAGTTCCCAAAACTCATGGTTGAATAAATATAGTAAAGTCACCTCCTCTTCTTCAAAATACTCAAGTGCTATACTATGAACAATACCTTCAAAACTTTCTACAATTCTATCACTTATATCTTTTCTGGCATCTCCCTTAAAAATTACAGCAGTTGTCATTTCACTTCACTCCTTTTTCTATTTCTTATAATCACATTATATCTAGAGGGATGTGTCATTAATGCCCCATCAACTTTGCTATTCTTAAACCACAAAGGAGTGATGAAAATGCTCATATACAAAATAGAAGCACAAATACAAACTGAATCAGCAAACCAAGAACCAAACACACAAGAATACGCCTACTCCCTTCATGACCAATTTGAAAAAAACTACCAAAAATATGATAAAAAACTATCAATAACAATCTGCTCCATAAAAGAAAACAAATGCACCATAGCCCTACAAATAACAGATGACCTAATAATCAAACACACCATCAAAAAACTATGCCAGGAATTCCTACAATCCATAGGAATTAACCTAATAAATTTAAAACAAACAGAAATAACCATAAACTCCTACCAGTCACTAATTAGCATTGCAGAAAAGAACCACTTCATCAAAGAAGAAGACGAATACTTCGAAAAACTAGGATTCGATAGACTAATTGGACGGTTTAACAAATATGACTACAAAGAAACAATACTCTTTGATAATCTAACAAAAAAAAACATCAAAGAAGAAGCCAAAAACCTACTATGCGAAGATACCCTTATACCAGAAATCGAACGCATCTACGCACCACAAAAAATGAAAACCAACTTTGGACATCCAGTCCATTATCTAATACAAACAGATGATCCCGATATAAAAAACATCATTCTTAAACTACTACTAATTGCACTAAACAAGAATGATAGAATAAAAAGCAAAAGATACTCAGAAGTAAACTATGGTCCCCTATCAAACATACCAGGAGAAGGACTAAATGCCCTCTACAAGGCAAGCTTCGGAGGGACAGTAGTCATTAACTACTATAATGAAGAAAACGAAGAGAACGAGTTTGCCAATTCTGGTCTTGGGGTGATTGGAGAACTTTGCAGCATAATGAAAAACTACAAAAAGAACGTCCTTACAATACTGTGTCTGCCAAGAAGTTCCGAACAAATAAAGAATCTCTTTTATGAACAATTAGACAAAGTCTCCATTATAGAATTGAATCAAGAAGTGGTATACGCAAGTAGAGCAAGACAGTACTTGACCCAAATGGCCAAGAACAACAATATAAAATCTGACAAGGAACTCCTAGATAAAATAGCCAATAGCAACAGAGGCTATTTAACAACAGAGTTAAACAAATACTTTGATGACTGGTTCGATAAATATTTAAAAACTAATGTATATACCCAATATTCAGGAGTTATTTCCTCCTACAAAAAAGAAGCAAACATCAAAGCCAAAGGTAGTGCTTACCAAACCTTAACTGAGATGATAGGTTTAACTGAAGCTAAAGCTGTAATTAACAAAGCCCTGGACTACTACAAAGCGCAAAAACTCTTTGCTAGTAAGGGGATGCCACTAAGTAAGAATTCTATGCATATGGTTTTTACCGGAAATCCAGGTACTGCTAAAACTACAGTTGCCAGGTTATTTGCTCAGATATGTAAGGATAATGGTCTTTTATCTGTTGGTGATTTATTTGAGGTGGGTAGAGCTGATCTTGTTGGTAAGTATGTTGGCTGGACAGCACAGACTGTTAGAAAGAAGTTCAAGATGGCTAAGGGTAGTATTCTTTTTATTGATGAGGCTTATTCCCTTGTTGATAATAAGGATGGGATGTTTGGTGATGAGGCTATTAATACTATTGTGGCTGAGATGGAGAATATGCGTGAGGATATTATTGTCATATTCGCTGGTTATCCTGATAAGATGGAAGCTTTTCTTCAAAAGAATCCAGGTCTTAGGAGTCGTATTGCTTTTCATATACCCTTTGCCGACTATATGGTCGAGGAACTTTTAGATATTCTGGAACTTATGGCTAAAAACAAGAATCTAGTATTAGATGATAAGATCAAGGATAAGTTAATGCCACTAATTTATAATGCCAGGGCGGAAAAGGATTTTGGTAATGGTAGGTTTGTTCGTAATTTGCTTGAGAAGGCTAGAATGAATCAGGCTTCCAGGTTATTATCTTGTGATATTGATAGTATATCCGAGGAGGATATATGTACCATAACAAGTGAGGATTTTGAAATGCCTAGTCAAAAACAACTTTCTACTAAATCTAGAATTGGGTTTTAACAAGAATTTAAGTAGTGTCCTTTTTTTGACCCATGTGATATTGTAATATAAATATATATAGGACATAATATATTGTATGAAAGGAAAATAATATGGATATACAGAATCGTTTTGAGAGGTTGGTTGATTTGGTTGTTGATCGTAGGAGTGAGTTGGATTCTTTCTTGGATTATCTAAGGAATGAGACAGTCTATTTTTCTACTCCTGCTTCTACTAGGTTTCATTTGTGTCGTGAAGGTGGTCTTTTGGAGCATAGTGTTAATGTTGCAGAGACTATGTTGAGGTTAAAGTGTGTTTTGGCTCCTGAGGTTAGTGATGAGTCTTGTGTTATTGTGGCTTTGTTTCATGATTTGGGTAAGGCTGGTATGCCTGGTAATCCTCAGTATCTTAAGAATGAGCCTAGTGATAAACAGAAGGTTTATGGTTATGAGCCTAAGTATCCTTATTCTTTTAATAACAATTTAACTTATCTTTCAGTTCCAGTCAGGAGTCTTTATTTGGCTTTACAATATCTTTCTCTTTCTGAGGAGGAGGTTCAGGCAATTGTTTATCATGATGGTCAGTATGTTGAGGATAATAGGGGTGTTGCTACTAAGGAGGAAAAACTGACTCTTTTGTTGCAGTATTCTGATAATTGGAGTGGTTTTATATTAGAAAAGGAGGAGAAGTAAAATGGGAAAAAACAATAGTTCTGAATTCAGAGTGAAACCTACTATGTTGATGATAGGAAAAGATGCTAAAAAACTTAAAAAATTATTAGATACAGTAACCCTAGATGGAAAAGCATCTCTTCAAAATATAGCTTTAAAAAATTTACAAAAAGCTAAGATACACTTTACTGGTGGTTCATTAGGTGAAAAGGGTCTGAGACCACCGAAACATCACTTGAAAGCGATGATAGATAAAGAGTCCGTTACGATTAAACGTGATAACTTTGACTATAATACAGCTAATGAATTAATCGAAAAAATATATAATACTGATAAACTAGTACCAAAAAATATATCCATTTTAGAAGGAAATACTTATCCTGATCTATTTATAGAAACAGATAACCTAATTATTATCGCCGAAGGTAAATGGACAGAAAAAAGCACTACAACTAAAACAACTTTTTTAGAAAAACGAAATCAAATGACTAGACATATTCAATGTGCTTTAGAATATGCAAAATTTAACGATAAGGATGTTTATGCATTTTACATAATCGATGATTCTTTTATAAACTTAAAAAAAGACATTAAAAATAATTATATTACAAATAGTATCAAGTTTCAGGAAGTTGCTTTAGATGATCAAACAATAACACTTACTAAAAATGAAAAGGATAAAATTCTAGAATCCTATAAGGGCTATACTACATGGCAGAAAATCGAAAGTGTTTTTCCTGATTTTCATTTTTAATTTGAATAAATATGAAAGTATGGTGAAATAATGCTATACACAGAACAACCTAAAAAAATGCTGATAATAAATATACTAGACATTTTAAAAAAGTATACCGACTCAGAACACACACTAACCCAAAAAGAAATAATTGAGAAACTAGAAAAAGAATACCAAATGAAAGCCGATCGTAAATCAGTAAAAAGAAACCTAATGAACCTGATCGATTTTGGATATGATATTGAATATGACACAATCAGTAAGACAAACAAAAATGGAGACGAGGAAAACATAAATACCAACTGGTATTTCAATCATGAATTCAACAAAAGCGAACTAAGACTACTCATAGATAGTCTAATATTTTCAAAACACATTCCCAATAAACAATGTATCGATTTGATAGAAAAACTGAAAAGTTTATCAAATATCCATTTTGATGCAAAAGCACAATACATAACCAGACTACAAAATGAAATATTACCAAACAAACAACTCTTCCTCACAATAGATATATTAAATGATGCCATAGAGAAAAAGAAACAAGTTTCTTTTCTCTATAATGATTTTGATATTGATAAAAACAGATATCCAAAGAAAGATAGAGATGGGGATATTATAAGGTATCTGATCAACCCTTATCAAATGGTTGCTGCCAATGGGCGCTACTACTTAATCTGTAACAATGATAAGCATAATGATATAACACACTACAGAATAGATAGAATAACAGAAATAGAAATAATTGAAAATACTATAAAACCTAAACCAAAAAACTTTAATCTACAAAAACATATGGCAGAACATATCTATATGTTCTCTGGTGATAGTGTCCGGGTTACTTTTAAAGCAAAAAGGAATATCATTAATGAAATAATTGACTGGTTTGGTAAAGAGGTTGTTTTTAGTAATGCAACTGATGAATATGTTGATGTAAACGTTACGGTTAATGAAAGTGCATTTTTTTATTGGGTATTGCAGTATAGCCTATTTATTGAAGTACTAGAACCAACCAAGCTTCGACAAGAGATTAAGAAAGCTATTAATGAAGTTGCTAAGAAATATTAGATGTACCGAAATTGTCCTACGCTCCTTGTTATACTTTTATTAAACTAAATAAAAAGGAGTGTATTAATGAAAAAATGTATTTATTTAATCTTGGTCCTGTTAGCTTTGGTTTCTTTTACTGCTTGTAGTGGTGCCAATGCTGACAAAAATCTGAATGAATCTGAAACTGATTCACCTATCGTGGTTACTGAGAATAGTCCTGAAACTAAAAAAAAGGAGAAGGTATATTATCATGCTGCCTTACAGGGAGCTGTTATTGTAGCTACTGATGGTAATAAGGTTTCTTATCAGCGTAAGTGTGATGCTTGTGGCAGTTTAAAACCTGGCAAGACTACGGTCTACAGAAATAATGGTACCTACAGTAGTAGTTTTGTCTGTGATAAGTGTAAGTATCAACAACCCATAAAAATACAAACAACATCAAGCTTTCAATAAAAAGTATGGGACATGATTAATATCATGTCCCATTTAATTATATACTTTATGATAGCTTTGAAAAGATTGGTTCAAGAGCTATTTTTAATTGTTCATGACAATTTTTCCTGGTCCACCATGAGCAAGCTGGATGTTGATAGTTTTTAATGATGACTCCTTCAGGACTTCTATTATAAGCAAAATATGCTTTTCTAGACAAAAATACTATCATTTCTGGTTTCATTATTTTAATTATTTCATCAAAAATATTTCTTGTTATTTCAAATTCACCATCAATAATCTGATGGAATGTTTGTCCTTGTAATAGTGCAGGACGTTGGAAATAATTGCAGAAAGCCATATAACTAAAAGCTTCAGGGAAAGAGGTGCATGAATCGCCCATTATTTCCATTATAACTTTTGCAGGTTCCCTAAATATCCCAGATGCTCTAGAGGGATTTTTATTAAGAAAATAATTTATTACTCCTCTAGTATTAAACCAACCTATATTTTCTCTTTCTTCATTTGTACAGTTTTCAAATAATTTTGCAGTAGATTTTTCATACCAACCGGTGTAATCCATTGTATTGCCTTCTTTTATATAATGACTTTCTCCTACAAAAAGAACTCGAACTTTATGAAAATTTTGCCCAATAAAGGGTTTATATTCTGGATGAAGTTTAATATGTTCAATGTTATTTAATTCAACATCAAAATCGCTTTCGAAATAAGATAATTTTCCATTCATATTTTTACACCTCTTTCTTATAGTTTCTTACAAAATCTCCAAAAACACAATCTTCTTCTCCTTTACCCTCTCTCCAGTAATCTCCGATAGTATAGTCCCATAACTATCAAGCTGACCCATATAAGCAGACTCTAGAGTTGCATAATCCTCGTCCCTCTTTACCCTATCACTCTTGTAATCCACAACGACCCAACCATCCGACTCTCTGAAAATCAAATCAATAACACCAGACAAAATAACCGGACTATTACCATCGTTACCATAACTTTCATAAAGACCATGACCCTTCTCTACCCTAAAAGAAAAAGGAACCTCAACATGACACTCCAAGGAAGACACAATACGACCATACAAATCAGAACTCATAAACTTCTCAACAATACCAACAAAAACATCCCTGCTCTCAGATGGTAACCCAAACTCTAGAAGAGTATCAGAAATAAGCTCTACTATATCGACAACTCCCCTATCCTTAACCAAATGTTCCAGCATATAGTGAAGAGCAGAACCACGATCACGGCCACCACCCTCTTCACGCTCAACACTCCACAATAAGTCACCATTCTTGACAGCAGTAGGAGATGATAAGTTATAACTTTCCTTGACTAAATTAACAGGCCATTGTGACAGTTGCTCTCTTACCTCAGCAACCTCTTCAAATCCAATCGCACCCTCACCTTCACCTTTTGTAACAGGCATAATATCAGGAACCTCAACAACCTGCTCCAACTTCACACCATCAGCCAATAAGCCCCAAGGATTCTTCTTCTTACACTCATAACCTAACCTACTAACATACAAAAGATTCTTTGCCCTAGTAGCAGCCACATAAACCAACCTTAAACCCTCAGCCTCAAGATAAGCTTCCTCCTCAACAGAATGACTTTCCCAATCCAAAGGAACCCCAATTACAGGCTTTGAGCCATAAGACTTCTTACTACCATCATCAGACCTATCTGACCTAGTATAAGTAAAATAACCTTTGGCCTCATTGTTCTCCCTCTTTATGTGATAAGAAACCCCATGACTACCTCCACTAACAGGATTTGCCAGAAAGACCACAGAAGCCTCAAGACCCTTGGCCTTATGAAGATTCATAATCCTTACCCTGTTTTCTTGAATGAAAATATCCAACTCCTCCTCAAGTCCCGAATCAAGAATAGAACCAAGTCTTTCAACAATAGCCCTGAACTCAGTAACACCTGCTGACTCTTCAAGAAAAAGTCTCTCTAATACATCATAAACCACACAGACACGACTCTTACTCATCTCCTGCTGGTTGGCATACTGAACAAGACCCAGATCCTCTACAATCTTTTCCACCACCACTGAAGGGCTATACTTCCTACTCCAACGATAGTAACTTTTCAACTTATCAAAGGCATATTCAAACTGCTCTCTATAATTCAAATCAAGCTCAACAGGCACAGGACTAAAAATATTAAACCTTCCACCCTTAACCCTATATTCATACAAGGCATTATCACTTATTCCAAAAAACAAACCCTTAAGTACAGCTACAAGTCCAATCTGATCTTCAGTACTTTCAATACATCTTAAAAGATTCAGCAACTCCCGTAGTTCTATAGAATCCCCAATATTACTGCCACCTGTCATTTTAACTGGAATACCATACTCCTCGAGAGCCTTGGCATAAACATCCATTCTTTTCCTGGTCTTGGTCAGGATTAGGAAATCTTTAAATTCAGGCACCTCAACCAAATCAGAACCGTTTCTGGAAAGCTTCATACCTCCAGCAACAGCCTCCTTAATTATCTTGGCTATGGCCTCAGCTTCATATCTAACAATTTCATCAATTCCTTTGTATTCCTCAGGCACTTCAATGCACCTAACACCATAATCGCTCCCTGCCATATCCTCGTTGAAGGCATCTATACCTGCATATTCTGCCTGATGAGGCATGTCTTTGAAGGCCTTCTTGAAAATAGGATTAAGAAAGTTACCAATGGACTTAACTGATCTGAAATTAGCAGTCAGTTTAACCACCTGACCTCCGTTTTCCATCAATAGTCTTTGCACCAAATTATATGTATCAATATCTGCTCTCATAAAACGATAAATAGACTGCTTAGGATCACCAACCACAAACAAGGAGCCTGGTCTTGGCACCAGTTTCTGCCAGTTTTTCTCCTCAATATTTTCTCCTGTTAGATAAAAGATAATCTCAGCTTGAATAGGATCAGTATCTTGAAACTCGTCCACCACCAATGACTTATATTTTTCTTGAAAATATATCCTAACTTCAGAATTATCCCTTAATAGAGTAGCTGTCTTCATAAGAAGATCCTGGAAATTCAAGGTTGAGGTTCTTGTTCTGTAGTCTTCATAATAACCGACGGCTCCCTTAAGGAACTCGGTAATATAGTAGTGGGCATAGACTTGCCAATGGTTTATGACCGGACCTATATATGCTTCATATAGGATTTCAGCCTCTTCCTTAGCGTCTTTAGCTTCTTCCTTAGATAACCATCTATTTTGGGTTATACATACCTTCTTCTTAAAAAGACTCAAGAAAGCAACTATATCCTTATCTTCCTTTAGTTCTTTATATTCTAGTATCCTTTGAGCCTTTAGCACAGCTTCCTGTAAGGCATCATAACCCATGTTAGTTAATGGCTTATCTGGAATTCCATCCTTAACTCTGTTGATGAACTTGTTGGTTGCTATAATTGCAGCTTCAAATTCAGGTTTATCGACCAAATCTGAAATCCACTTAACGTCAGGGTAGGTACACATACTTTTATAGGCATCTTTTAGTTCACCAGGATCAACCCCTATATTCATGAGATCAGGAAAATGACTATGTACAATTGTTGTATACTCATACCAGGCTTGTTGTGAGCTTATTGAGTCAGAAGACTCTTCCTCCTCCTTAAATTGTGGATCAATACCAGCTTCTACTGGTCTTTCTCTCAAAATTCTGGCACAGAAGGCATGGACAGTACCAATATAGACTAGGTTTATGTCTCTAACAGCATCTTCTAGTCTAGTTCTTACTTCACTATCTTCACAGCTTGCCAGTTCCTTCTCCAATACAGTCTGGAAGCGTTCCTGCATTTCCAGGGCTGCTTTTCTAGTGAAGGTAATAGCTGCCATCTCGTTTATCTTGTACTTGCCTCTCCTAATTGATGCTACCATTCTGTCTACAAGTGAGGTAGTCTTTCCAGAACCGGCTCCAGCTTCTACCAGCAAGTTCTTATCTAGTTCATCAGTTATTATTTTTCTTGCTTCATGATCTATAGGTTTATTCATAACACTTCAACCTGCCTTTCGCCAAGATTCCTTTATCTTCTGTACATCCACACTTGTCACCTATCCAGGTGCTGTTATAGTTTTGACACAAAAGGAGATAGTCACAATAACTACAAGGATTGTCCTTGGACTTATCCTTATTATCAGACCTTATAAAAGACCCTTCGTCGAATATCTCCAGGAGGTCTTCAAGTAGCTGGTAGAGGCTGTCTTTTCTTGTTGCATCTCTTCCTATCCATTGTCCCTGACCTTTAACTGTAGGGAACAGATAACCGCTTTCTACTATCTTTGGATTCTCACTTAGTCCTTGCTCCTTCAGTGTTTTTTCAAGAGCAATAGCATAAAGGGCATGTTGTATGTGTCTGCCATTATTGAAATATTCATTATGACCGAATCCATAGGCGCTTCCTGTTTTGTAGTCAATAATTTTGTACTCATCAGTGCCTCTCTTGTCTACTCTGTCTATTAATCCTCTTACGCTTATCTTCTTCCCACTATCTAATTCTATTGTCAGTTTATTTTCCTTATCAAAACCAAATGGCATTTCAAAGTATTCAGGTGTAAAACCGTCAGTGCGGTTTTCTTCTATTTTGATGAAGTATCTACAGTCTTCAAGCAGTAGTCCCTTTTCTAGGAGGTATACTCGCTCAGATGGAGGTGGTATATCCTTTTTCATTTTCTCTATTTCTTCATTTGCTATCTTTTCAATAAGTTCATTATGCTTCTCCAAGGAAGGTTTTTCATCACTATCCTTCAATGAAAGTAGGAACAATTCATAAATCTTGTGCAATAGAGATCCCCTACTCATAGGATCAAGCCAGACTTCCATGCTGTATTCAAATTCTTCCTGTTTCCATAAACCCAGTATATGAGAAAGGAAATATAGGTAAGGACATTTAGCCAGCTTTTCTAGCTGACTTGCTGAGAATATAGGTGCGCTGCCCATATCAAAGTTGATCTTACCATCATATTGGGTAAAATCAGGGCTTGCTTGATGTTGTCTACTCATCTGCCCTGCTGCCATACCTGGGAATAGTTGAGACAATAGGTTGTCACTTACTTTATTGTTATCATAGTCTGTTTTCTTGAGCCACCATTCATTTAGGTTAAGAATAGCTTCCTCATCAGTATCGATGTAGCCTTCTGTTTTCTTAAGGTACTCATTAAGGTCCTTGTAGCTTTTACTTCCATCACCCTCAATTTGTCTGTAGACTTGAAGAAAGATTCCTGCTGGGTTTTGTTCCTTGTGTTCTGTAGTATTGTAGCAGGAGTAACTTAAAGTTAGTTCTTCAGTTATTTCTCCTAGAAGGAGCATCATGTCTTGTTCATTGATTTTTATCTGCTCTTTCATAAGGGGAATTTCTGGTGATATTCTTTTTCTTTCTATATCAAGTAGTATTGGGTCTTCTGTTGACTGTCCTGGAAACTTGGAGGAATCCAGGCCAATGATGAAGGTGTTTTTCCTTTCAAGGAATAGTCCCTTCCTGTAACTTGCAACGTGGATTTTTCCTGGTGTTGGTCCTGTGGCACATACCCTTATATCACCTATTGCATCAGAAATTAGAAGGAGTGCCTCTGATTGGGGCATACTTTCTCCCTGATAGTTTTCTAGTATTTCAAGTTTAGCAAGTACTGCTTCCTTGCCTATTGCATCTAGTTCGCTGGTAGGTTTATGGTATTCCCTAATAATGTCAGCCAGTCCTTCAGCCAGCTTACTTAGACTACATCCCAATCCATCATCTTCAGGTATTTTGTCCAGGAGCGATGCAACTAGTAGCTTGAGCCAATCTATGGTTTCCTGGTCTTTTTCTTTATCCTTTACCTTTTCATTTTCCT
Organism: uncultured Eubacteriales bacterium; assembly: GCA_964415195.1. Taxonomy (GTDB): domain Bacteria; phylum Bacillota; class TC1; order TC1; family TC1; genus WTXA01. The sequence goes on along the minus strand of CAYPYD010000001.1, from coordinate 313,345 downwards.
TAAGTTCATAGTTTTCTAAGGATTTAAAATATCTGTTCCTGTCCCAGCCTATGTGGGCTTCTACTAAAACTTTTTGGATTCTCTGGTAGGAGGGTTTTTTATCTCCCATAAACAGATAGCCATTTTTTAGGATGGTCTTGAAGGTTTGTTCCATATAGTTGTTCTGTATCCAGTCTATTAGTGAAGATATTAGTTTTCCTGCCTTGGTGTTGCTGATGCTGATACCTTCCGAGAAGGTTACTGGCAGGTTGTGTCTTTCACATAGTAGATACATTAGCTGGGTGTAGGGTTCTTGTACTGTATGGAGGATGAGGTTGTCGTCCAAGTGTGTTTTGTTTCTTTTTATGTTTCTTATTACTGCTGCTGTTTCGTTGATTACACCATAGGCCTTGGTTAGGTTGAGCTTGCTACCAACCATTTCCCCAAGTTGAGTTTTGTTTTCATTTTCATTTTCATTATCATTATCATTATCATTACCTATGATCTCATATGTTCCTCCAGTCAGGTGTTGGAGGTATTGTTGTTCCAGGTGGGTGTATCTGGTGTTTGCCGGGAGGATATATATTCTCCTCCTCTTACTATCCTTCTCTTCATTATCAGTACCCAGGGCTATCTTGTATAGTCCTGCAGTATCGATTTGTTTGTTACTATCAAGGAGGTCTTCTAGTTCTTTCAATATTAGTATAGTATCTTCTGCCTTATCAGTATTTACGAAGTGCTCAGCCAATAGGCTGGTACTTTCTATTCCTGCCATGCGTAGTTCTATTAGGCTGTTTTTCATGCTTTTTAGGAAGCCGGGGCTGGCTTGTAGTTTGTCAAAGTATTTTAGTTTCTGGTCTTTTAGTTGTTTTCTGATGATCATGTCTGTGTATATGCCAAGGAGGTCGTTATCTACTATTTCCAGACTCAACTCTCTCACCATATTCTTGCTTTGTTGTATGGCTATTTCTAGTAGAGTTGTGGTTCTTAGGTTTATGGTGTTTATTCCTTTTCTGGTGATGTTTTCTTTTAGTTGGTTTCCTGCAGAATGATTCTCTGTTATTAGGATTTTTTCTGTCATAAGGTTATTTCTGCAAATATCAGATAGTTGTTGTTGGGTGTGTCTCATGGTGACGCCTCCGTTTGTTTTATTGTTCCCATTATATTATACTGTCAGTCTAATTTATATGTTATTAGGTGATATTGTATTATATTTTGTTTATGTGTCCAATAAATAGAACAAATAAAAACACCATAAGCCTCATATGATTGAGTTCATTATGGTGTTTATCATTTTTTATCCCAACTTAGATTTTAGTCTTTCAAAAATTCCAAGGATATCTTCCTTGTTTTTCAATATCTTGGCTATATTATGTTTATATGCTGTTTCTTTTGTATTGCTCTCTTCTTGATAAGGGAGCATTTCCTGATAGAACTGTTTGGCTATTTCTCCTGAGTAACCGTTCTTTACTAGATCTCTTTCAAGAGAATTTAAGCTCTTATATGCTCCTATGTCATTTTTCTTTGATAAGAAAATTATATCAATTTTCTTTTGTGTCTGAGGCACCACGTATTTTATGACTACGTTTCCGCTTGTCTTTAAGGGTTGTACTTGGTAGTCCAAGCTGTTTAGATCCTCAAAGAATGCATCAAAGTCATAGTTGGCAAGTTCATGATTGTTGGATTTTATTTCATTTATAAAGTCTTCAATAGAAGCAGTATCTTGTTCAGTATCAGACTTTCCTATTCTGGATTTTGTTTCTTCAACTTCCTCTATCTTTGCTTCTTCGAAGGTGATATTCCCTTTTTCTATCCTGAAAATACCTCTTTCGATGTTTGTTGTTTTCATAAGGAGATTTGGTATGACTAATCTTCCTTGTTCCTGCTCAGATTCTTTATCCATTAGTTTGTAGACTTCTAATTCTAATAGAGCCATAGTGTAAAGAATATTTGGAGTTGAATTGAAGAATTCTGTCATTTTCACAACTCCTTCTTGTATTCCGTCTCCAACTATCAGCAATAGAAATTTTCCACTATTTAGGTTTTTTTGTACTGAGTCTACAAATGTTGCTTCATCTTCAGGTATTAGAAGTTCTTTTTCTAGCATCATTCCAAACAGGCTTTTATTGTTGTTCTTGTATTTTTTTGCTATGTAGTCGATATCTTGATATGAGTATTCTTTCAGGTCCTTGGCATAGTCTATTATCTGGGCGAATACTTTTCTTCTTGATTCCTGGTTTCTCCAAAGTTTAGTTTCTACTATGGTTATATGCCCTGTTGGACTGATGTAGAGGTTGTCTATCCTTCCTGCATTGGTCTTTACTTCTCTTCCGATGCAGATTAGTGGAAAGTAGCTGGTATCAATTTCTGCTACTGGCAGTAGTTCTGGTTTGTTTTCTAGTAGTTCCTGCATCCAGCCTTCATCAAACTCACTTGAGGTGAATAGTATTCTTTCTAGTTTGAGATTGTCATTTTGATTGATGATTACTGGTGTTTTTTGTGCATATCTGCTCATTTGGTTCTCCTTATATATTTAATGAATAAGGACATATTTTAAAAGTATAATTATTTAACCTTTGCTTTACTGAATTCCTTGAAGATGTCTGATATGACCTTCCCTATTTTCTTTGGATCCTTACCTTCAAAATTCTTCCCTAGTTTTTCTAGGTACTTGCCGATTTTATTCATGTACTCAGCTTCAGTAAATTTTGTTATCCAGTCTAAATCGTTGATATCAACTTCTCCTTTAGCAACCTTTTCCATTACAGCTATTGTTATTTCACCGATTACCGCGGTAATAATACCAGCAATAACAGCATTTATTAAAGATGCTGCAATATTTATTCCTGGAATTGCCTTCAATGCTGATATTATTGCCTTAGCTCCTAAGGCAACAACACCGCTACCGATTATTGCATTTTCAATATTCTTAATATTTTCACCATCTTTTTTAATATCATAGATCTTGGAAATCCCATAAATCATAGAACCTTGCAATGGTGCAAGTATTAAGGCATCTGCTACCGGTATTGGTATAGCTCCAACAACTGCCGCACCTGAGGTAGCTGCAATAGTAAGAGCATTAGCATTATTACGCTTTATTCTCAAAGCAAATTCAAAAACTGCTTCTTTGTTTATTCTTATAGCTTCAGGAAGTAGATCATTTGTTTTTTCAACCAAAATATCAACTCCTATTGAAGGTATTGTAGTTTCGTTATTTATAGAAAATTGTTGAGCTACAACAGGAACAATATCTACAATATTCAAGTGCTTATTGTTTTTGTACTTTCCTATACAGTCTTCCACCATTTTTATATTCTCTGAAATTTCAGTTTCTGAATATGACTTTGTTAGTACTATGACTATAGGAATGTTTTTCCACATCTTAGATACATTCTTAATTGAATCTAGATTCTTGTCGAACAAGCGTTTTGATGTTGCATCTACACAGTACCAGATCATATGAATGTACTTGTCTTCTGCTTTTTTCTTAATGCCTGATTTTGACCATTTTCTAATATCATTCTTTGTTTTTAATTGTGCCAGAAATCCAAATTCCATTCCTTTGGTATCAATTATACGGAAACTGAATTCTTCTTTTTCATAGACCTGCATATTCTCTGTTCCTGCATGGCCAATTGCTACAGTTGCCTCATCAAAATTAAAAACTGCATTAATCAATGTGCTTTTTCCTGATCCTGAATTTCCCATTACTAAAATGTTTGCTTTTTCACTCATGTTATTCTCCTTTAGACTTAATCATATTTTTATTTTAAATTACTATTCTATTTTGATACCTTTTTTCTATATTTTATTGTAATAATCCTTTATTTTAGCAGCCATTAACTTTCTTCTTTCTAAAAGAAATTCATCATAATCTTCAACTGTCATATTCATAATATTCTCTGGTATGCAATTAACTTTAAGATTTGCTTTCATTTCTTCTTCATTAACTATTGTACCGATTTTCATAACCCCAGTTTTACACTGCTCAAGGACTATACCAAAATAATCAGCTGGCGCCTTCTTACCAATAGAAATATTGACTTGCGTATCTAAATAGACATAGTTTGCCACTTGATTATACTTTGATCTATCAGTAAAGCCATTTTGTTTTAAATATTCTCGAGGAAAAATATGATGTACATCTCCTGCAATGCTAATAAGATCCATTACTTTAGTTGTTGAAGAAAATAATGCTCTATCCCCTGCATGAACTTGCGCGGCTAGAAAAACATTGAAGAATGGACTATTTATTGCTGATGTTTCCAAAGCTTGCACCAAACCTACGTTCCAAAAAGCATCAGATAATACTGCCTCTTCAGTTTCTTTAAAGAAGTGAATAAACCCTTTAGAACTTATGCTTCTTATATCTTTATCCATTGCTGTTTCTGGCGATGAAATATAGCGACTTGTAAGAGTAGATAGTATATACCACTTTTGAACATAGTACTTGATAAGAGCCTTAGGAAATCCAGATGTATTTGATAATATAAGGAACAGAGTGTAGGCAAAGTCCAGAGTCATCTGAGAATTTGTCAACTTTTCAGAAATAAATCCTGCAGATTTTATTGCTAAAATAAAGCTGTTAAAGTTATACTCGTTCATGAAGTTCAATACCCCAGTCTTTAGCTTTGTAAAACTTATTTCTGCTATTTCCTCCTCAAAAGTTCTAGTATCAAAATTACGACCTGAAAGCAGACTTACAAGGTCTCCCAATTTTCCTCTTCCAAATTCATGCATAAAGGAAACACGAAGCATATCTCCATAATCTGGATCATAAATGCTTTCCTTATCATCCTTAAGCCATTTAATTTTAGATGCAAATTCTGAGTTCATGAATTCCTTATCATTTGTGCTAATACTATTATAAAAGCTCGGTTCTACAGCTAGATGACAAAAATAGTCAATAGCTTTACGGAGCATATTTCCTCCATATTTTTCATCTGCAGCAATTTTTGACATGGCAAAATCTGACTCGTTTAGTCTTTTACCTTGAGAATTAATTCTTACAAATATATCAGTAACCTCTGCTATATCAAGTTGAGGAACTAGAATGATTGCACCTAACTGACAATTCTTTATAGCTTGCAGATTTGTCATTACCTTGTTTAGTTCACTCCTGTTTATTTCTGAATTATTCGTGCAGTAATCTTCTATAAAACTAAAGGTATCGAAATCATTTTTAAAAATCGCTGATATGTCTGAAATCCAATGCTTGCTGTTCTTATGAGCAGGTGTTTGTACGGCAAATCTTTCCTCATCGCCTATTGCTAAAGGATTAAATGCAATACGTATCGTCTTTTCTTCATAATCGTCATTTAGGACTGGTTGTCCTAATATTGCTGTCATCAGGGCTGTTACTCTTTGTTGTCCATCTACTAGTATTTTTTTACCATTAGATTCTTTTCCTGATTTTAGTTTTACGTTTGGATTCTGCCAAATAATCAAATATCCAGTTGGGTAGCCATTATATAGAGAATCTATCAGGTCTCGTACTAGTCTTGGTTTCCATACAAATGGTCTTTGTATTTCCGGTATTGCTATGTCTCCTCCTTCTATGTATCCAAGGATTGTATTGACTGAGTATTGCGTTACTGAGTATTTATCGTATTGCATGTATTTTCTCCTAATCTTGGTGTATTATTTTGACTAATCATTTATATCTTTTAAATTTTATTATCTAAAGTTACAACTGGTTATCCTTCGAAAAATTGCCCATTATCTTTTCTATAACAACATTAGGTGTTTCCATCACATCTCTAGCAGAAATACGCATAACTTTATATCCCATGCTTTGAAGCATAACGTCACGAGATTTATCCAGCACTTGTTGTTTATTATGTTGTGCACCATCAACCTCTATTGCCAGAGATTCTCCATCTTTTGATACAATAAAATCAACTTCAATATCTTTGATACGTGCATGTACAGTTGGTTTGATACCCTGAACACCTAAGTAAGTCAGAAGCTTATATTCTGCAGGACTTGTTCTTTTTGTTTTTTCAATATCTTCAATATATTCATACAAATCCTTTAATATCCCCACCTGTTTATTCATAGTAATGAAATCTCCAACAACAATTAATGAGTTTCTTGCACGTGTGATGGCAACATTTATCAGATTATGTGGTTTTTGAATCCAATCGATTGTTGATTGTACCATGTTTGGAGACAATACTGTACTAAGGATAATTACATCACGTTCATCACCTTGGAATTTGTGAGCAGTTCCCACTAAAATATCTGAATATTTTTCAAAACTTGACATCATGTTTTCAATATAATCGACCTGAGCTGTAAAAGGTGTTACTACTCCGATTCTCTTCTTGCTGATATTATACTTTTCTATTAATTCATCAATAATAGCCACTACTTTATCTGCTTCATCACGATTCATCCAACTCCTATTATTCTTGCCCTTTTCAGAATGCCCAGCTATATGAAATTTATGCACTCCATATGCCAAAGAATCCGTAGTAAATATATCATCAGTCAGATTCCTTCTAATATTTAATCTCTGATTATATATATAGCGGTTTGAAAATACTATTATTTGAGGTATTGAACGATAGTGTTCAGTCAAGTTATATACTTTTGCATACCCGCCTGGTAAAAATTTGAGAATGGTCCTAAAGACATCATTCTTTTCATGGCCATAATTATATAGTTGTTCATCACTAAGGCCATACTTTTCAGCTAATCCAGACTCTGTATTGCCTCTTATATTTGGAATAGCAGGTAGTTGTTCAGAATCACCTATTACCACAATTGACTTGGCACGATAAATCAAAGGTAGAAGATTTGTTAACGTACATTGCGATGCTTCATCTATTATAAGAGTATCGTAGATATTTGGTGTCAAAGGTATGCCTTTAGTTGATTGTGCAGTAGTTATCCATATAGGCATAATTTTAAGTAAACTTCTGAAGTTATTTTCATCAATTGATTTTTTACCAAAATACGTCAATAATTTTTCAAACTCAGATAAAATAGAACCATGGTTCTTTATCCTTTTAGACCATATGACCACACCTTTTTCTTTTACCAATGCTTGGATTTTACTATCACATGATTCAATATTAGCTTGGATTTTAGAAACATTTCTATTCCTTATTAATTCTTCAATTTTTTCCGTCGGCCACACATAATGTTTCCCATTTTTATTTATTTCATCGATAACATTCTTCAAATCATCATTAATTATTTCTTCAGGTAAGTTATCAAATAATTCGTTGATCTTAGAACAAGCAAAACTATATTCCTCATCAATTTTGGCTAAATATACTTTCTGTTCGTTTTTGATAAATTCTTCATAATCAATTTGCAATTTTCCCAGTTCTTTCAGAATATTGTTTTCTTTAATGTTATCTGTATCGAATCCTGAAAGTATATTATCAAATTTTAAAAATCGTGGTCTATTTGACTTCCATTCTGATAACAATTTATCATAATTGTCAATATTATCTAATTGATTAGTAAGGGATTTAATATTCTTGATTATTACTGTAATTTGTTTCCAATTTTCAAACACTAATTCATATCTCATATCATTAATTTGTGCATTAAGTAAATTTAAATTATCTTCAGTCTCTTCATTTAATAATTTATCTATATAGATTTTTAAAGTTGACAATATTTCAGAATAAATAAGTTTTGCTAATATATTGGTTTTCATTGATACTTCAACATTATTTATGAACGTTGTTAGATACCTATTAGCTATTTCCCTTCTTTCAATCAAATTATATCTTTCTAAAGCATATTTATACTTTAGATGACTAGCTGCAAGATCTTTTATCAATTGTATTAAGCCGTCTAATGATAGAAAATATGAATCTTGAATACTCAACCCATATAGTTTCATTTTAATTTGAATTTCAGATATTCTTTTTTCAATATCTTCCATTATAGAAATATATGATTGATTTATATTTCTAAACTCATAGTAATCCAATATAATAGAGAATATTTCCGCTAGTTTAATTCGGTTTTTATTAATATTTCCCAATTCAATCAGTATTGTCTTCGGAATTTTATTCATCACTTCTTTTTCAATTTGAATTAGTCTTTTTTTAGCATTATATTTTTTAGAAAAGGGAACAATAAAACCTTCAAATTCTCCGGAATACTCAAAATAAGTATTCATCCACTCTCTAATCAGATCTTCCGAAATATCGATATTTATATCTATTTTTATTTTCCTGAGTAGGTCATATTGTTTTTCTAATTCATTCCTAAAATAAAAATAGTTATCAATTCTGTCATTGTAATTATCTAGATATTCCTGCACTTTACCATTGACTTCATTTACATTGTCAATAAGCTTGAAGATTTCTTCTTTTGAATACTTATTGATCAAGCAATCTTTTTCATGCTTAAAAATAAAATATTTTGAATGTTCACTTAACCAATTAATTTTAAAATTATTATATTTATCATATAATTCATCAAAAGTGTTTGACTCAATATCTTCATAAACAATTTTTTCATTAATATCAAAGTTGTTAAGTGAATTATAAAATGCTTTTTTGTGATTTTCTATTTCTTCACTAATTAATTTTATTTTTTCAATATTTTCTAAATCCTGATTTTTATATATAGACGCCGAATCAATCCATTTGGATAGGATAGTAATGTCATCTTTTAATTTTTCTCTGTCTGATTCTACACCTAATTCTATAATCTTATTGTTAATGGCCTTATATTTCGATTTTAGTAAATCTGAATATTTGATAGATTCTGAATATGAACTAAGTGCTGCCTTATAAGTCTCCTCCAATTTTACAGGTACTTTGGAATCAATAAATTCCTGCAAATATCCTCTCTTGATCTTAAGATTTTTAATTTGCTCGTCAATTGAATCTAAATTCTGATTTTTATTTATTTCTTTGATATTAGCTAAAGCATTCACCATAAGTTTTGGAATACTAGCTATATTACTAAATTGACTAGAACCAGCACGAACTAGGATAGGAATTGGTAGTTCCATCATTTCTAATCTTTCTTTTACTACTTCAACCGCTTTATTATTTTGGCTTGCAAATAGTATACTACTGTTGTTGATCCAAGAATTATAAAGAGTGGAAACGACGACCTGACTCTTACCACAGCCAGGAGGCCCCGATATTACAGTAATAGGATTACTTTCTAGAATTCCCTTGACTGCATTTTCTTGTGATTGATTGAGAGGTATGATATTTTCAACTTTTATATCAGTATCATATTTATAATTTGTTTCGAAAGATTCAATAAGTTTTAATCCACCAATATCAGATGGATTTTTGTTAATCCTTTCTATGAGACCTTTATAGTCTGACATAAGATTCCGATCATATTTCCCTGCATTTTGAGGTGCATTAAATAATACAAAATCCATTGACGGTCCATTGAAATATTCTGATAGTACAGGAAATTCATATTTAGTTTCTTCTACCAAGATATCAAACAACTTATCGTTGCCATCAAGATTAAACTTATTAAAAACTCTTTCAAAAAGTCTTTTTATATTATCGTTTAGTTCATCATTGTCAAATTTGGTGTTTTTATCTTTTTCTATTAAATTAATCAATTGTGGAGAAATATCCCAGTTTGCCTGCGCAGGATTAAAGACTAGATTTGAGTCTTCATCGATTTTTACAGTTATTTCCTTAACAAATAGGGGGCACCAGCTTTGATAGTACTTGACAGCACACAACCCTAAAACCCATTCTGACTGATCAAATATTGTATTCTTATTTCTTTGGTAATATTCATTATCAATTTGATTAAGCATTGCTGTCCAGGGTCCCGAAAAACTACTCAATTCGAAATCATTTATCGATGCAAATCTTCTGCTATCATCTTCTTTTAATAAATAGAATTCTTTTTGTGCTCTAAGTACTATTTCCTTGTGAAATTCTAAGATATTCTTCCAATCCATTAATATTCTCCTTATGTACCAAATTATTAAATATTGATATATTGGTTATAATATGCTAAATGAAATTATTCTTGAAATACGGAATAACCTTTCTTCGTTTCTTAAATAACAATATGCTTTCAAATATAAAACTTGGTTTTCACTATAAACTGAAATTGGCTTGATTTTTCTGCTTGTTTTTGTATGGGTAGTATATTTTCTTTGATTAGGATCCCAATTAGGTTTATCATATATTATTTCCACAACTTTATCGTCTGAGATAGCTTTTCTCATTTCATCTGCTATGTTTCTGTATGACATTCCATTAGGTATATAGTTATTTGTGTTACTATTTCCATAATCATTTGTTTTATAAGTTATAGTTTCATCTTTCTTATTAGCAAAATATATTACTACTATTAATAGAACAAAAAATCCAATGAATATAAAAATTTCCATGTGCATAACTCCTTTGTTTTTTATAAAAATTATAAAGTAACCGGTAAATTAAATAACTAGTATTTTTTCCTGTATTAAAAAATCTAAGGTTTTTGAAAATGTTGATTTGGAAATTTTCAGTTCATCATTTCCGTTTATTAACCTGATTGTGTGAGGATATTCTTCGTTTTTTTCTAGCTTGCTAATCAAATTCGTATCTATGCCTCTAATTTTATGAGGTATGGGACCAATCATGACTGCTTGATACTTCTCATTGTTTCTTAATTTATTAAAATTGTAGTTCTTAGCGTTGTCGTATTCTAATACAAATTCAAACAAATCTTCATTCAGGCCATAGCTTTTGATAATACCCAGAAGATCTTTTTTCCTGACTTCGCTTCTACCTATTACCAATATCTTTGATTTAATTATTGAATCGTAATTTTTTATTATGTCATTATCAATATTCAAGAAGAAGTCCACTATATTGGCAGTATTGAAATTTTTAGCCTCGAAAAATTCAACAATTAATTTACGAAAATGCACTTCTGCATCATCCATCATTTCAGACCATAGTACATCTTCTTCGCTTTCTTGATCATAGTATTCAATTTCTATATTTTCACGTTGTTTACGCAATTTCCCCAACAATTCTCTTAAAGTTGCTTTTTCTTCACTATTTAATTCAGACGTTCCATCAGAATCACTGATAGAATAATCTGCATCATCATCTTCATCAGAATCTTTAATTTTATACATTGTCCCATATAATTCCCTCTGATTATATCTTTCATAGAGCCATCCTTCAAATCGATCGTTTGCCATATCTTTTATACATTTTTTTCTTTCTGTGGGATTATCTTTTAAATATTTTAAATAGTCGTCCATAGCTCCTCCTTATGAATGCAATTTTTTTAAATAATAATATTTCAATATTCGTAGCTTGATCGATAATCAACTGTTTGGGCAAAAGCAAAAAACTTTAAGTTCTTATACTTTATTCCACTTGATAATATTGTAAGATTGCTATTTAGTAGCTTCAGCGAATCTGTAATGACTGTTTTTTTCATAATAAATGATGCCTTAATTAGATATTATAAAGAAAGATTTAAATAGTTGTTATTGAAGCAATTAGTTTATAAACATTCCCATCATCATAAGGTTGTGCTGCACTTATACATAATATTTTTTTATATGATTGCATATACCTACACTTCATATTTTCTGGTAGTGTTTTATATACATTCACTTCAAGCTCTCCAGTTATATTTAATATATATGTTGCTCCTTTATATTTGAACTCACCATATAATTTGTTTAAATTATTAATATTTCTCCTCTTAATAATATACAGTTCTTCCACTTCTATTAACAATAAAGAATAGTTAAAACCACTCATATACTTTATAGGATATCTGTTATTTAACCCAAGACTTGAACTGAATCCATTTATCCAAAGTGTTCCTACATCACTATCTAAATATTTTCTTATATTAGATTTATCTGCTGTTCCTACTTTTTTCCATTTACCATGCTCGAATAAACAATTTTCTTGTTGGTGATTCAATGCCACTTTTCCCTTTAACGTTACATCAAATATATCCAGTATAGCTGGTTTTTCAATTAAACCTGTTGATAAATTATCTATACCATCACCTGTTGCATTTAAAACAGGCCTAATCCATTTATTTGTCTCGAACTCTTTACCAGCAAAACAATACTTATTTTGTTTGACTGAATATGCAAAACAAATTATTTTCATAGCAAATACCTCACTTCAAATGAATTATTTGAGTTTCTTTTTTATCAGAAAATAGAAATTCTACCAATAATCGTCTATGACAAAAATCCTCTGCTTCTTCACTACACAAAAAACAAACATGATCATATCTATTAAGGTTAAACATCTCATTATTTATAATATTTCTACTTAATAATAATTGATTATACTTGTCTTTGTACTCAGTCCAAGATATTCTGTCACCTTTATAATTATCCAAAATTTCCTTCGTAGGGGCCATCATAATATTATGTTCATATCTGATTCCAATTAAATTTTCTAAAATATATTTCAAATCTCTTCCCTTAGCAAATCCAGCTAATTGTGAACTATTATTAAGTCTTATATCGATTACCTTTTCAATATCATTATCCATTAATAGTTCGAAAAATTCCTGTGCTGACTTTTTGGTGAATCCAATTGTGTATACTTTAATCATTTATTATCATCTCCCTTATAACCGATTGCTTTCCCTGCTAGTCTATATGCTTCTTTCAAATAATCTATTTCATTATTTATTTCAAAAATATTAATTTGATTCCTATCTGGAAAGTAATTCTCAATTAGCTTTACCTCAATTTCTTTTTGTGAAATTAAATTTCCGTCAAAATTAATATGGTTTACTTCAATACCCATTTCTGAAAATTTCTTTGCTATTAAAATTGTTCTATGACAATCTATCGGATTTTTTTCGGTACACATAATCACTAAATTATATTGTTCTAACCCTTTAATAATTCTATTTATACCTTTTAAAAATGTTTCATCATTAGATAATTTATTAAAATCAACAACTCCATCAGTAAGTACTTCCTGTTCTGTTCTTCTAGCTCCTAGCTCTTTACCTAAAAAGATATATTTTATATTTACACCTTCCAAATTTTTTTTAAGATTTTCTTTATTATATAAAGGCATAAATTTTGAATATGGTGTACTTCTTACATCACACAAATAGTCTATATCAAATTTTTTTAATATATTTATGAATTCCTCGATAGTATGTGATGAGTGTCCTATTGTAAATAACAAACTAAATACCCCCTAAATAATACTTGTAGTGTTTAAGAATAGTTGTAAAATCACTATCTAATTTGAACTATGTTTTAACACTCTCATAAGGTTTCAGATACACATTAAAGGAATGTTGTATGACCATGTTGTACCAACCATAAGAAAATTTGTAAATGGCACTATCCTGCTCATTATTTTCTCTATCATCTTAACTAAATAATATTATTTGAATAGTATACATTATTATTTCAATTGTACTATATTTTTATGGTTACATTACCTAAAACAGCAAACTTTCTTATCTAATTTTCTATAATTTTAATCACTGTACAATAATTAACACTCTTGTAATATTGAAAATAAAAATAACACTCTATGAATATTTAATAATTTGATAAAGTCTGAAAATTATCAGCTTAAAAACATAATATCTCCCTATCAAAAAATCCAGAAAAACAGGAATATGACAATACATTTTTTATTTTTGTCCAGATATACGATCAGGAAACATTATGTAGAATTACTATTTTTGCTCCTGATTCATTTCTTATTTGCACCGTTAATAATTGATATTGTAGTTTCTTTTTTAATAAAATATCCTAATTGATTGTTCATTTCTTCTTTCATCATTACTTTGATATTTCTTACTAGCATTCTCTTAGCGCTTATTCAAAACTCTCTGTTATCTTTGATATCGTACTTTTCAATTATTGATCCTATTGTATTCTTTTTTCCTTCTATACGTTGATTTTACAAACTTACTTATTATCATTTTAATAGCCTCCATGTTTTTTATACCATTGGAGGCTATCTTTTCCCATAATTTACAGACTTTTCTTAAAATGAACTTTTCATTTATGATTATTTAGATTGAAAATTATTTTTACATTAATTATTCTTAGAAAAACTTAATATCTTCAATCCTTCAAAATCACAATCATCATATATAAATTGTTTCTTTAATAACGATAAAGGTATATATTCACCAAACTTTTTTTTATTTATTATATCATCATTTATTTTAAAATCTTCAAAATTCCAATTACTATTTATAATGTTGTTCAAAATCGCTCGCAAACTTTCCAAACTACCATCATATTCTATCAAGATAAAATAATCATCATGTACATCACAACTTAAACCATTATTTTTAAGTAGAATAACAAAAGCTATGAGCTGCTTTGAGCCTAACCAAGGTCTGATAATATATCTCGAATTGCCTACTAGAACTATACTTTCCTTTACCAATGCCAAATCAGCAGCAATTTTTCTCAATCGTGTTAGTTTTTCGATAGACCTCTCACTTAAGTAGCTATAGTTTTCGCTTACACTCAAAACTTCATGAATTTTCTTTACAATTTCAGTATCAATATGAAAGTTACTTTTAGGCTGCCATTGGGTATCTAGTTTAACTTCTGTTGGCATTACATATATTGTTCGCTCACCTTTTTCATATCTGGTAACCACCCAATTCAATCCTGCCAAAGTCAAAAATTCACCCTTATTATATTCTTTATCAACACTTCCGATAATCTTCCTGTCACTTTTTACAGTAAACTCCATTTCTGAAATGAAAACAGAATAAAATTCTTTTCTAAAAACAATCCTTTCACCCACAGGACCTAATATCAGACAATTATTCTCTGTTTTTTGTATATGCCCAAGTTCAAGCATATTCATCAATAAAACTCTGTAGTCATCCTTGCTTATATTCTGGAATACAGACAAACCTAGAATATTCTGAGCTAAATAAGCTGAGCTAACTTCTATATTTGATGCTAAAAAACTCATAGTCTGATGATAAAGAAGTTGATATGGATATTTGGAAGGTTCCAGTGGCTCAACCCATTTAGATTCTATATATAACTGAATAATTGATATCGCCTTTAAAAAAGCCCAATCCCGATATTCAATTTTATCCCCTTTATTTGTAACATCTTCTTCCAAAGCAAATATTATTTCTCCCGGATTTCCTCTCCTTCCGCACCTACCAAGTCTTTGAACAAAGCTTAGGCTTGATGGAGGACATCCAATCTGAATAATCCTGTCTAGGTTACCAATATCTATACCCAACTCCAAAGTTGTTGTAGCAGCTGTAACTATAGGCTCATCCAAAGTTTTCATGGCAAGTTCTGTTTCTCTTCTAAATTCAGTAGATATGTTTGCATGATGGACATGATATAGATAATCATTATTCAATTTTTTGGCAATCATTTTGATACTTGAAATAACATGTTCTGCATTTGTTCTGCTATTAGCAAAGATAATTGTTTTCCTACCAATAGTACTGTTATATAGATATTCATAATAGACTTCATTTACGGGATTATCATCATTATCGTGATCTACCGGAAATGAATCCATCTTTATTCTTATTATTCTTTTAGCTTCCTTGGCTTCTGGTCTGTTAGTTAACCTGTCAGTACCGGTAGATAACCAAGCCTTGGCAGTTTCATAATCACCTATTGTAGCTGATAATCCAACTCTGCGAGGATTACACCCTACAAGATTATCAAGTCTTTCAAGTAAGCTAAGTAGTTGTATACCTCTAGAACTATCCATGAAATAGTGAACTTCGTCAATTATGACAAATCTTAAGTCCTTAAATAAAGTACTACATTCTGTTTTTCGATTTAGAAGCATCCCTTCTAGTGATTCAGGAGTAATCTGTAGGATACCTTGGGGTTTTTTTATCAATTTGTCTTTCTTGTTTTGACTTATATCCCCATGCCAGCTTGTAACAGTAATATTGGACTCTTTCAATAATTCATCTAATCTGACAAATTGATCATTTATCAATGCCTTTAAGGGACTGATATATAAAACTCCGACAGAGTTTACTGGCTTTTCATGCAACATGGTTAAAATAGGCAAGAAGGCAGCCTCAGTCTTCCCCGAAGAAGTCCCTGATGATAATAGGAGATTATCATCAGTATCGAATAATACTTCACAGGCAGCTATCTGAATATCTCTTAATTCTGTCCATTTTTTTTTATAGATATAGTTTTTTATAAATGGAGCAAGTCTATCGAATCCATTCATTATTAAACCTCAAAGTCTGCAAATTCTTCATGAATACTTTCTTCTGTATAAAGTGACTTACTAAATTCAAAGGAGTTTTCACCAAATATTTGTGAGATTGTAACTCCATCATTTTGATAGGAAATATTTAGAAGCTCAATAAAATCCCTGATGATTTCTCTTGGTGTAATGTTTACATCGGCACCAACTCTACTAAATTCAATATTAAGAAATTTCTCAAGTTCTTGTGATGAAATTTTCTTGCCATATCCATATAATTCAGCATGAATATCAGCAATCTTCTCAATAAGTACGAACAATTCCTCATGGGTTAACTGTGATAACCTTAAAATTGGAGCAAGATAATCCTTATACTCATCTTTTGCAAATCGTCCTTCTTGTAGTCTAGATCTTAAGGCTTCATAGCTGAATACACCCTTATGACTGTCTTCTATACTTTGAGGTGTACCACCAAAGATAAATCCTATGTTTCTTGCTTTTCCTTGGAGCACATCATTATATATTGTCAGTAATTTTTCATAGTTATTATTTCTAGATATTGAATGAGGTATTTTGAATAAATTAACCAATTCGTCCACTATAATCAGCAAACCGCTATAACCTGCCTTTACAAAGAAGGTTGAAAATAATTTAATGTACTCGTACCAGTTAGAATCTTCTATGATAATACCGACTCCTAGATCGGCTCTAGCCTCTGTTTTAGTGCTATACTCTCCTTTGAACCACCTTATAACTTTTGATTTTGTATCATCATCACCCTGATTAACAGCATGAAAATAAATATTTATCAACCTACCAAAGTCATAGCCATTAACCATTCCCTCGACACTATCTACTACTTGAAATATTTTCTTTGAGAGTTCTTTGTTAATCATATTGTCATCAATTTCACTACCTAATTCTGTGATGATTTCAGTTTTTAAGTTGGAAATCCATTTTTCAAGAATAAGTCCTAAGGCTCCTCCATCAGGTTGTGTCTTGGTTGAAATATTATTAATCAGCTCCTTGTAGGTTGCCAATCCTTGTTTTTTATTTCCTAATAGTCTTCTTTCTGGTGATAGGTCAGCATCCATTACCACAAAACCTTTATCAAGGCAGTAGTTTCTCATCAACTGTAATAGAAAACTTTTTCCGCTACCATATTTTCCGACAATAAAACGCATGGTAGCTCCGCCACTTTGTATAATTTCTGTGTCTTGCAGAAGTGCTTCAATTTCATATTTTCTTCCTACAGCAATATATTCTAATCCTCTTCTTGGAACAACCCCACCCTTAAGAGAGTTTATAACTGTAGTTGCAATTCTTTTAGGTACATTAGTTGGCATAACCGTTTTCCTCCATTATCATTTTTATGTCTCCAATATATTCTTGATAGGCTTCAATTCTGTTGTCACCCATTTCTATCGCATTGTCTCCAATGATGTCATACATGACATTGTTTATTTTCTCGATTATTACATTTGGCATAAGCTGATTTTTGGTGCAATATGACATAACGTCGTTATATGCATTATCCTTGTTAATCATTATATTTAATAATTCAAGTTCATTGTAATCTAACTTAGAATTATCAGATATTTTGTCAGAAATAAATTTACCTTCGCCTTCTTCAACAATTATATCAGGGTCAGTCTCTTGATCAGAGCAATTAATAAGTTTTTCTTGGATTGAGTTTGCCTCTACTCTTATTCTATTCATCTTTGATAGATCAATTTTCCCATTTTCTTTGTTGATTTCCCTTTTATATTCTAACTGTTCTTTGTTTTCATCCTCGATTATGAGTTTTTGTTGAATAATTTCTGCTTCTTGTCTTATCTGTACAAGCTTAGCTGTATTTATTTTAATTTTAGTATTTTGGGGGATTGTAGATTCTTGGTATCTTGTGTTTGTTACTTCCTTATTTCTAGATTTTTCGATTTTTGTGTTGTAATCTCTTACAAATATTTCTTCATAGTCATTTGTTTTTTCTGATCTTTTAATCACAATATCTTCATCTGACTGTGCTTCTATTATTTTTGAGTATATATCTGTATTGTTACCAAAATCATTCCATGCATCTTCTACTGAAGCATTCTGTATTGTTGAATATTTATTAATAAGACCATCAAGATTAATTTTCATATCACTATTTAAAAAATCTTCTAACCAATCAAGAGATTCTAGGCTTTGTCTTTTTTTATTTTTTGACGCAAAGAACCAGCTAATTGGATTTGTTATTTTTTTAGATGATTTTAATAATTTTTCTAAGTTTGATAAATAGTTTTTTTTGATTTTCTTGATTTCATCAATTATGTTTTTTGTATTTATTATAGTATAGGCAGTTTTTATCAATTGATTTTCACTTTTCGTACTTTTATCAGGATGAAGTTGTATTTGAATATCTGCTATTATTCTGTCTACAATTTTATCTGCTGCAAACCAAATTTGCTCTGCACTTGTTTCTCCTATCCCTTGTATTTTCATTAAGTCATCTATGGAATATTTATTTAATTCTGCTATATTATTGATATTTGCTGCTTTTAGTGCATAAAGTCTAATTCCTTTTTGTTCATTCTTCAATATCTCAATAGGCGTGTTTTTAAGCGTTTGTAAATATGCCTCTGTTGCTATCTTCTGGATTATTCCATGCATAGAATTAATAAGAGTGTTATTATTTATTATTACTTGATTATAGGTATTTATTGATTTCCTGGTAATATCAATAATTCTTTTAGCTGCTACTTTATCAACCATTATTTTCTCTTTTCTTGGTTTAGCTTTTTTCATAGGTTTATCAATATTTGCTTTTGATGGTTTTTTCGGAATAATTATTTTTTCTTTTCTATATTCAATTTTTTTCTTGCCAAATTGAATAATCTTAAACTTAACAAGAAGAATTAATACAATTGGCAGTATTATAAATGTTCTTACAAAATGAATAAGTATTAATAATACGATTATGTATTCCATCTTTCCTCCTAAATTAAGCTATACTTGCAGATTTACTTAGTGTTGCATCAATTACTATATAATTAATTTTTGATTTTATCTCTGAATCTTGTTCATTATAAAACTTGACAAATTTTTCAAGAGATTTTGGGTGTCCATTATCAATAATCAAATAAATTGCCTTTTTTGTTTTTTCTTGTTTCATATAAATTGGAAGTTGTTTTTCAAATCCATGTTTTAACTGTCCATTTGAAGTGAGCTTTATTTCCACCACAACTTTTGATGAACCATTTGAAAGTTTAAAATCAACTGGCCCACGTCCATTATTACCTTCCTTAGTTAAATCAAGATTATTAGCTACACAATAAGAATCTGCTATGCCATAAAACAAGAGTTGTGCTGCACTTTCATGCTTTGGTGTCTTTTTATCTTGATCATACAACAATAAATTAAGATTATTATCTTCTACCAAAGACTTAAATTTTTCACATATCATTTTAGCAAATTCAAGTACATCTTCATCAGATTTAATCTGTTCTTTAGAAACTTTTATTGGGAAATTTTCCGTATATTCTTTGGCTACTGGATACCATATATATTCACCAATAGGATCTAGTGAAAAATTATATGGTTCAACAGGGAAATCTTTATATGCAGTAATTAATGATTTTCTGAAGTCTTTATTACTTTGCATTAACGATACTATTTTCTTTTTCTCAAGTTTCTTTTTATTACCTAAATCAAGATAGGTATTAATCTCTTGTCTAACGCGCTCATTTTCACGACAAATATTATCAATATCATCAAATGAATCTACAACAGGTAGCGGACTTAGAATATCTTCTGGAAGTAGTAAAAGAGGCTTGTTATTGTATTGATTATTACATATAGCATAAGATTTACCATCATGTGTAACATTTATAGATTGAATCCCTGCCTCTTTAACAATCCATTCAGAATATTCAAATATTTCTATACTCAATATAAATGTAATTAAATCACTAATTCGGTCACAACCTATACGTTCTTGAAAAACTCCTAGTAGTTCAAATAATACTGGATCTTTCTCTCCATCATCCACTAGTTCCTTAATAGTCGAAAGAATATCAGTACGAAGCCCTTTACCAATAGCATTTCCACTTGTTCCTGTTTTCGAATATCCAAAGCATGTACCAGTCAATTCTTGGAAAGTTAATCTTTTCTCTGCTTCTTTCCAGTACATATCCTTTTTTGTTTTTGAATGTGATAACAGAGTTATTATATTTCCAAAATATTCTTCAATTTTTTGTCTAGCTCCTCTAAAATGAGCTGAACTTGTTAATTTTAGTAAAGCTGGGTCGATAAAAACTCTTGTATCTACATCTAATATAACATTAAATACACCAGTGAATGTAATAACCTCAGGTTTCACTCCAAATTCATCAGCAAAAGAAATAGGCATATTTTAATCCTTTCTATACTTTCTAGTTATATCAATATTGAAATTATTAATTACTTAGAAAATGAGCAATAATTTAGGCTAATTCTTTAATATTACTATATGTTTAAATTATACTTTCCATTATATCCAATAAACTTTGATAACTATCTACATCATGGTATCGCACCTTACTCGTTGATATTTCATTAAACAACTTCTTCGCACATGAAATCTTAGCCTGCTCGATTGGACGTAATTGTAGACTATCCATTGTACCCTTTGTTTCAGCTATGAAATAGATATGCTTTACTGCCCCTTCATTAAAGGCAATAGCCCAGTCAGGAGAATAATTTCCTACTGGTGTAGGTATAGCAAATCCTTTTGGTAACTTTGCGTATACACATACTTCATCAGCAACATCCAAGCTTTGGGCAAATCTTCGTTCAACACTTTGTTCAGCAACTCCGTCTGTGAAGACATAGTCCTGTATATGCTTTCTAGATTTGAAAGCTTTTGCATAATCCTGGGCAGCTTTTGACTGAGTGAAGATTGAACTATCATATCCTCCATCAGTTTGGTTATATTCGATATGTTCAACAATCATTGTTGCTTTCTGTTCCTTAATCAGCTTGATAACCTTATTTATAAACTCCTCAGGATTCACAGCAAATAATCCAAGTTTTTCTTCATTTAAGTTTCTCAATATATTAGAAACTGTCTTTCTAGTAAGGGTAGTGCCTTCAGTAACCTTACCTACCAAATCATATTTGACTTGACTTCTGCCTGCATTTTTAAGTGTGCTAGTTTTAGCATTTTTTTCTTTGAAAGCTTCATTTTTATCAAGTTTATTTGCATCCAGATCCTTTATCATTTCACCTTTTGCTACTGTGTATTGTGTCTCTGAAACTGATAAATTCTCATTAATATGATCAATGGATTTCTTAATTAATTCTGATGATGTAAATTCAACAGTATAAGCATACTTATGGTTAATATAGTTCCATAATGCCTGGAACTCTTTTTTGAAGAAATTGTCATTTAAATCATTGTCTATGATTTTTGTCTTGTTACCATCTTCAATCATTTGATCAAGTACACTATCATCAAACACGCCTTGAATCAATATATGAATACCTTCTTCATACTTGGAAAGTTCCTCCGGCAACTTAGCCAAAGTATTATTAGCCAGGGCAATTCTGTAATCATCAGTAATATTATCCTTATTATCAACATAATCATTTTTCAGCAAATACCTATATATTTCTTTAGCTTGACTGTTATTCAATACTACCTGCTCTTCATTAACCAGCATTGTCTTGCCATCAAAGTATTCATAGGTGGCCTTAGATGGTCTGTTGTAAAGGACTTTCTTGATTTCTGATTGGAGTGCTGTAACGATATTCTTATATCCATCATTAGCAATAACTGTCAGCTTATTGATATCATGGATATCCTCACCTACGGTTTCCTTGTCCATTCTGTTACCATGTTGATTAACACACAATCTAAGTCCACGACCAACTTCTTGTCTGATTGCAGTGTTGTTTTCACTATATTTCAATGTACAAATTTGGAATACATTGGGATTGTCCCATCCTTCTCTTAAAGCAGAATGAGAGAATATAAACCTTGTTGGTTCATTAAAATCCAATAATCTTTCCTTATTTTTGAGTATCAAATCATAGGCTGAGATATCGTCAGAATATTCAGAACCTTTTTTTGTTTCACAATCTACTGCTTTGTTAGTCTTCTTATCGATACTGAAGTATCCTTTATGGGTATCTCCTACTCCAATATTTTTCAAGTATTTCATATATGGTGTATCTTCAATTGAAAGTTTCTCATTCAAGATATTAATATATTCTTCTTCGAACATCCTGCCATACTCACCTAGCAGTTCATCTCCGTTTTCATCATATAGTCGATATTTGGCTACTTGATCAATGAAGAACAGTGATAGTGTCTTTATTCCCATATTGAATAGTTTCTCTTCTTTTTCAAAGTGAGATAAAATAGTTTCTCTGATTTGTATTCTTCTCATGTCTTTTTCGGAGATATTACCTACAACATCTCCGTTTGCTAGTACTTCACCGTTTAGAAATGTTACAGTTCCTAATATAGGATCGATGTCCTTAATTATATATCTATCCTTGTATTGTTCCATTTGATTTGAGATATGGTACAAATCATCCTCAACTCCAAGAATACGTGTTTCTCTGTTTATTGATGCTTTAAATAATATTTCTAACTCTATTTTAGCTCTTGGTGGTTTTTTGGGAGATATGATAATGTTCTCTAGATAAAGGTAGCTATCTATACCTTTTAGTTTCTTTAGTTCAAAACCTTTAACTTCAATCTTCTTTACTAGTCTTTTGTTGTATGCATCTAGAGCATCAAGAACATATACCAAGTTATGTTCCTTGGCATGTGTTGCTGAATAGTTAATGCTGAAGAGTGGGTTGAAGTTCTTTAGTGACTTTTGAACAACCTCTCCACCCATTTTTTGTGGTTCATCAAGAATCATTATTGGTCTATTAGCTTTAATAACATCGATAGGTCTCCTTGATTGGAAGTCATCACGCTCACTATAGATGATTCTGCTTTCCTTGTTCTTTGCCCCTTCCTTCAATGAGGTGGCAAAGGCCTGTGTGTTAATAATCATCACATTTATTTGAGCACTTGATGAAAAATCATCTAAATCATTTAATTTAGAACTATTATATATGAAATACCTTATCTTCTTTTTGTATTCTTGCATGAAATGATCAACTGTCATTTCGAAGGATTTTTTAACCCCTTCTCTAATGGCAATTGATGGCACTACTATTATGAATTTGCTCCAACCGTAGTACTTATTAAGTTCATACATAGTTTTAATATAGGCATAGGTCTTTCCAGTACCAGTTTCCATTTCAACATCAAGTGATACTCTACCTAGTTCACTGTTTAAAGATGAAGCTAATTTGATATTATTCCTACTTTGAATATCCCTTATATTTTTCAATAATTGTTCATCTGTTAATTCTATTTTTTCATTGATGAATCCAATATTGTCAAAAAGTGTGTCCTCTTCGTCAGCATCAATAATTTTCATTTGTACTGGTTCTTTAGGTACTTCGCCAACATCTCTTATGTACTTAACTTTGTTATAGTATGGTTGTCCTTCAAATACTTTGACTATACTATTTACTGCATCTGTCTGATATTGTTGTATCTTGAAATTAAATTTCATTTTAAAGCACCTTTCTGATGGTATCCTTGCTGTAGGTTTCAAATATTTGTTCGAAGCTTGTCATTGTACTGTCGTCTTCCATGCAAGAGTCTCTGAATACTGCGTAGTATGGTTGTTTCTTTGCTATTGCTTCGACTACTTCCTTACTAATCCCTTTGTCAAAGCAAGCTATTAGATAATCGTCCATTACCGAGAATACTTTCTTTCCTGATATTTCTTGTTCTTCTATTTTGGAAGATAACAAAACATCCATTTCTAGCATCACTTGGAATAGCAGATCTAGTGGTGTTCTGTCATCTTTGATATTGTCCTCCAACTCATCAAAGAGTCCTGGTTTGTAGTCATCTGGTTTGTAGAATACGTCTTTCATGTTTGTACTGTCTACTTTTAGTACTCTGAATCCTATATCAAGATATTGTGATGCTAGTCCTGTCTCTTCTTTAATTTTCTTTCCAGCACGCCTAATTCGTTCTTTTCCAATTTGTGGTATTATATAATACCCTGTTTTTCTAGCTTCACTATCTTTTTCCACTATAGGATATCTAGATTCTTTGTCGATTATATATCTTTCTAATTCTTTTCCATTCTCGTCTTTATATTTTTCTTTTTTACCATCATAAGTAAGTTCATCTATTTGTACCATAATGAATTTACGATTACCACCATCTTCAGAATTTAATTTCATAATAGCATGTGCTGTAGTTGCTGAACCTGAAAAAAAATCTAATATTAAACTATCTTTTTGAGTATATAATTGTAACATTCTTTTGATCAATTCAACAGATTTAGGATAATCAAATAAAGCCATGCCATTAAAGAGTTTTTTTAATTGTTGTTTAGCATCTTGTGAATGACCAACTTCACTATACTTCCATATAGTGAATGGAGTCATAGAATCTTTAACTTCATTTTTAAATCTCTTTAATCTAGGAACATTACCTCCATCATTTCCAAACCAAACTCTATTATCATCAATCATTTCTTTCATACGTTCTTTCGTGAAAAGCCAACATCTACCACTTGGTGGATAAACTTTTCTTCCATTAGGAGTCTCAATTTCATAAATTTTATCTAATATAGCTGGCCCTACAGTTATATTATCGCTTTGCCAAGGACCTCTAATATCATTATCTAAATTTTTATATCTATTATCAGCTATTTCAGTACGTTCTAAACCATTACAAATACAAGAATTAAATGATTTAGCATAACATAAAATGAAATCATGATTATTGGAAAAATGTTTTTTCAGATTTATCGGTGAAAATGCACACTCCCATATTATTTGTGATATAAAATTACTTTCACCAAAGATTTCATTGCATATTTTCTTCAAGTTTTCCACTTCTTTATCATTAATACTAACAAAAATAACACCATCTTCAGTCAATAAATCTCTTGCTACTTTCAATCTTGGATATATCATATTTAACCAATCTGTATGAAAACGTCCATTACTTTCAGTATTCTCTACAAGACGATTACCGGCTTCATCAAATTGTCCACTATATTCTAAATAATCAGCAGTACTCTGAGCAAAATCATCCTCGTAAACAAAATCATTACCCGTATTATATGGTGGATCAATATAAATCATCTTGACCTTACCTAAATAAGTCTCCTGTAACAATTTTAGAGCATCAAGGTTGTCACCTTCTATATATAAATTTTCTGTTTTATCAAAATCAACACTCTCTTCAAAACATGGTCTTAACGTCTTTGCAATAGGAGAATTAGCGAGCAATATAGAATTTTTTTTGTCTGGCCAAGTAAACTGATATCTCTCATCGTTTCCTTCAACTAAAAACGAAGAAAATTCTTGTTTAAATAGATCGAAATTGACTACTTTTGTTATTGATTCCCCAATTTTAGCTTCTGTGATACAATTAGGGAATATTTTTTCTAATTTTTCAATATTAGAAACTAATTTATCCTTACTTTTCATATAAAATCTTTCCATCATTACCTCATAATCTTATTATCAATAATTATAATATCTTCCTTATGGTTTCTTTACTGTAAGTTTCAAATATTTGTTCGAAACTTGTCATTGTGCTGTCGTCTTCCATACAACTGTCTCTGAATACTGCGTAATATGGTTGTGTCTTGGCTATTGCTTCTACTACTTCCTTACTGATTCCTTTATCGAAGCATGCTATTAGATAGTCATCCATAACTGAGAATACTTTCTTACCTGATATTTCTTTTTCTTCTATTTTGGATGATAACAATACATCCATTTCTAGCATTACTTGGAATAACAGATCTAGCGGGGTTCTGTCTTCTTTGATGTTGTCTTCTAACTCATCAAATAATCCTGGCTTATATTGTTCTGGTTTATAGAATACATCTTTCATGTTGGTGCTGTCTACTTTTAGTACTCTAAATCCTATATCCAGGTTCTGTGCTGCTAGTCCTACTTCTTCTTTGATTTTTTCACCTGCTCTTTTGATTCTTTCTTTACCTATTTCACATATGTTCTTGTATCCAGCTTTGTAGGCTTCGCTTTTTTCATCTGTTTCTTCTGGTAGTTGAACCATGATAAATTTGCGATCTCCTCCATCTTCAGAATTTAATTTAATTACTGCATGTGCAGTCGTAGCTGATCCTGAATAAAAGTCTAGAATAATATCATTCATATTTTCAGAAATCACTGTTACTAATTTCTTTATAAAATTAGAAGGCTTTGGATAATTAAATATCTTAGCATTACCAAAAATAGAAATCATCTCATTGGTACCATGTTGAGTATAAACATCATCAATAATTGATAACATTTTCCCCTGTCGGATAGATCCATCTTCCTCATACAAATATTGTTTTGTTGAAACCACCCAATCTTCATTATTACCACGTAATATTTCAAGTTCATTATTCGCTAAAGCTTCATATGTACGATCTTTGCTCCACAACCACTGACGTTTTGGCATGATTTTAGTTCCATCAGGTGCAAGTATAGGATATATTAAATTGGGACGGGAATCCATAGCTTTACCTGCCTCTAATGGATGTGTTCTATACCCACCACGCACCGTAAATTTTTCATCTTTTTTATTATAATAACGATTTATTGAATCTAATGATAAAGGTACAAAAAAATTGTTTAACAAATTAATGTTTTTACAGAATATAAGTACATACTCATGAAGTGAAACTAGATATTTTTCTTTAGCACCACCACCATATCTTTTTTTCCAAATTATTGTATCTACAAAATTCTCAGCGCCAAATATTTCATCACAAATCTTTTTTAGATTTCCTTGCTCACAATCATCTATACTTATACAAATAACTCCGTTATCTGCAAGCAAATCTTTTGCGACCTTCAACCGTGGATATATCATATTTAACCAATCTGTATGAAAACGTCCATTATTTTCAGTATTTTGTACAAGACGATTACCTGTATCATCATACTGTCCACTATATTCTAAATAATCACTAGTACTCTGAGCAAAATCATCCTCATAAACAAAATCATTACCAGTATTGTATGGAGGATCAATATAAATCATTTTAACTTTACCGAGATAAGTTTCCTGTAAAAGTTTCAATGCATCTAGATTATCACCCTCAATATAAATATTTTCTGTTTTATCAAAATATAAACTTTCATTTTTTATAGGTCGTAATGTTTTTAAAATAGGAGAATTAGATAATAAAATGGAATTTTTCTTATTAGGCCAAGTGAATTGATAACGCTCGTCCTGACTTTCAACTATATTTGAGGATAATTCCTGTTTTAATACATCGAAATCAATAGCATTCTCAATTTCACCCTTTTCATTTTTCCTTTCAGTCAAACAATTTGGAAATAGTTCGCCAATTCTTTCAATATTAACCTCAACCTTATTTATAGAATGCATTTTCAATTTATTCATTATTTTCCTCCATCTTTGTATCATTGATCAACTTATATAATTCATATGCAATTTCTTCAGGTGTCATATTAGAAGTAGTCATTGCTAACTTTCCTGCAATGATTGGGCTGTAAGACATAACTTCCTTTTTTGTAATATTATGCCATATAGGTAACATAATATTCTCCTGTATACTATGCAGTTGAAATATACCTTCCAACTCAGCCTTAGTCCAATATTTCCCATCAGCTATATAATTATGAGATATTATTACAATGCCAAATTTAGATTTGCTTAAACCTTTATCAATTTTTTCTCTTAAAGATGTACCCCACTTAATTTGTTCCTTATCATACCAAGCTTTGATACCTAGCTTATTCAAACAATCTACAAATTCATCAACAAATGACTCCTTGTCTTCCCAAGCATGAGATATGAAAACGTCAAATTCTTCTTCAACAAGTTCTTTAGTACCACCAAATTTGTTTGCATTATTAGTTTTAGTTAAACTCAATTTTTCTAGCAAGTTATTTTCAAGATCGCTAATTTGCTTTTCATAATTCATATTTATTTGAAACTGTTTTTTCATCAGATCTTTTTGTTCATTTTGCTCTTCTTTTTGCAATTTTATATAGATTTCCGATCTTCTTTTTCTTTTTTGTGCTAATTTATTACTTAATGCTGCTTTATCATCACTTATTCTCACTAGCTCATTTTGCAGACTTTGCATCATTCTTAACCTTGAATTTACGGTTGACTCCGAAGTTGTTTTTGTTATACTTCTTTGATTATAATTAATTTTCTTAGTTCTATCTGCTGCCTTTTTCATTCCATCAGCCAGTTTTTTTCAATGTCAGCTAATTCTTTGTCTATTTGGTTAAGCTGTCTTCTTAAATAATCAACACTCATTAAATATCCTCCATTTGATTCATAAAAATATATATCGGATATTCTTTAAATTCTTCTTGAACATTCCCATCTAATTTTTTTAAATGAATTTTAGCAGCAACCTGATTATCTAATAATAAATAAGCACCAACTTTAATTTCTTCAGAAATTTGAGAGTCTTCTACTAAAATTATAAGTTTTCGTATTTCATCTTCATTTAATTGTCTTTCTCTTTTGATTATTTGCATAAAATTAATAAGTTTTAGTTCTTTCGGAAGAACTTTTTCATCATTACTCATTATCCAGCTAGCAATGTCTTTTGCTAAGTTTAAAAGTTTTATATCCTTATTTACATCAAATGCAGAAATTATTTTTAACATATCTAAATTCATCATATCGTAAATTTCGGGATTTTCTTCTATTAAAAATTTATATGATTGTAATATATCTTCATAGTTTAAATTAGAAACTGATAAATAATCCTCTTTATTTAGAATTGAATACTTTGACGTAATATACTCTGTTTTACTTCCCGACTTATTATAATTCAAAACAAAATTAACTTTTGAAAAATCATCGATAATGTATTCATTGGATTTTTCGCTTATTTTTTTTAGTACTAATAAGATAATAATATTTTGAATTTTCACTTTAATAATTCTAAAGTCATTCGTAATTATATTTAATAACGGTCTTTTATCAACAATAGCAAAAATAAGTTTATTTAATTCTTGAAATTCTTGTTCTGTTAATTCTTCAAGATTTAAATCAATTTGGATATTTAATATTTGAAATAGCCTTTGTACTTTTCTACAGAATTCTAACGACTCTGTTTGTTCTTCAATATTGAATCTTTCAAAATCAGTACCTTGTGGTTGAAAATTTATATTTGTGCTATCCAACATGAAATTCTCAGCTTGAATTACATCGATAATAAACTCTGTATCCCTAATTCTGTCACTTAGCATCGGTGCTGATTTGTATTTTATTTTACTTCTACAATTATTTTCTATAATTTCAATAGTTAAACTTGCACCAATTTTTATATCAACTTTTCCCTTAGTATGAATCCTAGTAATGGAGTCATAATATTTTTTATCATTAATCGAAACAACGCATTTTTGAACTTCTTTTGCTTGCAAATAACATGGTACTAAATCTATCGGTACAGGAGTTTTATAGCCTTTTACATTAGCATATATATAAACTTCATTTTCAAGAAATGCTTTGATAATATCTGATTTCGTATTTCCATAACCTGTCACAGAAATATTTAAAGAAGTCAGATACCCTTCCTTTTCTAATTTTTCAAGTGAAATATTTTCATTTGAAAAACTTATCTGTTTGTTACAGTCAAGATGAAAATTTAAAAAAATAGTTTCTTTCCTTTTCTTATCATCCGTCCATGTCCTTAAAGTAATTGACTTACTAAATTGTCCTTTTGCTTCCGCAAGATAGTTCTTCAATTTAATAGGTGACAGCGTTTCAAAATAAATTTTTACTTTATCTCCATCGGCAGTTAAATAAACTACAAAAAATATTACTCCTCCGTCATTTAAATAATTATTCATATCAATTTTACTGACTGAATAACTGATTTCATCAGCACTAAAGTCATCATTAACTTTACCTTTTACTTGAACTGCAACTCGACCTATTAAATCACTTTTCCTCTTTTTCTTATCGCCATATACATAAACAGTCCCATCCCAAGAAGGTTCTTTATCATTTTCGGCAATAAATTGGTCAAGATATTCTGTTGTTAATATACTCTTCTTTATAGAGTTTATTGCTAATTCTTCAATGGTTTTATTTGTCATTTACTGCGCCTTCCATTTCAGTTTTCATTTTCCTAATCAACTGAACCAACTCAAACTTCTTCTTAGGCTGCTTCTCTGAACGAGCCTGCTTCTCTAAAAGCTCAATCTGCTTAACCAATCTCTGCTTCTTATCCTCAATAACAATCTGCTCATCCAAAGAACAACCAGAAACAAGCCTCACCTGACCAACCTGAGCAACAATACCCTCCCAAACTGAATCAAGACTCAAACCACTTATATTAATAGATAAGTCATCACTAGATGACCAATCAGACAACAACAACTTCACATGATTAACAGCTAGCTTAGACCTACCCTCAAACTCCAACACAAACAAAATCCTCTGATCAATCCACTTAGCTAATTTAGAAATAAGACGCTCATCAAAATCCAAACTCTTCAACAAAATATGAACTACATAAATTGAACCCACACTATCACCAGCAGAAACATTAATACTACTTGCAGAAATCTCATTACTGATAGTAATCTTCTTCACACCAGCATCAAACAAATCCCTATCCTTGACACTAACATTAAACTTAGAATAAATACTCTTCTTAGGCAAAAACCTATTAACCTCAGTAACCTTAGGTAAATTCAACAAAACCACTCACCTCACTTAATGACAAGAAAACAAATCAACTCGAAATCATCAAGACCCTTAATCCTATTCTCCAAGAAACTAATCTGACCACCATCCAAAAACCCATCAATATCAGACTCATTCTTAACCCTAATAATAGAACTAATAGTATCCCCTAACAACCCAGAAAAAGCACCCATATCCCTACCATCCTTAGTCTCAGCATTAAAAGCCCGACACAAATCAAGATCAGGAGAAACCTTACCCTTACAGAAATACCTCATCTTATCCAACATACTCTTAGGAGACAAATGATCATAAACAATATCACCATTATCAGAAATATAAACCATATAGAAAGGATGCAACCTATTCTGATTATCAATATTTACACTACCATTAATATTCTTAAGAATAAAAATAACACCTGGAGGAGTTTCAGAATCAGCAGCCACCACAGAATGCATACCAAAAGGAACTTTATCCAAATTAGGATTAGACTTCACATACTCCAACAAATCCAACCTAAATTCATTCAAGCCCAGATCCATTATGGATATACCAGAAGACATATCCTCTATATCAACAACTTCCTCCTGCAAGCGCTTCAATTGCTGTCTTCTATATTCTAAATCATTCTTTTCCTCTTCATTAAGAATATTATCACTGCCAGTAGCAGTCATATCAACAATCTTCATACGAGTCTCAACCCTAGTCTTCAAATTAATATACTCATCCAAAGTAATATCAGGCCAGAAATTAACCAGCTGAATACACTTATTCCTGCTGCCAATACGATCAATACGACCAAACCTTTGAATTATCCTCACAGGATTCCAATGTATATCATAATTAATCAAAAAATCACAATCCTGCAAATTCTGACCCTCAGATATACAATCAGTAGCAAATAGAACATCAATATTTACACCATTACCAGGCATCAGTAAATGCTTATCCTTTGATATAGGAGAAAAACAAGTAAGCACTGTATTCAGATCTGACTTCAACTTAGGCACAGTACTCCTACCTTCGATAGAACCAGTTACCATTGCAGAATCAAGACCAAACCTAGACTTTACATATTCACTAATATTTTTATACAGATACTCTGCAGTATCAGCAAAAGCCGAAAATATTATTATTTTTTTATTATCATCATTAATAGGGTTATTAACTTTTTCATTAATAACCTCCATAAGTTTCTGTAACTTACTATCATGCACAGGTGTTATATCATTAATCATCAACTGTAACAGTTCCAGGATTTCCCTATCCTTGATTAACTCCTGCCTCCAGGTAATATAGTTCATATCAGAAATATTAATATTCAATTTACGACCTACTGTCAACAAGTCTATATTCTGATCATCATAGTCAAATTCATCAATTTGAGAAATATCAGTAAGCTCCAAATATTTAGATGTAGTGCCCTTGTTCTCAAATTCATTTATAGAATTAATAGTCAGATTTATAAGTTCTCTAATTCTACTAACAGTAAGTTTAAAAGCATAAACAGAACTTTCCATACGTTTCATCAGGTTTATTGCAGTTAGACGTTTGATTCCTTCCTGTCGTCCAATTACAAATTCCCTTGACTGGAAGGAGCTTGTATCAATATATTTATCCAACTTACTAGGCAAAATATAGTTTATTGGTGAATATATACTTAAACTCAGTTGCATCAGTTGATCAAATATCTGATTATAGTTTATTGCATCACTAAGATCTGTTAATGGAGGTCTTAATGAAATAGGCTTGTTTCTGACTGGAAAAGTACCAATGTCAGTTGTGTCATAATATCTTTCAATATGCTTACGTGAACGAGCTATAGTAACACTGTCAAGGACTTCAAAAAAGTCGAAATCAAGCATTTTAAGAAGCCTGTCCGTTGTTCTGAATTCAGGTTCCCACTTACTCCATAAATTAAAAGCCTTCTGTGCATTTCTAAAAATATCATTGATTGACTTATCTGTATCAAGCTTATCGTCAATTAAGTTAACATCCCCTTCATAAGCAAGGGCTATCTGATTTCTTAAATCTGCAAACCTATTATTAACAGGTGTTGCACTCAACATTAGAACCTTAGTTTTAACACCTTTTTTAATAACTTTATTCAATAGTTTTAAATATCTGTTTTCTTTTTGATCATCACCCTTAATTTCACCACCATTACGGAAATTGTGTGATTCATCAATAACAACTAAATCATAATTACCCCAGTTCAGCCTATCCAAGTCCAGTCCATTTGATTTACCATTTTCTCTATTTAAATCAGTATGATAAAGTACATCATAACGTAATCTATCACCGGCTATAGGATTGTTGACGTAGTTGTCCTTATAGGTGTTCCAGTTATTAGTTAGTTTCTTAGGACACAACACTAAAACTGATTTATTTCTATTTTCATAATATTTCATAACAGCAAGTGCTGTGAATGTTTTACCAAGACCAACACTATCTGCCAGGATACAGCCATTATATTTTTCCAGCTTGCTAATAATTGCGAGTACAGCATCTTTTTGGAAGTTATATAACATCTTCCAAATATTACTGTCCTTAAAACCTGTGGCTTCATTAGGCAAATCATCTTCTGTTATATCTTCCAGGAATTCATTGAAGATATTATACAAGGTTATTAGGTATATAAATTCTGGTGGATTCTCATTATAGGCTGCTGTAATATTCTCTATTACTTCGTTAGTAACTTCCTGAAGTCTATTTTTATCATTCCAGATGGTTTCAAAGATATTTATATATTCTTCTGCAAAAGGCGACTCCATTTTGTTCACAAAATTATATGCATTATTCCCTCTTTCACATCCAATATCAACTGTTGTGAAACCATTTATAGGTGTATAGGTAATCTTTTCCTCAGAATTTTCTATATTCATAAAACCACCCATATTTTCATTGGTGGTATTAGATTTGAATACTGCCTTTTTCCTTATCCAGTCCGCACATTCCTTAGCAATAGCTTTTTGTGTAAGTTCATTTCTCAACTTAACTTCAAATTCTGTCCCATATAAGCTTTTTTCACGATTGAGCCTAGGTATATAGAATTCTCTTTTTTCTTTTTTTGCTTTTTCTGTAATAAAAGTCGGCGAGGTGAATATAAAGTTTAACTCTTTTATCTTATCTAGCTGTGTCTTTAATTCCTTATAGGCATAAATTGAAAAATAGGCAGCTGCTATTGAAACTTTACTGCCTGTCTTTATTACTTTTTCTAAATCATCTTTGACAATTTTTGTTGTGTTATTAAATATTTCCAATATATTTCTCCATATTAACTAAATATTTACATACTGAGTTAATTATAACATTTTAATGATATATATCTAACACTTTATGAAAATTAATCGCTATTTCAATTATACCAGTACAACTCAGAAAGTTATTGGACACTAATAATACTGAATTGTAAAGAACTTCTTGGTTCATTAAAAAAAATAGCCATTAATTTGATCCCGCCATCTTAAACTCTCTTTATATATTTTAAATAATCCAACCAGCACCAATAATAAGGTTATTTTTTATTTACAAAGAATTGACTATTATATATACTAATGAATAATAATATATTTGGAGGATTAATATATGAGAATGATTAATTTGGATAATCGCACTCCTAAAGGTAGACTACTTGAGATAGAAAGTGAATTTTTATATCAAAATATGGAAGAGTCTAATGGTCAAGAAATTTTATATGAATCCATGTTGGAACACGTTGATTTTTCGTTTATATTCCCAGCATTCTTTTTAACAATACCTTTATTACTATTATGTGTAGGTTCTATAGAAGCACCATTAATTTTTTATTTTGCAAGTTTAATATTTTATATATATGGAGCTATTAAGTCTATTTCAAGATTAAGTTTTCTAGATATCTTTCTGTTCCCTTTATATTATATTTTCAATAAGTTTTATTTTATTATTATAATTTTATTATGCGTTTTGCTATTTTTTACAGGTTATACTTGGGCTATACCATTTTATATTCTTTTATTGATTTTAGGCTCACTAGTAAAAGAAAGCATATTAGGTTCTTATGCAAGAAGAATAAGTCAGAAGCATGATATAATATTGTCTTTTCATGACATATTCTTATTACGTAATCTATCAAGATATGCTCATAACTCTTACAATTTATATGACTGGATTTCGGCCTTGAAAAAATACAGGACATACAGTGATTAAGTCAATAATAAATTCAACCTATAAAATGCTTAAGATATCTTTAAAAACTAAGCTAACAGATTATAAATATCTGTTAGCTTAGTTTTTTATAATTATTAATTATTTATATTATTTATTTAATGAAAACAAACCCATCAGGAGGAATCATTGAATTAGCTTTTGAATATCCATTAAAATATAGTTCTATAAAATGCTTTTCACCTTTATAGTCATAAGCTAATTTAAGGCAATCTTTCATACCTCCAACAAGCCTTTGTGAAACTACCTCCAATGAACTTCCGTATTTAGATCTAAGATTGCGGACATATTCATATTCCATACTAATAGACATACATAAAATCGGATTTTCAATTGAATAACCAAATGTATCATAATCAGATTTTATTTCTCCCTCTGAAAACTCAAAGAACTCAGGCTCCATAGTTCTATACTGTTCATACATTTCATAAACTTGCCTTAATGAGGTTAGCCCACCTAGATTGCTGATGACGCCTTCAGTATTATGGTAAATAGAACTAACATATTTACTTGTATAAAAGCAAAACGATAATAATAACTTTTCTTCATGTTTAAGCTTACCTTTTGTCTGTTCTATCTCATCAAACATATAATATAGTTTCTTAATGATATTATAACTATTACTAATTTCATTTCCTTTAGTATTTTCTAGAACGATAACATCGAGCATATATTTATATGTATAAAGCATATTTTCCCCACTCAATTTTAAGTTTGATATTAAAATACAAATATTTAAAAAGTCCTTATAAAAACTGTAGTCTTGGTCCTTACCTAATGTTACTTCATATTTGTAAAAAGCTAATTTGACTTCTTCAATATTAAAACATTTGTTTTCTATAATTTGCTTAGGAACTCCATTTTCATATATCATAACTGAAGATAAACCTGTTTTAAAATCTTTATAAATTCCTATCCCATTCAAATCATATCCGTATGCTTTACCCTCAAATGATGTCCCATTCGGCCATTCCCAGATACCATTACCATCAGGTATATTATCTCGAAATTCACCAGTATAGATAGTTCCATCCAAAAATTCAAACACACCTAACCCATGCCTAATATCATTTTTCCATTCACCTTCATATTTGTTTCCGTTAGAACTTAGGAAAATACCATAACCATTCATATGCCCATTTTCAAAATCACCATCATATTTGGAGCCAGAAGAAAAAATAAGCAAACCTTTTCCATGCATAGTATCATTTTTCCATTGACCATTATAAGTCTCACCAGTATCAAAGTGATTTATTCCATAACCATCTCTAAAATCATCTTTCCACGAACCTTCATATATTTCACCTGATTCAAAAATATATTTACCCTTACCATTTTTTAAATTATTTAACCATTCTCCTTCATATACCTCACCATTAGAATTTCGCAAAATTCCATAACCACTCTTATTACCATTTTCAAAATTACCCTCATAAGTATCTCCATTTTTAAACCTATATATTTTACGGATTTTTTTTACTGGCCTATTTATTTTCTCAGTGATTCTTTTGAAAATATTTTTATCTTTTTGATTTTCTTCTATTATACGAATTCCATCTAACCTTTTTACCAATAACAAAGACTTTTCCTCACAAGACAAGATATAAATAAACACTTTGGTTATGAGCTCAATATCATAAACTTCTTGTCTGTTAAAATTAATTAACTTAATTAATTCTTTCGCCATTTGATTATAGACATTGCTATATGCGTTATTTGCATATTTCCTACTTTCGGTTATTTTAAGTAAGTTATATATCTCTGATTTTTGATGATTGAAATTTGAAATATCATAATTTTTATAATTGCCTTCAGACTCTTTAAGTACCTTTATATGCCCTGGTAACTTATTCATAAAATAATTAAGCAATTTAGTTACTTTAATTTTATCATATTTTTGAAGCAAAGCCTTTTCTGAAAAGTAAAGCTGAAATAAAGGCGCCATGATTTCCAAAGCATCTAAATCCAGTGTAAACGCAAATTCATCACCTTCTTCATAATCTTCATCTTCTAACTGTTCTACATACCATTTCCCTAAATCCTCAATAAACCTACTAGCATTATCATATAATGTATAAAATACCAGTTCCTCTACTTGCTTCAACGTCATACTTTTTTTCATATCATCAGATCCTCCCATATTTTTGTATTAAATTGATTTGAACTTATATTGATATTATTACTAAGAGAACTTAAAAAAGTCGCCTTACAAGTGACAATAGTATTTTATATTTCTGTAGATATAAATATACTAAAATATATCATCTTTAAAAACCAAAATTTTAATATTATGAAGTTACTGCTAAATAGTAGTATTTATTTTCTGCTAATTGCGACTATAAAAAAGTCGAACTAATCCAAAAACTGATATGACATTGAATATATTAACAATATTTATCAGTTATCAAATTATGTGCTCTCGATAAAATATCAGTTCCTTCTTTATGGATTTATGTTTTACCCATTTTACTCAGAATCTGATTTCTTAAGCTCTTCAAACTTTTCTGCCATTGTCGGATTACCCCTGGTTAGCTTCTTGATAGTCACATCCTGAGCCTTATCATTAGCAAGACGAAGATTACGATCTGTTCCAAGCAAAGCTTCCTTCGTCTTCTGTAAATGATCAATAGACTTATCAATTTCATCAATAGCTACTTGGAACTTTTTAGAGGCAAGCTCATAATTCTTACCAAAGGCATCCTTAAATATATTTAACTCATCCTCAAAATTAGAGATATCAATATTTTGCGCCTTCATTAACGCAAGTTCAGTCTTATACTTCAGAGTATTCTGGGCTGCATTACGCAGTAAAGTAATCATTGGAATAAAAAACTGCGGACGAATTACATACATTTTAGGATAACGATGAGAAACATCTACTATACCACCATTATAAAGTTCATTACAAGGTTCTAACAAAGAAACCAATATAGCATACTCACATCCCTTTTCATTACGATCCTTATCAAGCTCCTTGAAAAAGTCCTCATTCTTCTTTTTAGTTGCAGTCTCATCGCATTCGTTTTTCATCTCAAACATAATCGAGATGAACTCTGTTCCATTATGATCAGATTCACGGAATATGAAGTCTCCCTTACTGCCCGTCTTCGAATCATTATCCTTTTCAAAATATGCTATAGGAAATGCTGCGGAACGAATTCTAGAAAATTCAATTTCACAATGTTGTTCAAGTGTTTCACCAACCATTTTTGTCGACAATTTTGCTTTCATATCTTTCAAACGTTCTATGGCATCATCACGATCTTTTATCTGAGTTTCATATTTTTCTTTAAGTGATGATTCCAGTAACTTCTTTTCAGTCTCCTTGGCTTCAAGGTCTCGTTTAAGATCATCACGTTCCTTCTCTATCGTACCCAGCGCCTCCTTAAGAGCCAACTGTTTAGCAATATCTACAGACTTCAACTCTTCCTTCAAGCGTTCAATCTCAACATCTTTCATAGTAGCTTTCTTTTCCATTTCGCTTGCGATTTTTGTTTCTGCTAGTTCAATGGCATTCTTTTTATCTTGCTCAGCAAGGACCAGTCTATCATTTAGAGCCTTATCAAAAGCCTCATTGCGAACTTGATTTAGTATGTCTGCATAACCAGCCTCATCAAGATTAAATGTTTTACCACAACTAGGACACTTTATTTCGTGCATATCTATACCTCCCCAATTCTATTATTTAAATTCAATACGAGAATTACCACATAACATTATAATTCTCCATAAATGATGAATTCATTTCACTAATAATACTATATCCTATATAACCATAAGTTTCTACACATATACTATCTTAAAAAAGGAAGGTTATATATCAGTCCAATAATTGTTACAGTTATTACATATTTACCTATACAATAATCACAGAATAAAGGGGAAATAAAAGGGAAGAAGTGGTACTTCAAAGAAAACAAAATATGTTAAATAAACTATTAAATTGATATAATGAAAATATAAATAAACTTAAAAGAAAAGAATGGTGATCAATATGTACCTAAGTCGTTTTAAAGAACTAAAAGCCATATACTCAAGCAACAGCAAAGATGTCATCATCATAGATATACAACTTGACGGTTACCGTGATGTCTACAGTGACTGGGACTATTCCCCATTTCAAAACCGAGACTTAGATGATGACTTCGTAGAATACCTGCTGGAATGTTCCTACGAAATCGGATATAGATACAAAATGAAAGTCATATTCCACTTACCAAAACTAATCAAGGACCAAAACAAAGAAATAAAAAGCACAACAGGAATTCGCCACTTCTTTGCCTACCAATTTAACCGCAACAAAAAAAACATGATCAGAGTACTACGAGATACTGTAATCTTTTTCCTATTTGGCAGTATAATGATAACAATCAGCACAATCCTCAACAACGCCACTAACATAAGTATATTCAGCCAGGTACTAATTGAAGGACTATACATAGGAGGCTGGGTCATGATGTGGGAAATGTTCTCAACCTGGTTTTTCCAGGTAAATAAATACCGCAACAAAATAAAACACTTCAAAAGACTACAAAACATCGAATACGAATACTTCTACAATGACGATGAAATATAGCATTCAGCTATATTTCAACTATTTAGTTCAAGCTCTATTCTCTTACTAATTGTATATTTCAGATCCTTAACCTTGAATAAATCATCTAATTTCTTACAAGTATAGGCCAACTTGATTGTATGTATATTTATTGACTCTGACGCTTTTTTTAAGATCTCATCCCAGGATTCTTCTAGATTTGCATCATGTTTTTTAATACTTAAGTCTGTTTGAGTTAGAAGATGAGTTAAAGCTGAAGTAGTAAAAATATCTAAAACCACATCATAATCCTCAAAATAATCTTTCAAAGTAATCACAGCCTGAAGTCCAGTAATACAATGAAGCATCACAATATTATCACTATTATAGAAAGCTGGCATCAATATTTCCAAAAGACCCTTTACCTTATCTTCTGCCTGCCCTTCGATAATAAAACCTCGCTTCAGGTAACTTTCATCATTATATAATTTAACGGCCATCAACTCATTCATTTCAGCCATTACATCTTCTTTATTGATTTTCCTGTTAAACAAACTTCCTTCACGATAACCGGTTATATAAAAGGCTAATGCCCTTTCCACTTCTGGTTTAAATTTCTTATCTTTTTCATATCCTTCCATAGCATAAGCAAGTCTAATTGTAGTATGAAATAGTCCAGAAGACAGACCTAAGGGATATTTTCTTAAGGTGGATCTTACCAGTTCCTCTATAGTCTCTCCCCCACTATTATTCCTTATATAATCTAGGCAGGACTCATATAATTCATTTTTCCCTAAACACTCCTCCAGGGAATAAACCTTCTCATAATTTGTTTTAACCTTATCTATATTATATTTATTCAAATAATATTCCACATAATTCTCCACTTTACCTATATCATCGGTGATACTAAAAAGTGCAAATAAAACCATTGGCAGATGGTTAATAAACCCTCCCATATATGGAGAATTATTTTCTGCATCTTTATTTATCAGTTGTTCTATATTCAATATCATCACCCACATTTCTTCCAATAGAGCTTTAGCTTTGTTATCTTAAGTACAGATCACCTCTTTATACTTAATATTTATGATGATATGTTTCCATACCATTTAATACTATTAATGATTTATTTGGTACTTGTGTAACTATATTAAAAACATTCATAAAATCAACACTTGACCCTAATGCATTAATTAGGCATAAGATTAAAGTATATAAATTCAACCATCCCATAAATGACAAGACTACTGGAAATAGAATTGACAAGACTAAAAATGGAGCTATTGTAACTAAAATAAATCGTGATTTTTTCAACTTTTGGGTAGAATAAACAAACATCGCAAACCCATTAAAGCCCCACC
This sequence comes from uncultured Eubacteriales bacterium, assembly GCA_964415195.1. Classification (GTDB taxonomy): domain Bacteria; phylum Bacillota; class TC1; order TC1; family TC1; genus WTXA01. The sequence goes on along the minus strand of CAYPYD010000001.1, from coordinate 272,347 downwards.
TGCTATCACTAGATTGAAGAAAATACGGAATAAGTGATGCATGAATAATTTCATGAAATATTAAATACACTATAAGACCAAATACATAGAATAAGGCTTTAAAGTTAATTACAATATTAATTTCAAAGCCAGATGTTATAAAAATTGATCTAAAGATTTCTGGATCAAGTAAAAATATTAGCATTAAAACTAGACTCCCATTTATGATCATAAAGGGTATTGAAAAGAATGTAGCTAAAGTTAAACTTTTGGGTTCTTTAATCTTTGTCCAGCCTTGCTTTAATAGTTCCTCACTTACTTTTGTATCTGCTTTGGGAATATTTTTGCTATATTTCATTTCTCCTCCATCTTTTTATTCCTGCCTTGCTTTTATTATATAGCTTTCATTTTATTCCCTCTAGCTTCATGTGTAACTTCAGCAAAACCTAAGGCTTCCATTAGAGGTGGCACATACATACCAAATCTGCCGCGCAATCCTTTTTTTAGACCATACCAGCCGCCAATCGGATTAGTTTCTGATCTACCCCAGGCTTCTACTGTTCCTTCTTTTGGGATCTTTTGTTCATCAGCACTTCCTAACTCCATCCAATCTCCGTGTTTTAATAACATATTATGCAGATCTTCAATACATCTGTAATCATAATACAAAACTGTACTTCCTACTGTACAAACTAGCACTTCTATTCCATTTTTTTCATCCTTGTACATACTAAATTCTGAAGTTAATGGTGGTGTTTTCAATACTAAAGGGTTTTCTTTGGTCATTTTTATATCTTTCATATCGACACATCCTTTCAAAAACTTATTCTTATGTTCATTATAACCTTTAATCCAAATAATGCTCATGTTTACTCGTGATTTTTTATTGTATTTTTTCTCACTCTCTTAGCACTTCAGCTATTCTTGATTAATCCCATTTAGCCTTCTCGATTTGTTCATAGCTAAACCATCAAAACTTTATGTTCAAAACAATGTTTTGTTATAATTGTTTTGAATTGTTGCTCTTTTTCTACTCTTATTAATGAATTTAACTATCAATTTGATAATAGACTAAAGAACACCTCCAAACCTAGGATTTGGAGGTGTTCTTCTTTCATTGAAATATTTTTTACCTAATATAAAAGCCAAAAAAAAACTATTCACCAAGTAACTTAATCGCCTTCTCCACACTAAGAGGCGCTGCAACAAGGAAGCCCTGAATCATATCACAACCATGATCCAACAAATACTTCTTCTGCTCTACAAACTCAACACCCTCAGCAATAGTATAATGACCCAACTTATGAGCAATAGAAATAATGTCACTTGTAATCGCCTTTTCATAATCAGTTTCCAATAACTTATCTATAAAATACTTATCAATCTTAAGACAATCAACATTCAACTCCTTCTCCCTGGCAAGAGAAGAATACCCTGTACCAAAATCATCAATAGACACACGAATACCCTCCTCCCTAAGCTTACTAATAATCAAATTAATCTCTTCAAAATCAGAACTAAAAACCGACTCAGTAATCTCAATCTCAATACTCCTTGAATCCACACCCATAGCCTTAATCATACCAAGAAATTTATCCGAAAAATCAGGACCCAACAACTGAATAGCCGAAATATTAATAGCAACACTAATATCATCAAACAACTCACTATTCAATTTTTTAAGAAAACCAAAAGCCTCCTTCATAATTTTTTCACCCAAAGGAATAATCAACTTAGTCTCCTCGGCAATAGGAATAAACTCCGAAGGAGAAACAATTCCCAATTTAACACTCTTCAATCTAGCCAAAGCCTCAAACCCACAGATCCTATCAGTCTTCAAATCTAAAATCGGTTGATATTCTAAAAACAAATCATCAGACCTCTCATCTAAACTAATACGATAAAGCTCTTTTCTAATTTCAAATTCACGATTAATCTCAGCCTCCAGCCTATCATCATAAAAACAAATCTTAAAATCCTTCTCAGAAATACTTATCGACTTCTCAGAAGCTATTAACAACCTCTTCAAAAGCTGATCCACATCTTGATTATCAAAACCAATTTCAAGAATACCAAGACCACCACTAATCCTATCAGTTACAAAAACACCTTCTAAAACATCCGCAACATCTTCACTAAATTTTACCAAATCACTCTTATCTTCATACTCCCTTATATAATAGACAAACCTATTCTCATAAGTCTTAAACAACAAATGCTTATCACTACTAAATTTCTGCAATTTATCAGCAGCATTCTTAATTAGATTTTGAGTATACTGAAAGCCATAATCAACTGCTAACAATTGCACCGCATTCAAATTTATACTAATCAATGCCCTTTTAATTATAGTTTGTTCCTTTATATCTTTCTCAAGAAGACGCTCTAAAGACTCCCTATTAAACAAACCAGTCCATTCATCATGTTCAAATAAATACAAAAGATTATCTTCACTCTTTTTTCTATCTGTAATATCTAAGATTATACCTTCTAAGGCTTCAACTTCATCATTACTGTTAAAGATACCTTCACCTAATTCCAAAACCCATTTTCTTTCACCATTTGCAGACACAATTTCATACTCATAACTAAATGACTGCTTCTTAGCTAGAACCTTTCCCCACTCTTCCCATAAAGGCTCTCTATACTCTGGAGAAATTAAGTCATCAAATGATAAATCTTTATTGAACAAAAGACTCTCAGGACTATAACCAGTCAAATTCAAACAACCAGCTGAAACAAATTGCATAGTCCATTGACGATCGTAATTACACCTATAAGCCATACCAGGAAGATTAGAAAGAAGAACAGATTTGCTACGTTCACTTTCTCTCAATGCATGTTCAGATTGTATTAATTGATTTTGAGTATTTCTAATATTCTCTTGTCTCATTAAAAGCAATGTCAGCAATACAGTGGCAATTGGATAAATAATCAACACCGGTATAATTATTGTACCAATGACTTCTAAACTATCGGGATAAGGAAGGCTAAGCATACTTAAAAGCATAAATACATGAACAACAATGCCCATAGCATATACATTCAACCAAGGCCATTTAGCTGATTTGGGATACAACCATTTCCGCCATACCAAACCAATAATGGCACTATTAATAATTACAAGAAGTCCTGTAAATGTGCCAATACCTCCAAGGCTTATTCTAAAGATAGATGCTACTATTACTGTTATTATTGTTGGAATTGGTCCAAATATAAGGGCTTCTACACTAATTAGTATTGATCTGGTATCAAAAATAACCCCATATTGTAGGGTGAATGGAATACTCATTACGGCAACACATATAAATGAAATTAACAAACCACTAAAAAGAGGTCGCATTCTTTTGTATTTCGAAGGCAAAAAATATGTAACTTCATAAATAACCGATAACACCAGTAATAATGTAGCATTATTAAATAAGGTTAATAGAACATTTGACTCCATATAGCATCCTCCTTTTTAAATTGTAAATAATTATACATCTGCACAAATTTTAAAACATTTCTAAATAATTTAATAGTGTATTTACTAATTATATTTTAATATGCCATAGGCTCAGTATAGATGAAAATTGTATTTATGTCCAGGTAATCAAATGTTCACCTACTGAACAACAACGTCATCAATTTATGATATAATTTCCAAAAAAAAGACACCTCAGAAATCTGAGATGTCCTACTGATAACGAAAGTGAAACATTTTATATCTAATATATTTAATCAGACTGCTGCTGATCATCCGAAATCTTACTTTTTTCAGCCATCATATATAGTACGATAATCTGTCCAAATGGTACTATCAAAAACAATTGCCACCATACACTACGACCTGTATCATTAAGCCTTCTAGTCCCTACAGCAAGGAATGGCACTAATAAAATGATTGTAACGATTTGATTAAGCCTATCATGAATAAGAGTCGCTATAGCCATTACCAAGACCATAAAAAGAAGAAACCACCAATATTCATAACGAGTTGCTTTTCCTGAAAAGTTAGCAAACTCCCTAAAGACAGTTTTAACAGCTTCAATTGGTGTAGTAGGTTGTTGTACTTCTTGGATTAGCAGCTCATTAGGCTCAACATTTAGGGCTGTTGCTAATACTTTAAGAGATTCCAAGGAAATATTACTACCATTTTCTATACGTTGTATGGTCCTAAGACTTAAACCACTCACTTCACTAAGTTGTTCCTGGGACCAATTCTTACCAAGCCTTAAGGATTTAACTTTATTTATATCAATTTTCATGTATTCTGCCCTTCCTTATTCTCCTGTTATTCTAAGCTCAGTATAGTTTAAATTCGCAATGTTGTCTACGACATTAGAACGTCACTTAGCCGTAAATAACTGATTATTTACTGTTCTCTTCAACCCCCACATAGCAGAAACACTACCAGCCAATTCAAACAAATTCTCCCCAATATCCCTCTTAGCCTCCTCCAAGTCACAAGGTTTCCTGATAGTTGAAAAAGCCGCTGTTATACCAGCCTTCATATAAACATCCCTACCAACCAAAACCGAACCTGCAAAGACAATAACAGGCACATTAACTTCACCAGCAATCCTAGAAATACCAGAAACCACCTTGCCAGACAAACTCTGCTCATCAAAAGAACCCTCACCAGTAATAACAAGGTCTGCGCCCTTAACCAATTCACCAAAACCCACAGTCTCCAACAAAAGATCAATACCACTACGAAGCTGACCTCCGGCAAAAGCAACCAGACCACCACCAAGACCACCAGCAGCCCCGCTGCCAGCTATCCCCTGAAGATCAACACCAGTCTCCACCCTAATCAAATCAGCCAGCCTCTTCAGGTTATTATCTAATATTGCCACGGTCTTCTCATCCGCACCCTTTTGAGGACCATATATACGACTCGCACCATTAGGACCATAAAATACATTAGTCACATCACAAGCCACAATAACCTCAGTCTCCTTTAACCTTGAATCCATCTGTGACAAATCCATACTATTCAACCCTGCCAGACCACCACCAGTAGGAACAATTTCTTCCATAGAACAATTATAGAACCTAGCACCAAGTGCAGCAGCCATACCTACACCACCATCATTAGTAGCACTACCACCAATCCCGACAATCAACCTTCTACAACCAGCATCCAAGGCACCAAGAATAAGCTCACCAGTCCCATAAGTTGTAGTATTTAAAGGATCAAGCTCCTTCACTAGCATAATCCCCGAGGCTTGAGCCATCTCAATAACCCCAGTACCATCAGGTAATATTAATATGCCAGCCTTCCTTTTCTTAAAGTCTGGGCCGGATACCTCCCTAAATACCCAAGAACCCCCGAGGGCTCTATAGAAAGCTTCAGCAGTTCCTTCACCACCATCAGCAATAGGTATAGTCACCACCTTATCAGTAGAATCAATAATGGCATTCTTAACAATATCACAAGCTTCCACCGATGATAAAGAACCCTTAAAACTATCAATAGCAACAATTACCATATGTATGATACCCCCTGTTCAACGATTATTGCCCATTATCTAAAATTTCCTTAAAAATCTCTTTAGTTTCCTCTTCATTTTTTAAATTAAAGATTATAGGACCATCATCTGTTTCAAGATAAATAAAAGGGGGCTTTTTAGTATTAACGAATAGCATAACTGACCCCAGTTCCTTTGTTCTGAAATGTCCCTTTAAATTAGAGCCTAAAGCTGAACCGTTGGTACGCATTTCAATAGTTGGTAATTCAGTTGTCAAATCTACGGTCTTAATAGACTCCCAGGTATAAACATCACCATACATCCCTTTGATTTCAATACCTGCTTCTAGAATATTTACCTTAGTTGACTGAGATGAAAAAAACATCAAAACAGCCACGAAAATCAAGGTAACAAACCCAATCACTGCAGGGATAATTAATTCCTTCCCCGCCCCTTTACAAAGCTTTCCATCTTTATCATAAATATTCCCGTCATACTTTTGAGCCTTGATTAATAAGTATATAGTTGAAATAACAAACAAGACAATAGCCGGTGTGTGAACCGGTTTAAAGCCCAAGGCCAGAAGAATTGCCATTATAGTGAACACTCCACCATTGAAATATAAATATATCCCCATTAAACGACCAAGACCTTCTGTATCTACATTGACCTTTTTTTCTTTTGACATAGTATTATAGCCTGAGATTAGAAAATACCATTTAAATACATGCACCATCAAACCAATGATGATAAAGAACATCCCTAGAATTAAATAAAACCACATAATTGACCCCCTTGATTTATTGAATTATACTCATAAATATACTAATTACATGAAAAATGATAAATATTAAAATAAATGAATATTTAGATAAATTTAACTGACACCATTATATCAAAAACTATAAAGAACATACAACAAAATACACCAAGGATGGTAGGTTTTGTAAATTTAATATTTTTCTCTTATAAACTAATTTCAAAAGTTTTTTAAGAAGTATTTACGATATAACGTAAATACTTCTATATTTTTGATGCTTTTTCGTTTATAATCGTAAAATAGCAAACACCCTGATAATATTTTAATTATCAGGGTGTTATTCTTATTATAGCTTTTCCCATTCTCCAATAACCTCATCTATTCTAGCTATTCCCCCATCTCCTAGGGTTCTTTCTTCAACCACCAGGAAACGACCATAGATAGAATCATCAAGTTCATCACTAATCCTCTTCACCATAGAAGGAAACATCTCCTCATTCTCATGCTTAATATGAGCAAGAAGAAGCTTACGATAATCACCAGCAACAATAGCCGCCTCCATAAGACGCCCTTCTTCTACAGCCTTCTGTAGTTCCTTCTGCAGAATTCTTGACTGATGGTGTTCATCAATAAGTTCTTCTATCATATTCCTTTCTGACAAATCACCAAGAGGAGCAATAATATGATAAAGGTTAACCTCCTCCTTACCATGGTGACATCTGTCAGCAAAAATCAAAATAAAATCAGCCAGTTCCCTATAGAATACCAGCTGTTCCTTCTCACCAAGCTTCTTATCTTCCTGTACCCTAGCCACAATATCCAGGACCTTCATTATCTTCTCATGCTCCTGTAAAAGATCATTAATAGTTTTTTTCATCACACATCTCCTTAATTAAAAATATACCACAAGGCATCAGGAAAAATTAAATGCACCACTAACAGTAGAACCGTCATTGCTGCAAATCTCTTATGCCATAAAAAAAAGACCCTTTTTCTCAACCTATAGAAACTTCCACCAAGAATAGCAGTAATCATAAGTGACAGATACAAAAGACTCCCAGTATGCAGCCTAAAAGACCCAAGAGCCAAATAACCATGAATAGGACCAAGAATTGCCAAAGCAACCCCAAGAGGCTTATGGATGGTCTTAAATAGTTTCTGAACTTTCTTAAAAGTCACATTATCAGTCTTAAAGAATTTTCTGTTACTATAGTTTAAAAGAAACTGTAGCAGAATCAACACTAGTAGTGTTGCATTAACCCAACCTAATATAGAATACATAAAAAGCCTCCCTTGATTTATTCTGCTAGTTTCCCAACTCTTGGCACATTGGATAGTTTACTAACCCCATGTGGAGATTCTTTCTTAATAGCTTCCGTCAAGTCCCTACCAGCCTGGAAGCCGTTATGCATTCCTTGCATCCATGGAGCAGAATCTGTCATGTCATAGATGATTCCATCAACTGCCACATAAGCTTTCCTACCATCCTTACCGTCATAATGAGCAAGTTCTTCAAGGGTAAGTACCATTTCTTCACCCTTACCAGCACTATTATCCGTTTTTGAACAACCTACAAATATAACAAAGGATAAGACAATGATTGTAAGAATAATTAATAATTTAAGTTTCATATTTGTCTCCCCTCCCATATAAATATCAATATTCTAACACATATCTGTCATCAATACAATTATGTATATTTTTATAGATATGCAAACCAGATCAGTGACCGAAAAATTTTTCAGTTATACTAGTAATACCCTCAATCCCGGTAACCAACAAGGCATACAGCCAAAGGCCAAGAAATATTAATCTAGACTTTCTAGTTGGTTTAATAGTTATATATATAATTATTGCGAAAAAAGCCAAAATACAAACTACCCCAGTCAAAAAGTATGTTATACCGAAAATCTGAATACTATATACATCCTCCAGATATCTCTGTCCCAGCAGGAGAGCATGCCCCCACCAGTTCAACAAATAGGAGGTCAAGAAAACCTTTACCGGCCAGGTAATTATTCCCTTGATCCAAAGTATAATACTAATAGCTGTCAGAAAAAACAATAAGACCTGACCCTCCATACCTTCTATCTTGGCAAAACCAAAATGAACAGCAATTTCACCAGTAACCATCCAGGTACCCATACCAGCAAAAACTGCCATCCAGGTACTATGAACTGGATTTTTTTCACCAAGGGATTTCCAGAACAAAAACAACACTGCAACTGTAATTATATGCCCTGCCAATGCTCTATTAAAACTAGGCCCCTTGCCAAAAGAAACAAAAATAAGAATCGCCCCAATCAATACCAGCATAATAAGGACCATCGAGCCTAGTCCATAACCAAGTCGCCTAAGTGGTGAAAAAACCATGACATCACTATCATTTCTAAATTCTTCCTTCATAATAAATCACCTTCTCTACTCATACCTTATAGCATCAAGCATAGGTGTCCTGGCTGCCTTTATAGCAGGCAAGAGAGCCGCTACCTGTGACATTACAATAGCAATAACAATACCAATCCAAACCGCATTAACAGGAAAGACAAAATCAAGAGCATAACCTGACATGGCACCCATGGAAAGTAGAATAATCCTAGTTAGCACAAGCCCAAAGCCTATACCTAGAATTCCACCAATAATACCAAGAAACATAGCCTCAGCCAAAATGATCTTAATAACCTGGAAACGTGCCATCCCTATACTTCTTAACATGGCAATTTCTCTAGTTCTTTCAGAAACATTCATAAAGAGAGTATTCATCACACCTAAGGCAGCAATGGAAACAGCAATAAGACCCAAAACATCAAACATACTAAAAGCCTGGTTCATAAGATTTATTGCCCTCATCTTCAAGTCACTGTTAGACTCTGTTATCAGTTGATACTCCTCTTTGTAATCAGTATTAATGCTACTGATAACTTCATCTATCTCCGCCCCGGAATCTACCTTGACCAGAAAGGTATTGGCATCAGTTATTGAAAAATATTTATTTAAATCCTGCCAGTTACCAGTAACCACCAGCCCCTGGTTATAGAAATCTAGAATCACCGAAGCAATCTTAAAATCCTTCACCCCGTCAAGAGTCTGTATAGCCATACTGTCACCCTTTAGTAAGCCATACTTCTCTGATATTACACTTGAGATAAATATTGACTGCTCATCAGCCAGCCTATTAATAACTACCTTGGTATCATCCTTTGAATCATTAAAAACAAATCCTGTGATATCACTATAGGAATCAACATCCACAGCAAGGTAGGAAAGTTTCTCCTCCATGCCATCATCCTTGACCCATTTAATATCAATATATCTCATAGGCGCAGCAACACTAACTCCATCTACTGCTTCAAGTTTATCTTTCAAGCTTTCTTCCATTGGTACTGCTGCACTAACAAATATATCCCCTCCGATATATGAGTCCATCCAGTCATAAAGATCCTTAGTAAAAGCCCCAGTAATTCCCTGAATGACCACAATCATAGAAACTCCAATCATTATTGAAGCACAGGTAAGCATTGTTCTTTTTTTGGCTCTTTCAATGTTTCTAATACCAAATTCCCCGAGTTTGGAGAATATTATTTTTATTGGGTATCTACTAATCACTTGCCAAAATCTGATAGTTACCGGAATTATTAAAGTAGCTCCTAGAAACAGGGCAAATACAGTAAAACTACCTAACCTGAATTGTACGTCATATGGAAAAGGATTAAAAATTAGAATCCAGGTAGAAACCACAAGTAGACCAATACCGAACAACCAGCCATATCTGGTTAGAAAACCTTCATCAGCCATACCTCTTATCCTTAAGGCTTCAAGTGGTGAAATACGACCCGCCTTTATGGCTGGTAGAACAGAGGCCAGCAAGGCCACCACTACTCCCAGCAAACTGCTAGCTAAAAGTATGTTAAAAGGGATGTTCGAAAAATCAATATCATATCCCAGGAACCCTGACATAAAACCAGCAAGACCACGGGAAAGTACTATACCTAGAAGCACTCCCAGAATACCTCCTGCAATCCCTGAAAGCAGACCTTCAACAATTACCTGCCAGACTACCTGCAAGGAGGACATTCCTATAGAGCGTAAAAGACCAATTTCTCTTGTTCTTTCAACTATAGTCATAGAAAAGGCATTATATATTAGAAAGGCTCCAACAAAAAGAGCAATTCCTGCCATAAAATTCAAGCCAATCTGATAACCACCCAGCATACTTGTCATTCGATCTCCCTGATTATCAGGATAAAGAACAACGTCACCCTCTTCTAATATTTTTTCTATACGATCCTTGGTATCTTTAATTGCATTCTGATTTTCTTTGACCCCAAGTACTGCTATGTCAATCTGGTCAGCCTCATTCTCTCTTTTAGCAATGGACTGAACTTCTTCAATATTCATAAAACCTATCTTGCCAAAGTTGATAAGCCCAGGTCCCTCTTTTGAAATCAAACCACTTACTTGAAGATCTATAGGACCATAGGAAGTAACTACAGGTAAAGTATCTCCTACTTGAATATCGTTTTCCAATGCATAGTCTTCAACCAGAACAATTTCTTTAATCAACTTATTCGGTTGAAGAAAACTACCTTCAGTTAACTTATATTCTCTAATCTCCCTATCTCTAACTATATCAACACCGTATACCATGAAGCCACCTGCACCGGTACCGAAGAAATTAAGGTCGATACCCCCAACTTTCTCACCTGAAATAACAGCAGGCATCTTTATAACAGGAGTGGCCACCTCAACACCTTCAATTTCAGAAATGCTATCAAGATAGGATAAAGGAATAACTCCTCCTGTGGCGGAGCTTTTTACCTCCAGGCTTACACTTCCTGATGTACCTTCAAATAAACGGGTAATTGAAAGATAGGCACTCTCATTAGCTGCATTGATTGAATACATTCCGGCAACCCCTAGGACTATTCCAAAAATAGTCAAAAAACTCCGCAGTCTTCTAGTGTTTAAGGATCTGAATGTAATTAATCTAGTAAGTTTCATATCAGTAACCCAATCTTTCCTGAGCAATTAATACATCGTGGAGTCTTTCATTAAGGTCAGCATCTTCAGCAAATTTACTTTGTTCTGTAATTTCTCCATCACGAAGAAAAACAAGCCGGTCAGCATAAGCTGCCGCTCTTGGATCATGGGTAACCATAACAATTGTCTGATTGAACAAAACTGAGGCTTCCTTAAGTAGGCTCATTATGGAAACACTTGTCTTACTGTCAAGATTTCCAGTAGGTTCATCGGCAAGTATTATGGCAGGTTCTGTTATCAGAGCCCTAGCCAGGGCAACACGCTGTTGTTCCCCTCCGGAAAGCTGATCCGGTTTGTGGTTTCTTCTTTGCAAAAGACCTGTCTTATCTAGAATCAGTTCTAGACGTTCCCTATATTTCTTAGGATTTTTTCCATCTATTATCAAGGGTAGCATAATATTTTCTTCAGCAGTCAAGGTAGGTAGAAGATTAAAGAACTGAAATACAAAACCGATGTTTCTTCTTCTAACCAGAGTTGCACTATAGTCGCTGAAGGAAGCAATATTCTCCCCATCTAGTACTATGTCTCCATTTGTTGGCTTATCAAGTCCTCCTAATAGATATAGGAGTGTAGATTTCCCACTTCCTGAAGGACCCATTATACCTATAAAATCTCCTTTTTCTATTTCTAGATTTATGTCTTTTAAGGCACTTACAAGATTTTTCCCTGCCAGATAGTCCTTAGACAGGTTTTCAACTTTTAAGATCATATCCCTATCTCCTCTTCAAGTATAGAAATTTCACCCTTATAACCATCAATTCTTACAATTGTTCCATCTTCAAGCTGCATGGCTCCTAATACTGATACCACTGCTGGTATACCATACTCTCTTGCTACTATGGAACTATGAGAAAGCATACCTCCCGATTCGGCTATTACCCCAATGGCTTTCTTGAACAAAGGAGTCCAGCTTACATCAGAGTGGGGTATTACTATAATATCCCCTTCTTTCACTTTACAAAAATCCACCATACCATTTATAACCTTCACAACTCCTGTACAGTATCCTCCTGATGTAGGTACTCCATTTAATTTATTCAAACAAGGTACTTCTGGAGCCGGTAATTTATCACCATAGATAAATTCTGGTAGAATGTAGTTCTTTGATCCTTCCATATCATCTTTTCTTTTTAAGATAATTTCCTTAATATTCTCTGGACCCGTGTCATTGTTGATATATTTCTTTATTTCATCGTAATTCAGAAAGAAAATATCTTCGGCACTTTGAAGCTGGTGCCTTTCAACAAGAAGCCTTCCAAGTGATAGAAAACGAGGTCTGAACAAACCATAACCTAAGGTATAGATATAGCTTACATAATCCCTGTATCCGGAAAATTTTCTGGAACGTTCATACATGGATTTCATGAGCTTGCGTTTGAATATTTTTTTCGGTAGCACATTATCTATTGTCAGTTCATAGTGTTTTTGACCGATGTCCTTCCCTGAGTCGAAATTCTTAATAAGCTCTAGGATTTTTTCTGGTTCTTCTTTCCAGGTTATTAAAGAAAAATCATTACCATTGTCACTTAAGTGACCAAATTCCTGTATAAGTTGCTTATATACGCTTTTGAATTCCTTGATTCCTTCTATACTATCCCATCCATCATCATTTAAGTTTTCCGGTGTTATTGTATTTCTCAAATCAAGAGACATTTTTGAATAGATTCTGTTTAGTTCTTCAAGCCTGTAGCTAGGATCGAAACGTTTGGTTTTTTCTAAGTCATCTCTCATATCAATCGATGATAAATCATTACCAGTTTTTTCCAGCTGTTTTCTGAAGATATAGCTATAAATCATTAAGGATAAGGGAGCTGTAATATTAAAGTAAGCTGTTTCCTGTAATCTGGCATATATGCCTTCAATCTCCTGTATTATCTCCTGGTAATCTTTTTTAGATAATTCCGTATCACTAATTCTTTTAAAATATGCCTCAAGTTCCGGGAGTTTCTTGTCCATAATTTTTGGTATGTTCCATTTATTATGAATAAAGGCTATTATCCTTGGAATCAGTGGTAGCATTTTAAGATTTAGTTTGAAGGACATTTTTTTATTGTCTCTTGGGGCAAAACCCCACATGACTTCCAGTGACTCAGGAGGAATACCAACTTTTTCAAAGACTTCTTCTAAAAGCCCCATGTTGAAGTACGCTCTATAATAGAAGGACTTGGCCAGGTCTTCAGGTTTTAGGTCCACTGGACCAGTCAGTTCTTTGAGGATATTGATCCAGATGCTGTTTATTAACGGTATGTTAATAGACCAAATAAGAGGTTTTATTAAACCTGCTATCATTTCCTTGGAGATTCTATTGGAGTATAGCTTTACTTCTTTAAGGCTAGTTATGCTCCTCATTTGTACCCAGTATAATACCTTGCCGTTAAAAACCCATTCAAGGTCCACATCCATTTTCGATTTTTTGGCAATGGCTTTTGTTTCATTGACTACTTTTTCTATAATTGACAAAGGAATTTCTTCACTTTCATCCTTCGTGATAAAATTACCGCTATGACTGACCCATCTGTAAGGGGTTAGTCCATCCTGCATTAATGAGATCCCGTTGCCTTTTACGGCTTCTACGATTATTTCTCTTATTCCTGTCAGAGGATTTCTGCTAAAAGCAACACCTGTATATATAGGTTCAATCATTTCCTGAACTATGACTGACATTTTTATATCTTTTTGATTTGTTCTATTGTCAGCAATATATTCACCAATCTGGGATGAATTCACACTTTCAAAGACTGCAGTTACTGTTTCAATTATATTTTCAACACCTGTTATATCTAGATAGCTGTTAAATTGACCTGCGAAGGATTTTGTCTTTCCGTCTTCAATATCAGCACTGGAGCGGACTGCATATTTGATTTTAGGGAGTCTTTCAATATCATCATTTAGGAGTTTTTTTGTTACTCCTGGATTGATTGAATATAGGTCATGGATATATGATGGCAGAACATAAGTAAAGGGTATTTTAAATCCCATTGTTTTTAGGTTGTATAGATTATTGGCTTTGGCTCCTGCCTTGGATGCTATTTTTTTATTGTTAAGTTTTTTAAGATATTTCATCTTAAATCCTCCTAGACTTGTCGGTTGCCATCTTCCATATCGTCGTTTTTTATTATCTTTTTACTGGAGTGTTTCATAAGGTTCTTGACATACAGCATATCTATTGAGATTCCTTGTTTTTTCAGCCGGCTTATTTGAATTATTTCAGGTATCTCTCCGGCTAGGTAGAGTAGGGTTATTGTTATGGCAAATAGTGTTTCGTAGCTAAAAAGTCCGTTTCTCCAGATAAACCAAGGTATTGTAAACACTACTCCTCCAAAGAAATTAAAGGCTGGTGCAAATCTGCCGATTGTCATGCCTATTCCATGAGAAACAAGAAGTCCAACTGGACTTATAGCCAATAACATCCCCATAATGCAAGAATTTCCACCTCCTCCGCTGAAACGATACCAAATAGGCCATAGGTGACCTATAAGTACCATAACAGCACAAAGAAGATGGAAATATTCATTTGGAAATATTAATCTTAGTATTATTACAGGTAAAAAGGCTTTGAGCACGTCCAGCAGAGTTGCTAGCATGCCTAGCTTTGGTCCGTATCTGATCATTACATTGGTAGCTCCTATGGCGTGGGATATGAACTTCACATTTTCGTCTGTGGTTGGGGTTATGATTAATGCGGGTTCCTCATCCGGGCTCATTTTCTTGAAAATCAGGCGGGCAAAGGAAATGGAGCCTATTAAATATCCTGATACTAATACTAGTAGATAGGTAATTAGAGTTGAATTTGTATTCATGAGCGGTTCTCCTTCATTCAAATTCTAATATATCCAATATTATTTATTTATTTATTTTTGCTATTTATAATTTGATTATATCACTTTTATCTACTAGTAGAAATATATTTTAGCCGGTGCTATACTGAAATCACAAAGACGACTAATGAAGAGGTGATAAAAAAATGGGAAGAAAGATCGTATCCACCACACACACTCATTTAGTTAATATAACCTTTGACTGCGAACATTGCGGACAGTTCAACTACACGAATCAGGAAATTAAGGGAAGTGGCTCTAAGGAAATTGCGCAATTCAGGAATGTTACCCAGGAAATGTCTCAGTCTGTCTACAAGACAGCTGATAAGGAGTTAAGCAAACATTTGAGACAAGTGAAGCAAAAGACTGAAATAGGCAACTATAACTGGATCAAGCCAAGAAAATGTGCAAATTGTAATTACTATCAGTCATGGAATAAAAGTGCTTTTTGGAGTAGTTATTTGAGATTTACAATTTTGTTTTTATTGATTGCTGGTTTTCTTGCCTTAGTCTCGGAAGCCGGTCCGTTTTCTTTAGTTTACCTCCTCGGTATACCTGCCTTGGCAGCAATATTCAAATTGGTAATCCCTTTCTCGAAGATAGACAAAGAGAAAAGAAATAAACCGAACATAAGTTTTTAATTTAATTATGAATGAGAAAGCACCTTTGCTTTGTGCAAAGGTGCTTTTTTTATTGTTCTTTCATTTTTGAAATGTTAATCCTTCATTTATGGTTGCATTGCTCCAAAGAGTACTAACCAGGCTAAAAGTGATTTAGCAACAAGGCTTAATACTATATAGGTTCTTTCACCATACATGTAATCTTTCCATTTACCAACTCTTTTGTATTGTAAGATCATATTGATTGGGAAAGTATTAAAAGCTACAAAGTATGTTCCTACTATTGCCCATACGAACCAAGGTACCATGTCGAAATTTCCTGTTCCGAACATATATAGGAAGATAGCTATCCAAGGAGCTATTCCAGCAACTGAACCCCAAACAAATGGTCCCCAGTTTACTTTGTTTTTTTCTGCTCCAGAATTTAATTGTTCCATAACAAGACCAAATAGGTTCATGGTTGCATTGACTATGAATATTAAAATCAAGGAGGCTATATCGTAGATCCCAAATAGTGTGCTGATCAGGACTATCATTATTGATGATGATAGTGCATATTCAAACCATCTGAATTTGTTTATTCCCTTGCTAATGTCACTTAGGTATTTTTCACTATTTAGGTAAATTATGCCATGTGCCAAGGCTGAAATTAATAGGAAGGAAGCTACAAGTATTCCAAATGGTAGCTGAAACAGTTCTCTACTTGATGTTTCTAGCGTTTGTGTTTCAGGAATGAATTCTAGGAAAAACTGAGTTATTGTTGGTTGGAATTCTGCTATTTTTTGTATTACAGTTGTTGCTAGAAAAAGCATAGCTACACCTTGTATCAGGTGAAAAAAGCCCATGATCAGGTTGAAGTTTTTTAGTTTTTTTAGTTTCTCATCCATATTTGTTCTCCTTATAGTTTTGTATCTTATTAATTCCATACTATCATTTTATAATGTATGTAGCAAGAGAAATGTTAAAATCTTAAATCTTTATTTTATGTTATGTCGAAAATTGTCCAGTCATAAATTAAATTAGTATGTACTGTTTTTACTTACTGTTATGCATATGGTATTATATTTTCATAGATGACATTTTAAAACAAATATTTTTTATGTTAGTTTTAGGAGATTAAATTATGAAAATACTTAATAACCTCTCAAGATGGTTTACTAAAAAAACCACGTTGCTTGTTTTTATAGTAGCATTATTAATCTTTACAGGCTTTATAGTCTTTGTGCTGCCTGCAGTTTCAGTTGCTACAAAAGAGATTACTGGTACAAGTCTGTCTCCAGATACATCTTTATTCTATAGGGTCGAAAAGCTTTATCAGATTGCTGAGGTATATGGTGAAGAAGGTCGTCAGTATTATATTAATAGTCGATTTACCTTTGATGTAGTTTGGCCTGTTGTTTATGGTTTTTTCTTAATATCTGCTTTGTCCTTAACTTTCAAAAAGCCTATAGCTGGTAAGTCTTTCTATATTTTTAACTTACTTCCGCTTTTTGGTATGGTTTTTGATTTTTTAGAGAATATTATGGTATCATATTTGATGTTCAGATATCCTCAGACTACTTTTGTTGCCTATTTGGCACCTTATTGCACATTAATGAAATGGCTCATGATTTACTTGGCCTTTGTCTTATTGATTATAGGTGTTAGTATTAAGGTATTTCAGATTGTTAAGACGAGGGTATTAAGGCCTTAATTCATTTATTTAAAGCTCAATTTAAACTCAAAGTGATAGAATGACTATGGAAAAGAAAGTGGGTAATAATTTTGACAACAGTATTGATTCCTTGTAGGTGCTGTCCTTTCGGTTGCCAGATTGAGGTGACTTCAGAAGATGGAGTTATTTACCAGATAGATGGTAATAATTGTTTAAAGGGTGATCGCTATGCAGAACAGGAAAGTGGTATTCAACATCGTATCTTAACATTTAGTGTCAGGGTTAAAAATGGTAAATATGCTAATGTACAAGGTATAACTTCGAAGGCTTTTGAAGTTGGCTTGCGCAATAAAGTCGTAAGTTATTTAAAAGAAGTTGAATTAGAGGCTCCTATATACAAGGGTGATATATTAGTGGCCAATCTACTGGGAACGGATGTTAGTTTGGTAGCTAATTCAGACTTACCCATAAAATAGAGTTGGACTCAGTTATTTCATGCTATTATAGTATGCATTCATGAATCAAGAATCCCCAAGGTTCCTTACGATTTTTGTTATTTAGATGATGCCCTAACGGTGGTTTTTTCTCACTGTTAGGGCATCATTGACTTTGCTATCATTCTTATATAATTTTAGTTTCTTTTGTATATAATACTGTTTTTTAGGACTGGATGTTTTTTAACACACATCACTATTCATATTTTTAATTCTCGATAGAATCTATTTCAACCAGCACCAGATTCACAAACACCTCTGCTATTTCAGGGTCAAATTGAGTACCTGCATTCTTTTTTATTTCAGCAATTGCTTCTTCTTGGCTAATGGCTTTGCTGTATATCCTTTCGCTTGTCATGGCGTCGTATGAATCTGCTACCGCTAGAATCCTGGAAAGCAAAGGAATATTTTCTCCGCTCAGGCCTTGAGGATATCCCTTTCCATCAAATCGTTCATGATGACAAAGGATGTATTTGGCAATGCTCTCCAACTCAAGAGTTGATTTCGCTATCCGGAACCCAATTTCCGTGTGGGTTTTCATCAAATCCCATTCTTCTTCACTCAATTTATCGGGTTTATTTAGGATGCTATCTGGAATGCCAACTTTTCCAATGTCATGAAGCAGGGAAAGTAGCTGTAAATTATCCATATCCGATGACGGCAGTCCTAACTTTTCTCCTATCATTTTTGACATGGAATAAATGCGCTCGCAGTGCTCCTCTGTTTCCTGGCTTTTAGCATTCACTGTTGCCTGGAGTGAAGCAATGATTGCATTAAAATGACTAGCACTTTCCAAAAGCTTTCGCTTTTTAAGATATTCCTCTGCATTCTTTTCCACATCCTTAATTCGCTCATTTGAAAATTGCTTTATTTCAAAACCAAGAGCAAGACTGATATGTCTTGAAGGATCGGTTTGCGAGAGATTGTGTACTTCACAAGCATCAGCTATTTATTGCATCATTCCATTGGCGGTATCCATATTGGTACGGGGCATTAAAATGGTGAAATCATCGCCACCAGTGCGTGCCAAAATATCATCTTCGCGAATGCATCTACGTATAATCTGAGCTGTTTCTGCAATGAGCTTGTCCCCAGCCTCATTACCGTAAGCATTGTTAATCAATCGAAGTCCGTTGATGTCCCCGATGACGACCGAAATCGGAAGATTTTCTTCATTATCCAGGACGGTTATTATTTCTTCGTAATAGCTACGATTGTATAACCCTGTTAAATGGTCGTGAAATCTTAAGCGAATTAGTTCACTTTCAGCTTTCTTGCGTTTAGTAATATCCTGAGCTATTATGACAATATCTTCACTCATAGGTACGACTAGTAGACGAAGCCATTTTTCCCCAGATATTATGTCTCCAACATTGATTTCTTCAAATATTTGAGTTTCTCTGGTATTTGCCGTATGAATATATGCTTCGAAAATTACTGTTCCACGGTGTTCTGGAAAAACATCTAGTAGCCTTTTACCTATTACTTCTAGTGGGTCTGTATGGTTTACGCGTGCGATAGCTGGATTTTCATAAACCCATGTAAAATCAATAACCTCGCCTCTCTCGTTCCGAACTGGATGAAGAATGGTGAATCCATCAGGAGACATCTCCTGGGCAACCCTGAATCTCTCCTCGCTTTGTTTAACAGTTTCTAATAATTGTTGTATTTTTGTATTTGTCTCCTTCAGTTTCTCCTCAGCTATTTTGCGGTCGTTGATGTCGATCACCAAGCCTTCAAGGCATACAACCTCTCCGTTTTCTCCATAGATAGGTTGTCCCTGTTCATATACCCACTTTTCTTTTCCCGAAGCGGTTATGATTGGATATTCATATCTGAACACTTCCTTTTCTTTAATTATGCGAGCCCATTCATTCCACAGGAAGTCTCTATATTCCGGTGTGATGATATTGTTATATGACAGGTCTTTGTTGTAAAGCAAGCTATTTGACTTATATCCAGTAAGTTCATAGCAACCATCTGAAATAAACTGCATCGTCCAGTCCCGGTCGTAATTACATCGATAGGCTATTCCCTGCAGATGGGCAAGAATCACAGAATCTCTTCTTTGGATTTCTTCTATTGCTTGCTGACCCAATTTGTAATTGGTATTGTCAATCACAGTTTCGATAAAATACTCTTTATTTTCTATTTTAATGCGTTCTACAGTTTTAATAACAGGCACTTCTTTTCCATCTCTGTTTATTAAACTGCGCTCTGACTGGTCAACGTACTGGCCCAAATCAGTTATAGGACAACGCCCTGCTTCAGAAGGACACAGGAAAAAATTGCATACTTTTCCTATCATTTCCTCTGATTTGTATCCAGAAATTCTTTCAATTTCCTTGTTGGCATAGACAATTTTGTGAAGCTCTTCATCAATAATTAGCACTCCTGTACCTATGTGCTCTAGTATTTCGAATAGTAATTTCTTAGACATACTATCTATTGATATCAATTTCGGGGATTGATTTTTTTCATTCATGATAAGCCCTCACTCTTTTCTCACAGAATAAACTGCACTTTAAATCTCAAATATGATTACTCGCTGCATTTTTATTGCAAAGGATTAAGCTTTTGTATGTATACATTTTTATTATACATTATTTCTCCGACAAAAAAAGATTTTAAGCTAAATACTAAAGCATGGTGCCTTTTAAGAATCAGAAGCCATGCTTTGGTGCATAATATTAGATTTCCCACTAGCCACTTTCAGGGAGCAGTTCAATACGAGGTGGTACTATGGTACTTTTACACAAATAAATAGCACCTCAGAAACTCTGAGATGCCCTATTGGTGCTGAAAATGGGACTTGAACCCCTAAGGTTTCCCGTACGATTTTGAGTTATATAGATGATACCCTAACGCAGGTATTTCCTCAACGTTAGGGTATTCTTGAATTTTTTATACTCACCTATACATTGCTATAATCTTTAAGTTGGTGTGTCATTTATCAACCTTTATTTGCAAATTTGTCATACTATGCCTATGATATTACATTTTCATAGTAGACTTATTTAAGTATATAACATTACTATATCCCCTTTAACTGATTACTTCATCAACAACAATCAATACTTTACCTAACTGCTCTCCGGTTGCGTAATATTCCATTGCTTCTCTTCCTGTTTCCAGGGTAAACCGACGTGGGTCAATAATTGATGTTAAATTCCCTTCTTCAAACATTTTATTTATCTCAGGCAAATTTCTATTCGTATGTAAAACAACGCCTTTAAAAGCCCTTCGATATTTTCTCTCTAAATACTTAGACATAAACATTATCCAGAGTACTTTTGGGATATCTCCACCAATAGTTATGTACATTCCATTTTCTTTTAGAATTTTTGAGTACTTGTGAGGAGATTTGGTTGTTTTGCAATCAATGACAATATCATACTGTATACTTTGTTCTGTGAAATCAGTTTTCATATAATCAATAAATTCATCATATCCTAATTTAAGTAGCATCTCCCTTTTTACTTCAGTATCAACACCAGTTAAATGAACTTTATGTTTTCGAAGCATTTGAACAGCGTAAGTACCAACACCACCGCCTGCACCATTAATCAAGATTTTCTGTCCTTCTTTGATCTCAGAAAAATCATGGAGTGCTTGATAGGCTAGCTGACCTGCCTGTGGAATCGCAGCTGCAATATTAAAAGGCATCCCTTCAGTAATTCGGCATAAGTGTTTTTCAGAAGTCGCAACATATTCTGCAAAACCCCCAAATTTATTATCGCTTAAATCACCATATACTTTATCACCAATTTTAAATTTTGTTATATTTTCACCAATCTCTTCAATAACACCAGCAATATCAGAACCTAGTATTTGTATTTTAGGTCTGAAAAGACCAGCCAGCAATCGATTTATAAGAGATTTTCCTTCAATGATTCCAAGATCAAAGTCATTAATTGATACAGCTTTTATTTTCACAAGAACCTCGTTGCTGTTTATTATCGGTTTCGGCACTTCCTCAATGCTCAAATTATTTGGAGAACCATATTCTTTAATGACTAATGCTTTCATTTTTCCACCTGCTTTGATTTTATTTTTGAAATCCTAATATATTATTTTTTATCATATATCTTTTTTTATGCCGATAATCTACCAGCACACCCCCACATATAGATGATGCCCTAATGATATATGATTTTTCGTGGAGTTTATCGGTAGTATTTCTCAATCCCGCCATAACCAACCAGTTTGTTCTGCTTAGTCTTCCTCAGGAAGCTATCCAGACGTCTCTTGAACTCTTCTGGTCGTTTTCTTGCACTGTCGATATAGGCAATACGGATCCGTTTATAACCTTCTGTAAAAGCTTGGAAATTAGCCCAGACTTCCTCATCCACTCGAATCTGCTCCAGGATATCCTCTGGAAAAACAAAAGGCACTCTGATAATATCAAGTACCTCCTCTCGGACCTTGGTCTGCAGCAAACCCTCTCGTTCCAAGTGAATCAACCTCTCGATATTCGCCCTCGAGTATGAGCTACCCTTCTTTCTAGGGGAAAATCGATGGATACGATGCTCAGAATCCAGACTCTGGACTCGGCTGTCAATCCAACCAAAGCACAAAGCCTCCTCAACCGCATCATTATAGGAAAGAGACCTCTCTCCTGATTCCTTCTTCGGGAAGATAAACCAGACTTCAGACTCCTTTTCGAAATTTTCAGCCAGCCAGGATCGCCATCCTGCCCTTTCCCAGCTATAAAAAGTACTGATGCTTTGTTTCATTTCAGCCCACCTGCTTCCAATCTGATTACTTCTATCATACTTTGGTCGGTACCGTTTGTTGTTTGACCTTGCATATATAGCGCATTGCTATTAAATTCATCATTACATTGTATGCCTCTTAAACGTGAGTATGGGTAGAATATACCTAAAATATGGCAAGTTTTGGTGATGTATACTTCACCTATTATTAGTGTTTCAAAAGATGTTTCAGCCAAAATCCAATACCTGCCTTTCTTACTATATACTATGCATAATACACTTGAATACATGCATAAAATAATTATATCACTTAATGTAAGCTAATTCTTGCTATATTAAGGGGTGAAAGGCAAAAAAATAGCACCTTAGAAACTCTGAGATGCCCTACTGGTGCCTAAGGGGTGACCTGAACCCCCACGGTTCCCGTACGATTTTGAGTTATATAGATGATGCCCTAACAGTGGGCTTTTCCCACAGTTAGGGCATTCTTGACTTTGCTATATTAACCTATATCAGGCTATATTCTTTAACTGATATGCTCCCCATTTGGTAGACAGTTGAAAAATAAAACTACATATTAAAGGGGGCATTAATTATGGGAAGAAACATCAAATTCGATCAAAAATTAAAACTCAAGATGGTGAAGGAATACTTGAATAAGGGTATACCCGCAAAAGCATTATCCAAGAAGTATGGATGTGATGCCATATATATTCGTTTCTTAGCTAAAAAATACCAGAATCATGGTGCTAAAGCTTTACTAGTAAGCCAAAATAACCAGTCATATACTGCCGATTTTAAACATATGGTAGTAAAAGAATACATGAGAGGCCAAAAAAGTTTACGTTCTTTGGCAATAGAATACAATATTAATTCTTCTTCTATTATTCATACCTGGAAAAAAATGTATAATGGTCATAAGGAACTCAATTCATACAATTCTTATGGAGGTAAGAATATGACCAAGGGACGGAAAATATCATATGAAGAACGTATAAGTATCATTGAAGACTACCTAAAAAATGGTAAGAGCTATGCTTCAACCGCAAAGAAGTATGATCTATCTTATCAACAAATATATAATTGGGTCAGAAAATACAATGAATACGGAGTCATATCATTACTTGATAATCGTATCAAGTCTACTAAAGTAGAGGCTTCCAAACAAATTGAAAAGCTTGAAGCAGAAAACAAAATTCTCAAGGCAAGACTTGAACGCTTGGAGATTGAGCTTGAACTTAAAAAAAAACTCAAAGAACTCCAAATGAATTTGGAATTGTCCACAAGAAAGAAGAAATAGAGTATGTTCTAATTAAACGAATGTCTGAGGAAAAAGGTCACCCAATATCTCTGTTATGTGAAATACTTTGTGTATCCAGATCTGGTTACTACAAGTGGCTAGGTAGGCATAAAGTGAACACTCCTACTGAAAATGATTGGCTTTCAGCTATAATCTTGGAATACTATTCCAAATTTAAAGGAATTTATGGAGTTAGAAGGCTAACTAATGAAATCAATATAGACTTTTCACGAAACTACAATGTTAAACGTATACGTCGACTTATGAGAAGAATGGGCCTTCAGTCAGTGATACGTCGTAAAAGAAAGAACTACATTCCTAGTAAAGCACAAGTAACTGCTGAAAATATCTTGAATCGGAATTTTAAAGCAGAAAAGCCAAATCAGAAATGGTTGACAGATGTAACTGAATTCAAGTACGGAAATGGTCAAAAAGCATATCTAAGTGCAATCTTTGATTTAGGTGATAATAGTATAATTTCCTATGTACTTGGTCACAGCAATAACAATGATCTTGTCTTCAGAACTTTTAAACTTGCAGTTAAGGTTAATCCTACTGCCAGACCACTATTCCATAGCGATAGAGGATACCAGTATACCTCATCTGCCTTTCGTAAGTTGTTGGATGAAACTGGCTGTACACAAAGCATGTCTCGAGTCGGTCGCTGTTTGGATAACGCTCCAATGGAAGGCTTCTGGGGCATATTGAAATGTGAAATGTACTACCTCAACAAGTTCGAAACTTATATGGAATTAGAGAAAGCTATTGAGGATTACATATATTTTTATAACAACAAAAGATATCAAGCTAAATACAAAGGCCTGGCTCCTCTTCAAGTAAGAAACCAGGCTTTGGCAGCATAATATAAGATTTCCACTGTCCACTTTACAGGGAGCAGTTCAAAACACGGGGTGTCAAAAAGGGTGTCATTTAGGGTACATTTACGCAAAAAAATAGCACCTCAGAAACTCTGAGATGCCCTATTGGTGCCGAAGGGGGGACTTGAACCCCCACGGTTTCCCGTACGATTTTGAGTCGTATGCGTCTGCCATTCCGCCACTTCGGCCAATATCTACTTTGTAATCTTACCAAAACCAAACAAAAAAGTCAATCAAATAAACAACCCCAACACAAACCCCACAAACAAACACAACAAAACCAAACAACCAACATTACCAGCACCACCACCAACAAAACAAACCACCAAAGACCACCAATCAAAACCAGAAAACAAACCTGAATCAGCATCTCTTGTCGTACCACCCAACCCAAAACCCCGACTACCCAACAAACCACCAAAAACACCAACCCCACTACTACAACCACCAGAAACAAAACCATCACCAATATTCTCTATTCCATCAGCCTTGCTACCCACACCCCTATATCCACCTTCACTAACTTTACTACCTATACTTCTAATGGTACCTATGTCGCAACCAGAACCAAACAACCTAACAACAGTCAAAAATGACGAAATACTATAGCTATTACCCAAAGCCTCCAACCTATTCAAATAATCCATAAACCAAGACTCCCCACTAAAAACAGACCCAAACAAAGAAAGAACACAACCCCAAAAATCACCCCTATACAAAGGACAATAAACCAAACCACAACCACCATCCTTCATAGAATAAACCAATGACTCAGGACTAATATAGAATGAAGTTAGGTCGAAAAAATACTCAGAACTCACAAAATCAACACGCTCTAGTATAGAAACAAAATCATCAACCCCAAAACCACCATCACCCCTACCTAACATCTCACCCAGGCTATAACCACCCTCAAGATCATAAACAAAAACAAAATCCAAATTCTCCCTATAAAAATAAAGTGGAAGCAGAAACTCCACACCACCACCCTTCAATAAAAAAGAATCACGATCAGACACACTACCACGACCCCTATAAACCAAACTAAAACCCTCAACACAAAACTCATCCATCACCACAACCTCCTCTCATAAAAATCAACCACCACAACCCGCCCAAGCAAAACCACATCAATACCATACTCAACCCTAACAGTCATATAACCACCATCAAAATCAGACACCACCACCAACCTTTCACCATCAAGAACACCATCCTTAAGAAGATAATTCCTTAGGTAAGTTCGACTAGCCATACTAGCAGCAACCTCCACCACTTCATCACCTACACCACCCACTAACAAACCATTCTCAGAACCAGACAAACCACCAACCACATCATCACCTACACCACCCACTACCCCACCTACACTACAAACATACGCCCCATAACTATCAACCCTCTGCCTAATGTAGGATGAAATCGAAAAATAATTTATGAAGGAGACAAAAGAGAAAAGAAGAACCATAATGAGAGGAAAAACAATAACCCCCTCAATAACCAAAGAACCACCCTCATCAATTAAAAGACAACGAAACAACCTCCTCAAAAACAAAACAACCACCCCTAACCTCACCACCAAACAACTTTGACCCCTCAGGCAAAAACTTAAAAAATGTTAAAGGAACACTACCCACAACACTACCCTTAGCACCACAAAAATATGCCCCAGGAAAATCCTTTACTACCTCACCATAAATACCCCGTAATAAACACTCCTCACCAGCTAACAAAGAAAACATCAACAAATGATCCCCATAAGACAACTTCAAAAACTCCAAAGGATTTGGTGTACCATAAACATTAACCACAGGAACCCTGGCATCACTAACCCCCACAAGTGACAACACATCAGCAGCACCAGTACCAAGACCCAACACCACACTATAAACAAGCCTCGCCACCAATTCAGGAGGAGCCTTAGCATCCAGCACAAAATAACCAACCCCATCAACAAAAGTCCGAAACAACAAAATATTAAAAAGAGTACCCAAAGTCGAACCATTACCAATAATCCGCTCTGCTTCACCTATACTATCACTACCAACTCCTAAACTCACACCACTACCTACATTACCAACAACAGCTGTAAGATTCGGAAACCTCTCCAAAACATACTCCCCCAACAACAAATCATCCCGCAACCCCTCTAGACCAGCACCAAGACGACTCTTCAAACCACCACCAACCTCCTTAGCCCTAAAAAACAAAAACCCAGGACTTTTCAGTTCCTCCTCATAACTACCAAGCTCACCACCAAAAAGCTCACCTAGTTTACGCCATGTATCACTACCATATTGATTGGTTTCATTACTTTCACCATCACTATTACTACTATCAACTACACCATCACCACCATTTGCCAGATCCTCAGCCATCACCAATAATGATTTATTCTCCCCATACAACTTTTCTATAGTCCCATCAAGACCAGCCTCACCACCAGCTCGCCTCTCCTCCAAACCCTTAATAACTTCCACATTAGAAGCAACCCGCTCCTGCAAACTCCTTGTAGCCTCCTCCTTACTACCTCCAAAATCACCAAACTCAGCACCAAGCTTATCCACCTCCTCCATAGCCGAAAAAATACCATAAGCCTGCTTACCAAGATTAACCATTCCCCTAACCTTCATCTCCTCCAAAATCTGTTTCTTTAAAAAACGAGAATCTGAAAGAGGCTGTTCTAAACTTAAAGAAAAGTTACTTAAAGACACACCCTTACCCTTCACATTATTCCTGACCATAGAAGAAAAATCCAAACCATACTCCTTACCCTTCAAGGCAAAAAGACCATAACTACCATACATAGACTTGTCATAATCAGCCAAAACACTATCAACACTACTATAGACACCCTCATTCACCACATTCATCCCATACTTAATCCTAATAATGTCAAACAAAACTCCAAAAAAAAGAATTAATACCGGCAGCACAATAGCCATAAATAAAACCAAAGAACCATGCTCATCATCCCACAACTTCATAAAAAACCACCTCAAAAAAAAATTAGAGAAAAGAACCTAAATTCTTTCCTCTAACATATTAATTTATGAAAATATAACCTGAATGAAAAAATGATAAAAAACAAAACTACATCAAATACTTGATAACAGTAATAAAGATAATATAGATAGTAAGAGCACAAGCGCTATAAACCATAACCTTCCTTGGCACCTTTTTCATAAACTTACCAATCTCAGGATACATCAAAAAAAAGAACAAAAAAGCCAAAGTCCCCCAACCAAGTGAAGTACTAAGGCAAATCCTACCATCAAAATTAAAAGGCTTATCAAAATAATCCCATGATCTAGGCTTTCCAAACATATCCTCAATATAACTACCAGCCAACTCCACAAGAGTCATAAAACCAGCAGAAATAACAAAAAACAACACAGGAAACCTACTAAAACGACCTAAAAGATAGACCACAATAAGAGCCCCAAAACCATAAATATGAATAATCGGCAAACCAAAACCAAGAGCACCCCTAACAGTCCACTCCCCAGTGACAAAATAAACATAAGAAGTCTCAATCAACAATCCAACAAAACCAAAAATCATAAACTCAAATAAAATCCAAGGATACTTAAATAACAAATACCTACTATTATCAAGACGTCTATCCATATAAAACTCCTAAAACAAAATCAACTTAGAATCAGCTGCCTCCACTACCTTACCAATAACAAAAGCCAACTCACCCGCTTCTTCCATTTTCTTAACATACTCAGCAGCATCCTTCGGGGTAAAAGCAAACACCAAACCACCAGAAGTCTCAGGAGTCACAACAGCCAACTCCATATAATCATCCACCAAAAACATAACCCTATCCTTCACATAATCCCTATTCCTATAGGCACCAGCAGGAATAAGACCCTCCCTGGCATGGATAAGAGCACTATCAAAAAACGGCAACTTCCTACTATCCACCTCAAAAGTAACAGCATCATCACCAACCATCTCCAACAAATGCCCAACAAGACCAAAACCAGTAATATCAGTACAACTATGAACTCCACCAACAACCTTGGCCACCTCAGCAGCTTTCCTATTAAGCGCAGCCAAAGACTCAGTCACCTCACGTAACTCCTCCTTGCTAACCAAGTTCTCATCACCCTTAAAAGCAGTAGTCACAAGACCAACACCCAACTTCTTAGTTAGTACAAGTACATCACCAACCCTGGCACCACCATTTGTCCAAATATGATCAGGATGAACAAAACCAGTAACCGAAGCACCATACTTAGGCTCAGCATCCTCAACAGTATGCCCCCCAAGAAGAGCAACCCCAGCCTCCACTAACTTATCAGCACCACCACGAAGAATCTCTCTTAAAACCATAACATCAAGACAACTAATAGGAAAAGTAACCACATTCATAGCAGTCCTAGGCTCACCACCCATAGCATAAACATCTGACAAACTATTAGCAATCGCAATCCTACCAAAATCATAAGGATCATCCACCATAGGAGTAAAAAAATCCACAGTCTGAACCAGAGCCAGCTCATCACTAACCCTATAAACACCTGCATCATCATATGTCGAACCAGAAACCAGCACAGCCGGATCCTTAAAACTATTCAAACCAGTCAAAACTTGACTCAAGGTCCCCGGACCTATCTTAGAAGCTCAACCAGCTGCTTTAACCATCTGTGTCAAACGAACCATAGTGCCACCTCCTTCTTAATTTTCTAAAAACGCCTTATATCCTAAATAGGTCATATACAAATCAGCCTTAGAAGCTACCTCGAAAGGAGAATGCATAGACAACAAACCAGTACCCATATCCACAATCTCCATCCCAAGCTGAGACAAATATGAAGCAATAGTACCACCGCCGCCTAGATCCACCTTACCAAGCTCACCAAACTGATACATAACCTTACTCTTATCCAAAACACCCATAACATAAGACAAATACTCAGCACTAGCATCATTAGCATCATACTTACCCCTGCTGCCTGAATACTTACTAATAATTGGACCAAGACCTAACCTGCCCCTGTTATACTTATCAAAAACACCCTCAAAACTAGGATCATCAACTGCACTAACATCAGCAGACAAACCTTTTGAATTAAAAAACACCTCTAAAGAAGAAGCCTTCATCCCAGACTTTTCAATCAAAAGCTCCATCAAATACTCCAAGACCCTGGACTGAGCACCAGTATCCCCGTTACTACCAATCTCTTCCTTGTCGAAGAAACAAGCCAAAACGTTCGAACCACTAAACTCTCCCTCAAAGAAACTCTTCATCAAAGAATATGCACAAATACGATCATCCTGACCATAAGCACCAATCATACTTCTATCAAAACCAATATCCCTAGGCGGAATATTTGGCAAAATTTCAAGTTCAGCTCTTAAAAAATCCTCCTCGATTAAACCATACTCCTTATTTAAATACCCAAGTATAGCCTTCTTAACACTAGGATCCTTTTCACCCTCAACCAAAGGAATACTTCCGATAAGAACATTCAACTTCTCACCCTCAATAACCTTACCAGCAGTCTTAGCCATCTGTTCCTGAGCCAGGTGAGGAAGTAAGTCAGTTATAGTAAAAACAGGATCATTCGCACCTCTGCCCACACTTAACTCCAGCTTAGAACCATCTTTTCTATAAACAACTCCTTCAAGACATAAAGGCATAGTAACCCATTGATACTTCTTAATCCCACCATAATAGTGAGTCTTAAAAAGAGCCATACCCTCTTCTTCATAAATAGGCTGTTGCTTAAGATCAAGTCTTGGTGCATCAATATGAGCCCCAATTAACTTCAAGCCCCGTTTCAATTCCTCATTAACAACACCCATAAAAAAACTCTTACCACGATGATTTAAATAGAATTGTTGACCAATTTCCAACTTGTCAACACTAGTGATTTCCACATAACCTCTACTAATAGCCGCGTCCTCTAATAGCGTAACAATAGCCCTCTCGGTCATGCCACCACTCATAAAAGACTTGTAACCTTCAGCAAAATCCATAATCAAACCATTATCTATTTCAGACCAGATATTCTTATTTACATATTCCATAACCTTTACCTCCTACTTTCCATAAGGACAACTTGCTAGACACTTACCACAAATTCTTTTCCCAAAAGTATTTCTAACTCTACTTAAATGCACATCACACAACTGCCCAATAAAGCGCTTCTCAAGAGGATCATTTTCCCTGAAAGGATTACCAACTACAGCACCTGAAGGACAAGCCAAGACACACTTAGTACATTCACCACACAAGTCACCTTCAAAAGGCTCATCATACTCAAGAGGTGCATCAGTTAGTATAGTTACCAACCTGAGCCTTGGTCCATATTCCCTTGTTATGAGAGAAGAATTCTTACCTATCCATCCAAGACCAGCTAAATGAGCAGCCATCCTGTGGGAAAATATCCCAGCCAGCCTATCATCTGTAACCCGCTGCGATGCCGGTACTGGAAAACTCCTATAACCAGCACCCTCTAATGCAATAGCCACTTGAAGAGCAATATCATCAAGCTTGGCATTAAGTATCTTATAGTAGTAGAGATAAGTATGCGTAGGTCCATCTAACAATTGATTGACCACATCTTTAGGATATTGTATACCAATAGAAACAGCCTTATCCAAATGTAATAAACTGTTTCCATAAACTTCACATATATATTCTCTATATGGTAAAAGATTAGCTACCCCAAAAAGAGTAGCTCCATTTTTTTCACTTATTTCCTTTAATTTTCCTCTTAATGTTTCCATAATTAATTCAACTTAATCCTTTTGCTTCAACATAAAATTCAAGAAAGTCTCACTCAAGGGACTTAGTGTCTTCAACTTATTATGAATAAGATAAATATTTCTGCTCAAATCAAAATCATCAACTTCCACAGATCTAACACAACCAAGGGCTAAACTATCTCCAGCTACCAAGGATGATACAAAAGCCACTGAATTTGAATTTTTAACTGCTGTAATCGCTGATCTATTCCCGCTTAACTCTGTAAAATAGGCAAAGTTCTTCAATTTGAGACCCTTTGCTTCCATCTTGTCCTCTAAAATTCTTCTAGAGGCAGAACCCTTTTCTCTAACAACTATAGGATATGAAAGCACATCCTTAATGCAAACCTTATCCAACTTAAGTAATGGGTGACCATCCTTGACAATCATAATTACTTTATCCTTTTTAAAAGGTTTGGATTCGATTCTACTATCGTCAACTTTCATACCTACAACACCAATATGAATATCCTCTGAAATCAAATTTTCCACAACATCATCTGAAGAAGTTGTAGTAACCATCACATCAGTTGCAGGATAGGCATCCTTAAAACTACTCATATAGGCAGGTAGAATATATTCACCTGGCACAGTACTTGCCCCAACAATCAATTTACCTTTTTCCATGCATTTTAATTGTTTCATTTCTTCAATCAGCTGTTCATGAGCCTTAATTATTTTTTCTGCATAAACATAAAATTGTTTTCCTGCTTCAGTAAGCTTGGTCCCTCTTTCTTTTCTTTCGATTAGTTGTAAATCGATTTCACTTTCAAGATTTTTAATCTGCCAGCTTATTGCAGGTTGAGTCATAAATAGCTCCTTAGCGGCTATAGTAAAGCTTTTCTTTCTGACAACTGTCACAAAAGCTAACAAATGTTTATAGTTAATCATGTAAAAACTCTCCTTCACCACTAAATTTAATATAAAACTACCATTAACATAATAGCATATAATAGAAAAAAATTCTATTTTTTCATAAACAAATCTACACCTCTAGCAAATTTACTTTCAGTTTTAACCTTCATATTGTAATGCTTCAAGTAATCCTCTATAAAAGGAACAATATCAGTTTCTATTCCTTTTTTCAATTCTATTTCCACTTCCATTATTGGTAATTCTTGACCATTTGATATAATCTTGCCATAATCTACAGCCAGTTCCAATTCAGAACTACCATATTCTATATCCAAGGTCCTTCTAACAAAATCAGTTTCAACAATCTTGACCAATTCCTTATTACCAATAATTGCCTTCATCTCATCTTTAGTTTCTGGAAAATATTCTAACTTAATTCCTTTAACTGCAACTTCCTTATTCCATTCTTCTCGAATAAGAACGCCACTTTCAAGTTCCTTGGTTCTTTTCTTCAAAGTACAAACATAAACACCATTTTCTTTTCTGATTCTTATTACAAAATTGTGTCTTAGTAAATCCAGGTCTCTTGTATCATAGTAGTCTGCATTCATGGATATGATGGTATAATGTCCAAAGTCATTCTTCAATCTTTCATCGTCTAGAATTTCTGTTAAGACATCCTCATTCTTGATATCTAATTTGATTTCAATTTCACTGCCCATACTATTTCCCTTTCACTTCCTTATAGTTACCTTTGAAGTTCATCAATATTGAATTTTCACTAATCTCATTTAAGGCTTTCTTGACTCTTTTTTCCCCAAGATTACCATTGAAGTCTATGCTGAATATATATTCGAAGGGTTTACCTAGAATTGGTCTTGATGCTATCTTCACCATATTCAATCTATTTTCTGTAATACTTTGAATAACTCTCAACAAGGAACCTTCACTATCTTCAACCACAACTTGTAGAGAAATCTTATCATAATCCTTTTCCAGCTCAGCCGTCCTCTTGATTATAACAAATCTAGTGTAGTTCTCCAAATTATAATTGATATTTTCTTTTAAAATCTTCAGACCATAAACTTCTGCAGCTCTTTTACTGGCAATCGCCCCTAATGACACATCACCACTTTTAGCCACAAATTCTGCACTGATAGCAGTATTGAAATATGGTATTTCCTTAAAATTATATTCCCTTAAAAAATCTCTTGATTGTTCAAAGCCCTGAACATGTGAATAAACTGTTCTGATATCCTCAATCTCACCAAGTCCTAATAGACAATGTGCAACCTGGACAATAGTTTCACCAACTATATAAACATTATCCTTCTCCAAAAGTCTTTCAACTTCTAAAATTCCACCTGTAGATGTATTCTCAATCGGTAGTACACCATAGTCGACTTCACCGTCAACTACTGCATCTATAACTTCATTAAAAGTCTTAAAACTTCTCTCCTCAACATCACCAAAGTATTGAATAAGAGCCTGTTCCCCATAGGAACCTTTTACCCCACCATAAGCAACTACAGGATTAACTACCTTTTCACTAATTTCCGGCATTTTAATAATCGCTGAAATAGGAGTTCTGTTTTCAATAACAATATCACTTTGAGCATCTCTGCTAACACTCATTAACTTCTCTAACAAAGACTCTACATAAGGAGCAAAGGTTTCGTTAGTTACTCTACCTAGATTCTTTTGAATAACTTCTTCTTCCCTGCTTCTATCAAGGATTTTCATTCCTTTTTCTTTCTTATAGAAGCCAATCTCTGTGGCTACTTCCAGACGTTCAGTTATAAGGCGAACCAGTTCCTGGTCCAGTTCATCTATCTTTTTACGTTTTTCTTCCAAACCCATTAATCCCATTTTTTGTCCTCCAGATAGGCATCCAGTAAAGCTATAGCCAAAATACCTTCTATCACAGGAATTCCTCTGATAGCAATACAAGGATCATGTCTACCTACTATTTCCAGATCTACATTCTCTCCAGTTTCTATATTTACTGTTTCTTGTTTCTTACTAATTGATGGTGTTGCCTTCATAACTACATTAAAAACAATTGGACTTCCTATTGATATTCCACCAATAATTCCCCCATTGTTATTTGTCCTTACACTTACATTCCCATTATTCATATAGTAGGGATCATTAGCCTCAGAACCCTTCATATCAGCAAAAGAAAACCCGACACCAAAACTGATACCCTTAACCCCAGGGACACTAAAAACTAAACTAGAAATTTTACTTTCCAAACTATTAAAAAATGGATTGCCCACACCGGCCTTAACACCTACTGCCATACATTCAATAACAGCACCAACAGAATCTCCCTCTGCCTTGGCCTCTACAATAACCTTCTCAATTTCAGCTCCGACACTTTCTCTTAAAACAGGAACTCTCATCCCTCTTAGTGCCTGAAGTAACAAAGAATAGTTCAACTCTTCTACTGCATTCTCATCCAAATTAAGCAAATCACTAAAACTAATATCCTCTACATTATGAACCTGTTTCAAGTGAGCTCCGATTTCAACACCATAGCTTTTTAGATATTCCTTGGCAACAGCCCCTGCAAACACTAGTGGAGCGGTCAGTCTTCCAGAGAAATGTCCTCCACCCCTATAATCATTAAAACCCCTATAATGAACTGAACCGGAATAATCACTATGTCCCGGCCTCATTTTTACCTTTAATTCACTGTAATCCTTGCTTTTAGTATCCTTGGAAAATATAATACCACAAAGTGGAGCACCTGTAGTCTTACCCTCAAATACACCACTGACAATCTGGACAGCATCATCTTCCTGCCTAGGAGTAGCCAGTTTACTAGTACCAGGCTTTCTACGATCCATCTCTATCTTAATAGCTTCAAGGTCCAGCTCTAGCCCTGGAGGTAATCCATCAATAACTACACCCACAGCCTCACCATGTGATTCACCAAATATGCTTAAAGTTATATTTCCACTATAGACACTATTCACTTATCTTTCCTCCTAATTTTACAAAATCAGACCAGAACCTTGGATAGGACTTAGCAACACTATTAGCACCTGTCAATACCAAAGGCTCCAAAGCCCTTTGACTAGCAACTCCAAGACTCATAGCAACCCTATGGTCATTCCAACTATCAACAACACCACCACTAAAACTATCTACACCAGTAATAGTTAGACTATCCTCACCGATTAATATATTAGCTCCCATCTTCATCAACTCTTTTGAAGTTGATTCCAACCTATTAGATTCCTTTATCTTAAGTCTCTCACCATTAATAATTCTAGTCTCACCATTAGACAAACTAGCCAACACAGAAAGCGCCGGTACTAGATCAGGACATTCTTTAATATCTATAACAGTCCCTCTAGTCTGACTCGGTCTGAAGACAAAACCACCTGTGATTTCTTCAATATCAGCACCCATTTCCTTCATAATTTCAATAATCACCTTATCACCTTGAAGAGAATGTCTATCTAAACCGGTACATCTAATTTCTTTTTCACCAATTGCCCCAGCTACTGCAAAAAATGCCAGTTGGGAATAATCACCCTCAACCTCATAAACACCAGAGCTATATTTTTGATTACCACCAATCCTGAACACATTATAATCATCATGTTCGATTACAATATCAAAATCAGCCAAAGCCTTAAGGGTCAGATCAATATATGGTCTTGATTCCAAAGCCGTGGTCATCTCAATTACACTATCACCATCAAGAAGAGGTAAAGCATAAAGTAAACCAGTTATGAACTGAGAACTGATGTCCCCTCTTACCTTGAAATTCCCAGGTTGCAGTAATTGCCTGCCAGCTTCCAGCACCAATGGCAACCTGCCCACATCATTTGTATAATCAATACCCTGCTCATCCATTATCTCATAATAGACTTTAAGTGGTCTCTCCCCAAGCTTGCCTTTTCCTTCAACAATTACCTCATCGTTAAAAAGAAGCAGCAAAGGTATTAGAAATCTTAAAGTAGAACCTGATTCGTTACAATTAAAAACCTTGTTCCTTAGCTTAAAGTTTTTACCATTACCCTCGATCACCAGAGTCAAGGTACCATCATCTTCAGCCACTCTATAAAAATCCACTCCTAGGTTATACATAACCTCGAGTGTTGCTTCAATATCCTTTGATGCTTCTATATTTTTTATTATTACTTCTTGTTCACTTAAAGCTGCCCCAATAATATACCTGTGAGCCATACTTTTAGAAGGTGGAATCTTAACCTCTCCCCCTAAATATTCCGGGTAAATCGTTATTTTATCATTCATGATGTATCCCTTAAATCCCTTTATCTATTATATTCATCAGGTTTTCTTTTTTTTCTTCCATAATGAAACTTTTTCCTATCTTATTTAACATAATTAAATTTATAACACTTCCTTGGGCCTTTTTATCATAACCCATGGCTTTAACTACATCTTCCTTTATTCCTGCAGGAAATCTAGATGGCAGACCAGTTTTTTCTATCAAGCCCTTCAGCCTTTCATATACTCCAGCCTCAGTAACTTCCATAGCTTCACCAGCCTTGGCTATGACACACATTCCTAAAGCAACAGCCTCACCATGACTATGACCTACAAAATTCTCGACTTTTTCTATTCCATGACCTACAGTATGCCCAAAGTTAAGTAATGCCCTTCTACCATTTTCATGTTCATCCTCTTCCACTACAATACGCTTAAAGTTACAACACTCATAAATGACCTTTTCCATACTCTTGCCATTCCTAACACTACTTAAATCAAATTTTTCCTCTTCTAAATAGGAAAAGAATTCTTCTGAGAATATGGCACCATATTTAATTGCCTCGGCCATTCCATCGATAAAGAACTTTTCTTCAAGTGTAGTTAAGGTTGACTCATCAATAAGAACTCCCTTTGGTTGATAAAAAGCCCCAACTAGATTCTTCCCATAAGGAAGATCGATAGCTACCTTACCACCAATACTACTATCTATTTGAGCTAGAAGGCTTGTTGGTATCTGAAAGAAATCTATACCTCTTAAGTAAGTTGCAGCACAATAACCAACCAGGTCACCAATAACTCCACCACCAAGTGCAACTAACATATCCTTACGTCCCATACCATTATCCAGCATGAACTTGTATATTTCCATGGCAACATCAATATTCTTAGAAGCCTCACCAGGTTCTACAACATACTTGACTACTTCTATACCATCCCTCATCAATGACTTCAATACCAAGTCACCATAGTACTTATCTACATTTTTATCTGTTACAAGAGCAATCTTGCTGCCTCTTAAGAATGGATGGATAATAACTCCAGCTTTACTTAGGGAGTTTTTTTCTATAACTATGTTATAACTCTTTTCACCTAACTCTACACCTAAAATCATTTATCTATCCTTTCCTTGATGGCCTTGACCCTTTTCATTTTTTCTTCAAGTCCTATTTTATCATTATTATCTAACTTTTCCTTGAATATTGTCAATTCTCCAATTAACTTATCTACCTCAGCTACCAATGGACCTCTGTTCATTAAAAACAACTCGGACCATAGTTTTTCGTTAATATTAGCTACTCTCGTTGCATCAAGAAAACTTCTACCTACAATCTTTTCACTACCTTCGCTATAGGCCCCCACAAGTGCTAGTGCTAAAAGATGTGGCATATGACTAGTGTAGGCTACTAAGGCATCATGCTCCTGGGGTGTCATTTCAAAGATATTTTTAACACCTAATGTACTTGCAAGTTCCCTAACCACATCTAATCCTTCTTCAGTATTCTTTGCAGTAGGAGTAATTATGAAGTTAGATCCAAGAAACAGCTCTTCACGAGCTCCTCTTATTCCACTAACCTCACGACCAGCCATAGGATGAGTACCAATAAATTCCACATCAGCTAATTCAGTCTGAATTCTACCTACCAACTCACCTTTAAGACCAGCCACGTCCATAAGTATCTGGCCTTTATGCCAGATACCTTTATTATCTAATATATAGTTGATAATATCTCTCGGGTATAGGGCGAATATAACAATATCAGCATCCCTTAGAATCTCTTCCGGGTTTGTTGAGCCTCTATCTATTATTTTCCTATCCATAGCAATGGATAAAACTTCTTCGTCCCTGTCGACAGCCAGGATTTCACCAACTTTCCCTCTTAAGCTTAAAGCTATTGAAGCGCCGATTAATCCTAGGCCGACTATACCAATTTTTTTATCCACTATTTTTCCATCTCCAATACAGCTTCTCTTAACAGACGAACTTTTCTCATCATTTTGTCGAAAGTTTCAGGAATCAAGGACTGTTGTCCATCACTTACTGCTTCTTCTGGTCTGTGATGTACTTCGATAGTAATCCCATCAGCACCAATTGCCACTGCTGCTTTAGCAAGTGGTTCTACCAACCAGAAAATTCCTCCAGCATGACTAGGATCTATAACTATCGGCAGATGGCTTTTTCTATGAATAACTGGAACTGCACTAATGTCTAGTGTATTTCTAGTCCATGTTTCAAAGGTTCTTATTCCTCTTTCACATAGAATAACATTCTCGTTGCCTTCAGACATAATGTATTCTGCTGCCATTAAGAATTCTTCAAATGTTGCACATAGTCCTCTTTTTAATAAAACTGGAGTCTTGACCTTGCCTACTTCTTTAAGTAGATCAAAGTTTTGCATGTTTCTTGCTCCAATTTGAATAATATCAACATCTTCTGCATAAAGTTCCACATGTGCCGGGGCCATGAATTCAGTGATAATAGGTAAGCCAGTTTCCTGTCTTGCTATTTTCATAATATCAATCCCCTCTTTACCCATACCTTGGAAACTATAAGGTGAAGTTCTAGGTTTGAAAGCTCCTCCTCTTAGAAAATTAGCTCCAGAGGCCTTAACTGCTCTAGCAATAGTAAGGAATTGCTCTTCACTTTCAATAGCACAAGGTCCGGCAATAACACCAAAGTGTCCTCCACCGATTTTTTGCCCCATTACTTCAACAATGGTATCTTCTGGATGGAAGACTCTGTTGGCTTTCTTGTAAGGCTCCTGGATTCTCATTACTTTTTCTACTACAGAACTTAGTTCTAATTGTCCTGCGTTTAATGATCTTGTATCACCAATTAATCCAAATATAGTTTGATCTTGACCTACTGTGATACTGACTGTGATTCCCTTGTCTTCAAGTTGTTTTTTCATTTTGTCTAGTTCTGCTCCAGGTGCTCCTGGTTTGAATACAATTACCATTTTTTTCCTCCTTAAAATAAAAAACGAGAAGGCACATTAGAGCCTTCTCGTTGCTTTTACAATTTAATATAAAATCAGACCCTACTTTTATTCACTTCCAACACAAAATGCCCAACCAAAAAAGTTTGAGCTAAAGAAGTAATAAAAGTATTCAGTTGTAATTTTAATTAATTTATCCATAAATAAAACCAACCTTTGTCTTCATCTAAAATAATTATAAAATAATATATTGTAAATGTCAATAAATCTTAACAAATAGAAAATAAGGGTATATAATCATAGATATATTGAAAACAAGGAGTGGTAAATATGGCTGGTAATATTATAGAAATCAAGAATCTGACCAAGTACTATGGCAAGTCTCGTGGTGTAATTGATTTATCCTTTGATATTAAGGAAGGTGAGATATTTGGTTTCATAGGTCCTAATGGTGCCGGAAAGTCGACAACCATCCGTACATTACTTAATCTTATCCATCCAACAAGTGGTGAATGTACCATATTTAGTCTTGATACTAGAAAGTATCCAGCAAAAATTGCCGAGGAAGTTGGTTATATTCCTTCGGAAATTTTCTATTATGATAATATGCGAGTTAAGGAATTACTGAAATATTCTGCCAGTTTCTATAAGAAGGATAGCAAGAAAAGAATGAATGAACTTGTAGAAATAATGGAACTAGATGTTAATAAAAGAATAAGAGACCTATCACTGGGTAATAAAAAGAAGGTAGGCATTGTACAAGGTTTGATGCATGAACCTCGTCTTATAATACTTGATGAACCAACAAGTGGACTTGATCCATTAATGCAGCAAAGATTCTTCGACCTCATCAAGGAAGAGAATGCCAAAGGTGCAACAGTACTTTTCTCATCTCACATACTTAACGAAGTCCAAAAACTATCTCACAGGGTTGGAATTGTAAAGGATGGCTACTTAATTAAGCTTGAGGATATGAATACCTTAAGAGAGAAAACCTATAAGAGGGTTATGATTGAAAGCTCAACAACGATTGATCAAAACTACTTCCAAATAAACGGTACAAAGAATTTTGAGGTTGATGGTGATAAATTGAGTTTCCTTTATAGTGGTGATATTAACCTATTGACTGAAAAAATCGCCAACTTATCAATCAGTGATTTATTAATTGATGATCCTGATTTGGAGGAAATATTTATGCACTATTATGAGAGGGAGGAGTAATATGAATATTTATATTCATGAATTAAAGACTAATCTAAAGAGTAGTATCTCCTATCTTGCAGGAATGATTGTCTTGTCTGCTTTCTATGTGTCCTTTTATCAGTTATTTACCGATGAAGCTTCTATTTTCACAAAGATGCTTGAGGGTTTCCCTCCAGCATTCCAGAGTGCCTTCGGTGTTGATTTGCAAAATATTATGTCTCCTATGGGATATTATGCTTTTGTATTATTTTATATAATCCTGATTGCCTCGATTCAGGGTATGAATCTGGGTATTTCTATACTTTCTAAGGAAGAGCGAGAGAAGACTGCGGATTTCTTGATGACCAAGCCTGCTTCAAGATCTTGGATTTTGCTATCTAAGCTCGATGCGGCTGTTACTATAATAGTAATATCTAACATCCTATTTTATCTCGCATCATATGTTTCAGTCTCATTTATCATCAAGGATGAATTTAGTTTAAAGATTTTTACTCTTCTTCATTTGACGGTATTTATTGTTGAGATGATATTCTTGGCCATAGGTTTCTTTATAGGAGTCTTTTTAAAGAGGATTAAGTCTACCATATCTATAACTATGGCTGTAGTATTTGGTTTTTTTGCGATAGGTGCCTTTGCGGTTAATGCCAGTGATGACAAGATGCGTTATTTGTCTCCTTTCAAGTATTTTGACACCGCTTATATACTTAAGAATAGTAGTTTTGAGTTAAGTTACCTTATTGTTGGTATTGCTGTAATAGCTCTTTGTCTTGTTGGCAGTTATTTGATCTATGTCAATAAAGACATAGATAGTGTCTAGGGGGTGTTGTGATGAATGTTTTTTTTAAGGAATTAAAGTCTCATTCCAAGTCATTGATTATCTGGTCCGTAGCTCTTATCTTGTTTGTTTCTATGGCTATGGTCAAGTATGATGCCACTTCCTCAGTTGGTGGAGGTATGGATGAGTTGATAAAAGCTATGCCCAAGGCTTTTCAGAGCATGTTAGGACTTGGATATTTTGACATTAACAGTCCTATAGGCTTTTTTGCTGCTACTTTTGTATATCTAATGCTTCTTGGTGCAATACATGGTGCTATGCTAGGGGCTAATATTTTATCTGCGGAGGAGAGAGATAAGACTTCGGAATTCTTGATGGTCAAACCTATTACCAGGAATATGGTAGTTCTTAGTAAGATGTGTGCCGCTCTTGTAATAATCATTATATTTAATGTTGTTGTTTCATTGGCATCTATTTTTGTTGTAAACGGCTATGGCAAAGGCGGGGAGACATTTACCAATGATATTCTTTTGCTCATGGTTGGTTTCTTTCTTGTTGAGTTAATTTTTTTCTTTATTGGATTTTTCTTGTCTACCGTATTACGTCGTTCCAAATTCGCTCCTTCATTGGTTACATCTATATTGCTGATTACTTTTATTCTTAGTGTATTGGCTGATATGTTTGATAAGGTTAAGTGGTTTAGATATTTTAGTCCTTTCGCATATTTTGATCCTAAGGTATTACTTGGTTTTTTGGATCCTAATATTGTACAAATTGGTATTGGATTAATATCAGTCATAGTATTAGGAAGCTTGTCCTTTGTTTTCTATAATAAGAGAGATTTGGAGATTTAGTATTATGCCTAAGTTTAGTATCTTTAAGGCTAGTTTTGCTAGTATTTATGATCTCTATATTGCCAAGGCTGAAAAAAAGAACAGGACTAAGGCTGAGGTTGATGAGATTATCTTATGGTTTACAGGTCATACTCCTTCCTCATTAAAGGAGCAAATCACCAATGGTGTTGATTTTGAGTCTTTCATTAATGAGGCGCCCTTGCTTAACCCTTCTCGTTTGTTGATTAAGGGTGTGGTTTGTGGTGTTCGTGTAGAGGATATCGAGGATCCTCTTATGAGGGAGATTCGTTATCTTGATAAGTTGATTGATGAACTGGCCAAGGGCAAGACTATGGAAAAGATTTTAAGAAAATAGATTGAACAAGAGAGAGGTGGTTTTATATCACCTCTCTTTTTTATTGACACTTTATATAACATTATTTTGACTATATAACATTATATTGTTATATACCCTTATTGCTTTAGAAAACTAAAGATCTAAAATGAAATCTTTAGTTTTTTAAAGGTCCTATCATAATAAATATAAAATGCTAGATAAAATTAATTCTATCTAGCATTTTATAACTATTTCAACGGTATATCTTTTTAAATATCTTCCGGATCTATCATAACATCCTTTTGCAATCTGCATAAATACTTAACCGAATCCTCATGAGATTCACGTATTGCACCAGCAGTCCCACCACTCAGCAACTTGAAAAAATACCCTAGCTGATGAGCATCAACAGCAGTAGCCCGAACACAACCATCAGTCGCAATCCCACCAATAATCAACTCCGTGGCACCAAGACCCCTTAACATCAAATCAAGATCAGTCTGAAAGAAACTACTAAAACGCTTCTTGAGAATAAAATAGTCACCTTCTCTAATATCCA
The DNA here is from genome assembly GCA_964415195.1 of uncultured Eubacteriales bacterium. GTDB lineage: Bacteria > Bacillota > TC1 > TC1 > TC1 > WTXA01. The sequence continues at coordinate 229,119 of CAYPYD010000001.1, read as the reverse complement.
AACCCTCCACAAACTGAACCCCAAAACTACCAGCAATACAATGAACCTTAGAACGCTCAAGCTCCCTTCCAAAATCACTCATATCAACTCTATGCTCCTGATAAACATGAAATACAGGAATATTTTTTGCCCTAGCATTTTTCAAGGCTTCATTAATCACAGGAAGAGTATCTGTAGCACCCTCACATCGTAACGGAGCATTCTCACCATAAAAATCATTTTGCATATCAATTATTAATAAAGCTCTCTTCTTCATAATTTCATCTCCTATTTAGCTACACATGACATTCATAAGGGTATATTAACACGTCTATGGCCTCCATGCAATTAGATAAATAAAAAGGATGGCTTAAGCCATCCTTTACTTTATTTCTGATATTTACTATTTTTATATCTTTATTTCAATTCATCAATAATCTCTTGAACATGCTGTAACTTGTTAGTTCTAAAGACATTTGCTCCACAAAAGAACAAACCAGTCTCATACCTGCCACGCATACCATCACCAAGACTATCAGCAATACAATAACCAACCATATTCGCATTCTCACCATGATTACATGGAACGATACAATTACTAATGCACTTTATCTTCCTAGGTTCTAAATTCTGTATCAGAGGCGTATTAATTGCCCTTGCAGGATATCCCACAGGAGACTTGACTATCTTTACATCCTCTTTGTTAGCATCCAACAGAACCTGTTTAAAGCCCTCACTGGCATCACTTTCAAAAGTCAGAGCAAATCTAGTACCAAGTTGAACAGCATCAGCCCCAAGAGCCATCATCCTATCAACATCAGCCTTATCCCAAATACCACCAGCAGCAATAACAGGCATATCTCCCCATTTATCCCTCTCAGCAACAACATCCACAAGAATACTCTCAAGACTATGCTCAGGTTTAAATAGCTCATCCTCCTTAGCCCCTTGATGACCACCACTAAGTGGGCCCTCAACTATAACAGCATCAGGTAATCTGCCAGCCCTCTGCCAAAATCTAGCAATAACCTTTAAAGCCTTACCACTAGAAACAATAGGCACAATAGCAACATCCTTATTTATATCCTTACCAACTTCTTGACACTTTTCAACCACAATCTTGGCCATATCAGTAGGCAAACCAGCACCAGTAACTATAATATTAGCACCAGCATCAATCGCATCTCGAACAACCCTTTTATAATCTGTAATAACATGCAATATATTACAAGCAAGAGGAGCATCACCACAAATCTTCCTTGCATTCTTGAAAATTTCAATTAAAGCCTCTCTTGAATGAGTATTATCAGAACCAAGAGGTCTGTCCTCCACCAACTTAGTGGTAAAACGACAATCATCATAATAACCTGTACCAACACTACTAATAGTGCCAAGACCACCTGCTGCAGACACTGTACCAGCCAGACTGCTCCAACTAATACCTACCCCCATGCCACCTTGGACAATCGGATATTTCACTTCATATTTCCCTATTTTCAGGCTCATCTTTTTCCTCCATTTAATTTTTAATTAAATAATGCTACAATCTAATTGTATAATTTGAACAATCTAATGTCAAATAAAGGAGCGACTTTAAATGAAATCAATAGTAATCTATTACACCCTAGAAGGTAACACCAAATATGCAGCTGAAACACTAGCAAAAATACTAGACTCCGACCTCCTAGAACTAACACCAACAAAACCAATAAAATCCCTAGGATTCAGTAAATACATCTGGGGAGGCAAACAAGTAGTAATGAACGAAAAACCAAAACTAAAACCCTATAATTACAACCCGGATAAATATGAACTCACAATCCTAGCAGCACCTATCTGGGCTTCACACTTTGCCCCAGTCTTTTCAACATTCCTAAGAGATAATACCATTAAAGGCAACATAGCTCTAATAGGATGTAATGAAGGAGGAGGCTGTACCAAAGCCTTCACTATATTAGAAGAACAACTAAAGAACCACCAAATCATTGGAACATTAGACCTAATATCCCCTCTGAAAAATAAAGAAGAAACTAAAAGAAAAATAAGAGAATTTAGTGAAAAACTCAATTAAAGGGAGGACGAAAACATGGCAGAACTCAAAACCAAACAAACCAACGAAGATGTCATAGAATTTATCAATAACTTTGCCAACAATGAACAAAAACGCAAAGACAGCTTTGAACTACTAAAAATAATGGAAGACTTCACAGGATATGAACCAAAAATGTGGGGTCCTACAATGATAGGCTTTGGTATGTACCACTACAAATCAGACCGAAGCAAACAAGAAGGCGACTGGCCACTTGTTGGCTTTTCACCAAGAAAAGCTGCAATATCACTTTATGTCTACTCCGGAATGCCAGAACATGAACTCCTGTTAAAAGATTTAGGGAAATACAAAATGGGCAAAGCCTGCATTTATGTAAATAAGCTATCTGACATTAATATAGAAGTACTTAAAAAACTCATGCAAGAAACAATAGATTTCCTTCATGACAAATATGGAAAATAGAAAAAAAACAGAAGGGAAGCCCTCAGAGCTTCCCTTCTGCCAATAATATAACTAACTAAATAGAGGTGTGGATAAATATCTTTCTCCTGTATCAGGAAGTATCACAACTATATTCTTACCTTCATTTTCAGGTCTCTTGGCCAACTGAACAGCTGCATAAAGAGCAGCCCCTCCAGAAATTCCCACAAGTACACCTTCCTTAACTGCTAATTCTCTTGCAGCAGTAAAAGCATCCTCATGATCAACCTGTACGATTTCATCATAAACCCCAACATCTAAAATACTAGGAATAAAACCAGCACCAATACCTTGGATCTTATGAGGCCCCGGCTGGCCACCACTTAACACTGGAGAACCAACAGGCTCAACAGCAACAACCTTTATCTCTGCATTCTTACTTTTTAGAAAAGTACCAGCACCAGTAATAGTACCACCAGTACCAACACCAGCTACAAAAATATCAACCTGACCATCTGTATCTTCCCAAATTTCAGGACCTGTTGTACTGAAATGAATTGCTGGATTTGCACTATTTTCAAACTGACTAGGAATAAAACCATTAGGAATAGATTGAGCTAACTCTTCAGCCTTAGCAATTGCACCCTTCATACCTTTAGGACCCTCAGTTAAAACCAACTCGGCACCAAGTGCTTTAAGCAAACTTCTTCTCTCAACACTCATAGTCTCAGGCATAGTTAAAATAACCCTATAACCCTTAGCAACCCCAGTCATTGCTAAACCAATACCAGTATTACCACTAGTAGGTTCAATTATTACAGAATCCTTATTCAAAATACCCTTGGCTTCAGCATCCTCCAACATAGCCTTAGCTATCCTATCCTTAATACTCCCACCTGGATTAAAAGACTCCAACTTACCAATCAACTTGGCATTAAGACCAAGACTTTTCGCATATTCAGATAACTCCAATAAAGGTGTTCCTCCAATTAAATCTGTAATTTTTTTATAAACTTTCATAATTATTCTCCTGTTGCTTTAAAAGCATTTTCTAGATCTCCAATAATATCGTCGATATGTTCTATACCAATAGATAATCTGATTGTATTCTCCTTGATTCCTGAATTAATCAACTCTTCCCCAGACAACTGTGAATGAGTTGTTGTTGCAGGATGTATAACCAAAGACTTAGCATCAGCTACATTAGCTAATAGAGAGAAAATCTCCAAGCTGTCAATAAACTTCTTAGCCTCAGCTACTCCACCCTTGATTTCAAAGGTAAAGATTGAACCTGCACCATTCGGGAAATATCTCTTATACAATTCGTTATACTCATTACCCTCAATTGCAGGATGATTAACCTTTTCAACAAGTGGATGATTCTTTAAATAATCTACTACCTTCAAGGCATTTTCCACATGTCTTTCAACTCTTAATGATAGTGTTTCAAGACCTTGTAAAAACAAGAAGGAGTTAAACGGACTTATTGCGGCCCCTGTATCTCTTAATAAAGTTGTTCTAATTTTGATAATATAGGCCAAAGGTCCAACAGCTTCAGTAAAGACTACTCCATGATAACTAGGATTTGGTTCACTAAGTCCTTTGAACTTGCCACTTGCAGCCCAGTCGAATTTACCACCATCAATAATAACACCACCTAGAGAAGTACCATGACCACCTATGAATTTGGTTGCTGAATGAACAACAACGTCAGCTCCATGTTCAATCGGTCTAAACAAATATGGTGTCGCGAAAGTATTGTCCACAATCAAAGGTATACCATGTTTGTGAGCTATCTCAGCAATTGCTTCAACATCTACTATACTTGAATTTGGATTACCAAGGGTTTCTATAAATACTGCTTTAGTATTTTCCTTTATAGCCTCCTCAAGTTCTACCAAATTATCAGCATCAACAAAAGTTGTCGTAATGCCAAAGTCAGGAAGTGTGTTTGAAAACAGATTGTAGGTACCTCCGTAAAGTGTTTTTGCTGCTACTATATGATCTCCGGCTAAAGCTATATTTTGGATTGCATAACTTACTGCGGCAGATCCTGAAGCTACAGCTAAGGCCCCAACACCGCCTTCAAGACCTGCTATTCTTTTTTCCAGCACATCTGAAGTAGGATTCATTAATCTAGTATAGATGTTCCCAGCCTCGCTCAAATTAAATCTATTAGCTGCCTGATCAAAATCCTTAAATACATATGATGTAGTTTGATATATTGGTACAGCACGTGATCCTGTGGCACTGTCTGCTTCTTCTTGTCCTAAATGTAATTGTAAAGTTTCAAATTTCAATTTTTTATCGCTCATATTTTTACCTCTTTCTTTATTCAACCTGCCAACTTGTAGGTTTTATTTGTTTTTATTTTATTTTCTTATTTTCTTTTGCTTCTATTAATTATTAATTTTAATAATTAATTTCTTCTGCTACACATGCCACAACAGCACATTCGTCTATTATTTCCCCATATTTTTTTACTATTGTTCATGCTTGCACCTCCATTACATATATTTCCTATATGTTTAGTATGTATTAATTATATTCAAAGTTATTAATTATGTCAACACATTTTTTATAAAAAATAAAAAGAGCAGAAAAAATATTTCCGCTCTTACATATCTGTACTATCTATATACTATAGTCTAAATTCTTTTGTTGATTGTTTTTTTCTATTTCCATAAGTTCAGCCAGATTATGACTATCAAGATAATCATTAATCACAGTATACAAACCTTGCCAGAAATCAACAGTTGAACACATGTGATTTCTGCTACACTTATTAACATCCTCCTCAAGACAACTTACAGGTGCGATACTACCTTCAGTCGCTCTAAGAATTTCACCTATTTTATAGTCCTCGGGATTCTTGGCAAGTCTATAACCACCTTGAGCACCTCTAGAACTAAGTAATAAACCAGCCTTCTGTAAACTTCCTACTATTTGTTCTAAGTACTTGATAGATATTTCCTGTCTCTTGGCCACATCCTTCAATCTAACATAACCATTATTTTGTATACCTATGTCTATCATCAACCTTATAGCATACCTGCCCTTTGTAGATACTTTCATAATAACCCTCCAAACCATATTTAGATTATACTACGGGAATGGTATGAATTCAATAAAATTGCAAATTAAAAGGCACCTCTCCGAGAAAGGTGCCTTTGGAAGGTTTGGATGAAAAAAATTATTATTTATGTAAGGATTAACTTCACACTCATATAATAACCAATTAGTTTGACAAGCATGTGAAAACCAAGAAAAAAGTAATTGAAAGTTAACACATGCTAATGTGAAATAGATTTCTCTTGATATACACATAACTTAAAAGCACCTCTTTTAAAGAGGTGCTTTTAGAAGGTTTTGGATGAAAAAAATTATTATTATTATCGCAAGGTTTTACCTTACACACATATAATACAAGAGTTTTTTGTTAACTGTGTGAAAATAAAGGAAAAAATAATTGAAAGTTTTAATATATTTAAGTAAATTAGCTACATTTACAACTTACACCTAAATACATATCATGCTATAATTGGCATAATTCGGAGGTGAAATATGGAAATAGACGAATTCATTAACACAATAAATATCAAGGAAACCTCACTAAAAGAAACAATTGCTAGATATGCAACCCTAAAAGGTACAAAGGGGATCACCCTAATAGAAATTATACATGTGCAAACAGCTTATATTGACAAACTAAGATTGGAAATACTTTAAGGAGACTTTATGAAACACTTATTCATCATAAACCCAGTAGCAGGCAAAGGACATGCCAGAAAATATATTAATAAAATTGAGAAATACTTCATCGACAAAGAAGATACCTACGTCATAAAACTAACTAATGAACAAGGACACGCAACAACTATAACAAAAGAATATGTGAATAATGATGATTGGAGAGTCTATTCAATCGGCGGTGATGGCACTCTAAATGAAGTGCTCAACGGACTTGCTGGCAGTAATAGTGCTCTAGGTGTAATTCCAGCAGGAAGTGGTAATGACTATTTTAGGAGCCTTGATACAAAAAATGATGAGGACCTCCTAACAAGAACCATAGAAGGCACAATTAAAAAGTGCAGTATGGGCCAGGTCAATAAAAGATATTTCCTCAATGTAGCCTCAGCCGGAATAGATGCTGAAGTAGTATACAATGCAAGACAATTTAAAAAACTCCCTTTCCTTAATGGACAGGGAGCCTATATATTGGGGATATTCTATACTGTTTTTAAATACAAGAGCTTTAAATCAAAGATTACATTTAATGATCAAACTCATCACAAATCAACTCTACTAATTGCTGTAGCTAACGGTAAGTATTATGGAGGTGGAATGAAAATTGCCCCTCGTGCCAATATATATTCTAAAGAATTCGAACTTTATCATATTGATGAAGCCAAACCACTACGTATATTAAAATTATTCCCTACCTTGATAAGAGGTGCACACGAAACTCTTAGAGAGGTGCAAAATTACCAAACAAATAAAATTTCTATCTATTCCAAGACAGGTTTTATGCTAAACATCGACGGCGAGATAGAAAGAGTAGAACGAGCCGATTTTTCCCTGATCAAAGATGGGGTTAATATTATTATCCCTGTTTCCTGATAGCGTACTTCAGAACATCCTTTGGACATGAATCAACGCATTCACCACAAAGGATGTTTTCTTTTGGTTCCAATTACACCATCAGCTAAATTATCAAACTAGACATTTCTACAAATATACTAATTACTACTATTTACAAATTTATTATAGATTTCTTCAAGATAAGCAACATCCATTTTATTATTGTGATTTGGAAGGGACTTAGTATAAATTTCCTTAGCATACTCAATAACAAATTCCCTATTCTTGCCTACGGCATTTTGTTCAATTAACCACAAACCTTCTAATAAAGCCCTCATGACCGATACATCATCCTTAGCATAATGAACTATCTGGTGAAATGTAAAATACAGGTCTTCAGTTAAATTATTTTCAATATACAATATTTCAAAATCACCATCACTAACCTTGACGGTGTGAATATGTTCAGATCTAGCTAGATAACTTAAGAGAACACTAATTTTTCTTATTGAATGAATGGAGGTATTAGGATCATTTACAGCCGGAGAAATAGCCCTTAGTGCAATTTCAACAAGCTTAGTTAAACCATGTCTATAGTCGTTGAAATACAATTTATTATCCATGACAATGAATGCTTCCTTAATATCATTCATTATATCGGTAATATCTTGCCCTTCTTTCACTATTATATGTGCTATTTGGGTCTTTTTATTTAAATAGTCCCCAATCTTACTATCTATAATAAATAAATCAGCTTTTCGCCTCAGTAGTTTTCTCAGATATTTATAATCAATTGCACTAAAATATCCATTCTTATTAGAGATTACCTTTATCTCCTTTTCTTGTTTGGTATATTTTATAGCTGGAGTATTTTTTCTCCCAGCTATTTCCTTTTTAATTACTTCTTTGGTTTCTTCATATATCTTTCTAATAAGATTAATACTTTGCATGCTAGAAATGACATTTTGGACGAATATGGTGAAATAGATTATAGAGACAATAGCATAAGCAACCCCAACGAATCCTGCAACAACCTTTTCATCTTGGCCTATTCCTTGAAGTAATAACAAGGCACAGATATTATAAACGAATCCGCCAATAAATATACCCAGGACTTTCATGGTACTTTTTTCTTTGATGAAATTCTCAATTGTCTTTGAAGAATAACTATTTGAATATTTAATCATAACTGCCAGAATAGCAGAGAAAGTAAAAGTTGTAATGGTAAGAAGTGCACCAGCAAGTGGCGCTAATATTATTCTAGCCAAACTAGCATCTGTAAACATAAATTGAGGCAAATATCTCCCCACATCCAAAATATTTAAATCAACTAAAGTAACCCCTATTAAAATAAATATGGAGATAATCATATATTCTATATTATAGATCCAGGTAGCCTGGTTATAAAACCAGATTCTTAATCTTGTCAGCATAATACACCCTGCCCTTCTTTAATATGTTTAATATTATACTCCAAAATAAACATATAGGCTACATCCCAATTAATATCGCTAATATACGACTTTTATGCTATAGTTTGTAGCATAAAAAACAAGGACAATACTTAACGTATGTCCTTGTTTGTCTGTTTAATGCTTTATCCTTTAAATTCTCTGCCCATTTTATCAGCTGCTAATAATGCCTCAAGCACCTTATCTACGGTAATCTCTACAGGCTCGTTAAAAATGAAGGAATATTCCCCACAAGCATCAAGAGCTATAATATTTAATTCCTCTTCAGTTGGGTTCTCCAGACCAATATCAGAAAAAGTAATAGGTAGCCCTACATCTTTACAAAAGCTATAGACCTTATCTAGTTCTGGCTTATCAGCATTATTCAAATGAAGCCCAACTAAAACTCCAAAAGCAACCTTCTCCCCATGTTGATACCTTTTAGTCCTGGGAATTTGAGTCAGCGCATTATGAATGCTATGAGCAGTAGCAATATTAGTAGATTCAAAACCAATACCACTGAGTAGAATATTAGCCTCTATAACCTTTTCAAGATCAGAGGTAACCTCACCCTTCTCACAATCAATCTTAGCTTGCCTACCATACTTTAGGACTATATCAGTAGCAAGTTTGGCCAAAGAAAGACCAGTTTCAGTCATCTTGCCACCATGATATGTTTTAGCCCCGCTTAAAGCAACAGAATTTGCTTCATAACCAGTTGATAGAGCATCTCCCATACCGGCCACCAAGAAACGAACAGGCGCTTTAGCTATAATCTCTGTATCTACAATAACAGCTTTCGGATGTTCCTTTTGCTTGATAAAATCAACAACTACACCAGCTTCATCATAAACAACTGCATTACCAGTACACGGTGCATCAGTTGAAGCTATGGTAGGAACAATAATTACAGGTATACTCATTTTATCTGCAACCAGCTTGGCGCAATCTAAAGCCTTGCCACCACCTACTCCAGCAATTACTGTAACCTTAGCCTCCTTGGCAATTTCATATACCCTCTCTACCTCAGCAAAAGTACACTCACCACTAAATACTTCTACTATACTACTGTTTTCATCTTTCATTACTTCATTTAACTTCTCAACAAAACCATCTGCCACAAGTGACATCATGTTGCTTCCATATTTGCCCATGATTTCAGGTAGTCGATCAATAATCCCAAACCCTTGTATATATTGGCTAGGAAAAAATAATTTTTGTTCTAGTTTCATTTTTTTAGCTCCTTAATTATTCTTATTAGTCACTACATTCTACTACATAAATTTCCATAAAAAAAGATGATGACATAAAATATCACCATCTACATAACAAAATATGACTATTTCCAATAACCCTTGTGAACTTCCATTAGGTCCTCTTCTAATTCAGGAAAAGGTCCAACAACCTCAATATCCTTTTGCCCTGCAGCAAAAACATCCCTGCAAGAAAGACTCATAGTAGGATTTTGTGGATTATCACCAGTTAATGCCAAAAGTGTAGTTTCTGGAGCACCATATACCAAACGACCAACACCACCCCAGTAAATAGCACCGGCACACATAGCACAAGGCTCAAAAGTAGAGTACAAAGTACAATCCTTTAAAAACTCCTTGCTATACTCCCTGCTTGCACGTGCCATTAAAGTCGTCTCTGCATGACCAGTACAATCTCCAGTAGTTATTTCTACATTTTCTTGTTCCATAAGGATATTACCATCCCCATCAACAAGAATAGCTCCAAAAGGAGTATTACCATGAGTAATAGAATCTCTTGCAACCTTATCACATTGTTTTAAATAAAAAATATCGCTTTTCAAGTTATGACCTCCATCATTTCTTTCTAAATACTAATGGGCACAATACATATTTAAGAAGTATTATGCCCATTAGATTTTTAAATAACTTATTCCCTAATACTATTTTTTGTTAAACAGCTCAGTAACATTGATTTTACCTGACATAATATCATCGTAAACTTTTTCTACATCAGCCTTAACTTTTTGCACATCAGATTGAGTTGTACTTATATTCATAGTAACAACACCTTCTTTAATACCCATAATATAGTCTTTACTTTCAAAATCACCATCAACCATTTTACCAATAACAGTAGACATAGCTTTCACCATGCTTACGTTAGCTGAAAATGCAAGATTATCTTTGTAAGTTTCCATCAATCCAGTAGCATTAGCACCAATTGAAACTCCACCTTTGTCCCTAGTAGCTTCAAAACCACCTTTTGTAGCGGCATTGGCTGTAGACATGATTATTGTTGCACCTTGTTCAATAAAGGTAATGGATTGTTCTTTTAACTTGTTAATATCATCAAAACTACCTGTGTAAGCTTTTAATACTTTAATTGATGGATCAACATAGTGAACACCAGTTTCAAATCCTTCAACTGTAGTTTTAATAGCAGCTATTTCAATTCCACCAACAGCACCAACAGTTTTACTACCTTGATTTTTAGCAATGTATCCAGCTGTTACACCTTGCAAGAAACCTTGCTCTACGCCATCAGCTAAAATACTAGAAATATTTTTACCATCAGCTATTTTAGCTGTTCTATCAGAGCTTGTAATAAAGAATTGAATATCTTTATAATCTTTAGCTACATCAACAACAGCATCCTTGAACTCAGTACCATGGGCAATAATTACATTATAACCGTCTTTAGCATAACTCTCAATAATTTGATTATATTGAGCAGTTTGAGTGTTTTCGTTATAAGCAACTTCAGCACCATATACCTTTTCAATTTCCTTTAAGCCATTGTAACCAATTTGACACCAGCCATTATCGGCAATAGAACCTGTAACCACCAAGGCTACTTTTAACTTGTCTGACTTATTATCAGCCTTATCCCCACCGCAAGCAACGGCAACGAAAGACAACAGTAATAAGACACTTAAAACTAGTAATTTTTTCATTTTACATCCTCCTTTGTATTTAAACCACGACCTAATTATATAAAGATGCATCCATAAAGGCAATAGAAATGAAAGATTTTAAATATGATTTTTTAACAAATTTACCTGAAATAGGCTTATAAAATCATACATTTTCATTATGTATGATTTTATATTATTTTTTACATATTTTCTATGCATTTTCTCATATTTTCAAGGTATGATTTTAAATATATCCACATGTATAAATTTATATCAATTTATGTTATTATAAACATACAGTATATTCTAATGTTAGAAGTTATGGAGAACAAATATGAGACCAGTAGTAACAAAATTATCAAGCAAAGTTCTAAGAGACCTTTACGCCCTAATTAGAGACGGATATTTTGACAATAGCGAAACTTTGCCAAAGGAAGAAGATTTGGCAAAAATTCTACAAGTTAGCAGATCTGTAATTAGAGATGTACTTAAAACTATGGAACAAGAAGGGTATGTTATAAGAGTAAAGAAAAAAGGAACTGTTATTAATAGAAGAGTATTTGACATTAAATTTAGAATGGATATTGAATATGAATTCAAAGATCTTCTAGAATTAGCCAGATACCAACACAGCGCTGAAGTACTTGAAATGACAGAAATAGAAGCAGATGAATTCCTTGCTGAAAAGCTTGAATGTGCAGTAGGGGAAAAAATATTCAAGGTTGTAAAATTAGTTAGAGCAAATGGTTTACCTGTAATTTACTGTGAGGATTTTACAATTGAATCATCCTTTAAGGAGTCACTAAATAATAAGAATATATTTAGACTACCAGTCTTTGATCAACTAGAGAAATTCGCTGGAGAAAGAATTGACTTCAAGCTAACTAAACTTGTACCTTGCATCACACCACCAAAAATCCAAAAGTACCTTGAAGATGATGGAGTAATGTTAATGGTAGAAGAAATTGGCTTTACAAATAAACTAAAACCAGTACTATTTGCTAATGTTTATTGGAGAGGTGACTTCTTTAGTTTCCAGACAATCAGGAAAAGATACTAACATACATACAAAATTACATGAAATAATAAAGGACTCGGATATAAATCCGAGTCCTTATTTTAATGTTCAGGTCCATAATCAATTGGAAGTCCCAAGAATTTGAAATCCTCCTCTTCAGAACTTACATCAAACATTTCTCCATACAATTCTGCCTTTTCCAGCAAATCATCAACCGTCAGGAGAAAGTCATCAAGCTCACCCGCATCAATATTAAGTCCAAGGTTCTTTAAACCATCTTGTTGCACAATAATATTTTCCCTGATACTTTCCAAAGCGGTTGATATTATGTCCAAACCTGTACTAACATTCATAGATTCATTGCGAAAATTAATATTGATATACTCAGCTAATTCACCTATAGATTTCTTATTCATAACACACACCCCTTCAGTTATTTACTCTTTAAATCTCCTTGATTTAGAATATAATGTAATTATATAGTAATTTCTTTCAAAAATCCCAAAGGACTACAAATTAACTAAATTTTTACAATCATAAATAAAATATATATGCTAAAATATAAATATAAATATAAAAAGAGGTGTAAAATGCTAAATATCAACCATTTAACAAAAAGCTATGACAAGAAAAACATAGCCCTAGACAATCTGAACCTAGATATCAAAAAAGGTGAGCTAATCGGCTTTATAGGACCTAATGGAGCCGGCAAAACAACAACTCTTAAGATCATTACAGGTATAATTACAGCTGATCAAGGTACTGTAGAAATCAATGGACATAATTTACAAACTGATATGATCGCTGCCAAAAAAAGCTTCACATTTGTACCAGATCATCCCGAGATTTATGAAAGTATTTCTGGTATTGACTACTTAAACTTCATTGCAGATATCTACGATGTTAATGTTGAAGATCGCAAAAGTAGAATTCAAAATTTCAGCTCAAGATTCCAGCTAGAAGATGCATTAGGACAAAAAATAAATACCTACTCCCATGGAATGAAACAAAAACTACTAATAACTGCAGCACTACTTCCACAAGCTCCATTATTCATACTAGATGAACCTCATGTAGGATTAGATCCTCATTCAGCACGAGTACTAAAAGACCTTATGCTTGAACATTGTGAAAATGGTGGCAGTGTACTTTTTTCCTCTCATGTCTTAGAAGTAGTAGAAAACCTATGTCACAAAGTAGCAATCATCGATAAAGGTAAACTAATATCCTATGATACCCTTGATAATATAAAACAAAACAAAGAAATGACCCTAGAAGAGATTTTCCTGGAGATGACAGATCATGAATAAAATATTAAAACTCATAAGAATAAACATGAAAGATACCATTGGACGCTATTTACAACAGTTAAATGCAAAAGGAAAAATTACTGGAAAAATTATAGCTATTTTACCCTTGATTTCTGTCCTGCCTGCTATTGCAATGACTGCATTAATCTATGATAGCTTTGCGAAAATCAATATGGGTTACTTGGCACTTACCTATGCAAGCATAGGCTCAGTAGTATTTATGTTAGTTACTTCAGTTCCATTAATTGTATCTTCCTTTTTCTATGGTAAAGATCTAAGTCTTCTTGCAACACTACCAATTAAAGGTCGATCAATTATCATTGCTAAGTTGGTAGGAATCTATCCTATACTTCTAGCTATTTCTGTGGTACTTTTTGGTTCAACTGGGATATTTTATCTGATTGATGCAGCTTTTCCAATAAGAAGCACCTTAATCATAATTTTCACTCTACTTACACTACCCCTAGCACCAATTGCATTAGGTACTTTAATCACCCTACCGTTTATGTCTTTGGTAGCAGGTAGAAAACACAGAAACCTATTTACAGTATTAGGTAATATTCTCCTACTTGGAGTTATTCTAGGCATACAAGTAATAATAGGAAGAACTGCCAGCAACACAGAAGCTATAGTAGAAATACTATCCAAACCAGATGGCTTATTAAACCTTATTGGAAAAAGCTATCCACCTAGTATTTGGCTTACTAAAGCTATTGTTTCAAGCAACCTGGATCTATTATGGTCTTTCCTATTACAAGCTGGCTGTATATTATTAATTTTACTTTTAGCTAATAAAATCTATGATCAAGCTTTAAAGAAATTCAACCAACAAGAAAGTAGTGGCGATAGACAAAAAATCAGTTATAAAAGGACTAATGTTAAACTACTTTTGCTAAAAAGAAACCTGGGTATAATATTTACTAACCCAACTTTCTTACTAAACACTGTTATGACACTTTTCATCCCTGTTATAATATTTGTTTTATATAATCTAATGGGTATTATGGATTTAAATACTTTAAACAACCCACAACTCCTGCCCTTTAGAGCTTTTATATTCTTTGGAATAATTATATCTCCTAGTATAATGGGAAGTCTTTCTGCCACAAGCATAAGTAGAGAAGGTAAATTCTTTTGGGAGACAAGAGTTATGCCAATTAGCCACTCTGAAAGTTTAACCTCAAGAGAACTAACCACTTTATTACTAAATAGTATAGGCCAAATTTTACTTGCTATAGTTGTATATATCATCTTACCTATAGAACCTATACAGTTGGGTGTTGTACTATTAGCCATAGTCTTTTTCACCTTATTATTGTCAAAGATAGACTTGATTATCAATATTGAACGACCTTTCCTTAATTGGTCAAACCCTACAGCCTGTATTAAGAACAATATGAATGTTATGCTATCACTTGGTTCAAGGGTTATCATCGGTGGATCGGGATATCTCATTTATACTTTATTCAAGGACCTAGGAGCAACACTAGTGATGTTAATTCTTGGTTTGATGGCTTTAATACTATATATCATCTCGAGAGTTTTAATATCAAAAATATATCTGAAAAAATATGAACAAATAGATGCAATTTAATAAAAAAGGGAAGATTTACATCTTCCCTTTTTTATATGTATTTAGAACCTTCTCTTATACTTAATTTGTCCATTCTCACTTTATATCTGTCTATAAAGCTAATAACCCAATCTTTGTCAGTCTTGCTATAATCCCTAAGGATCCAACCAATAGCCTTATTAATAAAAAATTCTTTGCTACCAAGATTATTCACAATAATCTTTTCCAAAAGTTTAGTATCAGTAAATTCTTTTAATAATAATTGATGAAGAATAGCTACTCTTCTTATCCATATATTCTGGTCAATACTCCATTCCAACATAATGTCCTTAGCACGCTTATCACTTTTTACGACCTCTCCAACAACTCTAGGAAAACCATCAACACTATCCCACCAGGATTTTATCTTTATCAAATCACTAATTTTAGCTAAATCGTCAATAACTAAAAAGCCTTTTTGAAGGTTTAGATAATCGATACCTAGATATTGATACTCTCTTTCTTCCTGACTAAAGCATAAACTCACAAAGTCCCAATCTATACTCTCACCAAGATTCCTATAGTATTTTTTATACAATAAGCCCCGCTCAGGTCTTGGAACACCTAGAAAAGCAAATTGATTTCTCATGTATTTACTCATTTCTACAGCTCTATCTATATTACCCATCTTTTTTAACTCATCAAATAGACTTTGATACCACATAACAACCCCCATCTTATTTATCCAAATCGTTACCAGCAGCTATTAAGTCCTTGTCTCTAATCATTATAAAACCTTCAAATACTACAACAAGACCTGTTGCAAGAAGTATCATTTCAATTGAAATAATATCAGCTAGTGGGCCAAATACCAACATTCCTAAGGGAAACATGGAACTTGACAACATTCCAAGAACACCAAAAACTCTACCATAATATTCTTCACTTACAGTTTTTTGTAAAAATACAGTTGAAGCCGAATTACAAAAGATGACTGAGCCTCCAATAATAAACATAATAAACAAATAGATCGGGAAAAGCACCTTAGTCCCCAATATCATATGAAGAACACCACCTGCTAGTATGGCGGCAATCATTGTATAAACCAAGTTTTTCAAACCACCCCACTTACCGATAACAAAACCACCTATGGTCATACCTAAAAAGAAGGCAATTTCAAGGGCGGTTAAACGATAAAGTTCAGATCCATATGTTCTTACAACTTGTAATGGTGTAAGAAAAGCAGCAGGTGAAACCAAAAAGAAAAATAAACCAAAATAAATAAAAAGATTTCTGATATATTTCTTATTTCTTATATATTTGAAACCAGCCTTAATATCATCGTAATAACTACTAACCCTTCCTGCTGCTAAAGCATGAATTGTTGGCACCTTAATAAATATAAGTATTGTTACTCCAACAATAGCCGTAAAGACATCTATAAAAAGAGTTGTCTCAAAAGTGGCATAAGTTAATAAAGCTGCACTGGCAATAGGTGAAAAGAGATTCATCAAGGAAGTTGCACTTCCCATATAGCCATTAACTGTTAAGAGCTTATCTTCAGGCACTATTTGTGGCAGCAAGGCATTGGTAGCCGGAGTTTGAACAGCTATGCCAACTGCCCTAATGGCTGAAATTAAAAATAACAACCAAAATTCCTTGTATCCAGCCAAGAAAACCAGGGCTAGAATCAAGGTTGTGATTGCAATACTTATATCAGAAATAATTATTAATTTTTTTCTATTAAATCTATCAGACCAGACACCTGCAAAAGGTGATAATAAAAATGTAGGTAAAAACCCTACAATAATTGATATGGTCAACATGGCTCCCGATCTGGTATTTAGAGTTATATACCAGAATATACTATATTGAACCAAAGCTGTACCAAATTGTGTAGTTAGTTGACTTATTACAAATAAACTAACTTTTCTTTTCCAGTTTTCCATTAATTATATATCTCGCTTTTATTTAATAAATTTTAAGGCAGTTCCATTCATACAAAATCTAAAGAACGTAGGCGCTGGACCATCATCAAAGACATGCCCTAAGTGACCATTGCAACAAGAACATAAAACAGCTGTTCTTGGCATAATCAAGATATAATCTTCCTCAAAATCTAAAGCTTGTGATGATAAAGGAGCATAAAAACTTGGCCAACCAGTCCCAGAATCAAACTTGCCCTCACTGCCAAATAATGGCTGTCCACAAGCTGCACAATAATAAATACCTTCTTCTTTATTGTTATGAAGAGGATGACTGAAGGCTGGTTCTGTTCCATCTTCAAACATTATCCTATATACTTCATTAGATAATTTGGATTTATATTCTTCTAATGACATAGATTTACAGAGAAATTCAGGCAACTTATCTCTTGTTTCTGCAGTTCTATAGTGTTTTTTTTCTTGCTCTGTCAACTTCCTTTTCATTATATTCCTCCTAATAAAAAAGCTATAAAATCATTTATAGCTTCTTCTTGCAATTTTCACATGTACCCCAATACGTTAAGATACTACTTTGTACATCAACTTTACTGTGATCAATTTCAGCATCAATACTATTTACCTTTACCCTATTTATATTGCCACATTCTATGCATAGAAAATAGGCTGAATCATCCACCATGTAGTCAATTCTAGCTTCACCATGCTTTCCAAAGAATCTTTTAACAAGACCAGCTAGAACGAAAGCATCAAGGGTTGCATAAATGGTTGCCTTGGAAAAAACTTTATATTCTCGATATAGATTATCATATATTTGCTCCACACTTTGAAAATTTTCAGTTGTATGCAAATATTCCAGAATATCTAACCTTTGAGCTGTAGGCTTTAAGCCGCTTTCTTTTATTCTTTTTACTAAACTAGCTGTTAATTCATTCATGATTTACTACCTTTCATCCTTGCAATTGCTGCAAAGACCCTTATAGGTGGTTTCCTTGCCAGTTATTTCATAGTCGAAATTTTTTCTAGTTATATCATCATCTATACAATATGTATCGATTTTTTCTATAAGTCCGCACTTTTCACATATAAAATGGGTATGGTTATTGCCACTAACATCTATCCTAGCCTCTCCATTTAGTCCATAAAACCTTGACACTATACCTTTTTCCACAAAAATCTCTAATGTGGAATGGATTGTAGCTTTAGAAAAGACTTTATAGTTTTCCAATAGACTATTATATATTGTGTCAATGCTTTGGTAATTTTCATTTGAATAAAGAAATTCCAAAGTTTCCACTCGTTGAGCTGTAGGCTTTAGACCAGCTTTTCTAATAACATCAACTGCTTTTTTAGTTAAATCGGACATTAGTTCACCTCTTTCCTATGTATTCATAATCTTTAGGATCACTAATACATTATACTCAAGTATTATATTCAATACAAGATTGTAATCGTTATTCAAATTGATATATTTGAAACAAATATACTGTGTACCTTTAATATACCTTATTTTAAATAAAAATCAAGGGAGCGTTTAAAACTCCCTTGATTATTTGTGTAAAAGTCCAATTATTTACCCTTAATCAGGTTAATTAAAGTCAACAATACTATAGAACCAAAAATGGCAACCAATAGGGATTGAATACTAAAAGTCAGGTCTACAGGATTACCTGATATTAGATTTACTATAAATCCACCAATTAAGGCTCCAATTATACCAATAACAATATTGCCTATAAGACCAAGCGACTTATTTCTACCTGCAATGATGCTAGCAATCCAACCTGCTAAACCACCAAAAACGATCCATGCAAAAATCCCCATTACTACCTCCTCTATTTAAGTTTATCTAATTCAAATGATAATTCGTCAACCAGATCTGTCTGACATACAATAATTACCTTATCATCAACCATTATTACTTTATCTACTGTAGGGTCGATTATCTTCCCGTCTCTGATGATTACTGCAACTAGTGAATCTTCAGGCATGTTATCGTTAAGTTCGCCTACCTTCATTCCAATTACCTTTAAACCATCCTTGACTATCTTTTCAACTACTGTAAAATTACCTCTGTCGATTTCCATCAAAGTAATCATGTCACCTATGGAAACTTCCTCTTGTACCAGACGGGCTATTAGCTCTGCCTGATTCAAGGCTATATCGACTCCCATTTGTGGTGTATATAACCAGGCATTCTTAGGATTGTTTACTCTGGCTACTACTCTACCAACACCATATTCCATTCTGGCAAGTGTTGATACCACCAGGTTCGTTTCATCTTCTCCTGTTACCGCTGCTACAACGTCAGCTTCATCAATACCTGCTAATTCTAAAACTTTAGGGTCTGAACCATTACCCATTACAATACGTGCGTTTGGTTGTTCAGACTTTACAAGATCGAATTTCTTGTTTCTATTTTCTACTATTGTTATATCATACTTCTCATTTTGTAGTAATGTGGCTAAATATGATCCCACTTGTCCTCCACCAACAATTATTACTTTCATAGTTAACTCCTCCTTCCATCTACTATTCCAAGGAGGCTTTTCAGCTTACTATTGGAATTTACTTCTACACTTACATAAACTTGATCTCCAAGTTTCAATATTGTTTCATCGTTTGGAATGATTGTTTCGTTATTTCTTGTAAGTGCAATAACCTTTACTTCACCTTGAACATTTAATTCTCTAACTTTATGTCCCTCTAGTATCATTGGCAGGTCGATTATTTTTATATCAACTCTTCCTTCACCTATTGAATATACAGTATGTAATGTAGAGTAGGCAATAATATCCACTGCTCGCTTAATCCCCCATTCAATAGGAGAAACAACTTGTATACCTAATTTTTTGTAAATGTCGGCTTTGTGATTGTCTGTCAAACCGGCCACTACTTTAGGCACTCTAAATATTTCTCTGCTCATTCTGGCTACAACAGCATTGGCTTCATCATTAGAGGTTAGTGCTGCAATTGCATCTGCTCTTTCTATACCAGCTTCTATTAGGATATCCCTATCAAAACCAATCCCTTTTATTGATTTACCTTTGAAGTTGTTTCCTAATCTGAAAAAGGAATTGCTGTCAGAGTCGATTACTGTTATATCATGACCTGATAAACTTAATTCCTGGGCAAGACCGCTACCCATTCTGCCACATCCTACGATAATGATTTTCATCCTAATTACCTCCTTGCATTTTCTATAACCATGTTAAATTTTTTCTTATCTCTTCCTCTTAAGATCATTTTCCTGATTTCATCAAGCATAAGAATCAATGGTCCCCAAATTAATAGGAAAGCCCATTCTTTCAAACCTATTGGTGCAGTATTGAACATCTTGTTTAAAAATGGAACATACAACAACATAGCTAATAAGGCTAACTCTACTACAATACCGATAATTATTAAACGATTTGTAAAGAAACCTTTTTTAAAGATAGACATTCTATCTGTTCGACTAGCAAATACATTGCCGACCTGTACCATTACAATGGCTCCAAAGGTCATTGCAGTTGCCATAGCATAGATGTTTCCATCTTGAGCCATTGAACCACCAGTCCAACCATACATCCAATAAAGGAAGAAGAAGGATGCCATTGCTGCAAATGCTTCAATAGGTCCATACCATAGGAAAGCCTTAGTCATAAGTCCTTTATTTAATAATCTTTCATTCCTGGCCCTTGGTGGTTTAGACATAATACCAACTTCTGGATGTTCAGCTCCAAGACCCATTGCAGGCACCATATCTGTACCAAGGTCAATAGCCAATACTTGCATGATAGTCAGTGGTAATGGTATCGCCCCTTTTGACAAGAGGTAGAATACCATAGGCACTGCTTCAGGAACGTTACTTGTAAAGATGTACATAGCAAACTTTCTAATATTATTATATACCGTTCTGCCCTCTTCTACAGCATTTACTATAGATGCAAAGTTATCATCGGTAAGAATCATGTCCGCTGCTTCTTTTGCAACGTCAGTTCCAGTCATACCCATAGCAACACCGATATCTGCTTTTTTAAGAGCTGGTGAGTCATTTACACCGTCACCAGTTACTGCAACAACCTCATCCATCTCCTGAAGGTTGGTAACAACTCTAAGCTTTTGTTCCGGTGCAACCCTGGCGAAGATAACCTCGTCCTTAAGGGCAATTTTCAAATCTTCATCGCTGATATTTTCTAACTCTATACCTGTAATGATTCTTGGACTGT
This sequence comes from uncultured Eubacteriales bacterium, assembly GCA_964415195.1. Classification (GTDB taxonomy): domain Bacteria; phylum Bacillota; class TC1; order TC1; family TC1; genus WTXA01. Next base: position 207,714 of record CAYPYD010000001.1, on the reverse strand, counting down.
CACCTTCAACAATACCGATTTTTTTAGCAATGCTTTCTGCTGTCAAGCCATAGTCACCTGTAATCATGATGATCCTTATGCCTGCATGACGGCATTTAGCAACAGCCTCTGCCACTTCTACCCTAGGAGGGTCTACCATGGCTACTAGTCCTAGAAAAATGAGGTCCTCTTCAATAAGTTCATGAGTATAGTCACTTAGACCTTTTGGTAGATTCAATTCCTTGGTTAATTTTCTAACCGCTACTCCAAGAACCCTTAGTCCATTTCTAGCATATTGGTCATTGACTGCCATTATTTCATTGAATTTCTCTTCGGTCATTAGTTGATCTTGACCGTCTATTCTAATCCATTTGGATATTTCCAGCACTTCTTTAGGAGCTCCTTTAGTATAGCTGATTCTTTCTCCCCTAAGCTGATGGATGGTGGTCATTCTTTTACGGCTGGAGTCAAATGGAATCTCCCTTATTCTTGGTACATTGGTATTTTCCTTTTCCAAATTAATACCATATTTTTCTGCTGCTACTAACAGGCAAGCTTCAGTTGGGTCACCAAGTACAACCCACTTCTTTATTTCTTCATTAGGAGGTAATAGTCTGGCATTGCTACATAAAGCAGCTGCTGATAATAGTTCTCTTAAATCCTTATTATCTTTTTCAACTTCCTTGTCTCCTTCATGTATCGAACCAGTTGGTGCATATCCAACACCTGTAACATCCAGATTACGATTATTGAAATATATATGGCTTACTGTCATTTCATTTTGGGTCAAGGTTCCTGTCTTATCTGTACAGATAACCGTAGTACAGCCTAGTGTTTCAACTGCAGACAGTCTTTTGATAAGAGCGTGTCTCTTGGCCATTCTTTGTACACCCATTGCTAATGACAATGTTACTGTCGGCAAAAGACCTTCAGGAACGAAGGCCACAATCATTCCCATGGAAAATACTATTGCCAGCGGCAAGTCTGTTCCAACTAAGAAGATTGACATGATGAAGAATACTAAACCAATACTCATAGCCATAAAGGATACAGTTTTTGTTACCTTACCCATTTCTTTTTGTAATGGGCTTTGTTCTTCTTTCATGTTCTGGGTGAGTCCGGCAATTTTACCAAACTCTGTTGTCATACCTGTAGCATAAACAACAGCTTTACCTGTACCAGCTGAAACTGTTGTTCCAGCAAATATCATGTTCTTTTGTTCTGCTCTAGTTATCTCATCATTATGTATTTCAATGTTTGATTTACGAATTGGATTTGATTCACCAGTCAATGTTGATTGATTGACTCTTAAGTCATTGTCATCAACTAATCTTGCATCAGCAGAGATTAAATCTCCTTCTGCTAGTATCATTACATCTCCTGGCACTAATTCTTCAGCTAGTATCTTATTGGCTTGTCCATCTCTGATTACATGGGCATAGGTTGGTAATAGTTTTTTTAGAGCTTCAGTTGCCTTACCGGCACGAAACTCCTGCCAAAAACTAAATCCACCATTAATGATATTTACTGACCAAATAGCTATGGCTAGCTCTGGTAGATCACCAAAAATGGCAACTATACCTCCAACCCATAGTAAAATGGCCATCAAATGGGTAAAGTTTGCGAAAAGTTTAAATATTGCCGGTTTGCCTTTTTTTTCAGCTATGGCGTTCGGTCCATATTTTTCTTTCCTATTTATTGCTTCTTCGGTTGCCAGACCATGAACACTTGTTCCTAAAGCTTGATAAACTTCACTGGCAGGTAGTTTTTCCAAATGCTTCAAAACTTCTTCATTATCCAAATCAATCATCTCTTTTCTATTATTAATTGCATTTTAATATTACTATCTTTTACAATAAAGTCAATGTTTATTACTTATAAAAAAATGAAAGAGAACTATTTGTTCTCTTTCTGAAACATATATTTATTGTTTATCCAACTCCTGTGATAATTCATCAACCAGATCTGTCTGACATACAATAATCATCTTATCATCAACCATTATTACTTTATCTACTGTAGGGTCGATTATCTTCCCGTCTCTGATGATTACTGCAACTAGTGAATCTTCAGGCATGTTATCGTTAAGTTCGCCTACCTTCATTCCAATTACCTTTAAACCATCCTTGACTATCTTTTCAACTACTGTAAAATTACCTCTGTCGATTTCCATCAAAGTAATCATGTCACCTATGGAAACTTCCTCTTGTACCAGACGGGCTATTAGCTCTGCCTGATTCAAGGCTATGTCGACTCCCATTTGAGGAGTATATAACCAGGCATTCTTAGGATTGTTTACTCTAGCTACAACACGGTTTACTCCATATTCCATTCTGGCAAGTGTAGATACAACTAGATTAGTTTCGTCTTCACCTGTTACTGCTGCTACTACATCCGCATCATCTATGCCAGCTTCTTCAAGAACCTTAGGATCAGAACCGTTGCCCATAACTATTTTGGCATTAGGTTGTTCTGCTCTTACCATATCGAATTTCTTGTTTCTATTTTCTACTATTGTAATGTCATTTCCTTCTTTTTGTAATAAGGTTGCCAAGTATGATCCTACTTGACCTCCACCAACAATTATTATCTTCATAGTTAACTCCTCCTTCCATCTACTATTCCAAGGAGGCTTTTCAGCTTACTATTGGAATTTGTTTCAACACTTACATATACCAAATCACCTAGTTGTAATGATGTTTCTTCTGTTGGTATTATAGTTTCATTATTTCTTGTTAAGGCTATAACTTTAACCTCACCTTGGGCATTCAATTCTCTAACCTTATGTCCTTCAAGTATCATTGGAAGATCAATGACTTTTATGTCAACTCTTCCTTCTCCTATTGAATATACAGTATGTAATGTTGAGAATGCAATTACATCAATTGTTCTTTTGATTCCCCATTCGATTGGAGAAACTACTTGAATACCTAATTTCTTGTAAATGTCGGCTTTGTGATTGTCAGTCAAGCTAGCTACAACTTTTGGTACTCTAAATATTTCTCTACTCATTCTAGCTATTACTGCATTGGCTTCATCATTAGAGGTTAGTGCTGCAATTGCATCTGCTCTTTCTATACCAGCTTCTATTAGGATATCCCTATCAAAACCAATCCCTTTTATTGATTTACCTTTGAAGTTGTTTCCTAATCTGAAAAAGGAATTGCTGTCAGAGTCGATTACTGTTATATCATGACCTGATAAACTTAATTCCTGGGCGAGACCGCTACCCATTCTGCCACATCCTACGATAATGATTTTCATCCTAATTACCCCCTTGCATTCTCTATAACCATGTTATATTTTTTATTTTCTCTTTTTCTTAAGATCATTTTCCTAATCTCATCTAGACTAAATAGTAATATTGGCCATATCATCAAGAAGCCCCATTCTCTCAAACCTATCGGTGCTGCGTTGAAAGCATTGTTTAGTCCAGGTACGTATATAATCGCTATTAAAACTAATATCTGGATAATAACACCTATATTTATCAACTTATTGGTAAAGAATCCTTTATGGAAAACGGACATCCTGTTTGTTCTGCTAGCATAAACGTTGCCAGCTTGTGCCATAACTATGGCCCCAAAGGTCATTGCAGTTGCCATGGCGTATATATTGCCACTATTTACAATAGTACCACCATTCCAGCCGTTAACCCATAGCAGGAAGAAAAATGAAGACATTGCAGCTAATCCTTCTATTGGTCCATACCATAAAAATGATTTTTTGAATATTTTTGCATTTAATAAACGATCAGTTCTTGACCTTGGTTTTACAGTCATCACTCCTGATTCTGGAGGTTCAACACCCAGTCCCATAGCTGGAACCATGTCACATGCCAAGTCTATAGCCAGTACCTGCATTATTGTAAGCGGCAATGGAATGGCACCTTTTGACAATAGGAAGAATACCATCGGTACTGCTTCTGCAAAGTTACTGCTAAATATGTACATGGCAAATCTTCTAATATTATTGTAAACAGTTCTACCCTCTTCTACAGCATTTACTATAGATGCAAAGTTATCATCTGTAAGAATCATGTCTGCTGCTTCTTTGGCAACATCTGTTCCCGCCTGACCCATTGCTACACCTATGTCTGCTTTTTTTAGAGCCGGTGAGTCGTTAACACCATCACCGGTAACCGCAACAACTTCATCCATCTCCTGAAGGTTGGTAACTACCCTTAGTTTTTGTTCCGGTGCAACTCTGGCGAATATTACCTCATCCTTCAAGGCAACTTTCAAGTCTTCATCGCTGATATTCTCTAATTCTATACCAGTAATGATTCTTGGATTATCACCTTCAACAATTCCGATTTTTTTGGCTATGCTTTCTGCTGTCAAGCCATAGTCACCGGTTATCATGATTATTCTGATACCTGCTTTATGACATTTAGAGACAGCTTCTGCCACTTCTACCCTAGGAGGGTCTACCATGGCCACTAGTCCTAGGAATATGAGGTCCTCTTCAATAATTTCATAAGTATAGTCACTCATGCTTTTTGGAAGGTTCAATTCTTTGGTTAGTTTTCTAACAGCTACTCCAAGAACCCTAAGTCCGTTTCTGGCGTATTGGTCATTGACTGCCATTATTTCATTGAATTTATCTTCGGTCAGAGGTTGATCCTGGCCGTCAATTCTAATCCACTTGGAACTTTCCAGCACTTCTTTAGGAGCACCTTTGGTATAACTTATTCTTTCTCCTCTAAGTTGGTGTATGGTAGTCATTCTCTTCCTGCTGGAATCAAATGGTATTTCCCTCAGTCTTGGTATATTGCTGTTTTCTTTATCAAGATCTATGCCATATTTACCGGCTACAACTAATAGACACGCTTCTGTAGGATCACCAAGTACAACCCAGTTCTTGATTTCTTCATTAGGAGGTAATAGTCTGGCATTGCTACATAAAGCAGCAGCTGTCAAAAGTTCTTTTAAGTCACGATTGTCCTTTTCAACATCATTATCCTTCTCAACTATTTTACCATCTGCAGCATAGCCAACTCCTGTTACATCCAGTTTACGATTGTTGAAATATATGTGGCTTACTGTCATCTCATTTTGGGTCAAGGTTCCTGTCTTATCAGTACAGATTACTGTAGTACAGCCTAGTGTTTCAACTGCAGAAAGTCTTTTTATAAGAGCGTTTCTCTTGGCCATTCTTTGAACACCCATTGCCAATGACAGTGTTACTGTCGGCAACAGACCTTCAGGAACGAAGGCAACAATCATACCTATAGAAAATACTATCGCCACAGGTAATTCAGTCCCAACAAGGAATATTGATAGAACGAAGAACACAAGTCCAATGCTTGTTGCTAGTAAAGTAACAGTTTTGGTCAATCTGCCCATTTCTTTTTGTAATGGGCTTTGTTCTTCTTTCATATTCTGGGTGAGTCCGGCAATTTTACCAAACTCTGTTGTCATACCTATAGCATAAACAACAGCTTTTCCTGTACCAGCTGAAACAGTTGTTCCAGCGAATACCATGTTCTTTTGTTCTGCTTTAGTTATGTCATCATTATGAATCTCTATATTATTCTTACGAATCGGATTTGATTCTCCAGTCAATGTTGACTGGTTTACTCTCAAATCACTGTCATCTACTATTCTTGCATCAGCAGATATTAAATCTCCTTCTGCTAGTATAATAAGGTCCCCAGGTACTAGCTCTTCAGCTAATATCTTATTGGCTTTTCCATCCCTAATTACATGGGCATAGGTTGGTAATAGTTTTTTTAGAGCCTCTGTTGCTTTACCCGCTCTGTGTTCTTGCCAGAAACTAAATCCTCCGTTAATAAAATTAACCATCCAGATTGCTATGGCAAGTTGAGGCATTTGTCCAAATAGTGCTACTATACCTCCAACCCACAATAAAATCGCCATCAGATGTGTGAAATTAGCCAGCAGTTTGAATATTGCCGGCGTTCCTTTTTTCTCTGAAATGGCGTTTGGTCCATATTGTTTATTTCTTTTACTTGCTTCTACTGACGATAATCCGTCCTCAGTAGTACCTAAAGCCTGGTACACATCATTAGCTGCTAGTTTCTCCAGATGCTTTAAAGCTTCTTCTTTTTCCACTAATATCATCTCTTTTCTTTATAATTGCATTTTAATATTACTCTCTTTAAATTTAATGTCAATATCTTTTAAGTATAAAAAAAAATTCTTTTTTTTGTAATTTATAGTATAATTATTTTAATAAATAATGCGAGGTGGAATATGGAAGAAAACAAGATTACTCAATCAAAATCAAATGATAACAAGATATTAGCAATACTTTCTATAGTATTTTCTGGAATTCCTTTTCTTGGTATTATTCTTGGAATAATATCTTTATTGATAGAAAAGACAAAATCTTCTAAGATTATGGCTATTATTGGAATTGCTTTAAATATCATTATACCTATCCTTCTAACTATAGCTTTGGTTGTTGGTGGAGTTTTTGCTTACTACAATTATCAAAGGGATTGGAATCGGATGAATGATCAATTTTATAGCGAAATGGCTGAGAATGATCAAGAAAAGATAATCGATTTAATTCAAGAGCATTATCATCCCTCAGCTTATGTTGAATACAAGGACGGGGTCTTGTACATCAATCAATTTGACGAGTCTACCTCAGGTAATGAAATTATGAGAAATGTTCTAATTGGCTTGAATGAAACCTACGATGATTTATTAAGTATCAAAGGTGTAGATAAATTAATTGTTGAAAGTGAACTTGATAACGAAATGTATGTTTCCTTGGAATTAACTGATAAGCAGGCAGAAGGGTTAGATAAAGATCTTATAGATGAATTGATGTTTTCAGAAGACTATTACTCAGTTCTGGATCATTTTGATTTTTACACTGGAATATATTCATACTAGAATAATCTAAAATAACAATGAGGCAACTAAAGTTGCCTCATTTAATTTTTAATCTATCTTACTCCATGATACTTTTTGCCAACTGTACACCAAGTTCGTATGATTCTTTCAGAGCTGCTTCATTTGGTTTCAGCTTAGTCTTAAAGCTACCTATAACTTCATAACCTAATTGGGTTAATCTTTCTGAAATATGTTTTATTGCCTCACCACTCCAGCCAAAGGAACCAAAAGCAACAGCTTTCTTGCCTCTTACTATATAGGTACATACTTTACCGAAAATATTAGAAAAGGGCTCAAGTACATCTCTATTAATGGTAGCTGAGCCAATTGCAATAGCATCTGCTTCTTCAATCATCCTAACCAACTCATTTCTATCAACAGACAAGTCAATCAAATCAGCTGCAATACCTGTATCTTTAACTCCTTTGTAAACTTCCTCTGCCATAGACTTGGTATAACCATAGCAACTTAAGTAACCTACCAGAACTTTCTTTTCCTTCTTTTCTTCTGTAGACCATTTTCTATAAATTTCTTTGGTTTTTGTAAAATCTTCTCTATGTACAGATCCGTGGGAAGGACAAATAATATCAACTTCCCAGTCTTCTATTTTATCCATAGCTTCTAAGGCAAATTTCTTAAAAGGTCTCATAATGGAATCAAAATAGAACTTTCTATTTGCCCACATTTCATCATCACTAATTTTATAGGTAACAGTATCTTCTCCATAATGGCTAGAAAAGAAATCACATGGGAAAAGGACTTTTTCAGCCTTAAGGTAGGTAAACATCGTCTCCGGCCAGTGAAGATATGGAGTATTAACAAAATCTAAACTAATATCCCCTAGGTCCAAACTATCCCCTGTTCCAACAATAATGTAGTCCAGTTGTCTATTTATAAGTTCACTCACCATCATGGAAGCAGGTTTGCTACAAACAACCTTGGCATTGATAGCCTTCTCAAGAACTTTTTCCAAGGAACCACTATGATCAGGTTCAGCATGGTTTAGAACTATATAGTCTATTTTATCAAAGGTTGTTACTTCTTGGATATTATTTAAAAACTCCTCTAAAAATGTATCTTTGACTGTATCAATTATAACTGTTTTTTCACTACCTTTTACTAGATAAGAATTGTATGTTGTTCCAAATTTAGTATCAAATACTATATCGAATTTTCTTAATTTCTCGTCCTTTACTCCTATATATGTTACTCTATCTGTAATTTTCTTATTCAAAACTAGCACACTCCTTTGTATTAATAATCATTTCGAATGATCCCTTTTTTATCGAAGCCAAAAATATTGAAACCATAATCATCGAATTCATTTTTGTAGTTACCAATATCATAATCTTCGAAATATTTCCTAGCTAATATATTGTCAATTGTAATATTTCTCCAGTTCTTTTGCAAAGCCAGGTATTTTTGTTGGGTCATAATACTCATATATAGATCAATATCAGGAGCATCTCCTTCAATCAACTTAGCTGTTGCTTTAGTAGCACCAGGTCCTAATTCTGCAAGGTAATTAAGATCCAGTTTTTCTTGGAAGTCACTGTCTATATACTTGCTCACATTATATTCCCCAACTATTGCATTTACATTACTGAAATTTAATAAAAGAATCATGGTACACATCATAATTCCAACATAAGTTAGTATACCAAAATCACTTTTCCAAATCTTTAATACTATACCTATTAAAATAAAGACGATAACAATAATCATCCAAGAAACTATTAACCTTTTGACACTAAGATCATATACTCCAATGTATTTAAACATTCTAAAAAATGCCGATGCAACAATGACAAAATTACCTACTATCAACATTGTTAGTATAGCTTTGAGTGATACTTTATACTTACCATCTTTTTTCTTAGTTAATGACAAGGCTAAAACAATCATCAAACTTGATATAAATACTATTGTACAAAGTTGATAGAAGCCACTTACTGCATATGCAGAATAACTTAAATTACCAGGTAATTGAGAACCTGATGTAAACAAGTATCTAAATTGAATGATAATAAAGAATACATAAATTGGCACCAAGACTGCAAAATAGGTTGTAACTATGGTGTTGTCAAACCAGTCTTTATGATAGCTCTCTTTTTCAATTCTGTTATCTTCAATTTTTAAGCCAAAATGTAAGGCAATAAGAAATATTGCTATGATAGTTCCAAAGAAGAAGTCACCAAATATCGACCAAATATCAAAATTCAGACTTACAAGGAAATTGTCTAAGCTCAGTTTAAATACTGCATCAGCACTATTAAAAAGATTGATGAAGATAGCTCCAATTGGCAAAGCTGCAATAACACCAACAATGATTTTAAAACTGCTATTTTTATTAGATTTATTAAGTATCCCCATCGGTACTTCTAAATAAAGGAAAGTTTTTCCAAAAAAACCGATAATTATCGAGCCGATTTTACTTAGAGAAAATAATCTGCCTAATGAATAACCACTTAAACTGACTGTTAAGGTCGGTATAAGATATATTAAAAAACAAAAGGTTATAAAATAAGTTACAGGGTTGTAAGTTACTATTAAAGACAAACTAATTAGAAAAGTTGTCCCTGCAAATAGTAATTGTTTCCAGGTTTTTTTATCATCTTTGTAATACCAAAAGAGGAATATGAGATATATACCTGTTAGTATTGGAGTGGTTAACCCAAAGCCGTTTTTGAGCAGTGTTTCCACTGTTAGTACTGATAAAACCCATAGTATAATTGCCATTACTGGTGTTTTATCCTTTAAAATTTCCTGTTTTATCCTATTCTTTCTAATCATCCTCGGGGTTTCAACTATATTTTCTACTATATTTACACTCATTCAATTAACCTTTCTTTACTTGGGCAAATAATACCACATAATTTTTGCCGTATACTTTAGCACATTTAGGACAGGTGGTATAAAAAGTATATATATTTTCACTAATATAACTTTGGGACTTAACAAAATCATTCATTTCTTTGATCCAGTTTGGTATTTGATTATATCCTCCCTCAAAAACCTTGGTTATGAATTTTCCAGAAAATTTGACATTATCCATTCCAGGAACCGTCTTGCTGACAAGAAAATAATGCATTGCTTTCCACATAGATATATCTTGGGAAAGTATGAGGTAATTATCTTTCACCTCTGCATCGGCATCTCTGATAGCTTTCATTATTTTTGTCATTACTGAACTCATGTTCAATGGCATATAAAGGAAACTTTTGGTTTTGGCTTTAATCATATCTAAGCCTTCTAATTCTATAAGTTTTTCATCGTAAATTTCAGGATTGAATTTTGGACAACAGCCAGTTGGGTTATCTAACATATTAATTTTTGGTATTTGATTTAACACTTCCATAATCACACCTCCTAGGGTTTTATTTCCATCTGCCAAGATTGTTTTCCTGGGCATATTTTAGTGCTTCTATATATTCCTTGGCATAGGGCATACTTTCTTCAAGAAATCTTAAATCCCCATAGCCTTCCTTAACAAGTAGGATGTTCAGATTCTTTCCATCGACGAAAATTATTCCAATAGGTCTATTACGACTTGGGGATTGTGTTAGATCCCATTCTATTTCAATTACATCAGCTTCACTTAATTTCTCTTCCGTGAAGGCACTTGCTTCTTTACCATAGTATTCTAATCCAAGAGTTGGATGTTTAGTTTCTGGAGTATTTACTCCACTAAATCTAACATTTACCCTGCCATAGCTTTTAGTTTCAAAGTTAGCAGTATCCCCATCGACAGGTCTTATCAAGTTTACAATTTCTTTGTCGCTAACTTTGTCATCTACAAGAAATTGAAAATTATCGCCCTTATCAGATAGTTCAAAGGAGAGTACTATAAGGATTATAATTGAGACAATAAATGATATCAATTTCCTATTTTTCATCACATAACCTACCTATCTTTTATAGTGCAATTATATCACTAGAATGCCAAATATAAAAGGAAGCCAAACAGCTTCCTTTTATAAATACAAGTGAAATTTTTTTGATTAGATAGAGTTGGCAGTAATGCTTGCTTAGAATGTAGAGACCAAATTCTAGTGAAGTAATCTAAGGAAAACACAAGAAGGATTAGTGTGATCCATTCGATATTGTCATACTCCAACATCATTCAAATTAGCAAGAGCATTACCACATCTCCATTGTTAATACCATAAAAATATACTTTCTAATTAAGGTACTTATTAAATTATTACATATGTATATTAAATCAAGTTAAAGCTAACCTTAAATAATCCTTAAATCTCCTATATCTTATTTTATTACTTATATTAGATATTAATTATAATAGTAGTTCCTATACCTTCTTCACTTTTAACATTTATTGTTCCACCATGAGCTTCAATTATATTTTTGGCTATCGACATCCCAAGACCTGTACCTTTAACCTCTATTGTGTTTTCACCTCTATAATATCTTACAAATAGTTTTTTCAACATTTTTTTTGAAATACCTTTCCCATTATCAATAATACATATTTCACCATGTCCCTCTGCTGTTCTTTTCAAAGTTACTTTGACAGTTGCCTTAGAACCTGAATGTATTAATGCATTGGTTATTAAATTTGTAATTGCCCTTCCGAAAAGTTCCTTATCTATTTCAAAATATAGTTCACCATCTTCTTCAAAAGATATATATCGATGGGTATATTGATAATTATTAAGTATTGATATAATGAGTTCCTTCAAAAATTGATTCAATTTAATTGATTGCCTTTTCATGACATCTTCCATACTTTTTATTTTCAATTCCAAACTAAGTTCATTAATCAACTTTTCTATATTCATAGTTTGTTTTTTAATAATTTCTGAATATTTAATTATCTCTGCCTTTGAAATATTATATTTTTCATCTGCCATAATTTCACTGTAGCCTGATATTGAGGAAAGGGGAGTTTTTAAATCATGAGAGATATTGGCTATCCACTCATATCTTTGTTTTTCAAATTCTTCTTCTTTTATCTTTGCAAGCTGTAATCTACTTTGCAGAGCTCTAAGATTGTCAAATACATTATCGAACATTCCGTGGTTATTAACTTCTAAGTCCTTCTTATTTAATCTATCAAGATTATCAATGGACTGAATAATAATATCTATCGGTCCAGTAATTTTTTCACTGAATATTCTTCCCATAATCGTATAGGTAAGGAGTCCAACTAAAAAGACTATTAAACAGAAGGTTAGAATGATTTCTTCTTTATTGTCTGAGGTATCTACAACAAATTTGGTGAAATCCTTATCTGGAAAACCAGTGAAAACAGTGTAATCTTCATAGTTTGAAACATAATTTATATAGCCTAATCTTGAATATAAAAAGTCATCTATTAATTCATAAGGCTTATACTTATCTTTTATATCTATTGGCTTATTGTACGAAAAAACTTCCTGTCCATTTGCATCTAAAAGTTGAACCCATGCTGATTTCTTCTTTAGGATAGTCATGCCCTCTTCGCTAAGTTTGAATGCACCATCAGAGTTTTTTAAAATGTAATTGGAAAAAACTAAAGTTAATGTCCTAGGGTTTTCAACATCAGCATCTTTGCCAGATATCATTAATATAATAATTGATATAGAACACAGTATAACAATAATTGTAGCTAAAATACTGTATAGTAGAAACCTACGAGTAATCTTATTCTTCATCCTCTTGCTCCAGAACAAACTTATAGCCTAAGCCCTTATAGGTCTTGATCATTTTAGGTTGAGTAGGGTTATCTTCAAGTTTCTCCCTCAAGCGGCTAATATGGACCATAAGAGTGTTGTCAAAACCCTCGAAAGAATTACCCCAGACAAAGTCCAGTAAATGTTGTTTATCCATCAAGATATCATGATTATCCACCAAATAAAGCAAAAGTTTGAACTCTTTAGCAGTCATCTTAACTAATTTATTGGCCTTTTTGACTGTTCCACTTTTTCTATCAATATGTATATCAAAGAATGACAATGAATTTTCATCTTTGTTTGACATGGCTTTTCTAATCATCTCTTCTCTTCTAAACTGGGAATTAATTCTTGTAATTACCTCTCTAGGACTAAAGGGCTTGGTTATATAATCATCACCACCAAGACTTATACCAAGGACTCTATCAATTTCATCATCCTTTGCAGACAAGAATATGATAGGGGTAATTGAAATATTTCTTATTTCCTTACATATATCTAACCCATTCATATCAGGCAACATAATATCAAGTAAATACAAATCAATTTTATTATTATTGATAATCCTTAATGCATCCTTACCTGAATGTGCAGTGAAAATATTATGAAAACCTTCTTTAATTAAAACTGTCTCTAAAAGCTTAACAATATCCTTCTCGTCATCAACAATTAAAATCTTTTTTTCTGTATAGTTTCCCATGATTTACTCCTTAATTAATTTCTTAATAACTATTATATACTACAAAATTAAAAAAAAGGAAGCTAAAATGCTTCCTTTCCTATAGTTATTAATTTTTTGTATAAAATATTATCTTTTTCCTGGGAAAGCCGGTTTATATATAGAAGGATAATCATACTCAATACCATTTTCCCATGCAGTTTGAACTACAAAGTATGGATTACGGAACAATTCCCTGCCCATAGCAACCAAATCAGCCCTATCATTTCCTAAAATCTCATTAACCAATTCCTGAGTCCTGATCAGACCAACAGCAATTGTAGGAACATTACACTCTTTTTTAATAATTTCAGCATACTTGACCTGGTATCCAGGATAAACACTAATCGGAGCTAAAGCTACACCACCAGTACTCACATGAACCAAATCAACTTTCTCTTTGACCATATTGATAATCTTTACCATATCTTCGACTTTCATACCGTCAGGTAAATGATCAGTCGCAGAAACTCTTAATAAAAGCGGCTTGTTTGAAGGCCAGTTTTTAGAAACTTCCTCCAAGACTTCTATCAAGAAAAGAGCACGGTTTTCAAGACTACCCCCATACTCATCTGTACGTTTGTTAGTAATTGGTGATAAAAACTCACTTATCAGATAACCATGCGCACCATGAACCTCCAGGGCATCGAATCCTGCCTCATTGGCTCTACGTGCAGCTTCGCCAAATTGGCCGACTGCAACCTTGATTTCTTCCTTAGTTATTTCCTTTGGAACCCTATAGGTTTCATCAAAGGCAATTGCACTTGGAGCAAGGGTATATTTCCCATCCTCTTTATTAGCTGTGCACTTTCTACCTGCATGGTTGATTTGGATGGCTACCTTCGATCCAAATTTTTGACAACCTTCTGCAATACTCTTTAACCCAGGAACTTTAGAATCATCCCAGATACCTAAACAGTTATCTGAAATTCTGCCGTTCTGTGAAATAGCTGTAGCCTCGACGATAATCAAACCGACACCGCCCATAGCTCTACTCACATAGTGATTAAAGTGAGTATCGTTTACGTTACCCTCATTGTCCGCACAATAAGTGTCCATAGGTGGTAAGACAATTCGATTCTTCAAGGTCATATCCTTAAGAACATAGGGTTTAAACATTTCCATAAACATCTCTCCTTTAATATTAAAATAGTTAACCTCACGTCAATATATCATGTTATAACCCAACTGTAAAGAAATTGGAGCTAAAAAACATAATAAACAACTACTATTACTTATACAACTTATTTAAACATAAATAATTTTTATATCAATTGTTTCAAACATACATAAATGTTATATTATTACAGGGTATTCTATTATAGAAGGAGTATTTAAGTTGAATATAAATAAAAAACAAATAACAACATACATAAGATTGCTATTCTCCATAATTATGGTCACAGCATTTATTTATATAGCAGACCCAGGTAAAATCATCGGTTACCTTAAAAGTCTAGGAGGACTATCTATAGCCCTAATTTTCCTTTGTATTCTATTATCAGTAATAGTTAGTGGTTTGAAATGGCATGCTTTAATTCCTGTTAAGAAAATATCAATAATAAAAACAGCAAGAATATTCAATATAGGTCTTTTTTTCAACAACTTCCTGCCTTCTAGTATAGGCGGAGATGGGATGAGAATATATTTGCTAAACAAAGAAGGAATCAGAAAAAGTACTAGTGCATCATCAGTAATATTAGATAGGCTATTTGCAAGTTTAACACTAGCTGGTCTTGGATTCTTTTCTTCAATATTAGCAACTCACTTTAACATAATAGCTTTTTCCATGTTTTCAGTTCTTTTTCTAATTGTTGGTCTTATGATCACCTTAATACTAAAAGGTTGGATACCTGGATTTATTAATAATAGAGAATCTAAATTAAAGAGTAAACTGTCAGCCTTTATTGATGCGGCCAAGGAGATTAAAAATAACAAAGTAGCCATTATTAAAAACTTAATCCTTGGGGCAATATTTCAAATATTTGTAGCTTTAGTAATTGGAGCTATATTCTTTGGTCTCGGCTTTGAAGTTCCTGGATTTATAGATCTAGTATATATTTCTACTGCCACCTCTGTGTTGGCTATGATTCCACTAGGACTTAATGGTTATGGACTTCGTGAAGGAGCCTATATATACTTGCTTCAAGCTTATGGCTACACCATAAGTCAAGCAATATCAATATCAGTAATCTTTGCAGTCATGGTTTCCATCTTTAGCTTCCTTGGAGGCTTGGACTATGCACTTGCTCATATAACAAATATTTTTTTAAAGGAGAAGCAAATTGAAAAAGAAATCTAAAATCATCCTATTAGTAGTAACAGTATTAATTATTACCTTAACCCTATTAATACCAATATCTAGAGAGTGGTTACTTGATGCTATTGGTCAATTGAGTTCCGGTAATGTTGAATCAGTACAAAAATACATTTTATCTTATGGTCCGCTAGCTGCTATCATCTCTTTTATCTTGATGATATTACAATCAATTATTGCACCTTTCCCTGCTTTTATCGTAACTTTTGCCAATGCTGCAATATTTGGTTGGTTATGGGGAGCCGTGCTCTCCTGGACAAGTGCAATGGCAGGAGCAGGTATTTGTTTTGCTATAGCTAGAATTTATGGTAGAGATATTGTAGTAAAATTTACAGGTAACAAGATTTTGAAATCAATTGATACTTTCTTTGAAAAATATGGTACTAATGCAATACTAATCGCACGTTTTCTACCTTTTGTACCTTTTGATCCAATCAGCTATGCTGCAGGTCTTACACCTATAAAATTCAAGAAGTTTTTTATAGCAACTGGTATTGGACAACTTCCTGCAACTATTGTTTATTCATACGTTGGATCTACAATAACTGGTGGAGCAAAATTGTTTGTTAATGGTTTACTTGTGCTTTTTGCAGTTTTCACTTTAGGTATTATTCTTAAGGATAGATTTAAGAAAAAAGGTATAGAATTTCAGGAGGATGATAGATAGTGTTTAATCAATATATGAAAGATAATGGAATCGACAACAAGAGGAATAGTCTTGAAATACTTCAATTAAATATAGGTAGAAAATGTAATCAGGCTTGCAAGCATTGTCATGTTGAAGCAAGTCCCTTGAGAACTGAAGAAATGTCCAAGAAGACTATGGATCAGATTCTTAAACTTTTATTAAAAACACCATCAATAAAGAGAGTTGAACTAACAGGTGGGGCACCAGAATTAAATAGTAATTTCAGATATTTGATAGAACAACTTTATGATATGAAAAAGGAGATTGCTTTAAGAAGTAATCTAACTGTCTTCTTTGAAGAAGATCAGAAGGATACACCTGATTTTTTAAAGGATCATGAGGTTGAAATAATAGGTTCATTACCTTGCTATACTGAAGACAATGTGGATAAACAAAGAGGTACGGGTGTTTTCAACAAAAGTATTAGCGCCTTAAAATTACTTAACCAACTTGGTTATGGAGTTAATGAAAAACTTAAGTTAAACCTTGTCTACAACCCCCAAGGTTTGGGACTACCTGGTAAACAAGAGGATTTAGAAAGAGACTATAAAGCTGTGTTATTAAAAGATTATGGAATACGCTTTAATTCTCTTTATACTATTACTAATATGGCGATCGGCAATTTTGCTCGTGAACTTAAAGACAACCAACAATTAGATGAATATAAGGAATTGCTAATATCCTGTTTCAATCCATCTGCTTGTAATAATATAATGTGTAAATCCTTGTTATCAATTGATTATCAAGGTAATGTATACGATTGCGACTTTAATCAGATGTTAGAGTTACCTAAAAATCCAATTAATATTTACAACCTAGAATCTTTTAATGAGATTGATGAAGAAATAATTTATGAAGACCACTGTTTTGCCTGTACTGCAGGTTATGGCAGTTCGTGTAATGGAGCGTTAATATAATGAAAGAAGAACTATCACCGGCAGTCCAATTGACTATGGATCTATATATGGGTGGCTACTATTGTAGCGAGGCTTTACTTAGGGCTTTTAATGAAATATATAATTTAGGATTTCCTGAAGAACATCTAAAAATTGCCAGCGGATTAGGTTCTGGTCTTGGCGGAGCAGGGTGTTCTTGTGGTACAATAACATCAGGAGCAATGGTCCTTGGTATAATTGTAGGTAGAAACAATAAATCTGATTCTGAGGAAACTATCCACCAGGCCTCCAGGAAGCTTCATGATAGATTTCGTGAAAGAAATAGGGTAGCTTGTTGTAGGATATTAACCCGGGGAGTTGAATGGAAATCTAAAGATCATATTAAAATATGTTCTAAATATGTTCAAGATACGGCTGAGATATTAGAGGATATTCTTTTAACTGATTTATATCAATATTTGCCACAAGGCGGGGGCAAGGCTGTTCCTAAAAAAAACTATTTAAAGTTAGGACTTGCAGCATTATGGAAGAAGTTAAAATCAATGAGAAAAGTGAAAAATTAATATCCATCATCATCCCTTTAGGACCAGGAGATAGTATTTCTTCTGCGCTAAAGGCTTTTCTTGATTCCTTGGATAATAACAATGCTATTGAAGTAGTCATTGTAGCCTATGATCATGAGAGTCTTGATGGTTTTAAGAATAAGTTTAAATATAATATAGTAGGACATCAAGGCACAAGGGCTAGTTCACTTAATTTGGGAGCTTCAGTTGCTGAAGGGGAGTATTTGCTGTTCCTTCATAGTGATTCATATATGGAAAAGTCCAGTTTTGATGTGTTGTTGAAAAAAATATTAAAAGAGCAGTCTGCTCTTTTTTATTTTGATTTTCGTTTTACTAAAGGTGTTCCTTTCTATTTCAAGTTTACTGAAATAGGAGTAAGGTTTCGTTGTGCTGTCTTCAAAACTCCTTTTGGAGATCAGGGCCTTACCCTTTCAAAGGTTAACTTCAACAAGGTTGGTGGATATAATCTGAAGGTTCCCAATGGGGAAGATCACTATCTTGTTAAAGAATGTAAGGCTCATAATATGAAAATACTCTCATTTAATGAAATACTCTATACAAGTCCAAGGAAGTATTTAGAGATGGGTTGGCTAAAGGCAACTTTATTTCATCAATTTTTGTGGTACAGACAGATTTTAGACTTTAAAAAGGGGAAGTATAGAAAATGAAAATCGGTATTGGAATTTTCGCCAAGACAATTGGTCATTCTAAAGTGAAAACTCGTTTAGCCGAAGGTATTGGTCAAAAACTAGCTGAGGATTTTTATAGTTTATCTGTTAAAGCTATAGATGAAGTTGTTACCAACTATTCAAAATCACCATATAGTGAGGTTAAAATATACTGGGCTAGGCCATCAGGAAAATATGATATTAGTACTAGAGGTCTTGGTCTTGGATCTGCTATGCACAAGGTTGCTACCCATATATTAAAGGAATGTGATGCCTATATACTAATCGGAACAGATACACCTCAGATTAGTCAGAGAACAATTGATTCAGTAATTTATCTCCTGATTGAAGATCATGAAAAAATGGTTTTTGGACCTAGTTGTGATGGTGGTTTTTATCTTATGGCTGGTAAAATAGTCCCAACACTAGAAATTATGGAGAGTGTACAATATAGCAAAGAGAATACTTTTAAACAGTTATTGAGTAAGTTAAGAGTTGATAAAATTGAGTATAACTTAATTGAAGAATTGTCAGATGTTGATATTATGGAAGATCTTAAATATCTCCGAAAATACCTAGAGGACAGTTTAGTGCGTAATGATACTATACTTGAATCACAACACTCGATACTTAATTGGTTAATAAAGAGGAACCTAGGCTAAAGCTAGCCAGGTTCCTCTTAGTTTATATAATAAATTATGGTTTGTGGTTTATGTTTTGGTTTTTATCTATAGCAATATTTGGATCAGAACTGCAATTATTGTTCCTGTTGCTACTGCAGTTAGTCCTAATTTGCTATTTTTACTTATTATTCCGCTTAATAGTAGACCGATGATGGACAAAGGTACTATTGGGATAATAATTGATATGATAAAGGATAGTCCAGCAGAAATCCATTTAAGCTTTTCAAGATTCCCTTTAATCAAGGTGCCTATCCATCTACCAATGAGAAATAAATATCCTGCTGCAATGAATGAACCAACCATGACTAGGATTGCCCCTAGAACTGGTCCAAAATAAGCACTGTTAGCTACCAATAAGACAGCCTTAGGAAATATAGGCACTAAGATTCCATAGATGGTAATGACTATTGAAACCAACCAGCCAAAGATACCACCGTCATAGTAAAACATTTGAAGACTATCAGCATTGCTGCTCTTTAACATTTCACTAACTTGGTTAACAGACAAAACAAAATTTTTGTTTATCAAGAATACTATTATTAATAATGGAATTGGTATTAGTAGCAAAAGCCACTTATTTTTCATAATCATTTCCTAAACCTGCCCATTCGCTAAATGATCCATTATAGTTTTTAACATTTTTATAGCCACACATTTTTAGAATCTCAGCTGTAAAGCCAGATCTAATACCAACTGTGCAATAGGTGATTATTTCATCGTTTTTTTCTACTCCAAGTTTATCCATGATTGCAACGATATCCTTTATTGATTTCAATGTGCCATCTGGCTTGTAAAGATTTGAGTATGGAAGTGAAATTGCTCCAGGAATACGTCCTAATGCTTTTTCACCTTTATAGTTTTCACCATGGTTTGTTGCACCTGTAAACTCTTCAGTTGATCTAGTATCTAATAAAACTGCTGAGTTTAATTTAGCTTTAACTTCATCTGTAGTAGCTATTCTAGAGCTATCATATTTTTCAATTTTAAAATCTGAAGCAGTGATTTTTGTATCTTCAGTTGTTGTTTTACCATCATTTTTATTCCATTGGGTTATACCACCGTTTAACATTTTAACATCATCAAGACCTGCAATTTTAAGCATCCAGTAAACACGTCCCTCTTCGCCAAGTCCCTTTGGATCGTTGTAGATAATGATTTTTTGGTCTTTATCTATTCCAAAGCTAGCTAGTTTAGCACCAAGTGCATCTTTATCAAGTACGACACCCCAGTCTTTTTCACCTTGTTTAACTGACATATTTGATAGAGATTGCCAAGTAATATTGATGGCACCTTCAATATGTCCAGCTTTAAATTCTTTATCAGATCTGGCATCAATTAGTGTTACATCTTCAATATTGTCTTTCAACCAAGCAGTATCAACATAGTAGTCTTTTATACCTGCTTCAATTGAAGTTGGGTTTTTTTGATCGTTGCATCCTGTTATTACAAACATAGCTGCAGCTATCATCAATAGTGCGAATAGTTTTTTCATTTACATTTCCCCTTATATATATTTTATTTTAATTGAACCGATTTTAATGTGATTTATTTCTCAACCTTTCATATAGTAGCATATCTTGAAACCCTATTCAAACTGTATGAAAAAGATGTATTAATATCAAATTAACATCAAATTCTCTTATGTTTATTTGAGAAATTATATAAAAAAGGAGTTGTATTAAACAACTCCTTTTTATTTAGTATTTGTTACTTCTTCTTCTTCGTGGGTTTTCCTTAATTTTAGTTTGTATTTCTTCTTGTGGTTTATTTTGAATTATATCAAATAATTCATCTTGATTTACTTTGGTTTTTTTAGATTTCCTACTTCTTATAATGCTTATTATAGCTATTATAACTCCTGCTAATATTAATATGCCACCACTTATAATTAAGATGTATTGACCTGTTTGTGTTATTCTAAATCCTATATCTATCATATTCTCAACCCCCTAGTATCCTAATCTTTCTAAGACAGCATTTAATTTATTAATATCTCCAGCCAATACTTGTTTTATATACTCCCTGGCTTGATTGTTCTTAGTATTGCTTAATCTTCTTGGATTTGCTCCTCCTAAAGTAAGAAGAATTATCGCCTTACGGCCTTCATCTATAGGTAGGCTATTTACCAATTCTGAAAAATCATCGTAATATATTATGTCTTCAGCTTTTGCTCCTAATATTGCAATTTGATGTCTTTCTAAAACACCTAAATCTATAAGTAGTTGCTCATTATCCCACTCTATTGGATTTTCTTTCCGTAAATTAACTGTTTCGTCAAATTCATCATTATCTTCACTGAACCACCATTGATCATAAGCTCGCAGGTATAGATAATAGTCTGTTGTAATAATTTTTTTCTGATTGTCTAATCCATTATACATTGTAGTGAAACCATCATTTAGTTCCGAAATTATTCTTGTGAAGATTGTATATTTACTAGTTAAATTATTAAATACTGATAATGATTCAGGGCGATATAGCATTACCCTGTTTTTACTCCAAATATCCTTTATCTCGAGTTCATTTCCATCAATATCATCAAATATGTCTGGCATGAAACTTTTTATTGTTTCCGGGTCATCGTTTATCTCTGCATATTTTTTTGCCTGAAAGTCTTCATATAATTTATTTGCTACAGTGATATTTATAGCCAAATTCACATTGTTTTCTATATCAAGATTGGCCACAACAACTCCGACGACTCTACCTTTTTCATTTACAACTACACCGCCGCTACTACCTGGTTTTATCGATACAATCATTTCCATGGCATTATCGTATACAGCACTAACTTTACCTTCGGTTATTGTATTGAAAGCCCCACCAGGGCTACTAATGGTTGCAATGTATTCTTCTTCAATTATATTGAAAAAGAATACTGGTTCTAATGGTTTTAAATCGAAATTTCCTTCTATAAGTGCTAAGTCATTTTTCTTGTCAAAGACTAGGATTTTATCTGCTGTTATGGTCCTGCCATCATCAGTGAGAACCTCGATTTTTTTAGCACCTTCTATTACGTGAAAGTTAGTAATTATCTTATTGCTTTCTTGAAAGGAAAATCCTGAGC
Organism: uncultured Eubacteriales bacterium; assembly: GCA_964415195.1. Classification (GTDB taxonomy): domain Bacteria; phylum Bacillota; class TC1; order TC1; family TC1; genus WTXA01. The sequence goes on along the minus strand of CAYPYD010000001.1, from coordinate 185,594 downwards.
CTTGTCCAAGTAGCTTGTTGTTCTCATCATAAATGTTGATCATAACAACTGAATCCTTGACCTCTTCAATACTAATGGTTTTAAGTTCAGGAAGTAATATTTTGTAGGTGAATAAACCTACACCTACTACTATAGCAGTTATGTAGGTTATTATTCCTAAAGTTATTAGCAGATTTCTTATGGGATGTTTTTTCTTTATATACGTTACTTCTTCCATTAATGCAGTATCCTTAAGTGATATTCTGATTTAATATTGATATATTATTTTAATAATATCATATATTATTTATTTTTACATTATCTATTACTGCTGATTCGTAGGTCAAGTTTATTTTCAATAATATATTTATATACTATTTAGTTATTAATTGTTCTTGAAGCATTGGTTGTTCCTGATTTAATAGAGAAAAGGTAGAAGTGTTGTCATAGAGCCAATCTTCCTTGTATTTTTCATTGATGATTACAGGCATTCGGTCATGTGTTTTTTCAATACACTGATTTGCCTTGGTGGTAATAATGACAAAGTGATTATAGCTATATATTCCAGCCATATATAAGGGTTTTTTTTCTTCAAGGGTGTAATAGTATTTATTTTTATTTTTATCCCATTCATAAAAGCCAGTTGCTGGAATTAAACAGCGAGTATTCTTAATTGGTTCGATAAAAGATTTTTTCTCAAAAATAGATTCTGCACGTGCATTTATTATCAAACTTTTTAATTCAAAACCCCATTTATATATTTCAAATTCTTTTTGTTTTTTATTGGTTATGACTGGTGCCAGGTTAGTTGGAAATATCTCTCCTGTTATCATTTTTGTTCTCAAAGGATGATCTTTGAGGTGTTCTAGTATTTGTTTGATTTGTTGGTTGTCCTCTTCTGTAAAGAGGGTGTATCTACCGCACATTTTTATTCTCCTATAATTTTTACGAGAACTCTCTTATTTCTCATTCCATCAAATTCTCCATAGAAAACTTGTTCCCAGGGTCCAAAGTCTAATTCTCCATTTGTTATAGCTATTACTACCTCTCTACCCATGATTGTTCTTTTTAAGTGGGCATCTGCATTATCTTCATAACCGTTGTGTTTGTATTGGTTATATGGTTTTTCTGGTGCAAGTTTTTCCAGAAATATTTCGAAGTCGTTTAATAGTCCTGTTTCATTGTCATTAATAAAGACACTTGAAGTAATATGCATTGCATTGCAAAGGAGTAGACCTTCTTTGATATTACTTGATTTCAGGCATTCCTCTAAGTCCTTGGTTATATTTATATAGGCTCTTCTTGTTTTTGTATTGTATCGGAGTTCTTTTCTATAGGTTTTCATATTACCCTCCATTTAAAAATATATATTTATATACTAACATATTATCACTTTTTTTAGTAAAGATGTATTTGCATTATTCTGGAAGGTCTATATAATTAAGGTAGGATGATAAATGAGCTTAAGAAAGTTGGAGGTTGAATCATGGAAGAGAACAAGAAAGATAATGTTATCGGGGTTGCAGAACCTGTTGTAGATGAAGTTGAAAATATTGGCGTAATTAATCCTGATATATTAAAGAAAAAAGCTGCTACTGCAAGTGAGCCTGTAAAAGAGGAAGTCGTTGTAGAAGTTAAAGTAGAAGAACCTGTTGTTAGTGATAATCAACAACAAAAACAAACACAACAACCTAATCAGAGTACCAATCAAAGTACTAATAACAATACTAATAATACTAGTAGACAAACACTTTCAGAATATGATAACAAAAGAATTCTAGCTGGAATTATGGGTATTTTATTTGGTTCCTTTGGTGTTCATAATTTTATTTATGGCTATACCACTAAGGGTATTATTCAAATTCTTATGTCTACAATATTGGCTATTTTCACTTGTGGTTTATCAGCAATTGCCGCCTATATTTGGGGACTTGTTGAAGGAATATTAATTCTGACAGACCAAATAAAACCAAATAATTAATCAATATTAAAAGATTAAGAAAAAATAAAGAGACAAATATCATTAATTATTGATATTTGTCTCTTCTTTTATTTATGCCTTACTACTTCAAAGGCATCTAATTCATATTCTTCTTTTGGTGATATCCCTGCTTTTTGGAGTGCTATATCTATTTGCTCTTCCGGTGTATCCACTCCCTCAAGGTTAGGTAATAGTAGTCCTCTTCGACCCCCTAGACTGACTATTACACCATATCTCTTGGCATCGAGTATACTTCTATCTGTCACTGGAAATGATTCACCAAGTACATCAACGCTAATCTCCAAAGTTGGGAATTCATTTTTACTGACTTGATAGAATCTTGGATCACTTAGGCCTGCACTGACTGCATTCCTAATAATCTCTTCAGCAACAGAGGCCGTTACACCCTCAATTGTCCCAATACAACCACGAAGTTGTCCAGCTTTTTCCAGGGTAACAAACACCCCAGCACGCTTATCTAACATTTCACTTGGCAGTCCTTCTGGAACTTTCAAGTATTTTTGATGTTCAAGATAATATTTTAATGAGTCACTAGCTAATTTAGAGTATTGATCCATCTAATCACCTTCTTTTCTATATGCTGCTACTGCATACCCTACTCCAAAGGTTCCCTCATATGATAACAACTCAGATTCGACCTTATCATCACCTATTACTCCAGCCATTATTATAAATGATCTTAATCCACATTCTGCTGCCTTGTCGCTAAATCTTTCATCAAGGTTTATTAGGGTTTGGAAATCACCTTCACTTAAGGCTTTGGTAACTATCTTATCAAACAAAGGTCCCTCTTTAACGTAACCATAAGGACCATCTATCTTTAAAACGTGTGATAAGTCACCACTTGCTACATATACTACATTTTTACCACTTTGATTTATGGCTTCTCGTATACATTGTCCAAAAATGTAGTGTTCCTCTGGTGTTAGTCCTGAAAGGGATATTCTAACTAATTGATAATCTTGGTATTCCTTATTTATAAAATAGAGGGGCACCATAGTGCCATGGTCAAGAATATCGAAGCCATCATCATCGCTTTGTGCCGGTATATCTTTAATATCGGCTTGTTTAACTATGGCTTCAATCATTTCTCTATCATATTCAACATTTATTGATATTTGTTCAGCCCCGAAGTTAGCAAAGTCTCCCACACCCTGTGAACCACCTGCTATCTGGAAGTGGTTTGCATAGTAGCTGGCATGTGGTGATGAGATTATTATGGTATCAGGTTTTAGTTCTCCTATGGTTCGTGCTATCTTTTCATAGGCATCTACTGTTCCTTGGATTTTGCTTTCCTCACCTCTACCAATTTCATGTAATATTATTGGTGGATGGGGTACTATGAAGGATTGTAATAGTGGCATTTTTTTACCTCCTTAAATATTTCCTAAATAAATATTTTTCAAACCTGCTTTTATCCCGATTTCTTCAGCCATTTTCAGTGTTGATAATGGTGTTTTTACAGTATCTAACATCTTCCAGCCAGGAAAGAATCGACTCAAGTGCCATGGTATTTCTATACTGACACCTGCTATGAAGTTGGCTATGTTTGTTAGTTGTTCTCTGTCATCATTAACGCCTGGTACTATTAGTGTAGTTATTTCCTGATGGATACCTAATTTCTTTAAATACTCAATATTATCAAGTATTGGTTGTACCTTGGAGCCACAGTATTTTAGGTATTTATCATTGTTCCAGGCTTTTAAGTCTATATTGGCTGCATCTAGGTATGGGACTATTATATCTAGTGCTTCTTTTGTCATGTAGCCGTTGGTTACCCAGATATTTTTTAGTCCATTTGCTTTGGCTATTTTCATGATGTCTAGAGCGTATTCCAGGAAGATGGTTGGTTCTGTGTAGGTATAGGAGATAGAGGGACAGCCTAATTCTAGTGCTTTCATTACGTGTTCCTCCGGGCTTATTTTATCTCCTGGGAGTTCCTCATCGAATCGTTCATCATTTTGCAGTTGTGATATTTGCCAGTTCTGACACCACTGACAACTGAGGTTACAGCCTATGGTTGCCAGGGAGTAGGTGGTTGTTCCTGGCATAAAGTGGTATAGTGGTTTTTTTTCTATTGGGTCTAGGGAAACTGATATGGTTCTTTCGTAGTTTAGGGCATAGAGTGTTCCATCGATATTTTTCCTAACTCCACAAATTCCTTTGTTGCCTACGTCTATTATGCATCTGTGATTACAGGTTTCACATCTTACTTTATTTACGTCTGGTAGTTTTTGATAGAGGATTGATTCTTTCATTTTCATTCCTTCTTTCTGTACTTCCTTTATACTTTTATATTATCACTATTTTCCCCTAAATAAACAAGAAAACCACAGGTTAGTTTAAAAGTAAATTTATATTAATATACCATAAAATAGTATATCAGCGGTTGTTTTAATACAAAGCACCCTACTCATATAGAGCAGGGTGCTTGAAAGAAAAAAAGGAAAAAAGAATAATACTATCTTTGTTCAAGAAAGTCCTTTATGACCATCTCTTACATAAGTTATGTTCAATATTTAATTGATCCAATATTCTACCAACAGTATTGTTCACAATATCATCAATAGTCTTAGGATGAGTATAAAAACTAGGCATAGGAGGTATAATCTTCACACCCAACCGAGCCAGCTTCAAAAGATTCTCTAAATGAATAGCACTCAAGGGAGTTTCCCTAGGAATTAAAATCATAGGTTTACCCTCCTTCAGGATAACATCAGCAGCCCTTTCTAATAAGTTATTAGAAGAACCATGAGCAATAGCCGAAACAGTAGCCATAGAACAAGGGGCAATAATCATCCCATCAGTTCTAAAAGAACCACTAGCAATTGCACTACTAATATGATCAACATCATAGTAGGTAAAAACATCCTTAGATACTTTAAGATATTCTAAAAGCTTATTCTGTATCAATTCTTCGTTCAAGTCTAAATCCAAGTTTATTTCTTCCTTAATAACTATTCTACCAGACTTGGTAATAGTTAAAAAAATCTCATGACCTGCCTTAAGGCACTCTTCTATAAGACGCATCCCATAAATAGCACCACTTGCACCAGTTATCCCAATAATATACTTTCCCATTTCAAAAACCCCTTTATTTTAAATTCCATAATCCTTTAAATTAACCTCAGGATAAGATACTCTCTCATAAGCCTTACTTCCATCATCTAAAGTAGCATCAATAGCCATCTTTGTCTGAACTCCTCTAGAATCTGATGAAAGATCAAGTTCATGTCCCTGTGAATTAGGAACATAGAAAATATCTCTTTCAGGTACAACCCTGTTTGACATAGCCCACATAATATCAGCAGGATTATAGATATCAACATCCTCATCAACAACAATTACATTCTTAATATTTACATATGTCATCATTGCTGCTAAGGCAATATTCTTAGGCTCTCCTGGATTTTTCTTCTTAATCTTAACAAGTGCCAGGAATCCAGCTCCATATGGAGGAATATGTACATCAATAACACCCTTGCTGACATAAGTAGTAAACTTCTTCAATAAAGGTTCCCTAGGCAATACATTGCCTAAATTAATATGCTCAAAAGAGGCTCCATTAATTGTTTGATATATAGCATTCTTTCTATGAGTTATTGCAGTAACTTTAATTACTGGACTAGACCAAGGTTCGCTATAGTGTCCGGTAAACTCTCCTAAAGGACCTTCTTCTTCCCTAATATCCGGTAGTATAAGACCTTCAATAACAAATTCTGCTGTACTAGGTACCATAATATCATTAGTGATAGACTTAACAACTTTTATAGGCTCACCTCTAATAGCTCCTGCTATTTCAGTTTCATCTCCATCATAACGAAGACCGGCACCAATATATATTACTGGATCAGCTCCAATTACTATAGAAATCGGAAGTGGCTTTCCTAAGCTTTCAGCTTCATTATAGAAGTCTTTTAGATGACGCCACTCGTTGATCATTATGCTCAACTTATCCTTGCCTTTAACCTGCATTCTTTGGAATGATAGATTTTGAATCGGACCATTGATTTCCTTACCAACAATAACCCCACTAGTTATGAAAGGTCCACCGTCTTTTGGTGCATGAACTGGAATTGGCACATAACTTAAATCAATATCATCTCCAGTTATTACTACATCATGGCAAGGTGCTTCTTTAACTTCTACTGGTTTGATTGGATTATCTAGACACTTTCCTAAAAAGTCAGTAATCTCTGCTTTTTCACAGCCAAGGGCCAGGGCTATACGATTCATAGAACCAAGCATTCCACCACATACTGCGAAACCTTTGCCTTTAACATTTTTGAAAAATGGTGCCGGGCCTTCTTTCTTTTCTAATGTAGCTATTACAGCAGCAAGTTCATGATTCCAGTCAACTTCTTTTTCAATATATGCTACTTCTTTATTTTCTTCTAATACTTTTAAAAATGATCTTAGATCAGTAATTTTATTCATTTTTCCTCCTATGTTAAACCTCTATTTTATTATTTTATTTTCAACTTTTTCCTTAAGGGACTTTGCTGAATAAATGCTATACTCAATTATCTTTTCTTCGTTACCAAATACTATCTTTCCGTCCTTTAGAACTTCCTGCCCGTTAACCACTACCTTTTCTATTCCCCTATAATCTCCAGAATAGACAAAAGAAGCTAGGCCATCATGGGAAGGACTTGTTTTAAAACTCCTATTAGGATCAAATATCAGAAAATCGGCTTTTTTCCCTATTTCCAGTGAACCTATCCTATCTTCCATACCTAAGCACTTGGCACCTTCAATGGTTGCCATTTTCAAAACATCATAAGCATTAATACAATCTGCTCTCTTAAAGTGATTTCTTTGAAGTAGAACAGTTGTCTTCAGAACCTCTATCATATCATTGCTATTGTTTGAGGCTGCACCATCAGTTCCAAGACCTACTGTTATTCCTTTTTTTATCATTTCTATAATTGGTGCAGTGCCAGATCCTAAATACATATTACATACCGGATTATGAGCTACTTTCACATCATATTTTTTATATATATCAAGTTCTTCATTTGTTACGTGTACGCTATGTACTGCTAAAAGATCAGGTCCTAAAAAGTTTTTTTCGATGTAGTAGTCCATTGCTTTCTTCTTGAATTTTTCTAGACATACTTCATTGTCGACTTCTGTTTCAAACATGTGCATCATTATTGGTGTTTTTGTTTTTGTAGCATAGGTTCTTGTTTTTTCTAGTCCTTTATCTGAGAAGGTCCAAATTGCTGCTGGTGCTAACCAGACTTTTATCATACTATGTTCATTTTCATACTTTTTCTTTAAGTTAGTAATTTCCTCAAAAACTTCTTCTATATTCTCGTTCATATTGGAAACGCCCATATTTTCTCCAGCATCTCTAAAACCTCTACCGTATACTAGACGTATTCCCAATTCTTTAGCTGTATTTATTTCTGCTTCAGAAAGGCCTTTAACTGGGTGGAATTGCATAAAATCAACTACTGTTGTTACTCCTGTTTTTAAGGCTTCACAAATACCATGTCTTACACCATTGACCAGATGTTCTGCTGTTAGATTCATGGCTATTGGAGCTAATACTTTTGGCCACCAGTCTTTAAGATTCAGATCACTGCCTAATCCTTTAAAAAGTCCTTGATATAGGTGTGTGTGGGTATTTATTAGGCCTGGGAAGATATATTTACCTTGACCATCTTCTAGTTCAATATCTTGACCTTGGCACATTTCTTTAATATCATGACTGCTACCTAAGGCTATGATTATATCATCATCAAAAAGAATGCCACCGTCTTCTATGATTCTTTCCTCTTTATCCATAGTGTAGATGTTGAAATGAATAAATCCTTTAATCATTAATTAGCTCCTTACTCATCTCTTTGGAATCTAAGCATAAGTTCTACTAGCTTATTTACTAGTAACTTGCCCTGTTCCATGGCGTATTCGTCTTCTGCAGCACCTATTTCTTTTTCATCCTTGGACCATAGATAAGCGCCTGCATATCCACCACTTTCATTGCTGATTATGTTTATGCCTCTGGACATCATCATGTGTATGAGGCTGTCAACTGCTATTTCTTGTCCACCATTTCTTCTTCCACCTGTAGCCATTGCTACTCCGAATTTATCTCTTAGCCTTGTAGGTGCCAGGTGGAATATTGGTCTCATTCTGCTAAAGAAAGCATGAATCTGAGGAGTTGCTCCATAGGCATAGACAGGTGTTGCTATAACAAAGGCATCCGCTGCCAGAAACTGTTCTAGTAGTTCATTCATATCATCTTGTATGATACATGGTTTTTTGTTTTTTCTGCAATAGTCACAATTATTACATGGTGCTATTTTCTTACCTTTTAGGAACATGTATTCTATTTTTATGTCTTCTCTATTTTCAAATTGCTTTAGTGATTCTTTGAGTAAGTATTCTGTAGCACCTTTTCTTGGACTGCCACAAATTCCTAGTACTTTTAGCATTTTCCGGCTCCTTTATTGTATATTATGACTCCTTGTTCATGTTGTGTGTGGAGTTATGTGCATATTAAGGTTTTTTTCTTTATTAATCTATTATACTATTATTTTTTTCTTATTATCCATCTAATTATTTTCTAATTTCTTTAGTGTAGTGCGGGACTTAAGCCCGCACCCACTTAATTCTTGATTTATTTTCTGTTTTTTTATTTAATATTAATTGATCTAGACATTGATTCAATTAAATTTTTTGTGTTGTTTATTCCATACTATTTGATATTGATTGATGAACTACTTTTTGTATTGCTCAGGAGCTAATTTTATTACATCAATTTCTCCTGAAGTAAGTTTATCTTTTATATCATCCATTTTATCTTGAACGTCTTTTGATATTTTTGATTCAAGTGTTGGGCTATATACTAAAGCAACAATACCTTCTTTAACTCCATACATTTCTGCTGCTGCTTTATAAGTTCCTTTTTGAACTTTTTCAGCAACTTGGAATATTGATGTTGACATATCAACTTTTGTGCTTGCGATTAAGCCTTTAGTGTAAACATTGAATTCTCCAGAAATTGATGCGATTGCATAAACACCTTTTTCTTCAGCTGCTACGTAAACGCCTCTACCGGCTGCATTTGCATTAGCCATTAATACATCTGCACCTTGGCTGATAAATGTTAATGCTTGTTCTTTTGATTTGTTAGCATCATCTGCATCGCCAGTTACCGCTGATAATACTTTAATATTTGGGTTAACGTATTTTGCACCTAGATCAAATCCTACTAGTGATTTAACGATTGTTGGGATTTCTTTTCCACCAATACAACCTACAACATTAGTTTTTGTCATTAAAGCAGCTAGTGAACCTTGTAGGAATCCAGCTTGTAAGTTAAAGTTACTTACTGAACCTAAGTTTTTGCCGTTTGTTACTGTTGAACTTGTTATTACAAACGTTACGTCTGGGTATTCATCAGCTACTGCCATAGCAGCATCTCCAAATTCAAAACCGTGTCCAATTATTAGGTTGTTCCCTTCCTTAGCATAGGTTCTAAATACTTTTTCGAAATCTGATGCTTTTGTATTTTCACTTACTGAAATTTCAGCACCTAGTTTTTCTTCCGTTTTTAATAGACCATCGTAAGCAATTTGGCTCCAGCCTCCATCAGTTTTTGAACCATTAATGATTAACGCAACTTTGAATGCTTCTTCCTTTTCGGCTGTTTTGCCACAACCAACTAATGCGATCGCTGCTAAAAGTGCGAATACTAAAAATAAGACTTTTTTCATCATAGTTTTCCTCCATTTTTGATTATTTTAGTTTTACCAATGTCTAGTCCTATATTTCTATAGGTTTTATATAAACTCAAAGTCAATTTCTTGAATTGAGCTGATATCATCTAAGTATATTTTATTATTTAGTTAACCGATTTACTAATTTAAATTTTAATCTATTATCCGATAATAGTTAATCGATTTACTAATATGTTTTCAATCCTTTCAAAGTATTTTTTTGTTTGATTGGATTGATTACTTTTTTCTTGTTGTATTTCTTACTACTAGACTTGTATCTAGTAGTTGGAATTTATCTTCTTCTAGTCCTCTTAACTTTTTTAAAAGCATTTGTGCTGCTTCTCTCCCCAGTTGTTCACCGTTACCTTCCAGTGAAGTCATTTTAACAAGCTTTGAAAACATTGTGTTACCGTAACCAACTATGGCCATCTTTTCCGGTATTTTAATATTATCTTCTTCAAGTACATCTAAGGCTATTAGCGCTAGTCTATCCGATACTGAAAATATTGCATCTGCACCTCTATTGATTAATTCTCTGACTCCTTTTTGGGTTTCATCTTCATCGAAATTACTATACATTATAAGATTTTCATCAAGGGTAATCCCCATCTCATTCATCTGTTCCCTATAGGCTCTTTTTAAGACTGCAGACTGATCTTGATTTTTCCAGCCAAGTATAATTCCAATCTTTTTATAATCTATCTCTGTTAGGTATTTAATAACTTCTTTTAATCCATTAGCTATGTCAACAGAAATTGTACTGTATTCATTAGACTGATAGAATCTATTTATTAATAACGTTTTTATTCCGCTTTCTTCCAGGAGATCGATATGTCTCATATCTTTATCTCCTTTTGGTTCGGTTATGAAGATTGCTCCATCAAATCTATTTTCTCTTATTTTCTGTGCTGCCAGTATTTCTTGCTCTATTTTTTCATTTGTTGTATAAGTAACCATAGAATAGCCATATTGGGCTATTTCTTCGTTGATGGCATCAGAAATTTCAGCAAAGGCTATGTTTTTTGATGCTGGTATTACTATTGCTATTGTATTGGAGGTTTTTGTTCTTATTGATGCAGCCATGCGGTTTGGTGTATAGTTTGTTTGAGCTATAGCAGCTTCTATTCTTTTTATTGTTTCTTCTTTTGGCTTTAGTGTTCCGCTTAGATATCTTGATATTGCGGCTTTACTAACTCCAGCTAGTTTGGCTACCTCATTGATTGTTGTCATGCATCCTCCATAATAGAATGAATTCCACCCATTAATCATTTAGTTAATCGATTAACTAGATTATAGCAACTAAGAATTGGGATTACAATACTTTAATTGAAAAAATATTAAATTAAAAAAGTACCACACTCCAGGATGCCTGAGCGCGGTACTTTAAGAGGTGAAAAATGAACATAAAATTATGAACATTTGTAAATATCAGATCAGCCAAGGCAACAAATGATACTGAATCATAGTCCAAGCACCAAGAATTGTCGTAAATATTAAAGTGAAACCAATCACCCTACCAATCAATAGCCCTTCCAGCCCAGGTATCTTTAACACTGAGTTGGCAATAACCAGATTCTGAGGAGTCAGGGATTTGCCCATCGTTCCACCAGAACATAAAGTAGCTGCTGAAAATGCCGGGTCAACACCAATCTGCTGACCAGCAACAACCACCAAATTACCAAACAAAGCATTAGACCCTGCTACACTACCACCTAAAGAACAACCAAATAACCCCAGAAACACCGTCGCAAAAGGGAAAAACATACTTGATGATGCAAACAAAAGACCTATAGTATAAGTCATTCCAGAATAATTCATCAAATAAGCAATACCTAGAATGCAGACAATAGTCAGGCCAGGAAAAAGCAGGTCCTTCAAGGTTTTGAGATATATCTTAAAAGCCTTCTTGACTGGCAGTCTCAACATAAATATTGTTACTAGTGCCACCAAAAACACAATAGTTCCACCAGAAGTTAGAATAGACTGCTGATATATGGCTGAATATGGTTCAGGTGAAGCCACTACTGGTGTAGTTTTTATCACAATATTATGGAGACCGAACCACTCCCACCTTATAGTACTAATCTTGGCTAAAAATAGTTTTAATGGAGACCCATTGATTAGACTAATAGCTAGAACCAATAATATATAGGGAGACCAAGCTCTGATTACAGATTGAGGTCGAAGTTTAGGACACTCCTCAAGTGGCTTAATCTTATCATCACATTCAAAAGTCCAAATATGTTTTGGATGCCAAAATTTCAACATCACCATAATAACTACTATAGCCGCTAAGGCTCCGGAAATACCAGCTGACAAAGGTGTCAGGAAATTCGATGTAACAAAAGCAGCCAGACCATAAGCCAGACCAACCACCAAGGCAAAAGGCCAGATACCCTTCAAACCCTTCCAGCCAGACATAATGAACACCAAGCCTAAAGGCATAAGAGCAGATATCAGTGGAGTTTGTCGACCAACGATCATCCCCAACTGATTTATATCAATATTAGTAACTGAATTCAAAATCATTAATGGCATTCCTTGAGTACCCCAGGCACTTGGTGATGTATCTGCCAACAAGGCAATAGTAGCTGACAGGATCGGAGGAAATCCAAGACCTACCAACATAGAAACACCAATAGCTATAGGAGCCCCAAAAGCAGCTAAGCTTTCCAACAAACAAATGAAAGCAAACCCAATCAACAACGTTTGAATTCTTCTGTCATGACTTACCCTCTTAAGGGACTCCTTAATAACTTCAAAATATCCACTTTCCACAAGCATATTAAAAATCCATACTGCACTGGACAAGGTCCAGATTATAGGAAAGAGTCCTGTAGCCATACCCAAGGTTGCACTAGATATTGCCAACCTTAAAGGCATTTTCCAAACAAGCACCGCCAATACCAGTGCTACAATCAGTCCGGTAATCGATGACACAAATGCCGATTTTTTCATAAAAACCAACAATCCGAATAAACAAATCGCCGGTAATAGAGCTACCAATGTAGAAAGAATCAGACTCCCATTAACAGGAGTGTAGATTTGATACCAAGTATCACCTGATAGCAGAGATTTAACCACAAACATCACCATCAGAACCAAAGTTATAATGTTTACTGAATATATTAAATTCTTTGTTTTGTTTCCTATTTTCAGTTTAAACATCTTTTAAATTTCTCCTACTGCTAATTTATCATCCCAATCGTTAATATCTAAAATTCTTTTATATTGACTTTTAGCTTCAAACATTAGCTTCTCTTCATCAATAGACTTAACTGATCGATTCTCCATCAATATCTTTCCATTTACAATAACATCAACTATATCATTAGTTTCAACAGTTTCTGTTAGGGTATTTAAAAGATTGTGAGTTGGTATTATATGAGGCTGATCTATATTTATCATAATTAAATCAGCTTTCTTTCCAATTTCTAAAGTACCTATCTGCTTATCTAACTGCAGGGCTTTTGCTCCACCTAGGGTAGCCATTTCAATTAGTGTTCTTGTTGGCATTACAGATGAATCAAAATATGGAACACCCCATTGAGCTATTTGAGAATGTCTGAAAGCAGTCATTTCTCTAAACATACTAAGACCAGAATGAGCTGCACCATCAGTACCAAGTCCAACTGACATGCCTAAGCCCAACATTTGTGGTGTCTTAGTAAAACCTTTACCTAAATTACTTCTAGGACAGTGTACAATCTTGGCATTTCTATTATTTAAAATATCAAGATCCCTCTCATTTACAAGAATACTATGAGCTGCAAGTAAATTTGGTCCAACTGCTCCTAGTCTATCTAAAAATTCCACTTCTCTGATACCATATTTACCCAGGGTATACAGAATGGTCTCGTTATACTCACTTAAATGTGTATGAAGACCTGTGTTATATTCTCTAGCTTTATCCGCTACACCCCTGATAAGTTCTTCTGAACAGGTAGCTACTGATCTAAATTGAAACCAGATGTTTATTCTACCATCAGCACTACCATTAAACTCTTTATATAGTTGTTCAGTCTTTCTAATCGCCTCTGTGGTTGTGTCCATCATATTAGAAGGAAGAAGATCTCCTTTGTCCGATGTCGCTCTAGTTAGAGCGGCTCTCAAACCTGATTGACTGACCTTTTCTACAACTTTATGCAGATCAGTACTGCCTGCGTCAGCAAAGGAAGTAATACCTGATTTTATCATCTCAAGACAGCTTAGACTAGTACATAAACCAACATCATGTTCATCCAGTTTACTTTCGTAGGGAAGGTTGAATCTCAAATAGATGACAGGATATTCATCAGTTATTCTTCCACGAAGCAACTGTTGTGAAGTATGTGTATGCCCATCTACAAATCCTGGCATGGCTAACTTGCCTTTTCCTGAAATTGTTTCTTTACCTTCGTATTTAATTTTCATAGTCATGGTTGGGCCTATTTCAAGAATAATGCTATCCTTTATAGCTATTGAATAATTTTTTTCTATAGAATATTCTGGTGTCAGTATTCTACAATCATTTATTAAAATATCACATTTAATCATTCCCACAATACTCCTCTCTCATATTTGCGACACATCATCCTTGTCTACTATAAGGTTTCCCAAGGGCTGCAGGGCCAGTGAATTTTCCAGCAAATGCAGTTAGTGCCACTAAAGTAATTATGTAAGGAAGCATGGATAAGAATTGATAGGGTATTATAGAGCCCATAGTTTGCATTCTTAATTGTAATCCTTCAGAAAAACCAAATAACAAAGATGCTATTAGTGATCCTATAGGTGTAAACTTACCAAATATTAAAGTAGCTAAAGCTATATAACCTTTACCTGCAGTAATGTTTTCAAAGAACTGTCCGTTTTGACCGATTGACAAACAAGCTCCACCCATACCAGCCAAAGTACCAGAAACTATCATACATAAGTATCTGATTCTAGTTACATTACCACCCAAAGTATCAACTGCCTTAGGATTTTCACCTGTTGCTCTTATAATCAAGCCTGCTGGTGTCTTATAGAGAACATACCAGACTATTGGCACTAATATGAAAGCAAAATATACATATACAGATTGTTGAAAGAATATTTCTCCAATAAATGGAATTTTTGATAACAAAGGTATATTTTGTTGTGTAAAGGTTGCAACACCATATGGTCTGTTGGCACCAAATAACACAGTTAATAGATAACTGGTTAAACCTAGTGCGAAAATATTTATTCCAACACCGGCAACTGTTTGATTCGCTTTGGCGGTAATCGCTAGGAAAGCTAGAATCAAAGCTGCCAGCATACCACCAGTCATTCCAAATAAGGCACCTATGTAGACATTTCCTGTAAATACAGAACCTAAGAAACCTGTAAAGGCACCTACTAACATAAAACCTTCCAGGGCTAGATTGACAATTCCGACCCTAGCTGAAAACAATCCACCTAGACTGGCAAATAACAATGGTGCTGCCATTCTTATTGTAGCAGTTAGGACTCCTTGTAGGGAGATTCCTTCAAATAGTTCCATCTTAATCCTCCCCTTCTTTTATTTTTTTACTTTTTCTTGTGATTTTAATTAAATAACTTTGCAATAGTTTGTCTGTTAAAATAAATAGTATTGATAAACCTTGTATTACATAGACTATTGAAACTGGCACTTGAACAGCCCTTTGCATTGCATTTGAACCTACACGTAAAGCACCAAAGAATAACGCTGACACAAATACTCCTACTGGATGTAATTGTCCAAGTAGAGCTACAGCTAAGGCATCAAAACCATAACCAGCACTAAAATCATTAAATAGTCGATGATGGATACCAAATACTTCAACTGATCCTGCTATACCAGCTAATCCTCCTGAAAGAAGCATTGCTATAATAATATTTTTACTAACTTTTATACCAGCATATTCTGCTGCTTTAGGATTATAGCCCACTGCACGGATCTTATATCCTAGTGGCAGCCTGAACATTAGAATATAGTAGGCAACTATCAAAACGACTCCAAGAATAAACCCAATATGTAGTCTTGAACCAGATATGATAATTGGTAGCCAAAGTGATTTTGCTATTCCTGCACTTTGGGGATAGAAACTGCCCGCTTCTCTTAGAGGATTATCTAAAAGATAACTTAAAAAGAAGATTGCTATATAATTTAACATTATGGTTACAATTATTTCTGAAGTTCCAAATTTGGCTTTTAAAAATCCAGCCAATGATCCTAGTAAACTACCACCTACAAAACCTGCAATTATTACAATGGGAATTCCAATAAGTGGTGGAATTCCAGCAATATATAAGCCAACAACTGTTGCAAATATACCACCCATTATCATTTGACCTTCTGCACCAATTGAGGTTAGATTACTCCTAAAGGATATTGATAAACCAATTCCGGCAATTAGTATAGGTGTAGTTTTTACTAAGGTATCTGCTATATTATTAATATTGCCAAATGCTCCATAGAACAAGTGCCAATAGGCATAAATCGGATTTACACCAATAAATAACATAACCAAGGCACTTACAACTAAGGCCATAATAGCGGCTAGAACAGATGTGAAGACGCCAAAGGTTGAAGCTTTTTTGACTTTTCTTTTAGTGATTTTGATTTCCATTATCTACGCCTCCTTCGCTATTCATTTTACTTCCAGCCATCATTAGACCTATTTCTTGAATTGTAGCTTTACCAGGTATTATTTCACCCATTATCTCTCCTTCAAAAAGGATAAGCACTCTGTCTGAGACAGCTAAAACTTCGTCTAAGTCGGTCGAGATTAAAAGAATCGCCATACCCTTGGTTCTTTCTTTTATTAATAACTTCTGTGTGTATTCTGTTGCTCCAATATCAAGGCCTCTGCTTGGTTGTGCAGCTATTAATAGTTTTGGCTCTCTGCTAATTTCTCTAGCAAGTACAACCTTTTGTTGATTACCACCAGATAGGTCTCTTATAGCATAGTCTGTACAAGCACATCTTATATCAAACTTTTCTTGTAGATCGTCGGTAACACGTCTTACTTCGTTTGGTCTATAAATACCTCTTTGTGTAAAAGGTTTCTTTTCAAATTCAATTAAGGCTATATTTTCAGCTACACTAAAGTCCAAGACCACGCCTCTTGCATGTCTGTCTTCTGGTATATGACCTAGTCCTATATCTATTATTTCTTTTGGCGAATGATTAGTTATGTCGTGACCACTAAATATGATGTTCCCACTGATCACTTTTCTCATTCCATGAATTGTTTCAGCTATTTCCTTTTGTCCATTACCATCAACTCCGGCAATACCTACTATTTCTCCACTTGAGATATCGAATGATATTCCATTTAGAGCCTTGAAGCCTTTGTCATCGTTACTGGTAACATTTTTTATTTCTAATACTTTGCTTCCTATTTCTACAACAGGATGATCATATTGTAAAATGATTTCCCTACCAACCATCATACTCGCAAGTGTTTCTTTTGTATTATCTTTGGTATTGACTGTAGCTATTTTTTTGCCATCTCTTAATACTGTTACTCTATCTGAAATCATCATTACTTCCCAAAGTTTATGAGAAATAAATATCACTGAATTTCCAGCCTTCACTATGTCCCTTAACACCTTAAACAATTCTGTAACTTCGTTAGGTGTTAGAACAGCTGTTGGTTCGTCCATGATTAATAGTTCAACGCCACGGTATAGAACTTTTAATATTTCAACTCTTTGTTGAGCTCCTACTGATAGTTGTGATACCTTGGCCCACGGGTCAATTTCTAATCCATATAGCTTGGATAATTCATTTATTTTATCTGCTACTTTATTTAGGTTAATATTAAATGGGTTTTGGTCTTTTAAACAAAGGGCTACGTTTTCTACAACTGTTAGTGTTGGTATAAGCATAAAATGTTGATGAATCATCCCGATTCTTTTGGATATTGCATCTGCAGGTGATTGTAGTTCTAGTTTTTTACCTTGTTTGTAGACTTCACCTTCATCAGCTTTGTATAGTCCATACAGGACATTCATCAAGGTTGATTTGCCAGCACCATTTTCACCAAGGAGAGCATGAATTTCACCCTTCTTGACGCTGAAATCTACATCTTTATTTGCGATTATGCCTGGAAATGATTTGGTGACACCTCTCATTTCAATCATCAGATCATTCGTCATATTCTTAGTATTTTCTTCCATAAGAAACCTCTCCTTTTTACTGACTTATGATGGAGGGAAGGTATAGACCTTCCCATCATCTAATTTCTGTAAGTATATTTTTTACTTTTCGAATCCTGATTTTGGCAAAATACCTTTTGATTTTAATGAACCATCAACTATACCTTTGTAGATTTCTTCCATTTTGTCTTTTACAGCTTTTGATACATCGTTACTTCCCATTTTGTAGAAGTCTGATAATCTTATTACATTATCTTTAGCACCTACTAAAACTAGTTCTGCTTTGAAGTTACCACCAACTGCATCGCTTATTCCTCTGTAGCAAATATCTCCTACGTCTTGAATTGCTGAAAATGGAACAGTTCCAGGGGCAACTTTATTTTGGTCTTCAATGTAGCCTACTGCATAAATTCCTTTGGCTTTTGCAACGTCAATTGTGCCGAGCGCTGCTTGTCCTGTGTTTGAACATACTACGTCTGCTCCGCTTTCGATCATGGCTAGTGTTGCTTCTGTTCCTTTAGCGATGTCTGTAAAGCTGTCGATATAGGCTGTTAATACGTTTGCACTAGGATTTGTATATTTTGCTCCAGCGATGAAACCTGCAGTTGCATCTTGTACTGGAGGTAGTTTCTTGCCACCAATCATTCCGACTGTGTTTGTTTTTGAAATTAAACCAGCGAAGGCACCTGCAATGAAGCCTGCTTCTGGTGTATTTGGTCTGTAATTAGCTAGGTTTGGTTCCATAGCTTGTTGACCATTTATGAGGACAAAATTTACTTCTGGGTAATCTGGTGATACTGTCTTCGCTATTTCACTGAAATCTGCAGAAGATAGTACAATTGTATTAAATCCTTTAGTTGCATAGTCTCTGATTGCTGATTCAAAGTCTGGTAGTTGTAAATTTTCAGAGTATGCGCCTTCGAATTTAAATTCTTTTTTAGCTCTTTCGAATCCTTTGTAAGCTGATTCGCTCCAGCCAGCATCGTTAATTGTTCCAGTAAGCAACAGGGCTACTTTTTCTCCTGATGTTTGTTCTCCTGCTTTATTAGGATCGCATCCAACGATAGCTGTTCCTATTAACATTACAAATAAGATTATTAATAATTTTTTTGCTTTTTTAAACATTTTTATCCACCTTCCTTGGTTTTACTATATTAGTGTAATAATAATTTTCGTTAATAATTTTTTTCGTCCTTTCCTCCTCTCAATATTTTCATTTTATTTAAGCTTAAATTGTGCACTTATCTATATACGCCATCTACTCTTTACAGATTCTTAGTCTATTTTTTTCTTGTTGTATTTCTTACGACTAAGTTTGTTTTGATTAGTTGGAATGTATCTTCTTCATAACCTCTCATTTTATCTAATAGCATTTGTGCTGCTTTCTTCCCGATTAATTCCCCTTTACCATCCATGGAAGTCATTTTAATCAGTCTAGAGAATTCTGTGTTTCCTGATCCTACAATTGCTACTTTTTCTGGTATGTCTAGATTTTTTTGTTCTATTACATCTAGTGCAATTAGGGCTGATCTATCTGATATGGTGAAAATTGCATCTGCTCCTTTTTTTATAAGGTCACTGACTACCTCTTTGGTTTTTTCTTCATCATAGTTGCAATAGATCATTAGTTTTTTATCTATTTCTTTATTCATTTCCTTTAATTGGTCGATATAGGCTTTTTTGTATATTTCTGATTGGTCCTGATGTTCCCATCCTAGTACTATCCCTATTTTCTTGTATTCCATATCAGTTAAGTATTTAATTACTTCTCTTACGCCTTTGTAGTAGTCTACTGAGATATTACTATATATATTAGGTTCGTAAAACCGGTTTATCAAAAGTGTCTTAATTCCGTTCTTTTCTAGTAGATCTATGTGGCTCATGTCTTTATCACCATTTGGTTCTGTGATGAAGATTGCTCCGTCTAGCATATGTTCTCTTATTTTATTTGTTGCTTGTTTTTCTAATTCTAATTTATCGTTTGTAGTGTAGATAACCATTGAATATCCTTGCTGTGATATAACATCATTTATCGCTTCTGCTATTTCTGCAAAGGTGATATTTTTGGTTGATGGTATTACTAGAGCTATGGTACTGGAATTTTTTGTTTTGATTGAAGCGGCTATTTTATTGGGTATATAGTTCGTTTCTTTGATTGCCGATTCAATTCTTTGTGTTGTTTCTTCTTTTAGTTTTAGTGTACCGCTTAGGTATCTTGATATTGTTCCTTTGCTTACATTAGCTAATTTTGCGACGTCGTTGATTGTTGCCATTTCTTTCCTCCTGTTAGGAATGTTTGGACGGTTGGAATCGTCGTGTCATTCCGTTTTTAATTTTTATTTGATTAATTAGTATCATTTATTCTTGTTTGATTGCATTATAGCATCTAGAAAACCGGTTTACAAGACTTTTTTTTAAAAAATATTTTTCAAATTTTCACCTCACTAACAATCGTTAAATTTCCTACAATAATAGTCCCCTGGAATTGAGCTAATTACTATTACTATAAAAAGCTATTCCAGAGGCTTTTAGCAAGCTATTTGACTGCGAATAGTTTAAGTCCTATGACTCCGGTTATTATGAATAGGATGAATATTATTCTTATTACATCTAATGGTTCTTTCATAAAGATGCTTCCAAAGATGACTGTGCCGACTATACCTATTCCTGTCCAGATTGCGTAGGCTGTGCCTAGGGGTATGGTTTTTAAAGCCAGTGATAGGAAGTAGATGCTGATTGTCATACCAACTACAGTGAGTATACTTGGTATTAAAACACTAAAGCCAAGTGAGTTCTTTAGTTGAATAGACCATACTATTTCAAATATTCCGGCTATGGTGAGGTAGATCCATGGCATTTTGATTTCTCCTTTCTATGCAAAAAAATAAGCCTTGGGAAATATTGTTTAAATATCTCCCAGGCTTTTATCCTTCCGTGTACACATATTGTGTGTTTTCTCTCGGACCAGCTAGACTATAACTACGGAACCCTAGAAAACTTTCTTTATTTAGTTGTTTCTTTTAAGATTATATCACTTAATGAGTATTAAGTTCAAGTTTTCAAGGCACCTCAACCTTTGTCGGATTATCCCCTTAGTCTAATAAGCCATAGCCTATGATTTCATAAGTGTCCATTGTGGCCACTACTGTCATATTATTTGGTATGTACGGTACATCCAGGGTAAAGTCGATATTATAGACTTTCTCCCTTCATATTTGCTCACAGGCATATTTTTCTTGTCAGCCTCTATAATTATTTTACTATCTAAAATTTGTTCTGTGACTACGGCATCTTTCCAGGTTCCTATAATATTTGATTTGTCATTTTCTGAAAGCTGTTCATAGACAGCTTCTCTAACGTCAGAGTACTTATCCTTAGGAGTTAGTTCTTTGGTTTCTTTAGCACATCCAGTTAATATAACGGTTATTAATAATATGATTAATAGTGGTTCTAATTTTTTCATCTATCCACCCCCTATCGAACATATTAGCAATATATATCTTCTATTACAATATACTTGATGCATTTCATACATTTTATGAATGTGTATTTATTATCAATTAACACTTGCAAATTTTTACACAAAAAAAAGCATGGAATTTAACTTCCAGGCCTTTAAAACTTACCGTGTTAAATACAGGTGTTTGGAATTCTCTATTGTCCTAGTAGACTTGTCTACAGACGGCGGTAAGTAGATTTTGTCTACGAACCATAGAAAACTTTATTTTGTACTTCATCCACCTTGATAATATCATATATGCTCATATTTTTCAAACATTTTTTCACAAATTATCTACGTATTTTCCTCTTAATTATCACAGATTTTCACATGGCTAATTAAACAGTAATTAGACCAGTTGCATTCCTCCTTCAATCAATATATACTGATACTAATTGATACCAATATATATCACTAATAGATAGGAGAATATATGGACACCAAACTATATACTCAAATGATACAAGACCAACACTTCCACAACCTCAAAAAAATGCAACACAAATACCATAAGCAAGAAGTAGAAGAAATGCTGCAAACACTAAGAGATATAAGCTTTGCAGAAATAGAGCTTAAGGACTTCAATGGAAAACCTTGCGTCTATATGCCTTCACAAACCACAATAGATATAGGAATAGTAAAAAAACTACTAACCAATAACAACACCAACAAACCATATGGCATAAAAGCAATGGAAGAAGAAATAGACGGCAGTCTACAAATAGAAAACATAGAATCCAGTAGAGAAAGTATTAAGAAAATCCTACAAGGAATGGCACCTACAAACGAACAAGAAAACTGGGCTCTAGGATTGAAAAAAAGCCTAGAATTCATTGCTGATACAAGGAATAAAATAACTGAAGAAAACCTACACACACTCTACAATCTATGCGCAGGTGACTATCTAAAAAAAGAAAACAAACTTCAAGAAGATAGTTACTACAGAAACGACAAGGTCTACATAGTAGGAGACAAGCCATACCATCAAGGACTAAACAACAAGCTCCTTTCAAAATACATGAAAAACCTCATAGACTTTGCCAACCAAAAAGATAATATCCCGGAACTAGTCAAAGCAAATATGCTCCATTTCTATGTAGCTTACCTTCACCCCTACTTTGATGGAAACGGCAGAACAGCTAGACTAGTACACCTTTGGTATCTTATACAACAAGGCTATCCTTCAACCTTATTTCATGCATACTCAAACCATATATTGAAAACAAAAACAAAATACTACAACACTTTTACTGTTATTGAAGAAAATTATGAAATAAGCAAACTTATAGATATGACACCATTCATCATCTACTTTAACGAACATGTTTACCAAAAGATTGATGAAATCACAACAAACTACCCAACAATACAAACATATACCCAATATCTTAAAGAAGGAACAATAACCGAAAAGGAAAAAGACCTTTGGAACTATGTACTATCCACCTACGGCGAAAATCCCTTCTCAACCAAACAGCTAGAAAAAGATTTCGGTAATGCTGCTTACGCAACAATTAGAACTTTCGTACAAAAGTTTCAAACATTAGGTTTACTAACATCACAAAAATATAGCAACAGAGTCAAATACCAAGTTCTATCCTAATAAAAAAATGAGCCCTCGAACATTTAAATGTCCAAGGGCTTTCACTGGTGCTCCCGAGTGGGATCGAACCACCGACCTACAGTTTAGGAAACTTAAATTGAACCCTCTATTTATCAGCCTTTCCCACCATTAGGGAACTTTGGCTACTACCTAACTATACCTTTATAGCTCTAGAGTTATAGTTTCGGTGTCATTTTCGGTGTCAAAAAAATAGGGAGCTTAAAATGCTCCCTAAACTCAATTATTCAATTCAACAATAGCCATCTCCAACATCGATACTTCTACCAAGTCTATTTCACCGTAATTGTACCACTCATCAATTACATCTTCTATCAGATGCCTAACCAACTCTAGATCCATTTTATCACCCCTGGTTAAGGTTTCGGTGCCAGGCGGTGGAGTTGGTTTATTTTACGGGGATTTTACGTTTTTATTTATAATAAATCTTATAATGCAATCAATTAAATGAAACTCTTTGTTTTAACAATTCTCTTAATTTCATTAAGACTTCTATTTTAGTTTGCTTAATAACCTGATATTTAATGGCAATTTCTTTTTGAGCAGATAAACTTAATTCATCATTAGTATTTACTGGTATTGGAATAAGTACATCAGAAATCATTGATGGATAAAGTTTTGTGAATTCATCCTTGCCGTTATCACCTCTGCGACCTTTTGCTAATTTCCTAAATATTGGTTCAATAACAAATTTAATATAATTAATATCAATATTTTTATTTTTCGGCTTAAGTAAGCCTCTATCACCATTAATTGAAAACTTTCCGTTTAAAATTGTTGTAGTGCCTGCAAAACCATTTGTAGCCCAACTAAGATAACTTCCCTCAAAGTCGAAGGTATCAATATATGTCAATGGCGAATTTGCCGATGCTGAGTAAACAGGATATTCCCCCTTATGTACATCACCGTATTTTTTGGTGTATTTACCCTTTCCTTTTACGGGTTCGAGCAGCTTCGACAATAAGAAATTTCGAATATCATAGTTGCTTAAATCCAAATAAACATTAAGTAACGCTATGTCTTCACATTTCTTACTAATTTCAAATTTTAGCTCGTTTACGACACTAAACTGATTTGCAATTAACTCCTGTATTTCAATGTCAAAACCACCATTATTATCTATTGGAATTTGTATCACTACACTTTTAAGGTTTTGACGATTTGCTTTGAATCCATAGTTAAATTTGTATTTTTCTTTCATGCCCCAAATCTGACTAAGAACATACATTGGAAGAATAGTATCCACCTTTATTGAAATAGCAGTTCGACTTGCGCTAATATAAAATGGTTCAGTATGCAATACAAAATTACGACCAGCTGAACCATCACCATCATTAGCAAATGAAATTATTGGATTTGCATCGTCTGCCATTATCGGTAATTTAGATAGCTTTTCTATATGTAAAATAGGCTCTTTTGCAGCGGAATAAACAGGAACTTCACCGATAGGCAAATTGTTTATTTGAGTTTTTGTTAATCCCAATTGATTTGAAGATAAAACATCAAAGTATGTTGAATCGGTTATTGAAACATCCCTAACACTGAATTTTTCTTTTTTTTTTTGACTTCCCTTAATTGCGTCTTGATACTCTAAAAGAGTATTAGAAATATCTCCAATAAGGGATGCAAAATCATCAGTATTAACAGAATCTTTTTCATCCTCAATCCCTAGCTCAATCCTTTCGTCCCTAGTCCACCACCGCTCGACAGACCAATGTGTTCCATCATAGAACTTATTAATATCAACAATTTTGCATCGATTATCCTCAACAGGCATTGCTCCACGAACACCCTTAAACATATTGTAAAGGGTTGTTGCATTATCAAGGTCATTTTGCTCAATATCAAAGCGATAGACATCACGAGTTTCGCCTATCTCCGAGCAGAGATAAGTAAACACAGGCGTAGTTTGGCGTTCTTTTATGGAAACACCACCCGAAAGAGTGGGCACTTTTTTAGTAAGAGACATAATATAGGTTTTTTTATTTGTAGTGAAAAAAGTGTTAAGTGGCAGAGAAATCACGGCATCCAAAATACATTCATCAAGAATAAAATCACGTAGTCTTTTGTCATTATTTCTGTTCATCATACCATCAGGAACGATAACAAAAGCTTTTCCACCTGGTTTCAAAGCACGTATTATCCACTCCATAAATAAACCTTCTATTCCCATTGCATTTACGGAAAAATATCTTTTCAATTCATCAAGTTTCGCAATTTCTTCCTTCAGATTACTACTTCCACTCATTACATATGGTGGATTAGTTAGAATTAAATCGTACTCATCTTTAACAGGATTTGCTAGTGTTCCAAGTATTGAGTTTGTTTGTAGTAAAAATGTTTCATTAAAAAGATTAGCAAACTGGTTTGTTATATCTGCATTTTCTTTTATCAAATTTGATAAATAAATTAACATATTAGCCTTAGCTAGTATAATTGTTTTTTGTTCATCCTTGTCAAAACCTTTATCAAAGCCAATTAATGTAATTTGTGGTTTCAGTGTTCCATTTTCAATTTTAAAAAACTTATGTATTTCATGCAATATTGGTTCTAAGAGAAACTTTCCAACCCCACAGGCAGGATCACATATTTTCATTCCTGGACTAATATCAGCCATATTTGCAACAGATCTAACTACTTTTAATGGTGTAAAAAATTGCCCCCAATTTTTCTTACTTATAGATTCTTTCAAGAAAGTTTCAAATAATTTACTCTTAAAATCATAGTCAATATTTTCTAGTGTGCCGAATTCATTAAAGCGATTAAGAATCTTTTTGAAAACTGTAGCGTAACCAGCAACAGCCTTATCATCTTTTGATACAAAAATAGTGCCATTAATAATAGTAGTTTTATCTTTTGGATTCAAAGGAAATAGTTCCTTAATTTTTTTACGTACAGTTGACGCATAAAATTCTAGCACCTCATTTTCTCCGTTCGTTAAATATTGATTTAAGAGATTGGAAAATGAATGAATACCCTTAAGAACCCCAAGGTCACTTAAATACTTAAATATAAATATCTCTACAAATGTATATAAACAATTTTCAGGAGTGGCACCAGAAACTGACCATAGATCTTGCCAAACTTGTTGAGCTAATGGTAATGGATCTACTATTGCAGTAGCTAATATAGTATCGTTATTCGCACTTATCGATGGAAGTATTTTATTAATTATTTTTATACACTCTATATCATCTTTATTGAATACTAATGATATAGTATTACCATTTTCAGTCTTGATTTCATTTCCAGTTAATGGATTTAGCCATATTGTTTTGCTTCCATCTGTAACAATATATATTTTAGCCTCTAATGCCTTGGCCGTTCCTATTTCTTGTAAAATTGCATCTTCTATCTGCTTTTTAGTTTTTAGATCTTTCGGTTGCTTATATTCAATTGCAGCTATAACATGAGGTTTTTTAACTATTAAAGCATCAGGTTTTTTAGATTCAAATTCCTCATAGTCTCTATTAGGAATTATCTTAGCATTTTTTAATGCTTTTAATGAGGTAGCTCCTATATTATAAAAATTCCAAGCGCCCATTCTCTCTGGAGCCTCTATCAAGTTCCTCTGAATTAGTTCTTCACTCATTAAATTTAACCCCTCTTAATCATACTTTTTCTAGAATATTAACTTAATTTTATCATATATACAAAAAAAAAAGTAGGGGCGAACATGCCCCTACTAAACTTTATAATTCTTTTGGATTCACCCAGAACATATATCCCTTGCCAATATTCCAGGCACCAGACTTATGCTTAATCATAATTGGATATGTCCCTCTAGGTACTATTCTAATCTTATTCCTTCCACTCATAGCATCTGAAGCAGTTTTATAGCCCCATACTTGCTTAGATATGATTACTTGATTAGATGTTACCACCGTATTGACCTTAGTAATTTTTGCCGGGTTAAT
Source organism: uncultured Eubacteriales bacterium (assembly GCA_964415195.1). Lineage (GTDB taxonomy): Bacteria > Bacillota > TC1 > TC1 > TC1 > WTXA01. The sequence goes on along the minus strand of CAYPYD010000001.1, from coordinate 158,719 downwards.
CCAATAAATATAACCTGCTCCAATATTCCAAGCCCCTGAAGCATGTTTAATCATTATTGGATAAGTTCCAACTGGCACCACTCTTACTCTATTTCTATCAGCTAAAGCATCAGCTGCAGTCTTATAACCCCAAATGGAACCAGTAATATCTACTGTAGGATGTAAAGGAGCTGGTGCTGTAGGTGGTGTCGGAATTGGATTAAATATTCTATCAATCAAGCTCATCTTATGTTTAACACCTACTACAAAGTTTGCCCACCCATTTGTCTCTGCTAATATTCTAGCAGGACAGTTTTTACCCGAAAAGGCTTGATGAGGTTTTAGATCATTACATCCTGGTATAGATACTATTAAAGAAGCTATAACAGACTGTCCATTAGCCCTCGCTTTTAATACATTTCTATTTACACATATTTCTATGCCTATATACTTAGAGTTCCCTATACCTTTAGCACCATCTCCTGCATGCCAGGCCGGCTCATTAAACGGTAATGTCTGTGTTATTGAATCATCATCAATAAATATGTGAGCTGATAAATATGCTTTATCTTGGTTCTCTAAGTTTTGAAGATACAGAGCATGATTTGTATCGTTAGCAGTTGGACTTGAGTTTCCTGTTTCATGGGTAGCCACCCCAATTGGAATCATTTGAGTTCCTATTCTTCTAACGTTTTTAAGACCACTTGGTTGTACTATATCGATCATAACCGGTATTCCATCAATAAACTTGTCTTGAATAATACCATTTACTATTGTTAGTTTTTTCATTGTTTTCCTCCTATACTAAAAAAGAGAGAAGAAATTAATCTTCTCTCTTTCGCTTTAAATTTACCTTTTTAACTATTTTCCAGCCATCTGATTGATATTTATCTTTCATTTCCAAGGGTATCCATTTATCACTATGTCCCTCTTTACTGATCAGATAATGTTCAAAGCTCTCCTTAAAGCACATCTTACCAATTTTCATTATCTGTAGGGTTATTTAATCCTGCTACTACGTTAATTATTGCTATTAATGCTCCACTTACAACTTGTACTGCTTGTTCGATATTTGGAGCAAAAAATATAATAACTCCTACTACAATTGAAATTAATTGAATTTGAACTACTGGGCTTTTTAATCTTTTTTTAATATTTTCCATTTTTATCATCCTTTCTTACATCAAACTTATTATGAACATGGCCAATGTTGAAATAAAACCAAAGGCAGTTGAAATGGCCAATAACTTTACCTGCCACCTTTTAGTCCTGGCTAATTCTTCCCTGGCTTTCATATCTTCCTCTTTTGCTTTTAATTCTTCTTTAAGCTCTTTGATTTTATTGTCCTCTTCAGCTTCATGTTTTGTAATTAATTTTTCTACTGATTCACTCAAATCAGCAAAACTATTCTTAAAAATTGCTATATCTGTTCTCATTTCATTTGTTATGATAACAAGATCATCAGCTATTTTCTTTGTACTTAGAATTGCTCTACCGCATTCCTTCTCCTGACTTATTATGCACATTGCTCAACTCCTTTATAATTTTTATGCTGTTCTTTTCCAATAATATACTACGATATAAGGTGGTAAGTTGTTATGTGCTTGTCCACCACCTGCATTTTGGTTAGTTGCAGTTGCAGCAATATTACTTGCGGTAACCCAACTTGTGGTTGTAGCCCCAGATACATAAGCTCCATTGTGAACAGTATATCTACTAGAACCACCTGCACCATCATAATCATGATCAATGTTGTGTTGGTGAGCATTTTGCGAGTGATTGTGTGCATCTTGAGTATGAGTGTGTATTGGCATCTCATTAGATGTCAAGGTGTGCACCTTAGCTCCACCTGTTTTACCACCAGAATTAAATTCAGTTTGAGAAACATCATATCCAACCAATACTCGACCTGTTCCATATACTTCCCAAGTAGTATTAACAAATCTAGATTGAGGGTTATTGTTGCCCTCACTTATAACTATGCTACCTATTGGATAGAATAAATCTACTAGACTACCTAGGACTCCTGAAGCATTTTTAATGAATATCGGCACATCAAATTCAACTCTATCATCTTTCACTGCCATTGGTGGAATACCTTTTTTAACTAAGTCAGTTACTTCAATTTGTGTTAATTTATCAGATATTGTTATTTTAAATTCATAAAAATCACTATAAGGATATATACTACCTACACTTATTGGGTCATCTCCATTGCTATATCTGTTACCAACTTTAACATCTGTCAACGGGACTGAACCAACTGCCCAAACACCATTTAAAATCCTGTACGACCAACCAATTGTAAGTGTATTGGCTACACCACCAACACCAAATGTATTATTGAAGTAATCACCGTCGTAGGTAACAACGACCTCACTGCTAGTGGGTGAAACTCTTTCAAAGTTAGGATTAGCAGTCAATGGTATATAGTTTATTAATGTTTTGTTAACCGTGAGTGTTTTTGTTATTCCTCTGCTATCTGTCGCAATTATAGTAACTACACCATCAGAAACACCCAATAATGTATTTGTCCAAGGGTTTGTCGTTCCAAATATTTCTGCTGACTTTAAACCACAAGTTATTTTACGATATGATAATGTAGCACTGTTTTTGGCGGTTATATTTAAGACAGATTTCAAGTTTGAAAATCCTTTTAATATTTTAGAATTATCATTAGTAAGTGCCACTGATACCGAATTACTATCAATCAATTCCGTGATAGATATTGTTGGTTCATTTATTGCTTCATTAACATTCGCTAAAAACGTAGTTGTTTTTGTTCCCAACAAATTATTAGAAGCATCATAAGTTTCACAAGTTAATATGCAAATACCATTCTTACTATCAGGTATTTTTGCATAGAATGAAGTAGGTATTGCAAATTCAACACTTGTTGCAGTTGTTAATGAGGTAATCGTACCCTCTACTGCAGGACTTCCAAATGAATATTTCAATGTATGTTTAAAGGTGGAACTTGCTCTGTTAATTGATATTATGGTAGATCCTTCAATAAGACCACTTGGTGCAGTTATTGTACTAGCAACTGGTATATCAGGTAATGTTACGTAAAAATAATCCCAACCACCACTCATTGGAGATGATATTGAGAAGTACCCACCAAATTGACAATTGAGTTTTTTACCATCAGTTCCATGTTGAACATAGAAATATTTATCAACTAAAACAGTATACGAATTATAAGTTATTGTTTGAGATGAGATGATAGCCTGAGATTGTTGTGAACCATCAGCATCCACATAACCAGTTCCCGCTCCATAAGTTGTGTATCCGGTATTAGTTCTCCAAGCCTGTAATCTAACTCGACAATATGAGGTTCTATCAACACTACTTTGACTTATAACATCAACAACAACTCTAAACTTCACATAAGCTGATTGATCACAATCAAAATTAGGACTTATATAAGTAGCAATAGCCATATTTTATTCCTTTCTAAGATTGTGTAGGTAATATGAATATACCCACACCACCCTCATAATCTTCAAATCTAGCATTATTTCCAACAGTTAACCAAGTTCTGACAACTACGTTTTTGGCATTAATTTCTTGATTATTTACTTTCAATAATTGTTCACTACCTGAGTTTACATATAAACCAGTATCATCTAGCAAACTTACTATGCCACTACCCTTATCGATTTGTAATCCTGATGAGTCAAATTTGAAACCTGTTTTAGTATCTAATTTAGTTGTACCATCTTGCTTAATTGTCGTAATATCGATGTTTACTGCATCTGCAACTTGTTTAACTTCAGAATACTTAGTAAATAAATCATCTATATCATCTGAATTACCATTGGTTAATGCTTCAACTTGTTCTTTAGTTAAATAATTATTTGTTAACCCAAGAGATAAATTTGAAACTGTTGATGTTATACTTTCATTTAGTAATTCTACCTCTGACTTTGTGTAATATTGTAAAAGAGTATCTGGAGAAACAGATGTTGCCAACCATTCAACTCCATCAAATCTGTAAACAATGTTATTCGAAAGATTTAACCATAAATCGTTATTCACTGGATTTAGTGGTGCGTCTTCTTGCTTGTATATTATTGAAGTGTTCACAAGTGCTTCATTTATTAATGCTATTTCTTGTCCTTGCTTATCAACCTTAATTTCAGTATTTGCAAGTTTCTTAACAATTGTACCCACATATTGATAATTAGTTGATGTCTTATTCTCAGCCTTAGTTAACAATGCTTCCTTTATTCCACCATCAACTAATATTGAGAAACTTAAAATTAAGGTTCCAAAGGCTTCTGACTGATCATTAAGTATTTCTACCATATCACCTATTTCATACCATCCTAGACCCTCTGTTGAGGCTTCAAATGGATAGTACCTTATGCCTTTTAACTGATTAAATATTGGTGTTATAGCATCTTCTCGGTTATGATCAACAAGCCAGTTATTTGATATCTTGAATTCAGTCAAACCATTTAAATCAATTGATGCCTGGTCTACTTGCACTATATTATCTTCCTGTGGTTGCCTTCTTAAAACTACACTGTTTATTGGACCATATTCTGGTTCCAGCTTCAGCTTGAATAGATTCTCATAAGTTATCTGTTCAGTAGTGTCAAATACAGATTTGAAGTATAGCTTATTATCAGAACCTATCATCGCTATGCTTCCTGAAACTTCAGCTATTTGAGTTATTATATCTCTATATGTTATATCCTTAATATTTTCATATAGTTCACCTGATACCGACCATGTAGAATTAACAAAGACAGTGTTTCCTAAAGTTAGTCCACACTGTCCTGCAATACCACTGGCAAAATCAATTATATTTATTGGGTAAGTTGCAAATGGTTCATATGCTTTCATAGTTTTGATCATCAAATCATATCCAGCTACAGTTGTTGTTTCTGATTCCTTGATTGATGTAGTTTCAGTAATTAAGAATTTTCCATAATCGATATATTCATATGTTCCGCCAGCTACTTTAACTCCAATACCTACATTAACCTCTAATCCTAATAAGTTATGTTCACCAAGGAATTTACCTTCAAACTTTTTCATCAAGGTTTTACATAAAGCACCTTCTCCACTTACTTTGACACTAATTAAATCATCTTCACTTCTTATATAAGTATTATCAGGTAGTTTGATATATGCCTTTAATTCTTTAAAAGGAGCTTTCATGGCAGTTTTAAATGCACTACTTACACTAATCATTCAATCCACCTACCTTTTCGCTACAGGAAGTAATTTAACCTTGAAGGGCTTATATAAACCTCTGTTCTTAAACAACATATCAATATCAAATTCTCCTGGATAATATTGAGCTGTATGGATAGTTCCAACAACTACATCAAACCATTCAACTGTTAAATAAGGTAGATCAAGTAGTTGCACAAGGTCTTTTATTTCATCTTGGCTAGTAACATTAATCTCGATTTCTATTTCTGGAAAAATGCCTAGTAAAGTAGCTCTCATTTGACCGGCCATATTTGTTTCTGCATCTTTCCATCTTTTAATTCTATTCACCTTATAACCAATAATGCTACTGATAATGTTACCGTTAATTTTTAATAAATCTCCTGAGTACGTCATACCTTAATCACCGCCTCATTATTCATAAATGATTTATTTTCTATGCCCTTGATTACTTTATCAATCAAATTATCTTCACCAAGATTTACAGTTAATCTCAAGGAACTATTACCACCATCATTCACAACTACTACTTTGTCTTTCAGTCCACCATTTTTAGCATTCATTGAAGACATATTAGTGCTATATTGATCAATCATTCTTTTTGATAAATCATGAGGAATAACTTGTGTGCCATTTGGAAGATTAACTAATTCACCTCGACCTTGCTCATTTATCCAAGCAGGACCACCACCCCAATTATCTGTACCATGTGCTAGATATGGGAATGATTTGATATTTACCCCTGCAAAGCCTAAAGCCCCATTTAATTTACTGATCACACTATTTACCGGCTTAATTATATAGCTATTAATAAGCCCTTTAACTTTATCAATAGCAGTTCCAATCGCACTTGATATTGCACCTGAAATACCACCAAAAAAGCCTTTTATTTTATCAACGATTCCTTCTACAGTATCTTTTAGTCTATTAAATAGCCCAATACCAGTATCAATAGCTCCTTTAATGGCTCCAGATATAGCAGACCCAACAATAGAAAATGCACTTTTAATTTTTTCTACTACTGGAGAAATATAGTTAAGCCATAAACTTGTGAAAAATCCTGCTATTGCATCAATTTTAGGTTTAAGAAATCCCCATATCTGCTCGCCTAACCATTTAAAACCAAATACTATAAGGTTTATAACGCTTGTTACTACTGACCACCAGAATTGAAAATATCCAACAATAATATCAATAGCAAAACCTACAACTGCCATTATAATGCCACCAATAAACTTAAATATATCAACTATAAATCCTATAACTGTTGATACAACAGCCCACCATAGTTTGAAATAAGCAACTATTATATCTATTGCAACACCTATAACAGTCTTTATTATTCCACCAAGCCATTTAAAGAATCCTCCAACAGCATCTACTATAGCCATCACACCATTTCTAAAACCCTCACAGTTATTCCATAGCCACAATATTGCAGCTATTATGGCTATTATGGCTAATGGAATCAATAATATAGCTGCATTAAATGACCATGTTGCCACTGCAGCTGCTCCTGTTGCTGTTGCATTTGCTGTTTGTGCAGCTGTAAAAAATGAGATTATTGGTATCAGAGCAGATATAAAACCAAGAACAGGTCCAATTGCTATGCCCAATGCAACAAAAGCAATTACAATACCTTTTCCAACAGGTCCTAATTCTGCAAACCAAGCAGCTAACCCCCCAATTTTATCAGCTAATTTTGCAACTGCTGGAGCAACAACATCAGCAAGCTTAATACCTGCATTTGTAATTTCAGCCATCGCTTTTTGAATCTTAGCTGTATTAGTACTATTCATTTTGTCAAAGGCATCTTTAGTAGCACCTGCAGATTCACCCATTTTACCTAAAAATTCATTATAAGTACCTACGTCACCTGCTATTGTCATAGCTGCTTTACCAGCTTCAATACTACCAAACATAGTAGGCATACTCTGTCCATTTGCTTTTGCATAATCATCCATTATTTTTAATACATCACCAACAGATTTACCTTCTGACATTAACTGTCCAAAAGATTTACCAGTAAGTTCTAATATTTTTGCTCCTGCAATACTACTAGTATCACCAAGTTCATTCAACATAGCGTTAATTGATGTAGTTGATTGAGCTGTATCAATACCTTTGGCAGTCATAAGAGCATATGAAGCTCCTAATTGTTCAATATTAACTCCGTAAGCCTTTGCTGTAGGAATTACATTACCCATAGATTTAGATAATTCATCAACTGTAGTTTTACCTAAGTTTTGAGTTGTAATCAAAACATCTGAGATTCTCTTACTATCCTTTGCTTCTAAACCATATGCATTAATAGCAGAAGTCATAACATTAACTGCCGATGCTGTATCAGTAAATCCACCCTTTGATAATTGAATCGCCTGAGTCATAAACTCTGTTGTGTCCTTCATATCATTGGTAACTGGTAGTCCTGCAGATAAAGCCTCATAATACCCACCAGCAATTTCATTTGCAGCTATACCTGTTTGATTAGATAAGCTCATTATGGATTTTTTAAAATTATTTGTATCAACATCAATACCACCATATAATGTTGATATTTTAGACATTGATTCACTAAATTGATTAGATGTATTAATAGCTACACCACTAGCCGCTACTAAAGGTACAGTTAGACCTATTGTTGCAACTTTACCTGCATTACTAAGTGATTTTTGCACACCATCAAGTTTAGAATTTGCAGTTCCAAGATTTTTTTCAAATTCTGTTATATCTGCTCCAACTATCGCTTTAATAAGAAAGTTTGCCATTATTTACCTCCTTTCCCTTTAGAATTTTGATTGATTAGTTTAATCCAATTTTTATTAGGATCTTGCTTGTCTATTTCAAGAATTTTACTTTTAACATCGATAATCTCTTCATGAGTAACATCAATTTTGTTTCTCTTCTTATACAATGGTTTTTTATAATTCTTTTTATTGGCTGAAACATATGCATGAAAGAAAGCATTCCTAATACCTGACATTTCTGTTACTTGCTTTTCTTGATATGCTTTAACAATTAATGCCTTTTCAACCTCATTTAAAGCTAGGTAATCACTCTTTGTATAACCAAAATTCGCAACAAAAAAGGCAAATCTCTTTGCCTCTGCATACTCTGGATATTTATCTTTCTTTACTGATTTTTCATCATCCCAGAAGTAATCACTTTGAATTACTTCTAACGGAACAAAAAACCCGCCTGCTCCTGTAACTGATCAACCAAGAACTTATATAGACCACCTAGTCCATGTTCTTCTAATGCTTGTTCAAATATCTTTTGCTTATCTCTATCAATATCTATAAACATAGTAAACATTAGTTTTATACTAGAAATCGATGCATCTTGAATAAGGTTCATAATGCTTTTCTTTCCTGCGATTTCAAGGGTTTCTAATTTTGGAGTGTTTATAATAAACCTATATTCTTTTTCACCAACTTTTAACTTATTGCCATCAATATTCATTCTTTAATTCCTTTCTTGTTTAAAAAAATAAGGAGGGTATTATCCCTCCTTGATTATTTTGCAGTAGCTATAGCTACATTAGAGTTTCCAGCGAATAGACCACCGGTTACTACTAATCTCACACTATAAGTTACGCCAGTTGTTAAACCAGTAATCACAGCACTAGTAACAGCTACTCCTATCGAAGTTGGAGTTGTAGTTACAACGGTCCAAGTACCCACACCAGTCTTAGTTTCAACAGCAACCGCTGTACTTCCAGTAGGTGGACTAAATGTTAATGCAATTTGTCCAGCTGTGGAACCTTGAACTGCTACTAAATCATTAATTGGCACAGTTATACCAACTGGTAAATCAACAATAGCATCTCCCGATAAATCAGCAAGTGGACCTGCACCTTCAAGTGTTGCAGACCATGCAACAACATCATCATGAGGTGCCTCAACTGAAAAATCACTAATTGTTGCTAATCCACCATACAAAGCTTTGCCTGTTTTAATATTGATTACTTTAACAGCAACAGTGTCACTATTTTCAAATGCCTGGTCAAGAATTATTTTTGCAGGGTCACCTTCAACCATACCTCCATCAGTATCAATACTCCATTTTTTTAAACCAGCCATTCCTGAAGCCCAACCTCCACTTAGTTTATCTGAGGTATCGATATTTTCTGCTGATCTATTAACTGTAAGCCCTTGTTGTCCACCAACAGCATACAAGTTAGTTCCTGTCTGATCATATATAGCAATTACTATATTTTTACCAGCAATCTTTTCCATTCTATTTCTCCTTCCTATACTTTGGATTCAAAACCATAACAAACTTTTAATTCAAGTTCTATTACAGCATGTTTTTCTTGTGTTTCATTTTCTTGATAAAGTGAATTAAGGCCTGTAACTCCTTGAGAAACTAACCAAAAGGGTTCTGGAATATTAATATCCTCAGTTAAAGCCTCTTCAATCTCCTGGCATAGATTTAATACCGGAATACTACTATTAGTTGAATCAGCAAATGCGTGAATCCATACTGTGAAAACATCCATATTTGATGTTTTTGTATTTGCAGCTTTTACATTAACTAGCTCAATATAGCAAAAAGGAGTGGTTTGATTTGGATCAACAATATCAAAAGCCTTTATACTATTTTCTTTCAATTTGCTGATAATTCCACCAATTACATGTTTAAAGTTTAATTTTTTTATTGCCATATAATCCTCCTAATTTCCAGTTAACTTTTTAACAAGATCACTTACTGCCTTCTGATGAGCATCTCTATTGTTTTCAACAGCATTATGTAAATATTTAACACCTGCCACAAATCCACCACCCCTGGTCCTATGACCATACTCAACATGAGGTGCATACTTTACAGAATATCCAACTTCACCATTTAAACCCTTAATGTTAAAACTTCCGCTTTTTGATAATGCCCCGGTCTTATAATGTGGGTTAAGGTTCTTTTGGCTATCATTCATAATATCAGAGGTTGTATCAGTTACAATTGCAATAAATTCATTACTTGAATCAACACAATTATCTAGAACTTTTTTAAGTTTATCTGTACCAATGAATCTGAAATTTCCACTCATCATTTCACCTTCTGACAATAGATCATTAGTTTATTGTTCTTTGAATGTATCGTTTTTTCTTTCAAATCATACATTTGTCCATTAACCTCTGCTTTGGTAGCTTCAAGATAAATCATTTCATTATAAGGAACCGATAAAGAATGAACTGTTTTAGTAACATCATAACTAATTGAATTTTGAGCAGTATTATTTAAAATACTGCTCTTTATTGTAGATATGTTACCTTCTAATATTCCAATTTCAATATCAACTTTAATCTTGTTGCCTAATTCATCTTCTGGCCCGGTACCAGTTTTTAAAAACTTAATATTAATCATTAGATAAACCTCAGCTTTCCTGTTCCCTGACTCTTCTTGTAGGCCTCGAAATCATCGCTATAAGGAGCTAGTAAATCACCTATCATACTTACGCTAACTTCTCCTTCTGATTCATTAGAATAGCCTTCTTTGCCCCTTCGGTTGATATAAGAAACAACTATATCGATTGTTATTTCATCCATATCAGTGGGATAGGCACTAGTCTCACATTTAGCTTTAATTCTTTTCTTTACCAGTCCAATATAAAAGGTGATAGCCTCATCACTGACACTATCACCCGCTAATAGTAATTTTTTAATTGTACTAATCATTGTGGAGTCATCCATTCAGACACCCTCCTATTCTTTATCTCCTGCTGGCACTTTCGGTTCTTTTGGTTCCTTCGGTTCTTTCGGAGATTTAGCTTCTTTCACATTTTCAACCTTAAATTCCTCATAGCCTAAGGCAATATAATGACCTAGGTCCTTTGGTTCAATTTTTAAAAATTTAGCTCCATTTCTTACTAACATATTAGTCTCCTTTCTTCATTAAGCATTTTTATGAACTGCAATACCTGCAATTTTAGATTTTTTCACTAGAATATCTGACAACTCTCTATGCTGATATAAATATCCATCACCAGATGTATGTTGTCCAGGCTCAAAGAAATAAATTGACTGAGTTTTAAGTACTGGCATTACTGAGGAAGGATGAATCAATAGCATGTTAATTTGTTTAGCTAATGGTGCAGGTTCGCAACCATCAGTGTAAACATATCCATCTTTCATTCTAGCTGCAGGAACTGGAATAAGTTTTACATTATCAAGGTTGTTTACACCTCTTACTATAGTAGTTGTTCCATCAGCAATATTTCTCATTTTAGCTGCATCAATTGCTTCAGTAAATAATCTCTTAGTTGTGTTTGTTAGATACAGGATTCTACCTTCTTCTGGAACACCTGCTTCATTCATTGCAAACATCATGTCATCAAAGATTGTCAAAATATTACTAGCAGTTAAAGCAGTAGTAATTGGAGTTCCACCATTTGCATCCCAATCAGAAGCGATAGTAGAAATTCTATAACTATCCTTTTCTTCAACACTTTTTGTTACAATGAATTTATTTGCAATATTCCCAATATTTAGAACATTGTTAGTATCTTTTACTTGTTGCTTATCAACATAGAATTCAACGTCTCTATCGTGTCTCGCTTTATATGGAGTCCAGTCATTACTTACACTTTTTCTGTTCCATCCACCATCTCTTGAATGCTCGCCAAATCCTCCAACTTCTAGTGTTGGTACTTTAATGGTTTCAGCTCCATCCCATTCAAGTGTTGGGTCGTTTACTCCTAAGTCCTTTGTTAATAATGTATGCAGGTATTTCTCTTCAATAACTTTACTGACTTTATCAGCATAATTTACAACATTTGCCATTTTTAAATCATCCTTTCTTATTTAAGCCCAAAGGCTTGTTTTAATTGTTCTTCCTGAGTTAAACCATGTTCTAGGTTCTTTGGTGCATTAGGATTTTTCAATCTTTCTTCCACCGCTTTTTGCACTTCTTCTTTAAAAGACTTTTCAAAAGTTTTAATACTTTCAAGTGCTTTCGTACTGTCTGAATCAACTAGGAATTCAGCAAATCCCAAAGGTAATTTCCTATCCTCAAGCTCTTTTTTGGTATCGGTCAAAGCATTGTTATATGCCTCTTTGCTTTCATACTCTTTCAGTTTCTCCTCTAAGGCTCTTTTTTCTTCTTTAGCTTTTTCCTCGGCAGATAACGTTGAAATCCTTTTTTCTTCCTCAATCTGCTTTTTAGCTTCCTCTTGTGCTTTTTTTACTGCTGCTGCAATCATTGCATTAACATCTTTTCTAGTGAAATTTTCATCTTTCGGAGGCTCTACAGGTGGTTCCTTTGGTGGTTCAACTGGAGGCTCTTTTGGAGGTTCTGTAGGTGGATCACCTGGTTCCCCATGCAATTGCAGATTTAGCTTGAATTTGTTTTCAATTTCCTTTGTCATTTTCATCATCCTTTCAAAATAGTTTTTACGGTAAAACTTTAACCTTAATCATGGAGCTTTTTTTGCCATACACCACGTTTTGGGCATACAAAAAGACACCCTTAGGTGTCTTGATTGACTAGTATTTAATTATTTAGTATTTTTCGCCTTCTACTAAAGCTGGTTCAAAAGGCTTCCCTGTGTTTATAGCTTTTTCTATTTCTTCAATTATCTGATCATTTGATAAATTGCTTGCCATAAATGTAGGAAAACAATCTTCAAATTTATCTGCATACATTTCTAAATAACTAGTTAATTCTTTATCGGTTGCCATTTAAACCCCTCCTTTTATCATTTCTTTTATAATCTCATTATACACCTTATATGATTTAGGGAAATAATTTTTTAGAACTTTTAAACTATCCTTATTGGCTATAGAACTTGCATAAAATTCTGCAAATGCTTCTACTGACTGATTTTCAACACTATTCTTCCAGTAATTCTTGCCATGACCTAAGCCAGCGTTAGCTTTTGCCAATGTTCCTGCATCGAAGATATCTGATATATTAGCTCTTGAAATTTCTGGTAAGGCTCTTAATTCTCTTTTCATCGCAGAATACACTTCAGCTATGTTATATTTAGGAATACTTGGTATTCTGCCAGTTTGTTTATATAAGTCAATTGCCGTATTACTTATATATCCCTTTTGATGCAAATAGTTGATATCATTAGCAAAAGTTGTCAAATCATTTTTAACTACTTTGCCCAAAACCTTTATGTGTTCCTTTACTTCATCATTTAAAGTATTTCCAAAAAGATTATTTTTATAAGTATAACTAAACCAACTATCAGCTTTATAATAAGCAGAACTATTGATTTTCATCCCTGATGCATGATCCATAAAGTGACCCAACTCATGAAATAAAACCTCGTTTTTAGCTTCCCATCCTCTTCTTGGATTTCTAATATTTTGAGCATTGATACTTACATGCCTATTAAGTGGGCTATAGCAATCAATTCTATTGTGATTTGTGGAGCCATATACAAATTTATCTTCGTACAACTCCCACAATTTCTTTTCATTAGCCGGTGCTTTATTAATTAGATCATGTAGTTCATCATAATGATCTTTTCCTAATTTATTATAGGTATCGTTTGATGTATTTATTTTTATTTGTCTATTCTTCGTTGATTTAGATTTTAACAGTTTTTTATCTTCAATTAGCTTTGCTCTCCTATTACTAACCGGTAAAGCTCTACTTCTACAGTTAGGATGTAAAGGTGGGTAATTAGTTCCTATAATTGCCTTGTCTATAGGTAGAATCTTTCCGTTGAATCCATTACATGCCTGACTAGTTCTGCTATCCTCTACGGCCAAATATTCATAGAATTTTAAACCATTATCAATGTAATTCTGCATATTGGCCCTATTCGCAATATAACTAGTTTCTGTTCTTATTAGTCTTTCTGCATCTGATTTACCCACACCAGTTATATTTCTTAGGTGAGCAGTCATTGTATTAAAGTCATCACCCCGGATAACACCGTTTCTTAACTCATAATCTAAATGGCCTAGTAGTTTATCCTTGTTCTTCCAAAGTCTATCAGAATAATTTTGACCACTAATCCACTTAGTTCCAATCATCTTATCAGCTTGTAGATCATCAAGCATGGCCACATTACCGCTTAATGCTTTACCCATACTTGAATATGTACTTTTAGCAGTTCCTTTTAATGATCTATTCATTATCTCAGCTTCTTTGGCTCCAAGTTCACTCAGTTGATACCTAGACTTCTCAATAAGCATTTCATATCTATCAAGTTTATACATATTTCCCCTAACAGGTTTAAGATGAGCATATGTAGGATATTTTTCTGCGAATCCCTCCCAGTCCTGGTAAAGCATATCAAGGTCTGACTTATCAGCCTTATTTCTTAGACTACTAAATTCTAATATATTATCCTTACCATATTTCTGATAAAAATATGCAACCTCATTGTTCAACTCTTTTTCTAGTTTACTGTAATGAGATTGCATTTCTTTGAATGCAGTTAAAGCTTCAGCATCTGTCTTTTTAACATCAGCAATTTGTCTATCTGCCCAGTACTTACTAGGCTTTTCTTTTATATCTCCCATAATTAAACCCTTGGAAACTCATCAATAGAACCTTTTTCTTTATTAATTAACTCAATTTCTTCTTTAACATCATCTACAATACTTAAAGTTTCAAGTTGTGTTTTCTGACTGACAACTCCACTTAGATTCTTTGCATTTGAAATCTCTTCTGCAATATCAGCAGGTATATTCTTAAAGAATGTAAAGTCTATATTATTACCACCAAAACCTGTTCCAGTTAATTTCCCTAACCAACTTAATAGATGTTTGAATCTTTGTCTTAATGCTGACCTGAATTGCATCTCTTTTTTAGTTCTTGAATTCTCTAATGCCAGCATCCTATATCTTAATGATTTACCAGATGCATTTCCAAAGTCCTCAGCTGTCATATCCGGCACACCTGATATAGTAAAGATTTCTTTTCTTAATCTATCCAGTAAGTTCTCCTGGCTACCATCTGCATTAGGTTTTTCCAGAAATCTTATATCATATTTGTCGGTTAATTCTTCTAAATATATTAATCTGTCTAGTTTTAGGCTTTTTGCAGTTCCCTCATCCAAAACAGCACCAGCAATGAGAAGATATGCATCTGCAAAGTATTCAACATCATTAGCCTTTTCTGAAATACCTTTATTATATGCATCTATCATTGTTAAGATATCATCAAAGCATGAAGTACGATATTTGTTTTGTTTAAACTCAACTATGGCAACTTTGCCTATGTTATTTACAGTTTCTTGTTCTAATAACAAATTACCTTCACTTAATAAAAAGTCCTGTTGATAATCCCTGGTATATATTGTTCCCACTTGAACAATCTTGTTAGAACTATCGATTTTACTAGCATAGTAAATTGCAGCTAATCTTGATTTCTCAACTGTATCAGAATAAATCATAATGACATTCTCAGGCAACAAATCAATCATCCTATATTCACCTTGGCCATCAATAAATTGAAGTTCAAAACTATGGCCATAAATACTACAGTTTTCTGCATGATTATAATCAATGTTTTCTAATTCATTATTATCCTTAATAGCAGAAAATGTTTCTGCTATATTTTTATCACCTAAGCTATAGGTCCAAGGTAGTCCTGCAAAATAACCACACTCCATATCGGTTATATACTTGATGAAATTGACACATATCTGATTATTAGGTTTTCCTTCTTTTGTTTTGAGTAAAAACACATCTTGTTTCCCTAAATAACGCTCACGATTTTTCTTATAATACTCTATTAGTGATTCATGTGTTTCAAATAGCTTTTTCAATACTTCCTTGTCACCAAAGTTAGTATCTTCTGATCTATAAAATACCTTTTCTAATATTTCCATTTCATCCTCCTATAATCCGATTGGTTTCTTTCTGACTGTCATTTTATTTGCACCTTTAATCAATGATTCAATTGCATATCTTAAAGCATCAAGTCCATGATTAAACATATCTACTGGTTTATTAACGTATTCTCCAGACTTCTTGTCCTTCATCCAAGTGTAGTTGTCTAATTCCTCGATAATTTTCGGACACCTTTCATCCACTATCAACTCATATTGCTGAATGTATTGAATACCATTTATAACACTATCAGGACCTTTCCTTGCTTCCTTAATTCTTGATATTCCATATTTTTTAATTTCTGCAATTGATTTTTGTTCAGCACTATCAGCTGTTATAACTTCCTTAGAGTAACCTAAGTCATTAATGGTCCTAGCTATTTCATCATTTAACATTCCTTTTTTGAAGTACTCATCGACAATATATATTTTTTTCTTTATTTCATCGATTCTAACAGAGATAAAAGCTGACGGATCATTAATATAACCAAAGTCTAGGCCACAAAAAAGAGGAAGTTCTTTCACTTCCTCGAATGGTATTAATCTCTTTGTATATCTATAAACTAGTTTGTCTAGTGTAGCGAAAGTACCAAGAGCATAAATTTTATAATATGCTGGGTTTCTATATGCCATATCTTCTAAGGTCTTAATATAATCCTTGGTAAGGAACTTGTTATCTTTATAGTTTGTCTTAATTACTAAGCAATCTTTTGGTTTATTAACAAAGAAATATGGATAAACCCAATTAACTTTTGACACCGGGTTAAACATTAGGAATATTTGTGGGTCCTTAACATCAATACCAGGTCTTAATCTAAGATTTAACTGGGTAAAATCATCTAAAGTAATATCGGTAGCTTCCTCAATAACTATATCTGTTATTCCATGAATTGATTTTATCTTCTCAGGATCATCTAAACCTTTGAATATAAATTCACTTCCATTACTTAATACAATCGTGAAGTCTGTTCGGTTTATCTTTGCAAACTGAGTTAGTCCAGCTTGTCCTAATAATTCTAATGTAAGCCTAAATATAGATTCTTTAATGGTCCTTTGTACTTTTCTTATTACCAATACACGTCTTTTAGAGTTGCAGGCTTTTAATATAACCTTTTGCATTGCTCCATAGGATTTACCAGAACCAGCACCACCATAATAGACTTCAATTCTATGCTTATAGTTATCTAAGATTTTCCAAACCCATTTATTAAAAGGTTCTTTTCTCAGCTTTTTCACTTGTCATCATCTTCCTTGTACCAGCCGATTTCTGTTACAGTTAATTCCAATCTATCACTTAACAGACCATGTCTTTTAGCTAGTAATTCAGCTGCTTTGTTTCTATCCTTTGGCGTTACTTGTTTTTTAACCACTCTTGCTTTACTTTCAAAATCTCCCTTTGCCTCAACTACAACCGTTTCTTCACATACTTCTCCTCTCATTACAGAAGTTAGATATTTTAAGACTTCATTAGCATCAGCAATTCTCTCACTTTCCAATAGTTCCATTCTTTTTTTAAGTTCTAATGCAACCTTTTTATTTTTAAGTAGTTTAGAACCTGTATTAGCTGCAGTTTTCTGTGGATAATTAGCTTTAATAGCAGCTTGGGTGGCATTGCCCAGCTCTATATAATAATCAACAAATCTTTTTTGTTTTTCTGTAAGCTCCACAATACCACCTCCATCGTTTTAATCGTTATCCTTATACCAACCCAGCTTATTTTCTTGTATATCAATACTGAAATTATCACGTTGATCTAATATTTGTTTACCAAGAAATATTGCCATTGCCGGGCTTGTGTCTGCTAGTTTCCATTGTTTCCTTCTTAGGGATATTTTTCCTTTCCCCCTTTTTCGTCTAAAAACTTCGGAAAAACTCAATTTATATTCACGTTTACACCATGCTTGAATAGTGTCAACATCACAATCAAAAAAGTCCGCTATCTCTGCCTGGGTGCATTGCAACCCACAAAGTAGTTCGAACTCTCGTTTATCAATCTGTTTCAGAGGCCTTGCCAAAATATCACCTCCTAACTTTTATGAAATTTTAATAGCTTTACCTCCTGAAAGTTTTTCCCATCTATCAATTATCACATCGACATATTTAGGATCTAGTTCCATGCAATAACCAATTCTTTCATTTTGCTCACATGCAATTATTGTAGTACCACTTCCTGCAAAAAGGTCTAGTACTTTATCATTCTTTTTAGTGTTGTTCTTTATCTGATAATCAAATAAAGCTACAGGTTTCATTGTTGGATGTTCAGCATTGACTGTAGGTTTATCAAAATCAAGGACAGTTGTTTGTTTCCTGTCCCCGGCCCATATATGCCCTGCTCCTTCTTTCCATCCATACAAGCAAGGTTCATGCTTCCAGTGGTAATCTTGTCTGCCTAGAATCAAAGAATTCTTATTCCAGATTAAACACTGTCTTATTTTCCAACCTGTATCACAACAAGCACCTCTAAAATTATAGCCTTCAGAATCAGCATGCCATATGTAGAATACTGCTCCTTCTTTCATTACTTCATTAGCACACTTGAAGGCATCAAATAAAAAGAGCCTGAATTTATCATCAGGCATCTTATCATTAATAATCTTGAGTGCATCTTTTGTCTTTCCCTGGTAATCCACGTTATATGGAGGGTCTGTTAGTAACATGTTAGCTTCTTCACCATTCATGAGTTTATTAACATCTTCAATCTTGGTGCTATCGCCACACATCAACCTGTGCTTTCCTAGTTCGTACACTTCCCCTAGTTTGGCTTTCGGTTCTTCAGGTAATACAACTTCATAGTCATCTTCAATCACTTCTGCTTCTGGTTCAAATAATTCAAAACCAAACAAGCTCATATCTATATCATCGATTGAATCTAGTTCTAAGTTAAGTTTCTCTATGTCAAAGCCTGTATTCATAGTCAGCTTATTATGTGCTAGAATATAGCCTTTCTTTTCTTTCTTGCTTAAATGGCTAAGTCTAATACAATCAACTTGCTCATATCCTAATTTTTGAAGAGCATACAGTCTTCCATGACCTTCAATGATCATATTGTTTTCATCTATAGCTATTGGATCATTAAACCCAAACATCTTAATTGATTCTATAATTTGATTAATTTGTTCTTCTGGATGTTCCTTCGCATTATTCTCATACTCTTTTAATTTTTCTATGTTTATTTTTTCTATTAGCATTTATTGTCCTTTCTTGTTTTTTTGCATTAAAAAAGCAACCCTGAGGTTGCTCTTACTCTTTACTATAAATTGTTTAAATCTAATAATCCTATTTGGGTTTTAAAAATTTCTTTTACTTGATCAGTTGTTATATCCTGTCTTAAATATTTTTCAAATAAATCTAATAATAATTTGCTGGTTATTATTAAGCACTTACTTCTTTGTGCTTTCTGTATAACATTATTATGAACCGGCTCTCTTTGAGTAACAGGTTTATTTTTAAATTCATTTTTGATTAGAATTCCTTTGATATTTTCCTTTTCTTCGCCCGCTTCTTCTAAACTTTCTTCGTATAATTCTATATGTGTTGTCAATTGAGATATATTTGATTGTTTTACTCCATCATTTTCTCCCTTGATTTCAAAGATAAAAGTTGTATCATTTAATTTTATTCTCATGTCTTCTTTTTTCACATCAATAAAATCACTACAATCAAAATTTAACATTTCTTCAAGAATCTTTGTTACTTGTTCAACTAAAATATCTGCATTAGTATATAGTATTTTTTTAAATTCTTTATTTTTATTTAGTTTAATAATGTTCTCTTCAATCTTTTGTTGTATTTCATCAATTTTTAACTCTAATTGAAGATTCTTTTCATTTAATTCTTCATCAGTATAAAAATTCACATCTTTCACCCATTCTGGTTCTTCATAAATTACAATACCCAATAATCCTTCCAATACGTTATTAATTAAATTATCATCAATAATAGAGTTAAGTGTAGTGACATAAATATTCTTATTTTTCCCCAATCTCATTGTAACTACTTTTTTTCTATTATTCGTAGTTTTGTATATATAATCTTTATCTGATAATTCAAAATAAAAACTTGATTCAGACAATTCATTATTATTCAATTTAGTATAATTCTTTTCATAAATAATTTTTATACTTTCAAATTCATCTATAAAAAATTTTTTTAAGACTGATTTGAGACTTGGTATTTTATCCTTCAATTCTGCATCACCATAATATCTTTTTGTATTACTATTGTAATGATATTTTATATTAATATTACCAGGCAAAATTATAATAACATTATTTTCTGTAGAATTAATCATCTTTTTTATATGATTAACCATTTGCATATTAGTTAAATTTTCACAAGCAACATCGTAAAATAACCATAATAATCTATTGGTTAAATCTATAATATTATAATCAAAGTTATCAAAACTTTCAGCATTAATTAAATTATTACATACAATTTCACTACCGATTAATGATGCGTATTTATCTTTATCAAATGTTACTACCTGAATTTTCATATTATCCTCCAGTTATATTCTTCATGTTATTCATTATACTGGAAAATATATGTTTATACCATTAAATAATCAAAAAACAACTAGCCATCCACTAGTTGTTTTTCTTTTTCTTTATTCAAATAATACTAAGGAGGTAATCATGATTGCTCATTCTTCCTATTTACAATATATCATGTCAAGTATATGACATTCTATGACATTATATGACATCTTCTTAATTTTTCTAAACTAATTCCATGAATTCTTTGTATTTGTCTGTAACTATAATTCATTTCTACAGCAACTTCCTCCCAACTTTTATGGTTTAAATAGTATTCAATTAATACTGATCTTTGAACAGTATCTGGCAATTTCAATATTATACATCTTGCCTCGTCTATTAAATTAAATAATCTATTCGATTCATATCCGATTTTTTCTTCTAACTCTATTCTTTTATCTGTTATTTTTGTTTTATCAGATAAAGTATCATTTCTAGGTTCATCGGATAATACTGAGGTGCAGCTATGTTCTTTCGCTTTAAGCTTTTTCAATAAGTCAATGTTTGATGAAATTTCCTTATCGATTTCTCGCACTTGTTCTAGATAATCCTTTATATCCATTCATTGCCTCCTCATTAATTTTCTTTTAATCCTATGAAGTCTCTTATTATTCTTTTTGTTTTTCTTGTAACTGAACACTTTATTCAGTTTATTTATCATTACTTCAATTAAAGGTCTAAACAGTTCAATTATCTCATTTACTAAATGCTTAATGCTTTCAATAAAAATTTCCATATCTCTATTAAGACTAGGTATTCTTCTTAACAACGCCTGATACTCTTCTGGGTGGTCCTTGTAATACTGATTAACTACTTCTCCCAATTTATTAAATTGATTTGCAGCTTCCTCAGTTGTGATTCCACCAGTTTCATTATTTTGCATTTTGTGCCTCCACTAACTTGGCACCACAGTTCTTGCAATACATACCACTCTCTCCAATAGAGCCACCGCAATTGCTGCACTCTGTCCAGTCTTTATGTTTAATTCTCTTAGCCTTAATAATAAATAATTCTTTAATTAACCAAGTAATGGCTACAATTGTCATAACTATTATCGAAACACCAATTATATTTATATATTTTTCCATCCGTTTTACTCCTTTCAGATATAACCTTTTATAACCAAGTTCAATTTAATTTTGATACACCCCATCATACTTCCCAGGCTTAGAAGAAGGTTCTTTCTTTACTGACTTAGATTTCTTTTTATTTGTTTCAAAATCATTTATATTTTTAATTCCTTGATTAACACATCGATTGAGAATAGATCTGATATAAACCCATGCTTTAACATTATGACTTGAAGCTTCAACAATTGCCCTGGTAATCATATCGGCAGGTAACTCCTTGAGAAACAATTCAATATCTTCTGCAATCATTGGAGTAATCAATCCAATTTCTTCTTCATAAACTTTAATAATTTTTTTTAAATCTTTTTGATTATTGGCTGAAGCAGTCTCGGCAGTTTCAGCTTTTGCATGATGAAGTACTTCTGTATTATTACTACTACTACTCTTATCTATACTAATCTTATCTAATCTATTCTTATCTGAGGTTCCCAATTGGATACCATTGGTTTCCAATTGGTTGCCACTTGGTATGCACTCCAATAACGGTGGGCTTTCAAGCATCGTGTAACTGCCATTTTCATCGAATGTTAATATCGATTTTTCATCTTTGTACACAGTTTCCTTATATCTGTCAGAACGTAATATATTATGAATTCTCCAATGCTTTATGACTATTACCCCATTGTCAAATATCAATATAAACTTCTTTGAAATTAACACATCCATGTCGTTTTTATTAGCACCAACTGACCTCATTATTCTGTTTGGAGCATTAACAAATCCATCATCATCTGCATTCATATTCAAATGAAAATATAGATTTTGTGATGTGCCTGGCATATCTAAAAATGCATCTGATTCTGTTATTTGTTTTGTAAACATTCTTTTATTTGCCATTATTCTACCTCTTCCCAATCATCACATTTCAAATTATAATTACATTGCTTTAAATCAGTTAAGCTATATTGATTTTCCTTATTACACTCGACAAAAGTTTCTGAGTACAAACAATCAATAGAGTCTTCATACCAACCATTAAGATGTTTGCAAGTAAAACAATTTTTGAGTAATGAATCCTTTTTGCATTTATGCCTATTTGGCGTACGATATTCCTTATTACAAAAAGAACATCGATACATTTTTACCTCTGTTAGCATTTCACCACCTCATCTATGGTTATCTGATCATTTGAAAATTCTTTTAGGTATTCTATAGCACCAGCCATGCCTTCATCAGTTTCTTTTAGGTTATAAATTCTTGAATGCAATTCCCTTCTTCTGAATTCCTCTATTTCTTTAATATCATTACTTAGGTAATATCCACCTTCGTTATGATTAATAATTATCGGGAACCTGCTTTTCCTCGCTTTTTCAATTAACTCCCTAACTTCCCTATCGCTCATGTTCATTCTATAAGCTAATTCTCTTCTGCTTATAGCACTATCTGATGATCTCCTATTAGATAAGATTATTAATAAATCTCTGTATTTGCTTTCGGGTATTTGTTCTATTTTATTGGAATAAATGTCTTTCATTATTAACTCCTTCCTGGGAGCTGAAGAGAATTTCATTGAGGTGATTATCCTTGTTCCAGCTCCCATTGTTTATTTATTTGAATGATAGTTATTAATTTAATTCCAGATAATTTTTAATGGTGTTTATTGCTTCATCAAATCCATATGCCACATCAGCTTTGTAACCTTCTTCTTTTAGATCTTCTATCCACTTTTCTTGCTCTTTCGATAGTTTTCCTTTATCTGCTTTCAGCTCTAAATACAGACCATGATAATCACCTTTTGCAACCGGCAAAACAATATCTGGAACACCTGGCTTAACTCCTTCTGCCTTTAATCGCATTGCAGTAGTTATATGTCTATGACCACCATTAGGCACATGATACATTTTCCTTAATTTAGGATATTTATTTATCATCAAAGATGCCCAGTCAAATATCATAATTTGAATTTGAGATTCTGTCACCTTAAGCTTCATTGTTGAAAGTTCCAAAAACTCGGTCAATATCTTCCTCTGACTGCTCTGTAGCTACTTCACCAAGTACTTCATCGGCTTTATTATTTGCTTTCAACCTGGAGCCTTTTTTGCCTTCCTGTGGTTGCTCATCAATTACAGATTCCGCCTTTTCATCAGCTAATGGACCGTTATCTACATACTCAACTGCTCCATCTTGTTGGATAACCCCCATGTCCTTAGTGTAGGCATCCTGCATTTCAATGCTCATAATTCCCCACTTGCTGATCAATTGTCTAAGCATTGTTTTAAAGGCCATTCCATCAAAGTCTTTACTCCAAAATGTATATTTAGTTCCTTTGTTCTTATCTGCTTTGTAACCTTGTGAATACTGTATCGCATGAGCTTCCATCTTAGCTTTAGACCAATACATTGTTTTTCTAAATCCATTTGTATATTCAAACATTGCATAGTAGCCAATTGTCGGAGCCGATTCTCTCGCCACTTCATCATCCATCAGGTTAACTTCTATCTCTTCATTCAAAGGATCATAGTTTATAAGTTCACCTTCCTTGATTGCCATAACATTCAACTTTTTGTATTGTCCAGATCTAATTGCCAATTGAATATATCCTTTATAACCTAGTTGGAATTGTGCTACTTTATAGCCTTTGTTATTATCATTAAAAGGCACCATATAATATTGACCTAATACTGGAGATGGTGATAACTCCAAACTTTCACCAAGTAAAGCAGCTGAAATGATTGTTGATGGTTCGCATTCCTGTAATGTTTGATTTGTTGTTACCGCACTAGTTATAGATGCTATAAATCTATTAGCTCGCTTTGGATCTCTTAGAGTTCTAGCTATAACTTTCTGATAACTTTCTGACGAGATTACTGTACTGAAGTTTAGTTTAACTTGTGATTTTGTTAATGAATTATTTACTGCCATTTTATTATTCCCCCAATTTCCTTATTTCTATTTTGTAATATTTTATCCATACTTTTAATTCATTTGCTTGAGCTTCATTCATAAAAAGACTGAAGTCATACCATCTGCCATCTTTATCTATGGAAGATTCTGTTGTCTCAACCTTAATTGTATTTTTTAATGGTTCTACAGGCTTAGTGTGTACTGCTTGAGTATTTTTTTCAGCTTTTAACTTATCAGCTTCATGCATTACTACTTTTGCCTTTTTGAGACTTTCTTCTTTTCTCAATACCATATCCAAATCTCTAGTTGTGAAGAACAAATCCAGAAGAGTTGTTTCAAACTCTGAATTCTTGTCTTTGATAATTTTTACCCCAGTTTGAATATTGGAGTATATACTTTCAATATCGGACCTAACATCTTTAATGTTGAATGTTGTATTTTGCCATCTCTTATCCTCTATCGAATTGAAACTTATTACTTCTTGAAACTCTTCAAATATTTCATTGTAGATTTCCATTGCCTGGTCTCTCTTTTCAGCTTTCTTTCTTGATTCGTATTCTTTGACTTGATCATCGATGGCCAGGAGTGGTTGGTCTACTAAGGCCATAAGTTCTTTAATTTGACTTTCGAATGCATTGTATGGTTCCAGGCATTTGTTTTTTATTTCTTTTCTCTTTGTGTCTAATACGGTTTTGAAATTGTTTAATGTTGCTCTATCAGTCTTGGCTAATTTTATTGAATTGTCATCATAGATTAACCCTTGGTATTTTTCTAGGTTTTGACTTATATATGATTTGATTTCATCTTTATTGAAATCAATGGATTGAATAAATCCATCTTCTTTTGGATTGTAGATTTCTAATTCCATGTTTTTCCTCCTTAAAATGGTACATCTTCATCATTAATTAATGGCATGATTGGTGTCTTAGTTATTGTTTTCATATAATCTACGAATGTAACCACTTCATCAATAGGCACATTTGTTTGTGTGACCTTGGCCATTGATTTGCCAAACTTTGTATCTACTTCTATTTCATCATTTATTGCTAGATTGTCATCTTCGGCAAAGTAACTATATTGTGTTCCTCTAAATTCACCAGATTGTGAATGTTTGAATTGTACTTTTACTATTTGCATTTGTTTACCTCCTTATAATTCCGGCAGTATCAAGGGTGGTCTTGTTCTATTCTCAACATGTCCCCAAAACTTAATCCCTGCCTCTTTCAAATAATCTATGTCTGCTTGAACTTCTGACCGTTCTATAAAATAATGTTTTGATTCGGTCCTGACTTCTCCAGAATATTGATACTTAAGTTGGGCTTTAAGTACTGCGAAGTCATAACCTGTTGCTAGTAACTGCCATAAGACTTGTATATAGTAGTTGTCTGGAATTCCTTGGTTCCACTTTTCTTTTTGCATGGATCTAAGTATTTCAGTGGTCTTGATTTCTAGAATCCCAATTCTTCCGGTTTCCTTTTCAATCAATCTTCCATCCAATGTTGCTAAAATGAATTGATGTTTATCATGTCTGATTAAATCAAAATCTTTATATTCAACTTCATATTTTGGAAAGTCTAGTTTGAATAATTCTCTCAAGGGAGCTTCTGCCTCTTTGCCATATTGGACACAAGATTTATTACCAATATCCTCATGTTCCTTTAGTCCAACCTTTAATTCCCATAGTTCCTGATTACTCATATATGGATTTTTGCCTATAATGGCACTTGCTTCAGAACCACCAATCCCCTTTAATCTTTCCTGGAGCCAATCCTTTTCGTTCTTAATCATTGCCCCTCCTTGAAAACGGTGTTATAATTGACTAAGAAAGTGTCTTTGATAAATTCAATTAGCTGGCCCGCTATTTGTTCTGAATTCAAAATACTTTCTTTTTCTTTACAATTTTTCAAAATATTCATCCACCCGCTCCTCTACCAGACTTGATCTGAAATCATCCAGTCTTTCACAATTCCTATTTCTGATATTATCGAATTCTTGTTTAACTTGTTTCTTGAGTTTATATATATTTTCGATAAGATTTAGATCCTTTGATTCTTCTAAGACTTGTTTGTTGTTTTCTGTTAAAAATTGATTTGTTGTCATCATTTATCTCCCCTCAAAAAGTAGCCACCAAGCTCCGACTATCAATAAAGCCATTGCAACTATCGGTATTACAGCTAAGGCCCATTCCTCAAATTCTGTTAGATCATTAAGTTTTATTCTTTCTTTTAAATTTCTGTTTTTCGGCATTTTTATAACTCCATTCTTCTCCTTCTTTGTTTTACTGGTTCTTCTATTAGTTCTGCCCTGTGTCTTTGAGTATGCCCCACATGATTCAATGCCATTTCTGCCAATTTTTTATCTGCTTCAATTCTGTGTATCTTGAATCCTTTATTTGTTTTAATACATGGAATTATTTTTTTATTGCAGTATTCATATATGATTCTTATCGACATGTTCGCATACTCACTGTATTCCATTGGATTTAACATTGTTTGCTTCCATAGTGGGATTTCCATTTTTTCACCTCCTTAAGATATTCACATATCGTGTCATTCTAGTTAAAAAAAATATCCTCTACACTTGTCTTATAATACTTGGAAAGCTTAACTTTAATTTCGTCTCTGGGAATTCTTTTACCTGTTTCATACATTGCTAGAGCTGAAATACTTACTCCTATATCTTTTGCTACAATTTCTCTTGTTTTGCTACCTCTTAACTTAATTAGTTTCTTTGCCATTTTATCAACTTTCATTCTGTCACCTCCTATCTGTAATAATAATAAATTATTCCACGATAAGTGTCAACACATTTTGTGAACTTTATATATCTTTTATTCACGTTTAGTGATATTATAAAAATATAATTAGCCAGGAGGAAAGATATGAATACATTTGGAAGCAATCTTAAAAAATTTAGATTGAGCAGAAATATGACACAAGGTGATTTAGCAGAAGCACTCAATATCTCTAGAAGTTCAGTAAGTATGTATGAAAATGGTGAAAGAGAACCTGACTTTGAGACTTTAGAATTTATTGCTGATTATTTCAATGTTGATATGAATCATCTACTAGGAAGTAGCAATTCAAATCAAGAATACGATGACGATGCTCTTGAACTTGCCCAGCAATTATCTGAAGAAGGTTTTGGAGAATTGAACATATTATTTAAAAAGACTGGAAAACTAAGTAAAGAAGAGAAAGAAAGAGTAATGAAAATACTTCGTGCAACTCTACCAGAAAATGGCAATGATTAGTGTCCAATATGTAGCCCTATTAATTAGATATAATAAGGTCTATTAGGAGGGTGACAATGAAAGATTTAATCAAGAAAATTGAACATGGTGTTACTATAGAAGAATATCATTATATACTTTCATCCCTAGACTGTTGCATTGTTGAGACAATATTCCCAAAGAGCATCAAGGGATTAACCATAAAGAACGAATACGATACAGGCCATGTTGTTTACATAAATACTATGTATTCAAAGAGAACTCAAAGATCGGCTTTAATGCATGAGTTAATGCATATATATGATCAAGATTTTAGTAAAGGAAAACTTTTATTAATAAAAGAAGGCAAAGGAGAAAGAAATGCAAATCGACAATACAACAGAAATTGAAAATAAATTAATAGAGATAGTTAAATCTTTTAATCATATGCCTTTCTTATTTCTTGGTTCAGGTTTTTCCATAAGATATTCGGATGCACCAAATTGGAACGCTCTATTAGAAAGTATTTGGGAGATACTTAAAGAAGAGAATGAACTAAACTACAATTTTTTTTGTAATAAAATTTTAATAAATAATAATATGGATGAAAAGACAGATAAAGACAAAAGAAATCCAATTATAGCAACTGAGCTAGAAAACCGATTCAAACAAAATTTCTATAACGACTCTGATTTCAGAAATAAATATTTTAATAATGTCGAAATTGATAACATATCTAGAGAAGGAATAAGTCCTCTAAAATTATATATTTCAAATACATTATCATCCTTAAAAATTTTAGAAAATGAAGAAATTAACAGTTTGAGAAAGCATTCCAATAAATTTGCCGGTGTGATTACAACAAACTATGATACAATTTTTGAGCAGATTATACCAGAATTCCATCCTATTATAGGGCAACATAATTTATTGGCATCACATTCTGATGAAATATTCCATATATTTAAAATTCATGGATGTATAACTGAGCCTCATACAATAATAATTACAAAAGAAGATTATGATAATTTTGAAAATAAATTGAAATATATTTCTTCAAAATTAATAACTATCTTTGTTGAACATCCTGTTATATTTTTAGGATATAGTATTAATGATCCAAATATCCAAGCAATCATAAAATGTTTTTGTGATTGCCTAACTAAAGAACAATTTTCATCATTATCCAATAAATTATTTTTTATTAAAAGAACGGATAAATTAGAAAACGAAAAAATAAACGAAAAAACACTTAATATCAACGGCTTTACTCTGCCTATAACACAAATCGATTTATATGATTTTAATAATTTTTATAAAGTATTAGATTATATAAAACAAAGCATTCCTGTAGGAATCATGAGGAAAATGCAATGTATGATGAGGGACTATATAGTAACTACTGATAAATCAAAATATCCCCAAGTTTTTGTTAATGTTCGCGACTTAAATGATGGTGTCATTGATGATAATGAACTAGCCTTTTATATAGGAGACATAGAGAGCACTTCTGCTATAGGATTTACCACTTATTGTATAAAAGATATAATTGATGATATTTTACATGAAAATAGACCAGTATTATTGAATAAAAATATTAAAAACACTTTTAATTCAATAAGAAGTTCTGCGTCAAAAACATATTTACCTATATATAGATACAAAGAATATATTGATGAAATTGGCCCAAATTGGAGAATTATAACTAAAACTAAAAATATTGAATTAACTAACTCAGATAAAGATTTATTGAAAACTATTGAAAAGAAAAGTAAATCTGAAGGTATTTCTTTAGATAAAATTGTAAATATTGAATCTCTATTTCCAAATCATCTTCCCAAACAATTGACAACCATATTAAAATATTATAAATCAATTGATACAGATGATCTCGGGAATTATTTGAGACTACTTTATATCGATAATATTTTTGAAAAACAAACTCCACTTTCGATATTTAAAAAAGCTGTTGCATTGTACGATTACAAAAAAAATAGCTAAAAAAAGAAGGTGTACTCCCCTATTACCTTTCCTCTTGTACGGATAAAACCGAAGAAGTAATTAAATAGGATTGTTCACCTTGTACTTTTATAGTTATACTTTAATTATATTATTTATAAAAATAATGTCAACAATATCGATAAAAGTAATAAAAAAGAACCCATCCGCCGGCAAGCAATCAGGGTTCTCATGAATCAATATCCCCGCTTCACCAGGGATGTTTATATCTTATCATACTAGAAAGGTGGTGACAATAATGGCAACTTTAAGAAAAGACGGAAGATGGCAGGCCAAAGTTCAATTAGGTAAAAATGATTTAGGTAAATATATCGAAAAGGTTTTCTACGGAAAAACAGCAAAGCAAGCTGAGTTAAAAGCTGATGCTTATTATAACAAATACGTTGTAGGTTCATATGAAGAAACAAAATTCAAAGATTATTCAAAAAAATACTTAACATACAGAAAATCAGAATTAGCAGCTCGAACATATGACTACTATAGTGATACTTTAAGACTTCATATTTTGCCGGTGATAGGAGAATCCTTAATAGGAGATATAAAGCCTACAGATATTAAAAAAGTTATTTCATCAATGGAACTTAACGGTATAGGAGCTAAAACAAGACTAAATACTTATCTTGTAATGCACCTTGTTTTAAAAGAGGCTATGTTAGATGGTATTATAGAAACAAATCCAGTTGAAAATGTACGCAAACCTAAATATATTAAAAAAGAAAAAAGTATTATTCCAGTTAAGGTTTTTTGGAATATTTATGATCATGCAGATGAAAGAATGAAAGCTATTCTATATTTAGCCTGGTGTACAGGTTTAAGAGTTGGAGAAATTGCTGGTTTACAACATGGGGATATTAGTGATAAATATATAAGTGTTAAACGATCAGTTTCAAAATCATCAGATGGATTAATAGTAAAGACACCTAAATCAAATTATGGAATAAGAAAATTGCCAGCTCCTAAGAATCTAATTAATATGTTGAGTAGTATTGAAAAATCATCAATATTTTTATTCCCAAATATTTACAACAGTATTCAGGACCCTGGAACAATAAGTAAGCAATTTTCTAAACTATGTAAAAAACTAGGTTATGAATTTAATTTTCATCAACTTAGACATACACATGCAACAATGTTAGCTAATGCCGGAATAAACCCGAAAGCTATACAACAAAGACTTGGTCACCATTCAGCAATATTCAGCCTTGATGTATATACACATAGTACTGAAAATGCACAAGACGGTATATCTGATTTAACTATTTTTAATGAGCAGTAATTTTTTTAACTAAGTTTCGGTGTCATTTTCGGTGTCAAATAGAATTTAATCGCATTAATAAGAAACAAAAAAGCCTTCAAGCACTACTGCTAGAAGACTTTCACTGGTGCTCCCGAGTGGGATCGAACCACCGACCTACAGTTTAGGAAACTGTCGCTCTATCCTACTGAGCTACGGAAGCAACAATGTAATAATAACAAAATAATGCAATAAAAACAACACAAAGAAATCATATTTGCTTCTTATTTAAAGCTATTATACCACCTTGCCTAAATGTTTCAATAACCTTGTCCATGATTCCGCACCACTAACAAAAGCCGCATAATCCTCTTCCACTCGATCAACGTAGTAATCCAAAACACCAACAACATCAAGAAACTCAACATCACCAAAAAACTCAGCAAACAAAGGAGCAATAATAACAAGAGTCTCTCTCATCTGTGAAATTTTAAGTTCAAAATTATCTCTATCAGTAATATAAATCAATAATGGTCTATACTTAACCCAACCTTGAGCTGCACTTAAAAACCTAGCATCACTATTAAATAAACCACCACCAACAGTATCAAGACGCTTAGGTAAAACACCCCTTAAAAGAAAAGAAAAAGAACCAAAACCATCATGAAAAGTATAAACAGGAATCTTCCTCACATCACAATCACCAATACTAGAACTAAGGAAAGTATCCTCACCTCTTGCACCAGGTGGATTAAAAAAAGGAGACAAATTACCACTAGTCTCCAAATTCAAACCTAAATTTCCACCAGAAATAAACTTCAATCCATTTATCTCCTCCACAACTATAAATTCTTCACTATCTATAATCTTATGATCTGCAAAAGTTAAACCACCAGCTTTAAATCTGCCTGCAATACTCTTCCAGGTCACAATATCATTACTAACAGCCTCAACAAACAACCTAAAATCACCAACTCCAAGAACATCATCAAAAACAACATCAGGAATAGGTGAAACATAACCACAATGATAACCATTAGTAATATCACTAACTTCAAGTCCAGCTAGATGAGCACCTATAACATCCTGTCCAAGCCAATATACTCCATTAACCCCACCAACGCAAGCCAAAGGATACTCATCATCATCAAGAAAAATCAAACGATCAAAACCCATTTTTGTAGCAAAAAACAATACTGAATTACGCAACTTTGCATAACCTTTACCAAATAGAAGCTCTACTTCATCCCGTGATAAAACACCCTCATCTGCAAGTTTACCAACTTCTTTTGCAATATATTCAGCACCAAGATACTCCACGCCAGTAACCATTTCTAAAATCTCAGGGTCATCAATTATAAAATCCTCAGGTTTAGTTTGCATATAATCAAGATCATAAGCAACAAGTAAACTTATCTCTACATCTCCGGATCTAAATAAATCACCAAGTCCCCATTTCAGTAAATAGGCATTAGCTACATCCTTAAAACTAGCACGACCAGTTACAAAACCAAGAGCAACCCTCAATTTCTTATTTTCCATATATGACACCTCTTTCAAACGACAAAAGCCACCCCTACAAGGTGACTCCAAATAATATATTAACTTCTAAACCATCTCATAGTTCTACACTGATTATAACATAAAAAACACTAAAGCTGCATAATTTGGCGGAGAAGGAGGGATTTGAACCCTCGCACCGAGTCAACGACCTACTGCATTTCGAGTGCAGCCCCTTGAGCCACTTGGGTACTTCTCCATAAAAAATATAAATAAAATTGGTGCCCCCGAGTGGAATCGAACCACCTACACGCAGTACCGGAAACTGCTGCTCTATCCACTGAGCTACGGAGGCACAAAAAAGGGGCACATGGCCCCTTTCTAAAACCTATCTAACCGGGCAAACTCCACCCTCACAACCATCAGTACCAATATCAAGCTCATTATCGTTATTTTCGTACTTCTGAATAAGTGATGGAATAAAAGGCCTCATCTCAGCTACACGCTTATTGTAATCTTCTTCTGTAATAGACTCATAAGGAAGCATTTCATAGAAAGAATCATCAAGAGGCAAGAAAGAAACAGCAACCAACTCATCCCAGTTATTCCAAACCCACTCTTCAACATCATCCCACTCTTCATTACGTACACTAACAGTAATACTACAATTATGATCCACATAATGCTCCATGAACATCTTGTAATTTTCAAGCTGCTCAATAGCAGAAACATCATACTTAGTCCTACCAGGAGGAGCCTTAATAGGAAACTCAACAACCTTAGTCACACAAGTAGCCCAATCCTGACCAACCTCAGGGAAAACCGGATAACCAAGCTCCTCACAAACCCTAACCAAAGGATCATGAGCATTAATACGAACCCTACGAACAAAATAATCAGAATGAGAATAATGCACACCACTAGAAACAGCAGGCAACTGACTCAAAGTACCCTCAGGCTTAACAGTAGTCACCAGTATTGGAGCATTCTGTCCAAGCTCCTTAGCATACTCCTCTGCAGCCATCCTGGCAACACCACGAAGCTTAGCAAGAATCTTAGCCTCACCAGCTTTATCAACACCAATAGCATTAACCATATCCTGCCAACCAGTCAAACTACAACCAAGCAATCTATCCCTACTTTGAACATGATTCCAACGAGGAAGTTCTAACTCAACACAAGTCATCCTGTAACCAGCCCTGGCAGATAGACGCTGTGCCTCAAATAAACCAGCCTCATCAAGAACACCGTCCTTAACAAAAGCAAACACATTAACAGTAGTCAAATTACAAACACCATAACTATCCAATAAGATCTCACCACAAGGATTAACCCCAGCCATATTAGGCCTACGCTTAGCAGCAGCCTCACCATTTACCCAACCAGGCTCACCACTATAACGCATCTTCTCAATCTGCCAACGCAATCTTTCCCTAGTTGGCTTTTCCTTGTAATAGATAGAATTATTACTCATCTGACGATGAATCAAATCCTTATTAACCTCCCACTTGCCATCAACCTGACGATACAAGCTAGACTTAGCATCAATACACTCCTTATCATTAGCATCCACAATAATCATCTCCGCAGTCCTACGAACTCCACCAACAACCACGTTCTCACCAATAATATTACAAATATCCAAACAATCTATCGGACGAAGAACAGCTCTGTCACCCTCAACATCACCACGAATTCTAACAACATTACCAATCTTATTGAACATATTCTTAATACTCTCATGACCACTTGCAGAACCACCAAAAGTCTTTAACTTCTCACCCTTTGGTCTAACATTACTATAATCAATCAAAATAGTCTCTATATGACGATACTCATGAGCACTAATTAACTCCAAGAAAAACTTCAAAGCCTGAGCCCAACCTTCCTTAGAGTCCCCAATAGTAATTTCCGCCCTATCATCATCATTAAAATTAAGAGCAGTATAATCCTTTCTTAAAGAAGGCTCCACAGGAGTATAATCTCTATGAATTAACTCAAAACGAGTCCTAAACTTTGGCAAAGCTATAACATCTTCAGGCAAAACTCTAGCACCAACGCCGGCACCTACCATTAATAAATAAAATAAATCCCTAAAATCATCTATAGAAGTAATAGTCTCAAAAGCACAATTAAAGTTAGACAAAGGATAATGTCTTGAAACCCCAGTATTACCTACCCAAAAAGTTCTACCAGACAAGAACTGCTTTAAATTGAAGATATTATCATAAAGGGCCTCAGCCTCCTTACGTGAAGTAGGCAATAAACTTGTATTATACTCAACAGCACGACGAACAGTCTCCCACCAATACTCACGACGACCCAGGTCCTCCAAATATCTGGAATAAGTCCTATAATATACAAAGTCACCAAGTCTACCCATAGGAGATTTCTTATGCTTATAGTTACTTACAAAATCATCAGTAACCATCACAAACTCTGAAGGCTTCGCAACTGTTCTAGCTTGTGTCTGAGCATAACGATATATAATATACTTTTTGGCAACATCCTTCCTATTAGTATCCATAAGAAGATATTCCACCATGTCCTGAATCTCTTCAACATTGATGGCTCTGTCCCTCTCCTTGATCATCTCTTGAATTCTTAAACTAATAGTCGTACTTAATTCCTGGTCAATTCCACTAGCAGTCTCAGTCATCGCCTTCTCAATCGCATTCTTGATCTTCTTAGGCTCAAACTCTACCAAATAACCCTGTCTCTTTAATACTTCCACTTCCAAAACCCTCCTATTACAACCAAGATAACACATTATCTTGTTATTTCCTTCCATCCAAACACCATATATAGTGTTATTACAATTATACAACAACTAAATAAAAGAACAACAAAAATACCCAAACAAAATGGGAATATAAAATCTTTTTATATTCCCACAAATTATTCAACTATATATTCATAAATACTAAAACAAAATTGATACAAAAAACTACCAAAACACCACCACTTAAGAAAACCCGACTTTATATATAAATTAAGTATGTATATTTTTATCAAGTTACATAAGTAAATGCTATACCCTAGTTTTCCACTAGAAAATCAAGAACATTCCTTAACCTAATGCCACATCAAGAATCATCATTACCACAAAACCAACCATAGTGAAAATAGAAATAAGATCACTACTCCTATTACCCTTGCCACCTTGAGATTCAGGAATCAATTCCTCAACCACAACATAAATCATAGCCCCAGCAGCAAATGATAAAGCAAAAGGTAAAACACCCCTAATAGACACAGCCAACAAGGCACCAAGAACAGCAGACATAGGCTCAACAATACCACTCAACTGACCATATGTAAAAGACTTCAACCTTGACAAACCCTCACGTCTAAGTGGAATAGAAACCGCAGCCCCCTCAGGGAAATTCTGCAAACCAATACCAATAGCCAAAGCCAAAGCACCACCAAAACCAGCCTCACCACTAGCTGCAGCCCCAAAAGCCACACCAATAGCCAGACCCTCAGGTATATTATGAAGAGTAATCGCCAAAACCAACAACACAGACCTATTCCAAGATGACTTCAACCCCTCAGCTTCAAGTCTTTGTAAATGCATATGAGGCAACAATCTATCAATCAAAAACAAAAATAAACCACCTGCCATAAAACCACTAGCAGCCATAACAACAGCATTCTGACCAAGTTCCTCAGCCAAACTAATACCAGGAGCTAACAAGGACCAAAAACTAGCAGCCACCATAACACCAGCAGCAAAACCAAGCATACCATCCAAGATATCCCTCTTGATACTCTTAAAGAAAAATACCAAAGCAGCACCAAGAGCAGTCAGACCCCAAGTAAATAATGTAGCCAAAAAGGCCATAAGAACACCATTATTCATCAAGTCACTCATTTCTTCACAACCTCATTTGCAATACTAACAGCTTCCTTAGCATCCTTACCATAATAATCAGCACCAATCATCCCTGCATACTCCACAGTCAAAACAGCACCACCAACCATCACAGGCACAGTCAACCCACTCTCACGAAGCTTAATGATAGTCTCCTCCATACTCTTAACTGTAGTAGTCATAAGAGCAGACAAACCAATCAAATCAACCTTCTCATCCTTGGCTGTAGCAATAATTTTCTCAGGAGAAACATCCTTGCCAAGATCAATAACCTCAAAACCATAATTCTCCATCAAAACCTTAACAATATTCTTACCAATATCATGGATATCACCCTGAACAGTAGCAAGAATAACCTTACCCTTCTTCGTATCAACAGCCCCACTAGCAGTTAAAGCCTCCTTTATAACCACAAAAGACGCCTTAACAGTCTCTGCAGACTGTATCAATTGAGGCAAGAAAACCTTACCCTTCTCAAAACCATCACCAACTATATTTAGAGCCGGCATAATATCCTCATTAACAATATCAAGAGGCTTCTTGACTACCAACATCTCTCTAGTCTTATCAGCAGACTTATCCTTAAGCCCCCCAATTATAATCTCCTGCAAACTGTACTCTGATAAAGCCTTGCCACTATCAGCTCTCTGTGCCAAAGCAGACTCGCTATACTTACCAATAAAATCCTCTGCATCCTTATCATGATTAGCCAATACCCTAAAGGCACTAATAGCATCCATCATCTCCTTGGACATTGGATTAATAATAGCCACATCAAGACCCATAGTCATAGCCATAGTAAGAAACGTACTATTAATCAATGGTCTACTTGGTAGACCAAAAGAAACATTCGACACTCCAAGACTTGTTTTCATACCAAGTTTTTCTTTAACCATAGCCAAGGTCTTCACAGTCTCCATAACTTCCTTCTGCTGAGCAGAAACAGTCAACACCAAAGTATCAACTATAATATCTTCCTTAGGAATACCATATTCGGCGGCTTTATTCATAATTTTTTCAGCAATCTTAAATCGCTCAATTGCTGTATTAGGAATGCCAGTTTCATCTAAAGTCAAAGCAATAACAGCCGCTCCATATTTCTTGGCAACAGGGAAAACAGCGTCCATAGAATCTAACTTGCCGTTAACACTATTTATTAATGGCTTACCGTTATAGTACCTACAGCCCATTTCCAATGCCTTAACATCAGCTGAGTCTATTTGTAGAGGTAAATTGCTAATCTCTTGAATCAACTTAATTACTTCAACAATCTTACTTGGCTCATCAATCTTAGGTAAACCAACATTAACATCCAAAGCATGAGCTCCGGCTTTTTCCTGTTGTATAGCCTCATCCACAATATATCCAAGATTATTTTCCAATAAAGCTTCTTTAAGCTTCTTTTTACCTGTAGGATTAATTCTTTCTCCAATGATTACAAAATCCTCTCCAATTGTCACTGTTGATACAGGAGATGATATTTTCGTCTTTCTAACAATATTTCTCTTAATAACACTTTCTCCCTTTAAGGCAGATGTAATTTTCTTAATATATGAAGGAGTTGTTCCACAACAACCACCAATAATTGTCACCCCATCCTTAGCAAAACCTAAAGCCTCAGTTACAAACTGATCTTCAGTAATACTATAGACCGTCTCCCCATTTCTAATTTCAGGTAATCCAGCATTTGGTTGAATCATTACTGGTATACTTGCATACTTTAAAATATCAGCTAAAATAACCTTGGACTCAACAGGACCCAAGGAACAGTTCATACCCAGAGCATCAACTCCAAGGCCTTCTAATATATTAACCATAGTTTCAGGATTAGTTCCGGTCAAAGTTCTACCATTAGATTCAAACGTCATGGTAGCAAGAATCGGCAACTCACTATTTTCCTTGATGGCAAGTATTGCCGCCTTTAATTCATAAATATCAGTCATCGTTTCCAATAACACCAAATCACAACCAGCTTTCACACCAGCTAATACTTCTTCCTTAACTAAGTCATAAGCCTGGTCAAAGGATAAAGTGCCCATTGGTTCCATCAATTGTCCTATAGGACCAATATCAAGAGCTACACAAGCTTCCTTACCAGAAACTTCAATAGCGGACTTGGCTATGGCCACAGCTTCACCAATAACCTCACCAACTTCTAAACCTGTACCCGCCAGCTTGTGACTATTGGCACCAAAAGTATTTGTTGTCAGCACCTCAGCTCCCGCTTCAAGGTAGTCTAAATGTATTTGTTTAATTATTTCTTTTTTCTCAATATTGTATCGTTCAGGTAGTTCCCCACCCTTCATACCATAGTGTTGAAGCATTGTGCCCATCGCACCATCAAAAAGAATGAGCTGTCCTATATTTAATCTTTCTTTGAATAACATCTTGTTCCCTCTTTTCTAAATTTACAATACTCTCTGGCCAAACAAGCGGCACATCGATCAAATTCACTTACAAAAGGTATTTTCTGAATACCCATAATTGCCGTTACTGACTTCCTAGGTAGTAACAGATGACTATCAGTTACTGTAAGCCCTATCTTCCTATAACCATCAAGATATCTGACTAACTGATTTTGGACAGTTATTGGATAATCACCATAACCAGGACTATATCTAAAGGTATAGTAATAACCTTCTCCCAACTTACTCTTCACCTCTTCTTCAATACCATCGCAGACTTCCTCAATCATCTGAGTTCCACAACTATCCAAAATGAAGTTCTTGGTAAGGTCAACCTTACTATAGTAGTTAAGTCTTTTTTCCACTTCAAAGCCAAGGGTAGCAGCCATAATAACACAACTGTCAGCATTGGCTAGATGCTTTTGGATATTTTCACCTAGTAACGGTAGTATGCCATCATCAATAAAGGCCTTACCGTCCTTATCTCTTTTCAATTCTACAATCTTATATATGTACTTATAATTGGAAATATCCTTTATTTCTTTTCTGACATCATCAATTATCAAATCCAGTTCTTGACTGTATTCTTGATTTTTATAGCCAAGATATCTCAGGACTTCATTTTTATCTATTTTAATATTCAATTCAGTTCTCCTTGAATTCATTACACTTCATTATATAATTTTTTCAGATACAATTAAAGTTAATTGCTATTATTGTAAGGTAAAGGAATATCTATTTACTTCTTATCTATTATATATTTTTTTATGATATAATTAAAGGCAATCATTAACGTATTGGGAGGTTTTTAATGCAGATTAAAGATTTTTATAGCAGAGGAAAGACAGTAGTGTCTTTTGAAATATTCCCACCTAAAATGGGAGCAGGAACAATAGAAAGTATAACAGATAAATTAGCAGGATTTTCACAACTAAATCCAGACTTCATGAGTGTCACTTATGGTGCTGGTGGAACAACAACAGGCATAACTTGTGATATCGCAGGAAAAGTGAAGAACGACTTTAAAATAGAATCACTAGCACACGTTACCTGTCTGTCATCAACAAAGGATGTTGTAATAAATACAATGGATAGACTAAAGGAAAACGGAGTTAGCAACATACTTGCTTTACGAGGAGATTTCCCTTTAGGAGATCAATCAATGATTCCTAATCCTCTACACTTTGAATATGCTTCAGATCTGATCAGCTTCATAAAAAACCATTATGGAGATGCTTTCTGCATAGGTGCAGCCTGCTATCCTGAAGGTCATATAGAATCAAGAAGCTTGACCCAAGATCTCCTTAATCTAAAAACAAAAGTTGATACTGGTGTTGATTTTCTAGTAAGCCAGTTATTTTATGACAACGAGCAATATTATAGATTTCTTGATAGTGCAGCAAAAGCTGGTATCAAGGTTCCAATTTCTGCCGGTATTATGCCAGTAATTAATGCAAAACAGATACACAATATTGTAACACTATGTGGTGCAACACTACCAAGGAAGTTTATTCGTATCTTGGACAAATATGAGGATAATCCTGCTGCCTTAATGGAAGCTGGTATAATGTATGCAATTGATCAAATTATAGATTTAGTAACCAATGATGTTGAGGGCATTCATCTATACACCATGAACAGACCTGAAGTGGCAACCAAGATTATCAATAATATTTCCCACATATTAAAAAGGGGGTAATTCATGAATATTGAAAAAAGAAGACAATTTATTATTAATTTCGTGTTTTTTGCAATAATTGCTGCTATTCTATATTTTTCAATGAATTTTCTAGTCAGTTGGTTATTGCCTTTTATTATCGGTTTCCTAATTGCCTTTATGATGAATCCACTAATTAGCTGGACTGTAAGAAAAACTCACATAAAACGGAGAATAATAGCGTCTTTTTACACAGTGACCTTAGCTATTATATTCGGATTGCTAATCTGGTTCATTGTATACTTAATTATTAAGTATTCTCAAACCTATTTTCATTTATTGCCTGAATTTATGACTAAAGAATTACTACCAGCCTTTGACAAGGTTAATGCTTGGCTTAATAATTTAATTGAAGGTGTTTCACCTGATATGAGGTTGCAATTAGGCAATATACAAGTAGAACTTTTAAACGAGATCCAAAAATGGACCATAGAATTTTCAAAGAATGGCTTAGTAATCTTAACTAACATTACTACATCACTACCATTTATCTTATTAACCTTTATTTTTACAGTATTGGCAACTATATTTTCAAATATAGATTTTCCAAATGTTAAGGCTTTTCTATTAGATATTATGCCTAGTAAATTTAGAATATTGGTCAAAAATATTAAGGTTTCCTTTACTGAGACAGTTGGTAAGTATATGATTGCCTACCTGAAGATTATGAGTATCACTTTTATTGAGTTGAGTGTTGGTTTAGCCATTCTTAAAATCCCAAATCCTATCTTCATAGCTTTCATAATAGCTATTTTTGATATCATGCCTGTATTTGGTACAGGTGGAATAATGGTCCCATGGATAATTATTTCCTTTATTTTAGGAAATAATCCATTAGGTTTTGGTCTATTGATACTCTATGGTATTGTTACTATAGTTAGGCAAGTTATTGAGCCTAAGATTGTTGGTGATCAACTTGGTCTTAATCCATTAGTAACATTAATATCAATATATCTAGGTTTTATCTGGTTAGGTGTATTTGGTATGCTATTAGTTCCAATCACGGCAAATATCTTCATAAGACTATATAATGAGGGTAAATTGACAGCGTTTATAAACTTTGAAGAACTATACTTTGACGATGAAGAAAGAGAAGAACGTAAAAAGAAGAAAAAGAACGATAATGCTCTTAAGAATTCTTCAGTCAATAAAGAACATAAAGACACGAAATAAATTTATTAATCAATCAAAATGGAGCAGTATTACTGCTCCATTTTTATTTAATTAAAATGCGGATATTCCACTATTTGCTAATTTCAGTATAAGGCTTGCCATTTCTATAGCTGGTTTTTCAACATCTTCTGTTAACCATTTTTGTATAATACCTACACTACCAATTGCATAAAACGTATAAATAAATTCAGCATCCTCTTCTTTTATTGACTTGCTCGAGGTCCAGGCAGAAATACACTGATCACGTACTATCATCATTACTTGCTTTTGAAAGTTGTTATCACCACTATCCCCAAGTAAGACTATACATAATTCAGCATTTTTCTTTAAATACTCAAAAATCTTAATTAGCATATCAAGTGAAACATTATCAGGATCATTAAAAGATCCATTCTCTAAATACTCCTTAATATCATTAATCAACTCAGTTTCAATCTTACTACGCAAATCATACTGATCGGAATAATGAGCATAAAATGTAGCCCTATTAATATCAGCATCATCACAAATTTCCTTTATAGAAATCTTAGAAATATGCTTTTTTTTCAATAGATTAATAAAACTATCCTTAAGGACCATCTTTGTGTACTTTACACGTCTATCCATCTTTTCAGATTTCATAATTACCCTCCTATTGTATAAATCAATTATCCCAAAACTGCTACTTGCTATACATTTTATTTTCAAATGTATAGCAACCAACATTGCTAAAACATCTGATTATTGAAGTAAACAACTAATGTCAGTATACTAAAGTTATGCTAGATATACAACACTATGTTCAATAAAATGGAGGGTAAAATGGCTAAGATAGAGCTCAAGGGCATAAAAAAAGAATACAAACTTGGAGAAGTAAGAATTAAAGCAGTTGAAAACTGCTCCTTTATGATAGAAAAAGGAGAACTAGTTGTGATACTAGGACCATCAGGAGCGGGTAAGACTACAATACTTAA
This sequence comes from uncultured Eubacteriales bacterium, assembly GCA_964415195.1. Classification (GTDB taxonomy): domain Bacteria; phylum Bacillota; class TC1; order TC1; family TC1; genus WTXA01. The sequence goes on along the minus strand of CAYPYD010000001.1, from coordinate 116,163 downwards.
CTTGATTGGAGGTATGGATAATCCAACTGAAGGTAACATAACCATTGATGGAACAAGAATTGATAACTACGATATAAAATCTCTTATTAAATACAGAAGAAACGATATTGGATTTGTTTTCCAATTCTATAACCTAATTAACAACCTCACTGCTCTAGAGAATGTAGAACTTGCTTGTCAAATATGTCCGGACTCTTTAGATCCAAGAACAATCCTGGAACTAGTCGGTCTAGAAGATCGTATTAATAACTTCCCTTATCAGCTTTCTGGAGGAGAACAACAAAGAGTAGCCATCGCAAGGGCAATAGCAAAAAATCCAAAACTCCTACTATGTGATGAACCAACAGGAGCACTAGATAGTAACACTGGTAAAAAAATAATTCAACTTCTACAAAGAACTTGCAAAGAAATGAATATGACTACAGTAATAATAACCCATAACTCTGTAATCGCCGATATTGCTGACAAGGTCATTCATATAAAAAACGGAACAGTTGAAGAAGTAATGATAAATAAAAATCCTAAAAATGTATCAGAGATTGTGTGGTGATTAACTTGCTATTTAAAAACGCTCTAATGAAAGTAAAAAAATCATTAGGTAGGTTCTTTTCCCTCATCATAATAATTGCAGTAGGAATAAGCTTCTTTGCCGGTATTAGAGCAAGTTCACCGAATATCCTAAACTCGGTTAATACATATTATGAAAATAATAATTTCATGGATTTCAAGATTGTTGGTTCTATGGGATTAGATGATGATGATGTACGCGCCTTAAGACAATTAGATAATATCTCCTTAGCTGAACCAAGCTACTCTCTTGATGTTCTTAGTGAAGGTAAAGTTGTCAGAGTACATGCCATTGAGGAAAATATAAATAATCCAAAAATCATAGCCGGGAAACTACCGGTTAAGGATAACGAGTGTCTTGCTGATAATAAGAACTATAAAATTGGTGAAATCCTGACAATTACAAGTGATGTTAATCAGCAATTAATAAATAAGGAATATAAAGTTGTAGGTACCATTAATTCAGTTCTGTATCTATTTAAAAACTATGGTATATCCAATATAGGGGATGGCAAATTGTCTTCATATATTTTTGTGCCAAAAAATAATTTTCAAATGGACTATTATACAGAAATATACCTGAAATCGGAAAATCCGAATAATCAACCGATATATTCCAAGGAATATAAAAGTTTAATAGAGAAAATAGAAAAAGATCTTATAATTATTCAAGAAAATCGAGAAAATGCTAGGTATACTTCAATTCTTGAAACAGCCAAGGCTAATATTGAAGATATTTCCGTTGAAAACCTTAGTCAATTAGAAAAACCTAAGTGGTATATATTCGATAGAACATCAGCTCCCGGTTATAGTTCCTTGGAGGAGGATACTAAGAAAGTTACCTTGATAGCCCAAGTACTACCTGTATTCTTTATAGCTATAGTTGCTCTTATGAGTTTAAATACCATGACTCGTATGATAGATGAAGAACGTGGTGAAATTGGAACTCTAACTTCACTGGGTTATTCCAGTAAAAGCATCTTGTCCATGTATTTACTTTATGTTTTTGCTGCTTCAATTATTGGTATTTTTGGTGGTTTTTTCTTAGGTAGTAGTTTAATACCATACATTATCTACTCTACTTATCAATCAAGTTATATTCTGCCAAAGCTAATAATTAGTTATGACCTAATCGCTCTTTTGCTCATTACACTGGTAACGCTAACCTTAATGTTTCTAGTTACAATAAGAGCTGGCAGGAAAGAATTAAAAGAAAAACCAGCTAATCTACTTCGTCCTGTACCCTTAAAAAAAGGACAAACAATTCTTTTAGAGAGAGTTGGATTCATTTGGAAGCATTTGTCATTTAGCTGGAAGGTTACTATGCGAAATATATTTAGGTATAAAAAGAGAGTCTTTATGACTATAGTTGGTATTGCAGGTTGTACCGCTCTTTTACTTACTGGTTTTGGTATAAGAGATAGTATTAGTGGCATTGCTGATTTACAATATAGTTCGGTAATGAAATATGAAGATATGCTAGTCTTGAAAAATGAGACTACTACAATAAGTGATGAATTAAAATTACTGCTTGATAAAGAACAACTTGAAAATCCGACACTTATCAAGCAAGCCACTTACACAGTTGATGTCAAAAGTGCCAAAATTGATATTAATCTAGTAGTACCACAAGATGAAGAGAGTTTTGAAAAATATTTTGTTTTGAATAGTATTTTAGATAATGATATAGCTACATTAGATGATAGTGGTGTTGTAATTACTAGTAAACTAGCAGAGCGTACTGGTGCAGGTATAGGTGATACTATTAATATAACTAATATTGAAAATGAAAGTATCACTCTTAAAGTTTCAGATGTGGCTGAAAATTATATTATGCATTATGTATATATCAACAAAGATTACTATAGTCAGGTTTTTGGTGAAAGTGCTAGTTTTAATATTGTTGTTTCTGATCATACATCAGAAGATGAGTCCTTACTTGCTAAGAATTTAATATCTAGTAATGTATTTTCCAGTATCATTTTTACAACTGATGGTTTGAATACTTTTAATTTATTGGTTACAAGTTTGAATAATGTGATTGTGATGATTATTGTTATTGCTTCAATTCTGGCTCTTATTGTTCTCTTTAATCTTACTTCAATTAATATTAGTGAGAGGAAGCGTGAGATTGCTACTTTAAAGGTTCTTGGTTTCTATGATAATGAGGTTAGTAAGTATATTTATAGGGAGACTATCATCCTTACTTTTATAAGTATAGCAATAGGCCTTGTAGGTGGTATTTTCCTTCATAGATATGTAATTGGCATTATCGAGGTTGATAGTACTGTGTTCTTAAAATATATTAATCCTTTGAGCTATGTCTGGGCTTTTCTTATTACTATAATATTGACTATAGCAGTTCAGATATTCACCTATTTTAAGTTGAAGAAAATCAATATGATTGAGTCATTGAAGTCTGTGGATTAAAAAGGAGAGCCTTGAAGCTCTCCTTTACTAACACCTAAGGTATCAAACCATACATCAACCTATACACATACAATACAACAGTCAACACCAACACAATGCTAACATACACAATTATTAACTTTCTCCATTTCGGTAACAACCTATAATGAAACACTGCCAAAAAAGCAATGACTAAAGGAAAAGCCATCGGGTTATAGAACCAATAACCAACAAAATCCAACCTCGTCAGGGAAAATATTGCCCTAGTAGCACCACAAGTTGGACAAGGCACACCCGTTATGTACCTGAGTAAACACGATATATCCAACCAGGAATAAATAAAAAGAAAAAGAATCCCAAGACCAAGGAACAATAAATGCATACCTAATATGGACTTCCAACCTCTTTTCTTATTCTCTAAACTAGCCATTGATCAAACCAGACCATATAAGCACAAGAAGCACAACTCCAACAATAGCCCTATAAATCACAAAACCAACATAACTATGCTTCCCAAGAAATTCAACAAAAATTTTAACAACAAAATAAGCCACAATGAAAGAAACTATAAAGCCAATAACCAATGCTACAACTTCAACAGTGCTTCCAATCACCAACTCATTAAGCTCAAAAACAAAAGCACCCATCATAATTGGAATAGCTAAAAAGAATGAAAACTCAGCAGCTAGTTTTGGAGACAAGTTTCTAAATAATCCACCACTTATAGTTGAACCACTCCTACTCATACCAGGCACCATTGCCAAACACTGAAACAAACCTACAACCAAAGAATCCTTCACAGTCAAGGAATCAAGATCATCCTTTCTGTACTCCGCTTTCCTACTCTTTGTATAAAGTTCAGCAACATATAGCAATATTGCACCAACAATAAGTGAAACTGCTACAATATAGACACTCCCAAAAAAGGACTTAATTACATCAGAAAAAATAAGCGCTAATAAAAGAGCTGGTAAAACACCAACTAAAACATTTAAAGCCAGACCCCTGCCCCACTGACCCTTACCAAGATTTTTAAAAGCACCAATTATTCTTTCTCTATACAAGACCACAATTGCTAAAATAGCTCCAAGTTGAATCATAACCTGAAAACTAGTAGCAAAAGCACCTTTAAAATCTAATAAATTACCAAATAAAATAAGGTGTCCAGTAGAAGAAACCGGCAAAAACTCAGTTAAACCCTCAACAACACCCAATATTATAGCTTTAAGTATCAAATAAAATCCCAACATAAAATATCCCCCTATAATCCAAACAATCTTTTAGTATTATCTATAGTCGCAGAAATAATTGAACTACCACGAACTTCATCAATCCTTTTAGCAATATATGGCAAATAGGCTGGTTCGTTCTGTTTACCTCTAAAAGGATGGGGAGCCAAATATGGACAATCCGTCTCTATCATCAAGTATTCCAAAGGAATACGACTAGCAACTTCCAGAGGTTCCTTAGCATTCTTAAAAGTAACTGGACCTGCAATAGAAATATAGAAACCCAGTTCCTTGATTACCCTCATTGCTGATTCATAAGAACCAGAAAAACAATGAAAAACACCACTTAGACCTTTCCCATAATCCCTAATAATCTCAAAAGTCTCCAAAAAGGCATCCCTTGAATGAATAACCACCGGCTTACCCATTTTCTTAGCTAATTCAAGTTGCCTGATAAAAACCTCACGTTGTTTTTCCCTCGGGCTATTATCATAGTGATAGTCAAGACCTATTTCTCCTAATCCCACTACCTTGTCGTTACAAAGTAATTCTTTCAGTCTATTTTCCACTTGATCGTTATATATATTAGCATCATGAGGATGAACCCCCACAAGTGCATAAACATTATCATTATATGCCGCTATAGAAACAGCATTTTCACTTGATACTAAATCATAACCAGGAACAATAAATGAATCCACTCCTGCTGCCCTGGCTCTTGCAATAACTCCATCAAGATCTACAAATAACTTAGGATCATTCAAATGACAATGTGAATCAATCATTAACTAACCACAGCTCCCTCTTCAAGATCACCGTCTACTGTCAATAATCTTAAATCTTTTTCACCCTTGGCTGCAAGTAGCATACCATGTGACTCAATACCCCTAAGCTTAGCAGGCTTCAAGTTATAGACAACTATAACCTTCTTATCAATCAGCTCCTCCGCCTTATAAAATAAGGCAATACCGGCAACAACAGTTCTAACCTCATCGGCTCCAACCTTGACTGACAGTTTCAACAACTTATCAGCACCTTCCACCTTCTCAGCTTCAAGCACCCTACCAACCTTAAACTGACACTTGGCAAAATCATCTATGGATATCAGATTGTCTCCATCTTCTTTTTTATCTATATTGTTATCATTACTCATCTTTTCACTGCTTTTCTCAGCGTTCTTAACCTTCTTATCTTCCTTCTTAGGTTTATCTGCTGCTACCACTTCCTCTTTGATTTCAATACGAGGAAACAAAGGAGCACCTTTGTTTACCTTGAAAGACTTATCAACTGCGCCAAAAGCTAAATTCTCATAAGTGAAATATTCACTGTCTATTCCTAACTGAGCCATAACCTTGGCACCAGTCTCAACTAAGACAGGACTTAACATAATAGTAGACATTCTAATGATTTCAACAAGTTGATATAAAACCACAGCCAATCTATCCATTTGTCCCTCTTTATACAAGGTCCATGGAGCAGACTCCTCAATCAGTTTGTTGCCTCTGCCAACTAATTTAAATATTGATTGTAAGCCTAAGCTTAACTCAAACTTGTCCATATGCTGCTGGTAACTCGAAACAACTTCTTCACTTAACTGAACAAGGTCAGCATCAAAACCAGTCTTAACAACTGGTATATCACCAGCAAAATATTTATCTATCATTGAAATAGTTCTACTTAACAAATTACCATAGTCATTAGCCAAATCTATATTGATTCTGTTAACCAAGGCATCTTCTGAATAATAGTAGTCAGAACCACCTGGCATTTCTCTTAATAAGAAATACCTTAGAGAATCTGCACCATATTTTTCAATTAGTAATAGTGGATCAACCACATTACCAACTGACTTACTCATCTTACCCCCACCAGATAACAACCAACCATGTCCAAAGACAGTTGTTGGCAACTTAATATCAGCAGCCATAAGTATTATAGGCCAGATTATTGTATGGAAACGAATAATATCTTTACCAACCAGATGAACAATCTCATCATTATTCTTCCAGAATTGTTGATAAAGAGGACCATCATTAAGCCAGTCTAAAGCAGTAATATAGTTTGTTAAAGCATCAAACCATACATAGATGATATGACCTCTGTCCATTGTAATAGGAATACCCCAGTCGAAAGTCGTCCTTGAAACAGACAAATCCTCCAAACCAGTTTTTATAAAGTTCATCATTTCATTTCTTCTACTTTCAGGTTGAATGAAATGAGGCTGTGTTTCTATATATTCAAGCAACTGATCTGCATATTTGCTCATCTTGAAGAAATAGCTCTCTTCTTTGATAATATCAACCGCCTTCCCACAATCTGGGCAATGTCCTTCAGCTAATTGAAACTGAGTAAAGAAAGTTTCGCATGAAGTGCAATAATAACCTTCATACTCTCCCTTATAAATGTCACCTTTATCATAAATCTTTTGAAATAGAGCTTGAACTGTATCATAATGTCTTTTTTCAGTTGTTCTGATAAAATCATCATAATCAATATGCATCTTTGACCACAAATTCTTGAATGTCTTAACAACAGCATCAGTATATTCAATAGGTTTCATACCTTTTTCTGCTGCAACCTTTTCAATTTTTTGACCATGTTCGTCGGAACCTGTTAGAAAATAGACATCATAACCCATCATCTTCTTATATCGGGCCAAAGTATCAGCCATAGTAGTTGTTAAAGTATGCCCTATATGTAACTGAGCACTAGGATAATATATTGGGGTCGTAACATAAAAACTTTTCTTCTCCATAAATTATTTCTCCTTCTTTTCTAATATATATTCATAAAGCCTGTTCTTACTAACATTATAGTCAGTAGAAATAGTCTTAAGAGCTTCCTTGCTTTTGATACCTTCACCAAGCATCCTTTGATATATCTTGTATTGTTCTTCTATACCTAACTCTACAGCGACTTCATTATTACCTTCAATTATTAAGACCATCTCACCTTTTAATGTTCTCTCACTTACTATAGTGAGTAATTCCCTTAAAGTCCCTCTAATTACTTCTTCATAATACTTAGTTAACTCCCTAGCTATAGCAGCCGGCCTATCACCAAGTATCTTCAGTAAAAGTAAAAGATCTTTTTCCACACTATGGGGAGTTATATAAAATATTAGAGTTGCTCTAATATCCTTTAATCCTGTAACAACAGCTTCTCTTTCCTTAACTTTGCCCTTTGGTAAGAATCCATGGAAATAGAAATTATTGGTTGGTAGTCCTGATATGACCAATCCGCTTATAACGGCACTAGGACCAGGTATGACTTCCACTCTAACTCCTCTGTCCCAGGCTTCCTTGACCAAGATTTCTCCTGGATCGCTTATTCCTGGCATCCCTGCATCGGATACTAATGCTATCTTGTTCCCAGCTTCAACTAAATCAATTAGATAGCCCTTTTTTTCATTTTCACTATATTTTTGATAACTTATCATCTTCTTGGAAATACCAAGATGATTAAGAAGTTTTAGTGTTTCTCTTGTATCTTCACAGGCAATTAAGTCTGCTTCAGTTAATATTCTAACAGCTCTAAGGCTGATATCTTCTAAATTACCAATAGGTGTACCTACTAGATAAAGGCATCCATCTTCTTTTACCATTCTAGCACTCCCTTTTCATACAGATCCTTTATTTCCTTTGTATCATTACCGTTACTATCTCCAATATATAGGGGTGTTAATAATTGTACTCTACCTTTATAATTCTTCTTGGCTACTACCATAACTAGTGTAGCTTCCATCTCCAGTTTAGGATATATTGGCTTAATAGCATATGGTGCCAATTTATCATTAGTTAATTTAGTTAACAACTCAGCTAATCTATTAGCTGGATAGATAACATAAAAATAGCCACTTGCCTTCAGAAGTTTCTTGGCTTTACCAATCAAACTCTCCATATCTCCAAATATTTCATGTCTGGCTATGGCAGTCTGTTGATTGCTGGGTTGATGTCCATTATTAAAGTAAGGTGGATTAGAGACTATTATGTCATAGTTATCTTGTTCCTCTAAATCTCTGTAGTCACAATATAATAAATTAACTTCCAGGTTGTGTAATTGGAAATTCTCATTAGCTATCTCATATAGATCTTTTTGTATTTCAACAGCAGAAAATTCCCAGTCAGGGAATCTTTTGCTTATTAATAAAGTTATAATCCCACTACCTGTACCTATGTCGAGTATTTTGATTTGCTTTTTTTTGTCTTTTACAAAACCAGCTAATAAAAGTGCATCAATACTATACCTATAACCATCCACAGGTTGATAAAAGGAATATTTATATAATACTTCTTCCCTTACCTTTTCCATTATTCTGTCCTATCTATTACATTAAGGCAAAAGATACAATCTTCATCCCTTAGTCTTCCAAAAGAACTATGGCAAATATGAAAGCCTTGTTCATATAGCTTTATCAAATTACCAACACTTTGGGACTTGTCTTCCTTTTGTAAATAGTTGCTTAATTGTTCATTTCTTTTTTCCAGTACTTCAAGCTGTTTTTTTAATTCCTCCACTTCGTGGAGAATTTCGTTTATTCTTTCAACTATCAGATCAATCTGCGCTGATATCTTCATCTAGTTTCTCCTCTTCTGGACTAACTACAATTTCTTGGAAACCTGCAGGTTCAAAATCAGTCTCATCAAGGCTGAACTTTCCAAAACCACCATCAGCTAATATTACAGTAACATGTTTGGTAAAGAAGCTGTTTTTTATTACCTTGCCTCTTCCCATTGGTGTTTCAACAAAAGAACCTTCTTTTGGGAAAGTTGCTCTTAAAACTGTATAGGATTCATCTTCATATTTCAAACAACACATAAGTCTGCCGCAAACTCCATTAATTTTAGTAGGATTTGGTGAAATATTTTGATTCTTGGCCATTTTGATAGATATCGTTTCGAACTCGCTCAGGAAACTTGAACAACAAAGATTACGACCACAAGAGCCGTAGCCTCCTAGGTGTTTTGCTTCATCTCTTACTCCAACTTGACGTAGTTCAATTCTTGTCTTAAAGACACTTGCTAGATCCTTAACTAATTCTCTAAAATCTACTCTGCTACCTGCAGTAAAGTAGAATATTATTTTACCTCTATCAAAGGTATATTCTGCATTTAATAGTTTCATTGGCAAATTGTGTTTGACGACTTTTTCATCACAAGTTTTTAAGGCTTCTATTTCTGCCTTCTTATTATCTTCTAGTTTCTTTTTATCATGGTCAGTTGCCATTCTTTGTATTGGTTTTAAGGGTTGGACAATTTCACTTTCTGTAACTTCCTTGATGTCAGTCACAGCTGTTCCATATTCTAATCCTCTGGCAGTTTCAACTATTACATTGTCACCGGTGCTTACATTAAAATTTCTTGGGTCGAAATAGTAGGTTTTCCCAACACCTGAGAACCTAATACCTATAACCTTGTATAATTTACTCACTAAATATTCCTCCTATGGTTAAAAAGCAATACTCTAAAGCATGCCTTTCATTTACGTTTCTTTTTATTTTTCTCAGAGCATCATCGATAGCTCCGACAACTTTCAAATTAAATTCCTTTAAACCATGTCTATATCGATCCATTGCCTCAAGTTGGTAATAACTTAGCAATTCTTTTAAATATGGTTTTTTGTTTAGTTTTTCAGCTAGTTTAAAAATAGCATCAAGATCTTTACTCATAAACAATTCGCAGAATTGCTTATAGTCCAGTAAATCCTCATCTAGATTATCTAATAGGACTCTGGCTTCATCTATAGATCCAAGACTTAAGTACTGGTTATCTTCATAACCTAACCCAGTCATTATCTTGGCAAGATTTTCCTTACTCAGATTATTTAAATAGTATTTTTCTACCCTGGAAATGATGGTTGGCAGGATATCATCTGGGTTTATTGCAGTAAAGACGAAAATTGTTCCTGGCAACGGTTCCTCAATAACTTTTAATAATGCATTGGCTGCAGCTTCTGTCATTCTTTCTGCATGTTCTATGAATATTATTCTATAAGCACCTTCATATTTTTTCAGGTGTTCTTCTTCTAAAATTCTTCTTATTTCATCTATTTTTATAGTTTCTCCCAAATCATAAAATGGGATAAATTCCATATAGCTTTCCATGTCGAATTTCTTGCAAGAACTACAAGTACCACAAAAGCCTGGATTTCCTTGTTGGCAAAGTATGCTTTTTATAAAGGCTAAGGCTAAGGTCTTTTTGCCTATTCCTCTTTTCCCAAAGAACATATAGGCGTGGTTATATTTCTTGCTTTCAAGATCCTTGGTTAAATATTCTACAACCTCTTTTTGCCCTAGAATTTCTTCCAGTCTTTTAACCTCTATCATTCTCCAATACTTCCTCTGCTCTCTTTAGGACTATCTTTGCAACAGCATCTATACTTAAATCACCATTTATGATATTAAATCGATTATTGTATTCTAGTTTAGCTGTTTCACTTGCTATTAGATCAAGATATCCTAGTCTAACATTTTTCATGAAGGGCATACCTTCCTTTTCTATTCTATCTAATTCTTTTTTATCCATACGTTCTTCAATAGTCGTAAGATTTGTGTCTATAAAGAATGTTAAATCAGGTGTAGCTTTTTCAATGAAAATCTTATTTATTTCTATCATCTTCTCTAGACCTAGCCCACGTCCACCACCTTGGTAGGCAATGGTAGAATCATAAAAACGATCGCTGATAACTATGTAGCCTTCAGCTAACTTAGGTAGAATAATTTTTTCTAAATGTTCAACTCTAGCTGCACAATAAAGGAAAACCTCAGTCATAGCTTCTATAGGTTCATGGATATGTAGTAATACATTCCTTATAGCTTCAGCAGTCTTAGTTCCTCCTGGCTCTCTGGTCATGAAAACCTTATAGCCTTTCATTTCTAGACTATCCCTTAAAAGCTGACATTGAGTTGATTTTCCTGATCCATCTATTCCCTCAAATGTTATAAACATATAGTTCTCCTAATTATTAAAATCCTAACTTATATTATATCATTTTAATCACTTAATAACAAAAATTATGTCATCTTTTATTTCACTGCATCCTGTATAGTCACCTTTCCAGGTTAACATCTTCTCAATTACATAATCATCAATGATTTCCCCTGGTACTAATAGTGGTGCTCCAGGTGGATAGGGACTATAGAACACTCCACTTACCAGACCTTTACTTGCTCTGATACTGACTGCTTTTTTCTCTCCAAAGAAGGCTTCTCCAGGCAATAATTTCATAATTGGTATGTATTGTTCATTAACAAAACTATCACCAGCATTAAAACCATCACCAACGAAACTATTATTCATTTTAAAATGACGACTAGCCATTTTTAAACTCTTCAAAAACCAGTCATAATTTCCTGGTGTGTCATAGAAACTTAGTATTCCAAGAAGGTACTTATCTGTTGATAATTCAAAGAAAACCCCTCTTTTTTCCTCAAGCCAGTCAACTACCATCCTAACACTAACATTCTTATCAATTGTCAGTAAGAGTTTTAAAGGATCATCATTTTCTATTACAGAAAATCCCCTTATTTGTCTGATTTCGTTTTTTAAGATTTCTATTCTTTTGAGTCTATCCTCTATTTTCATTTTCATCATTTCTCTAATGCTATCTTCAATTGATAAAAGTATAGGAAAAGAGGGACTTGAAGTTTGATAGAAATTGGCATATTCTCTAAAATCATCATCAAGATTAGAAAGTACGACTGCCCCTTGGTTCATTGCACCTAGGGTTTTGTGGAAGGAGTGTATTTGCAGACTCATCCAGTTGTTAGTCTGATTATGAATATAGTAGAGATGAGAACCATGGGCTCCATCAAGTATTGATAATTTATCTTTAAGAAATGGTTTTAGGAGGGCATAGTCTTCCATATAGCCTTCGTAAGTAGGGTTGTTAAAGATTGCTATATCTATCTTGCCCATGTGTTCAAGATAATCTGCAGCGGTTGTTGGTCTGGAAATATCCAATGAATCGATTTTGTTTCTTAGATATATAGGTTCTTGCCCCTGGTCGATTATTCCCTTATAGATAGATTGATGTGAGCCTCTTGGTAAGAGAACTTTCTTTCCTTTTCCGGCATAAAGTAGAGATGACATTAAGAGTCCTGTGGAACCGTTAGTTCCTATATATGCATCCTTTACATCGTAGATATGGGCAATAGATTCACCCAGTTCCTTAATACTGCCACGTGGGTGTAGTAGATTATCAGTCAGGCTAAGTTCAGTGGAGTCAGTTTTCATTCTAACTCCTTTGTGTCCTGGCATGTGTAGTGAAAAAGCTTCCTTATCCTTTAGTTTTTCTAAATCTTGTCTAATGCTCATGCTATGGTCTCCAATGCCTGTTCAAGATCCTCAATTAGGTCTTCAACATCTTCAAGACCAATTGATAATCTAATAAGATTCGGACTGATATCTTGTCCTCTGTGGGTCATTAATGCTGGTATTTCTACTAGAGATTCTGTATCTCCTAGGCTTACTGCTATCTTAAATAGTTTTAGGTTATCTACCACTTTGATAGCCTTACTATTATTATCAACACCTTCACTATCACCATTGTCTTTTAGTTCAAAGGAGATCATTCCACCAAAATCTTTCATTTGTTTCTTTGCAATATTATGATCTTCAAATGAGTTTAAGCCTGGATAGTAGACTTTTCCGACCTTGCTGTGTTTTTCTAAGTAATTTACAACAGTCATTGCATTTTGGCAATGACCTTTCATTCTGTATTCTAGTGTTTTTAAGCCTCTATTAAATAACCAGGCGTTAAAAGGTGCCATAGCTGTTCCAAATTCGCACATATAACCAAATCTTAGGGTTGCTTCAAAATTCTTGTCTTTACCAACTACTAGTCCACCAATAGCATCTCCGTGTCCTCCAATGTATTTAGTGGCACTGTGGACTACAAAATCAGCTCCTAACAGTAGGGGTTGTTGAAGAACAGGTGTAGCGAATGTATTATCAACAATTATTACAACTTCCTCACCTAATACTGTTCTTAGTTCCTTAATATCGATAATATCTAAGGTTGGATTGGCTGGTGTTTCCAGATAGACTACCTTATAGCCATCTTTAATTATATTATCTGTATCTGTTTCGATATTAGCACTATATAAATCCCTTAAATCCATCATGGTGGTCTTTATTCCATAATCCGGGAGAATTTTGTTAATTAGATTATAGCTACTGCCATATAGGATGTTGTGAGTTAATAGTTTGTCTCCATTTTTTAGTAAAGATAATAGAAGTGTGGCTATGGCTCCCATTCCTGAACTAAAGGATACTGCAAAGGTGCCTTCTTCAAGAATGGTTATTTTGTCTTCTAGTTCTTCTAAGTTTGGGTTTCTACCTCTTGTGTAGACGTATTGTTCATTTTTACATTCAAAGGTTTGTTCTGCATCTTCTATGCTGTCGAAGTAGAAGGTGGCTGTTTGGTTTATTGGTGATGAAAGTTCTTTGTTACCACAGTATCTTTTGTGGTTTTTTCCGTGTATGCTTAGGGTTTTGGTTTTCATGTTTTTCCCTCTTTTTTCTTTATTTATTAATGATTACTTATGTTAAATTATATCATATTTAGCTGTTTGGTGGAAAAATAGTGGGAGCCAAAAAAAAGGAATAACTTTTTTAATAGTTATTCCTTGAATATTCAAAATTATATATTATAGCCAGTCTATTTATAGTATAGAACAGTAACAGGAGTAGCTATTGCTGTATCCACCTTGTTCAAAGTTTTAATCACATAGACCTCCGTGCGATTTGTTTCCCCATTTTCTACCCTTAGGGTAAACGTGAGCACTGAACCAAGGCCAGTCACTTCACCGAAAATGGAAGTATTTCCATAAAACTCATTATCAAAAACCTGGATATCGTTCTTATACATTTTACCACCAGCAAATTCCACCTTGTTAAAGGTTCCATTACCACTTATGGCAATCTCAGACACATATGTCAATTCATTTTTTAAATAAGCCTTGGCACTACTAGAAATAAGACGTTCCTCACTTTCTAGAGCACTAGATACAAAAACATTGCTTACTACAGAAAAAAAAGTAACCAAAGCCACCATAACCAAGGAGGCTATAGCAACAGTTGCCACTACTTCAATAAGAGTAAAACCTTTTCTGTTTAAATTTTTCAAATCATCACATCCTTATGGTCTAAACAAGCTATAGGAAATAGTCATATCATCTTTTGTTTCACTATCAGTATGATATAGCCCATTAACCACTACCGTTGAACCATTTACCTCGAAGGTTACTTGACCTGCTGTTCCGCCAACGGTGTTGGTTTCCAATCTTTTTTCAATAACTCCATTACTTTCATATACAAACTGTCCTATCTCAAAACCACGAAGGATTAAAGCAGTCCCGTTATAGATGCCCAAAGATATCATTGCTAGTATCCCCATGGATGCTATCACTTCAATAAGAGTCATTCCTCTATTATTTAATTTTTTGACCATCTTATTTTTTATCATTTTTCATCCTTATATGTTTTGTCATTTGTTTACGTCTATATGTTCCTAATAAGCTGCTTTTTTATATTGTCCTGCGGTCCAGGTTACTGAGCCTGGTGTTGATGTAGTTTGGTAATCAAGTATAATTGGGTTATTGTTAAGACTTGAAGTATTATTATTATTAATATGTTGCATTCTACCGACCCTGACTTGTCCATATAGAGTAGATGTCCCACCACTAGGGTTATTCACATACAAATTAGTACTAACTGTTCCATAAACAACAGCTGAACTTTGATGTTGTAGTATTAGAGATCCTGTACCTTCAAGTATAAAGACAACTCTAGGATCTTTTGGAACTCCACCTACAGGAGCATCAAGTGCATTAGACAAGACAATTCTTTGTCCTGTTCTAATAATTATATAGACAGGATTTTCAGGTGTTGTACTCGCACTTAGTTGGCTGGCAATATTGGCAATCGTAGTAGTTGTCGCATTAGTTCGATAGTAGGTTCCACCATTCAAGGTCATATTGTTTACATAGGTGGTTCCAGTTGAACGAACCCAAGAAGGTATCGTATTATATAGGTTTTTCATTGCTGTAGTTACAGTATAAATATCGGGACAATATTTAATATTATCAGTTGCTACATTGCGTGTAATTTGTGAATTACTATTAATATATCTAGTCCCCTTTATAAAAGCTTGGGCTTGTTGAGATATAGTAAAATAACCATTTCCCGTATACAAGTTTCCTGCAAGGTCTAATCTTGAAGTGCTTCTTAATTGACTATTAGTTGGATTTGGATAAACAATCAAATCACCTGCTATATTTAAGTTACCATAGTTTAAATCCATGGTAGCAGCAATAATTACCGGTGTTGTTCCTGTAGTTGTAAAACCTCTACCAGTGGTATAGCTAACCGTATGAAAATAGTAGGTTGGAAGAGCCTTGGCATCAGGTACAGCAGCAGTAGTCTCCTTAATTATTTCCCTGCCAATTGTCCTTTGAGCACCATTAACGGTAGCTCTAGTAATAACAGCATACTCTCCAGCTGAAATACGTTGTATCTTAGCCTCTACACTACCCATTTCTGAAGAAGTAAAAGTAAAATTATCAAGCACCAAACTACTACCATCACTAGCAATACCATTTATACCTGCAATCAAAGTAGCATTACCTGCTATTATTTCTTTAACAATAGCATCATTAGAACTTCTAGCACTAAACTCCGCCTGTTTAAGATCTCTTTCATCAACACTACGCTGCGCATAATTAAACATAATAGGCTGTAAAGTAATTAGAAAGATACTCAAAATAGTAGTTACTACCAAAACAGCAATTAAAGTAGAACCACTATTCCCCAATTTTCTCATTCTTCTTACATTTTTTTTCATATTATTATCCTTTTAACATTAATATTGAAACTTTTATATTATGATTATAAACTTCATCATTTTTGATTGAATTAAGATATTCAATCTTTAAGAAACCTTGGGAATCTATCTCCTTCATTAAGGAAAACAGCTGATCCATACTACCTGCAACTTCCAAAGTCACATAAACTTCCTTTATAGTATTGTACTCTTTTAGATCTTTCTTTGTATTTTCTTTAAGATCCTCAGGATATTCAATTACCAATGAAGTTGGTTTCAATCCATGTCTTAGAGCCATTCTTGTAAAATATAAATCAAGTTCTTCATCACCTAGATTTCCACTTAAATCATTATCAAGAATCTTCTCAAGCTCACCTTTTGCTTGATTGTATTCTCTTTCTATGTCAGAAGCCTTACCATCTTTGTTTACTATTAAATTATAAGCTAAACTAAGACTCCTATTCCTATCTGATAACTCTTGTCCTTTTTTTAATTCAGGAAGAATTAAATATTGGAAAGATAAGGCAAGAATAGACACAACAGCTAGTATTAAAAGCAGTCTTTTTTCATTTGGTTGTAATTTCATAATTCTAATTCCTTTCTTCCCTTATTTCAATATACATACTACAGTAAAACTATATTCTCCAGCACTTTTACTAGAATAACCGCTATATTCCACATTGCTAAACATCTCAGTTTCTTTTAACTTACTGATAAAATTGGAAGTGCTAAACTCATCACTACCTGTTCCTTCAATGATTAATGAACCTTTAACAGCATTACCTTCAATACTTGTAACAATAACAGACTCTTTAGCTACTTCCATAATTTTCAATAATTTGGAAGCATTAAGGAGTTCCTTATCTACACCAGCATCTTTGGCAATATTTAATTCCTTCATTATGGCTGGTATATTCATAATCTGGTTTTGTTTATAGAGTAGTTCTGTTAACTCTTTCACATTGGCAGTACCAGAAATTTCTTTCTCGTAAAAAATGTTTTCTTTCTCAGTATATATATTCTTACCCTTAACATAAGCGAAGCTTCCAATAGCCAAAATAAGAGCTAAAAGAATTGCTATCATGCTCCAATTTTTCTTTTTCCCCTTAGAAACCCGTTCCCTATAATATTTCAACAAATTGATATCTGACTTTTTTTCCATCAACCCCATAAAGCAACAAAAATGGCTAAGACCCACTTTATCATGTAAGGAATCATCAACAAAACCTACAACATCTAATCCAATATTCATAGCTACACTTTTTGCTTCTAATGTTAACAGTTTATCCCTAGCTAACCCAATATAATAGCTTTTTGATATTTCATTGTTTGACTTTTGTGATTTATTAAATTGAATAATCGTTGAGAGTTTTTGCAATAACTCATCTAGAAATAACTCTGATTCAGGATCTGCAATCAAACGATTTCTATCAGTAAGGACATATTCCCCAGCCTCTATTAAGACTGATATTAGGTTACTACCCTCAATTAAATTTAGAACAAAAGTATGACCTTCTAGGTCCTTCTTGTTTTTTACAAACTTTGCCATACCATTTTGTAATATTTCAAATCTACCAAGTTTTATTTTAGCTTCCATAAATAATTGTATATAGCTTTTTAATATATCAGCTGGTACTCCCATGAATATTGTTTTGTATTGATTGCCAGCTTTTCTACTAGTTGATCCATATATTAAAGATCCATCATCAGGGATTGAAAATTCTTTTCTAATATAATTATCAAGTTTTTTACCTTTTAGCTCTGGGTGGTCAAGATTCTTAATCTGAATATTACTACTGTTTAAGACTACAGTAGCTTCTTTAAGTAATTTACTATTCCCTTTTAAAATATTAAGAATTTCATTTGTTTTAATTAAAACGCCATTAATTACTGAACCGGGTTCCAGGGTGTATTGTAAGCTTTTAACAACTTTTATTTCCCCTTTTTTTTGGTCAGCTATGAGTATTCTTACTTGGTCGTTGTTTATATATAATACTTTTTTCACTCTTTTTCTCCTTATAAGAAATTATTGTAAGAAACTATTGTATGATGTCATCATTGGTAACATAACTCCCAAGAGAATTGAACCTACAATTAATGTCATTAATATAATCATTGCCGGTTCTATAAGACTTAGTAATCTAGTAGTAGCGGCATCAGCTTCAAAGTCATAGTTTGTTGCTATGGAATCTAGTAGTTGATCCAATCTGCCTGTTTCTTCTCCAATATATATGGTTGCACTTAATTTTTTTTCAATCCCTAATATATTTTCAATTGATGAAGATAAAGAATTACCTTCTCTTACTTTTACATTTACTTCTTCAAATCTTTTTACTAAATAATGATTGCCAATCGTATTAGAACTCCCTTTAACAGCTTCCATCATATTAACTCCACTACCATAAAGTGAACTTAATGTTCTTGCAAACCGTGCAGTATATATTATAGCCAATAACTTTCCAATTACTGGCATTTTTAATTTTAAATAATCAACTCTTAGTTTAACTTTAGGTATTCTTAGTGTATAAATTATACTCACAATTAACAAAATAACAAAAGCTATAATTAAATACCAATATCCAGTTATAAAACTGCTTATAGCTAATAGTATCCTAGTTATTAAAGGAATTTTTCCTTCGCCTAAGAGTCCAACAAATCTTGGAACAACGAATGTAAATAACATTAGGGTTACTGCTATAGTTACTCCCAATAATATTACAGGATAGATCATTGCTCCTTTTAGTTTGCTGTTCAACTTATGTTCTTTTTCATAGTAATCCGCCATTTTCAAGGCTGCCTTATCAACACTGCCTGTTGTCTCGCCTGCTTTGAACATGTTTATCATTAATTCTGGAAAGGTACCCTTACATTCTTCCATTGCTAATGAAAGGCTGTTGCCTTTGTTTATTGTGTTATATAGTTTTTCAAATATTTTCTTTTGTTTTGGATTTTCAGCATGTGAAAGAAGAATTTTTAAGGATTTGGTTATTGGTACCCCGGCTGAAAGCATTGTTCCTAGCTGTCTGGAAAAATCTGCTAGACTTTTGGCTTTTAGACGAGTTTTTTTGAAGGAAATTATTTCAATTTCCTTTATTTGGTATGCATATATTTCTTTTCCTTTTAGAGTTTCAAAGGCTTCTTTTTGGTTGTTTCCTATGATTTTGCCTTTAATAGTTTTGTTGTCTAGAGTCTTGCCGATGTATTTATATTCTGGCATTTTTTTCTCCTTTATATGTAGAATCCTAGATACCATGTTAGAATAGCATCTCCAAAGAGTAATGCTATCATGGCTCCAAAACATATATATGGTCCAAAGGGAATGTGTTTTCCTTTGATACTTTCTTTTTTACTTTTTGTCATAGAAATTCCTATTATTGCTGCAATTACTGATGCAATTATTAGTGTCAATAAAATCTTCTCCCAGCCTAGCAGAAAACCTAATGCTGCAAATAGTTTAATATCCCCTCCACCGAAGGAGTCTTCTATGAAATAGAGGCTGATGTACATTGGAACGCTGATAACTAATGCGCCAATTATTCTGCCTAAAATATTCCAGTCACCGGTTACCCAGGCTAATATAACTGCTAATGGGACCAGGGCTATAATTAGTGAATTTGGGATTGTCATGGTATCCCAGTCTATAAGGGTTATTGCTAAAAGTATAGCTCCAATTGCAAAAAGAATTAGAGCTTCTAGAAATATCCCTTTAACTAAAACAATACCAAGGGCCAAAAGCCCTGTGGTTAATTCTATCATTGGATAGCGTAATGAGATTTTCCCTTTACAATGACGGCACTTTCCGCCTAGTATTAGGTATGATAATACAGGAATCAGGTCCCTGTTTTGTATTTTATGATTGCATTTAGGGCAATTTGATCTACCCTTAATTATTGATATATTATTTGGCACCCTATAGATAACAACATTAAGAAAACTGCCAATCACAAGTCCAAAGACAAAAACCAGCAGATATAGGGGCAGGAACTGTAGGTCAAACATGATTATGCAATTCTCCTTTCAAATGGATAATAGGCGGATGGGCATCCGCCTGTTTTCCAAATTAGATTAATTTCTTAGTTGCTACTTATTAAGGCTTAGGAATAGCAGCATCGATTTCCTTTTGAATGTCAATAAGTTCATTTTTAAGCTCTAGATTTCTAGTTTCTAATGCATCCATACGAGTTCTAGTGCTTGCTACATATCCGCTATATGTTGGGATAGCTACAGCAGCCATAATAGCAATAATAGCTACAACAACAATAACTTCGATTAGTGTAAAACCTTTTTTAGTTAATTTTTTCATTTTTTTCCTCCTATGTTAAGAATTTCAACGTTGAATCCCTATGGGATAATGTATATTATAAACTAACGTCGCCCCCACGCTAATTATATAATCAAACAATCAATTATTTTCTTTTCTTTTCTTTTCTTTTCTTTTCTTTATATTTTATCAATATACTCCATCAGAAGCTTTTTATCGGAAGATGTGGCTAAGGCCTCTTCAAGAGCAATGACTCCCTTATTTACCAACTGAGCCAAACTATAATCTAAAGTACACATACCCTCCTTGAAACCTGTTTGGAGAGCTGAGTTTATTTGATGTCCCTTATTCTCTCTAATAAGATTACGAACACCCTCAGTCCCAACTAAAACCTCAAAAGCAGCAGTCCTACCACTACCATCAGCTTTACGAACCAATTGCTGAGTAACAATACCCTTCAATACACCAGCCAACTGAGACCTGATCTGGTCCTGACTATGAGGTGGAAAAACATCAATAATCCTATCAATAGTCTTAGCAGCTCCTATGGTATGAAGTGTGGATAAGACCAAATGACCAGTCTCTGCAGCAGTAACAGCCGCAGAAATAGTATCCAGATCCCTCATTTCACCTACAAGAATTACATCGGGGTCTTCCCTCAGAGCACCACGCAAAGCATCAGCAAATGATGAAATATCAATACCAACCTCCCTTTGATGCACCAACGACTCCTTATGATTATGAACATACTCTATCGGCTCTTCTGCAGTTAAAATATGACACTTTCTATTTATATTAAGATAATCAATAATAGAAGCTAAAGTTGTAGATTTACCACTACCTGTAGGACCAGTGACCAGAATAAGCCCTCTAGGCTCTGTAACCAAATCCCTTAAAATATCAGGCAAATTCAATTCCTCAAAACTGGGTATATTATCATTTAGAATTCTAATAGCAGCACAAAGACTATTCTTCTGATTATATATATTAACTCTTTGACGAGCACCCTTATGATCTGAAAAAGAAAAATCCAAATCTATCTTCTGCTCAATAAGTTTCTTTTGATTCTCATCTAACATAGAATAAATTGCTTCCTTCAAATCCTGCTTGGAAAAAATAAACTCACTTTTGAATAAATCGCCATTCTTTCTAAAAACAGGAGGGGAATCCATCGTAAGGTGAATATCAGAACAACCATTCTCCCTTGCATAATCAATTAATTCTAAAATCCTTCTATTATTCATAAAACCCCCTAAAACAATATAGAAATATGTTCAATTAATTCGTCAATACTAGTAACACCCTCTAAAACCATTTCCTTGACACTATCTCTAATATAAACTATACGACCTTCTTTGGAGGCATAATCATAAATATTTTCTATTGGCTCCTTCTTGGAAATCATTCCTCTAATAATAGAATCAACTTCAAGAATCTCATGAACAGCAATTCTGCCCTTATATCCAGTAAAGTCACAGTTATGACAACCTTTACCCTTATAGAGAATCTTTGCCCCCGGAACTAATTCTAACTCATTCTCATCTGGACTATAACCCTCTTTACAATGAGGACATATTTTCTTAATCAGACGCTGGGCAACAATCCCTACTACGGAATTAGAAATCATATAGTTTTGAATATCCAAATCAAGAAGTCTAGTAATCGTACTTATGGCATCATTAGTATGTAAAGTTGAAAATACTAGATGCCCTGTTACAGCTGCGGTAACAGCAATTTCTGCAGTCTTACCATCTCTGATTTCACCAACTAATATAACATCTGGATCTTGTCTTAACATCGACCGGAGTCCTGATTCAAAAGTAAGACCAGCTTTAGGATTAACTTGAACTTGATTAACTTTTTCTAGATTCTTCTCTACTGGGTCCTCAATAGTACAAATATTTATCGGTTTTTTTATCAAACTTTCAATAAGCATATACAAAGTTGTTGTCTTACCAGAACCAGTTGGACCAGTTATAAGAATAATTCCATGTGGCTTTCTTAAAACTCTAGAAATTTTGTTAAAGTTAAATTCATTCATACCAAACGAATTAGCATAATCTATTTTAACCATTTGGGTAAGAAAACGCATAACAATAGTCTCTCCAAAAACTGTTGGCATAGTTGAAACCCTAATATTGATTTCTTTATCATCAATTTTTATTTTAAAATGGCCATCCTGTGGTATTCGAGATTCAGCAATATCCAGTCCGGCCATGATTTTAATCCTAGCAGAAAGATTATGAATTAGTTTGACATCCAGTGCCATACTATCAATTAATAGACCATCAATCCTATAACGAATCAGAATACTTTTTTCAAATGGAGCTATATGTATATCAGAAGCTCCATCATTAAAACCTTTTATTATAATTGAATTTATCAAATTAACAATCGGTCCAAAATCTTCTGTTACTTCCAAATTAATTGCTACATCACCAATTCTGTTATCCATGCTTTTATTCGCTACACTGGCAGCCTTTTGGGAATCTAATTCTGCATAATATTTATTTAAAGCTTTAAGTATTTCAGCTTTTTTTCCAATCTTAATTTCTGTAGGCATATTAATAAGTGACTTGACGTCTTCTATAGCGTAAAAATCCAAGGGATCATTTACAACCAAGATAACTCTGCCACCATCAAAATTTGCAGCTATAATCTGATATTTGAAGGCAATTGACTTAGGAATCAAGGCAACAGCTTTTAAATCTATTTTTATACGAATAAAATCAATGATCTCTATATCCAATCTTTTAGATATTGCAACCATTAATTGTTCTTCAGTTATATATTCATTGTCTAGTAGAATTTCGCCCAATCGCTTGTTCTTATTTACTTTTTGGAGTTCAAGCGCTTCTCCCAATTGGGTATCTGTCAGATAACCTTGGTTTTTAAGGACTTCTCCTATTTTTATATGAGTCTGTTCCATTTTATCCCTTTCTAAAAAGAATATTAAATTGATAAATATATCACCATTCATTTTAACATAAAATATACTATATTGTAAATAATATTATGTTCTTTTTAATCAATATGAGACGCATTTTTATTAGATATATCACGCATTAACATCTACTTAATCTTTCAGCTAAATCTATTTGATTACATTCATCCTTTTCGAGACGAAACTTCTTGATATAGTAGGCTTTTAATAATTGTAGATTAAAGGCATTAAATAAAAACATAAAGTAGAATGTAAACAGTATTGCTATAAAATATAAGATTAATAAGCTATATAAAGTAATACTGAAATTCATATATTTTACCAATAAAAAATTAGCTACTATAATTACTAAAAATAATAGTAAAAAACCATCTAATTTTGATTTTAGATTTATTTTTTCTTTTGCGTATCTACCTTTTTTAATATTGTATTTGGTTGAAATATAACTCACTACATTGAAGAATGTAGCAATTAAGAACAAGAAAAACAATATTTTAAAATCATGTTGTTTGCCTATGTTAATTGCATAATAAAAAGTCATAGTAAATAAGACATTTAAATATATACTTACTATACCTTTATACAAATATGTTCTCATCATCATTTTTTTAACAATTAAAACCCGATTACTTAAAATTATGAAAAAAAATAGCATTGTACCAAATAGAACTTGATCAACTAATCCTTTACTTAAAAAATAAAGAAGAATATTGAACAGCATAATAATAATATACGAATTCAATATATCCTTTTTCATTAGATGATCAAACCTAAAGTCCACAAATGCCTTCACTTTACTTTTCATTATTTAACCCCCCTTAAATAATTACTCGAAACCTATATACACAATATACTCTAAATATACATATATATCAACAATTCTTCCACATAATGATTCTAATATTATATTAAGAATAAATTAACAACTCCAACAGACAAGACCCAGACACCCACTACTATCAAAAAACTATAAAATAATTTCTGAAAAAGGCTCAATTCAGGACAAACACTAACCTGTAAACTCCACATAACACCAAATAAAGCAATAATGATCGATAATGAACCAACTCTAGAATAAATAATAACTAAAGCACATAATGAAACAAAAACCCAAGACCACCACTTAAATTCCTCTAAAGGAGTATATGGTTTTCCACTATTTACATAATGACCATCCACAACAATATCTGACCAACTACCTAGACTAACAAAGCGACCTTGCTTGTCACCTATATCAACACTTAAATCATAACCTATATAATTACTATATAAATTGTTAGGCAAAGGTAAATCTTCACCATCAATAGACAAGCTACTACGACCTAAAATCAAAGCTCTATTAAAAAGGACTTCATGTTCTTTCCCATCTATACTTATATTCCATGATTTCCTACCCATTTAAGCAACCTTTCCTTTCCAAAATAATCCTATAATATTAATCTAATCTAACCTAGCCTGTCTGCCAGATTAATATATTTGCATTCGTCCTTTTCCAAATTGTACTTCTTAATATAGTGAGCTTTCAGTAAAATCATGTTTTGACCGCTGAGGATGAATAAAAATACTAGGATACTAAATATTGTCAACCAATAATTAGCTGCTGGGTATAGTTTGTCTAGCTCAAAATATCTAATTGCTTGTATAATAAATCTACCTGCCACTATTCCACCAACTAGAAGTAGAGCCTTTCCAGTAGTCCATTTATATTTTTCCCTTTTTTCTAGAAATTTACCATTCTCTATACTTTTCTTAATTAACATATAATTAATTATACTCCCCAGAATCATAGAAGCAATTATCATAAGAATTAAAGGGAAGTTATGATCTTTATAACCTTTTACAAAGTAATAGAAAATTAAAGCAAAAAGAATACCGGAATAAACTGATGTAGTACCTAAGAACAGGTAAGTTCTCAGCATCAATTTCTTTACTTGAAAAATTATGATATTGACGACTATAAAGTATGTGATTAACATTACTAACGATAAAAAATATACAATAATGTCTCTGCTGAGTAAAATAACTGGTATAAACGATACTATATTCAAAAATAGTATCATAATGTACGATCGTACTATTTTCTGTCTTGAAAGATGGTCATATCTGAATTCTACAAATCCCTTTACTTGATCTAACATAATTCACCTCTTATTTCAAATTAATAAATCCAATAAAGTATATATTACTATACTTCATAAGTAAAGTAAATAATATTTTCAACTTTTCGATTACTAACCTAATCCCTTGATAATCTCTACAACCTTTTCTTTCTGGTTCGATTTCACATTCAAGAATATAGTTGTATCTTCTACTCTTGAAATAAGAATATCAATAGCCACTATTGACAGTTAAGCAACCTTGCCTTTCCAAAATAATCCAATAATAATACCTACCAATCCTAAGAAACCAAAAACCACTATTAACATAGTATTATTAAATAAAGAGGCAATTAAGGATAATAGGAAAAAAATCAATATAGAAACTAAAGAAACCCAAGCACCAAAAATCGATTCAACATCCATATCACCAGGACGCATCAAATCTGACCAGATCATCTCCCAGAGTCTTAATCTGTTTAAAAAAAGTAGAATACCTATACTACAAAGTAAAATACCACCTAAAGTATCATTAATAAATATACTAATCACTTTTGTATAAAAAACCACATCAGTAAATAATACATTGCCCAAGCCAATAATAAATGCCTTAGCCATTGCTGAAATAACAATAACTAAGAATAAATTGATTATAAAAATCTTCTTATCACTTTTAGGAATCATCAGTTCAGAATCAGTTTGTACAAAAAACTTATCCCAAAGTCTATAGGACAAAAGTGCCATTAACATGTTACCGGCAATAACAAAGATAGTTATCAAAGATAACCCACCATATAAAGCAACAAAGAATGCACCTACTCCTGCACCCAGCACACCTGCCGGACCAAAGAATAAGCCTAGAACTAAAGGTAGAGCTGTAAGAGGCTGGAAATCCTTCATATCAAAAGAAATAAAACCTGACTCAAAAGGTAGAAGTACAATTAAATACAATAAAATAGAAAATATAAACAGCATAATCATACTTTTATACTTCCACATAGATAAAAACTCTTTCATAATATTACCTCCATCAAACCCTTATTAAAGCAGAGCGGCAACTACATTCATCTTTTACCAGGTCACTATTTATTATTATATTAACAAATAAATTTGTTAATTCTTCTTTCCTATCCTTAACAATTGAAATAATTTCTGAACCTGTTGCCTCAACACTAACTAAACCTGTACACATGTTAGTTACAACACCTACAGCACAATAACACATGGTCAGTTCCTTGGCCAGGACTACTTCTGGAACATTAGTCATACCAACTACATCCCCACCTATTTGGCTGTAAAAACTTATCTCTGCGGCAGTTTCAAATCTAGGTCCCTCTGTACAAACATATACAATATCATCTCTAATATCAGGTGCAGTATTTAAAATTTTATCACATAACATGCTACAATAGGGCTCCACCATGGATACATGGACAACTCCTGATGATCCATCATAATATGTCATAGTTCTACTTTTAGTAAAATCAATAAAATCACGTAGTAAAACCAGGTCACCAGGAACAATATCAGCCCGAGTAGAACCTACTGCTACTGTTGCAAAAATAAACTCTACTCCATATTCCTTCAAGGCCCACATATTTCCTTGATAATTAACAAGATGAGGTGGTCTGCTATGTTCCTTACCATGGCGAGGAAGAAAAATAATCTCCTTACCATCCTTTTCTATTACACTAAAGTCAATTATGCCATACGGTGTTTCAATACTAACTTCTTTAACGTTTTCACCTAGGCTATATACCCCAGTACCTCCGATTATTGCATATTTCATATTACCTCCAGCTATCATCAATTCAATACATACCAATATATATAGTAATAAGGTATCATTTATTAACCAAATCTACAATAAGAACAATAAGTTAATGCAAGAAAAAGTTTTTTTTGTTATAATTTTAGTTAACAAACCATTAATAAAGGAGAAATTGATGTTTAAAAAACTAATGAACCAAAATGCACTAGATATGCATATAGTTTCTGGCTTTGAAATGAAACAAAAAGCAAAAAAATACGAAGATCAAGGAAACAAGGTCATTCACTTAGAATTAGGCGAACCTGACTTTAATACACCAGCCAATATCACTAGAGCTGGAATAGACGCAATGAACAAAGGGGAAAGCCACTACGCACAACCACTTGGTGTTCCAGCCTTTAAAGAAGAAATAGCAAAATATGTAAGGGAATATAAAGGAGTAGACGCCTTGGCTGGCAATGTTGTTGTAACACCAGGTGCCAAACCAATATTATTCTATACTTTTCTGACTTTTGTAAAACCAGGAGATGAAGTTATTATTCCTGATCCAGGTTTCCCTATTTACAAGGTACTTACTAAATATATGGGTGCAACCCCAGTAGCACTAAAAGCAACAGAAGAAAATAAATTCAGGCTTACCTTAAAGGACCTGGAACCATTAGTAACATCAAAAACCAAATTAATAATCCTAAGCAGTCCTAATAATCCTACAGGCTCCATAATAGAGCAAAAGGAAATTGAAGCCATAGCTGAATTCCTTCGTGATAAGGACATTATTGTCCTATCCGATGAAATATATGACCGACTATACTTTGGAGATGATAAAATCCTCTCCATTGCCAGTATTCCACATATGAAAGATAAAACTATTTTACTTGATGGTTTTTCCAAGGCTTATGCCATGACAGGCTGGAGACTAGGTTATGGGATTATGCATGAAAGCATAGCTAAAATATTTAATCCATTAATTGTAGCCAGCAATTCCTGTACTAACACCTTTATACAGTATGCAGGAATTGAAGCCTATAGAGGCCCACAAGATGAAGTGGAAACAATGAAAGCTGAATTCAAAGCAAGACGTGACTTGCTGGTCGGCGGTCTTAACAGTATCCCTCATGTAAGTTGTGTTCTACCAGATGGTGCTTTTTATGCCTTTCCTAACTTTAAATGGTTTGGGAAGACTAGTGATGAAATGGCTGCCTATATTTTGGAGAATGCCTATATATCATCACTACCAGGCAGTACATTCGGTGAAGATCTAGAAGGTTATGTCAGATTCTCCTACGCAACCAATAGAGATAATCTTAATGAAGCACTCAACAGACTTGAGAGTGTATTAAAGAAGGTGAAAAGCTAATGAAAAAAGTCTATGTAACAAGACCAATCATGTCCGCTGGAATCAACCTACTAAAAGAACACTTCGAAGTAACAGTACAACCTGAAGAAAGAGATTTAACCAATGAAGAATTTCTATCTGCAATAAAAGGTTATGATGGAGTTCTTTCAATGCTTACTAACAAGATTGATGAGGAAACCTTCAAGGCAGCACCGGAAGTTAAGGTGTTTGCCAACTATGCAGTAGGTTTTAACAATATTGATGTTGATACGGCTTCCGATTACGGCGTAGCTATCACCAATACACCTAATGCTCTAACGATGGCAACAGCAGAACTAGCCTGGGCTCTACTTTTTGCAGCTAGCAGGCATATTGTGCCTTCTGACAAATTAACTAGAGAAGGAAAATTTACCGGTTGGGATCCAATGGGATTTCTTGGCCAACCTATCAGCGGCAAGAAACTCGGTATCATAGGTGCCGGAAGAATAGGCAGTGCCTTTGCAAGAATGGCTAAAGGCTTCAATATGGATATTTACTATAACAGTCCTAATAGAAAAAGAGATTTTGAAAAGGAAACCGGAGCTAAGTATGAAGATCTTTTTGATATGTTGCCTAAAGTAGATTATTTGGCAATTCATTGCCCTTACAATCTTAGCACCCATCATCTGATTAGTGAAAGAGAACTGGCTTTAATGAAGCCAAATGCAATTCTAATAAATACTGCCAGAGGTGCAATTATTGATGAAAAAGCACTCTATGAAGCATTGAAGAATAAGAAAATTTATAGTGCTGGACTTGATGTTTATGAAAATGAACCTATAATCTATCCTGGTCTTACAAACCTGGATAATGTTGTGACCTGTTCACATATTGGTAGTGCCACTTATGATAGTAGAGAAGCTATGTCTATACTAGCAGCTCAAAGTATTATTGATATCTTAATTAATAACAAGATACCAGACAATTGCTTAAATAAGGAAGTGTTCTAATGTTAATGGAAAAAGAAAGAGAATTGATAGTTGAATATGGGAAGAAACTAATTACTGGTGGACTAACTACCGGAACTGGTGGGAATCTTAGTATTTTCAATAGAGAACTAGGTTTGATGGCTATAAAACCATCTGGCATGGAATATTTCGACATAAAAAAGGAGGATGTAGTCATCCTCGATTTGGCGGGTAATATTATTCAAGGTAAAAGAAAACCTTCCAGTGAATATAGTATGCACAAGATTTTCTATGAAAAAAGACAAGATATCAACGCTGTTGTTCACACTCATTCAACAAATGCAACTACATTAGCTTGTCTTGGAGAAAAGCTACCAGCTATCCATTATCTTATAGCTTTTAGTGGTAGTCATGAAGTAGAATGCACCCCATATGTACCATTTGGAAGCAAGGAACTCGCTGAATTAGCCTATCAATATATGGAAGGTAAATATGCAGTTCTACTTGGTAACCATGGTCTGCTTACAGGCGGCCCAAATATCGAGTACGCTTTTAGTGCCATGGAGGAAATTGAATTCTGTTGCCAGCTTTACCTAAATACTAAAATGTTAGGCGGTGGAAAGATTCTTAGCCCTGAAGATATTAAAATAACTTTACAAAAGTTTTCAACATATGGACAAAAAGTTAAGTAAATATCAAGTAATCATATGAGAGAAAATTATGCGATTTAATTCGTGAATATCAACATCACTCTTAATTTGTTTCTCAATAGGTTCTAAACTTCCTGAGATAAAAATTTTTAGTGTGTAGTCTGTATCTAGATTTCCAGGAGTTTCAATATATAATCGATTTATTTTATGATAGGGTATCATCTGGTACTCTATTTTTTTGCCTCTTAGTCCCAGATAATCTACTATTATTATCCTTTTATCAGTCAATATCATGACATCTCTTACTATTTGATAGCCCTTAATTAACTTTTCATTTTCTAAAAGGAATTTTGCTATTCTTTCTTCCATTTCAGCCTGATTGAGTTCTAAGGTAATTCCAATCATATCATTAATAAAACTCACTGCCTTCTACCTCCCTTGCTTAAGAAAAATCTCAAGCTATCAATTAATAGAATAATTCCGATTACTGGTATAATATATGTTTTTATAAATAGCAGCTCCATTAATTTTTGATCAAATGCGCCAAATATTCCACCAAATAAATTATAGACTATGTGGAAAATAACTGGTAACCATAAACTTCCTGTTTTTATAAGAATAATGCCTAAGAATAAACCAATAAACAAAGTGTAACTAGCCTGATAAATATTTAAATGTATTATGGCAAATAAAACTGATGATACAATTAAAGCTACATACTTTCCTACATTATCCTTGAATAAGTTAAATATAGCACCTCTAAAGAGAATTTCTTCAGCTATTGGTGCTAAAACACCGATTGCTAAAAGAGCTAGAAATGGGCTTGATAAGGCAATTGCATTGAACTGCTCCTTAATGATATCTGGCATATTATTATCAATAAAGTTAGGAAAAAGATAAACCAAAAACAAATTAACAAAGATAATAGAAGCAAAAGCAAGTTCAAGTGTCTTGACTAGTTCCTTTTTGGAAAATCTAGTAAACCAGCCTTTTTTATTCAACTTGTCTATATTTATTAAAAGTACCAGCAAGGTGAAAATTATACTACTAGAAATTATCTGATTAATAATAGTGATTTCCATACCCATTAATCCTAATACAAAAGGTGTTAAGAAACTCACTACAAAATACAGTGCTATATAGAATATGGTCTGTCCTATGGCATCCATCCATTTTTTCATTGAATTACCTCTTTAAACTCTCAATTTTCTTTAATCTATAATTTACAGCAGCTCTTTTTATTGGTGGTGAACAAAGCTCCCCTAGTTCAGCTAGTGATAACTCAGGATGTTCTAGTCTGAGGGCTGCAACTTCTCTTAAGTTTACAGGAAGATTGCCAATACCAATGGACTTTATTATCTTCACTTGTTTGGTGGCCGCTTTGATTGTCTTATCTAGATTGGCCAGGTCACAATTATTTCGTCTGTTGGCCATATTTTTCATTTCTTTAATAACTCTGGTTTCCTCGAATAAGAACATAAAATGAAATGCTCCAATAATTTTTAAGAAGTCACTTATCATTTCTGCATCTTTTAAGTAAAGAAAAAAAACGTTCTTCCTTGTTATTCCTTTGGCTTCAACTCCAAATGAGCTAAGAAGGTCTCCTAGGAATATATAGGCTGTAAAACTGGGGCATCTTAGTTCAAGATGATAACCTTTTTTCGGATCTGTAAGTGATCCTCTTGCTAAAAAAGTACTTCTTAAAAAAGCACTTTTTTCTTTTTTCTTTTTAATTTTTTTGAGTTCAAAGAAACCTGTATCACTGGAGTATAGATTGACTATGTAGAATACTTTTCTAAATCTACCTCTATACTGTACCTTGAAGGAATATTTACCTTTAAAAAACTCATGGAGTAAAATGATTATCTTTTTTGCAACTAAAATATTTTCAGTAGCAAAAACTATCAAGCCTTCTCTTTCTTCATTTCCTACTAAATAGTAGAAAGCCTGGAGTTCCTTTTTTCTTTCACCTTTTGTGGGTGAGATAATTCCACTAATAGTTTCTTTTACTTCATGGCTAAAAGACATTTTCCATATCTCCCTTTTGATGACGCCATATTTCTCTATGGTAAAGGTAGGTTCTTATTCCATCACCTTGCAGTTCTTTTTCTAGGGCTCTACTAATTACTACTGATCTATGTTGACCACCAGTACATCCTATGGCTATTACTAATTGTCTCTTTCCTTCTTCCATATATTTTGGAATCAGGAATTTTAATAAATCTACATATTTTTCAAGAAATTCCTCTGTTACTTTAAAGGAAAATACATATTCTTCAACTTTGTTAGTTTCTCCTGTCAGAAATTTTAGATGTTCAAGATAGTAAGGATTCGGTAGAAATCTAACGTCCATTACCAGGTCTGCATCTATTGGTAGTCCATATTTATAACCAAAAGAGTAAATTGTGATAAGGAAATTATTTTTTTCCTGTTCTGCAACTATGTTTTCAATTATTTTACGGCACTGGGCTGTTGATATACCTGTTGTGTCTATAATTCTATCAACTTTATCTCTAATGCTCGATAACATTTCTCTTTCCATTTTAATAGCAGTCTGAATATCACCTTTAGCTACTTCAATCAATGGATGTCTTCTTCTGGTTAATTTATACCTAGCAATAATAGCTCTATTAGAAGATTCCATAAATATAGTTTCATATTCAGTCTCGCTTTTATCCAGTTCTTTCATGGCTTCAGTATAGTCCTTTAAAAAGTGGCCTCCTCTTATGTCGATGGCTACTGCTAGCTTATATATGTTTGTTTCCTTTTTCATTTTTTTTACTAAAGAAGTTAGAAGGTATGGGGGGAAATTATCTATGCAAAAATAGCCAGAATCCTCAAGATCATTCATTACTTGAGATTTTCCAGCGCCACTTAATCCTGATACTATAATTAGTCTTAAGTTGTCATTTTTCATTAGTATATAGTCCTTTCCTGCCTTCTTATTTTCATAAATTTATTAAATTGTTCCAGGTTCTTGCTTATTATTAGTTCTTCTGGATATCCAACTTCCTTCAACATTTCTGAAGATAAGTCCATTTCTCCTATACCTGTATAGAAGTGAGCATCACTACCTACACTGATATAAACTCCGTTTTGTTTGGCATAGTAGAGCATTTCCAGGTAGTTTTCCCTGCAATCTCCTCTTACTCTACCTTTTAGTGTATTGTTATTAAGTTCTAGGGCTACTTCATATTCCTTGGCTGCTTCAGTTATTGCTGGATAATCCAAGGGAAATCCAAAACCGTCTGGATGGCCGATTGCATCTACATATCCTGATGCCATGGCATTGATTACTCCTTCAGTATTTTCTTTCTTGCTTCTTGGAACTATACATATTTCATGTAGGGATCCAATAATATATTCTACATATGGACCAT
Source organism: uncultured Eubacteriales bacterium (assembly GCA_964415195.1). GTDB lineage: Bacteria > Bacillota > TC1 > TC1 > TC1 > WTXA01. The sequence goes on along the minus strand of CAYPYD010000001.1, from coordinate 82,750 downwards.
ACTCACTTGGTAGGTCTATCTTGCCGTCATAGTCTACAATATTAGATTCAAAGCCTCTAATGATTCTTACACCATCAATAAACTCTGGTACAGCCAATCTCATATTTACTACATGATAGGCATCTTGTTGAGAACTTGGCATTGCAGGTCCGTGATCTGTAACTGCAAATGCTTCAATCCCTCTTATTTTGGCTGCTTCAATATTTTCCTTCAGTGTGCTGTAAGCATGTCCTGAAAGGATTGTATGGGAATGTAAATCTATTTTCATCTCGTTTTCTACTTTCTAAATTCTAAATTTATTGTAACATAATCTATAGGAACTGGGAAATTGCATAGGCTACTCCATCTTCGTTGTTGTTTCTGGTCTTCATATAGTCCTTGGCTAACAAGAGTTCACTACCATTTGCCATAACAAAGGGGTTGGCCACAAAGTCCAGCATTTCTTCATCATTCATATTGTCACCAATGGCCATCATTTCACTTGGTTTGATATTTAAAATTTCACCTAATTGTGCCAAGGCATTACCTTTGTTTACTTCCTTATTGGCTATTTCTAGCATAAAGGGTAATGATTTTACAAGATGAAGGTTGTTTGAAAAGTTTTCTCTCTCATTTTCTAAAAACATGTCAATATCCTTTTCATCTCCCATGGCTACCATTTTCATAATGTCCATTTCATCTATATGCTTGAATATTTCTTCATCCTTCATTATTGTATAGGGTACTTCAATATATTCTGCATAACCCTTGATATTTTTGTTTCCTTCATCTCCAAAAAGATTGTCATTTATATAGAAGTTGCTTGATAATCCATATTTCTTGAGATTAGTAAATATTGGTCTGGCCATTTCTTTAGGCATATCTTTTTGCATCAATATTTTACCGTCGTTGAATTCTCTTATTAAGCCCCCGTTATATGAAATGAAGGGTACTTCTGTTGTGAAGATATTTCCAAGTTTCTTAGCACTTCTATACATTCTGCCTGTTGCTAGTATTACATATATTCCTTTGTTTTCTGCTCTTCTTATGGCTTCTCTGTTTTCTCTACTAACTTCTCTTTCATCATTTAGCAATGTGCCATCTATATCTATTGCTATTAGTTTTAATTTATCCATCACCTAGTATATCCTTTATCTTTCTTGCCAATTTTTCGTTACCTATCACCTTTATTATATCATCAATATCTGCTTTTCTGATACCTCCAACACTTCCAAATTCATTTAATAGTTGTTTTTTCTTCTTTGGTCCAACTCCTTCAATTTCATCGAAGACGGAAGCTACCATTTCTTTATCCCTGATTGTGCGGTGGTAGGTTATGGCAAACCTATGGGCTTCATCTCTTATTGCAGTAACAATGTGCAGGGCTTTTTCCCCTCTTGGGATAAATATGCCATTACTATCTCCTTCTTTAAAGAGTAGTTCTTCCTTCTTGGCCAGACCAAGTATATCTATATCGGCTAAACCATATTCCTTCATTATTTTAAGTGCGCTTGAGAGTTGTCCCTTGCCACCGTCGATTATTACCAGGTCAGGTGTAGGCAGGTCGGTTATCTTGAATCGTCTTGTCAGCACTTCTTCCATAGACTTAAAGTCGTTTGGTCCCTCTACTGTTCTTATCTTGAATTTCCTGTATTCTTTCTTGTCAGCTTCTCCATTTGTAAAGACTACCATACTGGCTACAATATTAGTGCCACTTATATTACTGATATCGTAACATTCTATTCTTTTAGGGAGTTTCTTAAGTGAGAGATAGTTTTGTAGAGATAGTAACCCCGTCTCGATTTCTTTCTCTTTCATCAGTCTAACTTCTTCACGTTCACGATACTTTTCAAGTGCGTTCATGTTGGCTAGTTCAACCAGTTGTTTTTTTTCACCTTTTTGTGGTGCTGATAGTATTACTTTACTACCTCTTAGATAACTAAGGTAGTCTTTTAGTTCCTCATATTCAATCAATACAGGTAATAATATTTCCTTTCCAGGAGTATGGTTGAGATAGTATTGTTCTATAAAGGCCTTTAGAACATCTCCCTTACTTTCTCCAGGTGGATGTTCTAAGAAATAGTTTTCTTTATTTATGATGTTCCCGTCTCTGATGAAGAAAATCATTACTGAGGTTTTCTTTTCTCCTTCGTATAGGCCGATTACGTCTCTTTCTTTGGCATGGCCTTTGTCTATAATCTGGTTTGCTGTCAGTTTGCCTATGATTTCTATCTGATCTCTGACTTTAGCCGCTTTTTCAAATTCCATGTTTTTGGAGTATTCAGACATCTTCGATTTTAGTTCTTTAATAAGTTCCTTCTCTTTACCCTTAAGGAACATTACCGTTTCTTCTATTAGTATCTTGTATTCTTCTTCTGTTGTCAGGCCTACACAGGGTCCTGTGCATCTTTTGATTTGATACTGCAGACAGGGTCTGCTGCGGTGTTTTAGTTCATTGTCGCTACAGGTTCTTAAGGGGAAGATAGCTTCTATTACTTTTAGCACCCCTTTCATCCCACCTATAGTAGCATAAGGACCAAAGTACTGGGCGCCGTCGTTTATTTTTCTTCTGACAACTTGTATCTTTGGAAACTTATCCTTCAAATCAATTTTCAAATAAGGGTAGTGCTTGTCATCTCTTAGAATTATGTTGTATTTTGGTTTATTTTCTTTGATAAGGTTAGATTCCAGGATTAGTGCTTCTACTTCACTACTGGTTATGGTCCAGTTTATGTCTCTAATTTTTTCTACTAATGCTGTGGTCTTACTATCTTTGGCACCTTTAAAGTAGCTGTTTACCCTATTTTTAAGGTTTACAGCTTTGCCCACATATATTATTTTGCTTTTTTCATCAAGCATTTCATAGACCCCAGGGTCTGTTGGTAGGGATCTAAGTTTTTTTTCTATTTTCTCCATTTAGAATTTCCTTTAAATATTGTCCTGTGTAGGAAACTTCCATTTTTGCTACTTCTTCTGGTGTTCCTTCGGCGATTATTAGTCCGCCTCCTGTACCACCTTCTGGTCCTAAATCAATTATATGGTCAGCTGTTTTGATAACGTCTAAATTGTGTTCGATAACTACTACTGTGTTCCCTTTATCTACAAGTTTATCTAATACATGTAGTAGTTTTTCTATATCAAAGAAGTGTAGTCCTGTTGTTGGTTCGTCTAAGATATAGAAGGTTTTTCCTGTGCTTCTTTTTGATAGTTCGGTTGCTAGTTTAATTCTTTGGGCTTCTCCACCTGAGAGGGTGGTAGCTGGTTGCCCCAGTTTAATGTAGCTTAATCCTACATCCATTAAAGTTTCCATCTTCCGCTTTATCTTAGGTATGTTCTCGAAGAATACAAAGGCTTCTTCTACAGTCATATCAAGTATGTCAGCTATGTTCTTACCCTTATAGGTAACATCTAATGTTTCTCTATTGTATCTTTTTCCTTCACAGACTTCGCAGGGTACATAAACATCTGGGAGGAAGTGCATTTCTATTTGGATTATGCCATCACCTTTACAGTTTTCACAACGTCCGCCTTTAACATTGAAACTAAAACGGCCATTTTTATAGCCTCGGCTTTTGGATTCTTTGGTTGAGGCCATTAACTCTCTAATATGGTCAAAGACGCCTGTGTAGGTTGCTGGGTTTGATCTTGGTGTTCTACCTATTGGTGATTGATCAATATCGATTATTTTGTCAATTTTTTCTACACCTTTTATTGTTTTGTGTTTACCCGGGCTTTCTTTTCTTTTGTTAATATGTCTTGCTAAAGCTTTGTAGAGGATTTGGTTTATTAGTGTACTTTTACCGCTACCTGATACGCCAGTTACGCAGGTAAATATTCCTAATGGTATTTTCAGGTCGACATTTTGGAGATTGTTCTCGCTGGCTCCAGTTATTTCAAGATAGTCTTCTCCTTGTTTGCGTCTAGTCTCTGGTATTTTTATGCTTCGTTTTCCGCTTAAGTATTGTCCAGTGAGTGAGTTGGGGTTGTCTATTACTTCTTGTGGTGTTCCCATGGCTACTACTCTCCCACCTTCTAGTCCGGCTCTTGGTCCTATGTCTACTAGTACATCGGCGCTGAGCATGGTTTCTTCGTCGTGTTCGACTATGATCAGTGTGTTGCCTATGTCTCTTAGGTTCATTAGTGATTCAATCAGCTTGATGTTATCACGTTGATGTAGTCCTATACTTGGTTCATCCAAGATGTATAGCACTCCAACTAACCCAGATCCGATCTGAGTTGCTAGTCTTATTCTTTGTGATTCTCCTCCTGAGAGGGTTGCGGCTCCTCTACTTAGAGTTAGGTAGTTTAGTCCTACGTTGTTTAGGAAGTTTAGTCTTTCTTTTATTTCTTTGAATATTTGCAGGGCTATAATGGTGTCTCTTTCGTTTAGTTCTAGGTTGTTTACAAATTCTATGGCCTTGGTTATTGACATGTCTGATAGGTCGGAGATGTTTATGCCTCCTACTAAAACACTTAGTGCGTCTGGTTTTAGTCTTTTGCCATCACAGGCTGGGCATTTTTTTATTTCCATGTAGCTTTCTATTTCTTCTTTTATGCCTTCGCTTGTTGTTTCACGGTATCTTCTTTTGAGGTTTGGTATTATGCCTTCGAAGGGTTTGGTAAAGTTCCAGATTCTGCCTTCCTTGGATTTGTAGACAAAGGGTATTGGTTCTATGCTTCCGTAGAGTATTATGTTTTGTATTTCGTCACTTAATTCATTAAATGGTTGATCTAAAGTGAAGCCAAAGTGTTTGGCTAGTCCATCTAGTAGGCTTGGGTAGTAGTCGCTGATTTTTGAGTTCCATGGTCCTACGTTTATTGCTCCGTCATTTATGGATAGACTATCGTCTGGTATGATCATGTCTTTTGAGAAGGTTTGGGTGAAGCCTAGTCCTGTACATTCAGGGCAACTTCCGTAGGGGGTGTTGAAGGAGAATAGTCTTGGTTCTACTTCTTCTATGGTTACTCCACATTCCAGGCAGACGAAGTTTTCGCTGAAGAGTATTTCTTCAGCATTTTCTGGTTCTATTTTGGCTAGTCCTTCTCCTAATTTTAAGGCAATCTCAAAGGAGTCAGCTAGTCTTCTTTCTATGCCTTCTTTGATGATTAGTCTGTCGACTACTGCTTCTATGGTGTGTTTTTTGTTTTTATCTAGTATGATGTCTTCGCTGGTTTCTCTGATTTCGCCGTCTACTTTTACTCTGACGAAGCCGTCTTTTTTTAGTTTTTCGAATAGTTTGGTGTATTCTCCTTTTCTGCCTCTTACTAGTGGGGCTAGGAGTAGGGTTTTTGTGCCTTCTTCTAGGAGCATTACTTTGTCTACCATTTGTGGTATTGTTTGTTTTTTTATTTCTGCTCCGCAGTTGTGGCAGTATACTGTTCCGACTCTTGCGTATAGTAGTCTTAGGTAGTCGTATATTTCTGTTACTGTACCTACTGTTGATCTTGGGTTTTTGCTTCTGTGTTTTTGGTCTATGGAGATGGCAGGTGATAGTCCTTCTATGTAGTCTACGTCTGGTTTTTCCATTTGTCCTAAAAACTGTCTTGCATAGGAGGATAGTGATTCTACGTATCTTCTTTGTCCTTCTGCGTATATGGTATCGAAGGCCAGGGAGGTTTTTCCGCTTCCTGATACTCCGGTCATTACTATCATTTTATCTCTTGGTAGTTCTATGTTTATGTTTTTGAGGTTGTGTTCTCTTGCGCCTTTTATTATTAGTTTGTCTTTCATGTTGTAACCTTTCTTGTTTTGTGTCCATTACCTAAAATTATACCTTTTAGTTGGTGGTCTAGCAAGTTTAATGACTGTGTTTAAATTTTAGTTTCACAATAGAAAAACCTTAGTCAATATTAATCGACTAAGGTTTGTTTTTTCTTATTATATAGTATCGAAAATTGAAGGATTTTCAAAAATATTTAAAAACAACTTAACAATAGCTGGATCAAAATGGGTACCAGATTCTTCTTTTATTATTTCTATCGCTTGCTCATGGGAATAGGCAGCCTTATATGGTCTTTTACTGATTAAAGCATCATAAACATCTGAAATAGCCATTATTCTAGCTGATAGAGGAATTTCATTTTCTTTCAAGCCATCAGGATATCCCTTGCCATCCCACCGTTCATGATGTGAACGGGTAATTTCTATTCCCAGTTTAATAAAATAGTTGTGAGGATTTTGTTCGTGAAGTTTCGCAAGAGTTCCACTTCCAATTTTTGTATGTCTTCTCATTACAGTATATTCTTCATCACTTAATGTTCCTGGCTTATTTAAAATATTGTCTGGTATAGCAACCTTTCCAATATCATGAAGAATGCTAGCGTGATGTAATTTTTCGCAGAATTCTTTCTTTTCAGATTCATTTGTGAAGTAACTTTCCGGTAATGCTTCTGCAATTTTAAAACATACTTCCCCAACTCTTTCTATATGTTCACCTATTTCAAAGTCTCTTGATTCAGCCAGTTTAGCGAGTGCTATTATTGTAGATATTTGTGTTTCAGAAATTTCCTTGATTTTTTCATCAATCATTTTACTTAGTTGTATTTGTTCTAGTCCTAGATTATGAATATTTAAAAATTCATTACGTCTGAATCGTTCAATATGATATGTACCATAAGCTCCAATTAAATTCTGAGCAATTAGGAATAGTATTACTCCTGATATAATTAATGAATACGTACTAAATAATATTATCCCCAGTATAAAATATATAAGGATGCTAAATCCTCCAATAATTGAGTAATGAAAACTCAAATTGAGAATAAAATAGCCTGAAGTGAGAACTAAAAATAAACCTCCATAATATATGATATTTAAGGGTTCAACTATTAACATAGTTGCAACACCAAAACCACCTAGCATAAAATTAAAAAGTAAAATTTGTTGTTTTATCCTATAAAAATTAGGATGAAAGGAAAAAGCTATGGTTGCTAGCATGGTTGGAATTACTATATAAAATCTTATAACAAAAAAGGTATCAAACCATTGGGGAACTAAGGTGTAATCTGTCCAACTAAAAAGTGCATATAAAACTACGAACAATACAAAGGCAAATCGTATGAGCTTTATATCCTTAAAGGATATATGTTTACTATATTCTTCTTCCAATTCTGCTTCAAACTTAATGCTTTTATAGCCTAACATTTTTTTCATAGAAACCTCTTATTTCTTAATAATCTATCTAATTATAAAATTGATTCTATTTGAATAATAAATCTTACGATTATTATACTATATGATTATATAAAATACTATAAAGTTAAAATAGAATAACAAGTATAATTATCTTTCAAACTTAATCTTTGGCACACCATAATAAGCAACCAACAAACCAAGAATAACAGTAACAACACCCATTATCTGCACATTTGATAATACCTCACCCATAACAACCCAGCCAATAAACAAACCACTAACAGGAACAAGAAGTGATAATAGAGCAACCTTTCCAGCATCATAAGACCTCAATAATCTACCCCAGATAGAAAAACCAAACAAAGTAGCAGCATATGAAAGATAAATTATGATCAACATATAATTAAGATCAAGACCAATGATGGACTTGTATACAACCTCCGGTGAATCCAACAACATACCAAAAATAAAAAATGGAATGATAGGAATAAGACTACTCCAAACCACCAGACCAAAAACATCCAACTTCTTCTTCTCTTTTTTAGCAGCCCTGGCTGCCTTCTTAATAACAATACTAGAAAAAGCCCAAAAACCAGCAGCCAACAACTGCAAAAACAAACTAATAGGCGGAACAGTCACAATCTCATCAAAACCAACATTAAGACTAAGTAGTATAATACCAATAGTCGCAATAATAAGTCCTAAAATCTCCTTGCCATCAATCTTATCCTTCAAGATAAGAAAAGCAAATATGAAAGTAAGAAATACATGAGACTGCATAATAACAGAAGCAATCCCAGCAGGCATACCCAAATAAAGAGAATAAATATCACAAGCAAACTGACCCAAACCTGCAGTCAGACCATAAGCAACAATATACTTCCAGGCAATCTCAGGTTTTTTAATTAGAAATACAGCAGGAAACGCAGCTACAGTAAAACGAAGAGCCACCAAAACCATTGGCGGCATGCCAATTAGACCCAACTTTATCACAGTAAAGGTAGAACCCCAAATGATGACAACCAACAAAGCTAAAAACAAATCTTTCTTCCTCATATTTACCTCATAATTTTATTTCTAATTATTTAAATATAAACTCTTTACTTACTATATATTGAAGAGTGATTTTTATCAATATATACTTAAATAGAAAATTTTAAAATACAATTTTATTATATAGATGTTAAATCACAGCTAAAGATTGGGGTTAAGTGTTGATATATATATATACAACTGATAAAATATACTAAATGAGAATGGTTATTTGAATATATATAATAAAAAACAGGAGGTTCCTAGATGAAAAAACTAAAAAGAAAATTTAATAAAATGAACGCACTTCTACTAAGTATAGTAATGTTCATAACTATGCTTACACCTTACTCAACTGTGTTTGCTGCTCCGGTTGATCAGACAGCCAACAGTGACATAGTAAGATCATTAGAACTAAGCTATAAGTTGAAAAGTGGTGGTTCATTTATTAATTTGGGAGCCCCATATGATATACCAGACAGCAGCTTAATTGATAGTTTCAGAGCCATATATGGATTTGAAATAAAAGACAATGTAAACATTGATACTGGTGAACCTGAAAGAACAGTAACCGCCGGTGATTTCTATATGATAGATCTACCAGATGAACTAAGAATTACGACTCCTACCAATGGATCAATCTTAGGTAATGGTGGACGACCAATTGCTAACTATACATTCATCCAAGATATTGATGAATCATGGAGTATAAAAGTTGAGTTCACAGACTATGTTGACGATCTAAACGAATACGAGATACATGGTAATATGCAATTTGATTTTACCTTCGATCTTAGCCTAGTGGCACAAGGAACAACAGAAACAATATATATACCAATAGATGACACCACTGGAATTAATTTAGAAATTACCGTTCCAGTACCACCTCCAACAACACCAACAAGCGTAACAAAAACAGTAACCAGCTATAATCACCAAACTAGAGACCTGGTTTGGAATGTACAGTTGCAACCAGCAACAGGAGTCTTTAGTGGTTGTACCTTTACAGATACAATAGATGTTACAAAACATCAGTTAAAATCAATAAGACACGGTAGTATTACATTAGTAGAAAATGTTGACTACACATATAACAGTGCAACAGGACTATTAACCTACTTAATACCAAATGGAAGAAATGGCTCAAGTTTTCAGAACATAGTTATCACAACCTCAGTAAATAGGGATATCTATGGAAACTTAACAGCAACAACAATAAATAACACAGCAAATCTTTCTGGAGGAGCCGCATTTGTTGATATAGACTCTAACCAATCAACACATACTGTAACACCAAACTGGATTGCTAAAAGTGGTGCAGTAGTTGAAGGTAACAGAATTAGATGGACAATTAATGCCAATACAACTAATCAAAGTATGTACAATGCGGTGATAACTGATAACCTTGCAGCTAATCTTATACTTGACAGAACATCTGTAAGACTAGGCTCAACAGTAGTAAACGTATATGATGATACCCATACCCCTGCAAATAGTACAGAAGTTTATGGAATAATAGTCGATAATCCAGATGGCACATCTGAAATCAAGATATATTTACCAAGAGGCGTAGCAAATGCCTCAACTGCAAGACAAACTATTACTTTCATAACCGATGTAGTAGCACCAGCTACTGTTACCAACCCTGCACCTAGATATAATAATAATGCAGAACTAGATGCTAACTTTATCGGCGATGATAACGGTGTAGGTACAATCTCTGGTGCAGGTACTGGCACAATTGGTGTTAACGTACCTAACGTAGCTATAGATAAGGGGAACCAGACACTAACAGCTGAAGACAGAAGAAATGGAACAATAACCTGGACTCTTTCAGCTGTCAGTAACTTAATCAACTACGGAGCTAGCCAAATAGTAGATACTCTGCCAAACGATCAAGATTATTTAGCAGATGAAATTTATTGGGGTAGTCAAAAAATAGATACAACAACAGAACCTAAGGCAGAAATAAGTGTTGATGGAAGAACACTTACTATATCCTTTGCTAACCCTAATGCTCTGCAAACACAACAGAGTTTTACAATAAAGACCAAGATTAAACAAAATGTTTATGGACAAAACCTAGATCGTAACTTTACTAATCAAGCTAGAGTAGCCCTATTTTCACAATCAACAGGATTAGAAGTAGCCGCTGCTACAGATACACATAATGTCAGAATACAAAACTCTGTCATAACAAAAAGTACAAGTGCTTACACAGGAAATACAACAAGACAAGGAGAAAATCCAAGAGTAAATTTCTCCATAGTAATAAACAGCAACTTGATGGAACTTCAGAATTTAAAAATAACTGATGATCTGAGTCAAATAATAACTGAATTTAAAAGAAGTAGTGAATCATCATTTAGCACTATAAATGGAGTCAAATGGACCTATGTTCCTAACTCACTACAAATAACCAAAACAGCAGGAACAAGAGATAGCCTGGACCTTGCCGCTATAACCAGTTCTGCGACCTATCTCAATGATTTGATTAGCATTGATTTTGGTAATGGTACAACTGTTAATGATTCATATACTATTAAATTTACAGCTGAACTCGATATAGAACAAAACTCGATTTTCAAAGAAAACGGCACAATAAGATGCAGAGGTAATATAGCTGGTATTGAAGGACTAGGTTTGAATACAGGTGTCATATCTCCTCCTACAGGAATTTCCGGGGAAATAAAGAATGAAATCCTTGGTAAATCCGGCACACATTTAATCGATGCCCAACAAGCATTATGGACAATCAATTTAAATCAATATGGTAGTGAACTAAACAGCACAAGAGTAGTTGACATACTACCACTTGGACTTACCCTTGATCCAACTTCAATTAAACTATATACAGACGTTATTGGTACTAATGGTAACTTCGTAACAGGATCACAAGTTGAAGCACAGGGTGTTTCAGTACCTTTCACCTATACTTACGAAGCAGCTACTGACCCTGCTCTAGCAGGTAGGTACATACTAACTGTAAATCTACCAGATAATAATTTGGCATATATACTTAGATTTGCAACTGACATAGATAATAGTATACTAGGCACACAAATTAACAACTCTGCCTACTATGTTGGTGAAAGTTCAGTAATAGAAAATGTAAATACAACTAATGTAACACTTTCCTCTACAGTTGGTGGTGGTTCAACAACCAAGACCTCCCTTACTGTTAATAAATACAACAAAGATAATGACCAAGCAATCGATGGAGCACTTTTCAGCCTTTATTGGTTAAGAGGTGGAAACCCAGAAGATCCTGTTTTTGTTAGAAGCCTAACAACAACAAGTGGTTCTGTAGTTTTCAGAGGCCTTACAATTGGAGAAAAGTATACAATACAAGAAACAACAGCACCTACTGACTATCTTCGTGATAATCCAGATCCAATAGAAGTAAATGTACCGATTGATTTAGTAGGAGATTTAGAACCAATAAACTTCTATAACACACCAATTAAGAGCGGAAGTTGGAATCCTGAAGCAATAAAGGACCTAGTAGGTACAGGCTTTGTTAGACCATTCCATTTTGAAATATTAGATGGAGACACTCAAGTATTTACAGGAGTCACCGGTGACACTCTCCCTAATGGAAGAAAAACTGTTGATTTTACACTAAGTAATGGTATTGCACCAGAGCAATTACTAAACTTTAGTGATGACTATATATTCCCTGATGATGCAGAAAATGGTACATCACACCTAGTAATAACAAAAACCTTAGTTATGAAGGAAGCAAATACCAATTTACCAGGTTATGTAATCGATGATAATGAATATGAATTTACAATTAAGGTATATAATATTAAGGGCCAGGCTAACTTAGTTGTACAGATAGAAGATGAAGAAGGTAATATAATATCAGATGATCAAGGTAACTTCACACCTGAAAATATTCCTATCTTCTTTAATGAATATTCTGCTAATGGTGAATTTGAATTTGATGTTAATAAAAACCTAATAGGTAAAGAACTAGCAGCTGGTCAATTTACTTTTAATCTTTATGAAGGAGAAACCTTAATAGATTCAGCAACCAATCTACAAGGTACACTACAAGAAGATGGATCCTATTTGGGCAGTGTTGATTTTGATAAGTTAGAATTCACACAAGCTGATGCAGGTTTAAGAACCTATACAATAGTAGAAGAAAATAGTGGGTTAGAAGGTTATACCTACGATACATCAACCTATACAGTTGAAATCAGAATAACTGATAATGACGATGGAACTATAACTACTAATATCGAAAGCATAACAAAAAATTCAAATCAAGAAAATCAAATGGATGTTGATACTATAGAGTTCAAGAATAGTTATACCTCTCTTGATTTACAAATAACAAAATACTTAAAGGGTAAAGCTATGGTAACTAATGAATTTAGTTTCATGGTTCAACAGATCAATCCAGAAGACGGAAGTAAAATTGGAGAAGAAGTAATTGGTAAGAATAATGCCAAGGGCAATATATTATTCCCTGATGTAACTTTCAATCTTGAAGATTTAGGTAGAACATTCTATTTTAATGTTACAGAAGTAGATGAGAATAAACCTGTATACACATATGATAGTACTAAATATACAATAACAGCTACAGTTGTTCAAAATGAGGATGGAACATTATCACTAGAACAAAGTAACTTTAGAGTAGGTACTTTAGGTTTACAAGCTGTTGATGATTTTAGCTTTAATAATACCTATGTAGGCAGTATACCTCAAACTGGTGGTATGTTCTTAAGATATCTCTTGACAACCCTGACCTTAACTAGCATAGGAACTATATTTATACTAAAAGGAAGAAAACTAAAAAAAGAAGAAAACTAAAATAAACAAAAAAAAGCAGATTTAAAAAATCTGCTTTTTTGTATTTCTATTTACTTAATATCATTTAATCAGTCAACATTCTCTGCATTTAAATAAAGCTCATCTAATTCCTTCTTACTTAGGAATTTTTTAAGTATCATAGCAATAATAATAATCCCCGGGATATTAATCAACAACCTAGCAGTAGCAAATCTCATACCAAGAGCAGAAGACTCATAAAGAAACATAGGAATCTTGGTAGTTGACCAAGCACCGATAAAAATCAGAATATTATTAAAACTAACACCTTTTTTCATAAAAACAGCTGCAATAGGAAAAGCCCCATAAAGTGGACCAGCCGCTGCCGAACCAATAACAAAAGAAATGAGGATGCCTATTAAACCTGAGCCTTCACCCATATACTTAACCATAACATCCCTAGGAACCCAAACATCAAGAAGTCCAAGAATTATGAAAATTGGAGGAACCACAATAAAAACTTCCAAAAAAGAATTAGCAGCTATACCAAGTGCTTTAGTACCTATTTCATAATTGACCATAGTAAAAATTAACATTCCCATAAACATTATTAAAAAAGCTCTATATCTTAATACAAGTTTTTTCATTAATACACCACCAGTCCAATAAACCCAGCCACTATAAAAGAAAAAATAAAAGCCAATAGGTTCCTGCCAATAGCAACCTTGACACCAAAATACTTAATCTCCAAAGGAAGAGTAATAATACCAACCATCATCAAAGTAGAAACAAATACTGCAATCTGTGCATAACCAGCACCCGCATCTAAGAGAATAGCCGCGGTTGGAAATGCTACAAATGGTGGAATCATAGTAATAGCTCCAAAAGAAGCAGCCAAAATTACACCTAAAATACCAGAGTCAGCCCCTATAACCTTTGAAATTAGTGCGGCATTCATTAATGCTAACATCAACCCCACAATTAACAAAACCACTAACAACTGTGGCAGGATATTCTCAAAAGCCTTCCATGCTTTAAAAAGTCCTTTTTTTGTTTTCTCCTTACTTTTTAAAAAAGAAAAAAACAAAAAAATAACAGCAAAGATATAGAATACTATACTATCCATCTATTCAACTCCTAAAATTTTAGTAATTTTCATAATTTCTGACCTGGCCTTCTCCCAGCCATTTTCGTTGAGGCTATACCTACACCACTTGCCAACTTTATTACAGTTTATCAATCCAGCCTCACCTAGTATCTTCATATGATGAGATAATGTCGACTGCCCAATATCAAGACTAGCAAGTAACTCACATCCACATAACTCACCTTGATTTAATAATCTTAAAATCTGCAACCTATTCTCATCACCAAGAGCTCGAAATATTTGACTTATCTCTATGTTATCCAAATCAGAACTATCCATTAAATTCACCACCATTCATAACTTATCACTATTTATATAATAAGGAACATATCGACAATTGTCAATATGTTCCTTATTATTTATATTTTAATATTAATTATACTCTATTTTTTAACCCTGTTAATATACTTAATATCACCCTTTATAAGTTTAATACCTTCGTCAGTTATAACAAAGCGCTCTTCCATTTTTTCTGGAATCTTCTCTAGATATCCATCTATTAGAAGATTTGTAATAAGTGTATTTATTTGGCCCTCGGTCCAATCTTTCATAATACCAAAGACACTTAACTTGTTTAGCTGTTTGTCCTTAATTCGTTGATTTAGCTTACCTTTTAACATAATAGCTATTGTTCCCTGTCCATAATAGCCCTTTGTATGATAAATAGCTGATAAAACCTTCTGGGCTTCCACACTCTGATCAACCTCTTGAATATCAGCAAGGCAATTACCACAATTACCACAAGGTTCTATGTCCTCACCAAAGTGATTAAGAATAAACTGCCTATAACAATCTCTTGTATGGGCATACCTGACCATCTCATATAGCCAGTCTTCCTTTTCCCTAAGTCGCCATTTAAAATAGACTCTGGACTTTCCAAGTGCCTTATTTACCATAACATCCTTAAGACCAAAAAGAAGAATACATTCACAAGGAAGACCATCTCTCCCACCACGACCAATTTCCTGATAGTAAGACTCTAAGCTTGCAGGCATGTTCAAATGAATAATATACCTAATATTATCCTTATCAAGCCCCATACCAAAGGCATTGGTTGCCACTAAGACTTGATACTTATCGGCGAAGAACTCTTCTTGTACCAGGTTTCTTTCTTTCTTAGTAAGACCTGCGTGATATAGGCCTACTCTATAATTTTCTTTTAAAAGTTTCTTGGCTAATCGTTCTGCATCTAGCCTAGTATTACAATAAACAATCCCCAGATCTTTCACTTTGTTCTTTATGTATTTTAAAACAAAATCAGACTTATCCTCATATAGTTTAACATCTATAAATAAATTTGGCCTGTCAAAGGTAGTCTTGAATATGATGGGCTCCTTCAACTTAAGGAGCTTTGCTATATCATTGATAACCCTCTCATTGGCTGTTGCTGTAAAGGCAGAAATAACCGGTCTAATAGGCAACCTATCCAAGGCTAAGGCTATTTTTTTGTATTTTGGTCTAAAGTCATGACCCCATTGGGATATACAATGAGCTTCATCAATAGCAATGTGATCAATTTTTAGTGATGTAAACACATCTATAAAGTCCTCTGAAAAAAGCTTTTCTGGAGCGATATAGATGACTTTATATCGTTCTTCTTTTATTTCTTCTATTCTTTCTCTCATTTGCTTGGGTGTCAAGTGACTATTTAGGGAAGTAGCAGGTACACCTCTAGAGTTGAAAGTATCAACCTGATCCTTCATCAAGGCTACTAAAGGAGATATGACAATAGTCAAATTATCAAAGAAAATTGCCGGTAATTGATAACATAGGGACTTACCCGTTCCTGTAGGTAAAATCCCTATGATGTCTTTTTTATTTAATATATTAATTATTATTTCTTCTTGAGGCTCTCTAAAACTATCATAGGCAAAGAAGCTTTTTAGTGCAGCCTTTAATTCTATTTTTTTAATTACTTTTCTCCTTGTTTCTTGAAAGCTTATTTTTTATTGCAGCAACAATGTCGCTCACACGTTTGGTAATTCTAAAACAATTGATTATGGTTAATAAAGAAACTAATAAATCTACACCGATTGCAATAATCAGGAATCCAGTAGAAACATCATTGAACATAATATACACGAATATACCTAACTTGGTTAATAAACTTAAAATAATATTTTGGGTAATGATACTATATGTTCTTTTTCCCAAATGTATTGTTTTATATATTAGATTAAGATCTTCCTTCATTAAGACTATATCTGCTATTTGAGTTACTCTGTCTAGGCTCCCTTTTAAGAAGGCAAAGCTGACATCAGAAGCAGCCATTACTACTCCATCGCTGATAGTATCACCAACAAAAGCAACAGTCTTGCCCTTTAGTCTTTTTTGTTCTCTTTTTATTCTGTTGACTTTATCTTCAATATTTAACTCACCATAGATATTAGAAATATTTAATGGTGCAAGTACTTCAGATGCGCCTTGTTTTCTCTCACCTGTTAAAACAGCAACTCGTTCAATTTTTAATTGTTTCAACTTCTCTATAACTTCAATACCTTCAATTTTCAAGCTTTCTTCTAAAGCTATTGATCCTATATATTGTCCATCGACACCTACATGTATTTGAGTTCCTTTGTAGTCGTTAATGACCTCAACTCCTTGTTCTATAAGAAAGTCTTCTGTACCAACTACTATTGTCTTTCCTCCATATACAGCCATGGCTCCTTTACCTTTTTCTTCACGGTACTTTTCAAGAAGCTCTATGTTTAGTTCCTTGGTCATTGCTTTTTTGACTGCATAGGCAATTGGATGTTTAGCTTGAAGTTCCCCAATTGCAGCATATGTTAGGATAAAATCTTCTTTTACTGTTTTGTATGGTATTATTTCTTTAACTTTGTATTCTCCTGTAGTTAAGATACCTGTTTTTGTAAAAAACAAGGTGCTTAATTTGCCGATTGCGTCAATAGATCCTGTATGTTTTATCAGTACCCCTATTTTTTTCGCTATACTAAAAGCAAAGTTATAGGCTATTGGTGTTGATAGTAACATTGCCCATGGACATGAAACTGCTAACAGTATTAATCCTTTATAGATCAGCTGTGATGGATTATCTGAAAAGAAACTAAATAAGAAAAGAATCAAGGCTATAGCACCAACAACTTTAACATAAATACTGCCGATTTTAGCACTAGTCTTGGCAAATCCTTTTTTTTGTTCCATGGCTTCTTCGGTTTTTGTTATTATTTCCTTTAGCAGCCCTTCGTTATATCTTTTTAAAACTAATAATTTCAGTGGTTTTTCTATATTTATTCCCCCACTTTTTAATATGCTACCAGGACCAACTTCTTCTTCAAAGTTTTCATTTGATACTGAAGACATATCTATTATGGATTTGCCTTCTAGTATTTTGGAATATAGTGGTATAACCTCACCTGGTCTTACTACTATAATGTCCTCTTCTTTGATTTCCTTAATTGGTGTAGGAAGGACAACTTTCCCGTTTAGTTTGTAAACTAGTGTTTCTTCTTTGTGAAGTATATCTGAAACGTCTTTTCTTGCTAAAAATGAAACTTTTCGACTCAAAAAGTCAGCTACTAGGTAAATAGCTAGGACAATTAATGCTTCCCAATAGTCCTTGATTACAAAAGCTCCAATTATAGCTAAGGTAATCAATAAGGATTCATTTATTTTTCTTTCCATAATTACAGTATTGTATACTTTTTTTATTAAAACCATGGAACACAATAATAAGCCAATAAGGTAACCTAACCACTTATAGGTAGTAGGTATATATTGTGTGTAGCTTATTGCATATACTACTAATCCTAAGATAAATAGCATTACGTTCTTTTTGTTTATTTTTTCGTCTATATTTAACTTTTTTTCTGATACGTTGATAGTGTCATCATAATTGTGAATAACATCAATTACGTCTTTGGTTGCCATTTTCTCGTCAGCATCTTTAACGAAGGTTACTTTCAATTTTTGTTGAAAGCTTTGGTAGGTTACTTTGTCTATATCTGGCAATAGATTGATATCTTCTATGGCCTTTCTTAGGATGCTATCATTTTCAACATGGCTGATAAAGAAGTTTTTTACCATTTTATTTGTACCGCCTTCTTTTTTATTGTCCTCATTATATCAAATAAGAATTTTTATATAAAGACTTTGAAAATAAAATATGTTATAATGTTCTCTGTGGAGGGGATCAATATGGTTCTTGAACGTTATTTGTTAATATACAACAGAGCTTCTGGCTCGGATAATATAAATAGTCTTTTAACTGAGATTGTTCCTATCTATCAGGAGCATGGTATTATCTTGACTCCTTTTTGCTTAAACATAGGCAGTAAGGAGGATTTTTTACCTCTTTTGAAGAATGATGATTTCAGTGGTGTCTTGATTTCTGGAGGGGATGGATCTATTCGTTCTGTTATTAGTTTCTTATTGGATAATGATATAGATTTGCCTATTGGTATCTTTCCTGCTGGTACTTGTAATGATTTGGCCAATAGTTTAGGTCTTCCTAGAAATATAAAGGAAGCTGCGCTTGTTCCTTTGAAGGGTAAGAAGTTGGCTATTGATGTTGGTGAAATTAATGATGAGAGCTACTTTTTCAGTAGTTGTGCTGGTGGTTATTTCATGCCTGCGACTTATGATACTCCATCAAGGGCAAAGAAGAATATAAAGCAGTTTGCCTACTATTTTAGGGCTGCTACAAGGTTTACTTCTTTCAAGCCTTTTGACTTGACTGTTTCTATTGATGGTACTCTGCATAAGTTTAGTGCAATTATGTTTGCTATTGCTACCGGTTCTCAGATTGCTGGCTTTAATAATATTCTAGATGAAGCCGAACTTACTGATGGTAAACTTGATTTGTTTATTATCGATGATTGTTCATATTTGGAGCTTCCAAATATTGTTTTTAATATATTTAGAGGTCAGTTTTCTAATCAAAAGCATGTAAGGTATTTTCAGGCTGAGTCTTTCTATATTGATGGGCCTATGAATCTTCCTATTGTTTTTGATGGTGAAAAGGGTGGAAGATTGCCGTTGTCTATTAAAGTTTCAAATAAGAGCGTTAGATTCTTTGTCTAGTTCTTAATTCAGGTTTTTATGAGGGTGGTTTCGTCCTGGTGGGCGACACGGACTTCAAATCCGATGTTGGGTGGTGGACCCATCCTTGGTAGGTTCGATTCCTATTCACTCTCGCCATATAAATAAAATAAAAGGATTGAGTTTTAAAAACTCAATCCTTTTTGTATCCAATATGCTAAAATCTTTTATCTAAGCTTGTTTTTCTATTTTTTCTATATCACTAATGAAGCTTACACCAATACTAAGCTGATTTTCATCCTCTAATACCAAATAAATCATATCATCGTCTTCTACTTCAGATCCGGATTCAAATAAAAAGAATCTTCCTTCTGTTTTTACTCCGTCATTGTCTGTTATTCTAATTTGATCTCCAAACTCAACATAAATCCCAACTTCTTGATTTTCATCCTCTTTTGTTACTTTTATGCATGGTTCAATATCTGTAATCTTCATTGTATACACCACCTTGATATGTTTTTTAGTATTATATCATAGATTGGTAATTTATTGAATAATAGCTAAATCTTCAACTTTCATTTTTTTCAAACCCTTCGATTCTATAAGCCAGAATCAAACCAATCAGTGAAGTAGCAACTACAGCAATGAAAAGACTTGTAAAGTTACCGCCGAGTAACAATAATCCACCAATACCAATCAATGATGCAATACCATAGGCTTGATAAACAATACTATAATTTGATCCATACCAGTGAGAACCAAAAGCTCTGTTTGTATAAACTGGGAATAATGCCAGGAAGCCACCATAACCGACAACAATACCTGCAATACCAATTATAAACATAACTTGATTTAAGTGTGTTATCAATAGCACTGTTGACAAGATAGTAATAATAAAGCTCACTTGAATAATTCTTAAAGGACCAAACTTATCTGACAAGTAGCCGGCTAGAAGTCTGCTAGCTCCATTAGTTATAGCAAGAACTGTAATTAGACCCAATGCCACACTATGTTCTAAGCCACCTACCTCTATACCAATATTAGCTGAAGCTCCAAGAACAAAAAGTCCAGGAATAGCAGCCATTAGATACATGACCCATAAATACTTGAATTTACGAGTTTTAATCATATCTCTTGTTTTAACATCGGTCTCTACAATAGATGATTTATGTCTTTCATAACCCGGAGGATTGTTTGAGAACAATGCCCCTATAAAAATCAGAATAAATGATATCAAGCCTAGGAATATAAAACTCTGTGAGACATTCATATTCATATTGTTAAACAAAAATGTTATCAATTGCTTATAGATTATACTTCCTGATGCAAATACGGCAACTGATAATCCTGTAACAAGACCCTTGTGTGTAGGAAACCACTTAACTAAGGTAGCCAAAGGACAAACATAAATAAATCCAATACCAGCTCCTGTAAGCACTCCATATGTTATAGTCATTAAAAATGGTTGATTTGCGAATCCAGATAAAATTAATCCACCACCATATAGTACCGCACCTACCATCATCGTAATCCTTGGACCTTTTGCGTCCACAAGTTTACCTGAAAGAATAGTAGATAACGCAAATACTGCTTGAGCTATAGAATAAGGTAAAATAACAGCATTGTCACTCCAACCAAATTCCGCTTTCATACCTACACCCAAGGCACTCCAGGCATACAAGCCTGCAATGGTTAAATTTGCTAACAACACACCAACAAGTACAATATACCTATTTTTAACTTCAAATTTTAAAATATTTTCCAATATATATCTCCTATCATAACAAATATTTTTAAATTATTTCTAAATTTAACCAAGGCTTTTTCTTATCTTACCCATCTTAATAATCCATTCCTTAAGAATCTTCTGTTCCTCTTCAACATCATCAAATAAATCTTTGCTCTTACCCATCAAATGAAGAATGATAGGTCTAGCAGACATTAACAAAGTATGATACAAACCTTCCTCAAGAACTTCGTCCCCATCAAGTTTGATTCCAAGAATTTCACAAGCTAGGAAAAAATCCTCATCATAATAAAGCCTAGCTTCCTCAGAAACAATACCCTTAGCTACTTTAGAATTAACAAACTTAGAAGCAAAATCAAGATCAGCCTTAAGTAAAGGATAATATTCCATTAACTTTGTAATACCAGCCTCACCAAATTTTTCTAAGACCTCTCTTAAACCTCTACCAACACCTATAAATTCAGGTGGCATTCCCAAAGTATATAAAGCTGCTGTAAAAGAAATTGCTCTAGGAACAGAACACTCTATATGAGTATCAATATCAAGTAGTTCTTCTCTTAATGACTGATCCCTGACAAGACCAGCTATCTCATCAACTACAATACTCTCCCGAGAATATTGTAAGTCAGTTTTAACCCCGGCCAATCTATCCCTGTTCTTAGGAATGTATTTAGAGATAAAATCAACTGTGCAGATCAACTTTCCGAAAAGTCCAAGATAATACTTGGAGAATATACCAATCATCTCCTGCATTTCCATGACTTCTTCTTCTTTGAAAATTTGTGTAGTATTTGAATTAACTCCTTCTGCTAATGCATTGACAACCTTACGAGTCTCAGCCTCACCATGATCATACCTCATACCGGATTGAATTGAAAAAGTCTTTACACCTGCATAATTCTTCATAAATCCATTAAGATTTTTCTTAGTTAAATGACCTCTAAAAGGTAAGGAGCCACAACCTAGAATAGGAGCAACCTCAACACCATTATTCTGACCCCAATTAGCCAACTTACTTAAGGCGATCCTTATAGCCAGAACAGAAGATACCATTCCATAGGACATAGCTGAATCTGATCTAGCTAACATTACTCTATAACTATCATTTTCTATGCCATTCTTCCTTTGTTCCTTATCATAAACATCAAGAATATCATCAACATGTATCAAAGCAGGTACAGTTTCTACCAAAGGAATGATTTTTATACTATCTAAAGGAAACTGGATATCATAATTCTTATTCCCTAACTCAATAACAGAATTCATTCTCTTACTTAGAGTTATAAGTTCTTCACCTGTTTCTATCATAGGTACAACAGTTTCGGTTATAGCTTGAACAGAAGATTTTCTATATGCTAAAATATTAGTCTCAACTAGAGACATAATACTCATCAATTGTCTAAATACTGGTTCTTTAACAGCATTAGGAATTCTAGGTGTTATTCGAACATCCTTACCAGGAATGATTCCTTTACTAATCAAGCCTAAGGCTATCTGTGATGTTTGGTGATATGGTGTTAATTTTCCCTCGAAATCAATCATAATTTCTTCAATTCCAAGTCCACCATTTTCTTGTTTTTCTAGTAAGTGGAATGCTTCTTCAGGTTCATTTTGTATAGATATATATTTCCCTGAATTGTCCGGATGTTGTGTTCCCATACTAATCGGATATTTTCTCATTTTCTTCTCCTTTAAATCTATAATTAAAAAGCCAGCAACAATCCCTCGACTATTACTGGCTTACTTTTAACTTGCTAATGCATTTTAATTGTCTTCCAATTATTACTTTATTAAATTTTCTATCTCCTGATCAGCTACAATTACGATAATTTTCTCACCCGTTCTTGTACTGACATCAGAATAGGTACTGATAATATTAATATCTATCACTGATTTTATTGTCGCTGACAGTAGTTCCCTGGAGTTCTCGAATAATGAGGTCCTGACCCTTTTAACAAGTTCAACACCATCTTTACTCTTTGCCAGGTTCTTTTCAGAAATACTAAGAAATCCATTTTGCCTTATTATTATCATATCTTGAAGAATAATAGTACGGATTTTTTCTGGACCCCTGCCCATGTAATCCAATTCAAACTTGCTTATTGCTTCACTTAATAGTGCTTCAACTTGCCCTTTTGTCATTTATTTCACCTATAGCAATCCTATAATTGTGCATAATTAGTGCAACAAACTAATTTTACCAATATTTGTCCCATTTTGCAAGAAATTGTGCCTAAAATGGTACGTCATCATCCTCTAAGGCCTGACTTGGAAAGAATACATCCTCGACAGCTCCGCCTCCGCCACTAGCACCCTCAGCTGATTTATCCCTATCAAGAAATACTACTCTACTAGCTTGTACATCTGTTGTGTAAACTTTTTGACCATCTTTTTCATAACTTCCAGTACGAATACTACCCTCAACAAGAACAAGTCTGCCCTTTTTAAGAATATTACCTACTGTTTCAGCTTGTTTATCCCATGTTGTGATTTTAATAAAATCTGCACTACTTTCTCCAGATTCTTTATCTTTAAATCCTCTGTCAACAGCTAATGTGAAATTAGCAACAGCCTTTCCTGAAGGTGTATACCTCAATTCAGGATCTCTAACCAATCTACCTACTAAAGTAACCCTATTATACATTTTCATCTACTCCTCTTCTGTTACTATTTTTTTTACACGCTTAGTGAAATTCTCTCTAGAAATCATAACACTTCTTTTACAAGTAGTACACTCAATTCTAAAATCTGCACCTATCCTCAAGATTTTCCAATTATATCCACCACAAGGATGAGGCTTTTTCATAATAACTATCATTCCCTCTTGGTACATCATATTCACCTCACTAACCATTTTACCCTTTATCAAACCATTAGTCCATACCCGTTTTTCGAGCTAATAGTTTGATGTTTAAACAACTACGAAAGGAGGCCTAAGTAGATTTGAATACTAATCAAAAAATTTGAGAAACTTAGATATGCCCTTTGTTTATCGGCTTTTTTCATTTTCACAAAACATTTAACTACTACAAACTTTACCTTAATATTTCTAAAACTATAACTTTGATGTTATTTTGGTATAAAATAATAGTTTAATTTATTTTCTATAATGAAAAAGCCTAGAACTAATTAGGCTCTAGAGATTTTATATGGTGGAGATTAAGGGAAAGCATAAATATATTATATAATTCATCACTTTAAATCAAAAACCGCTAAAATATAGCATTCCAAGACTTTGTTTGCTTTGCTATAAGTAGCCTTTTAATACTCAACTGTTTCAAAAGTGTGTCAAAAAGGAGAGCTGTAAAATTCTCATTTAAATATTTTTAATAATAAAGATGTATTCCATCTTAGTTCACATGTCTGTATTTGATGTATATAAAATAACTGCAGTTTTAGTACAATATTTTTTATCCTGACAATGTTCTCATTATTTAAATCTTCTTCAAATAGTCCATTCAATAAAACTAAATGTTCAAATGTTTGCTTTAAATGGAAATAACTATCTTTATTATCTATTAAATAACTTATTCTTCTTTTTAAATCATTGATAATTTCCTCATCCCTCGTATCCATGTATAACAAATAATAATCTATTGTTTGGAGTATTTGATTGTATGGATCTTTTTTAGCATCAAATTGATTACTACTTAAGATATAAATCATAACCTCATACAATACAAACAAACTAAAGAATCTAGAAACTATATCAAAACTATCTTCAAAAGGTCTTAGAAACTTTGTTAAAAATGTAAAAAAACCAACAAATATAATTATTTCAAATAAAAATACTAAAGTTTGTATGAAATATTTTTTAAACATTTATTATCCTTCCATTTCTGCAACTGCCATCTCCAACATAGACACTTCAAGCAAGTCTATTTCGCCATAATTATACCACTCATCAATTACATCCTCTATCAGATGCCTAATCAACTCTAGATCCATTTTATCACCCCTGGTTATGGTTTCGGTGCCATGTGATGGAGTTGGTTGATTTTACGATTATATTACCGCAAAAATTATTGAAACAATACTTATTGCTAATGCCAAAAATGATATAAAAGTGGGGATTAACCATTTATTAAACTCATAAGTTCTATTTTCTAGCAAGGCATTTGTTTTAGGTGTTGCATATGAAACAAATCTATAATCAAGATTGCGAATGCTTCCATCAAAAGTTATCCAATCTCCGTTAACATCTTTAGTAACTACATATCCCTCTCTATTAAGTCGTTCAAGAAAGAATATTCCTGCTGAGTCTCTCCCGAACTTTTCCTGTAAAATTCCCCAAGAAACTCCATTATTCCCTTTTATTTTTATATAATTTAAAATTTTCAAGGTTTCTTTATCTAGATCTAACATAATCTACCTACCTTTTCTTTAAATTTTTTTTGCGGTAATTTTACTTCTTTTCTTAATAATTTGCAAAAATATTTGATATTAAGTTTATTAAGAAATTCCATATTCTAGGACTGAATTCCCAAATTAAATTAACAATAATTCCACCTATAACCGATACTAATAAAACTATTGGAATTAATTTATCCCAAGGTATTTTTTTCCCTTCATTTTGCAATACCAATAGATTAATATCATTCTTAATTTTACTTACAGATTTACCACGTATATTCCCTATTGAACTAGTAACTGAAGGACTCCAGTCCCAATTACCAGAACCTGATCTAATATGTTTTGTATATTGATCAAAGATATTATTTGTTGTATTAGCAATATCTTTTGCAATTTTATCGGATAACTTTATTAAATCTTTTGACGGGATTGATCTATTAAATTCAATTTGAGAATTATATAACATTTCAAGTATTTCTTTTATAGCTATTTCAATATCGTTTTCTAAGTTATTTATATATCTTTTTTCCCTATAACCACTAAATAATAATCCGTTACTTGCTAATTCTTCATCAATTAATCTCAATTTGATGATACTACTATTCAACTTAATATAAATCTTATTAAGGTTAATATTTATACTTTCGCTTTGTTTTTTATTCATGTAGAACCACCTTTTTATATTCTTAACTTAATTATATTATACATCTAAATTCTTATAATGCAAAAAAAATAAGGAGCCGAAGCTCCCTATTGATAATAGATTATTAAATTTCTTTAATATACACATTTGAATTAAATAAAATTGTATTATCTTTCATGATTGATAATAAAGATTCATTATCAGAACTACTCTCAATATTCCCTGTTTTAAAGGAAGATGTAGAATAATCTAGATAAGTAATATTACGATCTGTTATGTTACTAAACATTTTCATGATGCCACCCTTCAAATAATCTTTGATCATTAAATGCAATCTGTAAAGGTACTCCTTGCATCACAGGTAATTCATGCTTTGTCAACAAGCCCTTGGATACAAAAATATCACAACCACCATTCACACTTTCCAATAAAACTCTCCTGTGTTCATATTGTTTCTCATTATCTACGCCTAAATATGCCGGCGGATTAAATGGAATATTAAGTTGCAATTCATTTTTTATATCTTTAAATATTTCATTAATAATATTATATAATTGTGCACTAGGTTTTTCAACCTTTAACCCTAATTTATTTTCTGCTTCCCTTCTATTTATTGTATAATCATGACTCCCAGAATCACTACAAAGAAAAGAAATTATTTCTTTCACCTTGCTTTCATCAGTAACTTGATTTTCCAAAAGTTTTTCTGCCAACATTTGAATTTGTGTTCTTGCTCTATATACATCTCCTAAGACTAGCGGATGGACCATATCTGCTAACTTTATGAATATTTCAGATAAACTCTTATCTTCTTTTATATCTAGCTCATTTTTTGCTAATTCAAAAAAACCCTTAATTGCTTCAACACTTACTGGCATTTTAGCTTGTGGGCCTGCATCCGGAATTGGAGGATTTAAAGGTGAATTAACACTTGGATCTATTGGCCCTAATGTAGCTTGTTTTGTCATAATAATTTTATCAGCTCCTAGACACATAAGCGTTCCTGCACTATGAGATTTTGATGGAATTATTACTTCAAATTCATCACAGAACATTCTAATTAAATTAACTATATTCCATGCTGCTAAAGTATTGCCTCCTTGTGTATAAAGAAGTAAAGATATTTTTTTAGTAGGACCAATTGTATCAAGGTGTTCAATAAAATAATCAATAGCATCACTTGCAATTTGAGTTTCTTGACCTTGTCTATCACCAGTAATATAAACAATTAACTTTGAGTCTCTATTTTCCTCTATCTTTTTATATAACTCTTTTCTTTCATTAAACATATTATTTATCCTCCTAAAAATTAATATGCTTATTATATCAATAGTAATATATTTTTACAATAATAATAGGGAGCATTATCTCTTCATTATAACTTTATAAATCTTTGGGATTTATCCAAAACATGTAACCTTTACCAATATTCCATGCTCCTGTCTTATGTTTAATCATAATAGGATATGTCCCTCTAGGCAATATTCTTATCTTGTTCCTGCCACTAATAGCATCTGAAGCAGTTTTATCTCCTAAATATAAATCAATAATCAAAAAAATATTAAAACTTCTAAATTAAAGCAAGCCACCATCACCCAAGCCAGCAATAAAGTTCTTAGTTATCTTGATTTTGGCAACTAACAGCGGTAATACTAAATCAAGTATGGACATACCACCTCTTAACAAACCAGCCGGTAAGCCAATCAATGGAATTTCATCTTCATAATAGGCAGCCATGAACATAGCTCCCGGAAAAACAGGAGAACCATAAATAACCATCTCAACTTTCTCATGATCCTTAACAGTCTTTAAAGTAAAATCATCAGCATCTACCGACAATCCACCAGTTAGTACAATTAAATCAAAATCCCTCTCAACAAAATCATCTATAGCCGCCCTAATCATTTTCTGATCATCAGGGACAATATTTTGTTCCATTATTTGGTAGCCATAAGCTTCCAACTTACCTTGAAGATAAGGTAAAAAAGCATCCTTTATTCTACCTTCATAAAGCTCACTCCCTGTTGTCACTACTCCTATTTTCAAACTATTAATAGGAAACACCTCAACAATAGGCTCTTCAAGCATATTTATACCCGTTTCTAATAGTTCCTTTTCTATTTCCAAAGGGGTTATAGAAAAAGTAGCTATCTTAGAACCAGCTTCAACCACAGAATATTTCTTTTTCGTTGCTACTTTCATACCATCAATCATATTTATGGCCTTCAGTGTTTTACGACTTGTTACCAGGACTCCCTTATGATCTGCAAAAGCATGAACTTTACCTTCCTTTGGTTGACTTATAGTAGCACCCTTACCACAAGCCTTTTCTCCTAAGATCTTGGCTCCGTCATTTTCATGAATAAGATTACTATCTTCATCAATAACTTTAACATGATATTTTCCCATATTTTTTAAAATTTCTACATCTTCAGCTTTAACAACATAACCTCTCAAATAAGTAATATTCTGACTATTGCCAGGTATTATCCCAGTTAGCTCATGAGACAATTGTTTACCAACAGCTTCTTCTATAGCAATGATTTTCATTCTTCACCTCTTTATATATTAGAATCTTCCTTGACTATTTCTACATATTTATCAGCCTTGAATTCATAAACTTTACCGTCGACTAGTATTTTAGCACTTCCAGGTGTAGTTTCCAACCAACTATTCAAACCTCTATCTTTAGCAATATCAAGAAGGGCAATCCCTTTTTCCAAACCATCACCTGTGCTGAAATTCCATACCTCATCAGGCTGAGCTAATCTATTATCACTATAAATAGATGTAGTACCCAAACTGTTCAAGTAGATGTAAGCCTCATCAATACTCATTGACTCAGATCCCACCAGGGTAACCGGATTTCTCTCAAGGGCAGCTTTCATAAATGCCTTCAGATAATCCTTGCCTTTAATATCTCTAAACGCCAGAAAGGCCAAATCAGCAACTTCGCTATCAGCTCTCCTATCTTCAAGATAGGCAATAATTTCTTCCCTACTCATGTCATTACCAAGTAGGATAGGTTTTGTCTCTACAAAATCTTTATCCTCAATCTCAGGTAATTGAGGGTCAATTTTGCAAAAATCAATTAATTCATCAATTAAATTCTTTTGTTTATTGCATACTTTAGCTACTATAGTAGCCAGAACCTCAGGATTAGCTTGTAGTTCCCTAACACGCAAGCCACTATTCTTAAAGGCAGTTTCTATATCTTTAAGATTAATTCTATCTTCAATAGGACTGCTATAGAATTCCATAGCATCAATATCTTCTAGTAATTTATTTTGTGTTGATGTTCCAATTAAATATGGACTACCATGCTCATAAGGAAATACTTTCTCAGCTTCAATATAGTGTTTTTTGCCAAAGATCTCATGCTCAAATTGGAAACACATTTGTTTTAATGCAGAATTTCTCAAATAACTTGCGATAGTAGTATAATCAACCTTTGTTTCTAGATAGTCAGTAATCTTATCTTTAAAACCTAAATAGGTTTCCTTAGGCATTGTAGCTTCTTTATATATCCTATGAACATAACCTAAATTATTTGCCACAAATGTTATTTGTTCATTTTCAATAGCTCTTCTAGATTTCATTGAAATCTCAGTGCCATTAAACCACATATTCTTTGTAACCAGACGTCTATTATTAGTAATCTGTCCTGTCCCCACATCCACAAAATTCTGAGAATGAAGTGGGGTGGCTATCATATAAATATCTTCTAAAGGAAGACCACCAATTATATATAGTGCAGCATAATACATTGTAGATAAGGAAACACACTCACCTGCACCTTTATGATATCCTTCCTTTAAATGAAAAGCTGTCATAGATTCAATTGTTTCCGTTTTCCAATAAGGTATTGCTTCACTTGTATATTTATCTAAACCAAAGTGTTTTCTAATATCTATATCAAAGTAGTACTTATCCCCTTCATAACCAAACAAGGCGTTACTTTGTCTTAAAGTATCTAAATCCACAAATTGATCAAACCTTTTCAATTCCTTATCCTTGGTAGTCATGCCCCAAGTATCAAGATCAAGATTAAAATCAAACTGATTCATGATAAACTGCTTAATCCTTTGTAACTTTTTATTTAAATTCATCGACTCTATATTTTTAAACCATGGATCTTCCTTCCACTTCCAGATAACTGGTGACATAATATTGGCTAAAACCAAAGAGAACATCAACTCAGGGAAGATAAAAATTTCCATATCTGACAAACTAACTGCAGATGAATATTTTTCCATAGACTCTTTATTATTTTTTTCTAGCATTCGATCACTTCCATATACTATATTTAGTGTTCCCACTTTGTTCATTATATCACATGTTGATTATATCTATAAGTATCGATATGTATTTTCAGCCAACTTTCTCATGGTTTTCACATAACTAACACATATCAAGACTATACTTGTGCCATAAGTTAAGAGGAGGTGGTGAATATAGAATAACAGGAAAAATAAAATAAGGAGGTATTTAGAATAATAATTAGAGGTATATTTAAAAAATAAGTATAAAGTTATTTTAACAGTAAATATTAATGTTATATTGAAAAGTATCAAAGTATCTTAAACAGTAAATATTAATGTATATTAAAAAAGTATTAAAGTATAGATAAAAAAATTAATCAATTAAAGATATTAAGATTACTTGAAAAATTTGAAAAGTAAAAAAGTTGAAAATAATGTTCGAAAAGTTGAAAAGTCAAAGACAATGTTCGAAAAGTTGAAAAGTCAAAGACAATGTTCGAAAAGTAATCTTAAAAAAGTTAAAAAATAATTTCTTTTCATTTAGACCACCTAGGCATTCGCTTAGGTGGTCTTTTATTACTTTTTTTGGTAAAATAGTTGTAGTGTATATAATAGAAAATAAATAGATTGGATGTGTTGATAAATGCCTTTAGTAAATACAAAGGAAATGTTCAAAAAAGCCTATGATGAGGGATATGCCATAGGAGCTTTTAATGTAAATAATATGGAGATTATACAAGGAATAACAGAAGCTGCCAAAAATCAAAATGCGCCACTAATACTACAAGTATCATCAGGTGCTAGAAAATATGCAAACCATACCTATCTAATAAAACTAGTTGAAGCAGCTTTAATCGAAACTGACCTGCCAATTGCGTTACACCTTGACCATGGCGACTCATTTGAATTATGCAAAGCCTGCATTGACGGTGGCTTTACATCAGTAATGATTGATGGCTCTCACCTTTCCTTCGAAGAAAACATTGCCTTAACTAAAAAGGTTGTTGA
The DNA here is from genome assembly GCA_964415195.1 of uncultured Eubacteriales bacterium. GTDB lineage: Bacteria > Bacillota > TC1 > TC1 > TC1 > WTXA01. The sequence continues at coordinate 51,661 of CAYPYD010000001.1, read as the reverse complement.
CTATGCTAAACCTAGGAATGTTAGTGTGGAAGGAGAACTAGGTAGACTTGCTGGAGTGGAAGATGAAATAAAAGTAAATGCAGAAGATGCAAGTTATACAAAACCAGAAGAAGTAGAAGAATTTGTCAAACGCACAGGAGTAGACTCTTTAGCAATAGCTATAGGAACAAGTCATGGTGCTTTTAAATTTAAAGGTGATGCCAAATTAAGATTCGACATCCTTGAAGAAGTAGGTAAAAGACTACCAGGTTTTCCAATAGTTCTTCACGGTGCCTCATCTGTAGTTCCTGAATATGTAAAACTAATCAATGAACATGGTGGAGAAATTGCAGGAGCTAAAGGTGTACCTGAAGAAATGTTAAGACGTGCAGCTTCAATGGCAGTTTGTAAGATAAACATTGATTCAGACCTTCGTCTTGCAATGACAGCCAAGATCAGAGAAGCATTGGACCAAGATACTAAAAACTTCGACCCAAGAAAGTATTTATCACCAGCCAGAGATGCTATTAGAGATATAGTTGAACATAAGATAATTGACGTACTCGGCTGTAACGGTAAGGCCTAATTATGGAAATTAAGGGTATTTTATTCGATAAAGACGGTACCTTATTAGAATTTAATAGAACCTGGAGACCAATAGCCAATCAAGTAATCGATGAGGTTGCAAGCTTCTATAACTTCAAAGACAAGAGAGCCCTAGGAGAATCAATCGGTCTATTCGAACAAACCATAGACCCGAATGGATCTTTATCTGCCGGGACCAACAAGGACGTAGCTTTAGATATGTTGGCAGTATTAAAAGCAAATAATATTGACTGTAAAGAAGATGAACATATAAAATGGTCAACTCAAGTATTTAATCATGTAGCTGCTTCACTACCGTTCTATCCAATAGATGGTGTTGTTGAAACTATCAAGAAGCTCAAAAACTTAGGTTACTACATAGGACTATCAACAGCTGATTCTGTTGAAAACGCCAAATTGTTTCTATTGAAAACAGGACTTGACGTCTATTTCGACTATATCGGAGCTGATGATGGCATAATAAACCCTAAACCGGCACCTGATTATATGAAAAACTTCTGTAAGGAATATACTCTTACACCTTCAGAAGTGGTCGTTGTAGGGGATACTATGGCTGATATGAACTTCGGTATCAATAGTGGTGCAGGATTGATCGTAGGTGTCTTGTCGGGTACAGGAACAAGAGCTCTACTTAGTGATAGTGCAAACATTATTATTAATAGTGTTAAAGATCTTATTGTTGATGATAAAACAATATGGGAGGTTATATAGTGGAATATCTATATGATGGTTGGTTAAAGATATATAAGAAGGAATTAAATGGCAGGAGTTTTGAAGTCCTAGAAGACAAGGATGCAGTTGGTGCATTGGTTGAGGATATAAACGGTAAGTTTCTACTAGTCAGACAGTTTAGAACTGCATTAGATCGTGAATCTTTAGAAATACCAGCTGGCTGCCTTGACAAGGATGGTCTTTCTCCAGAAGAAATAATGATTGAGGAACTTAAGGAAGAAGCAAATCTTGAAATAGAAGTTGATAATCTAAAACTAATGATTGATACTTGCCCTCAAGTCGGGATTAGTAAAGGAAGCTACAGGCTGTACTATTGTAAATATGATGGTATAGGTAAAAACCAATTGATTCCCGATGATCTAGATGTTTCTGAAACCATCTGGGTAACTTCTGAAGAGTACCTAGAGAAGATAGAAACTAGGGAAATAGTTGATACTAAGAGTCAGCTAGCCTACTATATGATAATGAATAAAAAAATGACTCAGTTTTAATAACTGAGTCATTTCCATTATATAGATATAAAATATTATCTTTTTGAAAACTGTGAAGCTTTTCTGGCTTTTTTCAAACCATATTTTCTTCTTTCTTTCATTCTTGGGTCTCTTGTTAGGAAACCTTCTCTTTTTAAAGCTGGTCTCATAGTTGCATCTGCTTCAAGCAAAGCTCTAGAAATACCATGACGAATAGCTCCGGCTTGTCCTGCTACTCCGCCACCTGTAACTTTAGCGATAACGTCGAATTTGTTTTCTGTCTCTGTAACAACCAATGGTTGTTTAACGATCATAACCAAGATGTCTTGGCTTAAGTATTCTTTAACTTCTCTATTATTTACTGTTATTGCACCTGTACCAGGCTTGAGGTAAACTCTAGCAATAGCATTTTTTCTTCTACCAGTTCCATAAAATTGTATATCAGCCATCGTATTCCTCCTTATCCTTTAATTTCTAAAACTTCTGGTTTTTGTGCTTGGTGCGGATGTTCGCTGCCAGCATAAACATGAAGCTTATCCATCACTTGTCTTCCTAAGACATTGTGAGGTATCATACCTTTAACAGCCATTTGAATGATTCTGTCAGGATGTTTTTCCATCATAGTCTTATAAGTGATTTTTTTCAAGTTACCAACATAACCAGTAAATCTGTAATACATTTTCTGTGATTCTTTTCTACCAGTCAATTTAATTTTTTCCGCATTTACTACGATTACAAAGTCTCCTGTATCCAAATGTGGAGTATAAGTTGGTTTATGTTTTCCTCTTAGGACTGTAGCAACTTCAGTAGCTAGACGTCCAAGAGTTTGACCTTCTGCATCTACAACGTACCATTTTCTCTCAATAGTACTAGGTGTAGCCATATATGTTTTCATAGGAATCCTCCTCTTTATTTATATTTTTACTAATAAATGACCCCCTATGACCATCTTAAAAGCTGGGCTCTTTTGCTTAAAAAACATTCATAAAAACTCACCATTAATTATATATAAATAAGACGATAGTGTCAATGAATTTTATCAAATCAAATTAAATAATAGAAAAGCATGCTTTTTTATGTTAGAATACCCACATAGATAATAATTATAATCTAAATTTAAACTATTAATATGGAGTTATGAATGATGAAAAACAAAGAAAAAATCGAAAGTCTATTTAAAGAAATAATTGCACTATTAGAAGACAGTAGCGGGGGTAACTCCTTCGACATGTCTATGACAGACACACCAGAAAGAGTTGCCAAAATGTGGGGCAACGAACTATTAAAAGGATATCACATGCACCCACAGGAGTTGATAAAGCTATTTCCTAACACATCAAAGAACCCTGAAGAAATAGAAATTGGAAATATTCCTTTCTATAGTATGTGCGAACATCATATGATGCCATTCTTTGGCAGAATGACAATAAAATACATTCCTGGTAACTTCGTACTCGGTTTAAGCAAGATACCAAGAATAGTAGAAGCCTTTGCTAGAAGATTCCAATTACAAGAACGTCTGGGACAGCAAATAGCTGACGCAATAGTTAAGTATGGTAAAGCTAGGTCAGTTGAGGTTATAATAGAGGCAGAGCACACTTGTATGACAGCAAGAGGTATTCAGTCAATCGGCAGTATGACCAAAACTAAATCAACATCATTTGCGACTAAATAAACATACTGCTCGTAACAGGAGGTTTGAATGGGAGCTAACTACAATAAAATAGGAGTACGCAGTAGATACAAGAATAGAATTAAGTCAAATTTGCTTTTTACAATTCTAGTTATCTTGATATTTGCAGCTACAATAATTCTAGCTATTGAACCATCATTAAATATTTGGGATATTACATCAATACCTGAAGATAAACCAACTTTGGAAGGAATTGACGTTTCAAACCATCAAGGAAATATTAACTGGAAAGATGTCGACCAGAATCTGGTCAACTTCGTTTTCATAAAAGCTACTGAAGGAACAACCTTTACTGATAAGAGTTTTTCTAAAAACTGGGAAGATTCAAAAAAAGCAGGATTCTTAAGAGGAGCATATCATTACTTCACTATAACAAGTGATGGTAAGCAACAAGCTGAACATTTTATAAATACAGTTCCAAAGGAAAAGAACACCTTGCCACCTGTGATAGATATTGAAGAAGTGGGCGAAGATCAAGCTAAGCTAATTGTTGAATTAAGAGAGTATGCTGAAATAATAGAAAATCACTATGGAGTCAAACCTATATTCTATGTTAACAAAAAAACTTACGAGCTTTATATTAGAGATTATTTCAAAGAACATATAATCTGGTATGCAGTTTATGGTTCAGAACCACCTGTTGACACTTGGACGATATGGCAATATACCGATAGTGGTAAAGTAAATGGAATTGAAGGGCCAGTTGATTTTAATATTTTCAAAGGTAACAATGAAGATATTATGAAACTTGCAAATTAGTTTAAATTAGAATATAAAAAAGAGCGGTACATAATGTACCGCTCTTTATTTGTTCTTTTAGGTCCTAGAATAAGCCTGTGATTACGCCATCAGCGTCGATGTCGATGTTACAAGCTGAAGGAACTTTAGGAAGACCAGGCATAGTCATGATAGCTCCGGCAATACATACCAAGAAGCCAGCACCAGCTGATAATCTGATTTCTCTGATAGTAATATCGAAACCAGTAGGACGTCCTAATTTAGTTTGATCATCTGTAAATGAATATTGAGTCTTAGCCATACAGATTGGTAGTTCTGCATATCCTAAGTCGTTTAATTGCTTGATTGTTTTTTCTGCGTCAGCTGTGAAGTTAACTGCATCAGCTCCGTAGATTTCTTTAGCAATCTTGTTGATTTTTTCTTTAATAGGTAATTTTGTGTCATATAGTACTTTGAAGTTAGATTCCTTAGATTCGATAGTTTTAACAACTTTCTCAGCCAAGTCTTTTCCGCCTTCTCCGCCTTTAGCCCAAACTTCAGATAGAGAAACTTCAACGCCTAAAGCATTACAGTTCTTTTCAACTAAATCAAGTTCAGCTTTAGTGTCAAGTGGGAATGCATTGATAGCAACGATAACTGGAACACCGAATTTACCTACGTTTTCAATGTGTTTTTCCAAGTTAGCAAAACCTTTAGAAACTGCTTCTAGATTTTCAGTACCTAAGTCAGCTTTAGCTACGCCACCGTGCATTTTAAGAGCACGAACTGTAGCAACAATTACTGTTACTGCAGGCTTTAGGCCAGCAAATCTACATTTTAGATCGAAGAATTTCTCAGCTCCAAGGTCAGCCCCGAAGCCAGCTTCAGTTACTGTGTAGTCAGCTAATTTTAAAGCAGTCTTAGTAGCATTAACGCTGTTACAACCGTGAGCAATATTAGCGAAAGGTCCACCGTGTATAAACGCAGGTGTATTTTCTAATGTTTGAACAAGGTTAGGTTTAATAGCGTCTTTCATTAGAAGAGCCATAGCGCCTTGAGCTTTTAAATCTCCAGCAGTTACAGGTTTTTTATCATAAGTATATCCAATAACGATTCTTGAGAAACGCTCTTTCATATCCATTAGATCATCAGCTAGACAAAGAATTGCCATTACTTCAGAAGCAACAGTGATATCAAAGCCATTTTCTCTAGGAACTCCGTTAGCTTTTCCACCTAATCCAATAACGATATCTCTTAGAGATCTGTCGTTTAAGTCGATAACACGACGGAATACGATAGTTCTAGGGTCAATGTTTAAAGGATTTCCTTGTTGAATGCTGTTGTCGATCATTGCTGATAACAAGTTGTGAGCATAAGTGATAGCATGAAGGTCACCAGTAAAGTGTAGGTTGATGTCGTCCATAGGAACAACTTGAGCATATCCTCCACCTGCAGCTCCGCCTTTAACGCCGAAGCTTGGTCCTAGTGATGGTTCTCTTAAACAAACCATTACTTTTTTGCCGATTTTAGCAAGACCGTCAGCCAAACCTACAGAAGTAGTTGTTTTACCTTCACCAGCTGGTGTAGGGCTGATAGCAGTAACTAGAATCAATTTGCCATCTTTTTCATTTTTTAATCTTTTTACAGTTTCCATAGAGATTTTAGCTTTGTATTTACCATAAAACTCTAAATCTTCATCGCTAAGGCCTAATTTCTTAGCTACATTAATTATAGGATTTTTCTCCGCTTCTTGAGCGATTTCAATGTCACTTTTAAAACTCATTTTGAACACTCCTTTTATATTTATTAATATTGAACAATTTCATCATCGCTGAAATAAAGACCAATTTCTCTTTCAGCATTTTCTAAAGAATCAGAAGCGTGTATCAAGTTCTTAGTCATATTAACGGCTAAGTCACCTCTCACACTGCCCATTTCTGCCTTCTCCGGGTCTGTAGCTCCATTTAACTTACGAATTCCTGAAATCACGTTATCTCCCCCAATAACCATGTGAACAACAGGACCAGAAGTCAAATACTCAACTAAAGACGGAAAATATGGTCTGTCTAAATGCTCATAATAGTGTTTATCTAATTGATCTTTAGTCAAATTTTGAATTTTAAGTGCTAATACTTTATAGCCCTTTTTCTCAATACGACCAAGAACCTCACCTAGCAAACCTCTTTTCAATCCATCAGATTTCAACATTACAAATGTCTTTTCCATGCTATCTCCCTTTCTTAAAAGATTATTCCATTAAAGCCTCAAATTCATCTCTGCTTAATACTTCCTGCACCATTAATTTTTCGGCTACTTTGGTTAATTTTTCTCTATGGGCCATCAAGATACTCTTAGTTTTCTCATAGCACATATCCATGTATTTTTTAGATGTGTTGTCAATCTTAGCTGCAATTTCTTCGGAATAGTTCTTCTCTTTTACAAAATCTCTACCTAGGAATACTTCTCCAGACTTGTGTCCGTAAGTTAATGCACCTAATTCATCAGTCATACCATAAACAGTAATCATGTTTCTTATTATAGCAGATGCTCTTTCTAAATCATTTGAAGCACCAGTGCTAATATCACCTAATTCCAACTCTTCGGCAATTCTTCCGCCAAGTAATAAACATACACTGTCTAACATATCGTTTTTAGTTATATAGTTCTTATCTTCATCTGGCAAGGTTAGGGTGTATCCTCCAGCCAAGCCTCTTGGGATAATGGATATCTTATGTACTGGATCAGTATTATCAAGGAAATAACTCGTAACCGCATGACCTGTTTCATGGAAGGCTATTAATTTTCTTTCCTTGTCATTCATCACCTTGCTTTTCTTTTCAGGTCCGGCAATTTCTCTTTCTATGGCCTGTTCAACACTTTCCATAGAAATCTTTACTTCATTTTTTCTAACAGCAAGTAAAGCTGCCTCATTAATTATATTGGCCAAATCAGCACCATTGAATCCTGGAGTCCTCTTTGCGATTATCTTCAGATCAACATCATCAGCTAATGGCTTGTTTTTGCTATGTATTATCAAAATTTCTTCTCTGCCCTTAACATCCGGCGCAGATATGAAAATTTGTCTGTCAAATCTGCCTGGTCTTAATAGTGCAGAGTCTAGAATATCAGGTCTATTTGTTGCAGCCATGACAATTATTGCCTCATTATTTTCAAAACCATCCATTTCAACCAACAGTTGATTTAAGGTTTGTTCTCTTTCATCATGTCCACCACCGACACCCGCACCTCTTTGACGACCTACTGCATCAATCTCGTCTATAAATACTATACATGGTGATGATTTTTTTGCTCTATCAAATAAGTCTCTAACTCTTGAAGCACCAACACCTACATAAAGTTCCACAAATTCAGATCCACTTATTGCATAAAATGGTACATTTGCTTCTCCAGCTACTGCTTTGGCTACTAAAGTCTTACCTGTACCAGGTGCTCCTGATAGTAGGACCCCTTTAGGTATTTTGGCACCAAATCTAGTAAACTTGGCTGGGTTTTTCAAGAATTCGATGATTTCTTGTAGTTCTTCTTTTACTTCGTCTATTCCAGCAACATCTTTAAAAGTAGTATTGTTAGCTACATCTTCACTGGCTAATTTCGCTTTGCTTTTGCCAAATTGCATAGCCCCAGAACCGCCACTATTTTTATTGAAAATCATAAATAGGACGAATACAAATACTCCTCCAACAAGCAATATGTTTATTATTCCAAAGACATTCACACTACTTACACTACTAGTTTGCAAAGCTATATTGTTATCCTTAGCTACTTGAGTAACCGCATCATTGATTAAGTTGACATTGTCTTCAAAGACATAATTCTTACTCTTATCAACATTGGTCTCCCAACTTACCACAACTTTGCTATTATCTACTACACTAACTTCGGCTTTATCTATCTCTCCTCTTTCAGCCATTTGACTGAATTCTAAGAAACTACTCTTTATCTCTACCTTGTTTTCTCCGTTGTAGAATATAAATGTTAAGATAATCAAGCCAGTAATCATCAATCCAATTATTATTCTTTTTATGTTTTCTTTCAAATCCTTATCTCCTTTACAGCGCATAGAACTGCTTTTATCATTTTAACATATCTGAATTTTCATTACAATTTTATATATAAGAAAAGTGCAAAATTGTTACAGTATTATCATCAATTTTAAATAAATCACTAATTCCTAAACCAGGTATGAATACTAATTTATCATCTTTAGTAAAAATTAAGGGCAATTCATCTCTAATTCCCGCTTCTATACCTCTATCTATAAATAGTTTTTTTAACTTCCTTTCACTTTTATCCCCTATAACCAAGAATCTATCTCCGGGTTTTCTATTTCTTACCTTTAATGGCCAAGTTAATTTATCAAAATCCACATAACCTTCATCTGTGTCTCTTTTTATATAGGTGTACTTCGTTAGTATTTCAGTAATAATCTCTAAGGTTAAATGATTACCAGAAAACTCATATTGTCCTGGTTTTTCTATTAAAAGTTCTTCCGATAGATGTATATCAGTTTTTTTCTTTCTTATATCTAAGATAAAGCCTTTTTTATTTCTATATAGATTTATTCCATTTGGTAGTCCAAGTTTTTTATTTTGCTTGTTTTGTTCTTTTTTTATATAATCATCAGCTTGCTCTACAAATTTATATTCTAAATACATATGACTTAGTTCCTTATAGGCTTTTATCAGTAATCTTCTTCTAATGGCCAGATGTAGTTCTGTTATCTTTTCGTTGATTATTAAGTATTGATCTTCATGTTCTATATATTTGTGATAATATTTAACAACTTCTGATTCGATGAAGTTATTATCTTCTCTAATTATTTCGCCAGTTTTAACTAGATTATTTTCAATTTGCGGATTATATTTCTTCAGAATAGGTAAAAGCTTTAATCTAATCTTATTTCTTGTATGTATAGTTTGTAAATTACTTTTATCTGTTCTATATTCAAGCTTTAGTTCAATTACTTTTTCTTCTATATCCTCTCTAGTGATATTAAGTAGAGGTCTTATTATATTGTTCTTATCTATGAACATCCCTCTTAGACCTTCAGCTCCTGTTCCTCTTATGAGATGCATCAGTATAGTTTCTGCTTGGTCCTTGTGATGGTGAGCTACAGCAATTTTTGTAAAAGCAAATTGCTCTCTAAGAGATTCTAAATATTCATATCTTAATTTTCTGGCCCCTTCTTCAATTGACCATTTATTGGTTTTTGATATTTTTTTGACATTTATGCTAATCGTATGGAAAGGTATTGACCACTCCTTGCATAAATCATTGACTAGTTGTTGATCCTTATCACTTTCTTTTGATCTTAACATGTGGTTGATGTGTGCTGCTTCTATTTGAATTCCAAGTTCTTTCTTGTACTTATTAAGTAAGTATAGAAGAAGGACAGAGTCCATCCCACCTGAGACAGCTACTAATATTCTATCACCAGGTCTGATATCTGTTTTTTCATTTATATTTTTTAAAAACTGTTCTTCCATTGTACACACACTTTCTTAGCATTCATTATAATTATATCATAGACTAAAAAAAGTACACCTCGAATGTTAATATCCGAGGTGTACTAATAAATAACTAAACTATTATTTGATTATTTTTTGAAAAGTTCTTTTCCTTTGCCACCTTTTACAAATACACCAATTATCATGATTACTGCAAATACTAAAAGATAACCAAGTATTTTTTCCATACCATGTGAGTAGTATGCTGCTACTACCATGAATAAGCATCCAAAAACAGCTATAATCGGAACAATAAAACGTTTCCAAGCTGTAAGATCTTTTTCTTTTATTATCATTGCAACAAATATTGGAATGTATAAAGCATAAATTGTTACAATAGGAATTTCTGATGAGTCAAAATTGAAGTTGAAAACTCCAAATCCACCAAACCAAGGGTCTGTAAGATTAGCACCATAGAAATACACTAACCATGCAGCACTTAGAAGCAAGCCAAAAATAGCTGAGTTGCTTGGGATGTTTGTTGCTTTGTCTATTTGACTCATAGCTTCTACTTTAGGTCCTTCATTTCTAGCTGCGATAGAGTACATGCCTCTTACACAACCTAGCATTAGGCCATTCAATGTTCCTAAGCAAGAAATGATAATGAATACGAATAATAAAGTGCCGCCAACGTTTGTGAAGATTGTAGAGAAGGCAATTTTTGCACCATCTTGTCCGCCAGCCATCATTACTTCGTTTGTTACTGCTCCAGCAAGTCCGATGTAGTATAGGATATATACAGTAATTACAATGAAAGAACCTAAAACTAAAGCTTTTGGTAGGTTTTTCTTTGAGTCTCTTAGTTCTGCATTGATGCTTGTTGCAATTATCCAGCCTTCATAGGCGAATGCTGTTGCTACTACTGCAGTAAATAGGCCTTTTAGTGGGTCTACGTTTTCTACTACTGTAGTAAAGTTTGTTACTGTCATTCCATTTGTTAATCCAACAATTGTTCCAATGATTGCCATTAATGACAATGGAATCAATTTGATTACAGTTGCTGATACTTGGAATTTTCCAGCTAGTACTGGTGATAGTGCGTTCAAAGCATAACTAGCTACTAGGAAAAATCCTGCTAATACCATTGTTTGCGCTCCGACAATATCCCAGCCTAATAGTACTCCTACGAATCTAGCTGATACCCAAGCTAACACTGAGGTTAGAGTAGGATAATAAATAAGTGCCATAAACCAACCAACATAATATGCGTAATTCTTTCCTAGTGTTGCTTCAGCATAGTCAACTACACCGTTTACGTACTCATATCTAGTTGCCATTATAGCAAAGGTATAGGCACATGCCATCATGATAATACCACCGATAATCCATCCTAATATACCTAGTGGTAGATCTCCTCCGGTTGCCACTAGTATTTTCTCTGCCTTAAAGAAAACACCGCTACCGATTACGATTCCAACAACCATGGCGATTGCTGTAAATAGGCCGTATTTTTTTGTTAATCCTTGTTCCATTCTTTTCACCTTTCTCAAATAAATTTGGTCTATACAGTCCATTTATAATCGTCAATGCTCTGTAATGATTAGATGTTTCACATCCATCTATAACTCTTACATTGCATGACAAAAATACCAAATTGTTGCTATTATTATTTAATATAGAGTATCAGGTAAATTATGTACATTTTATATAATTCTACCATATATCAGTCTATATGCAATACTAATTTTTACATAAAAAAACAGACATGCTTCACACGCCTGTTTTTGTATTCTATATACTACTTTTTTTAAATATCTTTTGATATTTTATAATTGTTGTCTCAATGTCACCTTCATCTACTTCTAGAATTAATATATCATCAGGTAGCTTTTTTGATAATTCATCCATGAATACACCAGGACCTTCAATTAGTTTAACATCCTTTAATAACTCAATTGAATTGTCTTTAATTTCTCCAGACCATTTTGGACCTGATACTGTATGCAGGTAGCCACAGCTTGGACTACCTTTTATTGCTAAGACACCTATTATATTGTGTCCATTTCTTTTGTATTCCTCCATTTGCTGAATCAAAGGTTCAATAAGCATTGAACAATGTTTTTTAAAAAATGGTGTGTCGTATTGTTCCTTTACTTGACCAAAGCGTCTTCCGCCATATAAAGTAAATTCCGGACATGGCATTTGTATAATTTCCACATCATTTTCTAAAAGGAATTTAATCAAAACTTTATTCTTGTTTTCAAAGGCTTCAACTTTTGATAGATTATTTAATAAGCAATGGCTTATAAAGGCTATACTAGACAATTTATTTCCCCTTACTATTTGATTTTTCTGCAATAAGCTTATCAAGGATTGAATCTTTAATTATTGAATATGGTAAAGCTTTTAGCACTAGGAATACTAATAGAGCTGAACCAATCTTATCAACAAGATTATTTACAATTTTTGTTAGAAAGACTGATGAAAATAGATTTTGGCCTGAGGTTTTTAACCATATTACCATAAAATCCATACCAGATCCTGTTAAGCCACCAAATAGGAAGATAGCAATTGGTGTCCCGATTAATGGTGCGACAATTGATAATATCAAACCAACAATAATAGCTATTGGTAAATTGAAATTCTTTTGTTTTTGTGCAATTAAACCTACAATTAGACCAATCACACCATTTACTAGTAAGAATGGAATTTCTGTTGGTCCAATGATTACACCGTTTATTAGGTTAGTTAAAACACCTGTAAGTATTCCTGGAATTGGTCCTAGGAAGGCTGCGATGAATATTGTTCCAACTGTATCAAGGAATAATATACCTCCACCAACAGTATTGCCAAGTAAGGCTAGCACAATATTGAATACTACACCTACAGCTATAAGAATAAGAGTTTTTGTAGTTAAGATTTTTTTCATTTAATAATCAGCTCCTTTTCATTTACTTAAGTATAGCAAGTAGTTGAAGGACTTTACAATAAGGAGCCTTTATTATATTATTGAATATTTTTATGTTAATAGTTAGTGTATAATAATTTACTTATTAAAATGTATTTTGTAGCCTTCGATACACTCCTCTATAAGTCTGATTGCTTCATCCTTGCCCTTAATTCCGATAAGTGCTGTTTCTTTACCTTCTAATGTTTTATATACTGTAAAGAAATGACTCATTTCATCAAACATATGTTGAGGAAGTTCATTTATGTTTTGATAATTGTTATACATAGGATCATCAAATGGAATTGCAATTACTTTTTCATCCTTGTAACCTTGGTCTTCCATAATTATTACACCTATAGGGTAACATCTAACAAGAGTCATAGATCCAATAGCCTCGGAACATAAGACAAGAACGTCCAAAGGATCATTATCAAAACCATAGGTTAACGGTATAAAACCATAGTTAGCAGGATAATGAGTAGATGTATAAAGAACTCTATCAAGTTTTAACATACCTGTTGCTTTATCCATTTCATATTTTGCCTTGCTACCTTTGGGTATTTCTATGACAGCTGTAAAATCATTGCTTTTTATCCTATCTTTAGGCATATCATGCCAGATATTCATTATGATCACCCTTCCTATAATAAATATATTATCTACATAATACCATATGAAAACAAACAAAGGAATGATTCGAAAACCACCCCCTTGTTTTAGACCAAATTATTTAAAGAAATTTTCTTAAATAAGAATACCTTTTAAACCAAATTCGTTAAATTTTATTTTTCTCCAGGAAAAATGTTGCCTCCATATCAGCAGTTACAAGTGCTAAAGATAGTGGGAATTTTTCCATAGCATTACTTATCATTCGCTTATCTTCAATTCCAGAAAAGCCCATGTGGAAACGGATAGCAAATGCTTCATCTCTACTCAGTCTTAAAAATCCATTTATAATATAGACCGATTTTTCTCCATGACCATAAGGTAAGTTGTCAATATAATCATAAGAGGGCACTTGTTGCCAAACCCCATCTGCGCCTTTTACATTTCTACTACCTGGTTTATAGCAGTTAACCTTGCATAGATCGTGTAGCAGAGCTACTATGGCAATTGATTCCTCACTTGCTTCAACATTATAAAGTTCCTTTACTCTAGGTCTACTCATATAATCCTTTAGACAATCATATACATTCAAACTGTGTTCCACAAGACCACCTGGATAGCAACCATGGAATCTGGTGCTAGCTGGGGCTGTAAAAAAATCTGATTTTTCCAGATATTCCAATAGCTTGTCGCTGCCTTCTCTTGTAATTAATTCCTTGTAAATTTGTATAAATCTATCTTTGTTTTCCATGCTTTTCTCCTAATTTCTAATAACTTCATCATATTATATCATAATTTATCTGTTATTAACTGTACAAATAAAAATCACCAATTAGTATAAACTTAAATTGGTGATTAAAATAATCTTGTATTAATCTAATAAAAATTTAATCAGATATGGAACAACCAGAAGTCCTAATATAATAGCCGAAGAAATTATCTTTCCTTTAGTCTCACTAATAAAATTATTTATATATCCTAAATAAGGAACATCATAAACTACTTTTCCCAATATGCTAACATAAGTAATTTCAGACTTTATCTTACTATTGTCACCTTTAATTTCGAATAGTCTTTTTTCAATATTCTTATCAACAATTCTACTTATATCATAACCATATTTATTATCACTTGAAGTATAAGCAATTACATCATCAGTATAGAGTTTTGTTACATCAATCTCCTTCAAAAGGACTAAACTTCCAACAGTATAATTTGGTAGCATATCCTTGTTGTTTACACTTAATGGATTGAATTTCAATAAAGGTAGTATGAATATTGAAAGTATAATAAGGCTATAGATTAATATACTTATTAAAATAATGTACTTAATAATTCTTAATATTTTTTCTATCATCACTTTTTATCCTCTCAATATTTTAGTTATTTGTGTATATTGTACCATAGGAAATTAGTATAATATACTGAAATTTAAGCATTATTGTATTTAAGTTAATAGTTTTTCTGCAGTAGCATTAATAGCAATAGAACCAAGTGGTGCTGTAACTAATATAGATAAAACTGCAACAGCTAGAATTATTTCACCAGAAGGCATACCTAGTCCTAAGGGAATAGCCCCTATTGCTGCTTGGACTGTTGCCTTTGGTATATAGGCAATTATACAAAATAGTCTTTCTTTAAAATTTAATTTTGTTCCTAAAGTAGATACTAATACCCCAATACTTCTAGCACAAAGGCCAATAAATATAATTAAAAGTCCCTTCATTCCTGCTTGTATGGCAACTTGTATATTTACCTGTGAGCCTACTAATACGAATAGTATCAACTCAGCAAAAACCCAAAGTTTATCAAATTTCAATGATAATCTATTGGCTACTACTGGTCTTTTCTCAAGGATTATAAAGCCAATTGTCATTACTCCCAGTAATCCAGCGATTTCCAGCTTATTTTTTAAGGCACTTTCGATTACTGTTATTAATATTGCAATTCCCAGGATTATCATTACTTTTCTTGTATCCCTAATATGAAAGTTCTTAAAAAGTTTAATTAATATTAGTCCAAAAACAACTCCCAGTATTATTCCTAATATGATTGAAATTGGTATGTTTAATAATTCCATACCCACATTTATTTTAGATCCTCCATAAAGTCCTAGAAAAGTCGTAAAGATTGTTATAGCAAAAACATCATCTATCGAAGCACCTGCTAGTATAAGTGTTGGTATGCCTTTTTTTACTCCAAGTCCCATGTCTTGATACTTTAGCATTAAGGGTACTATTACTGCAGGTGATACTGCTGCCAGGGTAAATCCTAGAATCCCTCCTTCTATAAAGGAGAAATCAAAGAGCCATATGGATACAAAAGCTATAGTTAAGCCTTCAAATATACCTGGTATGCAACTCATTTTTATTGCTGTAGCGCCTACTTTTGTTAGTTGGGTTTTACTAATACCAAGTCCTGCTCTTAATAGTATGATAATTAGTGCAATTTTCCTTAGGTCTCCTGATATTCTTAATAGGTCACCATCAAGCCAGTTTAACATATATGGTCCAAGTACTATTCCAAGTAGTAGCATGCCTAGTAGTCCTGGTAGACCTATTTTTTTAAATATTGCATTAGCAGCTAGTCCAAATATTAGTATTATTGCTAGACTTGTTGTCATATTATCACCATCCTTATCTTTAATAAAAAACACTCCTACACGGAGCAGTAGTGCTGCAGCATGTAGGAGTCATCAGCTTAATAAGCGTTTTCGGCGAACTCCATCGCCATTTAATATGTGAATAAATTATATCATGATTTTAATTATCTATAAAGAATTAATATTTAAGGTTAGTATCTTAGAGGGTCTGTTAGACTTATAATTATCTTGAATATTATGTTTTTAATTGTAACATCATAAGATTCACCATAAACAACTACTCTAGCACGTTGTGGATAGTCTGTGATTATCCCATCAACCCCTAATCTATTTACGGCTCTTAAATCATCATAAGAATTAGGAGTCCAAGCATACACCAGTTTATTGGCTTGTTGGATAGCCTTTGACTGTTCTAGATTTAAGAAGTTCTGATTGATTATAATTCCGTTTGCGTAACTGATACCACTATATTCTCCGTAAACAAAACTTACTATCAAACCCGAGATTATATTTTTATCTAATTTTCTGACAGTCATAATAGCATTTTTACTAAAGGAGCTGATCATAACATTTTGAGACATATCAGCTTCTTTAATATCATTTATTACAGCTTTAGCTAATTCTACTTCATTGTCATTTTCTGATTTCAATTCAATCTTTAATGCTACTTTACCTTTACATACCTCCAGGACTTCACTAAGCTTTGGTACTTTTTCCCCTTTGAACTCCTCGGAAAACCATATGCCTGCATCTAGTTGTTCGATTTCATAATCGTTAAGGTTAGCTAAACTGTTGCTTATGCCAGTGGTTCTTAATAGTGACGTGTCATGCATTAGATAGACAGTTCCATCCTTACTTAATTGAACATCGATTTCTATTCTATCTGCTTTTGCTTTTATAGCAGCTTTTATTGCTGATATTGTGTTTTCTGGTGCTTTTGTTGAGAATCCTCTGTGTGCTATTATTTCAGGATATGTCTTAATGAAGTAACCCGCATATTTTGTATAGGTATTCCTATAGTAAGTAGGGCCAGCTACGCTTATAGTAAAAATTATGCTCAATATTATTATCGAAGATACCAAATTTCTTTTTCCTAATTTTACTCTAGTTGGTATACAAGCTGTAATTGATTGATCTTCAGCCAAACAGTATAGATATAGTTGAACTGCAAAGAAACTATTAACTATACTAATTATTACCACTAGGCTTAGTGATATTACTGATTGGATTATCTGTAAAGCTGATAGGAAATTACCATAAATCCCTAAGTTTGTACTGTTTATATTTATTAATGTAAATATAAATATGAATATTAGGAAGAAGGCGAATATTATTATGGTTACTACAAAGATTGCTATTATATAGTAGATAATATTTCTTAACCAGTGTTGGCGAAAAAGTCGCCAGCCTTCCTTTATTGCTTCTTTAAATGATATTTGGTCAAGGAATACTATGGGATAAGCGAACATGAATATAGTATTTATCATTATTAAGAGAAATATTATTGGTCCTATATTATATCTGTTTAAATCAATTATTCTATCTAGTCCATATCTGTAATACATTGATATGAGAAAGGTTATATTAGTTAAAGGGTGTAATATGATTAAAAGGATTGCTCCTTTTAATTTTTGTATTCTTAATCCATGAGCTATTTGTCTAAGGCTTCTGATTAATAAAGTACCTATTGTTTTAATTGAGGTGTCTGATGCAAGGGTATACATGGCTGTCATTCTGTATAGTGAAAATAGCATCATCAGTGATAATAATAAAAGAAATGCTATTATAATCAAGGGGTCATCTAGTACTTCGAAGAAGTTCCTATTTGTTAGGTATTCGAGTTTGTTTCTTTCTATTGCTAGGTTGTATAGGTAATTTGATGCTGGTATGAATAGTAAACCAAATAGGACTTCAATTATTAGGTTGAAGTTGAAAGCCAATCCAAGGGAGTGGCGAAAGTTATGGTGTGATTTTTTAATGAAACCTTCTTTTTTCATTGAATAAACCTTTACTTGATCATGTCTATGTTTCCACTATAATTAATATAACTTTTAGTTACAAGGTATTTCATAATGTAAATAAAAAAGCACCCATTTATTGGGTGCCTTGGTAGCGACGGCTGGGATCGAACCAGCGACCTCACGGGTATGAGCCGTGCGCTCTAACCACCTGAGCTACATCGCCAAATACTACCTATCTATTTTACAAAAAAGAAAACCCTTTTGTCAAGGGTTTTAGTTTTTCTTCTTCTTTTTCCTTGATAAATCCTGACTTCTTCTTGCATCAAGTTGGATTTCCTCACTATCTTTTAAAAACTTAGCCAACTTATCCTCAAAGTTTTCTGGCTTCACTGACTCTTGAACCCTTTTCTTAAAAGGAGTGAAAGGCGCAGACTTAGTTTGACTACCAGCATTTTCCTGGGCTTTCTTGATTGATAAAACCAACTTACCACCATCTTCAACTTTCAATACCTTAACATTAACAACATCGCCAATCTTATAGATATCCTTAATATCCTTAACGAAATCTGAAGAAACCTCAGAAATATGAACTAAACCAGTAACCTCATTATTAATCTTCACAAACGCTCCGAAAGTAGTAATTCCTGAAATTACACCCTCAACAATCTGATCCTTGCTAAAATCCATCTGTCCTCCCATAATCAATTAATATTCTCTAAAATATAAACAACTTCACCAGGCTTTATCAAACCCAACTTATCCTTAGCCATAAGCTCTATCTCTGCATCACTTAGTAGATTCTCCTGTGCCTCAAGCAGAGTTTCCTTCTCATAATACAAGTCATTGATCCTAGCCTCAAGTTCACGGTTCTTATAGTATAACTCAACACTATCAAAAATACTCTTACCAATATTGAAAACAAAAAAACCTACACTAACAAACAAAGCAGACATAACTAAAAAATTAAGCAAAGAAAACCTAAACCTACCTTTAACCTTTTTAACTTGCTTAACCACAGGTACTGAGCGAACTCTCCTCTTCTTCAAATCAATTATCAAAACTATACCCTCCAGGCACTATAAACATATTATATGAAAAAAACCCTATAAATTCAACAATCTACAAGCATTCTTACCAAGAACCAACCCTAATTCCTCATTAGACAGTCCACTTTTTTCAAAATATGCCTCATATCTCCCAATTGACAGCAAAGGAAAATCACTACCAAACAACACCTTATGTAAAATACCAATCTCTCTTAAAACCCTAAAAACCTCCGGTCTATACAAATATATACCAGCAGCAGTGTCATAATAGACATTAGACAAACTAGAACCTAACTCCTTCATCAACTCATAAAAAGGCAAACCCCCACCAAAATGAGCAAAAACCAACTTATTCTCAGGAAAATCTTGAGCAATCATACAGATCTCCTTAGGAGTAACCTCAACCTTACCTACATAATCATGCCCTACAGGCTCATTACTATGAATCACAACAGGTACATCAGCTTCCTTAGCAAGACCCATTAAACCAGCCAAATCTTGCCTTCTATGAGGATCTATACCCTGACCTGACAGGAACATCTCCCCCACACCAGACAAACCAGCATCAATACACCTAGAAAACTCATTTTCAAAACCTTTTTCCATTGGTGAAATAGCCATCATCCCAATAATTTTCCCAGGATACTTTTTAACAAGATCAATTGTATAATCATTAACATATCTACATAAGCCTAAATCCCTAAATGAAAAACCAGTTACCACACCAATATCAAAACCACTTTTATCCAAATCGGCTATTACAGTTTCTCCATTAGCGAACTTGTTTATAGGACTCTCTGCCAACAAAGCCCAATAAGCTTCCTTGTCATAAATCGACTTATAATCCCTGATTAAATCATCAGGAGTAACATGAATATGAAAATCAACTTTCACCATCATCACCTATTCTCTCAACACCCAATAAATCATAAAGGCTGCCAACATCCTCTTTTTTAACAACTTCTCTTATATCAGTAACCTTTACAATTGTCTTCCTGCTACCAAATAAGATTTGAATGACATCATCGATCTTAACCTCATAACTACCCTTAACAAACTTATCATTAACAACAATTTTATGATTATCACAAAGCTCTTTGCCAACGCTTCTCCTCTTGACTAGTCTTGTGATTTTTAAATACTTATCTATTCTCATATAATATCATAAAAAAAGACCGGTTAATTCCGGTCTTTTCATACTAATTCTTTACTGTATCCTTTAAAGCTTTTCCGGCTTTAAATGCTGGTACTTGTGAAGCTGGAATTTTTATTGATTCATTTGTTTTTGGGTTATGTCCTGTTCTTGCAGCTCTACTTCTTACTTCGAAGGTTCCAAATCCAACTAATTGAACTTTTTCCCCTTTTGCTAATGTTTCAGTAATGGAATCAAAAACTGCCGCTACTGCTTTTTCAGCATCCTTTTTAGATAAACCTGCACCTGCAGCAACGCTGCTAACTAATTCGCCTTTGTTCATTATATTCCCTCCTCGAAATACGTGTTTAATCCTTATATGCTATATTCTACACAAATAGTATATGCATTGCAAGTTATTAAACCACATTTATTTTAATTGAGTTTGAACTGAATCAACAGTTTCTTCGTCTTTTTCCAGATCAAACTTCATCTTCCTATCAATCTTACCATCTTTTTTCAATTTATCAATAAAATTGACAAAAGCTTCTTCTCTAATAGGACCATAAATAGTTTCTGTCACATAATCCTTAACCTCATCATAACTTGCTTTAACATTATCAGCCTTAATAATATGATAACCAAACTGAGAAAGTACTGGCTCTAATGTATACTCACCTGCATTAAGCTTGACAGACGCAGCCACAAACTCCTTAACATATGTAGTATTATCAGCCCCAAAGAAGCCTGATATCACACCACCAGCTACAGCACTACCAGTATCATCACTATTAGCCTTAGCTATAGCTGCAAAATCCTCACCAGTTGTAAGTCTTGCAACCAAAGCTTTAGCCTTAGTCAAGGCAGCAGCTTCACTTTCAGATTTTTCTAAGGATATAAGAATATGACTTACTTCAACCATCTTATACTTAGAAGGATTTTCATCAAATGCTTTTTTGATAACAGCCTCATCAACTTTGACTTCCTTAGCGATGACATCATCATACAAAGCTTTCTCTTCCATTGAACTTCTTATTAAATCATCAACAAAATCCTTGTTGTAGCCATAAGTAGTTTTCAATTGTTCATAGAATGCTTCCTTGCTTTCTACTCCATTTGCTTTGATAACCTCTTGCATATATTTATCTATATCATCTTTAGAAATCTCTAGTTTACGTTTCTTAGCTTCTTGTTCAATCAACTTACTTGTAATCAAACTTTCAAAAATACTTTCCTTTTCCGCTTCTGTGGCATCCGCACTATTGCCATAAAGACCCTTCAACATACTATTAAGTTCTTTTTCGTAGATCTTGTCTCCATTAACTACTGCTATTACAGCACCCTTGTCTTCGCAGCCTGTCAATATAATTCCACCTAATAAGGCCCCAATCATTAAGACTGCTAACATTTTAAGTAACTTCAATTCTCTACCTCCATGATTTTTCTATATAAATTAAATAATATCATAAACCTAACTTTACTACAAACAAATATATATTTACTGATTTTAAAGTGAAAAACATGTGAAAATTCCTATAATTCCTTTAAAAAATGCTCTAAAAGATATAACTTGCTCTCACCTGTAAATACAATTGAATCCTCATTGAACCTAACCTTACCTTTAAACTTCTGTCTTATTTTCTGTAATTGATCCAAGTTATATTTCCCAGATTTTAAATATAAGATAAAATTCATACCATCCTTTTTGATTTTAGTCACAAAAGCATCATGAGCCAAAATCCTAATATTAGCCATAAGAAATAAATTCTCAGCTACAGTTGGAATAGGACCGAACCTATCAGTAACCTCATCTATCAAACCCAGCAGCTCTTCACGTGCAGACACATTGGCTATTTTTTTATAGATTTCAACTTTGACTATATCATCACCAATATAATTACTTGGTAAATGACCATCAATATTCAAATCAAGCTCAACAACCGCTTCCTCTTCAACTTGTGAATCAGCTAGTCTATTAACCTCATCTTCTAATATCTTGCAATACAAGTCAAAACCAACAGAAACCATATGCCCATGTTGTTCCTTACCAAGTAGATTACCAGCACCTCTAATTTCAAGATCCAACATAGCAATCTTGAAACCAGAACCAAGTTCAGTCAACTCCCTCACAGCCTTAAGTCTCCTTTGAGCTGTTTCGCTTAAGATTTTATGTTTATCAAACATGAAATAGGCATAAGCAACCCGATTACTTCTACCAACCCTACCTTTAAGTTGATAAATTTGTGCTAGACCAAGATTATCAGCCTCATCAACAATAAGTGTATTGGCATTCCTTATATTTAAACCATTTTCTATTAAGGTTGTACATAACAAAATATCAATATGACCTTCCATGAAACCCATCATCCTGGATTCCAGAGTCTTTTCATTCATTTGACCATGGGCAATTCCAATTGTTGCTTCTGGCACTAACTCTTCTAGTTTTCTTTTCTTAGCTTCAATACTTTGAACTTTATTATAGACGTAAAATATTTGACCCTGTCTTTTCAACTCCTTTAGTATACTGTTTCGAACAATAAGATCATCATGTTCAAGAACATAAGTCTGAACAGGATATCTTTCCTTAGGAGCCGTCTCTATAACACTTAAATCCCTCGCACCAGCTAAGGCCATATGCAAGGTTCTTGGAATAGGTGTTGCAGAAAGTACTAAGCAATCTATATTATTTTTTAAATTCTTTATTTTTTCCTTATGAACTACTCCAAATTTTTGTTCCTCATCAATTACTAACAAGCCTAGATCCTTAAAAAGAACATCATTGGATAAAATTCTATGAGTACCTATAAGAATATCTATTTGACCATCAGCTAATCCTTCTAAAACCATTGTTTGTTGTTTTTTATGGACAAATCTATTCATTATACCAATATTAAACGGAAGATCCTTGAATCTTTCCATAAAGGTCCTATAGTGCTGTTGTGAAAGAACAGTTGTAGGTGATAAAAGGGCCACCTGTTTACCATCCATTACAGCCTTAAAAGCAGCTCTTAGAGCAACTTCCGTCTTGCCATAGCCAACATCACCTATGATTACTCTGTCCATTGGCATTGTTCTTTCCATATCTTTTCTTACATCCTCTATAGCTTTTTCCTGGTCTACAGTTTCAATGTAGGGAAATCTATCGGCAAAGTCTCTATGTTCTTCAACATCCTTTGAAAAAGCAAATCCTTTGGCTTGTTTTCTTTGACTATATAGTTGAAGTAGATCTTTAGCGATGTCACTAACAGAGATTCTTACTTTTTCTTTGGTTTTTCTCCACTCATTGTTACTAAGGTTGGATAACCTAGGTTTGTGTCCCTCTGCACCAATATATTTTTCTATAACATCCATTTTTTCAACAGGTAGGAATAATCTACCTGTACCAT
Source organism: uncultured Eubacteriales bacterium (assembly GCA_964415195.1). Classification (GTDB taxonomy): domain Bacteria; phylum Bacillota; class TC1; order TC1; family TC1; genus WTXA01. Next base: position 28,313 of record CAYPYD010000001.1, on the reverse strand, counting down.
GGAATTGTAATACTAGATAGTCTTTGACAATACCTAATATTTCTTTCTGTTCAATTCCCTTGTAATGGGCAATACCATATTCATCATGAACAACATAGTCCCCTTCTTTTATATCTATGAAAGGATTTAATTTCTTCCTACGTTTCTTGTCTCCAGTTTTTTTACTATGTCCAAAAATAGTTTTTTCACCAATAAGTGCTATTCTTTGCTCATACAATACAAAGCTTTCATCCAAATAGCCTTCTAAAAAGTTTATTCGACTATCAACAAGATTTCTTTCCTCAAAGAAACCCTCTAGACTCTTAGATTTTTCCTTACTACTAGAAAACAAGTATATATTTACGTTCTCAGATAATAGTTTAAGGACTTCTGCCACAAACTTATCCAAATCACTTTGGAAAGAAATAATTTGTTTCTTTTCATAATGGTAGTTGCTTATGTAACTTGACTCAAAACTATCAAAAAGGGTGGTATGAATCAATTTTTCTCCGACAAATAAATCTAGAGGATCCATATTGATATAGCCCTGTTTTTGGATTGGATGTATTAAACCATCCTTTTCTCCTATAGTATAGTCCTCTAACAATGAGGAATAGTAAATATCACCTCTTACTTTTAGGTCACTATAGTTATTAAATATAATTTGGGGTTTCTCCTTAAAATAGGACAAGATGGTAGTTAATTCATCATAAAATACAGGAAAAAATCTTTCATTTTCCTCCTGGAATAATCCATCTTTCATTAATGCTAACTCATCACGAATAATATCAGAAGCCTCTGGCAAGAGTTTTCCAACAACTTCAGATAAGTTTTCCGGAGGTAAAAGATCGGATGTAGGGTATAACTTAATTACTTCAATTTCTCTTATAGTTCTTTGATTTTCAATATCAAATTCCTTTATTTTTTCTAGTTGATCATCAAAGAAGTCAAGTCTTACAGGATTTTCTTCAGTTACCGGGAATATATCTACAATATCTCCTCTAACTGTAAATTGACCCTTTATTTCAAGAACAGGTTCTTTTTGAAAACCAAGTCTTACCAAACTCTCAATTAATTTACTTCTGTCAATTGTCATGTCTTTTTTAAGTGTTAGTATGTCTTTCTTGAATTCTGCTACAGGTATATATTTTTCAATTAGTGATTCCTCACTTAAAATGAGAATATCTATATTTCCTTCTAATAGGTCCTTTAGTATTTTAATTCTATTATTCTTTAGTTCTCTTCCCTTTAGTATGGTTCTGTAGGGAAGAATATTTCTTTTAGGTAGTAATTGTACTTTGTCTCCAAGCCATTCTTTCATTAGAAAAAAGAGGCTTTCGGCCTCTTGTTGTTCTTTTATTATAAATAGTGGTTTATCAAGAATCTTTTGTAATCCTTGATAGAAAAAGACTTCATCACCAACGGCAAGACCAGTTACTCCAATGCTTTTGTCTCCCCGTTTTAATCCTTTTTCGATATCCTTGTAGATATTACCTTTTTCAATTATTTCCTTGATTATCTTGTTCTTTTTGTTCATCTTTTTTCCTGTTCATTTCATTCATGGTTTTTTCTATCCCTGATTTGATGAAAATACGAATGCCCTCTTCATGTTTTTTTATTTCTTCCTTAACCAATACTTCTTCCTCAGTATCAAATCTACTTAAGACATAATCTTTACCACGCAAGTGTCCTTTGCCTTTGCCAATACCAATTTTAAGTCTGCTGATTTTATCTGTTCCTAGTTTCTGAATTATGTCTCCCATACCATTTTGTCCACCTGAGGATCCTTTTTTCTTGTATCTGCTTTCTCCTACTGGTAGGTCCATGTCATCATATATTACTAAAATATCTTCTACTTCTATCTTATAGTAGCTACTTAATGCTTGTACTGCTTCACCGCTTAGGTTCATATATGTTGTCGGCATTAAGAAGTAGGTTTTTGTTCCATCTATTATTTTACTAGCAACATAGCCTTTAAAGGCTTTTTCTTCTTTAAAGTCAAGATTCCAGTCTTCTTTTAAATGCTCTAGAAACATAAATCCAATATTGTGTCTAGTTGCCTGGTATTCCTTGCCTATGTTGCCTAGGCCTACAATTAATTTCATGCTTACTCCTTTTTGATAGCTCAAAAATCCTCATCTTGAAAAGATGGGGATCCTTGATGATTGATTCATATATATTTTTTTATTAATTCTTATTTAATAAGTCTGCTGACACTTTCATCGGCGTGGATATTTAAGATAGCCTTTGAAAGGAATTGTGCTACTGAAAGGATCTTAATTTTATCAATTTTCTTCTCTTCTGGTAGTCTTATAGTATTTGTTACAACAACTTCAGTTAGTGAAGAATTTTGGATTCTTTCGATAGCAGGTCCTGATAGTACAGCATGTGTACAACAGGCTCTGACAGTCTTGGCTCCAAATTTCTTAAGTAGTTCTGCACCTTTGGTTATTGTTCCTGCAGTATCAATCATATCGTCTACTAAGATACAGTCCATTCCATTAACGTCTCCAAGAACATTCAGTACCTCTGATACATTGGCTTTAGGTCTTCTCTTTTCTATAATTGCAAATTCTGCACCTATTCTATTAGCTAGGTCTCTGGCTCTTGTAACTCCACCTAAATCAGGAGATACTACACAGATATTCTTTAGATTTAGCTTTTTATAATATTCTGCTAGTATTGGGGCTCCAGGTAAATGGTCGAATGGTATATCGAAAAATCCTTGGATAGCATTAGCATGCAAGTCCATGGAAACAACTCTTCTTGCCCCAGCTGCAACTATTAGGTTAGCTACTAGTTTGGCTGTGATAGGGTCTCTTGCTTTGGATTTTCGTTCTTGTCTGGCATAACCATAATAAGGGATAACAGCTGTTATTCTTCTAGCAGATGCTCTTCTGACTGCATCTATAATTATTAACAACTCCATAAGGTATTCATTGACTGGTTGTGAGGTAGGCTGAATTATGAATACATCTGCTCCCCTTACACTTTCATTTATTTGAAGTTGTGTTTCACCGTCACTAAATTGGGTTACTACTGAATCTATTACTGGCACACCGAGTATTTGAGCTATTTCTTTTGCTAACTCAGGATTTGCGTTACCTGTGAATATTTTTAAACTGCCGTCTCTTTCCATGATAGTCCTCCTATTTTTTCTTTTTCCAATTTTCCTTGATTATTTGTTTGCTTCTTCCAACAGCTAAAGCTTTGGTTGGTACATCCTTGGTAATTGTTGATCCTGCTCCCACATAGGCTTCTTTACCTATAGTGACTGGGGCTACAAGATTTGAGTTGCTACCTATAAATGCTCCATCTTCTATTATTGTTTGATATTTATTTTCTCCATCATAGTTGCAGGTAATTGTTCCTGCTCCGATATTAACTTTTTCTCCAACTAGAGAATCTCCGATATAGCTGTGATGAGGTATTTTCGATCCATCACCAACTTTGGTTTTCTTAAGCTCTACGAAGTCGCCAACTTTCACCCTATCTCCGAGTACATTGTCAGGTCTTAAGTAGGCAAATGGTCCGATTAAACAGTTTGCTCCTAGTTCGCTATCTAAAATTATTGATGAAATAATTGTTGTCCCTTTTCCAATAATACTGTCTTTGATTATGGAATTTGGTCCTATGACTACATCTTCACCAATTTTTGTATTCCCTGTTATACTTACATTTGGTCCTATGACTACATCTTCGCCAATAATAACGTCACTGCTTATATAAGTCGAGGCTGAATCCTCAAAAGTAACTCCTGCCATCATGTGTTTTTCATTAATTCTTCTCTTTATTAAGAGTGTAGCTTCTTCCAGTTGTACTCTGTTGTTAATTCCTAAGATAACTTTGTTGTCATTCGACTTGCAGACTTCAACTGTATGTCCTTGTTTCTTGAACATTTCCAAAACATCTGTTAGGTAATATTCACCTTGTGAGTTATTGTTGGTTAATCCATTTAAGGCTTCTTCTAACAATACTCTGTCAAATATATATGTGCCTGAGTTTACTTCTTTGATAAGTTTTTCTTTATCCGTAGCATCTTTTTCTTCAACGATTCTTTCGAATGGTCCATCATTTATTCTAACTATTCGCCCATAGCCTTTGCTGTCTTCTATATCTGCTGATAGTACAATGGCTTTGGCTTTGTCTTCAATATATTGTTCTATCATGGTTCTTAAGGTTTCTGCTGTTATCATTGGAGCATCACCACATAGTACCATAACTGCTTCTTCATCTTCTAGAGCATTCATTCCTGCTTTAACAGCATCTCCAGTGCCTAGTTGTTGTTCCTGGGTTCTGTATATATAGGAATCTTCAAAGTATTCCTTTATATATTCACCACCATGCCCAATTACTACTATTGGTTTTTTATCTGTCAGCTCCTTAACAGCATCTGTTACATAGCCTAATATTGGCTTATTTAAAATTTTATGCAAAACTTTTGGATACTTGGAATTCATTCTTGTACCCTTTCCTGCAGCCAGGACTATTGCACCTATTTTCATATAAAGCCTCCCTTATTCGTTAATATATTTAATATTGTTTCCAAATATTTCCGTTATTTTGTCTTCTGAATTTTTTTCTTTTGTGTCTTCTATTTCATTGGTAAATTCTACGATTATTTTGATTTTTCTTCCTGCTAGTTTCCTTAGGATTGTTTCTGCTAATTCTATGTTTTCAGGTAGCTCTACTCTGTCCTTATGGAATTTCGATTTATTTTCATCAAAATATATTGTTAGAATATTGTCCATGAAAACATGTCCTACTGAACCTTTGTAGTAGGCTTCGAGACTTTTATTCTTCTCACCAATAATGACCATCAGTCTATGCCAGAGTTTTTCACCATCAAGTTTAACACCTGTTTCAGGTTTCACGTCTTCATCCATTGGCGGGGTTTCTATAATTGGCACCTCTTTTTTTGCAGGTGTTTGTTTCTGCTCTTTTATTATAGTTGGTGTTACTGGATTGCCAGTACTACCTTTAAGTAGTTCTACTTCAAGTAGTATATCAGGGTGATTGCTATATTTCATTTTTGATTCAAGCTCACCTAACTTGTATATCCAATTTAGTATTTCTTCTTTAGTAAATTTATCGCCGACTTTTTTCAGGTCATTGATCATTTCTTCTCCAGCAACTATAAATTGTTCTGGTTTTTGTATTGATTTTATGATTAGGATATTTCTTAGTCCTTCAATAATATTGAATAACAGTTGTCCGATACTTTTGCCTCCACTTTTTAATTCTTCATAGAGGTTCATTATTTCAGTTACATTTTTATCAGCTATTTGTTGGAAGAGTTCTATTATTTTTTTGTCTTCAACTATTCCTGCTATTTGGCTTACGTCTTCTACTGTTACTTCTTTTTCATAGGAAGTGAGACATTGGTCTAGTAAGCTAATGGCGTCTCTAAGTCCACCACCTGCTAGTTTGGCTATCAAGGTTAGTGCTTCTTCAGTTATTTTTCCATTACAATCATCTGCGATGAAGCGTAATCTTTCAATTAACACGTCGCTTGGGATTTTATGGAAGTCGAATTTTTGGCATCTTGATAGTATTGTAAGTGGTATTTTGTGGGGTTCTGTTGTGGCTAGTATGAATACTATGTGTCCTGGTGGTTCTTCCAGGGTTTTAAGGAGAGCATTGAAGGCTTCTCCTGTTAGCATGTGTACCTCGTCTATGATGTAGACTTTTGTTTTACCTTCTACTGGCATGAATTTTATTTTTTCTCTTAGATCTCTTATTTCATCTATGCCTCTGTTGGAGGCTGCGTCTATTTCTATTATGTCCATGAAGTTGCCTTCGTTGATTTTTAGGCAGTTCATGCATTTGTTACATGGTTCTCCATCTACTAGGTCTAGACAATTTAGTGCTTTGGCTAGTAGTTTTGCTGTGCTGGTTTTTCCTGTGCCTCTAACTCCTGATAGTAGGTATGCGTGTGATACCATGTTCTTTGTCAAGGCGTTCTTTAGTGTTCTTACTACGTGGTCTTGTCCTACAAGGGCTGCAAAATTAACAGGCCTATGTTTTCTATATAGGGCTAGATAGTTCATTTTGCCTCCTTGAATAAATTTATGACATAACATCATTTTACTACAAATCGGAGTGAAAAAATAGGGAAAGACGCCAATATGTCTTGCGTCTTTCCCTATAGAAACTCGTGTGTTGATTCTTTTAGTTAATTATCTACTTAATACGTATATTTCTCTTTCAATATTTTTTGCTGTAAAAGATATGAATTATCTGTTTTAATTATTTTTAATCATTGAAATAATTTCATTAATTCTGTAAGTATTCAAACCTTTTTCGTCATAATCATAATATTCTTGTACGAACTTGCCATCATTATCTAAATATAATTCACTATTGGCAGATACTAATTCATAACAACCTTTTGGCAAAGATCTATCAGGAGATGTTTTAATTAAACAAAAAAACTGATCATCACCTAAGGTTAAAAAAGGTCTGCCATTATATGTTTGCTTTAAGACAATATTCCCTATTTCATCCTCGGATAGATCTGAAGTATTATATACCGCAGATGGAGCTTTTAAATAATCCTGCAACCTAATATATCCACCAAATACCAAAACTGAAACCAAGTCTCCTTTCTTTAGTTTACCCTTAAATGATTCAGTAATTAAAATATCAGCCTTGGTCAAAGCAAATGCTCCTACTTTTGTAAAACTAATGTTTTCTACCTTTCCACGTACAATCTCTTCCGATAAATCAAATATTTTATTTAAATCATGACCAAAGAAATATTCATTCCTCGAGTCCTCATCACGAATCATATTTATATCAACCGGTCCAAGATATTCATTATCAACCGATACGGTTAGATCTTTTGAAACTTGTCTTCTATCTACAATTGATATATTATTATATACTAAAAGAATTACTGTAATTGTTAATAAAACGATGAAAATTAATACGAACTTTTTCATATTATATATCCTTTCAATTCATTTAAAATTTACTTAATTATATCAACTATAAATTATTTAGCAATATATATTTATAAAAATATGAGTCTTGCTCAATATAAATTGAACAAGACTCATTAATGCCTAATTAAGAATAAATAATTGAACTATCAAATTAATCTAATCAAATTCATACAACCTCTCCACATCAAAATGCTCAAACAACCACTTAAACACCTTAACAATAGAGCCAGTAGCTAAAGCAATAATCAAAGTACCCTCACCGACACCAATGACCTTACCCAGAAGTCCCAATGAAAGAACAATACCCAGCACTAAAACCCCAATATCAAAATAAATCTTGGCATTTCCAAACTTTATCCTGGCCCTATAGGCAATCGCCTTAACAATACCCTCTCCTGGATTAATGATAACCCTGGCCATAACCTGCATGTAGATGCCTAAAGCCAAAATAATAATACCAAACATCAAAAATAAAACCTGCTCAAGATAAGAAGAAAGAGCGATATTCCTAAAGATAAACATACCAAAATCAATAAAAAAACCAAAAAGTGGACAAACTATAAACTGAAGATACTGTTTCCTTGAAAACTCCTTACCAAGAAGAATCATCTGTCCAAAAACAAAAGTTAAACTCCAAATAAAATTCATCTGCCCGAAGGTCAAAGGAATTACAGAAGATAACACCAAAGGAACTATAGACATCGGCGTTGAACCGATACCTGCCATAATTGTTACTGCTACACCAATACCCGAAAGAAAAAGACCAACCACAAAAATCAGATACCTAAAAACCAGCTTCTTATCCATCATAAATTCTCCATATAATCAATTAACCAAAATAATATATAAAAAAATGAGGAGTCTTATTCCCCTCATTTCTCAAAGTTCCCAAAAAACATTCTCAACTTATTCTTAATTTATAAATATAATATTATTCTACTTCTTGTCTCTCATGGTAGGATACAAAATAACATCCCTAATTGATGGAGAATCAGTTAAAAACATAACCAACCTATCAATACCAATACCAAGACCACCAGCAGGAGGCATACCATACTCCAAAGCCGTAATGAAATCCTCATCATAAGGCTGAGCCTCATCATCACCAGACTCCTTACGCTCCACTTGTTTCAAGAACCTCTCCTTTTGGTCAATAGGATCATTCAACTCACTAAAAGCATTAATCAACTCTCTACCAAAAACAAAAGCCTCATAACGATAAGTAAACATATCATCATCCTCTTTCCTCTTAGCAAGAGGAGAAATCTCTATAGGATAATCATAAACAAAAGTCGGCTGAATCAAATGCTCCTCAACAAAAGCCTCAAACATCTCATTCAACAATTCACCCTTACTAATATTAGCAGGAGTAGCAACCTTACCTTCACAAGCCTTCCTAGCCTCAACATCATCTTTAATGGTAGAAAAATCAACACCAGAATACTTATTAACAGCCTCAACCATAGAAATCCTATTCCAAGGCGGCTTAAAATCAATCTCAGTCTCCTGATAAGTAACCTTAGTTGTACCAAGAACCTTAGTAGCAACCTCACCTATCATATTCTCTGCAATACTCATCATATCAGACAAATCACCATAAGCCTGATACAATTCTAATAAAGTAAACTCAGGATTATGCCTAACAGACATCCCCTCATTTCTAAACACTCTACCAATCTCATAAACCCTCTCAATACCACCAACCAATAGACGCTTCAAATGAAGCTCCAAGGCAATACGCATATAAAGAGTCATATCCAAAGTATTATGATGAGTTATAAACGGTCTAGCAGATGCTCCACCAGCTAAAGGATGCAAAACAGGAGTCTCCACTTCAAGAAAATCTTGATTATCAAGAAAATTCCTCATTTCCTTAATAATCCTGCTCCTAGTTATAAAAGTATCCTTAACCTCAGGATTCATAATTAAATCAACATACCTCTGTCTATACCTTAACTCAACATCCTTCAAGCCATGATACTTCTCAGGCAAAGGCAACAAACCCTTAGTCAACATAGAAATAGAAGTACTCTTTATAGAAATCTCACCCTTTTGAGTCTTAAAAACCTCACCCTCGACACCAATAATATCACCAATATCATAAAGAGCGATAAAATTATCAAAAGCTTCCTCACCAAGTCTATCTTGTCTAACATAAACCTGTATAGAACCATGCATATCAGCAACATTAACAAAAGCAGTCTTACCATGCTCTCTACGAGCCATAATTCTACCAGCTATAACAACAGACTTGCCCTCAAAATTTTCAAAGTCATCCTTGATTTTATTAGAATAGGCACTTCTCTCAAAACGACCACTAAAAGGCTCGATGCCCTTATCTCTTAGAGCATCGATCTTATCTCTTCTAATTTGTAATAATTCAGTTAATTCAGTTTCCATTTATTCTCCCTAAACTATTGCATTATTTCAATGATTTTATACTGTATGTTGCCAATAGGCAATCTAACCTTAACAGTCGAACCAACCTTCTTATCAAGAATAGCCTTACCAACAGGAGACACATTTGAAATCTTCAAATTATCAGGGTCAAACTCCATAGAACCAACTATAGTGAAAATAACCTCATCTGAAGTATCCAGGTTTAGTACCTTAACCTTAGAACCAAGCTTAACCTTCTTAGAATCAAGTTCTTCTTCAATAATCTTTACATGAAGCAACTTCTTCTCCAACTCAGCAATCTTACCTTCCAAATATGACTGCTCTCTTTTAGCATCCTCATACTCAGAATTCTCACTTAAATCACCAAAGCTAATAGCTACTTTAATTCTTTCTGCAATTTCTTCTCTGCTATCATTCTTTAAATACTCTAATTCTTCCTTAAGCTTTTCGTAACCTTCCTTTGTAAGAATAGTCTGGTCAAAAAGCATTTCTTTTGTTTTGTCTTTATCTTTAATAATCATATTTACCTCCAACTGTATATCCAGTTCCCATTTCTTAATTATATAATATCTGATTTTCTAAAGCAAGAAGTATTAAGACTCTTCCAAACCCTCCTTAGCAAGGATATCAGCCCGTTCGTTCCATTTATCACCAGAATGACCCTTAACCTTCCTAAAATGAACAGTCAGCCTATCTTTACGACATTGATAAAAGTCATAATACCCTTTAGTAAAAACATTATTTCTCTTCCATAAACCAAGAGCCCACATTTCAATACCTAAATAATCATAACAAATAGTAGCTTCAGAAATACCATTATTTAAACAATATACTATAGCCTCCATAGCACCCTTCATTTCACCAGAAACATTCCGGAGCTTGGCAGCTTCCTCATCAGTACCCCGACCTCGCTGCTCATGAATTACAACATCCTTAGCAACATCAACTACTACAAAACCATAACTATAAACATCATCCCTATAACTACCATCAACATAGATAGCAAAATCAGTACTAACCTTATTCAATGTTGAATTATGCTTAACTTTACTTTTAGAAATCGGCTTAACAATACCTTCAAGGGAATTTAAAAAAGCCAATGCTTCCTCTTTTGTAGTAAAGCCCTTGTAGATAACCCCCTTTTCACCTCTGATCCTTTCCTTACAAATAGACCAATCAGTAAAAATCTCAGAACTGCCATCTCCAAATTTTACACTATAAAATTTTTTACTAGCCATAAAATACTCCTTAAAATAATTGCAAGATAAATATAAATATGTAATAATTAGCCTAACCTGGAGGTAATCATGCATATTCATTTCATACACAAAAGTAAAAAAATACTAGTCGCTCTATCAATAATAGGAATAATACTTTTTTCCATCCTTTTCATGGATAGCGATGAACAACAATATGTATTTAAAGTAAAATCAACAATTAGTCAATTACGAAACTACTCATTAGAAATTGAAAATGTAAACCTTGAACAAAATCCTGATTTACTATTGGTAACTTATGACAAAATAGTTAAAACCTCTAAAGAAGGTTTAGCTCTTCAACCACCAACCTCAATGGTAAACTTCGATGATCAACTTAACAACTATCTAAATGAAACTATAGTCGGCTACTCTCAATTAATAGAAGGAACCAAAAACATGGATCTTGAATTAATTAAAAGAGGAGTTGACACCTTATCTAAACTAGATGATAGATTCCTCCGACAAATTACTACTTTAGATAAAAAAGAGTAATACCTTTATTCAAACCTTTATATTTTTTACTTATTCTTTTATGCTTGAAATCTCTTTGAAGCATATCCATCAAAGCACTACCTTGATGAAAACCATGGATTACCTTGACCTCCTTAATATTTGGAGGTAACATATCCAATTGTTGAGAAAGTAGAACTCTAGCTTCATCAACCAGACACTGATGAAGATCTACCACTAATCTACTATCTTCGTAATACACATTTGACATTATAGACTCCCAATAAAAAACACTTGTAGACACAAGTGTTTTTCTATTTTTTTACAATCAATTTAAAAGCTTTTATCAGCTCTTCATTGTTTTTAGTTTTAGAAACTGCATCCAATAACATTTGGGTTGCTTCCATATTTGACATATTATTTATTTCTTTTCTGAAATTCCAGACAAATTCTCTCTCAGCTTCATTTAAAAGCAGTTCTTCTTTTCTTGTTCCAGAACGCACAACATCAATGGCCGGAAAAATTCTATTATCAGCTAATCTTCTATCAAGAATAAGCTCCATATTACCAGTACCTTTAAATTCTTCAAAGATAACCTCGTCCATTCTACTACCAGTCTCAACAAGAGCCGTAGCTAAAATAGTCAGACTCCCACCTTCTTCAATATTCCTAGCAGCACCAAATACACGCTTCGGTTTAAATAACGAAGCAGGATCAACACCACCAGATAAAGTTCTACCACTAGGTTGAGTCACAAGATTTTGAGCTCTAGCAAGTCTAGTTATACTATCAAGGAGGATAACAACATCCTTCTTCATTTCAACTTGTCTCTTAGCTTTCTCCATAACCATATCAGTAACCTTAACATGATTTTCTGAAGGCTCATCAAAAGTTGAAGCAATAACCTCTGCATTAACTGATCTTTCAATATCAGTAACCTCTTCAGGACGTTCATCAATTAAAAGAATCATAAGCTCAATTTCTGGATGATTTCTAGTTATAGCATTAGCAATCATCTTAATCAAAGTAGTCTTACCAACTTTTGGCGGAGCTACTATCAGGCCTCTTTGCCCCTTACCAATAGGCGAAACTAGATCAATCATCCTTAAAGCAGCTTCAGTGCTTTCCAATTTAATCCTTTCAGTAGGATAAATTGGAGTCAGAGAATCAAAATGAATTCTCTTAGCTGACAACTCTGGATCAAAACCATTTACAGACTCAACTCTTAAAAGAGCATAATATCTTTCATTATCCTTTGGTGGACGTAACATACCTGATATTTTATCCCCAGTCAACAAGCTAAATCTTCTTATTTGAGAAGGAGAAACATATATATCATCCAACCCTTGAGTATATTTAAATGCACGAAGGAAACCAAATCCATCAGGAAGAATCTCCAAGACACCTTCTGCACGCGGTCTATTTTCATCAGTAAGAGTATCTGCTTCCTTTTTAGCCTGTAGCTTTAAAATTTCAAATATTAATTCCTTCTTACGAAAAGTATAATATGAAGGAATCATTAAAGCCTTTGCTATCTCATATAGTTCAATAAGCTTCTTTTCTTCAAGATCTTCCTTTTTAAACATTATTTTACCTCTTTATTCTTTAGGTATTCAATTGAAGCTCCTACAAAATCTCTAAATAATGGATGAGGATTACCAGGTCTTGACTTAAACTCCGGGTGGAATTGGCAAGCTAAAAACCAAGTGTCATTTTTTAATTCTACAATTTCTACCAGATTATTATCTGGAGAAACTCCTGAAATTATGAGACCATTTTTTTCTAACACATCTCTATATTCATTATTAAATTCATATCTATGACGATGTCTTTCCATAACCATATCAACATCACCATAAGCCTTAGAAGCCAAGGTTCCTGGAATCAACTTACATGGATAAAGACCAAGTCTCATTGTTCCACCCTTATCTTCAATATTCTTCTGCTCAGGTAATAAGTCAATGACAGGATTCTTACAATCTACATTTACTTCAGAACTATCAGCATCTTTAATACCACAAATATTTCTGGCAAATTCAACAACAGTCATATGCATACCCAGGCAAATACCAAACATAGGTATCTTGTTTTCCCTAGCATACTCTATCGCCTTAATCTTCCCAAGAAGACCTCTTTCACCAAATCCTCCAGGTATCAAAATACCATCAACACCCTTCAATAGCTCCTCTGGATTCTTGTCATCTAGATGTTCAGCATTAATCCATTTTATATCAACTTTATAATTATGTTCAAAACCAGCATGATTCAATGATTCCATAACACTTAAATAAGCATCTTGTAATTTAACATACTTACCTACTAAAGCTATTGTAACCTTTTCTTTTAAACCATGGATTCTATCAACTAGCTCAATCCATTCTTTCATGTCTGGCTCAGTGTCAGGTAGCCCCAATCTCTTAACCACATAGTCATCAAGACCTTCTTTTCTCAAATTCAAAGGTACTTCGTAAATATTCTTAGCATCAAGAACTTGAATTACTGCAGATTTTTCTATATCGCAGAACAAGGCAATCTTATCAGTCATCTCCTTAGTCATTCTATAAGCAGAACGACACAGAATCATATCTGGTTGAATACCAAGACCTCTTAATTCCTTGACACTGTGCTGGGTTGGCTTAGTCTTGGCTTCCTTGGCTGCATTAAGATATGGAATATAGCTTAAGTGGATATACATGATGTTATCTCTGCCAATAGTTGTTTTAAACTGACGAATCGCCTCAAGGAATGGTAGTGATTCAATATCACCAACTGTACCACCGATTTCGGTTATAACAACATCAATTTTCTCTTTGCTTTCCTTGGCAACTAAGACAAGTCTTTCCTTAATTTCGTTTGTTATATGAGGAATTACTTGAACTGTATTTCCAAGGTATTTTCCTTGTCTTTCTTTGGTAAGAACACTCCAATAAATCTTTCCTGTAGTCACATTGGAATTTTTTGAAAGATGAACACTAGTAAATCTTTCATAATGACCAACATCCAAATCTGTTTCAGCACCATCATCTGTTACAAAAACTTCTCCATGTTGATATGGACTCATTGTACCAGGGTCGATATTAATGTATGGATCGAATTTTTGAATTGCAACTTTCAAGCCTCTGGCTGTTAGTAGTTTACCAAGTGATGCTGCAGCAATTCCTTTTCCAAGTGATGATACTACTCCACCAGTTATAAAGATGTATTTTGTCATTATTTACCTCCCTTACATTCTCTCAGGTGCGCTTACACCTAGAATACCCAGTACATTTTCCAAGGTATATTTAGTAGCTATAATTAGCTTTAATCTATTTTTCTTTACAGGTTCTTCTTCATTTAACACTCTGCAACTGCTATAGAATTGATGAAATAAAGTTGCAAGTTCTAAAGCATAGGCAGCTACTCTATAAGGTTCTCTTCTTACACCTGCATCAATTAGCACTTTCTCAAATTCACCAATCTTAAGAGCTAAGTCTTTTTCTATATCTAAGTTTAAATCAATTTCAGTTCCATCTAGGTACTTTTCTAATTCAGTTTCCCCAATTTGTCTTAAAATACTAGATATCCTTGCATAGGCATATTGGATATAGAATACTGGATTATCAGCTGAATCGCTTTTTGCCAAATCCATGTCAAAATCTAGATGACTATCAGGGTTTCTCATAACAAAGAAGTATCTAGCTGCATCTTTGCCAACTTCTTCAAGTAACTCTTCCAAGGTAACATATGTGCCAGTTCTCTTGGACATTCGAAGAATTTCTCCATTCTTATATAAACGAACCAATTGCATTAAAATTACTTCAAGGCCATCAGCAGAATACCCAATTGCCTCCATGGCTCTTTTTATTCTAGCAACATGCCCATGATGGTCTGCACCCCAAATATTTATCAATCTATTAAAGCCTCTGTCATATTTATTCTTATGATAAGCTATGTCTGCAGCAAAGTAGGTTGGATGACCATTGTTCCTGATCATAACTTCGTCCTTTTCCTCGCCCAAGTTTGTAGTTTTTAACCAGATGGCACCTTCATTTTCATAAATCAAACCTTTTTCTTCAAGTGTATCCATAGTTTCTTCTATTGCACCACTATTATGAATAGTACTTTCTCTATACCAGACATCATACTCTAGACCAAATTTCCCAAGGTATGTCTTTATATGATCAAGTTTTTCACTTAAGCTATATTCTATCAAGGTGGCGATTCTTTCTTCGGAACTAACCTCACTTAATCCAGTTCCATTTTTTTCTATATAACCCTTAACAGTTACCATAATATCTGCACCATGATAACCATTCTCTGGAAAAATCACATCTTTTTCACCAAGTGCTTCTCTAAATCTAGCATCAAGTGACAAACCGAAATTCTCTATTTGATTACCTGCATCATTGATATAATATTCCTTGGTAACTTCAGCACCAAGTGCTTTAAAGACATTAGCCAAGGTATCGCCTATAGCTGCTCCTCTGGCATTTCCCATGTGTAACAATCCGGTAGGATTTGCACTAACAAATTCTAGATTGATTTTTTCACCTTTTAATTCCTGATTATGCCCATAGTTATTTTTCTCATTTATAGCTTCTTTAACAATTTCACCAAGATACTTATCTGTAAGATACATATTAATAAATCCTGGCCCTGCTATCTCAATCTTGCTAATATATTCAGAATCATCTACTTCCTTAAATAAATCAACAAGTATGCCAGCCAACTCTCTTGGATTCTTTTTTTCAGACTTACTGATGACCATGGCTATATTAGTTGCATAGTCTCCATTCTTTTTATCCTTAGGTACTTCTAAAGTAAAACTTGGTATTTCAGCTAAAGACAACAGGGATTTTTCTTGGCCTAACGCTATCCCTTTTCTCCAATTTTCTTTAATCTTTTTTTCTAAATCAATAATTATACCCAAAATTTTACTCCTTTATATATTCTAATAATATTATATTTTTATGAGCTAAGACATCTAATTCATCATACAGAGAATATTCTATCTTAAAAAAGTTCTTCTCTATCAACATAAATTTAGTAACAAGCTTAAAAAGCAGATTACCATATTCTGTACAATAAGTGAATTCATGATCTTTTTCTTTATTAAAAATCATTATGCTGTTACTTCTTTTTATTTCTATAACATCATCTGCAATAAAAATATTTACAGTATCCATATTTTCATCTAGATACTGTATTTCTTTTCTATGGTTATCTTTATTTAGAAATCCTTTATAGAAATGGTTTTCCCCTTCTGTACCGAGGATTATTTTTATTGGAATCATTTTATATGCCTCTTTGAAATGCTGTAGTATATCTTATTAAATATAGCATTATTAAGCCTTTTTTTCAATAAGCATGGCATGTAATTTAATTCCAGATTCTATGTAGTCCCCTTTTTTTGCATCTTCTTCATTGTAGGCCAAACCCATAGCTAAATCTACCCTAGAATCAAAAAGCATATAAGGCACCGGTAATGAATCATGTTTTCTAGTTTTTAATGGGGTTCTATGATCGGGAACAACTAATATTCTGTAATCATCCTTCAAATCACTGACTAATTTATTAATAATAAATTCGTCTATTAATTCAAGTGCTCTAACTTTACCTTCAATATCACCTTGATGTCCACATTCATCAGTTGCTTCCAGATGAATATATATATAGTCCAAGCCACTATTTAATCCTAAAACTGCAGCTTCGCCCTTGCCTTTGAAATTTGTATGAATTGTTCCTGTTGCACCTGGAACATTGATTACCTCCATACCTGCACCTTTACCAATACCTCTTATCAGATCTACAGCACTGATAACTCCACCTTTTAAGCCATTCAAATCCTCAAATTTATCAAGAAGAGGTTTCTTGCCCTCACCCCATAGCCATGGACTATTGGCCGGTCTTTTACCTTCACTAATTCTTTTAATATTAACAGGGTGGTCTTTTAGTATTGTATATCCCTTCTTAATAAAATTGATGAAGAATTCTTTATTTACACCTTCTGGCAGATACTTATAAATCTTTTCTCCTGTAATGTTATGAGGTGGTATTAAGTTGATTTTCAAACTTCCCTCATGCCATATGAATACATGACGATAACTAATGCCATGATAGATTGTGTAATCCTTTTCCTCTTTAAAGCCATTTATAAGAGCTTGAACAAGTTCATCACTTTCTTCAGTAGAGACTTCTCCACCACTGTAGTCAATCATAATCTTATCATTAAAATTTTCATCATCGCTTAATGTCACCAGATTCATTCTAATGGCAATATCGTCATCTTTCATTTCAACTCCAATAGATAATGCTTCTAGAGGAGATCTTCCAGTATGATATTTTTTTGGGTCATAGCCCATTACACTTAAATTAGCTATATCACTACCTGGGTACAAGCCATCAGCTACAGTTTTAACCAAGCCAATTTTAGCTTTTTTTTCTAATTTTCTTACTGTAGGCATATTGGCCGCCATAAGTGGTGTCTTGTTTTCAAGTTCTTCTATTCTGTCATCTGCTGCACCATCAATTAAAACAACTATATATTTCATAAGCCCTCCACATTTTTTCTACTTCTAATTATAACAAAAGAACAAACTAAAAGGTAAGGGCAACCTTACCTTTTTATTTTTTCTTTATTTATTTTGAATTTTCTTCAGCTACTGACTTAGCTTCTTCTTGATCGGCAATAGCTTTTTCCTCAACTGTAATCAGTTCTGGGAAAAGACCGCCTTCATCCCCACTACTTACAACAAGCTCACCATCTAAAAAGCCTTGAGCAAGTTTCTCAATATCATCATCTGGAAGAACATAAGATACTCCATCAACATATTCGGGATTTCCAGCAGACATCCATGTAGTCATTTTAAAGTTGTCAAATTCTTTATAGCTATTAAAAATATACATCATTTCTCTTAAAGATAAATCAGTTTCAATCCCTTTATATATACTATTTATAATATCTAATTGTTGAATAAAGTTTGCCTTATTTTTAATATCTCTACCCAATGATTTTAAAAACAGTTGTTGTCTTCCTATTCTTCCTAAATCAGCAGTTGGTGTGCCTCTAAATCTAACAAAATTCAGAGCAAGAACTGAGTCTAACTTATTGACTCCTTGCCGTATATCTAGACCATATTCTTCATTGACTAGTGGCTTTTCATCTTCCCAGATAATCTCTATTCCACCTAATTTATCTACAGCATCGGTAAAGGTTTCAAAATTAACTAACATTGTTCTATCAATTACTATATCATAGAAGTCCTCTATTGTTTCCTTAGCAAGATCAACTCCACCATAAGCAAAAGCAGCATTAATTTTATTTGTACCTTTACCTGGTATTTTAACTCTAGTATCTCTTGGTATAGAGATCATCCTGGCATAACCTTCTTCTAAATTTAGTCTACACACTATAATTGTATCGGACCTTTCACCCTCGACTTCAGGATTACCATCAGTACCAAGCATTAGTATTGTCACTTCACCATCATTAAATTCTTTAGATTTTGGAGCGAAGGGTATTGCATTAGAAACACTGCCAGATACGATATAGTGGTAGGCAATATATCCACCTGATACTAAGACTAACAAAATAGCTATCGTTGCTAATATTCTATTCAAAGGCCCTTTTTTCTTTTTCGCCTTTTTCTTTCCAATATTCACTTTATTATTATCAGGCTTATTCTTTTTAACTTTTAATGCTTTCTTGCCTAATATCTCTTCCATAGAAGAATTGTCTGCACGTTTAGCATTTGTTGCCTTATTTTTATGTAATTTGTCTACACGACCCATTTAATATACCCCTAACCATTTTACTTTCCTTTTATAATTTAACAGAATTTATATTCATAGTCAAATTACAGCTATTTTTGAATACGTTTAATATCCGCTCCTAGACTTTTAAGATTTTCTACCAACCCATCATAGCCTCTGTCAATAAAATGCACATTTCCTACTCTTGTTTCACCTTCAGCGTAAAGTCCGGCTATAATCAAGGCTGCTCCAGCTCTTAAATCAGTCGCAAAGACTGAAGCTCCATATATTTGATCTGTCCCTGTCAAGTCTACAGTATTGCCAACCATTATAATATCGGCCCCCATTTTTCTAAACTCTTCAATATGTTGAAATCTTCTTTCAAAGATAGTTTCTGTTACATATGATCTACCTTTGGCACATAATAACATCCCAAGCATTTGAGCTTGCATATCAGTTGGAAATCCTGGATACGGCATTGTCTTAATATTTATACCCTTACAAGCTTTGCTACCTTCGGAAATTACTCTAACTCCCTCAAATTCTTCCAATACAGTGATGCCTGCTTCTCGGAGTTTTGCTAATACAGGTTTCAAGTGATCAGCAATAACATTTTCAACTAAAACGTTTCCACCTGCAGCTCCAACAGCAATCATATATGTCCCAGCTTCAATACGATCTGGTATAACTGTATGTACTGTTCCCTTTAGTTTTGGAACTCCGTAAACTTTTATTACATTTGTTCCTGCACCGGTGATTTTAGCTCCCATATTATTTAGATAGTTGGCTAAGTCGACAATTTCAGGTTCTTCAGCAACATTTTCTAATATGGTCTGGCCTTCAGAAACTGAAGCTGCCATCATTAAATTTTCAGTTGCTCCTACACTTGGAAAGTCCAAGTATATTTTTGCTCCTTTTAAGCCTTCAGCTTTTCCTCTAATTACACCATGAGTTTTTTCAAATGCTACTCCTAGCGCTTCTAGACCCTTCAAATGAAGATCTATTGGTCTTGTGCCTATAGCACAGCCACCAGGTTGACTTATTTCTGCAAATCCAAACCTGGCAATAATTGGTCCTAGTAGAAATAGTGATGCACGAAGTTCGCTTACACAATCTAAAGTGGCATCAAATCTATCCATCTGAGTAGCGTCTACTGTTAACATATTGTCTTTTCTTTCAATTACAACTCCTAGATACTCAATTATTTCAATTAGATTATCTACATCTTTTAAGTTTGGAACATCATAGATAACAGATTTTCCTTCTGTAGCTAGTATTGATGCTGCTAATATAGGTAAAATGGAGTTTTTGGAACCTTTGATTAAGACTTTACCCTCTAGACGATTCCCACCATTAATTAATATCTCTTCCATTATTTATCTCCTCTAACCAAATATTGATATTTTTTATATGTCTTTCAACTTCTTCAATTGCAGGTCCTCCTGTTACACTTCTGTCATTAACACAAGTTATAAGATTTATTGCTTGATAAATATCTTCTTCAAAGTAATCTGAGAACTTCTTATATTCTTCTAAAGTCATTTCATCTAGTGATTTACTCTCATCTAAACAATAGGCAACCATTTTACCGATTACACTATGTGCCTCTCTAAATGGAAGACCTTTTTTTGCCAAATAATCTGCAGCATCTGTAGCATTAGTAAATCCACGAGCTGCTTGATAAAGCATCTTGTCCTTATTAACTTTCATGGTTCCAAGCATTGGACTAATTATCAATAAACTTTTCTTAACTGTATCAACTGTATCAAAAAAAGCTTCTTTATCTTCTTGCATATCCTTATTATATGCTAAAGGTAAACCTTTAAGCATAGTTAAACTTCCAACTAAATGACCGAAGACTCTACCACTTTTACCTCTAATCAATTCTGCTACATCAGGATTTTTCTTTTGTGGCATTATTGATGAACCGGTTGAATATGCATCGTCTAAAGTTATAAATTTAAATTCATCTGTACTCCAGATGATAATTTCTTCAGATAGTCTGCTTAAATGCATCATAATAAGTGAACAGGCACTTTCTATTTCTACTACATAATCTCTGTCACTAACACCATCAAGGCTATTTCTACTTATATCACTAAAATCTAGTAATTTTCTTGTCAATTCTCTATCTAATGGAAAGGTTGTTCCAGCCAAGGCACCAGAGCCAAGTGGCATTACATCCATTCTTTTATAGGCATCCTTTAGTCTGTCATAGTCTCTTTTAAACATTTCTACATAGGCCATCATGTGATGAGCCAGGGTAATAGGTTGGGCCTTTTGCATATGTGTATACCCTGGCATTATTGTATCAGTATTTAGAACTGCAATATCTACAAGAGTTTGAATAAGATTTTCAATTAATTCATTTATTAGGTTGATCTCTTTTTTTCCATATAATCTTAGGTCGGTTGCAACTTGGTCATTTCTACTTCTACCAGTATGCAGTTTTTTGGCAACTACCCCAATTTTTTCTGTTAGAATTGTTTCAACATTCATGTGAATATCTTCAGCTTTTTGTGAAAACTCAATTATCCCTGCATCTATATCTTCAAGAATATTTTTTAATCCATCGACTATTTGTTTTGTTTCACTTATATTTAATACTCCTATACTACCTAACATCGTAGCATGTGCAATACTACCTTCAATATCTTCACGATATAATCTTTTATCAAAAGATATAGATGAATGAAAATCTTCCATCAAAGGATCTGAGTCCTTACTAAATCTTCCACCCCAAAGTTTCATTTTTTATCTCCTTTAACTTAAAATATTAGCTAATGCTTGGTATCCCATTACAGCTTTTTGTAATTGTTCAATCTCTATATATTCATTAGTAATATGTGCTTCAATTTCTCTGCCAGGCCCATAGCCAATTGTATCTATACCATCTATCCCACAAGTACTACTACCATTAGTACAAAAGGAATAATATCCAATTTCAAAATTAAGCCCTTCTGTATCAAAACTCTCCTTAATTTTTTTCAAAAGTTCACTATCCTCATTTATTTTCCATGGAGGATAAAATTTATCGCCCTTTATCCTATATCCTTTATAGGTGGTAAAATCATTTTTGGCATAGTCAATACTATATACAAAGTCTTTATCTTCTTCCTTAATTTGGTCTAAAATCAGTCTTAAGCCTTCTATAACAGATTCTTTGTTTTCTTCAAGGATAACTCTTCTGTCAAAAGTTGCCTTGCAAAGTCTTGGTATAACAGACTCTCCTGGATAGGGACTTGAAATTATATCAGTTAAAACTAAAATCCCCTTACCTAAGACATCCTCTATTGGATTATATTTTTTGGTTATAGCGGATATAGCTTGATTCATTTTTATAACAGCGTTTATTCCAACGTCAGGATTCGAAGAATGAGCACTTTTACCATAGGTGGTAAGGCTAATTTCTCCTCTGCCTCTTTGGCCGATATTGATTTTTAATTGAGTTGCTTCACCTATGATTACTAAATCAGGTTTAATTCTATTGGTTACCTCTCTTATAGTATAACCTTCAGCAACTTCCTCATTAACAGTTCCAGATAGATATACACTGCCCTTTAATTGATTTCTATCGATTGTACTTAAAGCCAGTAGCATTGCTGCAAAGGCTCCTTTCATATCTGAAGCACCTCTGCCATAAATCTTACCATCTTTTTCATACGCCATAAATGGATCATTATTATACCACTCCATCATGTTATCTGCCTCAACAGTGTCGATATGACCATCAAATAGTATTGTTGCTCCTTCATGTTTACCATGAATGGCCCCAATAATATTTCCAGCCTCATCAATTATGATTTCATCAAAGTTAAGTTCTTCCATTATACTTTTTACAGTATTCACTATGTTTTCTTCATTGCCAGTATAACTTTTAGTATTTATTAATTTAAAAAGTATATTCTTAACCACATTTACTCCTTGAAAATATCTTCTAATATCTTGTTGATTTCTGTTTTTTCTAGTTTTTCAAAATCAATATCTTCAACTTTCATTGTATATTGATTTTCTTCTAATATTTGATCATTAGAAAGATCTTCTATTTCTTTTTTGATATTGCTTTTAACCTTTTGTGTTCTTGCAATTCTTTGATCTTCAAACAATTCTTCATCATAAAGATCACTGTCTTCATCTTCTTCATCTTCTTCATTAGTAATACTGATTTTTCTTTTGCTCATTATCAAAATAAACAAATTTAGGAAAAGAAAAATAGTAAATATTATCAACATTCCAAATAATGTAGTTTGACCAAAAATAAATAAACCATATGCTAATAATAATATAAAAGCGCCTTGAATAATATTAACCATAAGAAAGAATAAAATAAACTTCTTATGATTATTAATTCTAAAAATATACCTATTTAATAATAAAAATGGTAACATTACAAAAAATGTTGTAACACCACCTATCAATTCTTTTATCATTTATTTACCTCTCTTCAAGATCTCTAATTTTTCCAAGTCTAGTATTGTGTCTACCACCTTCAAAATTAGAATTTAGGAAAGTATCAATTATCATTAAAGCTACACCTTTTCCTATTACTCTTGCTCCTAATGCTATAACATTAGCATCATTGTGTCCTTTAGCCATCTTAGCTGAATATACATCATTACATAAAGCACACCTAATACCATCAATTTTATTTGCAGAAATAGACATGCCAATACCTGTTCCGCATATCAAAATTCCCAAGTCACCTTCACCATTTGCTATTAATTCGCCAACTTTTTGGGCATAATCAGGATAATCAACAGAATCAGGTACAAAAACGCCTACATCTTGAACTTCAAGTCCTCTTTTTAAAATATATTCTCTAATTGTTTCTTTTAGTTCAAACCCACCATGGTCTGATCCTATAACTATTTTCATTGTTTTCCCTCCCAGTTGCTTTTTTCTATTAATTCCTTAATTTCATTTCTAGTTTTTCTATAGATCTCAATATCTCCAAAGAAAGGATCTATAACATCTCTATCTTCACCATTTGCATAATAGCTTAAAGTTTGCACCTTTTCATCAATATTATCTATATCAAAATATGCTATTTTTAATAAATCTCTTTGAGCTATGGTCATAGTAAGAATTTTGTCTGCTTCTTCAATTAATTCTCTTCTTACTAATGTACTAATATGCCTACTAATATCTAAGTCAATTTCTTGCATTACCATTATTGCATTTTCACTTGCTGGTTCTCCAGTAATATTTTGGATGCCAGCTGAACGCACAAAATGATTCCTAATATTATTCTTGGTAAACATGTCTCTAGCAATCCCTTCAGCCATAGGGCTTCTACAGGTATTACCAGTACATACAAATAGTATTTTCAATTTATGACTCCTTAATATAATTATGATTGGCTGCTTTCTTTAAACGATTCATATATGAAAACCCCAATCCTTCTTCTTTATAATCTTCAATAAATATATATTCTATTCCTAATATATCACAATCCCTTAATATCCGAAACAGGTTTCTAATCCCTGTTCTCAAGTCAACAAGACTTCCCAGTGAAATTTTATTAGGTATATCAATGTCTCTATAGTGTTCGGTATTTTCATCGAAAATTATCAAGGCACATTTTTCTATATCCATTAAATAATTTTTGATTTCTCTTGAAATAAGGTTTGTTTCACCTTTATTTTTAATTATGTAGACCTTGGCTTTTGGAGCATAGTGCTTGTATTTCATCCCAGGTGCCTTCGCTATTTTTGTTGAAGCGCCAATTAGACTTTCATCTAGTTCAACCTTCCCAATTACTTCTTCAAGATCCTCCTTGGTAATTGTGCCGGGTCTTAGAATCATCGGAATATCTCCAGACATGTCAATTATTGTAGATTCTATCCCTTCATCACAGTTTCCACCATCAATTATTCCAAAAACTAGTCCATCAAGATCATCAGCAACATGTTTCATAGTTGTTGGACTAGGGCTCCCTGAGATATTGGCACTTGGAGCTACTAGAATGAGTTCTCCCTTAACCAATATAGTCTCTATAACCGGATGGTCTGGCATCCTAACCCCTATAGTCTCTAATCCTGCTGTGGCAATTTCAGATATATGTTTGTTTTTCTTAAAAATTATAGTTAGCGGACCTGGCCAAAAAGCTTCAATTAGTAGTTCAGCTTTTTTTGGCACTCCTTCTACTAATTTATTTAATTGTTCTGAATTACCAATATGAGCAATCAAAGGATTATCTGCAGGACGATTTTTAGCAAGATATATTTTTTCTATAGCTTTATCATTATAAATATTTGCTCCAAGACCATAGACAGTTTCAGATGGAAATGCAAGTACTTCTCCATCTTTATAGGCCTTGATTATTTCATCAAGTTGTTCCTCGTCTATTTTCTCTTGGAAATCATAATATTTAGTCTTCATTATTTATATACTCCATTACAAGTACTCTATTCCTATTTCCATCATCTTTATATATCCCAATGAATCTAAGCCCTTTTTTTTCAAATATATTTCTAACATCTTCATATTGTTGCCAACCTAGTTCAAGTAATATATATGAATGATCTTTAACAACCTCAAGGTATTCTTCTGCTAATCTTCTATAGTAATTAAGTCCGTCAGTTCCGCCTACTAAAGCTCCATAAGGTTCATTTTTAACAGCTTCATCAAGTTCCAGATACTCTACTTCACTAATATATGGTGGATTAGAAAAAATTATATCAGCCTTAATATTATTAATAATAATATCATCAAGAAAATCACAATTGTATGATTCTATATCTATATTATGTTCTTGAAAATTTTCACGGGCAACATTCAATGTATCTTTGGAAATTTCAGTAACAACTACTCTGGCCTCTGGCCAGTTCTTTTTTATCAGAACTGGTAAGATACCACTTCCTGTACCAATTTCAAGGATTGTTGGAAAATTCAAAATATCTTTGAATTTTAATATTTGCTCAAGCAAAATTCTTGTGTCTTCCCTTGGTATAAGAACATTCTCATTAACCTTGAAAGTAAGTCCCATCCATTCCTCTTTACCAGTTATATACTGAAGCGGCTTATTATTGATGAGTTCATCGATGTTTTTCAAAAAAACATCTTTAATCAAATCATCAAGTTCTTCCTTGTTATTAATATGTAGATATACACGTTCCTTTTTAAGAAGATTGGCTAGTATTACTTCTGCTTCCAACTTTCCATAGTGGGTATTTTTAAGTTTATTTTGAGCTTTTTTTAAAATATCTTCGATATTCATTAAATTTCGCTATTTAACTTTTCAGCTTGTTTAGTAGTAATAATCGCATTAATCATTTCATCAAGATCTCCTTCAAGCATTGCTTCCAGCTTATGTAAGGTTAGTCCTATTCTATGATCTGTAATTCTATTTTGAGGATAGTTATAGGTTCTAATTCTTTCGCTACGATCTCCTGTACCAACCTGACTCTTTCTTTCACTAGCCATTTTAGCAGTTTCTTCTTCTAGTGCTTTATCATAAAGTCTTGCTCTTAAAACCTTCATAGCTTTGTCTTTATTTTTTATCTGACTCTTCTCATCCTGACAGGATACAACAATACCAGTAGGCACATGTGTTAACCTTACTGCAGATTTAGTTGTGTTAACTGATTGACCACCAGGTCCACTAGAACAAAAGAGATCTACTCTTACATCATTAGGATCCAAGTCAATATCCACTTCTTCTGCTTCAGGTAAAACTGCAACTGTTACAGTTGATGTGTGAATTCGTCCACCAGATTCTGTTGAAGGAATTCTTTGAACTCTATGAACACCGCTTTCATATTTTAATTTTGAATATGCACCATAACCTTCTATTGAGAAAACAATTTCTTTATACCCACCAAGATCACTTTCATGTGAATCCATAATATCTATTTTCCAACCTTTGGTTTCACCATATCTACTGTACATTCTAAATAAGTCTCCTGCAAATAGGGCTGCCTCGTCGCCACCAGCTCCACCTCTAATTTCTACGATAACACTTTTGTCATCATTTGGATCCTTAGGGATAAGAAGAATCTTTAATTCTTCTTCTGTAGTTATGAGATCTTTTTCTGCTTGTGCAAGTTCTTCTGAGGCCATTTCTACCATTTCATTGTCAGTTTCATCTTTTAAAATTTCTTTTAATTCAGAAATTGACTGGTCTAATTCTTTGTATCTAATATATTTATTAACAACTTCTTCCATTGTGCTATGTTTTTTCATCATTTTTTGAAACATTTTTTGATCACTTATGATTTCAGGTGTACTTAGTTCTCTTCCAAGTTCTTCATATTTTAATTTAATTTCTTCCAGCTTATTCAGCATTATTCTCTCTCCTTTATCTAAAAAAAGTAAAAGGAAGCCCTTAAAGTGCTTCCCTTTTCATCTACGAATATTAATTTACTTATCGTATTTTTTCTTAAATCTTTCTACCCTACCACCTTTATCACTCATTCTGCTCTTAACGCCTGTATAGAATGGATGACAAGATGAACAAACTTCAATTTTTAGGTTTTCTTTAGTAGATCCAGTATCGATTACTGTTCCACATGCACATGAAATAGTTGTTTGTTTGTACTCTGGGTGAATTCCGTTTTTCATGAATTCTCACCTCTTTCATTTATATTTATAATTTTTTCTCAATTATAGTCAGTCAACAATTATTATAGCACGCTTACTTGCTTATTTCAAGGTTTTTTTCGGGTATTGGTATTTCAACTGTAAAGACAACGCCATTATTTTTGTTTTCTATTTTATAGGCAAATTTGTGTGATTTTAATATTTTCTTCACTATATGCAAACCTAGTCCTGAACCACCAGTTTCCCTATTTCTAGATTTTTCTGTTCTATAGAAAGCATCAAATATTTTTTCATCATTTAAGTCATCTTCTAGTATTGAATCTCCATCATTGAAGATTTCTATTAATATTCTATCCTTTAACTTAATTGCCTCAACAATGAATAAGCCATTTTCAGGACAATACTTCATTCCGTTTTCAATTATATTCTTAAAGGCCTTTTTCAGGAGACTAACATCTCCTTCTACTAATAGATTTTTTTCTATTTTTTTGACAGTCTTAATTTTTTTGTCAATTTGTATATAGTCCAAGTTCTTAATTATATCTTCTAGAATTGGGCTAAGATTGAACTTCTCTTTTTTAAAGCTAAAGTCTACTGTATCAAGTTTTGATATCACCAGAATTTCTCTAACCAATCTATCAAGATCTTCAGCTATAGCCAACGATCTCTTTAAGTACTTGTCTCGGTTTTGATATACCCCTATATTATTGATCATACCTTCAAGCTGACCCTTAATGGCAGTTATTGGAGATTTTAATTCATGAGACATTGTGGCAATAAAACTTATTCTTTGTTCGTCTCTTAGTTTCTCTCTCTCAATATCATTTTTAAAACCTTCCATGGATTTTTTTAGATTAGTAGATAATGTATTCAAACTAGCACCTAATTCACCAAGCTCATCTTGCCTTTTTATATTAGCTTTAGTTCTAAAATCCAACATCGCCATTTTTTTTGCGACTTTATTTAATTCAATTAATGGTTTTGTTACTAGTCTAAAATATATATA